>NZ_CP174314.1:2500-1145000 GCF_052467515.1 Microbulbifer mixtoriginis (SeqCode) | reverse complement strand
CTTTGCCTTAACTCCGGTTATAGTGTTTCTTTCAGCTCTCTCACTTGGAGAGTTCAAACTCACTGTGCAAAGCACGCACTGCCAGCTCGAGATAGCGCTCATCGATAATCACCGAAATCTTAATTTCCGAAGTAGTGATCATCTGAATGTTGATATTGTCTTCACCCAGCGCACTAAACATACGACTGGCCACATTCGCATGGGAACGCATTCCCACGCCGACAATAGAAACCTTGGCAATCTTGTCGTCTGTGATCACCTCACGGGCGCCAAGTTCCGCCGAAACACGCTCCAAGACTTCGCGAGCCTTAACCAAATCATTGCGATGTACCGTGAAAGTAAAATCGGTAGTCCCGTCAACCGCACTGATATTCTGCACGATTACATCGACCTCGATATTCTCTTTACCGACAGGTGCCAAAATACGGCAGGCAACACCAGGGGTGTCTGGGACACCACGGATCGTTAGTTTGGCTTCATCACGGTTAAATGCGATGCCGGATACGACAGGCTGCTCCATCTCGTTATCTTCCTCATCCAGGCTTATCAGGGTTCCTTCACCCTCTTCAAATGTTGAGAGCACGCGCAACGGAACCTTGTATTTGCCAGCGAACTCCACGGCGCGGATTTGCAGGACCTTGGAGCCAAGACTGGCCATTTCCAGCATTTCCTCAAAAGTGATCCGATCCATACGGCGCGCACTATCCACCACACGTGGATCAGTGGTATAGACCCCGTCAACATCCGTATAGATTTGGCATTCCGTGGCATCAAGGGCAGCAGCAAGCGCTACCCCCGTGGTGTCTGAACCGCCGCGCCCCAGAGTGGTGATATTTCCGTTGTCATCCACGCCCTGGAAACCGGCAACCACAACTACTTTGCCTTCATCCAGGTCTGTGCGCATTCGCTCGACATCAATGCGCTGGATGCGAGCCTTGGTGTGGGCATTATCCGTGAGGATCTTGACCTGCCCGCCAGTATAGGAGCAGGCATCGTAACCGCGCTTCTTAAGGGCCATGCTCAACAGTGCAATAGTGACCTGCTCACCTGTGGACACCAGTACATCGAGTTCGCGGGGATCGGGTTTTTCCTGAATCTGGTAGGCGAGCTCAATCAGGCGGTTGGTCTCTCCACTCATAGCGGAAAGAACGACAACCATACCGTGCCCCTTTGCACGAAATGCGGCTACTTTATCGGCGACGGCTTCAATACGCTCAATAGAGCCTACGGAAGTCCCGCCGTATTTCTGCACGAACAAACTCATAACTTTCTGTGTTTCCTTAGCTCCAGGCCAAGTCCGCGCACCACCCGAAATCGTGCAGGCGCGCACTTAATCACCAAACTTCGGCGAAATCAACTTCACACGCTATTTATGGCGCCAAATTGACCTAAATCAGCTTTTTAGGGCGTTCTCTACCCATACAGGCACTTCTTGTAGCATACCTGGCAGAGCCGAAGCGTCGGTGCCGCCCCCCTGCGCCATATCGCTGCGACCACCGCCCTTGCCGCCAATCTTGCCAGCAGCAAAACGCATCAGGTCTCCTGCCGATAGGCGGTCGGTGAGGTCTTTAGTCACTGCCGCAACCAGGGCAACCTTTTCCTCTCCCGGCGCCGCCAGCAATACAACTCCGCTGCCCAATTTACTCTTCATTTGGTCAGCCAGGTCACGCAAAGATTTAGGGTCGGCGCCGTCGATTGATGTAGCCAACAGTTTAAAGCCCGCAATCTCTATTGCCTGGGCACTGAGGTCTCCACCAGCGCCACTGGCCAGCTTAGTCTTGAGTTGCGCAACTTCCTTTTCCAACTTGCGGTTATTGAGCAGTAACTGCTCTACCTTATCTGCAAGAGTGTCCGGGCGCGCCTTGAGGAGAGCCGCAACATGCTCCAGCCGCTGCTCAGCGCGATCAAATTGTGACAGCGCATGCGCACCGGTGACCGCCTCAATACGTCGCTGGCCGGAGGCGATGCCACTCTCGCTGACAATACGCAAAAGACCAATATCCCCCGTGCGTTTCACGTGGGTGCCACCACACAGCTCTACAGAAAAAGTCCTGCCCTCTACAGCCCCCATAGAGAGAACGCGCACTGTATCGCCATACTTTTCACCGAACAGTGCCATGGCACCCATTTCTTTGGCTGACTCAATGTCTGTCTCGCAGGTATCAACCGGTGTGTTCGCGCGAATCTGCGTGTTCACCAGGGATTCGATCGCGTGCAATTGCTTTGCGGTGACCGCTTCCGGGTGGGAGAAGTCAAAACGCAAGCGCTCGGAATCCACCAATGAGCCCTTCTGGGTTACGTGTTCGCCGAGCACTTTGCGCAGAGCGGCGTGTAGCAAGTGAGTCGCAGAGTGATTCAATGCCGTTGCCTGGCGCACATCCGCTGATACCTCAGCAGTGAGCCGCTCACCAACAACTACTGTTCCCTGCAGCAGCTTGCCGGTATGTAAATGATGACTGCCCTGCTTGGTGCAATCACGCACCTCAAAACGGCCCGATGCGGCCTTTAGATAACCGCTATCGCCAACCTGACCACCTGACTCAGCGTAAAATGGTGTCCGATCGAGGATTACCACGCCTTCTTCCCCATTCTCCAGACGCTCAACCTGCTCTCCGCCTTTGAGAATCGCGGTTACTGTGCCTTCAGCTTCGGTGGTTTCGTATCCAAGGAACTCCGTGGCACCTTGAAGATCCAACGCCTCGGTATAATCCTGCTTAAATTTACCGGCGGCACGGGCCCGCTCACGTTGAGCTTCCATGGCGGCTTCATAACCCGCCATATCCAGAGATAGGCCGCGCTCGCGGGCAATGTCCTGGGTTAGATCTGTAGGAAAACCGTAGGTATCGTGCAAAGTAAATACCAGCTCGCCGGGCACTTCACTGCCTTCGAGAGAGCTCAATGCGCTTTCCAGCAAGGCCATGCCTTTATCCAAGGTCTTGGCGAATTGCTCTTCCTCTTTACGCAGAGCCTGCTCAATCAGCGACTGTTTCTCACGCAATTCTGGATAGGCCTCTCCCATCTGCTCTACTAGAGCGCTCACTAACTTGAAGAAGAAGACTTCTTTGTGGCCCAACTTGTGTCCATGACGCACTGCCCGGCGAATAATACGACGCAATACAAAGCCACGACCTTCATTGGAAGGCATAACACCATCAGCAATTAAGAAGGAGCAAGAGCGAATATGATCAGCGATCACACGCAGAGACTTTTCCTCTAGGTTATCGCAACCAACAATGCTACTGGCTGCTCGTAACAACGCCTGGAACAGGTCAATTTCATAATTTGAGTGCACGCCCTGCAAAACAGCGGCGATACGCTCCAGCCCCATCCCGGTATCGACAGAGGGTTTAGGCAGCGGGTGCAGCTCACCGTCCGCCGTGCGTTCGTACTGCATAAATACCAGGTTCCAAATCTCGATATAGCGATCGAGATCGTCGTTGTCGGAGCCGGGAGGGCCACCGGGTACATCTTCGCCGTGGTCAAAGAAAATTTCTGAACTGGGACCACAGGGGCCGGTGTCCCCCATCTGCCAGAAATTATCCTCATCAAGACGGGAGAAGCGCTCAGGGCTCACCCCAACTTCCTTTTGCCAAATATCGGCTGCTTCATCATCGCTGATATGCACGGTTACCCACAGGCGCTCTTCTGGCAAGTTCAGCACCTTGGTGAGGAAGTCCCAGGCAAAACGGATGGCATCGCGCTTAAAGTAATCACCGAAGCTGAAATTACCCAGCATCTCGAAGAAGGTGTGGTGGCGCGCGGTATAACCTACATTTTCCAGGTCATTATGCTTACCCCCAGCACGCACACAGCGCTGCGAACTAGTGGCCCGGTTATAGGGACGCTTTTCCTGACCGAGGAAGGTGTCCTTAAACTGCACCATGCCGGCGTTGGTGAATAGCAGGGTCGGGTCATTGCCCGGAATCAAGGAGCTTGACGGCACCACAGTGTGGCCCTGTTCGGCAAAGTAATTCAGAAAGGCGTCGCGAATCTGTGCGCTTTTCATCCGGCGTAATTCCACTTCGTTAGTTGAGAGTTATTGAATGACACCGGTGACGCGGTGTCTCGTCTGTCCCGCTACTGTGCAAGCCCCTGCTCGGGCATTGTTTGTTGAGCCAGTAGATGGACATGCAGGTGAAATACGGTCTGTCCCGCGCTTCGACCATTGTTGACCACAAGTCGAAATCCCTCTAATCCCAGCTTTCTGCCAAGTTCAGCGGCCACCCACATCAAATGGCCGAGCAGAGCCTTGTCATCGCTTTTGGCGTCGAACAAGTTAACCAGGGGTTTACGCGGGATAATGAGGAGATGGGTCGGGGCTTGTGGCGCCCGATCCTCAATAACGATACAAAGATCGTCCTCGTAGATTTTCTCGTTCGCTATTTCGCCCGAGATAATTCGACTGAAAACGCTGGGTTCACCCATTGGTTTATTTTTCCAGCTTTTCCTCAGCAGTTAGCTGACGCGCCTCGGATTCCAGCATCACCGGAATGCCGTCTTTTATTGGATAGGCCAGACCGCTAGCTTTACACACCAGCTCCTGGGTCTCCTCACGGTACTCAAGCGGCGCCTTGCTTACCGGACACACTAACAGGCTCAGTAACTTCTTATCCATGTTCCACCCCACTATTTCCCCCTGGCGTAACAAGCAGGGGGCAAAAATGACCGCGTATCATACAATGCTTCATAGGGTTTTTCACGGCATTCGCCAAGGGTGACAACCAGCATGGTTGACTGCCCCTTATTTTTATCAAGAGACGACAGACCCCGCCTGCGGTTCGTAGGATTTTAAATGACCAAGCAGCAGATCACGTGCTAAACGCCCCTCTTCGACCTCATTAAAAAGCTCGTGATAAGCCTTGGGAAAGCAGTGCAGCATTTTGCCGGCCGAGCCCATCCGCCCAAACCACTCACGACTCACTCCAACATCCACCAGCCGATCGGATTCCGGCAGCAACATCAGACAAGGCACCAGTAATCGCTCCAGATTAGCGGAGAGAAACTCCCGCTCGCGAAGAAATGTCTCAAACCAGCGCAGTGAAACCCCTCGATGCGTTAGCTCATCCTCTCGGTAAGCTTCAATTACCGCAGAGTCCCGGCTCAACCACTGGCTATCTATCCTGCTGGAAAGCACTAGCCCTGGGAACATCTTTGCCAGCATCAGTACCAGCCTCAACTCGAGTCCCGAAGGCTCCTTGGCCCCGCGGAAACCCGGTGCTGATAGGATGAGGCTATCTACAGCCCCGTAGCGAATGGCACTGCCACATGCGACCACCGCCCCCATACTATGCCCTAACAGATGCAGCCCTGTACCGGGGCTACCACTTTTGACCAGGCAGATAAATTCATAGAGGTCCTCGCTATAGAGCGAGAAATCCTCTATGTGCCCCCTCTTCCCCTGGGACAAACCATGACCATAATGGTCCGGCGCATACACACTGAAACCTGCCCGATTAAGATGTGCCGCTAAATTAACGTAACGGCCGCTGTGCTCACCCAGCCCATGGGAAATCACCACAGTTCCCCGCGCGCCTTCAACCCACCAGCGGCGGTAATGCAAACTGATGTTTCTTGTTAAAAATTCCATTGTCGCAGCCCACTTTCCTTATTGTTTTATCGAGGTTTGATCACCCCTAACCCTCCCCCTCAAGGCTATCTCGATACTTACCCAACATAGCCAGATGATTCATACATGCTCGCTTAACCAAAGCTCTCTGCGCCATTTCGATATTTTCCAGCTTGCCATGCCAAGTCGCTAACGCCGGCTGTTGCAATGCCCTTCCATAGGAGAAGCTCAACTGCCATGGGGCATTGTTAAGCTGGTTAAGGGCATTCAGGTTTTCTGTAGCCTCTTCCGGGCCCTGGCCACCAGAAAGAAAATTGATACTGGGCACTGCGGCAGGCACACTGCGACGCAGGCTGCGCAAAGTGTACTCAGCCACTTCTTGCGGCTCCGCACTAGGCAACTCTGCTCCAGGAGTGACCATACTCGGCTTAAGCAACATCAACTCCAAAATAACACCATGACGATTCAAGGCATGAAAAACACTGCTCCAAACCTGTTCGTTAACAGTCGCGGAGCGTTCGAGACTGTGACTGCCGTCCATTAGCACTTCCGGCTCAACAATGGGCACCACCCCCTCAGACTGGCAAGCGGCGGCATACCGAGCCAGCATTTCCGCGTTAGCCGTAAGCCCCAACTCAGTGGGGTTGTGAGCACTCACGGGATACACTTCCCGCCACTTGGCAAATCGCGCTCCCTGCGCCTTATATTCCCGCAAGCGTTCGATAAGGCCATCGAGCCCATAGGTGATCATGTCCCCCTCCGCGCCGGGAAGAGGCCCCTTGCCTTTATCAACTTTAATACCCGGTAGAATCCCCTGTGCCGCCGCCACCTCATGCAAAGGCGTACCACCTCTATCACTCTGACCGAGCGTTTCCTCAAACAGAATGACACCACAAATAAAGTCCCCAAGCCCCTCACTCGACAGCAGGGCCGCACGGTAATCTCGGCGGTTTGCTTCGGTTGATTCCACCCCTACAGCAGAAAAGCGCTTGGCGATAGTTCCGCTGCTCTCATCTGCAGCCAGGATTCCCCGGCGACCATCGACCAGAGAATCTATCGTTGCTTTTAACTCATCGTGAACTGTCATAGAAACACCTCCATGTGCCAAAACCCAGTCAAGGATAGACGCTTAAATTAGAATGCTTTGCAGGCTGCAACTGCCCGCTTCCAACCCGTCAGTAAGGAATCCCTTTTTTCTGCTGGCATTCCCGGCAGAAAATCGCGCTCAATCTCCAGCAAACGCTCCGGTAGCTGGTGAAAATGCCAGAGACCACTGCCGATCCCCGCCAATAGCGCCGCGCCGATTGCCGTGGACTCAATCTGTCTGGGGCGCTCTACACGCAGATCGGAAATGTCGGCCTGAAACTGCATCAAGAAATTGTTCGCGCTTGCCCCGCCATCGACACGCATATGGCTGATATCAACCTTTAGAGCCTCTTCCATAAGCCGCGCCAGCTCATCACTCTGGTAGGCGATGGACTCAAGAGTGGCGCGAACCACTTCAGCCCGCCCCGCGCCCCGGCTCAGGCCACACAAGGTCCCCCGCGCCGACGAATCCCAGTGTGGTGCACCCAGGCCGCTAAACGCCGGCACCAAATACACTCCGCGGGTATTGGGAATGCTCTGCGCAATAATCTCGCTATCGACAGCCCGCTGAATCAATCCCATTTCATCACGCAGCCACTGTATTGCAGAACCCGCGGTAAAAACTGAGCCCTCAACTGCATAGCCTGGTAACCCATGGGGATCACAGGCGATTGTGGCCAGCAGGCCGTGAGGCGGTTCAGGGCGTTTTTCCCCGGCGTAGGCCAGCATAAAGCAGCCTGTGCCATAGGTATTTTTGAGATCTCCTGGGTTCGTACAGCCTTGCCCAAACAGCGCCGCCTGCTGATCTCCAGCCACCCCACAAATAGGTGCACTGACGCCAGCAAAAGCTGCTGGATCCGTATCGACAAAATATCCGGCAGACGGCCTGATTTCTGGCAAAATCGATTCAGGGCACTCAAAAAGCGCCAATAGCTCTGGATCCCAGCTTTTCTGCTCCAAGTTATAAAGTAGGGTGCGACTGGCGTTAGTATGATCAGTCATGTGCGCGCGGGCACCACTCATCTTCCAGATCAACCAGCTGTCTACCGTGCCAAAACACAGCTCCCCCTTGCGAGCACGCGCCTGTAGATCCGGCTGCTCTCGAAATAGCCACAGCAGCTTACTGGCAGAAAAGTACGCGTCCAATAGTAGTCCGCTGCGTGCGCGCAGCCATTCGGACTTTCCTTCCGTGGCAAACTGCGCACAAATATTTGCTGAGCGCCGACACTGCCAGACAATTGCCCTATGAACTGGCTCGCCTGTGTGGCGATCCCACAGGATCGTGGTCTCTCTTTGGTTAGTGATACCAACCGATTTGATTTCGGATGCGCAAACACCAGCACGCTGCAGAGCAGCCATACAGACACGTTGGGTGACTTGCCAGATCTCCTCGGCATCCTGCTCGACCCATCCAGGCTCTGGATAGTAATTGGGGATCTCTGAGTAACTGCGCCCCACCAGAGTGCCGCTACTATCAAAAACGAAAGCCGTAGTGCCTGTAGTGCCCTGATCAATAGACAGGATCATAAAGTCTCTCGCGCTTATTATTCTTTCTCTCATTACCCTAAGCTTGAGGGTGAGCATTACCTTCGCGCCTCAAGCAAGCATGAGAGTATAAGCGTGATTACTCTTCGTCCAGCGCCCAGCTAATAGCATCTGAAGAGAAACCGCGGTAAGACAGGTAGCGTTGGCGACGTGCGCGCTCCTTCAGTTGCTGTTCCCGCGGCAACGCCAAATCAATTGGCGAGCGATATTTGCGCTGCAGCTGCTCATGGGCCAGGGAAAACCAGTCCACCTCTAACTGCTCTAAGACCTGGGATAAAAGCTCAGCGGAAATGCCGCGCTGTTGTAATTCCAGGCGGATACGCAGGGGGCCCTGACCACGCTGAACACGAGAACGGGCAAAAACTTCGGCAAAGCGCTGATCAGACTGGTAGTTGAGTTCTTGCAAGCGCGCGAATAGCGCATCGAAGTCGGCATCGGGGAACTTACCCACCAGCTTCCGCCTCAATTCCAAACGGGAGTGCTCGCGGCGAGTAAGCAGCTCAAGCGCCGCGCCGAAAAGCGCTTGAGCGGGGTCGGCGGTGAAGGCCGCCTTGGAGGAAAAAGACACTTACTCTTGGGGCAGTTCGGCAGCCTCTTCAGGGCTGGCCGGAACCAGATCGCCTAACAGCTGTGCGCGCAGCTGAGCCTCAATTTCATTGCGGATATCGGGGTTATCACGCAGGAACTTGGTAGCATTGGCCTTACCCTGACCAATCTTATCACCCTTGTAGCTATACCAAGCGCCCGCCTTATCAACCAAGCCCAGCTTCACACCGTAGTCAACAACCTCACCAATCATATTGATGCCTTCGCCGTACATGATCTGAAATTCAGTCTGCTTAAAGGGCGGAGCCACCTTGTTCTTCACCACTTTCACGCGGGTCTCGTTACCCACTACTTCATCGCCGTCTTTTACCGAGCCGATGCGACGGATATCCAAACGCACGGAGGAGTAGAACTTAAGAGCATTACCACCAGTAGTGGTTTCCGGGGAGCCGAACATTACACCGATCTTCATACGAATCTGGTTGATAAAGATCGCTAAGGTATTGGTGTTCTTGATATTACCGGTCAACTTACGCAGTGCCTGGGACATCAGACGAGCCTGCAAACCTACGTGGGAATCTCCCATCTCTCCTTCAATTTCAGCGCGCGGTGTCAAAGCTGCAACGGAGTCCACAACCAATACATCCACAGCACCGGAACGCACCAGCATATCTGCCACTTCCAAGGCCTGCTCGCCGGTATCTGGCTGGGAGACGATCAACTCATCAACATTTACACCGAGTTTCTCGGCATAAATGGGATCTAAGGCGTGTTCTGCATCCACGAAAGCACAGGTACCGCCTTTGCGCTGGGCCTCGGCGATCACTTGCAGGGTCAGAGTGGTTTTACCAGAGGATTCCGGGCCATAGATCTCAACGATACGGCCGCGGGGCAGGCCGCCTATACCCAGTGCCACATCCAGGCCGAGAGAGCCAGTGGAGATTGCGGGGATACGCTCGCGCTCCTTATCCCCCATACGCATCACTGTACCCTTGCCAAACTGGCGCTCGATCTGCGACAGCGCCGCTTTCAATGCCTTGTCTTTATTGGAATCCATGACCGTTCCCGTATATCTGAGCTGTGTTGAGTGGGGCAAGCTTATCGAAGGATTACTGTATAAGCAACCAGTAATTCCAGCGCAATCAGTACCAATCTTCCCAACACGGTTACACCGCTCTAAATTCAGCACAACCCCGCTATCACACCAGTAAACTGACCAGGTAGACCACCTTTAAACAGGGTGTTCCTCCAGGATCTTCAGCATCCCTTTGAGAGCCTCCAGCACCGTTTGTGCCTGAACTGTGGCCCGATCCCCTTTAAAGTGGAAACACCGAGCATCAATCTGAACCGGTTCCTGTCCTTCCGCATGAGCCCAGGCAATCCACACAGTTCCGACTGGTTTCTCTTCGGTACCGCCACTGGGACCAGCAATACCGCTTACCGCCACGGACAGGTTGGCATCCATCATAGCCAGCACTCCACAAGCCATTTGCCGGGCAACTGGTTCGCTGACCGCACCAAACTGTTTTAGGTCCTTCGCATCCACCCCTAACACACTGTGCTTGATGCGATTGGCATAACTAACGACTGAACCATCAAACCAATTGGACGCATTGGGAATAGAAGTGATCGCCGCGGCAATCGCACCACCAGTACAGGACTCCGCAGAGGTTACAAACCAACAGCGCTTTATCAATTCCTCACCAAGCTGCTGTGCCAAACTTAATATCTCGCCATGATCAGCCATTTTTCTACCCGCGTATCATTTCTCAAGGTACTCACTCGCCAGGAGCAACCCGCACATCACCTTATATTATGCCAACTGAACGCAACCTCCACTAACAAGACCGCCATCCGCTGCACCAAGCAATGGCGTATAGCCATCCATAGACCTACAAGCAGCAAACGAAAATAACATTACCGTGCCAGCCTTAAAATTACTGAAGCGGTACTACAGCCTCTGTAGATTCAAAAAACTACCTCCCTTTAATCAAGACATAACTACCCACAAAAAAGATGTAGCTCTTCTAGTCGGGCACGCCCAACACATAAGCATCCTCATAGGTTTTAAAAGTGCGGAAAATATAGCTACAGGACAAAGAAAAATGCATGGTACTAACCTCGTGCGATAAGCAGGACTGAGCACGCGATAAAGGGGGAAAGCACTCACCCAAGAATAACCCGCTATTTGTTAGGCTTTATTCGTCGATAAAAAAATCAACGACACCCCTTTGATAGCCAAAAAAGAATAAAAAGCTATGCGAATAAAACAATCAGTGATGGTTATGACTATCCTGGGAAGCTGCGCTTCTCCATTAATCAACGCAAAAACTTTAATCTGGGAAGATAATTTTGATGGAAACAGTATTAATAAATCCGTCTGGACTTACGATGTAGGCAGCTGGGGCTGGGGCAATAACGAACTACAAGATTACACGGACAATAGTAATAACGCCTATATTGAAGAGGGTAATCTGGTTATTCAGGCACAACGCAATACTGATGGCAGTTTTACATCTGCCCGCCTGAAAACGATTGGCCGTTTCTCTTATCGATACGGTACGATTGAGGCCCGCATCAAACTACCTGATCTTAACGCCGGTCTCTGGCCGGCTTTTTGGCAGCTCGGCAATAACTATGGGCAGGTCGGCTGGCCCGCATGCGGTGAACTGGATATTCTCGAAGCCGGCATGGCCGAGGCGCTCGAAAGCGGCAGTGTCAATTCAACGATTTCCAGTGCCTTCCACTGGCATCACGAGTCCGATGAATACACAGGACAAGCTGATTACGGTCAAAGTAAAAACCTCATCAAAGATTTTGGCTACAGTAGGGATTTAACCGAGGATTACCATATCTTTGGTATGACTTGGACACCCGACCGTATTACGATGTGGGTGGACGATGAAGCCAACGAAATTATCAACATTGACAGTGAAGACCCGGCGTTTGATGAGTTTCGTCAAGAGCACTTCCTGATACTCAACCTCGCTGTGGGCGGTATTTTCCCACAGATTTTTAGCAATGAAGAAATCACTGCACCGATGCCCGCCAAAATGTATGTGGATTATATCCGTATCTATGATAACGACGATAATAACTACAACACAGAAATCACCCTGGCCGAAGACAAGGCAAAATTCGGCAACCTAAGCATATACGGTGACGGTGAAGATATCCCTGAGTCTTTGCAGCTTGGCACCGATACCGAACTCTATATCTGGAACAATATGGAATCCACCGCAAGTGTTGATGACAATGAGGCCTTGGAATTTAATATTGACGCTGGCGATTGGTTTGGCATGGGTTTTTGGATGCACTACGACCTAAATATGATGCACTATCAAAATGGTCACTTAAACTTACGTATCAAGACCAGCAGCACTGAAACGATTGGTATTGGTATCGCCAGCACTGGCAGTGGTAGCGATAGTTGGGTTGATTTAGTCGATGGCGGTGAAGACTATGGGTTAAAACGAGATGGACAATGGCACTTGGTCAGCATTCCGCTAAGCAAATATGCTGTGGACTTCCACACCATTAGCCAGGCCATAATGGTTCGTGGTGACGCACCTGCAAAGGGGTTCACCTTGGCCATTGATGACATTTACTTCAGTGAGGGAGAGGCAAAGACTATCCCCGCTGGCATTTTTTCCGTATACAGTGAAACGCTCGAAGCCGATTCGACTTTTAAGCTGGGTAGCGATGGCAATTTATTCGTGTGGGAAAACACCCTGCTGGAAGTCTCTCAATCACCATTCGAAGGCGAAAAGTCCCTCTCCTACCAATCCTCTGGAGCCGGCTGGTTTGGCATGGCGTTTACCGCCAACAGCTACCACGACCTATCCGCTTACGATAACGATAGAGCCACACTAAATTTTTTCCTTAAAACCAGCAGTGACACCCCTTTTAAAGTCGGCATGAAGAGTGGCAGCATCACTAATATTGAACAAAAGTGGATCGAATTTAATAAAAACCCTGATCCCTATGAATTTGTCCGTGACGGCCAATGGCATCAAATATCCATTCCAGTCAGCGACTTCAGCGATGAAGTGGATATGTCCAACCTGATTCAGTTATTTGAAATATTAGGTGTAGAAGGAGATATCACTAATATTGAGATCGATAACATCTATTTTTCCAGTGAAGCCTCTGGATCCCACTGTCAGCACCCACCCCACAAGTGCCATCCACATCACGGGCGACAGGAGCACCCTAAAAGAAAGTGCAAGCCCTGCAGCCCCCTAAGTGACTTCAGCAATGATCAGCTCTGTAACTATCGACTGGGAGGTCACCAACACCGCTGTCTAGACTCTGCTGGAGAATAACGGTGACAGCCGCCGGACAATATCCAGTCCCTGTACGGATTAAGTAACCACAAACGTCAACACTCAATCAGTGTAAACTGCAACTACCCTGCCTAAAAATTAATTGTACCAAACGGAGCACAGCGTACAGATTACCTACCTGAGAAACCAACGCCTTCTGGACGGTCTGAGCAGCATCTTAATGATGATGCCCAGTTTATTATCTGATTGTGAGGAAAGTTATAAAATTTCAATTAAATCGCACAAAAGGGTATATATACTCTGCACTCAATCATTTAGAGAAATATAAACCAAAAAAACAGCTATCGATAACCCATTGCTGATATGGAGCGCCCTTGATTCAGGTAGCTACTATACAGTTCAGCTACAGGGGTTGGCAGCAATTCGGCCTCCACTACCTCAAAGCCCAGCGACAAATAAAAAGACTCTAAGTGGATATAGGGAAAGGTATAGGTATTCCTATCAAACCTCTTAGCCAGGAGTGCTAGCAATAAACGCGCGACTCCCCGCCCCTGGTACTCAGGGGCCACCGCAACCCCTGCAAGTAATTTAAAAGATTCATATCTACGCAGGTAGCCACAGCCGATCACCTCACTCCGCTCGTTACGCACGACTGCACAATCTTCATGTCGCTTGGCTTTGCCACGAAATCCATGCATGCGATAGAATTTGTTCGCTAGCGGAATCTCAATATCTGCCAACCATTGAACCTTATAAGAAGGCTGCGTAACTCCCATAAACCTGCCTGTACTCAGTAGTCGAAAAATGCCCAGAGAAACCTGCAATACTTGCCTGCGCCCACCCAATGTTTGCTATTGCAGCGCATTGATGAGCCTAACAAGCACCATAAAAGTGGTGATCATACAGCACCCGCAGGAGGAGAAGCACCCATTCAATACAGGACGTATGGCACATCTATGCCTGAGTAACAGCGAAATGATCATAGCCGAGAGCCTATCGACCCATCAGCTAAATGCTTTGCTTTGCACGCCCTCCGCCCTACTCTACCCATCCCTGGAATGGTTACCTGACAGTGGCGAGCTGAACTCTAATAATCACCAATCTGATAAAACTTCAAGTAAACAAGCACCTGTTAAACAGCTGATCGTGCTAGATGCGACCTGGAAGAAATCCAAAAAAATTCTCCACCTCAACCCCCAATTGCAACAACTTCCACGGATCAATCTTGGCGGGGGCCTAAAATCAAATTATACAATTCGAAAGACTTCTGTAGCGGACGGGCTATCGACAATTGAAAGTATCGCCATGGCAATGCAATTGCTTGAGGGGAATAACAGTTTTTTAAAATTGTTAGCGCCATTTGAGAAAATGGTTGAGCTGCAACAGAAGAGCTTTACATTTGAACCCGCGTGAATAACCAAACCCATGTTAAATTTCGTATTAGGCCTAAACCTAACTATACGGGGTGTCTACTAAACGTGGGTAAGTCTTACACCTTACGCCGCGCTCTGGGACAAACCGAAGCGCAGCGTAGGTTTGTCCCTGGCAGTGCCTGTTAGGCCACACCGCTCTGACTATAAATTGAATACTCGGCATGCGTTACCACTCAAGAAAAGCTCCTCCACATCTTCTCCCAACGCCAGCTCTGGAAGATTCTCGAGCGCTTTGGCGGGCATGATCATTGGATAATTTGTGCCGAAGAGAACTTTGTTGCGGCCATGTCCTCGCATAAACTCGACTAGAGGCTGTGGGTATTTCTTAGCGGTGTACGCTGACGTGTCGATGTATACGTTTTCGTGCTTTGTAGCCACCGCAATAGCCTCATCTGTCCAAGGGTAGCCAATGTGACCACCGACGATTTTTAGCTCAGGAAAATCCAGGGCCACCTGATCTAGGTAGATAGGTCGACCAACCTCCGACGGCATGAGCGGCCCGGTGTGACCAATCTGGGTGCAGAACGGAACACCAAGATCACAGCATGCTGTGTACACGGGATAAAACCGGCGATCGATCGGCGGCACCTCCCAAATCCAGGGCAAAACCCGAATCGCTTTGAAACCTAGTTCGTTCATGCAACGTCGGATCTCTCGAACAGCCTCCATCGGCTTCGAGATGTCCACTGACCCCACGCCAACCAACCTGTCAGGTGCCTTAGCCACGAAACCTGCGACTTCATCATTGGAGATCATGACATTTCGGGGAGCAACCCAAGCCGATATCAGACTGCGATCCACACCACCTTGATCCATCATTCCGAGAGTCATCTCTATCGGGATTTCTGTTGTCGGCATAGGCATCTTCGTCCACCTGCGTAGCGACTTGAAGACTGGATCTTGCGAGTGCCGTAATGTTGGGTGCTGTGCCCAAGCATCAACAATCATCTACTTTTCTCCTTTGCTGCTTAACGCCGCACTAAGTGGCAAAACATTGTTGGCTAAAATAGTGAACGTAGTGAACAACAGCCAACTGTTTTTTGTCCGTTCTTGAGTGCTTTGTTATGTTTTACTACACTGTTTTATCAATTGAAAAAACTTACTAGCCAATCGAACGTAAAAATGCTTGTAAGAATTTTCAAACCTACGAGGCCAACAAACAGAACTATTAAGGCTACTTTAAGTTTTTTACTTTTGATGTTATTCCAGAATAATAACTTAGTCTTAAATTCACTTTTTAACTCGGCTATATCTTCTTTCACACTAAATCCCTTTAGTCATCACAAATTTAAAATTGAAGCTAAGAATCAATAAAAACACAACGCCCGAAACAGGGGCGGCCAATGCTGTGCACATTTTGTGCGAAACTGGGAGCGCAGCGATCCGCACAAAATGTGCACTGCGTTGGGCGTCCCGCGGAAGCCCGAAGGGGCGGAGCATCCTGCTTGCGTTTGGTATGAATTTAGCACGCCACTTCACGAATCTCTTCAATTGCAGGTAACCCAGAAAAAATGCCGACTAGCCCAAACACATAGGTAGTCTTACCAATACACCCTTCCATCTCGGAGTGAATCCTGCCATTTCTAATTGCTGTGTCGGAGAATAACAGTAAACTCAATACGTTAGCTGGAGGCCGTGTCTGTAAATTAACATGATCTTTTGATGGAATTAATACTAAAACATTGCCTCTGGGTGGTTTGTACATATAACCGACAACTTGAACATGATTGCCGTAGTAACTTTCAAACATACCGACAACCATAGGCACATCTCCTCACATGAACCCGCCGGACGGCTTATTACTACAAGCGGTCAGCCCCAAGAGAACTAGAAGTAGTATTGATTTAGTATTTCTCATGAATTCATAAGCCGTGGTTTGGGGCTGACATGGAGCGCCAGTGGAATGGCAGTCCCAGCCGAAGGCGACAACACCGCCTTGTTATGTGAGATTAAGGCTAATCTTGAAAATCCCATGGAATTTCCTTTTTAAATAGAGCAATAGTTTGCTCTACTAGCTCTAAATCGAGATCCTTTTTGTAAAGAGTAACTTCTCTAGTTTTTTTGGAGTCATCACGAAAAACCTCCAACACCATATCCTTTCCGGTGTATACCTCTACGCCGATGCCATCCCTATCACCACCGACATCACTAGCTATTATGTACTTTTCAATTTTGGGGAATTCAATACTCATACTCTGGAACTACGTTTTCACTTAATGCCGCATTCAGGTACGCCGTAGGCGTCACCTGGAATGCTTTGTTAGCTGCGTGCTGGTTGGTGGAACTCTATAACATTGTCATCTGGATCTCTTATAAAGAAAAACTGAGCACCGTTGTATTCGGCTTCACCTGTTATAGTAAAACCCAGAGCTTCGACGTTACTTTTGGCTGAGTCATAGTCTGTTATTTCTAAAGCGATGTGCGTATAGCCTGGATATTTCATATCACCTTCCATTAGCACATTTTTCCTTGGTGCATCCTTTGAAGCATTAAGGATCAAGTTGATGTTAACTCCTGATGGATGCTCAACTATAGCTACTGGCTCAGGGCCTACTGGGCCAACTATAAACTCAAAACCTAGCTTGCCATAGAATTCACGAGAGACATCCAAATCTCTAACCCTCAATCCTACATGATTAATTCTGGTTATATCTTTCATCATCGTTCCTTGATATTGAGTGTAAATGATTCGGAGCAGCTAACGCCGCCGGCAGGGGCAGCTTACCTTGTGCACATTTTGCGCGACAATGGGAGCGCAGCGACCTGTGCAAAACGTGCACAAGGTAAGCTGTCCCGCGGAGGGCCGAAGGCCCGGAGTGAACTTGAGTAACTTGTTAATGGCTTAACCCACCGGCGGCAACATATTACCAAACAAAGCCATTAAACTTAGCACAACAAAGATAACCCACCAGACTATGTAAGCCCCTCTAGTAAATTTCTTTTTCCCGCGGCGAAAAATGGCAAGAGGTATACCTACTATTGCAAAAGCAATTAGAACACTGATTATGGCACGGCCAAAAACAAATCCTATGTCATATGCTGAAGGTCCTTCGTTAGTTGCAATTAGGCTGACAGTAAAATAATTGAATGCCAAGCTCACAAGAAGCATTACCAACGTATTTATATTTAGTTTGTTATTCATTGTTTTCGATTGTACCCGCGCCCATTAACGCCCCGCTAAGCGGCGAGCGAAGCAACGCATAGCGAGTCCAGTGGAGGCTGCGCTTTTCGCGGCCGGAATAGTGCTTGAGCGGCTTGTTATGTTTATGACCAAACCAACCCCACCTCAGATGCCTCAGTTGAGCAGCAAAACATTAAGTTACAACCATGGCTACTCTGATGCTTTATTAAATCTCGCATCTCTTCGATAGCTTTAACCATTTCTTGATAAAACTCAGGTTTCTTTGGCTTACGAGGAACATCTACTTCTGATGCATTAGCAAGTGCAAAATCACCAAGCATTAAGCTCCTACCACTGATGGCATTCCATGATGCTGCAGCTTCTATATCTCCATTATCTACCGCCCTCATAAATCGCTCATTTGAAAATTTATTACTTGATATAACAGCTCGTAATGAAGACTCAACTGTTTCAATACATACCGTTGCCACATGCGACTCATGGTCATGATACAAGGCAAAGGTATATATATCTAATTCACGCGCTTTGGCCTTCCTAAGCCCTTCATAGATTATTTTTTTAAATTCTTCTCTCATAATTACCACAAACTAAAATACATAACGTTGCCAGCAAGGACAGCCGAAGCAAAGCGTAGGCTGTCCGGTGGAGGCCCGTAGGGCCGTAACGAACAGCATCGACTTGTTATATAACTTACTTAACTCGAATAACAGTACCTTTCAAATACTGCCCAATGCCATTTGCTTCCCATAATAGCAAGGCATTACCACCATTTGCGCACACTAGTGGGCTTGCTTGAGATTTAGCTGATGAAATGGTTCTTGGATAACCAACAAATGGGATAAGTTTAAACTCAACAACACCCAGTTCATCAAAATCTTTCTTAGGCGGTATTGTGAAAACAGTAACTTCACAATTCTTACTAAATGCATTATGAGATACATCACCGGTTATTGTGAACGTACTGCTACAAGATGCTATAAAAAAAACAATTGCTGGAACTACTAATTTTTTCATGGACTATCCTTGTATAGATAATTGGTACTTCATATGTAACGCCCTGCTTAGGGGCAGACTTGTAGTTGATTGTGTTGGGCTAGCGTAGCGTAAAAGCCCATAAACGAGCAATGGAAAGGCTGTCCCAGCGCCTACGGCGCGACTACAGCAGCTTGTTATGTGTTAAGCAGCTAAATAAGACACCAAAAACAATAGTCCAATAGAGCAAACCCACAGGGCCCTCGAAACATTAATTACCCCTCTGAACTTTGCATACTTTACTAGCACAAGAGGAATAATTCCTGAAATTAAGAATATGGCCGTGCTATACAAATTCAAATGTAGATTGCTAACTATATTTAGTATGCTCGGATCTATTGGAGGCAACGTACTACCATCACCTAGCTTGATGGGATTACTTAGTCGCGAATAGAGCATCAACCACCCAATAACGAGTGTGCCAACAAAGATTGCGCCAATTAGCTTAGTATTTATTTTTTGCAGCATAATTTAATTTCAGTAGACACATAACGCCTTGCTCAGCTGCGCATTGAACTTAGGGTTATTTTGCGCATCAGCGCGAAATTCAAACTAAGTTCAAGGTGTCAGCTGCAGCAATTTGTTAGGTATTTTATTTTTGCCTACCAAGATATTCCAATAAATATTCTTTATTAATCCATTTACAGATTTCCCAGTTGTAACATATTTCCCCTTCTGTTTCTAAAAGTTTTTCAGGTGTATTGATATCCACATAACGAGTAGGAAGTAATATGGCATCCTTGTATCCATTTTCGCTTGGGCGCTCTAACTTTCTAATACCATAACCACTGTGCATGACAATCAAATCAGGAAAACTTGATAGACAATTTTTCCGTAATTCTGCCTCAGCTGCTTGCGAAGTAGAATTCGTACTCATTAAAGGTCTAAAGACACTTTCTTTCCTATTTAGAAATACAAGATAATAATTACCTAAACCGTGACCAATAAAATAACCGAACTCTATATATTCACCTACTTTTGAATTTTTTATAGGATTGATTACCTTTGCCTTGTAAGAAACTCCACATGGCTTCTCTTCAGTTCCTAATGTACTACCATTTTCTATTCTAACAATAGCAGTAACATCTGACCGATCTAGCAGCTCACCAATTTCAACCCTCGGCAAAGTAGTACCGGCCGATACAACTGGAAGAAAAAGTAAAATCAATAAAATAAGCCTATTCATACTCTCCCCGAACCTAACGCCTTGCGCACAGGCAGCCAAACCGCAGGTTTGGCTGTCCAGCCGCGAAGCGCGCGATTGTGCCGCAACTTGTATGGTTGTTCTTGTCCAATTCTGATGTTGAAAATCCTTTTCGCTAACGGGTAAATTGAGACCCACCTTCGGCGGCCACCGAAGGCCTTGTTTGTCACAGTTCGTTGCTGCGCCGGTTCATAAAGACCGTTAACAAGTATGAACGTGACAGACACTCACTAGGCATAACTCGAATAGTCATGTGGGCCTCGAGCCCGAATAGCAAGGCGGAGATAGCTTATCTTATGGAACCTCAAGAGATCAATGTCGGTATCGATACCAGCAGTAAACAACTCGATATTTATGTGAGACCTAATGGCCAATTCTTTAGTGTTACCAATGATAAAAATGGTATTAAGGATGCCATTAAACAACTACAACCTCTTAAACCTGAAAGAGTATTGATCGAGTCCACAGGAAGGCTAGAATTAGAATTTGTCTGTGCTGCTCATAAAGCGGGACTGCCGATAGTTGTTTGCAATCCTTCACAAGTAAGAAACTTTGCAAAGTCAGCGGGGCGGCTCGCAAAAACAGATAAGCTGGATGCAATTGATATCGCACATTTTGGTGAAGCAATGAAGCCAAGATTGTCATCGATCAAACCAGAAAAACTAAGAAATATCAGTGATTTGCTGACGGTCAGGAACCAGTGCTTAGAAATGAGCACAATGCAAAAGAATCGCCTCAAGAGAATGCCTAAGTCTGTTCACAAGCCCATTCAGGCTATCTTAAAGGCCATCAAAAAAGAGCTAGAAGGAGTCGATAAGCAACTTGATAAACTTGTTAACAGCGTTGCCGAGTGGCGACAAAAACGCGATCTCTTATTAAGCGCTAAAGGAGTCGGCAATGTACTGGCTTACACGCTAATGAGCGAACTTCCTGAGCTGGGCAAGCTGAACCGCAAAGAGATTGCGGCCCTTGTGGGTATCGCCCCGATGAATCGTGATAGCGGCAGATTCCAGGGTAAGCGCTATATTCGAGGTGGGAGACATCGTGTACGCACGGTTTTGTTTGCTTCTATGATGTCGGCAATACAATGCCACCCTAAATTAAAGCCAATGTATGAGCGCCTGGTCGCTGCTGGTAAACCAAAGAAAGTAGCCCTTATCGCTTGTATGAGGAAGCAACTTACCATCCTAAATACAATGGTAAAAAACAACACTTACTGGGATGAGAAAATGGCTTAAATACTTGACAAAGGACCATAGTCACTTGTTAAATGTTTTTGGCACGGACTTTACCCTCTGCGATGTAACCCGGGCCACTAATAGATACTGTGTACTCTATGCCTGGGACTAGCTCTTTTGCCGGAGCTACTTCATGCAGGCCTTCGGGCACAACACCATACTTTATGAAGCCGGGTGATGGCCAATTTGCATTGCCCGAGCTGTAGTCTGCACTTAGCTCCCAGACAACTACATTATTAGCACCCTCAGAATAGTGGACGGAAACACGGCCTACCGCCTTTTGTGTTTTAAACAACCAACCGTCTGGTTCGACTGAAAATTCCAGACGACTTTGCTCATCATACTGCGACTTTATGTTGTAGAAATATGTACAAGAAGCAAGTAGAAGAGATGCGATTACTATGAATACTCTCATGACATTTAACGCCTTGCTCAGCCGCCACCGGAACGTAACTGCTTTGTGCTAGCGTAGCGTACAGCACAAAGCGAGCGGAGTGTAGGTGGTCGGATGCAGCAATTTGTTAGGGCTAATCACTGCTTGAGCCGACAAATACCCAACGCTGACCATTTGAATGTAGATCGTATGCAAAATCCCAAAAAACAGGATATGAAGGAAATCCTTCTTTAAAACGAAATTCTGAGACCAGATCAGCTTGCTCAAGGCCTATGCGAGTGAAGACGGCCTTCATTAGGCCGATAATCTCTGACTTTTTAGATTCAAGATCCAAAGGGCCAGACCCGATATCACCTTCATGAAGTACCATTTCCATAATATCGGATGTTGCTTGTTGCGCAGATGAAGGCACTACACCAGATATCTTGCAATTCTTTGATATTAGAGATTTTAAAGCTACTTCTAGTGATGCATCAGGGTCAGCTGGGCCATACAGATTGAACCAAACTTCATAATTAATCCCATATAGAAGATGCTCAATTCGCTTAAATTCATCAAGCCGGGAATCTTGGATAATCTTCATAGGGCCCTAACAATTAATTCAAAAGAAGCGTCTTTATATCACCCTTCTATATAATTCTACTCACTTCTTTCAAGATAACCTAAAAAACCTAATAATATCAAAAAGTTAAGATCTTTAGCATAATTTTCAACAGGTAGATATATAGCAGACACTATATATCTACCTGCTTTTTTTGCTCTTTATAACATTGCCAACCCCATAAAAATCAAAGAGATAGATCCTCATCCCCAGAAATAGGAGGAGCTTCTCTTGAATTCTGATATTGACAGCAGAACAAAAGAGTAAATACTGTATATAAAAACAGTTTGAGGGCAATATCATGGACGACATTCGCCACAAAATTCCAAGTAAGCCTGAACGTATATGGACAACCTGCGATTTCATATTCGAAAACAAGGACTATCGTACCGAACAGAGCAAACTTACACGCATTGGGTTAAACGCTTCATTCATTTCAATAAAAAGAAGCACCCTGCTGATATGGGGGCTGTTGAGATTGAGACGTTTCTCTCTCACCTTGCAGTTCAAGGTCTTTGCTCCGCAAATACACAGCGAATAGCTCTGAACGCTTTGATATACCTGTACAAGAGACTCTTAGGTAGGGATATTCAAGCATTGGACTTTAAACTGGCAAAACAACAAAAGTACTTGCCTGTGGTTTATAGCCGTAGAGAAATATCAGCAATTTTGGATCATCTTGAAGGCACTTACAGATTACAAGTTGAGCTAATGTACGGTAGCGGCCTTCGCAGTGCCGAACTGCTTTCTTTACGTATAAAGGATATAGACTTCGACAGCAATAATATTTTTGTTCGAGGTGGTAAGGGAGATAAGGATCGCAGCACAATATTACCCAACGGGCTAATTGTGCAATTACATAGGCAAATAGAGACTGTTTCCCTATTGCACCAACAAGATCTTTTGGCTGGTTTTGGTTCGGTTTATTTACCTAACGCTTTGGAAAGAAAGCATCCAAGTGCAAGCCGACAACTCGCTTGGCAATACCTTTTCCCTTCCAGCACCATCGGCCAATGCCCTCGCTCCGGTGAAAACAGAAGGCACCATATGCACGCAACAACTTTAGCCCGCCAGGTTCGTATAGCTGTCAAGCTAGCGGGAGTCAACAAACCGGCTCGTTGCCATGCATTTCGCCATAGTTTTGCAACTCACTTGCTCGAAGCAGGTTATGACTTGCGTACGATTCAGGAGTTGCTAGGGCATTCGGATGTTAGTACTACTGAAATTTATACCCATGTCGTAAATCGGGGAAATAAAGGCGTTTTAAGCCCCTCAGATCGACTGCACAACATTAATAAAATTGAGGAAGCTGGAGCTAACTATTTTTTTGGGAGTAAAGTAGAGGGAGTACAGGGGCTTAGCTTGTTGGCTGCATCTTAGCAGCGAGGATATCGGCTTTCGCCGGTATCGCAATAGAAAAAGGCCGATCAAATTATCCCGGTGTCACATCCCCATTCTGACCTCGGTGGCGCAGAGCATGGTCGATCAAAACAAGAGCCATCATTGCTTCAGCAATTGGCGTTGCACGGATACCCACGCAGGGATCGTGGCGACCTTTGGTGACCACCTCGATAGCATTACCGGAACGATCGATACTCCGGCCGGGGATACGCAAGCTGGAAGTGGGTTTCAGGGCAATATGAGCAACAATATCCTGACCACTGGAAATACCTCCGAGGATTCCACCGGCATTATTGGAGAGGAAACCCTCCTCAGGAGCAATTTCATCGCGATGTTCGGTACCCTTTTGCTCCACACAATCAAAGCCGGCTCCAACCTCCACGCCTTTTACCGCGTTGATACTCATCAGGCCGTGGGCCAGGTCTGCATCCAGACGATCAAAAATCGGCTCGCCCAGCCCTGCGGGAACGCCACTGGCGTGTACTGAGATGCGCGCGCCGATGGAGTTACCCTCTTTGATCAACGCCTGCATATAGGCTTCCATTTCGGGTACTCGTTCGGCATCCGGGCAAAAGAATGGATTTTGCTCGACTTGCTCCCAATCTAGTTTTTGCACTTTAATCGGTCCCAGCTGGGACAGGTAACCGCGCACTTCAATACCGTATTTCTGCTTTAACCATTTCTTGGCGATAGCCCCGGCCGCAACACGCATGGCGGTCTCCCGTGCAGAAGAGCGGCCGCCACCGCGGTAGTCGCGGATACCGTATTTTTGCCAGTAGGTGTAATCGGCGTGCGCCGGGCGTACCTGCTCGGCGATATTGCCATAGTCCTTGGAGCGCTGATCCGTATTTTCAATCAACAGGCCAATAGGGGTACCGGTAGTTTTTCCTTCAAATACACCGGAGAGAATTTTCACTTGGTCCGGTTCACGGCGCTGTGTGGTATAGCGAGAAGTACCCGGCTTTCGGCGGTCCAGCTCCAGCTGGATCTCCTCTTTACTGATCTCCAACCCCGGGGGGCAGCCATCGACGATACAGCCCAAGGCTGGACCATGGCTCTCGCCAAAGGTGGTGACGCAAAACAGCTTGCCAAAGGTATTGCCCGACATATGCGACTTTTCCAGATAACAGTTGATAAATTAACAGCGGTTGGCTTTATGCAGAGCCGCGCATTATAAAGGATCTAGCCGCCGCGCGCGGCGTTCAAGGTAAAAAGCACAATTGCTGCAGCTATGTGGCTTTATCAGAGAACCCGGCAATAGCTTTTGCCGGGTTTAGAAAAAGAATTACTCTTTTTCAAAGTGGCTTTGGTAGGCGAGCAGCTCTTCGCGACTAATCACAAACACACCGTGGCCACCATCCTCAAATTCGGGCCACATAAATGGCACTTCCGGGAAGGCCTGCTCCAGCGCTTCCCAGCTGTTGCCCACCTCACAGACCAGCAAGCCTTCTGGCTGCAGGTGATTGGCGGCCTCACGCAGCAAACGGCGGGTAAAATCAAGACCATCGTCACCGGAACCCAGGGCAATCTCAGGCTCGGCCAGGTATTCTTGCGGCATCTCTGCCAGGTCGCGTGCATCCACATAGGGAGGGTTACAAACGATCAGCTCGTAACTCATACCCTGCAAACCACTGAAAAGATCC
This sequence comes from Microbulbifer mixtoriginis (SeqCode), assembly GCF_052467515.1. Taxonomy (NCBI): domain Bacteria; kingdom Pseudomonadati; phylum Pseudomonadota; class Gammaproteobacteria; order Cellvibrionales; family Microbulbiferaceae; genus Microbulbifer; species Microbulbifer mixtoriginis (SeqCode). The sequence continues at coordinate 1,119,883 of NZ_CP174314.1, read as the reverse complement.
GACTGCACAGCGCGCACACGCTCATTGAGCTGGTGGCGATTGATATTCAGCTGTGCCACATCAATAGCACCTTCAGAAATATCACCCAGGTCGACTCTCGCCTCAGGGAAAGCCTCTGCACAGGCGAGACCGATACAGCCACTGCCACAACAGAGGTCGAGGATTGCCAACGGCTCTACATTGAGCCAGGGCTCAAAATTGTGGCGGATCATTTCACCTATGGGGGAGCGCGGCACCAGCACTCGCTCATCCACATAAAAGGTCATATCGCAAAAATGCGCTTCATTGGTCAGATAAGCCGCTGGCAAACGCTCGATAAAGCGCTGCTCTAGGAGAGTAAGCACCTCCCGTCTCTCCTCCATGGTCAAACGTGCATGCAGGATTTCCTGCTTACTGTAGGGCGGCAGGTGCAGTGCGTGGGTTACCAGCAGTACCGCCTCGTCCCAGGCATTGTCCGTGCCGTGACCATACCAAAGGCCCGCTTCGCTAAAACGGCTGGCTCCCCAGCGGATATAGTCCAAAACCGTGGTCAGCTCGTGCAGGCTGGATTCACGCCTTTCTATCATTGAATCTATCCTTAAGTGCTATGTATCTCATCAAGGCCTATTGTCACTCATTAAGTAGCCTCTGCTGAGGCTATAGAAGCGCCAATCAAGGCACGAGGAGTGTAGTTTGGTTGTTCCAAATAAGCGACGTGTAACGCTGAGTGACGGTTTAACAGCTGTAACCCGAAGGGCCTAGGCTATTTTTCACCCAACTGCATTATCGGTCGTTTATGTGGATTCGCTTCTTTTGCCTCCCCGAGCTCGCAATGGCCCCGACAATAGCGATTAAATTGGTACCAATAGACCCCTAGGTCCGCACGGATCTTTACTCTCGGGTTACAAACGCTTAGGGTAGCGCACCCGCCCCTCGGGCTGAGATGTTGGAAAGAGCAGCATGAACGAACACTACGCACGAATTATTGAAGCAATCGGCGAAGACCTACAACGCCCCGGACTCAAAGATACTCCTGAGCGTGCCGCCAAAGCCATGCAATACCTGACCCGTGGTTATAAACAAACCCTGGAAGAGGTGGTCGGCGATGCGCTCTTCCCCACCGATTGCAGCGAAATGGTGTTGGTTAAGGATATCGAACTCTACTCTTTATGTGAGCACCACTTGCTGCCATTTATCGGCCGCGCCCACGTAGCCTATATTCCCAATGGTAAGGTTATCGGTCTATCCAAGGTGGCACGTATCGTAGATATGTTCGCACGACGCCTGCAAATTCAGGAACAACTAACCGTGGAAATCGCCGAGACCTTACAAAATGTCACCGGCGCTACTGGCGTAGGTGTTATCATCGAAGCCAAGCATATGTGCATGATGATGCGTGGCGTGGAAAAGCAGAATTCTATGATGAAAACCTCCGCGATGCTGGGCACTTTCCGCAGCAGCCAGGTAACACGCAATGAATTCCTTTCCCTGATTCGCAATTAACGAGATACACTCACCCACGCTGTTCGGCCCCTGGGCCGCACAGCTTCACAGAGTGAATACCATGCCCCATCTGATCATCGAATACGCAAAAAACCTGGAAGAACGTATTTCTGTCGCCGCCCTGGTCAGCTCGGCTCAAGAGGCAATGCATAGCTCCGGCTTATTCGCCTCCCATACCATCAAAACCCGCGCCAAGGCCTACGACCAGTTTATTGCCGGTGAGCACGGCGATAGCTTTATTCACGCGGAAATCCGCCTACTGGCAGGCCGCAACAACCGCGAGCGTGAAGCGTTGAGTTCAGCGGTTTTTAACTGCCTGTGCCAATTTGCCGATGGGGTACCGGCGGTCTCGGTAGAAGTGCGTGAAATGGACCCCGGCAGTTACTCAAAGCGGGTGCCCTTCTAAGCTTCTCCACGCAGGAAGGGACCAAACCATTCGGCAATGCCCTCGGCGCCCTCTTCCATATGCAGGTGATGGCTGCCGGGTATTTCCCTAACCTCGATCGTCTTATAGCTCTCCAACACCGGACGCAGCCGCTCGATCATATTCGCAATCCCCTCCTTCGCCAGCACCAGGCGCACCGGCATGCTCAGGCGGGATAGAAAAGCGCGCACCTGTGCCTCGTTAAGCTTGGCAGAGGACGCCGCCATCAGGCGCGGATCATTACTCCAGGTGAAGCCACCTTCTAGTGGCAGGGTCCCCCGCTCGGCCAGCGCACGCGCCGCCCATTCTGTCAGCGGGAACATGCCGTTCATACGCGCTTCTACCGCCCCCTCAAAAGTGGGGTAAATCTTTGCCCTGCGCTGGCTGTAACGGGCACGCTGGGCGATAGCCTTAGCGAGAATTTCCGGCGCCTCGCTATCCTTGGTAGCAGGAGGTACCAGGCCATCAATCAGGGCCAGGCGTTTGATGCGTTTGGGGAAGGTGCCTGCCGTTATCACACTGGCAATAGCACCGCGGGAATGGGCCAGTAAAGAAAAATTGCGCCAGCCCAGTGCTTCGGAGGCACCAATAATATCCTCAGCTTCTTCCCAAATATTGTAATTAGCATGGGGAGACCGATGGTAGCTGCGCCCATGGCCTGCCATATCCACGGCGACCAAATTAACGCCTTTCAAGAGTGGGGCCAGACGATCAAAGCTGGCGCAATTATCCAGCCATCCGTGCAGTGCCAATACCGGCTCCCCTGTGCCATCCCCCCACTGCTTTGCGGCAATGGTCTTGCTGTCGAATTCCAAGCTGATCTCACGGGGGGCGGCTTGCTTCATGCGCGCTGATTCCAGAAGAAAGTGAATATTAAAGAGCCAGATGGTGCAGGTCCAAAGGCCCGCAGGCAATGACAGTTAGCGCCAGCAACCTAGGGATTTGAAGGCAAAGGGTAAAAACCGGAGGGAAAAATGGCTAGCCGGCGTGCTGTAACCACTGCAACTCAGCACAACCATTGGCCCAGACCTCCGCGCTGACACAGGCGAGGCTGGAAGTCCCCATCGGGTGTTGATTGCCACTACCGCATAGACCGTTCAACAGGCTACCCACCAGTGGTTGATGGCTCACCAGGAGAAGAGGGAAATGATCGGCTTGCTGTTTCTGTAACTTGTCGAGTAGCTGCTGCGGATCGGTATCGCCAATCAGCAATGACTCGGTAACAACAGGCAACCCCAAGTGGGCGGAGACAATATCAGCTGTCTGCTGAGTGCGCACAAATGGGCTCGCCCAAATAGCGCGCACGGAGGACAACTCCCCAGCGCGCTCTTTGCATACCTGCGCCACCTGCTTACGACCGCGCTCCGTAAGCGCGCGGCCGGCATCGTTACCGTACATGGGTTCGGCCTTACCATGACGCAGGATAAACAGCTGCATTGACTTCGCCTCAATCGGTTTAGTGTGTGTCGCCGCGCTTGTCAGACTCACCCTTCTGCTCACTGAAGGGCGTTGAGGACTCCTCTGCGCTCTCCTCTACCAGCTCGGGCTTACCGTCATCACTACCGAGGATAATGGCCTCCTCAGCTTCTTCTTCCTTTTTGGACTCAGTTTTTTTCTCGGTCTCGGCTTCATCATCGGAAGCCATAACTTCTGTATTAACCTCTTGCGCGCCCTCGTAACCGGAGAGATCGTCCACTTCAGATTCCGGCCACTCTGCAAAAGGAAAAGGCTTTTCCTCAGAGTTGTAAATTAAAAACTGTATCGCCTGGTAAATATAGGAGGCGAGCTGGTCGCCAAAACGACGCAAATTATCATTGGCACTGCCACCAATAATCGAGAACAGGAACTGCAGCACAACCACCGCGAGTAGCACCCAGCTGGCAATCTGCAGGCAGATCGCAAACAGCACCATATAGATCAGACGCACCCACTGGTTCCCGGAAGTCAGGTTGCGCTTTAAATCATCATTTTTCATAAGAGGCTTCCATCAAGGCTTGGCCGAGTAGGCCACATCAAAAGTTTGCGCGCCCGACATTAAATTGCGAATTACCTCAGGAATCGGCCGCTCTTCAAATAATATGGCGTGAATTGCGGAAACCAAGGGCATGTAGACGCCCATTTCATCCGCTTTCTTTTTAATCAGACGAACCGTATTCACCCCTTCGGCAACCTGACCGATTTCCGCGACAGCACGATCCAAAGGCTTGCCCTTGCCCACCAAATAACCTACCCGGTAGTTACGGCTGAGGTCGGAGGAACAGGTCAGGATTAAATCGCCAACGCCGGCGAGGCCTATAAAAGTCATCGGGTCTGCACCCATAGCCTCGGCAAAGCGCATCATCTCTGCGAGCGAACGGGTAATCAGCAGACTGATGGTATTTTGCCCCCGGTCCAAGGCCGCCGCCATACCGGTGACAATGGCATAAATATTTTTCAGCGCCCCCGCCAGTTCCACGCCAAATACATCGTTACTGGAGTAAACGCGGAAGGTCTCGGAGTGCAGCGCGGACTGGATATCCTTGCACAGCGCTTCATCTTCACTGGCAACCACGGTTGCGGTGTAGTGACCCGCGACAATTTCCTTGGCAAAGTTGGGCCCACTCAGCACCCCCACGCGCATACCCTGGGTCTCCTCGCGCAGGATATCGCTCATCAAATGAAAACTGCCGTGCTCTATTCCCTTAGTGGTGGAAATCAACATGGTGCCCGGTTTTAGCAGCGGGGCCACCCGGCGGACCACTTCACGGAAAGATTTACTGGGGATAGCGACAAATACAATATTGCAGTTCCGTACCACTTCCTGCAGGTCGCTGCTGATACAAAGCTCTGGGTGCAGGGCCACTCCGGGCAAATACTTGCTGTTCTCACGGGTTTCTCGACAGGCTTCCGCGCTCTCCGAATCCCGCATCCACTGGCGGGTATCGTGACCATTACCCGCAATAATATTAGCAATGGCCGTACCGAAACTACCGCCGCCCAATACAGCGATGGAGAGAGGGTTGGAAGTTTCCTTTTGCATATTGATACCGATAAAGCTTCTCGAGGGCAGGGATTATAGAGGTATGACCCGCTCAGCCCAAAGGGTTCAACTATCAGGATCTTGCGCGTTAAGTTACAAATTAACACGCCAAAAACGGAAAACGGCCCCAGCGGGACAAGCTACCGGTTGCACAACCGGGCTGTTCCGCTGAGGCCGCAGAAATAAGGCGCAAGAACTTCCGAAGAAATCACCGCGCCAGGCTCCTGAAAGCCAATAACAACTGATTAAAACTTAGTCGTGCATTTCCAGCAGCAGTGTGTTCAGGCGACGCACATAGTCGGCCGGATCTGTTAGCTGGTTACCCGCCGCCAAGTTGGCCTGATCCATCAGAATATTGGTGAGGTCGGCAAAGCGATCCTCATCCTGCTCCTGATCCAGGCGCTGTACCAGCGGATGCGATGGGTTGATTTCAAAAATTGGCTTGGCCTCAGGTACCGCCTGTCCGGCCTGTTCGAGGATGCGGCGCATCTGCGGACCCATATCCTGTTCGCTCACCACCAGACACGCCGGCGAGTCCACCAGGCGAGTGGTAGCGCGTACAGATTCCACACGGCTATCCAGAACAGACTGAACGCGCTCAACCAGCGCACCCGACTCATTCTCAACTTTCTCGCGTTCGGCTTTATCCTCTTCGCTCTCGGCTTCACCCAAATCCAGCGCGCCTTTGGCCACGTCCTGGAACGGCTTGCCATCAAACTCGTTCATATGGCCCACGAACCACTCGTCCACCTGATCGGTGAGCAGCAGCACCTCGATACCCTTCTTGCGGAATACTTCCAGGTAAGGGCTGGATTTCGCTGTCGCGAAGTTGTCTGCGCATACGTAGTAGATCGCCTTTTGGCCATCTTTCATGCGGCTGACGTAGTCTTCCAAGGACTGATCTTGTTTGTCGGTATCGGTATGCGTGGTGGCGAAACGCAGTAGCTTGGCCACTTTCTCTTTGTTGGAGAAATCCTCGGCCGGCCCCTCTTTCAGCACATTGCCAAACAGGTCCCAAAATTTCTGGTACTCGTCACCATCCTTCTTCGCCAGCTTATCCAGCATATCCAGCACACGCTTAGTCAGTGCGCTTTTGATCGCATCGGTATTGCGGTCTTTTTGCAGGATTTCACGGGAAACGTTTAGCGGCAGATCGTTGGAGTCCAGTACACCCTTCACGAAACGCAGGTACAGCGGCAGGAACTGCTCGGCGTCGTCCATGATAAAAGTGCGTTGTACATAAAGCTTGAGACCGCGGGCGGCATCGCGCTGGTACAAGTCAAAGGGTGCGCGCGCCGGGATATACAGCAGGCTGGTGTAATCCTGCTTGCCTTCAACGCGGTTATGGCTCCAGCTGAGTGGATCATCAAAGTCGTGGGAAATATGCTTATAGAATTCTTTGTACTCCTCGGCTTTCACTTCGGAGCGCGGGCGGGTCCACAACGCCTGGGCCGCATTGACCGCTTCAAACTCGGGCGCCTTCTCTTCTTTTTCTTCCTCACCCTCTGCCGCCGGCATTTCCTCTTTCAGCATCTCTACCGGAATAGCGATATGGTCGGAGTACTTTTTAATAATGGAGCGCAGGCGCCAACCATCGGCAAACTCTTTGGCATCTTCTTTCAGATGTAGAACGACACGGGTACCGCGCTGGGGCAACTCTGCATTTTCTACGGAATATTCCGCTTCGCCGTGACACTCCCAGTGCACACCCTGATCGGCTTCTGCACCTGCGCGACGGGTAAACACATCCACTTTATCGGCGACAATAAATGCTGAGTAAAAACCAACACCAAACTGACCGATTAGGTGCGCGTCTTTTTTCTGGTCACCGGTGAGTTGCTGCATAAAGGCGGAGGTACCGGAGCGAGCGATGGTACCGAGGTTTTCGATCACTTCGTCACGGCTCATACCAATACCGTTATCGGTAATGGTCAGGGTGCCCGCATCTTTATCGAACTCGATACGAATACGCAAATCCGTATCATCAGCAAATAATTCTGGCTTGGACAGCGCTTCAAAGCGCAGCTTGTCAGCGGCATCGGAGGCATTGGATACCAGCTCGCGCAGGAAAATCTCCTTATTGGAGTAGAGCGAGTGGATCATCAGGTGCAGCAGTTGCTTGGCTTCTGTCTGGAACCCGTGGCTCTCTTTGTGGGCCTCAACGGTCATCTGTAGGTCTCCCCATACACGTCAATCGGAACAGGGAGCAAATATTGGGACCTGCTGACAGGTTTCAAGGGCAAAGCTGGAAATAGAGGATATCTGCATGATGCCGTAACTCAAACGGCGCTGACAGTAATTCGCTATTCAGATTAGACTTTACGGGAAACGGTGGGGTTTCAAGAAGACATTTTAGGGTTGGGACTTCCCCTTAAAGCCCCACCAACTGGGGCTTTAAGGGGAGTACATTATTGACTATTACACAGTCAACTAACGCTTGCGACTGGCCTTAGCCTTGAGCGTAGCGGCTTTGCCCTTGCTGCCTGTCACGTCGATCACAAAGTTGGCGGTCATATCGGAGATCACCCGGGATTCGGCATTCAGCAAAATGGCGATACCGATTTTTAGTTTCTCCGAGTAGGCAACTGCCGCACGGAAACCTGCCACCCAACCACCGTGATAGATAATGCGGTCATCACCAATGGTGTAGAGACGCCAGCCGAGGCCATAACCGGCATGAGATAGGTAATCCCGCCAGATACGGTGGCGCATATGGCGCTGAGTGGACACTCGCTCGGTGGTCATATCCTCGATCATTGCGGGAGAAAGTACCTTGGGGTAGTAACCCATTTGTGCTTTCAACCACTGGGCCATATCCGAAATACTGGCGTTGACACCCGCCGCTGGGGCAGCGAAATAGTACTCTTTTTCCACCTTCACCGGACGCCAGCCACTGCCTGTTTGCACATGCGGCGCGGCGCGGTTGTCCGAGGCCATAAAGCTCTCCCAACCCACTGAGGCATTCTGCATTTTCAGCGGTACAAAGATTCGCGTCTTGAGTTGTTTGGCAAAGGTGGTACCTGTCGCCTCAAGAATCACATCTTCAATCAGGCTGAACAGCACATTCTGGTAGCCATAGCATTTCCCTGGAGTACAGCGTGGGTCAATATTGGCGAATTTCGGCAATATTTTGCTGAGCGGTTTATTGTCCTCCAGATAATCATCGTAGGCATTGGGCGTTAAGCCGGAGGAGTGACTGAGTAAATGCTCTACCTGCAGCTGGCGAGACAGGGACGGCGTCTTGAAGCTAAGATCCGGCACATAATTGACGACCTTGTCATCCCAATTAAAGCGCTCCTCATGCTCCAACAGAGTGGCCATACTAGCGGCAAAGGTCTTTGAGACCGAGGCCAGGCGAAAAACGGTATCCGAATCCACCTTACCTTTCTTTCCGCGTGTGCGCACACCGTAAGTGTCCATGGCCACCACCCGGTTGCCATCAACAATGACATAGGCACCACCGGGGATCGACTTGCCAGCCATCATCTTGCGGAAGTATCGATCGAACTCCTTGGCCCTGGCGTCTATATCCATCGCCCGCACAGGCAGCGCCACAGCGCATAGGAGCAGTAGTGAAAGAATGGTACACGCCTTCCAGGCACGTAGGTGGTAGACGATATTTGAAAGAATTGCAGGTCTCATAAGCAAATCGAGCCGCCAAAGCAATCCGGTACATGCAGATAAGACTAGCAGCCAACGGGCAAAAACTCTATTTAGGCGCCACGCAGGACTGACTGCTGAATTCTAGTCGCTTGCCATTAGTCTTGTGTGAATCCCCATGCCACCCGCATAGATCTGCGTATTGGCACTCATTAAAACGAAAAAACCGCCTTTCGGCGGTTTTTTCTGCATCGGGACTAGCTTCGAGCTAGCCCAGCGAACTTGAGCTTACAGCTTCTCAGCGTTCTCGCTCAGGTAAGCCGCTACACCTTCCGGAGAAGCGTTCATACCTTTGTCGCCTTCCTGCCAACCGGCCGGGCAAACTTCACCATGCTCCTGGTGGAACGCCAGAGCATCAACCATACGCAGCATTTCGTCAACGTTGCGGCCCAGTGGCAGATCGTTCACAACCTGGTGACGAACCAAACCTTCCTCATCGATCAGGAAAGAGCCACGGAAAGCAACGCCAGCGTCAGCTTCTACGTCGTACGCCTGGCAGATTTCGTGCTTAACATCGGCAACCAGAGTGTATTTTACTGGACCGATACCACCGTCGTTGACCGGGGTGTTACGCCATGCGTTGTGAGAGAACTGAGAGTCGATGGAAACACCGATTACCTCAACACCACGCTTTTCGAACTCGGCAAAGCGGTGGTCGAAAGCGATCAGCTCAGAGGGACATACGAAGGTGAAGTCCAGCGGATAGAAGAAAACTACTGCTTTCTTACCTTTAATCGCTTCTTTCAGGTTAAAGGTATCGACGATTTCGCCATTACCCAATACCGCTGCAGCGGTGAAGTCCGGAGCCGGCTTGCCTACCAGTACTGCCATGAAAACCTCCTCAATCCAATGATGGGTTGTTGATAAAGAGAGTGAAGTGTTCAATTTATACGCAACAGCTATAAATTGAATAGGAATTGATAGTGGGCCGCTATGATACACATCCACTAATTGCAGGCCCATAAATTTTTTTAATGAGCCTGATAGCGGAAAAGCTATGCGTGAACCAGGCCTCAAATTAGGAAAAAACAACCGATAATTCGCATAAAAAAGAAACACAGAGGTCGCTTTTTAATCTTTCTGGAATCTTATTGACACTCATTCTCAATTGCAATAGGATTCACATCAGTCTAGTATTGAACAGAAATCGAGCAGAGCCCACCACGATGTATGTATGTATCTGTAAAGGTATAACCGACCGCCAAATCAAAGAGGCTGTCTACGATGGCTCCACATCAGTGAAGGCCTTAAGACGCCAGCTCGGAGTTTCTTCCCAGTGCGGTCGCTGCGCCGAGCAGACCAAGGAAATTATCAGTGAAACCCTGGGTACCGGAATGATTTCCTCTGCCACCAGCGGACTGTTTTACTCCGCCAGCTAAGCTCTCTTTTTGGCCGCCGCGCACGAATAGATTGCCATGAATGGCGGCCAGTTATACTTAAAGCCCTACCCCTGCAGCTTTCCCTAGACTTCTGGCAATCACACTCGGTGCGCTAAGCTGGGTGCACATCAATGTGCTCAGCTTTGCCCATGAAGAAGCACCTCTTACACTTCTATGAACGGCTTCGCTCCAGCTTTTGGAGTGTGCCACTCGTGATGATTCTGTCGGCGTTGCTGCTCGCCTACCTGATGCGTCAGCTGGACGCCCTTTTAAGCGCACTGCCTGTATTTGAAACAGGCCATATCGCCACTCTCGACTGGCTGCATATGACCGACGTTAACAGCGCACGCGCCTTGCTCTCGGTAATTGCCGGTTCAACTATTACAGTTGCCGGTACTGTATTCTCAATTACTGTGGTGGCCCTAACCCTTGCCTCCAACCAATTTGGCCCTCACCTGGTAAGAAACTTTATCCGCGATCGCAGTACCCAGGGGTCCCTCGGGATCTTTCTCTCAACTTATGTCTATGCACTGGTCACAATGCGCGGTATTGAGGGTAGCACTGGGGAAATCACTACCTATGGCTTTGCTATCCAAGTCGCTTTACTGCTCACTCTAATCAGCGTCGGCTACCTCGTTTATTTCATCCACAACGTGGCGCAATCCATCCAAGTGGATAACATCGCCCACCAGATCAACCTGGAATTCCACCAGGCAATAAACCGTGAATACCCAAGCTCAACAGAGCCCAAACGCGGCGAGCACTTCGATACTGAGCGCCTGGCACTGGGGCCTGGGTGGATCCCCTTACCCACTCCCCGCGGGGGCTATATACAAATCATCGATCGGGAAAAAATGATTGCCATTGCGGAAAAATTTAATTGCTGTGTGCAGGTCCATTGTCACCCAGGCTCCTATGTGCATCACTGGGGACACATCGGCAGAATTTATCAGGGCGACAACCCTGAAAAGATAATTCCACCACTGCAGTCCGCCCTACAAATTGGCGCATTGCCCACTGCCGAGCAGGACATTGTGTTTTCAGTGCGCCAGTTATCACAGATTGCAGTACGTGCACTATCCCCCGGTATTAATGATCCTTTCACAGCCTATTCATGTGTTGACCGCCTCATTGAGGGGCTGGGTACTGTGCTGCAAAGACCGGAACCTGCGAATTGTTTTACTGACTCCAGCGGAGCTTTACGCCTAATCAGCTGCAAATTGGAATTTGCTCAGCTGCTTGATGCTTCACTGGATGAAATCGTCGAACACGGCCGCGCCAATGGCGTTTTTATGCGCCACTTACTCAACGCATTGGAACATCTCGCCGAAGTTTGCCAAAGGGAAAAAGACAAGACTGCACTATTTAATTATCTGCAACGTCTGGCCAACGACAATAAAAACTTTATTAGGAGTGAAACCGATTCTACTGAAATTCAGCAAATAATATCTGCTATTCAAAAAAAGCTCGCCAGCTGACACTGCAACCTAAACAAGAATCATTTTCGTTGCTATTTTCGGCCAAATTCGTGTTAAAAACCGTGTTTTTTCTGCATTCCGCAGCTAACAACTTCTTCTTGACTTGCCGCAAATCGCAACGCAAACTCGGCCCGGATTGCAGCTATCACCCTAAAATAAATTGTGGGAAATCGGTCAGCTGCAGACATAAGTGACTAACACAATTTAGTGACTTTTTATTGCTACTTATTTCAAGTAACCAACAAATAGGAATTCTCTGAGGGTGTTATCTAGCTCGCAGGGCCACAGGAGCAAAAGCTATGAAAGGCGATCCCAAGGTTATCGAACATTTAAATAAAGTACTGGGCAATGAGCTGGTAGCTATCAACCAGTATTTTCTGCATGCGCGCATGTACGACAACTGGGGTTTAAAAGAGCTGGGCAAACAGGAATACCACGAATCCATCGATGAAATGAAACACGCCGATTGGCTGATCGAGCGTATCCTGTTCCTTGAGGGTATCCCCAATCTGCAGCACCTGGGCAAATTGATGATCGGTGAGAATACCGAGGAAATGCTCAAGTGCGACTTGAAGATTGAATCCAAAGCAATTCCCGATCTGCGCGAAGCCATCGCCTACTGTGAATCGGTACGCGATTACGGCAGCCGTGAATTACTGGAAAAAATTCTCGACTCCGAAGAAGAGCATGTCGACTGGCTGGAGACTCAGCTCGAACTGATTGACAAAGTGGGCATTCAAAACTACCTGCAAACTCAAATGGAAACTGCAGCCGGCCACTCTGGCAAATAATTAGAACAACCTTAACAGGTATAAAAAAACCGCAGTTTCAACTGCGGTTTTTTTATTCTCAACCATGTACTGCCGCTTTCACCAGGCAGATACATCGAAGCAAAAACGAAAATTAACCTTCGCCTTCACTCTCCGCCGATGCCTCATCGATCAGGGTTTTCAGCTCACCATTTTCATACATTTCCATAATGATGTCGCAACCGCCGACCAACTCACCCTTCACCCAAAGCTGAGGGAAAGTCGGCCAATTGGCATACTTGGGCAATTCAGCGCGAATATCTGGATTAGCCAGGATATCCACATAAGCAAAGCGCTTACCGCAGGCCATCATCGCCTGGGAGGCGCGCATGGAAAAGCCGCACTGGGGCGCGTTGGGGCTACCTTTCATGTAGAGCAGAATGTCGTTGTCAGCAATCTGCTGTTTGATGTTCTCCAGTGTATCCATAAGCGTGAGAAACCTCAGGTGGTGGAAGCAAATTTATTAACGTGTATCGCATCGGCACCCAGCCATTGCGCACGGTCGGCCATTGTACCTCAGCGCAGGGGGGAATAAGTACCCGCAGTAGTGCATAGCCAAAAAATGCGCACCACTCCCCAATGGCCCCATCCTTTACAAAGAGAAATCAAATAGATGGCCCACACGCCGCAAAGGCTGTGTTAGCATTAGTTCAACAATATAATTTGCAGATTAAAATACATCAAACAGAATTATCTGCGGAAATAGCTTCTATTAAACAAACCCAACGATTAAATAAGGAGGCGTCTCAGTGCCCCCCCACACACTGATGCACAACTATGGCGAAAGGACCCTGACCCTAGTCCGCGGCGAGGGAAACTACGTGTGGGATGATCGCGGCCACCGCTACCTGGACGCTATTTCCGGTATCGCCGTCTGCGGTCTTGGCCACTGTCACCCAAAAGTCACCGAAGCCCTACAGGAGCAAGCCAACACCCTGCTGCATGTATCCAACCTGTACAACATTCCTCCCCAACAGCAGTTGGCCGACCGGCTCGTATTCCTATCGGGTATGGATAATGTATTTTTCTCCAACTCCGGTGCTGAGGCCAATGAGGCCGCTATCAAGCTAGCGCGTAAACTCGGTAATGAGCGCGGGCTGGTGACACCGCAAATTGTGGTTATGGAGGGCGCTTTCCATGGGCGAACACTCGCCACGCTTACGGCAACAGGCAATGAAAAGGCACAACAGGGCTTCGCCCCCTTACCCGAGGGTTTTTTGCGGGTGCCTTTCAACGATGTGCAAGCCATTGAAAACCTGGCACAACAGCACAGCGATATCGTCGCCATACTGGTGGAACCAATACAAGGGGAAGGCGGTGTCCGCGTACCAGATACCGATTACCTAAAACAACTTCGTACACTCTGCGATCGACACGACTGGCTGTTAATGTTGGATGAGATCCAGACCGGCAACGGTCGCAGCGGCAGAATGTTTGCCTACCAGCACGCCGACATAGTGCCGGATGTATTAACCACCGCCAAAGGGCTCGGCAATGGTGTCCCTATCGGCGCCTGTCTCGCCCGCGGCAAGGCTGCCGGCCTTTTCACCGCTGGCAGCCACGGTTCGACCTTCGGCGGCAACCCTCTCGCTTGCCGTGCCGGTCTTGCCGTGCTGGAGACTCTTCAGGGCGAGTGGTTAATCGAGCGCGCAGAAAAACTGGGCGAACAATTACTACACTCCCTGCGCATGCGACTGGGCGATTGCCCTGAGGTTGTGGATATTCGCGGACAGGGTCTGATGATCGGTATTGAACTCAACCACCCTTGCGCTGAGCTGGTTGAGCGGGCTAGGGAGCAGGCGTTACTGATCAACGTCACCGCCGGCAATGTGGTGCGGCTACTGCCTCCACTCACCCTTACTGACGAGGAGTGCCAGCAACTGGCCGACGATGTCAGCACTCTGATTCAACAATTTACCCCGCAGGCAGTCTGAAGCACTCAAAGGAGAACAATTTATGGCGACCAGGCATTTCCTCACCTTAATGGATCTCTCCGCAGAGGAGCTAAAACAAATTACCGAACGCGCTATCGAATTAAAAACCCTGCGCAACCAGGGCATTACCACTGACCTTTTTCGCGGCAAAGTGCTGGGAATGATTTTTGAAAAGTCTTCCACTCGCACCCGTGTCTCTTTTGAAGCAGGCATGGCGCAGATGGGTGGCAGCGCCCTGTTTCTGTCACCGCGCGACACCCAACTAGGGCGCGGCGAGCCTATCGAAGACAGCGCTCGGGTGATCTCACGCATGGTCGACATAGTAATGATCCGCACCTTCGGCCATCAAAATGTGGAGCGCTTCGCAGCCCACTCACGGGTGCCCGTAATCAATGCTTTATCTGACAGTTACCACCCCTGCCAGTTACTCGCCGATATCCAGACTTTCGTCGAACACCGCGGCAGCCCCGCGGGCAAAGTGGTGGCCTGGGTGGGCGACGGCAACAATATGTGCCACTCCTATATCAATGCGGCGCGGCTTTGCGACTTTGAACTACGTATCTCTTGCCCCCAAGGATATGCTCCAGATGCCGATATTGTCGCTGCCGCCGGCGATCGGGTAAAAGTTGTGCATAACCCTGTGGAGGCCGTGCGCGATGCCGACTGGGTCAGTACCGATGTGTGGGCTTCCATGGGCCAGGAGACAGAACAACAAGCCCGCAGAGAAGCCTTCGACCGCTATCAAGTGAATCACGAGCTGATGAGCCACGCCAACGAAGACGCAATTTTCATGCATTGTCTGCCAGCGCACCGCGGTGAGGAAGTCAGCGCCGAATTACTGGAGGACGAGCGTATTTCCAAGGTGTGGGACGAGGCGGAAAATCGCCTACATGCACAGAAAGCACTCATGGAGTTTTTACAGGAGCACAGCCAGTAAGGTTTTATTATGCGTCGGTCGATGGCGTTATTTACAACCTGTCGACTGGCCCATCCTCCGCCCTACCACCCCTCCACCAACTGACATCCGTATAAAAAACGACCACGCACTTTTTTCGTGGCATCAAAATACAGGTTCAGACGAAACAATACGGATGAACAAATAATAACCAGGCATGTTGCAACAAAAAAATCACGCCACAAAACTGATCATCTTAGTACCAACTTGCTCAAATTGCGCACATTCGCAAATGGTTATTGCCGTTGTTAATTTAGAACGCCCCGGCTATTAAAAAAAATTGTAAGAGCTTGTATTACCCTTCTCCCTTCACTGATAAATGCCATGCAGCCCAGCTGTGGCGGGACCTGCCGCAGAAGTGGCTACTGACTCAACACGCCTACCCACAATTTATCCACAAACAACCACAAAGTTATTCGGCTTGAACTGACCCGCCTACCGCATTATCTTGTAGCGCGCTCGAGGCATACCCCCTATATATTGGGGTAAGGGACCTTGAGCATCCCCAAATCTAGGGGCGAATCCCGGCACTCCGCCACACTTTTTGGCGGCCGGTGCCAGACGCTGCTTTTTTCAAAGCAGAATCAGAGGTAAGCGGGCGGAAAGGAATGATCCGCCACAGGCAGCAGCCGGCAAAGCTTAATTGAATGCCGGCCACCGAGCCGCCTGTTTCCAGTGCCTTCACGGTGTGGGAGGAATCACTGGCCAAGCGATGGACTCGCTCCGCACATGCCACGCAGTCCAGTGGCGCTGTTCTGGTGAACACACGCGGACAGACAACAATACAAACCTTTCGGAGATTTACATGCACACAGAGACAGGGCGCTCTCAAACCGTGCCTGCGGCAAAATCAGGCACAACCAGCGACCAGGCTACTGACGGCACCACTCTGGCCGCCACCGCACCGGGCCAGATCCGCGTCATCAAGCGCAATGGTACCGTTGTCCCCTACGACGATGGCAAAATTTCCGTTGCCGTTACCAAGGCCTTTCTCGCTGTTGAAGGCGGCACCGCCGCTGCGTCCAGCCGTGTACACGAGCAAGTCGAGGAGCTGGTTGGCCAGATCAGCGCCACCTTTAAGCGTCGCATGCCCTCTGGCGGCACTATCCATATCGAGGAAATTCAGGACCAGGTGGAACTGGCCCTGATGCGCGCCGGTGAACACAAGGTTGCCCGCGACTACGTACTCTACCGCGAAGAGCACGCACGCCTGCGCGCGGAAAAAGAAAAAAGTGCCAGTCAAACCGAACAGGCTGTCGATGCGCACCCCAGCATCCGCGTTAAACTCGACGACGACAGCCTCGTTCCCCTGGATATGGAGCGCCTACGCACTGTTGTCAGCGAAGCCTGTGAAGGTCTGAAAGACGTTAACGCCGAGGCCATCCTCAGCGAGGCCCTGAAGAACCTTTACGACGGCGTCTCCGAAAACGATATCAATACCGCCCTGGTAATTACTGCGCGTACTCTGGTTGAGAAAGAGCCAAATTACACTTACGCCACAGCCAGCCTACTGCTGGACAAGCTGCGCTCCGAAGCCCTGCGCTTCCTCGATATCGCCGAGCGCGCCACCCAGCACGAGATGGAAAAACTCTACGCTTCCACTCTGCCCGCTTACGTGAAAAAGGGTATCGAGCTGGACCTGCTGGACCCAGCCCTGGCCACCTTCGACCTGGAAAAACTCGGCGAAGCTTTAAAAGGCGAACGCGATCACCAGTTTACCTACCTGGGCCTGCAGACCCTGTACGACCGCTACTTCCTGCACAGTGATGATATTCGTTTCGAGCTGCCGCAGATTTTCTTTATGCGCGTCGCCATGGGCCTCAGCATTAACGAAGAAAACAAGAACGAGCGCGCGGTAGAGTTCTACAACCTGTTGAGCTCTTTCGACTACATGAGCTCCACCCCGACCCTGTTCAACGCCGGCACCCTGCGTCCGCAGCTATCCTCCTGCTACCTGACTACAGTACCGGACGACCTGCACGGTATTTACGGCGCAATCCGCGACAACGCCATGCTGTCCAAGTGGGCCGGCGGTCTCGGCAACGACTGGACGCCAGTGCGCTCCCTGGGTTCCTATATCAAAGGCACCAACGGCAAGTCCCAAGGTGTTGTGCCCTTCCTGAAAGTGGCCAACGACACCGCAGTAGCCGTCAACCAGGGCGGTAAGCGCAAGGGCGCTGTGTGTGCCTACCTGGAAACCTGGCACCTGGATATCGAGGAATTCCTCGAGCTGCGCAAAAACACCGGTGACGACCGCCGCCGCACCCACGATATGAACACCGCCAACTGGGTCCCCGATCTGTTTATGAAGCGCGTGTTCGAAGACAAAGAGTGGACCCTCTTCTCCCCGGCCGATTGCCCGGACCTGCACGACCTGTTCGGCACCGCATTCGAAGAGCGCTACAACCACTACGAGCAACTGGCTGCCGAAGGCAAGCTGCGCCTGTTCAAGAAAATCCGCGCTCTCGACCTGTGGCGCAAGATGCTGGGCATGCTGTTCGAAACCGGCCACCCCTGGATCACCTTTAAAGACAGCTGCAACCTGCGCAGCCCGCAACAGCACGCCGGTGTGGTACACAGCTCCAACCTGTGCACCGAGATCACGCTCAACACCAAGGCCGACGACGAAATCGCCGTATGTAACCTGGGCTCTGTCAACCTGGCTCAACACATCACTGACAACGGTGAACTCGACCGCACCAAACTGGCTAATACCGTAAAAACCGCGGTACGTATGCTCGATAACGTTATCGACATTAACTACTACGCGGTTGAAAGTGCACGTCAGTCCAACATGCGTCACCGCCCTGTGGGCATGGGCCTGATGGGCTTCCAGGACGCGCTGTACAAAGCCGGCATCGCCTACGCCAGCGATGAAGCCGTCGCCTTCGCCGACAACACCATGGAAGCGATTAGCTTCGAAGCCATCTCCGCTTCCAGCGACCTGGCTGCTGAGCGCGGCAAGTACCAGACTTACGAAGGCTCCCTGTGGAGCAAAGGTGTTCTGCCACTGGATTCCATCCAGATCCTGGCTGAGCAGCGCGGCCAGCAATTTATCGATCAGGACACCAGCTCCACTCTGGACTGGAACGGCCTGCGCGAAAAAGTAAAAGCCCAGGGTATGCGCAACTCCAACGTGATGGCGATCGCCCCTACCGCGACCATTGCCAATATCACCGGGGTTTCCCAGTCGATCGAACCGACTTATCAAAACCTGTATGTGAAATCGAACCTGTCCGGCGAATTCACCGTAGTAAACCCCTACCTGGTACACGATCTGAAAGATCGCGGCCTGTGGGACCAGGTCATGGTTAACGACCTGAAATACTACGAGGGTTCTGTACAGAAAATCGATCGCGTACCAGAAGACCTGAAAGCAAAATACCGCACCGCGTTTGAAGTGGAACCGCGTTGGATTGTGGATGCCGCCAGCCGTCGCCAGAAGTGGATCGACCAGGCCCAATCCCTGAACCTGTATATTGCCGGCGCTGATGGCAAGAAGCTGGACCTGACCTATCGCATGGCTTGGTTCCGCGGCCTGAAGACCACTTACTACCTGCGCGCCCTGGCTGCCACTACCACAGAGAAATCCACTGTAAACAGCGGCACCCTGAACGCGGTAAGCGCACACGGCAGCAGCAATGGTGCCGCCGCCGCAGCGCCTGTAGAACAGGCTGCACCCGCACCGGCTGCAGTGCCGCAGGCTTGCTCTCTGGACGACCCAGACTGCGAAGCCTGTCAGTAAAAATTTGGCCCCTCCTGGGGCCTGTACTCACTCTCGGGGGAGAGCGTCGTAACCGCAAGTGCGGGCATGACCATGCGCAACGACCCCGGCCCACCCGGCTGCAAAAACCGGGAAGAATTTTCGGGCCGGGGATCGTCTGCGTTTTTTCCCAACTGCGTTTTCAGTAACCCGTACAAACTGTGCGGCGCATGAAAACTACGAAGAAACTTTGCCATAAACCTCACAGCCGTGCGGTGAAAACCCAAAAATAAATTTTGGCTAAAAGCAAAGTGATAATTGATCTGGCACAGAAACTTTGTGCCCCGCTGGGGTAAAAATACCTGCAGCGATTGACCACTGCCGGAAAATTCCGGAATAGCACCCCTGGCCTCGCTCTGCGAATGTAGCGCCAGGAAGAACACAGAAATTAATATCGAATTTTTGATAACGAGACCGATTAAAAGGGCCGACTATGCTGAGCTGGGACGATTTCGAGACAAAGCCCCAACAACCCGAAAAAGCCGTTAAGGCGCAGACCGCAGCGGAGCCCCAGGCGAAATCCGTACAAGAGCCCAGCGCTTCTTACTCTGCGGAAGCTCCAGCGAGCTCCACCACAAAAAATGGCTCCGCCGCTGTTGAAGCTGCACGTGCAGCCGTTGCCAGCCTGGACCCAGCGCCCGGCCTGGAAGAACTGGAAATGGGCGCAGCCCGCATCCAGGTGGATGAAAAGCGCATTATTAATTGCCGCGCCGACCTCAACCAGCTGGTCCCCTTTAAATACGACTGGGCCTGGCAAAAATACCTGGATGGCTGCGCCAACCACTGGATGCCCCAGGAAATCAACATGAACAAAGACGTGTCCATGTGGAAAGACCCCAACGGTCTGACCGAGGACGAGCGTCGCATCGTAGAATACTCCCTGGGTTATTTCTCCACCGCAGACTCCCTGGTTGCCAACAACCTGGTACTGGCGATCTACCGTCATATCACCAACCCAGAGTGCCGCCAGTACCTGCTGCGCCAGTCTTTTGAAGAAGCCATCCACACCCACGCCTACCAGTACTGTGTAGAATCCCTGGGCATGGATGAAGGCGAAGTCTTCAATATGTACCGCGAAGTACCCGCCGTTGCCAAAAAGGCGGCCTGGAGCCTGTCCCACACTCAGGCCATTGGCGATCCCAACTTCAAAACCGGCACCGTTGAATCCGACCAGGAGCTGCTGCGCAACCTGATCGCCTTCTATGCCGTCACCGAAGGTATCTTCTTCTACTGTGGTTTCAGCCAGATCCTGTCCATGGGCCGCCGCAACAAAATGACCGGTGTTGCCGAGCAGTTCCAGTACATCCTGCGCGACGAGTCTATGCACCTGAACTTCGGCATCGACGTGATCAACCAGATCAAGCTGGAAAACCCACACCTGTGGACGGCGGAATTCCAGCAGGAAGTGACCCAGATGATTCTCGAAGGTATGGAACTCGAAGTGGCCTACGCCCGCGACACCATGCCCCGCGGCGTACTCGGCATGAATGCGAATATGATGGAGGAATACCTCCAGTTTATCGCCAACCGCCGCCTCAGCCAGCTGGGTCTGAAAGAGCAATTCCCAGGCGCACAGAACCCATTCCCGTGGATGTCTGAGATTATGGACCTGCGCAAAGAGAAAAACTTCTTTGAAACCCGCGTTATCGAATATCAAACCGGCGGCGCACTACAGTGGTAAGAGAGGCTTCCGGCCAGTGAATTACTACAAAAGGAAAAAGTAGTCGCTCACAGGAAGAGAAGTATTGAAAACGGGCTTTCAGCCCGTTTTTTTTATTTAAATTCTGAATAGTTAAAACAGAAGCGTAAAAAGGCTTTCCTTGCCTTTCCACAGGCCCCCACCAAACTCAACACTCATTGCAATACACCCTGCCCCCTCGGAGTCTATTTTTAGTGGAGCCTGCTAAATCCCGGATAATGAGTGACTCATTAACGTTTTAGCAGAGCGAGGCCCCTCTCCCTCACTCATCAAGCAGCTTCTTCCAGCGCATTGCTAACCGTCGCTTCAGCCAGCAGGGCCCCAAAGAAAAATTCCCTGGCGCACAGAACCCATTCCCGTGGATGTCTGAGGTTGTGGACCTGCGCAAAAAGAAAAAATTTTTTGAAACCCGCATTATCGAATATCAGAGCGACGGCGCGCTGCAGTGGTAAGTGGCTGTAAGTCACAGCATTAAGTGACTCAAATCACACCATCTGGTGACTTTGAGAATATTTCTTATTTGCTGAGCTCGGCGTAACGAAATACATATAGAGAAGGTTATAGATACCAATAATGAGGTTTCGCTCATGTGGAACCTCCCCCAACAGGCTGTAGCAATGAAATTACTACAAAAAGAGCCACTCACAGGATGTTTTGTATTGAAGCGAGTATTATGCCCGCTTTTTTATGCACAAACGAGGAAGAGCGGAAGATCGTCAAAACGCTGCTGGAAAGTCTGATTCTCAAGCACAACGCCCGGCGGGCCTTTGCGGATGATTTGAAGGCGAGACGCCAGTAAAAGTAAAAGCCCAGTACTTGGCTGGGCTTTGAGGTGTTAATACAGAACGATCAAGACAGACCTTTTCGATTACACCTTTAATCAGCCCTAGTGTTTCTCCTTACCAATGGCGATTTTGCATTCCTCGACTATATGCGACTTGATTTGGGAATTTATGCGAGGATAAAGTGGATTTCTGCAATTAAGGTCTAACAGAAAAAGCCCCAGTCAAGAACTGGGGCTTTTGAAGACATGGGCTGGCATCAGCCCGCTTTCAAATTACTTGAAGTTCCCTAGTTTTTGGAGAGCGTGCTAATCCCCCCTTAATAAGTAACTAATTAGTATCCGCTTGAACTGAAATTGGTTCGCCCAGCTGTTGTAATCTGGAGCGACGGCTCATCGTCCAATATTTGGCCAAGAGCCCTTTCTTATCATCAGGTTTTTCTAACTAGTAATAGACTATCACGAATAAAATTACCTAATTCATTCTCACTCAAACTCGTGCAAAAATACCCCAAAAAAAGTAATTAAACCAGTTTGAAACAGAAGTATGAAAAACAAGATTTTCATCTTGCTTACATGCTTCAAAAAACCAAACTGATCAACCATTAGTTTCGAGTATATATATCCAATTATCCAGACAAACACGATTAAAGCTAAAATCCACCAACCCCCATTAAACTGAGTGCTCGCCAATGCTACAGCGATATAGGAGGGCAGCATGACTATTCCAGAGAACCACCACTTTGAATAAATAGACATAATCAACCTTCAATTATTTAGCCCCTTTACACACAGACCAAGATCATGATGCCAATCCGATAAGCCATCCCCATCTTTATCACATGTTAACGTCTGACATGCCCCTGGCTCAGAATAGAAAAGTGCACCCAATCCAAAACCAATTGGATTTGCCCTTATGAGTCCTGTAGCAGGATCGACCTTAAGTAACTTCCCCGTCAGTTTTCCAAGGGCTCTACTAGCCGCTTGATTCGCCATTTTATCTTTCCATGTACGAGTTGCTTCTGTAGGCTCACTAATGTAACTACCAGTACGTCCGGACCTGCCACTTTGATCGGTTGGTCCAACACGATTAAGTTTATCGCCAATTACTCCTTCTAACCCCCAGTAATCTACAAAAATAATAGGATTGCTAGTAACATACTCAAATGTGTTAATTCCAGCATTTAAACCAATCGGATCACTCTGCAAATAACGCCCATTACTCGCATCATAATCCCTGAAGTAGTTATAGTATTGCGGAGCCTCAGCGCCTTTAATCTGCCCAGGGAATCGCAGGTTCACTAGGGTCTGATTCGTGTCCCCATCCGCATCAGCATTAGGCTCGGATTTCCCAAACGCATCACTGTCCCAACGCCATACAATCGCTTCACTCTCATTGGTAGCAATACGAGGGGTATTGAGGTGATCGGTGTGAAGATAGGTCAGTGCTGTGCTCTGCACCTGCCCTTCGTTGTAAGTGGTTTTTACCTGGGCAACAGGCATGTTATCAACGTAGATATAATCCACCTGACTCTGGATGGCACTGCCATCGGTAGTCATATTGGTTTCACTCAGATATTGGCCACTTAAGTCGTAATGCAGCAGGTTGTCTTCCGCTTTGTCGGTACGCACTCTTTGGCCGAGGGCGTTGTAGTAGTAGGTACCTTTGAGTGTGCCGTCTTCGCTATAGGTTTTGAGGCGGTTGGCATGGTTGTAGGTATAAAGCTTACTGCCATCCTCACTACTGATCGTGTTGCCGACCTCGTCGGTAACCCAGACTTTGCCAGCTTTGTTGGTCAGGCGATTGGAGTTGGCTTCATAGTTGTAGACGGTACTGCTCTGGGTATTCTCAGTATCCTTCTCATCTTTTTGCGTGCGGTTGCCAACCGGGTCGTAGTGGTAGCGATTCTCCCCTTCGACAAACCCTTCGTCGGTGAGGCGGTTAAGTTTGTCGTAGATAAAACCCCGGTCTTTGGCATTGTCCAGGTTGTCGGCTATACCGGTGATATTGTTGGCGAAGTCGTAGGTATAGAACTCGGAGCGGATAGTGCCGATACCGGAGGCGCTAACGGTTTCCAGGCGGCCATCCAGGTCGTAGCTATAGCGTTGGGTAATGCCATTGCCGTAATCCATGGAGCTAATCCGCCGAAGGGCTGGTATTGGATATTGCTGACCAGTGTGTGTGCGCTGGCTTGGCTATTTTCCTTTGAAGTAACAGCTGAGATACGGCCCAGGGCATCGCGGCTGTAGCTAACGATGCGGCCGGAGGGATAGGTAATACTGCTGATACGGCCAAGGCTGTCGTAGCCGTACTGGGTACTGAAGTTCCAGCTGGCAATGATATCGTCCTGCCGGGTAATTCGGCCCAGGTCATCGTAAGTGAGCGCAGTGGAGCCCGCATCGTTACTATAGCCGGTGAGTTGCCCTATCCCTTTATTGCCACCGTCGATGCTGTCATAAGTGAAAATGGCATTTTCACTGCTATTGCCTGGGTAGCTAATCGCCGTGAGGCGGTTAAGGGCGTCGTAGCTGTAGTTGGCGGTAATACCACGGGCATCGGTGCGTACCTTGAGGTTGCCAGCTTCATCGTAATCGAAAGTGGTAATGCCGGTATCGGGGCTGGTCAGGTTAAGCAGGTTGCCGGCAAAGTCGTATTGGTAAGTCGTCTTATTGCCACGCTGATCAGTGACCGAGGTGATGCGGTCGGCACTGTCGTAGGTGTACTTGATCTGATTGTTATCGGCATCGGTGACCGTTTCGACCCGGCCCAGGGCATCGCGGGCTTCACCGGTACTGTTTTGATTGCCGTCTGTGGTGGATATACGCTTACCGTTTTTATCGTAGGCAATAGAGGTGTTCTGGCCGTTATTGCCATCGACATCGATCAGGCGACTTAGCTCATCGTAACTGCGGCTGACGGAACGCACCAGCGTTGTGCCATCGGCAGCAAATACCTTCTCTTCTTTGATATTACCGGCGGCATCCAGGGTGTACTCCACCCGCTCTCCCAGGGAGTTTTCTGTCGCGGTTAAACGCCGCGCGGCATCGTACTCAAAGGTAACGCTGGAGCCATCTGGATAGGCAATATTGGTAACCTGGCCCACAGGATCATAGGTATAGGTAGTGACCAAATCACCGGAGGCGGCTTTAACCGTCGTAGTTTTTAACCAACCACGCGCCGTATAGGTAAAGTGCGTTTGTACACCATTTGCATTCTGCGCTTTTAAAGGACGACCAGCCGTATCGTACTCCAGGATAGATTCCAAGTGACCTAAAGCATTAGTGGTTGTTGCTAGGCGATTATTACCATCGTAGGTATAAGTGGTGACATCGGTAACATCCGTACGCGGACCATCCGCCGTCTCCATCTTGCCCGCAGTGGTGTAGGTATAGGACCAGTTTTGCTCGGTAATCGCCGCATGGGTGCCATGGGCCACCAATAAGCTAAAAGCCCCCGCAAGAATAGACTTGCTAAAATACATATCAATTCCTTCGAACTTTCTTTTTCGTAAGTTGGTTTTGTTTAAAATTAGTGTAAACCGTTCTTATTAAGAACCTTCTATTGGCGTGACTTTCTTACTGAGTAGATGACCTTCGGGATCATAGCTGTACTCAGTAATAGCCTCGGGAGTAGTGACCTTTTTAGGTAGATTGAGGGTCTCATGCCACTCGGTAGTTATTAGCTTGGCTTCGGGGGTTCCAGCGGCTTCCGTGCGAGTCAATTCACGCCCTAGGTTGTCTCGGGTATAAGTAGTTTTATTGCCATCCCAGTCCGTTTCACTAGCTACAAACCCATTAGCATCGTAGGTATAAGCCTTATTTGCTGCGGCACAATTAGCGGATGCTTCTCCGTCTACTGATTTTATACGCTTTACCCCATTCACTTCGGAATAGCTATAGGTGGTCTTCTTGCCGAGAGCATTGGTAAGGCGACGAGTATTCTCATCGATATATTCCACATCCACAGATTCTGCACCGCCGTTGTGCTCTGTACGAATTGCCCGGCCTAGATCGTCATAAGCAAAAGTGCTGTAAATTTTTCCAGCCTCATCGGTAACCCCGGTTAAGGCATTAGGGAAGCGACTGTCTTCATAGCGGAAAGTACGTTGAGGGTTATCGCTGCCAGGGAAAGTAATAGACTGTAGCAAGCCATTTTCCGTGTAGGCAAACTTGTAGACAGACCCATTATTGCGTGTAATCTGGGTTACTTTGCCATCGATCCAGGTAAGAGCAACGCTATTGCCATTGTCATCGGCAATAGAGGATTGATAAACACCATTATCATCATAGGTATAGCTAATGCCCTGTCCCTGCTGATTTTCTATACGAAGAATACGGCCAGCAGTATCATAGGTTTCTATGCGGGCATTTGCCTGAAGCTTCCAGCCGGAATACTCATTACTTTCATCTAATATTTTTGTTACCTGCCAATCCCTATTGGCCTCCGCTACAAAACTGCCATTCTCATTTTCAAAGTGAAGATCATTTCCATTTGGACGGTATGCAATCATTCGCTCTGTTTTACCATCAGGCAATGTATAGTAGGCAAGAAAGTAGCTGTGATTATGGCGCCAGTGATCTTTGGCGCTCCCGGTATATTCGGTGTTTATTCCTCTATCAAGCGGCAGCGCAAACGTAATAGCTTTCTGCTTCAGTGAAATAGGATCTTCAATATGTGTGACCTTCGAACCTGTATAGTACTTGCTTATGGAATAACCAGCACCTGACTTAATCTGATTACCAAAGCTGTTGTAGAGCCAAGAAAAGGTCAGAGGGAAATCACCCGTCAAGGAAAATACTGACTCCCTTTGTAATTTTTGACCATTAAGAAAATTGATCGGATTACCTGCCAAATTACCACAGCTTTGAGGTTCTGGAGGAGCTACACAATCACGAACTTTATCTGACCAAGGCTTATCTACTGGGCACTCTTTAATACAATGAGACCCATTCCATGTGGTAGGCATTTCACACTTGGGCTCTTCATTGGAGTAGTAATAGTAATAATCCGTTGTATGATACATCCACTCAAGACAAGAACCACCCGCCGACCGAATGACATCAGCACCCTCACCAGTATTAGCATGCTCTCGTATTCGATAAGAATGATAATTATAACCTGTCTCCCTATCTAACCCGGTCGTACAAATAAAACCATTACCCGCGGCCGCACTACAGGCCTCTCCAGCAGCTTCATACGAGCTATAATATCCTTCAGTCTTCTCAGTGCAACTTTGCCACTCAGAGAGATCCCATTTATAATAATAGAAATATCTAGTCTCTGTTCTTGAAGAAGATCCACAACGTCCTCCAGCCGATACCGGCTCCAAAATCTCCCCTGATCTTTCTTCTATACGCGCATAAGCATGGTAGTTAAGCCCTGAGTCATTATCCAGCCCGGTGGTACAATTAAAGCCACCTCCTGCATCACCCTCACAAGCCTGCTCAGCCGCCTTGTAACTTGAGAAAAAACCCCTGTCGATGTTGTGGCACTTTGCCATAACAATAGAAGTTGAAAAGAATAACAAAAACCCAAAAAAATAATGCATGAATACAGCTCTTAATTAGCTTATAAAGATATAGATTTAAACTTGAGATAATAGCAGAGTAGTAATGAAAACAAGATATATCCCACTTCCTTATATACCAGAGTGAATCAACCTAAAATTTTCATCTCTTATTTCCCTCCCCACCAAATCATGCGCACTTATAAAAATATGCGAGTCTGAAGTCTCACCTTAGGTAAATCAAGTGGAAAAGCAATAATCTAAGACCAATGAATCTGGCACAGACGTACATGATTTTCTATAAAACCAGACAGAACTTATTTTTTTTGCCAGGCTAATCGTAGAATTATTTCTTGTTATATGTTTGGTGGATTAGAATGAGAACCTCGACGTTGTAAGCTTCAAGGTTAGTATAAGAAATGTCACCAGATAAATTATGACCAATCATAAATAGAATAAACCTCAGAGGGCAAAGCTTTATACCTTAGTTGGTCACGGAATCATGCGAAACTACG
Organism: Microbulbifer mixtoriginis (SeqCode); assembly: GCF_052467515.1. Lineage (NCBI taxonomy): Bacteria > Pseudomonadati > Pseudomonadota > Gammaproteobacteria > Cellvibrionales > Microbulbiferaceae > Microbulbifer > Microbulbifer mixtoriginis (SeqCode). The sequence goes on along the minus strand of NZ_CP174314.1, from coordinate 1,092,478 downwards.
AAGACAATTCAAGGTGTCAAACCATCGAGCAAAATTATATTTATGAATGGATAGGTGAGTGTTATTTATGCTGGCAATCTAGGAAATGATTTATTGAAAGAGCCTCTATTCACCTTCTTCTCCAATACCAGCTTTAGATATAATTCGCTACAGGAGGTAAAAAAGTCTTATTCTATAGTGTCGATTCTCCCAAAACCTAAGAGGTACTTTACGAACACTTAGCAAAGGCGATGCTGTATTCCTCGACCATATACGACTTGAGATGGAGCCCGGAGTAGAGAAAAGGTAAATGCTAATCTCACCTACGCTAATTTTGTAAATCACCCCCGATGACCAAGACGTAACTTTTAACAATTTAAGAACTTACTTGCAGCGAACTCCTAAAATTCATGAGCATTTATCTAAAAATCGGAAGAAGCCAGTTTGGTCGGGATTTCGTTGTCGGAGATATCCACGGCCACTTACATCAATTAGATAAACAGCTGCAAGAGGTTGCTTTCGATCCATCCTGCGACCGCCTATTTTGCCTTGGAGATCTGATCGATAGAGGCCCTCACAGCGAGTCTTTACTCTCACTGATTGACAAACAAACCTATTTCAGTGTTTTAGGCAACCATGAAGCAATGATGATTGCTGGACATGAGAATCCTGAAACGGCACCCAGGCACAAATCTAACGGTGGTGAATGGTTCTACAAGCTGAGGGCGGAAGAACGTCAATATTTAGTGAACCGTATTAGGCACTGGCCTTGGGCTATAGAGTTAGATACTGGTGATCAGCGTATTGGCCTGATCCACGCGAACGCTCTCAACAATAGCTGACCACTTACGCAGCACGCCCTAGCTACCATTGATAAAGCCTGGTCCACTGGAGTATCGCTCGAAGAGGAGGGGGCGATTGCAAGGGCTTCAGAGGATTTCTTATGGCCCCCCTGGCTAAGCAGCTATACCAGCATCAGCTAGGCATGGGCGACGCGAAGCGTACAATGGCCGAATACAAACGACTTTTTCGAGAGCGCTTGGACACAATACACTCAGCCGACTTAAAAAGCCTTGCTCCTTTCAAGATTAAGGGTATCGATGCCCTCTTCCTTGGTCACAACTTTGTTCCCAAAGGCGTAACAGTGGGGAACTGCCACTTTATGGACTCATACCGTGGAGAGCCGGGCGAGGAAATGACCCTAGTCTGCCTAAATGAGCTCCAACATTGACCGAGAATCTTTCATAGCAACTAGTGACCCAAGGCCAAAAACGGATTGAGTCACCAGATAGTGTGCCTCCATAACATTAGAGTCGCTAGATGTTGTGAATCCGAGAGTCACTTGTTGGTATGATAAAGCTGTAACTTGTTGATTTAACTGGATTTTTAAAGTCGCTGAGAGGCAGGATTCACAATAGAGGTGTGAATTACAGCACTAAGTGACTCAAATCACAGCATCCGGTGACTTTGAGAATATTCCTTATTTGCTGAACTGGGCGTAACGAAATACATAAAGAGAAAATTATAAATACCAGAATTGAGGTTTCGCTCATGTGGAACCTTCCCCAACAGGCTGTAGAAATCGAATTACTACAAAAAGAGTCACTCACAGGAAGTTATTTATTAAAGCGAGCATTATGCCCGCTTTTTATGAACAATAGGAAGTACATTGAAACTTCTATGCAAACTTCTAGGCCGAGCAACTTAGGTGCTGATAGATTTGGCCTGAACTAATCTACTTTAGAATATCGTCTAGATTGGACTACTACTCATCATGCATGCATTGAAACAAAAGGTCTTGCTTATAATCTAGCTTTAAAAGCGTTGGATATCCAAGGCTACCCCTAAAATTGGATTTAAGAGGTAAGCCCAGCATATAACTGGGCATTCATTGGATTAATTATTTTTAAATTGTGACTTTTTCTCTAAGAATAAAAATAGCTCGTTAGTCAAGCTAGATTCATTTCCATAAACCCCTTTGTCGGCATCTTCAAATGCATCCTTAAAATATAAGGAGCCCTCATTTCCAGAGGTCAAAGAAGATAAGTTTGCCAAACAGCTAACAGCTAAACGAACTCCTTCTCTAGAATTTTGAGCCTTACTTTTTAGGTCTGCATACAAGTGAGGCAATACATTCTCAGAATCCTCCCCTCCTGAAAGCTGCGCAAGTAAAGAAGACATCTCGTTTACATTCATCATTTGACCACCTGCAATATCAAAGATCTCGTATTCCTCTATATCATCAAGATCAAGAATTATTTTTTCCGCCCACTTCACAATATCATCTATGGTATATAATCCGACTAGAAGTCCAATTCGTTTTATTTTCGCCTGAGTCTTCAAATCCACTTAACTACCTCCTGATGGGATAACAGTTACAACATTGCCTGTTGAGGAGTTTGTTACTGCATTAACTCTACTACCTGAATGATAAGTTGTGCCGGGCCGATTTCCTGGCGAAGCCTGGCCATTATTAATCGTATTCAAAACAGCTGACGGAGGGATACCTCTTCCTTGCATTCTTTGCATTGCGTGCGAAGAGAAAAAAGTTCCGTTAATAGCAGTGGGCAAGTTTGAAGGCCCTGGCAATACATTCAAAGGACTACCCGATTGTCCAGTTGGAGAATACCCTGAGGCAGGACATTGCCCGTAACGCTGATATTGATTCAAGGCATTTTGGAGAGCTGTCACGTCATCGCGATTATACCTATGATTTAGCGGCCTTACTGTTCGATAGCTAAATCCCGGGTCATAATTTCTTCGAATAGTATTTACTAATGTGTTAACCTGTAAGTTAATAAGCGTTTGATTATTGGATGGGGCATTAACTCGTCGCCGATTTAATCCATTGGAATCAAAAGAATTTACCGGGTCGCCTCCTACATAAACGAAAGTATTCGGCCCATCATCTAAACCAATCGGATCACTCTGCAAATAACGCCCACTACCCGCATCATAATCCCTGAAATAGTTATAGTAATGCGGAGCCTCAGTGCCTTTAATCTGCCCAGGGAATCTCAGATTCACTAAGGTCTGATTGGTATCTCCATCCGCATCAGCATTAGGCTCGGATTTCCCAAACGCATCACTGTCCCAGCGCCATACAATCGCTTGACTCTCATTGGTAGCAATACGAGGGGTATTGAGGTGATCGGTGTGAAGATAGGTCAGTGCTGTACTCTGTACCTGCCCGTCGCTATAAGTGGTTCTTACCTGGGCAATAGGCATGTTATCAACGTAGATGTAATCCACCTGACTTTGGATGGGACTACCATCAGTAGTCATATTGGTTTCACCCAGATATTGGCCACTTAGGTCGTAGTGCAGCAGGTTGTCTTCCGCTTTGTCGGTACGCACTCTTTGGCCGAGGGCGTTGTAGTAGTAGGTACCTTTAAGTGTGCCATCTTCGCTATAGGTTTTGAGGCGGTTGGCATGGTTGTAGGTATAAAGCTTACTGCCATCTTCACTACTGATGGTGTTGCCGACCTCGTCGGTAACCCAGACTTTGCCAGCTTTGCTGGTCAGGCGGTTGGAGTTGGCTTCATAGTTGTAGACGGTACTGTTCTGGGTATTCTCAGTATCCTTCTCATCCTTTTGCGTGCGGTTGCCAACCAGGTCGTAGTAGTAGCGATTCTCCCCTTCGACAAACCCTTCGTCAGTGAGGCGGTTAAGTTTGTCGTAGATAAAACCCCGGTCTTTGGTGTTATCCAGGTTGTCGGCTATACCGGTGATATTGTTGGCGAGGTCGTAGGTATAGAACTCGGAGCGGATAGTGCCGATACCTGAGGCGCTAACGGTTTCCAAGCGGCCATCCAGGTCGTAGCTATAGCGTTGGGTAATGCCATTGCCGTAATCCATGGAGCTAATACCGCCGAAGGGCTGGTATTGGATATTGCTGACCAGTGGGCGTGCACTGGCTTGGCTATTTTCCTTTGAGGTAACTGCTGAAATACGGCCCAGGGCATCGCGGCTGTAGCTAACGATGCGGCCGGAGGGATAGGTAATACTGCTGATACGGCCAAGGCTGTCGTAGCTGTACTGGGTGCTGAAGCTCCAGCTGGCAATGGTGTCGTCCTGCCGGGTAATTCGGCCCAGGTCATCGTAAGTGAGCGCAGTGGAGCCCGCATCGTTACTGTAGCCGGTGAGCTGCCCTATCCCTTTATTACCTCCTTCGGTACTGTCGTAAATGAAAATGGCATTTTCACTGGTATTACCTGGGTAGCTAATGGCAGTGAGGCGGTTGAGGGCGTCGTAGCTGTAATTGGCGGTGATACCACGGGCATCGGTGCGTACCTTGAGGTTGCCGGCTTCGTCGTAATCGTAGGTGGTAATCCCGGTATCCGGGCTGGTCAGCTTGAGCAGGTTGCCGGCAAAGTCGTATTGGTAAGTCGTCTTATTGCCACGCTGATCAGTGACCGAGGTGATACGGTCGGCACTGTCGTAGGTGTACTTGATCTGATTGCTATCGGCATCGGTGACCGTTTCTACCCGACCCAGGGCATCGCGGGCTTCACCGGTGCTATTTTGATTACCGTCTGTGGTGGATATACGCTTGCCGTTTTTATCGTAGGCAATAGAGGTGTTCTGGCCGTTGTTACCATCGACATCGATCAGGCGACTCAGCTCATCGTAACTACGGCTGACGGAACGCACCAGGGTTGTGCCATCCGCAGCAAATACCTTCTCTTCTTTGATATTACCGGCGGCATCCAGGGTGTATTCCACCCGCTCTCCCAGGGAGTTTTCTGTCGCGGTTAAACGCCGCGCGGCATCGTACTCAAAGGTAACGCTGGAGCCATCTGGATAGGCAATATTGGTAACCTGGCCCACAGGATCATAGGTATAGGTAGTGACCAAATCACCGGAGGCGGCTTTAACCGTCGTAGTTTTTAACCAACCACGCGCCGTATAGGTAAAGTGCGTTTGTACACCATTTGCATTCTGCGCTTTTAAAGGACGACCAGCCGTATCGTACTCCAGGATAGATTCCAAGTGACCTAAAGCATTAGTGGTTGTTGCTAGGCGATTATTACCATCGTAGGTATAAGTGGTGACATCGGTAACATCCGTACGCGGACCATCCGCCGTCTCCATCTTGCCCGCGGTGGTGTAGGTATAGGACCAGCTTTGCTCGGTAATCGCTGCATGGGTGCCATGAGCCACCAATAAGCTAAAAGCCCCCGCAAGAATAGACTTGCTTAAATACATATCAATTCCTTCGAACTTACTTGATTTCTAGTTTGCCGCCCTGATTTACTCAGGGCTTCCTCTATTGCTATTAACTGTAATCAATCACTTTATTTTGGAGTTCTAGTTTCAGAGAGAATATTTCCATTGGAATCATATTCATATTCTATGATTTCACTCTCAGTAGTAATCTTCACAGGCCAGGGCTCGGTGGGATGCCATTCGGTATCAGTTTTTCTCTGAGCATTATCATAAAAGGCTTCATACCTTACATTTTCAAGGCCACGACTGTTATATCCATATATAGTTTCATTGCCCTCCCAGTCTGTTGTTTTGTATGGCAACCCATTTGATAAATAGGTAATACTTCGAGTTGCCGAAACACAATTTGTAGAGGGTTGACCTATAATTCCATACAAGCGCTTACTACCTGATGAAGAACTGTACAGATAATCTGTTTGTTTACCTAATGGATTAGTAACGCTAGTTTTACTCTCACTAGGATACTCAAAGGTATAAGTCCCATTATCATTCGCCAGTAAATTTCTGGTAACACGTCCCATATCGTCATATACCCAGGTTACATAACGAATACCACGCTCATCCGTAATACCTGTGAGTGCATATGGATGGCGGCTACTCTCATAATGGTACTGTCTAGAGTAATCAGTAGTTCCATCATCATCAGAATTTAACTCTTGAAATGTCACCAAATTTAGGTTTCCACTTCCATCATAGCTATAATTTACCTTTAGTTTTTGGTCTTTAGGGGCTATAGAAGACAACTGGCCTTTAGCATTGTAGGAAAGCGCAATTTCCTCACCCAGGCTATGAGATATTTTAACAAGATACCCTTGGTCATCGTATACAAGCGAGTGGTAGATATCAGCCGTCTTCTCTACACGAACTAACTTACCCTCTAAATCATAAGTTTGAGATACGCCTCTCTTCGGCCTATAAAGCCATCCGGTATTGATACTATCAGTAAAAATGGGAGTTAGATTTTTACCATTGAGCTGGCTACTAACAAATAAATCACCACCCTTAGAAAACCTAAGGTCCTCGCCATTAGGGTTTCGCAACCTGGCAGTAGCGCCATCTTCAGAAATCCACAAACTATATTGGTAGTTATGACGCCATTGTTTAAACCCTACTTCTGGAGGAACATAAGACTGACTACCATCTGGATCCTCAGACTGATCCCACCCGAAATAAGATTTTCCCGAAACATAACCACTCGGCTGGTAGTATTTCTTCCAACCAGACGATGAGTTGGTTATCTCTGTAAATAGATCCGTAGCATCTACATTAAAGTACTGGTAATTATAGATAGGATTAGCATCTATCGCCCTCTGGCTTCTATAATTCCTTTTGAAAACCAATGGAAAATCACCTAGAGACTGATAATCTGGCAGTTCATGCTGAACTTTTTCCCCAGTTGCCACCACAACCGGATTACCTTCGGTAATTTCACATTGTTGGCGACCCTCAGATTCACATAGCCCAGTTTCCTCATTTAAAACGGGACGAGATGGAGGGCAATATTTGATACACTGGTTTTTTACAGGATCCCAGGAGTAAGGATGCTCACAAGTTTGACACTGATACATATACACGACACCAGATTGAATCTTCTTTATTGTGCCGTCAGTAAGTTCGCAAGTCCTCCAATAAAGCTGCTTCCCATAAACCCCTGCAGATTCCTCCGTACTGCTGAGAGCAATATCATATTGATAAACCCAATCTGACGGGCCTTTCCAACCGGAACAGTCAAACTCTCTCCAATGAAGATTTACCCCGGGAATAAATGCACTTTTCACATCCGTCCGGCAATCCTCATGCGATGCAGGATCATCCACTTTTACACCACAATAATAGGTTCCCGACCTCGAACAATATTTTGGATCAGCATGCGCCGCGGCGACAAGAACAAAAACCCCTAATACCCCAAAGAATAAATTTTTAATAATATTCAAAACAAATCTCAACCTTATATTATAACTAACAATAGAATTCAATACTTTCATTTTTGAGTTCTGGTTTCTGAGAGGATATTTCCATTGAAATCATATTCATATTTTATGATTTCACTCTCAGTAGTAATCTTCACAGGCCAGGGCTCTGTAGGGTGCCATTCGGTATCAGTTGTTCTCCGACCATCCTTAAAAATTGCTTGTATTTTCATCGTTTCTAACCCCCGACTATTGTACACATAAGCAGTTTGGACCCCCTCCCAATCAGTAATCCTATGTGGTAAACCGTTGGAGTAATAGCTAATAGACCGGCTTGCTCCTAAACAATTGGCGGAAGGCTGCCCTTCAACGCTATAGAGCTTGCCAGACAAACCATAAACGTAATCGGTTTTCTTGCCTAATGGGTTAGTAACAATAGTCCTGTACTCACTAGGGTACTCAAAAATATAGGTCGACTTGTTATCGGCCAGAAAATTTTTGATAACACGCCCCATGTCGTCATATACCCAGGTTACATAACGAATACCACGCTCATCCGTAATACCTGTGAGCGCATATGGATGACGGCCACTCTCATAATGATACTGCCTGGAATACTCTACAGTTTTTTCACCATCTACATTAAATTCCTGAAATGTAACCACAGTGAGATTACCACGATCATCATAGCTATAATTTACATTTAGCCTTTGGTCTTTTGGCTTTATTGAAGAAAGTTGGCCTTTAGCATTGTAAGAGAACACAATTTCCCCACCCAGGCTGTGAGATACTTTAATAAGATACCCCTGATCATCGTATTCAAGCGAGTGGTAGATATCGGCTGTTTTCTCTACACGAACTAACTTACCCACTAGATCGTAAATATGAGATACACCTCTCTTTGGCCTATAAAGCCAACCGGTATTGATACTATCGGTATAAATGGGGGTTAGATTTTTACCATTGAGCTGACTACTAACATATGTATCCCCTTCCTTCGAAAACCTAAAGCTCTCACCATTAGGGTTTCGCAACCTGGCAGACGCACCATCTTTAGAAATCCACAAACTATATTGGTAGTTATGACTCCACTGTTTGAACCCTACTTCTGGGGGAACGTAAGATTGGCTACCATCTGGGTTCTCTAACTGATTCCACCCTGAATAAGGTGTATTTGAAACATAACCACTCGGTTGATAGTGCTTCTTCCAACCAGAAGATGAGTTGGCCACCTCTGTAAATATATCCGTAGCATCTACATCAAGGAACTGATAATTATAGATAGGATTAGCATCAACTGCTCTCTGGCTTCTATAATTTCTCATGAATATCAATGGAAAATTACCAAGAGACTGATAATCTGGCAGTTCATGCTGAGCTTTTTCTCCTGTTGCCACCACAACTGGATTACCTTCGGTAATTTCACATTGTTTAGGGCCCTCAGATTCACACAACCCAGTTTCGGAATTTAGAGTGGGACGAGAAGGAGGGCAATATTTCATACACCGCTTTTCTAGAGGATCCCAGGAGTATGGATATTCGCATGGTAGGCAGTCATACAATTTAACTGTTACTATATGGCTTCGTGTCGATGAATCTTTTGTACTAGTCCAAATTTTACGGTACCAAATCGTAGCGGAAATACCATTACTTAAACTAGGATTTTCTGATTCACCGTAATAAACCCAGCCTGTCGGATTGTTCCAATCCGGGCTATTAGTCATATCTGCTGCTTCATCCATCTCCGCCTGACTATAATTTACTCCAACAATAATTGCTTCTAGAGGATCTGAACTGCAACTATTTGAGGTTTCCGGATCCGAAACTCTAGTAGCGCAGTAGTAGGTCCCCGGAGTCGAACAATATTTTGGATCAGCATGCGTCGTGGCGACAAGAACAAAAAGCCCTAATAGCCCAAAGAATAAATTTTTAATAATATTCAAAACAAGTCTCAACCTTATATTATAACTAACAATAGAACTCAATAATTTCATTTTTGAGTTCTAGTTTCAGAGAGGATATTTCCATTGGAATCATATTCATATTCTATGATTTCACTCTCAGTAGTAATCTTCACAGGCCAGGGCTCGGTAGGATGCCATTCGGTATAGATATTTCTTTGAGCCTTATCAAAAGGTGCTTCAATTTTCTTTCTTTCCAACCCTCGAGTATTGTACTCATAAAAATTTTGAACACCTTCCCAATCAGTAACCTTATGTGGCAAAACGTTGGAGTAATAACTTATAGTCCGGGTAGCCCCTAAACAGCTGGCAGATGGCTGGCCTTCAACCTTATAGAGTCTTTTGGTATCTGAAGTCAGACTATAGAAATAGTCAGTTTTTTTTCCTAATGGATTAGTAACGCTAGTTTTACCCTCACTAGGATACCCAAAGGTATAAGTCCCATTATCATTCGCCAGTGAATTTCTAGTAACACGTCCCATATCGTCATATACCCAGGTTACATAACGAATACCACGTTCATCCGTAATACCTGTGAGTGCATATGGATGGCGGTTACTCTCATAATGGTACTGTCTAGAGTACTCAGCAGTTCCTTCACCATCAGAATTTAACTCTTGAAATGTCACCAAATTTAGGTTTCCACTTCCATCATAGCTATAACTCACCTTAAGTTTTTGGTCTTTTGGGGCTATAGAAGACAACTGGCCTTTAGCATTGTAGGAGAGCACAATTTCCCCACCCAGGCTGTGAGATACTTTAACAAGATACCCTTGATCATCGTATTCAAGCGAGTGGTAGATATCAGCTGTTTTCTCTACACGAACTAACTTACCTTCTAAATCATAGGTATGAGATACACCTCTCTTTGGCCTATAAAGCCAACCGGTATTGATACTATCGATAAAAATGGGAGTCAGATTCTTTCCATTGAGCTGACTACTAACAAATAAATCACCATCCTTAGAAAATCTAAAATCCTCACCATTAGGGTTACGCAACTTGGCAGACACACCATCTTCAGAAATCCACAAACTATATTGGTAGTTATGACGCCACTGTTTGAACCCTACTTCTGGGGGAATATAAGATTGGCTACCATCTGGATTCTCAGACTGATTCCACCCGGAATAAGATTTCCCCGAAACATAACCACTCGGTTGGTAGTATTTCTTCCAACCAGACGATGAGTTGGTGATATCTGTAAATAGATCCGTAGCGTCTACATTAAGGAACTGATAATTATAGATAGGATTAGCATCAATCGCTCTCTGGCTTCTGTAATTCCTCTTGAATACCAATGGAAAATCACCTATAGACTGATAATCTGGAAGCTCATACTGAACTTTTTCTCCTGTTGCCACCACCACCGGATTACCTTCGGTAATTTCACATTGTTGGGGCCCCTCAGATTCACATAGTCCAGTTTCAGTATTTAGAATGGGGCGAGATGGGGGGCAATATTTCATACACCGCCTTTCTAGAGGGTCCCAAGAGTATGGGTATTCGCATGGCAGGCAGTCATATAATCTAACTGCTACAATATGGTTTCGTGTCGATGAATCTTTTATATAAGTCCAACTTTTTTTGTAGTAAATCCAAGCGGAAACACCACCACTTAAATTAGGATTTTCTGTTTTTCCGTAATAATCCCAGCCTGTCGGACCGCTCCAATCCGGGCTATTAGTCATACCTGCAGCTTGATCCATATCCAACTGACTGTAATTTACTCCAACAATAATTGCTCCTAGAGGATCTGAACTACAAATATCAGAGGATACCGGATCAAAAACTATTGAAGCACAGTAGTAAGCCCCTGGATTTGAACAATATTTTGGGCCAGCATGCGCTAAATCAACAAGCATCAAAACCCCAAGGCACCGAAAAAATAGATTAAATATTTTTTTCAAAACTATCTCTTATCATTCCTAGATACATTCACGAAGAAATCAAAATTTTCAAGAGAACTTCAATTGGAGGCCCCTACGAAATAAGCGTTTTACTAAGTGTGCGGCCCTCAGAGTCGTATCTGTACCCAGTGTACGATTGGATGCCGTGACCTTTTTAGGTTGCTTCAGGGCTCGTGAGCCAAACATTCCCAAATAATTAAAAATTATTGGACTATATTTTGAGGACCCGCACAAATCGATTGCGCGTCATCACATCGAGAAGTTTGCTCTGGATTTTGTGACGTGATTAACAAAAAACATAAGCTTGATGGGGTTAAAGACGGAAGGGGTAGCAATCACTGTTGATGGCGGCAGGCGTAAATCCGATATAGCGACGGTTGCGGCTTAGAGCCCATAAGCTCCAGCCTTCAGGCCGGAGAGCCATCACATGCTCAAATGTGTTTCCCAGAACAAAGCCTTGCTCCCAAATGTGGAGGACTTTGTCTCGCCGTGGAAATATTCCACGCAAATGAAGGGCGTTACTTTCACGATACGGCCTCTTGAGCCGGTTTTTACATCTAATACGATGGTGCTTTGCGGTGACTTCATAGTCTATATCCATAGCTCAACTGCATTTTAAACTTGCATCTTTAAATAGTCTGGCTTTCCCAATAGAGCCCATTCAAAGCACCTAACATCTGCTTAACCACCCCCGCTAAATCCGTCGATGTATCCCCAGTAATCTGTGTCAAAATCGCCGGGCGGTTGGCAATTTGCCAGCCGCTGCTGCCATTTACATACAGCAAGCCGTCCGCTTTATTCAGGGCCACTTTTGCCGGGAAAAATTGCTAGTAGCCGGGGTCTGCCACATAGCGGGCAAGCTGGCCGTCTTTGCCGGACCAGGCGCCAGAGCCGGTACCGACAAGATAGCGATCGCCATTGATGGCGGAGCCCGGTGGATCGTTCTGTATATTGAGCACTTCCAGCTGTAGCAGTGCGTCTACTGTATCCAGGGCCAGATTAAGACTGGCGGCGGGGTCTATTAGGCCCTGGGCGGCGTAGGGTATGGTGTTGTTAGGTGTAGTTCTTATCTGTCAATACCGTTTCTTATACAGTGATCTGTGCAGCCGGGCCGGCCTCGGTGATGCTGTTTAGTTGGCTAACTTGAATAGTGGCGGAACCCAGGTCTTTTTCCGTATATCTTCGCAAAAACGGGACACCACATAGCTGAGCAGAATCCACAATGAAATATCTGAGGGTCAGAAGGGCGATTTTCACTCAAATCCTGTCGATATGAACCTGAAAGTGATTGCATAACCACACTATATAGTCACAGGCATTATTTGGGTTTTTAAAGTATTGGGGATTTGGGCTCTAAGTGGCCCAATAATATGAATCATTTACTCCCCCTCACTGGGATAAGCCAACAAACAGAAAAAATGGAATTGACACCCTTATTATATACTTCACATCACCACATTTAATTTTTAGTTACTTATCCATGCGCATCAATAAAAGCTGCGAGTCTGAAGTCTCACCTCAGCTAAGGCAAGCGGAAAAGCGATAAATTAAGACTAATATTTCTGGCACAAACGTATATGATTCTCTACAAGATCAGGCAGAACTTATCTTTTTTTCAGGTGATTTATTGAAATAGCCTCTGTTTACATACTGCTCCAATACCAGTTTTAGATATAATTCGGCACTGGAGGTAATGAAGTTTTATTCATGCTGACGACTCTCCCAACATCTAAGGGATGTTTCATGAAAACTTGGTAAAGGTAATTCCATACACACTTAAGGATATCTTCGATTCGGTATGCTTCGCTTAGAGGCACAGTAAGCTGCCCTCACTTCATCATCTCCATAACTGGAAATCAGTAAAATCCGGCAGATGCCTACGTAGAAAACTCAAAACCATACCGCTACAAGGTGAGGAGATGGATGAAGACCTGACGGTATCCAACCTGGTTTACGATGGGGTTTTACCGACACTTAATCTCAAGCACCAAGACCAAGACCAAGACCAAGACCAAGCCCAAGCCTTGCAATTATGTGGACTATAAGCTGAAGGAGATCTGAATAAACCAATTTGGTCGGGATTTAGGTGTTGGAGATGTTCACGGCCACTTTCATCAATTAAATAAACAACTGCAAGAGGTACTTTCGATCTATTCTACAACCTTCTGTTTTACCTTGGAGATCTGATCGATAGAGGCCTTCACAACGAGTCTTTACTCACGCTTATTGATCACAAACCCGACCTCAGTGTTTTAGGCAACCATGAAGCCATGATGATTTCCGGACATGAGAATCCTAAAACTGCACCCAGACACAAATCTAACGGTGGTGAATGGTTCTACAAGCTAAGGGCGGAAGGACGTCAGTATTTAGTGAACCAAATTAGGCGCTAGCCTTTGGCTATAGAGTTAGATGCTGGTGGTCAGCGTATTGGCCTGATTCACGCGGGCGTCATCAATAACAGCTGCCCACTCATACTATGCACCCTAGTCGCCAATGATAAAGCCTGGTCCGCTGAAGTATCGATCGAAGAGGAGGAGGCGATTGCGAGAGCTTAGGGGTATTTTTTATGGGCCGCTCCCCGGTTAAGCAGCTACACCAGTACCTGCTCGGCATGGTTGGTGCAAGCGTAGAATAAAAGAATACAAACGCTTTTTTCTAGAGCGCTTGAACATAATCCCCTCAGCCAACCTAGCCTATCTCCTGAAAACCCCATACCTCATAGTTCGGACTGATGAGGCAGCTATTAAATGATTGTATTTATTAATTTACCAAATATGTAATTTATCGATCGACTCAACAGCCTCAGGCAGAAGTTCAATGTCGCTGAGTACGAAATCGGCTAAATTCGCTTTCGTTTTAGTGGTCAAGCCTCAAGAAGCGCTCTTCATAAAGCTAGTTGAACTGAGGGAGTAGCAATGACTTGTACGACTCTATCTTGCTGGAACCCAGCGTACTCGTAGAGGAGGGCTAGCTTTCGACAAAATCTCATAGTTTCTTGCAAATAAAAAAGCGACGAAAAGGTGCGCTCAAGCCTGCCATGTCATCGCATGAAAAATGTCGCGTAAAGCAAGCATAAATCTAAATTTCTATGCTATAGGTTCTCACGCTGTAAGTGAGCCCAATTCACTTGATGTCCCCCCAGATAACAAAATGACACTAATAAAACTCACATGCAAACGCTCTGCCCAGGGGCCCTAGGCTACTGGCCGAGGCGCAGCATCACTTGGAGACTCCCCATGAAGAACGATGAAGTGACACCTGAACGCACGGAAGAGGTTGAGCCGACTACCTTGCCTGGCGACACGACTGCACTCACGCCGGTACCCATGACTGTTGTCGAGGTCACTAATTGGCGTTACCAGCGCTTAAGCTGCTTCTGGGGTGGGCCAAAGGGGCTCGATTACGGTTTATTGCGCGGGCATCAGGATATTCAAGTCGCGAATGCCTACCCGGATCAAAATTCCACTTATTTCGTCGGTCAGTTCAAATTGCCAAAAGGCGCTTACCTGAAGCTGCGGGGACATTACGGTCACCTGCGTTATTTCTCACTCACCATCGCAAACAATTTGCCGGGCGGAGTACAGGGGAACGGTAGTTACCTGCGTGACGACCAAATCGTGCCCGATGAGGGCTCAATCAACCCTTTTATGTCGCCCAATAGACGCGATGTACCGACAGAACGCCGACGCTACACCGTATATATCCGCTCGGGGCAGGCTCCTCGCAAGCCGCGCCCCAATACACTTTATACCGGTACCAACTCTGAGCGAGCCGGCATCCACCTCGCGTTTCGTAACTATATGCCCGACAAAGGCTATGATGGCACAGGCAACGTGCGCATGCCGCCTCTTGAGGAGGGTGGATTGCCAGTTGAGCTGGGCCTACCAACAGTCACGCTGCACCTTCCGGAGACCCCGATCCAGAGTGAAGAAGGCTTGTACAACAGCGACGATGTGGTGCTAACAGGCGAGAGAATGTGCCGTGCATTATTGGCTTCTAAGGAGGGGCAGAAGCAGGAATTCCCGACTAAAGAATGGCTTCAATTGATCGAGGACTCCTGGGACCGGGTCAATGCGCCTGCTATGCCCGCCCCCATGTTCCAGCGATTCTGGAATATGGATTACAGTGTCAAAGGCGCCTTCATCCCCGATCCGATCAAGCGGGTTATCCGTTGCCCTGCAAGCAATGAAGGTGCATGGCTGAACAACCCCGACACTGTATACATGGTTGGCCTGTTCTCGCTAGCTTTTGGCGAGGTCGTGGTGATCGAAGGTAAGATGCCGACTTTTCCTAAAACCAAGCATGGTCAGGTGAGCTGGCCCGAAGAGCAAACCCAGGTACGCTACTGGTCTCTTACCACTGGGGGCACAGCGCCGTCGGGTCTGGGCTGGTCGACAATCTTCGATGAAGAGATACCACTGGTTGAGGATCGTAAGTTCACTATCGTCATGAGCCGGGCGATCGATCGGCCCAAAAATGCAGACCGTGAGCACGGCGTCAAATGGATAGAGTTCGGAGCCGGCGAGGGGCACTATATCGGCGCTCGCAGCTGGGTCAACTGCGTCTACATACGCTACCAGGCGTCACTGAGCAACTACGACTGGCCGAACTCCCCCCTCAATATTCCGGTACCTACTGAGGAAAATCCCGCGCCTATGGACAGCCTGGTCATGGGGCCCTACTACCCTACTGCGAAGTATATGTCGAAGAAAGAGTTTGAGCGGCTTGCTTAAAGGAACTGCAATTCCTCGATAGTAATTCAACTTTGCCAAACTCCAGCAAGCGAAACTGGCCCGCCATGTCTTTAATGAAATCAGGAGTAGCCACATAACATGGCCAAACAATCGCCGGTAGGCGCGATCTTTTCGGTAACCGCTTTCGCGGTTACCCGGCCATCACAAGAACTTTGCCGAGGAAATACTCGGCACTGGTCTCGATGTTCTGATGGCTGCCCCGAATTTCAGAGTCACAGGCAAAAGCCCTTTTCGATACCTTTCTTGATCACAGCTTTGTGACAAGAGCAGTAACAGTGGAAACTGAAGCTTTATCGACTCATGACTTAAATTGCACAATGATAAACTGCCCCTAGCTTGTATAAACAAGCTCCAATGTTGACAGAGCTTCTCTAATAGCAACTAGAGGCTCTAGGTCAAAAACAGGCTAAGCCACCAGATAAAGTACCTATCTAATATAAACGTCGTTTGATAGAGCAAATCTGAGCGTTATCTGCTGTAAAAGCCAATCTGTAACTAATTGATTTTATTGAGGTTTTATACTGTATTATATGGTAGAGTTCGCAACAGGTTTCTGACCAATGAATTACAAAAGAAGAAAAGTTGTCGCTCATAGAGAGAGGTATTGGAAACAAGCCTTCCGCCAGAATTTTATTTAGAGTACTTCGATTTACTCTCCAAACCATTCATAGACCTATATTCTATAGAATCCCTCCCGCTCTTCTCCACTACCGGGCAACACATCAAACCATCTGGACAGTATCTTGTATTCGCGCATAATGCCTCGCATTGACTGTGTTACAGTTACACACTTATTCGAGCAGGCCTGTAAATATCAGCCTGCTACCAATCAGCCATTGCGAATTTATATATGAGTACTCCCAATCTAAATGAAGTAATTAACCAGAGCTGTGAAGACCGATACGAATATTTCTTGAGTGCAATCGGTGAAGAGCGGGAAATTTGGATATTAGTCGATAACCAAAACTGCTTCCTCAAAATACATACCGATGAGGACGGAGGTTTTGAATATTTACCCGTATGGCCTACGTCAGAATTTGCTAGCGCTTATGCTAAAGATGAAACCGAACTCACGCCTAAAAGTATTCCCCTGCCACAGTTTCTGAAGAAATGGCTCCCCGGCTTGAGAAAAGATAATATTGAAGTCGGCGTATTTCCTGCACCAGATAAAAGCGTTTGGATTACCGGCACTGAGGAGCTGGAACACGACCTACGTGAAGAGTTGAATAATTTCTAATGTCACTGGCCTCAAACTGGGTTCTATGGCAAACCTCTGACACTCTAAAAAGAATTGATAAATAGCTACAAAGTTAACCGTTAACTCGCAATAAAAATCTCACATCCCAATGGGGTTTTTATTGCGTTATTCTAAGAAACTCGGCCCCAGCTTAGGGACTTTAGTAGGTTCCCCGAATTGGATAGTTATTCTCCGGATTTCGAATAAACTCGATCCCCATCAACAAGGTCTGCAAGTCTGGTCTGGCGAAGGGTGCATTAGAAATATCAACGATTTGCAGCTTACCAGCCTCATTAATCACAAAAATCCCGGGTTCGGCAAAAGGCTTATCAGTTTCCTCTGGAGACCTGGGATTGGAGATATAGACTCCAAGTTGCTGCATCTGAGGGATGGATAAATTGTAACCTATCGGAAAACCTGGTTTGACCTCCTTCATTTGTTCAGACGCTTTCTCGGCGCTATCCGCTGACACAGCTGTCACATAAACGCCCTCTTCATGATATCTCGGCAGCAGCACATTCAATTCCCGTAAATACTTGGTACAGAGCGGACAGTGCTTACCTCGATAAACCACTACCATTTGCCAGGGGAAGCTCCCTTCCGTTTTACCCAGCTGAATTTTCCCACCACCCAGCTTGGCCACTTCAATAGCAGGGATTTCAACACCCGCTGCCAACTTAAGATTGCCCATAAAGCCGCTCCATAAGACTACTGCCAAAGACACTCTATCAAGACTAGTCCTTTAGAACACGACTGACTTGAGAAGCCAAATGTAAGGAGGACTACATCGCCCACTCTCCAATGATAGAAGCTATAGTTATGACCAATCGGACAAAAAATAAAATATTAAATACAGGTGAATATATGAAGTAACTCTTATCAGTTTTATTCTATTTGATACTCTTTAAAGGATATATTTGCACTGAGCGAGACTATCTGGAGAGATTACTGACTGGCACTGCCAGATATATATTTCCCAGGAATGAGTTCTTCGAACTATTCCGGTAAGCCCCATACAATAAAAAATATAGATAGTTAACGTTTTGGAATACGCACCATTTCCAAGGAAAAGATGACCGAATGGCACTGGTAAGTAACAACGGTTGATACCACCCACCTTGAACTTTCCCTAAAAAAAGCCCGCTATAAATAAGCGGGCTTTATCCTGTGAGGAAGCAGGAAGCGATTAAGCCCCCTAATGTGCCAAAAAAGGCACAAAAGTAAATCTAAAAATTACTGAGTACAGGCAGCAATACGACCAGCGCTGTTCTTACCAATACCGCAGTTCAGACCATTAGGAATGCCGGTATAATCTGGGGACATAATGCCACCATTACGCTGTGCATCGTGGTCAGTATAGAGGCTTGCCAGGTTATATGAACGCGCTGTGCCCTTGTGATCGTTGTCACAGGAGAAGATAGCGCTGCCATAGGCAATGCCCAGGAAGGTTTTGTATTCCTTCAGGTCTGAATAGAGATTACGCTTGGCAGAACCGGAGCAGTTCATCTGGGATGCGAGATTAATATAACCATCGTCCTCACCAGCAAGCAATATAGAACTTGCGGTTGCAACACCAGGGAAGCCAGCATAACCACCAATGGTATATACGGGCGATGCCAAGTTAGTGCCCACATAGTTGCGCACGGAGTACACATCATTAGTTTGCAGATAACGTACCGCTGAGCATTCACGACCGATAAATAGGTCGTTAACCACGCTTTCGATCCAGCTACCATTACACAGGCGATCGACGAACTCGGTGCCTGTAATAGCCCCTCCAGTGGTAAAGATCGCAGCAATACCATTCATAGCTTTGTCGAAGTCGACCTCTACAGCATAGCGATCATCTAAACCGGCAACATTTCTGGTTTTGGTTTCCGTTTTACATCTCTTCCAAAACCAGCGACCAGTACAAACCTTATTGCTCTCAGTAATAGTATTACTATCAAACTGATTATAAGCACGATTGTAATAAGGAGACCCAGGCACTGCGTTACCAGATAAGTACATCATTTGTGCAGCGCCCTGGCTATGGGCAATCACCCAAAAAGTATCATCGGCTTTACATTGATTCTCATGTTGATAGCCATCTCCCTTACCGCTGCGAATATCGATAATCTGCCTGGCAATTTCGCCAGCTGTGCCATCATGC
Organism: Microbulbifer mixtoriginis (SeqCode); assembly: GCF_052467515.1. NCBI lineage: Bacteria > Pseudomonadati > Pseudomonadota > Gammaproteobacteria > Cellvibrionales > Microbulbiferaceae > Microbulbifer > Microbulbifer mixtoriginis (SeqCode). The sequence continues at coordinate 1,073,343 of NZ_CP174314.1, read as the reverse complement.
CAGTAAGGCATTTCACCTTCATCGGTGGAGTTATAACCTACAACTCCATAGTTGCCACCATTGATTCGCAGCTGCTCAATAAAATTACTGCCGTTATATTTATCAAAGAAAGCTTCACTCCAATAATCTAGGGCTGGTTGCTCTAACTTACCCTGGGAGTTGGTGCGCTGTTTTATATGCCCTTCGGTACCATGTCCGTGAACCAGGATATAGCAGTTATCTGCCGCAGCAGATACGGAAGCAAATAGGCCAGCCAGTGCGAGTGAGAGACTCGCACCTAGTCGTTTACAAAGAGTCATTGTTGTTTCCTTATATTTATTTCCCGGCTCTAGATCACACTTCCCAAAAAATTATTTTTATTGGCCGGAGTCATTTTTGGACAGGGAAAGTTATCCGGGGATGCTCAACGGATATAGGACTTAGGGCGCCAAACGAGAACCGGGGGCGACAGGCTTGCGGACTAGCCAGTCACATACATTTGACTACCAGCTGCTAATCGAATTAACTCAAATCAAAATTGCCTTGATCGGTACTGATCCATAAACCCAATGCAAGGAATATTGAAGTTACTATTCCCCTCTATTCCCCCCCCCTCTCTCAAGAAAGAAAGTCTGCCCAAGCCTATTGAGGCTCACCCTCCACCAGGCCCATTTAGTAAAGATTACGAGGTATCATCAAGTCATTTACATCCTTAGACTTCTCAAAAAAACGCTATAGAAATTAGGGCAACTATGCATTCCCCTGAGGAAGATATTCAAGACGGGGTAAAGGTATGGGGTGCTAGGCAAACGCTCTATATGGATATAAACCCAAAATATGAGATGAATTACATCGCAGACGTCTGTGCAAAATCGAAGTATTCGATTCCATAGCTGGAGTCTATTTTGTTCCAGGAGGTACTACCCGCCTGCCGCTTTAACTTAATGATACCAGCAGCTCCAGAAAGGAAAGGATTGGAGCTTCACGGGCTAATACAGTAGATATTCAGCAGGCACCGCTTTGGCAAAGGAAGGCCAGTCTAATTTAGAAAATATACCTTGAAACTTTGCTTACCTATCAAACAAAAAAATAAGTTTTGCAGAGTTCAAGCAGAAACATAAAACTTATTCCACCATTTATAGAAAATGCCCCAGCAACATTACTGAGCACAAACTTACTATCCTTTTTGACGGAGGGGCTTAATTGGTACTTTTGGAATGATAAATTATTCCCTGCCACACATTCTGCTGACCACCACCATAATTTTCAATTTTCGGGTTCTTAATGTAGCTCCAAGCTACCTCACCATCACCTAAATACATCGGTTCATCTATCCCTCCCCAACCATGGTTAGGAAGTTGAACTGGGCCCTCAAGAATATTCAAATCCGAATCGATATCTAAAACATAATACGCTTTTGGGACTAATAACCGCAGAGAGTTAGGGCTATTAATTCGATCAAATTTCAGATTATCCGAAATACATTGAAATTTAGCATAACCGAGTAAATAACGACCATTTCTTAAGCCAATCAACTGAGGATCACTAATTTGGCAATTATTATCCTCAACCAACCATTTAAAGCCCTCACCATCAATGCTGCCACTACCATTAACCTTGGTAATTCCCACACGAGTTAAAAAAGAGGAATCCAGTCCGTTACCGGAATAAAGAGCCTGGCGCTCTATAATGGGATAATCATCATTATCATATTCACTCTTATGGGCCCTATAAGAGAGAAAACAATTAACCTCCCAATTTGAACTACATCCCTCATCAAAAGCATCTACATCATTAAGATCAGCACCAACCTCATCACGAAAGTAGCGCTCCATATCTGAATCTTCTATGTATTTAGGAGAAACAATAACTGATAGGTTGGTCTCCTCATCTAGAGGTACCACCGTATGGCCTCCTCCATTGGATACCATCGCTAAAGTAGAAGTACAAAATGATTAAAATAGCCTTCGAGTGAATCACTCCACTACATTTTTATCGCAATTGTGCCCAACTGACCACGTGAACTCCCAATCCAGTCATTCCAATCGCTGGTACATAGAGCACCATAGCTTTCATTATCTGGATTGTAAAAAGCACGGATATTGACCACGTGACCATTGCCGCAAGCCCAGTCCCAGCCACGGTTATCTGAGCCACTCATTTTCAAAGACCAATCATTTCTATTAATGATTGTTAAGCCCGCAGAGTAGTGAGAGCCAGGGCCAATATTTTTTTGTTAAAAAGAACTCCCATGATTTTTATTTATCCCGTAAGTCGCTACAAATATAGTTATTATTTGGTTTGAGATACATGTAAGCCAACGCGACCTTATTAGCTATGCAATCGACTTTCCGTGATACACTCACCACAAAAACCGTGACATAGATCAAGCCGCAAAAGACAAAAGGTCTTGATAAAGCAACATGAGAGCAAAAATACAATGCAAAGTATTGAACATTGATGCGAACAGTCACCAAAAGATAACTTATTAAAAAATCATAGATACAATTCAATAAAAGTGAAGGCAAACAAATAATCAAGGTATTTTTTATTAATGTTCAGTAAGCAATCTATATACTTTGATTGAGATAGAAAGCTGCTAGGTTATACGACTTTTAACAAAAATAATCATTCTTCAAGCTATTAGAGCCTGGCAACAATATACACCCATGAAATAAATCGATATTCCACCACATAAGTAGTACACCTGTAAAAACCTAACAAGGATATAGTGAAATGAAACTACCACTACTAATTATCAGCTTGCTCTTATCTAGTGCTTGCCTGGCAGCTCCAGAAATTAGAGGTACACCCCAGGACCTACGTGGACTCCTCCACCCGGCGGAGAGTATTGTTACCATCCGTGGCAGCGCGGAAGAAACCGCCTACTCCGATAAGGCCATTGTCAGTTTGATTGTCACAACGGAAGAAGAGCTACTTTCAAATGCAATTGACGCCAATCACAGGCTCCGTTCCAAATTGCATCAGAGCCTGACAGAGGCTGGAATCAAGGGAGCAAATATTAAAAGCTCAAAATTTTCCTCCTCACCCCAATATGGCTGGATGGGAAAGAAGCCCAAGAGCTATAAGGTTGTTAACCGCGTAACTATTTCAATCAACGAGGAAAGCCAACTCCACAGTATTGCGCAGCTCACAGATCAAAATAGAGAAGTTGAAATAGCAAACACCACATTTGAGCATTCAGAAAAGCATTTGTTTAACAAGAAAGTTAAATCCAGGGCTCTGCAAGATATTCTGGAACAGAAAGCGGATTATGAAAAGGCGCTTGGTGTCCAGCTGACACCGATAGGCATTCGCGGTGATAACATACACTACCGAGCTACTGAAGGCGCCATGGCTATAGAAGAGGTTGTTGTTACCGCTTTCCGTGACTCCAGCAGTAACTTTGAGAGCAATTATATTGATTCTGGCCAGGATAAATCATTTGATGAGGTTATTTATGAGGCGGAGCTCTCTGTAGACTTTCGTGTTCGTCCTCAGCCATAGTTAAACCAGTTCTAGTGTTATTACAATTCTGATGATCTGAGCCCACTCTTTAAACTGCTTAAGCAGTGGGCTCCATCTACCAAGCTTAACCAACTACCCAACAGATAAGGATAATATCTGGCTAATCTCATTTAAGCTGCGGTTCGACTGTGCCTGCCAAGTTTCAATAGCTGCTTGTAGTGCGGCCCAGTCTTTTTTTGAAGAGGGAGATTTATCTACTACCCCCTCTCTCACCAGAGCACGAATAGTATCGCTGGCAAAGACCAGTGTATCCACCCCCATACGACGCAAAAAAACCTGGGCGGTTTTGCCTCCCAGTCGGTCTCCACCTTTGCGTAAACTCTGGAGATTCTCTACATAGTTTTTCGTATTCCAGCTAGCAAAATACTCCCCCAGACTCCCATTCTCATTGGATAAATGCCAGAAGAAGTCTGCATTCCGGGAGATTGAGCGGGTTTTGGTCCAATGCTTTATCATGCCCTCCTGGCGCATTAAGTCATCCAGCGCTTCCTCAGAGAGATATCGGCAAAAGGACAAATCAAAGCCATAAAAAATATGCTCTATCCCCGGCCATTTTTTCTCCACGACTTTCCAACTAAACCCCGCCTGAAATACAGCCCGAGAAGCCGCAGACAACCATTGGCTGTTGGGTATTGCTGAGATTTCTTTAGCGGGTTTAGGCTTTGTGAGTCTGGCCGTAAGGCCTTTCTTTCCGCCGAAACGGTCAATGACGGGGGCTTCAATATCGAGAAAATTTCGCATTTATGCTTAATATCCTTTAATAGCTAAAGCATGTCGTACGAGTGATGAAGTTAGCGGTGAGCACATTTGACAGGACCACAGTGTGTCCAGGCTATCGGAGTGAGCCTATCATAGCCTCTTCTCCCACCTTCTTTAGAAGGCCGTTAATCAGTAGGGGAGCTCTTATAATTGGCTTGATCACCGCAGGGATGTAAAGTTGCCTCCATGCATCAGCGCATAACAATCTACGAATCAATAATCTCAGGTGAGCTCATCAATCATACGCATCGCATCCTGAGCACCATAGGATTGCCTTCTGGTAGGTTCAGCTTCAGATGACGCTTGGGCCTGGCTTTGTGAATGGCCAGAAGGCTTGGTAACATTCACCACTCGCGCCATCGCTTGGTAGGGGTATCCCGCATTAAACGCCAAGCCACCAATCGGCTTCCAGCCCTCATTCAGCAGCTGGGTAACTTCCTCTTCCAAACTGGAAAAACCAGACTTCACGACGGCAATTTTATACTCAGCTTTCTTCACATCTACCTCCTGTACCGCATGTTTTTCCGATTACGCCATTCACACTCTGTAACCGGTACATAACCTTATTAGGCTCAAAGGGGCGGAGTTTAAAACACTTACCACCCACTCTAAAGTAATGGATATCAGCCCTAGAGAAACCTGTGAACTCAACCCGGTAAAATCAACCAACTCATCCCAGCAATAATCAACGATGCGGTCACACTGAGTACCGCCCCCTCGCGAACCATATCCTGTATACGCACTTTACCAGTCCCGTAAGCAATGGCATTCGGGGCCGTGGCAACAGGCAACATGAAGGCACAGCTGGCGCTCATGGCAGCGGGGATCATCAATACCATAGGTTCAAAGCCCGCAGAGGTCGCCGCCACAGCGAGAATGGGCATGAGTAGAGTCGCTGTGGCTGTATTACTGGTGATCTCTGTAAGAAAGGTAACTCCCAAACATAGAATCACCAACATCAGCCATAGTGGCATGGCAGTAAGAAAGGACAATCCATTACCGAGCATGTCGCTCAAGCCAGATGTTGAAAATCCTTTGGCCAGGGCTATACCACCTGCAAACAATAACAACATGCCCCAGGGAATGGTTTCCGCTGTCTGCCAGTCCAGCAAGCGCCCCCCTTTGCCATTGGGTACCAGGAACATTGCCACCACTGCAGCGAGAGCTACAGTACTGTCTCCCGCCGCTCCTATCCCCAGCCAATCGCTCCAGCCACCAAACGGTGCATTGCGGGTTACCCAGAAGAAAATAGCGATGGCGAACACTAGCAGAGTACGTTTCTCCTCAGCCCGCCACTCACCGACTTGGGGCGGCTCAATTTCATTCTTCAGGTGAACATTGCGGGTAAGCCAGAGGGCCATTATCGGTAAAGTTACCAGGGCAACCGGTACCCCGATCTTCATCCAGCCAAGAAAGCTAAACTCCCGACCGGTGACCTCTTCATATATTCCCATGAAAATGACATTGGGCGGTGTCCCCAGAGGCGTCCCCACGCCTCCAAGGCTTGCTCCATAGGCAATCCCCAGAACCAGGGCAACAGTGAGGCGCTGATTATCAATACGAGAGAGAATTGCCAGGGCAATGGGTAACATCATCAGGGTTGTGGCGGTATTGGAAATCCACATGCTGAGGAAACCAGCGGCCAGCATAAAACCGAGCACCAAGCGCCTACCGCTAGATACCCCAAAGATACGCAACATATATAGAGCCAACCGTTCGTGGGCACCACTCTTTTCAAGGGCTTTCGACAGAATAAAAGCGCCCATCAAAAGCAGAATTACATGGCTACCGAGGGATGCCGCAACAGTCTTATGATCTGTCACCCCAAATAGGGGTAAAAGCACAAATGGCACCAGAGAAGTGGCGGGAATAGGAAGCGCCTCTGTTACCCACCAAGTCACTGTTAGCAGGGTGATCGCTGCCGTCACTGCGGGAAGATACTGCATCCCCAGTAGAGTCAAAGAAATGTAAAACGCTACAGCCAGTAACGGCCCCAAGACGATAAATTGTTGCCGCGCAATCGACATACCAGCTCCCAATTCCCCCCTAGCCAGAAGGGTTAACTTTCTTATTGATTTATTCCCCAGGTGAATTTGGTGAGCAGTGCTACCCCTCTCATCTGGAGCTGCACAAAATACAAGAAATCGAGGGGCTTTCGCAGCCTTGACCTGAAGAAAATACTCCGGGAAGGGGGCATATTTAAATAAGCAGACCTAGTAGTCATGAGGGAAGGGCTCAACCGCCGTCACCAAAAGACAAGCCTAGTGTCAGAGCAATGAGAATTTCCGCTTCAATCCAGTAATGAAGGACCCTTTCTGCTTAACGCTTAATTTGTACAGATGTACAATGCGCGCCAATCATGACTTTACGATCTTTACCGCTTGCTAACACCCAAGCGCCTGTCGACTGACTGAATTGAGGTACCCCTTGAATCATATCGCTCTCACCGCCCTAATCGCATTAGTTAGTAGCGGCGTTTACGCAGAGGAGAAGCCTTTTTACCTAAAAGCCTCACTGGGTAATATGCAGTTTGATAGCGAAGACTCCACTGCGATAAGAGAGGACCTCCACTCAACCGGCTACGCATTGACTGTTGGCTATCAGGTAAATAACTATATTGCCTTCGAAGGCGGTATAGCGAATCTCAGCAATATCCACAGAGACTATGAACAGAGCGCTCACGGCCTCGAGTGGCACAATGAAGATGAAGTATTAATAGAAAACTACGATTTCAGAAGTCAGCAGGAATCCAAATACAATTCTTATAGCTTAGGATTAACCCTTTCGACGCAAATTCAACAAAACTTAAATGCCGGAGTTCGCTTTGGTGTACACCAATGGAATGAAAATAACAGCGGCCAGACTGAAGACTCCGGCAACCTCAGCGTATACAGCCTAGATCGCGAGCTCTTATATGCAGAGTCCTACGATAGGTCTTATAGCTGGAGTAATGAGAAGGACAGCGGCAGCAACCCATACTACGGTGCTGAAGTTAAGTGGAAGAACGGTGACTGGGGCATCAACCTGGAACACACCATCTACGAGATTAAAAAAGAGAAGGCCAACCTGTCTTCTGTCGGCGTAACGTATAGCTTCTAGGCAATTCACTGCCAGCTCCTATTTGAAGCCCTCAAATTGAGGCCTTGTAAGGCGGGTGCTCACTAACCGCCAGCACAAGGCCCACTAAACCCTCAGTGTGTAAATTAAACACATCAATCCCAATCTTCCCTGCTCCACCCTGTACATCTCATTTTTATCCGGCAAACTATCGCCCTCCAAAAATAACACTAAAGAGGCAGAAGGGATTCATGAGCACGATACCGAATACCGTGGCAGTACTGGACAAACTGCGCTGGAATGCCCATCTGTGTAAGCACAGCCACTTCCGCGCATCTATGAAGGGGCGCAATCAGCATGTGCTCTGCGGAGTCCCCATAGTGGTGGTCAACTTATTCCTCGGCTCTCTATTCTTTTCCCTAATCAATGCGGAACTTCCTGACTGGACCAAGTGGAGTGGCGCCGCTTTAGCCTTGCTGGCTGCTTTACTGGGGGGAGTACAGACTTTCTTCAACTTTAAGAAAAACTATGAGGGACACCGCCAGGTGGGTAATGAATACCTAGCCATTGCCAGAGAATGTGAGCGGTTAATTGCCCTCTACTTTGATCGCATTCTCGACCTGGAGCATCTCTCCAATAAAATTTCCGAACTCAATACCCGCTACAGTGAAATTAATCAACGAGCCGAAGAATTTATTGTCTCCGACAAGGTTTATCGCCAAGCGATGCAGATACAAAGCCAAAAGGCCAGCAAGGAGCCTTCTTTAGTGGAGCGCATGAGGAATACTTCTTTCGAAGAAGCTAAAATAGGCTCACAGGTAGAGAGTTCCCAAGAACCTCTCAGCAGTTAGTAGTCATTTTCAGCAGCGGTAACTATGCAGAAAGAGCACAGCGATCATTCACCCAGCAAACACAACTTTCCCCTTTGCTATTTGGCCACTGATATTCGCACACCCAGCAATATCGGTGGGCTCTTTCGCATTGCCGATGCCCTGGGCGTAGAGAAAATTTACCTAGCTGGAGATAGTCTGCTACCACCAAACTCCAAGATCCGTAAGGTATCCCGCTCAACTGAGCAGCACATTCCCTATCAACACGAGGAAGATGCCCTAAAAGCCGCCTTAGCACTACGGGAAGAGGGATACCGGATAATCTGTTTAGAGATCACATCCAGAAGCGTTGAACTGGGTCAAGCCCCTGTCGTTGAGGGAGATAAGGTCTGCTTGGTTTTGGGGGCTGAAAAAGATGGAATTGCCTCCGAAATACTGGAAATAGCCGATGCAACGGTGCACATCCCTATGCATGGGGTTAATTCCTCAATGAATGTCACTTCGGCCTGTGCTATCGCAAGTTATGAGCTATTAAGAAAAATAACTCCCTCGCGGCCCGCTTAAAATAATAAACTCCTTTACAGAGTTATAGACACAACGGCAGGATAGATAATTTATCTTCTTTCGTTATTTAAGCTCTGCCCTCAATCCGGTACTTTTAAAGTTATATTTTTCTTGTGTACATAATCCGGATCACCGCCAAGCCGCTTGTTACAATTCAAGTTGTTAATCGACTGGATATCGGAGTTACTCAGATTAAAATCGCTTAGTAAGAAGTTAGTTCCTATATGCTCTAAAGATTCCGATTTAGGTATAACAATACGATGCTGCTGAATATTCCACTTTAAGATGACTTGTGCCGGCGTAGCTGAATGCCTTTCAGCAATTTCAGCGATCACCGGGTCCATTATCGGCTTCTCAGCCAAAGGCACCTCTGCCCAGCCCCCGGTACCCAGTGGGGACCAACAACTAATTGCAATTTTATGAAATTGACAATAGTCAACTAGTGGTTGCTGGGTGAAATATGGATGCAACTCTATTTGGTTAATAACCGGGCGAACTTCGGCAAAAGATGCTATTTGCTCAATATCTGATTTGCGGAAATTTGATACCCCTAAAGCTCGAACTTTTTTCTGTTGGTATAGCCCCTCCATCGCCTCCCAGGTTTCCCGTGTATAAGCGGGAACGGGCCACTGGATTAAATAAAGATCCAGGTACTCCAGTTTCAAACGCTCCAAGCTTCGTGCAAAAGCATCGTGAGTCTTCTTTCCTCCCTGCTCGGTATCCCAGACCTTACTGGTAATAAACAGTTCACTCCTGGGGATACCCGACTCCTTGATAGCTCGGCCCAAGGCGCGTTCATTGCCATATAAAGATGCCGTATCGAAATGCCTATAGCCAATTGCCATGGCCTTTAGGATTACCTCGGTGACAAAACCGCCATCTTGCTGCCAACTACCTATCGCAGCCATCCCCATTCCAATTTGGGGAATCTCCACGCCATTATTTAATTCGATGAAATACATACTCGATCCTTGCCAAATGCTGCAGTCTCTACCCACAACAAACAGCCACCCTTGTTCTAATAACGTCCGGCGCTGAATATAGGTGATACAAGTTGTTCGCGACGAAGTTTTCAAATAAATAGACATTTAATTAAAAAGGAAAAAAGAAATACACCACTCTCGATTGCATAAACGATCTCAATGTCATTTGTCGAAATATTTCGAGAATAGTGCACTCTTTTTTGCGAATCGATATAAAAATCGAAGTGCAAAAGCCAGGAAATCTTGGCTACCATTGCATCTCAATTCTTTGCCTTATGTTATTTAGGCGGTAGAGACCCCGCGAATTCCACCCCCCGATTTACCCACTCATCGAGGTCCTGCTCCACTGCATCTTCCTCCACATAGACCATCCCCTTTAGAGGGCGACCGGTATAATCCATAGGGCGAGTATAACGCTCAGCCAAAGCATCCTGATAATTATCCGGCCCCACCCGCACCATCAACTCTTCACCAACCACACCACAAGCCATATTGCCATTTAACATAAATGCGAGGCCACCAAACATCTGTTTTTCAGAGAGCCCCTGACTTCCCTGTAATAAATTGCGCACTTTTTCTGCTAGTGTTTCGTTGTACGCCATGACAATCTCCTTAGTCACTGTTGCTAGGTAGGAAAAAGAATTTTTGGTACTGCTGGGATCTGCGCCAATAAAAACGCGACAAGCGAAAGATCAGTCGAAGGGAGTTTATGAGTAGCGCCCCATGCCGAATTTCTGCATAGAAGCCAATTAAAAGATTGTGAATCGATACAGATAACTGCACCATAGCGAGAAAAGTTATTTCGAATAATCCTTTAAGTGTAGCAGGAAATATCCAAAGCGCCCCAAAAAGTAAATCGTGCCAGATGCAAACACTGACAAAACCATAAAAAATCAATTAACAGTGAAAATACACTCGGCACTGAATTCGAAGAATCACTATCGATTTTGAAGGGCGATTTAACAGCTGATACAGGCGGCATATCCTTATGCCACAAAAATCCATTTGCCTGCCTAGAAAATAATTTGCACCCCGACAGAATTGTGGGGTGCAGAAGAGAATCGGCTTAGTCAACAAATACCCGTGCATTGCGGAACAAGCGCATCCAGCCGGAATCTTCTTTCCACTCATCTGGATGCCAGCTGTTGCTGACAGCTCGGGCAACACGCTCGGGGTGCGGCATCATAATAGTCACGCGGCCATCTTCAGAACTCAGGGAGGTAATACCATTGACCGAGCCGTTGGGGTTGGCCGGATAAGTTTGGCTGATTTCCCCTTTGTTATTCAGGTAGCGCATCGCGATAGTGCCAGAAGCTTCACACTTCTCCAGCGCCTGCTGATCGGCAAACTCCACGCGCCCCTCACCGTGAGCAACGGCAACCGGCATGTAAGTACCCGCCATACCTTTAAACAACACGGAAGGTGAGTCTTCAATGCCTACCAATGCGAAGCGCGCTTCATACTGCTCAGAGAGGTTGCGCACAAAGCGCGGCCAGTGATCCGCACCTGGAATCAGCTCTTTGATCACTGAGAACATCTGGCAACCGTTACACACCCCCAAGCCGAAGGTATCGTTGCGATTGAAGAAGCCCTCAAACTGATCGCGGGCACGATCATTAAACAGAATGGTTTTAGCCCACCCCTCACCGGCACCCAGAACGTCACCGTAAGAGAAGCCACCACAGCCCACCAAACCTTTGAACTCGTCCAAAGCGACGCGGCCGGACAAGATGTCACTCATATGTACGTCGACAGCGTTAAAGCCCGCGCGATGGAAGGAGTGCGCCATTTCCACCTGACTGTTCACACCCTGTTCTCGCAGTACCGCAACTTTCGGGCGAACACCTTTAGCGATATAGGGCGCACTGATATCTTCGTTGATATCGAAAGTAAGATTTACTGTCAGGCCCGGATCTTCCTGAGCGATTGCAGCAAATTCCTGCTCGGCACACTCGGCGTTATCGCGCAGGGATTGGATACGGAAGCTGGTTTCCGACCAGATCTGCTGCAATTCAGCACGGGAGCGCTTGAAGATTTCAACACCGTTATTGGTGATGCACAGGTGTTCGTTATTATTCAGGTAACCGATCTTGTGGGTAGGTACACCGACAGCGGCAAAGCGCTGTACCAGCATATCCGCTTCACAAGCGGGAACCTGTAATACTGCACCCAACTCTTCACTGAACAGCGCGGCAATCGGGTCTTCACCCAATTCATAGATTTCCACATCCATACCCACGCGGCCGGCAAAGCCCATTTCCGCCAGGGTTGTAAATAGACCGCCGTCAGCGCGGTCGTGGTAGGCCATGATCAGGTCTTCATTCAGAGCCTGCTGTACCACCTCGAAGAAACCTTTCAGCTTCTTGGCATCGTCCAGGTCTGCGGGCTTGTCGCCCAACTCGTTGTAGACCTGTGCCAGACAGGAAGCGCCCAAACGATTTTTGCCAGCACCCAGATCAACCAACAGCAGCTCACTCTCACCTTTATTGGTGTGCAGTTGCGGGGTCACTGTTTTGCGTACATCGGTAACCGGAGTAAAGGCAGAAATTACCAGAGACAGCGGTGCGGTAACCGACTTTTGCTCACCCTCATCTTCCCAAGCGGTGCGCATAGACATGGAGTCCTTGCCCACTGGGATGGTAATGCCCAATTCAGGACACAGCTCCATACCCACCGCTTCTACGGTGCGATAGAGTTTTTCCTCTTCACCAGGGTGGCCCGCAGCGCACATCCAGTTGGCGGAAAGTTTGATGTCGGACAGCTGCTTCACCGGAGTACAGGCGATATTGGTAATTGCCTCACCCACAGCCAGGCGGCCTGAGGCCGGCGCATCCAACAGTGCCACTGGGGTACGCTCACCCATAGACATGGCTTCACCGGCGTAGCTGTCATAGGCAACAGTAGTCACCGCACAGTCCGCTACAGGTACCTGCCAGGGACCGACCATCTGATCGCGGGATACCTGGCCGGTTACAGTGCGGTCACCAATGGTAATCAGGAAGCTCTTGCTGGCCACAGTGGGCAGGCGCAGCACGCGCTCAGCCGCTTCGTTCAGGTCGATATCCGCGGTGGAGAAAGCCTTGGCTTCAACGTGGCGAGTCTCTGCTTCGCGGTGCATGCGCGGCGGCTTACCGAACAGTACCGACATCGGCAGATCCACTGGTTTGGAATCAAACTTCTTGTCATTCAGCAACAGGTGCTTGTCTTCGGTAGCCTCACCAACAACAGCGTAAGGCGTACGCTCACGCTCACAGATTTGCTCGAAACGCTCCAGGTCTTCCGGCATAACCGCCAGTACATAGCGCTCCTGGGATTCGTTACACCAGATTTCCAGCGGGCTCATACCCGGCTCATCACAGGGCACATTGCGCAGTTCGAAATTACCGCCGGTACCGCCATCTTTCACCAACTCGGGGAAAGCATTGGACAAACCACCTGCACCCACATCGTGGATAAAGGCAATCGGGTTGTTCTCACCCAGCTGCCAGCACTGGTCGATCACCTCTTGGCAGCGACGCTCGATTTCCGGGTTTTGGCGTTGTACTGAAGCGAAATCCAGGTCTTCAGAGCTGGAGCCGCTGGCCATACTGGAGGCCGCACCGCCACCGAGGCCAATCAACATGGCCGGGCCACCCAGCACTACCAGTTTGGCGCCAGGGGAGAACTCGGGCTTCTCTACATGCTCTTCACGGATATTGCCGTAGCCGCCGGCCAGCATAATCGGCTTGTGATAGCCGCGACGCTCGCCATCGAAATTTTCTTCAAAGGTACGGAAGTAACCGCAGATATTCGGGCGGCCAAATTCATTGTTGAATGCTGCGCCACCGATGGGGCCTTCGATCATAATGTCCAGAGCGGTAACGATACGCTCGGGCTTGCCGTAATTGGACTCCCAGGGCTGTTCCCAACCGGGGATCTGCAAGTTGGAAACGGTAAAACCGGTCAGGCCCACTTTCGGCTTGGAGCCGCGGCCCACCGCGCCCTCATCGCGAATTTCACCACCGGCACCGGTACCAGCGCCGGGGAAAGGAGCAATTGCGGTGGGGTGGTTGTGCGTCTCCACCTTCATCAGCAGATGAATGGCTTCATGACTGAAACCGTATTCCTTGCTTTCCGGGTCTGGGTAGAAACGTCCAGCCACGTTGCCCACCACAACTGCGGCATTATCCGCATAGGCAGACAAGACGTTGTCGCCGCCTTTTTGGTAGGTATTCTTAATCATGCCAAATAGAGAATGCGGCATTTCTTCGCCGTCGATTGTCCAAGAGGCATTAAAGATTTTATGGCGGCAGTGCTCGGAGTTCGCCTGGGCGAACATCATCAGCTCCACATCGGTGGGGTTGCGGTCCAATTCCTGGAAGCTGGTGAGCAGGTAATCAATTTCGTCTTCGGCCAGGGCCAGGCCCAGTGTCACATTGGCAACTTCTAATGCCTCGCGACCACCTTCGAGAATATCCACACCACGCAGCGGGCGGGGCTCTTCTTCAACAAACAGCTGCTCAGCCTGCTCGAGCTCGGTAAAGACCACCTCGACCATACGATCGTGTAGTTGTGAGGCCAGCGCCTGGCGCTCGGCCTCGCTAAGCTCAACCCCACTCAGATAGTAGGCAACACCACGCTCAAGCCGATGAATTTGGGTGAGACCAGCATTGTGGGCAATATCAGTGGCCTTGGAAGACCAGGGAGAAATAGTGCCCGGGCGCGGCACCACCAGGATCAGCTCGCCTTTCGGCTGGTGCTTCTCTTCGCTGGGGCCGTACTGGAGTAGCCGCTCAAGCAGCGCCATCTCCTTGTTATCCAGTGCGTCGCTATCGGCGAAGTGTACGAACTCGGCGTAAAGATCGTCGATGGTCGGTAGCAGCGCGCGCAGTTGGTTGAGTAGTTTTTTATGGCGGAATTTCGACAGTGCGGGAGCACCACGCAGAACTAACATTGCGGGAGATAGCCTCTTGTCTAAATGAGAAAGATTGCGCGAAAGAAGAATCGCACAAGGCCCCGGAAATTTGAGAGGCGCAATTGTACCCGAAGCGCCGCAACTCCAACACACCCGCCCGTCACTTGAGTACACATGAACTAAATAGCAATCAATGTGATCAAAAGGCGAACAAAACCAATCGTAAATTCACCGATTTTATTAGGGGGTTAAAACTCCCTACAAAAGTCTTAATGGCATTTCAAGCGCCCATGTCACAGTGTCCTAAAGCCAAATTGGGCAGATTGTCGTCAAATAATGTAAAATTGGCAGGCTGTGCCAGCATTGGCGAGGAAAGCCCTGGCGGAAATACCCGCAGCAGGCCTTAGGCATAACAGCGATAAAACCAACGGACGAGCTAGAGGGGACAGCCTATGATGATGAGAAGCCGAGCGCTGCGCTATGTCCGCCGCGTGTGCAAAGGTATCGCGCTGTCCTGCTGTGCCTCCCTATTAGTTGCCAGTAAAGCACCGAATACCCTGGAGCGAATTAAAGCTTCCGGTGAACTGGTTGTCCTCTCGCAAAACGGCCCTACCACCTATTACGAAGACGCCTCTGGCAATCCCACCGGTTTTGAGTACGGCATGCTGCACGCCTTTGCCGAAGAGCTGGGAGTCAAGTTGGTGATTCGCGATGTGCACAGCCTGGATGATATGTTCGCTCGCCTGCGCGATCCCGAAGAGGGTGCTCACTTTGCCGCCGCCGGACTGACAGTGACCCCGGAGCGCCGTGAACAAGTGCGTTTCTCCCCTTCTTATTTTGAAGTTCGCCAACAGATTATCTACCGCCTCGGAGAAAAACGTCCGCGCAGAACCAGTGACCTTGAAGGTAAGACCATTGCGGTTATCGCTGGCAGCGCCCATGCCGAAGAATTAAAAAAACTCTCACAGCGTTACCCCAATTTGCGCTGGGAGGAGGTTTCTGATGTCGACGCTATGGAACTGGTAGAGATGGTACACCAGGGCCAATACAGCTATGCGGTGGTGGATTCCAACGCCTACGCTGTGCACCGTGGGCTCTATCCCAAAACTGGAGTGGCTTTTAATCTCAGCCAGTTCCAACCGGTTTCCTGGGCTTTTCCCAAAAGTGACGACGACAGCCTCTATCAGCGAGCACGACTGTTTATGTTGCGTGCCAATACCAATGGCATGATTGCACAGCTGCGCGAGGAATTTTTTGGTCACGTCAGCGAACTGAATCCCGGTGGTGCCCAGGCATTCGCCAGGCGTAGCCGCGAGCGACTGCCCAAGTGGCGCGGAGTTATGCAAAAAGTGGCCGATCAATACGAGTTGGATTGGCATCTGTTGGCTGCACTCAGCTACCAGGAATCCCACTGGAATCCCCGCGCTCGCTCACGCACTGGGGTTCGTGGCCTGATGATGCTTACTTTGAATACCGCCAAAGAGCTGGGGGTCAACCGCCTCAACCCGGAAGAGAGTATTGAGGGCGGCGCTCGCTATATCGTGCATATCCGCAACAAGCTACCGGAACGCATCCGCGAGCCCGACAGAACCTGGATGGCTCTGGCCGCCTACAACGTGGGCTACGGTCATCTGGAAGATGCCCGCGTACTCACCCAGCGCATGGGCGGCAACCCGGATCTGTGGCCGGATGTACGCGACCATCTGCCACTACTGGCCAAGCGCCAATATTACAAATCTACCAAGCACGGCTACGCACGCGGCTGGGAGCCGGTCACCTATGTGCAAAATATCCGCCACTACCAGGCTCTGCTGAGCTGGACCAGCCGTATCGAAGAACAACGCCTGGCGGCCAATGATGAAAACGGTGGGATTCTTGCAGAGAACAGCGCAGTGGAAGCGGAAGGCAGTGCCGCACCCGCGCTATAAATTACAGGCGCCAGAGAGATGGAAGACACTGTTAAAGAGATCGAGGAGTTTATCGATTATCTTGTACAGGCAGGAGTCCACTGCCGAGTGGATGAGCTGGAGAGCGTCTACTACAGGAATATGCAGGTCTACATGCTCGATGAATCCGACCAGTTGACCCTGGCCGATTAGAGCGCATTTATCGATTTATTCAAACACAAGCACGATGCCGGTGAATTGCCACTGAACAGCTGGAAAAAATTCACCATGTGGCAGCGAACAACAACTCTGCGCTGGTAATATTTTCCCGAAAAAATAACTTAGCTGGCCAGGAAAGAAAATTAAGGCTGGGCATCGACCTAGTTTATGAGGATGGGCGCTGGCAAGTCATTCGGGAAATCATCTTTCTGGAGCCCTTCTACCCTAGCTAATCCCTACACAGCAGCTACACTGGCCGCCCCCTATAAAAGGCCCACTGTACAACGGATAATTTGTTGAATCCCCACCAGGCTAATAGAAACCAGCTAGCTTTCCGCTTGAGACACTCCCCAGGCACAAGGCAAAAACTGCAAGTCCTCTGGCTCATCAATATCTGGTAGCACTTCCAAACACCGGCAGAGCATTGCACATTCCTGCAGGCGCTCCAGGGTTTGCTGGGCAACCACCTCCGTGCTCCAGGAAATGTCCTCAAACAATCTCCAGTGCACCCACTTGAGCCCCAACAGGGTGTAACCACCATCTTTTGCCGGGTACATAACTGCATCGGCATTCTTTAGCGCAACGGCCGCCTTACGCAGACGCGCGGCCGTTAATGCAGGGCAATCTGTGCCCAGTAATAAAAGTCCCTGGCCCGCCACCTGACAAGTATTGGCCGCATGCCACAAACGCTGACCTAGGTCGCCTTGCGTCTGATTATGCAGAGTTACCCCCCTGGGTAGGGCTAGTGTTTGCCAGAAGGGATGCAGTGAGTCCGGCGCAACATGCAACTCTACTGGGCCGAGGTCGGCTTTTACTGCTTCCATTAATGTCTGCTGCAACAAACGCTCAGCCAAAGAGGCGGCACCCTGCTCCCCAAGAGCTGGAATCAAACGGGTTTTTGCATAGCCGGGAAGGGGCGCCTTAGCCATTACCACCAGACGCAGAGAGGTCAGAGAAGAGTTACTCATAGCGTTTTGCCAGACACTCCGCCGGAACGCCGCGCCAGTAATCGAAACGCAAACGCCACATTAACAAGACTGTGCGCCAAATTCCGAACTTTTGCCAGCGGCGCCCAGAGGTAGTGACTCTCTGACGCAAACAATGGGGCCGCGCTATTTTTAACAGTTGCCGGCTCAACTCAATATCTTCCATCAGTGGTTGCCGGGCATAACCTCCCACCTCATTGAAGAGGGAGCGGCGAACAAAAATCGCCTGATCACCTGTGGCGATCCCACTCAAACGAGAGCGCCAATTAATCATGGTAGAAATCAGGGGAAACCACAGGCTGTCTCCACTGATACGAATATTAAAACGTCCCCATTGTGCCCCCCTAACCGAGGCAGAGGCAATGGCACTCAGAGCACCTTGCGGTAGGCGAGTATCCGCATGTAGGAATAACAACCAACTGCCACAGGCAACCGAAGCACCCGCATTCATTTGAAGCGCGCGTCCACGTTGGGATTGAATTACCCGCAACCCGGCTGCAGTGGCTATCTCTGCACTACCATCACTACTGCCACCATCAACCAGGATTATTTCACAACTGCTGTATGCGACCAGCTCCCTCAGTTGCGCTACAAGCTTGGGTAACTGCTCCCGCTCATTTAACAGGGGCACAATAACACTGTATTGCACTATCTTGCCTCAACTCCGCCTCATCCCTTTTTTACTTAGGCCTTACCCCAGTCTCCACTGGTGAAATTTTTCCAACCAGCGCAGCAAGCGTTTGGGTGCATTGGCCCGCTTCCAGTTTCCTGCAACAAATTTATTGCCTTCGGTCATTGTCGGATAGATATGAATGGTGGATAGGATTTTATTCAGCCCCAGCCCCTGCTTCATAGCAAACACAAACTCGGCGATAAGCTCTGCCGCATTTTCACCAACAATTGAAACGCCTAATATTTTATCTTTACCTGGTACTGTTATTACTTTAATAAAACCCTGTGCCGCCCCATCTACAATAGCCCGATCCAGATCATCAAGATTATAACGAGTTACCTCATAGGCAATATCATGTCGCTTGGCCTCGAGTTCACTGAACCCAACACTGGCCACCTCAGGATCGATAAAAACTGCCCGAGGTACCAGCGAATAATCTACGGCAAATTTCTTGATATCACCAAAAAGGCCATTCACTGCAGCATACCAGGCTTGGTGCGAAGCCATATGGGTAAACTGATAGGGACCGGCAAGATCCCCAGCCGCGAGAATATGGGGGTGGCGAGTGCGCAGGAAAGTATCGGTTGTCAGTTTACCATCCTGTAACAAATCCAATTTTTCTAGCCCGAAGCCCTTGGTGCGAGCGCGCCTGCCAAGTGCCAGGATAACCTCATCAAATGTCACCTGTGTTTCACCCTCGGCATTACGTAAATGTAATGTGCTCTCCTGGCGATCTTTATTGCCACTAAAAGAAACTGCCTCATGCCCAGTGAGAAGACATACCCCTTCAGATTTCAATGCCTTGGCAACAGCCTCCGATACTTCGTGGTCTTCCTGGGGGAGTAGACGTTTATCCCGCTCAATCAAGGTCACCCGAGACCCCAAACGGGTAAATGCCTGGGCCAGCTCACAACCAATGGCACCGCCACCCAGTAATACCAATCTATGCGGAACCTTATCCAGTTCAGCAAACCTATCCCAGAGTGTTTCACTCGTCAGATAATTAACTGTATCAAGGCCGGGGAATGGCGGCACTATAGGCTCGGCACCAGTAGCCAGGATAATGGCACGCCCACGCAAAGATCTTTCACCGCCACTTTTCAAAGTGATATCAACTGTCCAGGGATCAACCAATCGTGCATAGCCTTTTATCACTTCCACACCGAGCTCTGAATAACGCTCCACGCTGTCATGAGGCTCTATCTGCTGGATAGATGCACGCACATGCCGCATCACCCCAGGAAAATTAATCTCCGGTTCCGGCAGCCGCACACCGAAATTACCCGCAGTACGTGCGGAGTGCGCCACACGAGCACACTTGATCAATGCCTTACTGGGCACACAGCCGGTATTCAGGCAATCCCCACCCATGTCCCCAGACTCAATTAATGTCACCTTAGCTTTTACTGCCGCAGAAATATAAGCACTGACCAACCCTGCAGCACCTGCTCCGATAACAATAATATTACGGTCAAACTTTTTAGGTTTTTTCATTGGAGTCTCACTTGGCCTCGCGGCGACGTTTAAGCCAGTTGAGGAAGTATTTTGCCAACAGAGGGAAAATACCCAGCAGCGCAAAGGACAAAAGCAATTGAGGCGAAGCGATATCTTTAAGGCTTTCTATTCGGGCGAGTTGCGTTCCCGCATTCACGTAGACAATTGTGGCCGCAAGCATGCCTAACTGGCTCACCCAATAAAATGTCCAGACTCTCAGGTGGGTTAACCCCATCAAGATATTAATCAGAAAAAACGGGAAAATAGGTACAAGGCGCAGGGCAAAAAGATAAAATGCGCCTTCCCGCTCAATACCTTTATTCACAACTTGGAGGCGTACCGCAAACCTTTCCTGAATATAATCGCGAAATAAGTAGCGGGCCATAAGAAAAGCCAGAGTGGCACCGATACTGGAAGCAAAAGACACAATAACAGTGCCCCACAACAAACCAAAAATCGCACCAGCGGCTATGGTGAGAATAGCCGCCCCAGGCAAGGACAAGCCGGTCACCAAAATATAAAAAATTAAAAACAGGAAACTCACTAAAAATGGTGAGGCCGCTTTCCATTGCTGGAACTGCTCCCCGCCTTCCTGCAACTTGTCTAGACTCAACCAGTGATGTAAATCAAGTGCGTAAAAAGCAATCACCAATACCGCGATAACCACCAACAGCAGTATTTTTTTACTCATAGTATTCCTGCCCTATGGCTATAAAACCCTTTCCTCTTACAGTGCTCCACCACAGCTACTACCCTGACCCGCAGTACAGCCGTAGCAGTGATCTGCCACTGCAATCGCGCTCCCCTGCAGATTCTCATCGAGTAAATCATGCAGGTGCGGCCTACCTGGCACAGGAATATCTAGCTGCTGATTAAAATCGCAATCGAATAGATTCCCCTGCCAGTCAACACTCACCAGGCTGCGACACATAACGCCATCGAGATTTTCAGCGCTATAACTGTCACGTAATAAAGTCATATAATCTTTAAACTGCCCCTTGGAAATCAACATGGAACCAAAGCGCTTGATGGGCATATTGGCGAGCGCAAACAATTGATTGAACTCAATATTAAATTGCCTTCTCAATTCTCTGCGATAGTCCGCCTCCAGGACACTCTGCTCTGGGGGTAAGAAGGGGCCTTGAGGGTTGTATACCAAATTTAACTGCAAACCACTGTCTGGCTTGCCATAACCCAGTTCATTGAGCTTTTGCAGACCGGCAATACTCTTGTCAAAGACCCCTTTGCCGCGCTGTTTATCGACGTTATCCATGGAATAACAAGGAAGGGAAGCGACCACTTCCACATGATTTCGGGCGAGAAACTCCGCAGTATCTTCCTGGCCTGGCTCGAACAAAACTGTGAGATTACACCGATCAATAACCTGCACTCCCAATGCCCGTGCAGCACTGACCAAGCCACGAAACCCCCAATGTAATTCCGGTGCGCCACCAGTGATATCCAGTCTCCGAATACGGCGCTTCTCAATGACCTCCAACAGCAGTGCCAGGTTTGCATCCGACATCATTTCCGTGCGATTGGGGCCCGCGTTTACATGGCAGTGCACACAAGACTGATTACAGCGATAACCAATGTTGAGCTGCAGGGTTTCGATAGTACTGCGGCGTATTGCCGGGAAATCAGATATTTCAAGTAACGGCAGTGTTTCATGCATATGTCTCAGTGCTCCACTTCTTCCAACACTGATTGTGTCGGTTCAAGCAGTGGTTTTATTACAGCGAGCTGGCCCTGCGACATTGTTTCCACAGGTGTGACCAATCCACTGGTCAATGCCGTATGGGCAATGGAGTCAGGTTTCTCCATACCCAATAATCGAATGGCCTCTGCTGCTATCAACTGGGCACGCGCAGCATTTTGCTGCAGATTGGCGATCGCCACTTCCGCGGTAACCGCTTGCTCACGAGGGTGCCAACAGTCGTAATCGGTGGCCATTGCGAGTGTGGCGTAGGCAATCTGCGCCTCTCTCGCCAATTTCGCCTCTGGCATATTGGTCATACCAATGACCGACGCCCCCATGCTGCGATACCAGGAGGATTCCGCTCGCGTTGAGAACTGTGGCCCCTCAATGCACAAGTAACTACCACCCCGATGTAACTGCACCGGCTGCTCGGCCTGGGTGGAAGCAAAGGCCCGCGCCAGACAATCCGCCACTGCGGAACATACGGGGTCTGCCATAGAGACATGGGCTACAGCGCCACCACCAAAAAAAGTGCCCTCACGCTTGCGCGTCATGTCGATAAACTGATCGGGAATCAACATATCCAGTGGCCTGACCTTCTCCTGCAGAGAGCCAACCGCAGAGAGAGAGAGCAGATAGCGCACACCCAACTGACGCAACCCATGGATATTTGCCCTGTAGGGCACCTCAGAGGGGATCAGCCTGTGACCGCGTCCATGGCGGGAGAGAAAGGCAACCGGGATACCCTGCAGCTTGCCACACAGAATCGGATCCGATGTCGGGCCAAATGGGGTCTCCACTTGAACCTCTTGCACATCAGTCAGCCCCGGCATTTCATAGAGACCACTCCCCCCAATCACACCAACCAGTGCTCTAGCCATGTTCACTCCTAAGTAGTTAGTTTTTCCGCAGTATAGAATTGAGCAATGACCCTGTATATCGCCAGATAGGGTGCAAAATACTCCCTAAGAACGCACCTAGAGCCAGAAATACTCACGGTAATCCCACCGATAGTAGTCCTTCAGCACATACCAGTAGATTTTGCGAGAGACCTTTGCTGTACATAGACAAATTGATCGCCTATATTTACCAGGGTAATATTATTTTGCCCGGATAAATTAATAGGAGACTTTTGTTGTGCCAGAGTACATAGCCATTGAGCGACAACAACTGATTGCACGGGGCACACTGGAGTCGATCGTTCGCCAGGTAAAATCCCGTGAAACACCACTTGAACCCATGGTTTTTTCAACCGATAACTGCCAAAGAATCGAGATCGATTGGCAAGGCGATATTGAGACGGTACTAACCAGATTGAAGCCCAGCACAACACCTACCAGTGCAAAGCGAGGGCGCCCAAAGTTGGGAGTCATTTCCAAGGAAGTCACATTGTTACCCCGTCACTGGGAGTGGCTGAGACAGCAACCAGGCGGAGCCTCCGTAACCCTGCGCAAGCTGGTGGAGCAGGCCCAGAAAGATATTTCACTCGAAGAGCGTATCACCACAAGCCAGCATCAACTCGATAGATTTATGCTGCAGGTTGTTGGTGACGCCCCAGGCTTCGAAGATGCCAGCCGCTCCCTCTATCGAAATAGCAAAGTAAGCTTTGAAAAAGCCATCCGAGCCTGGCCAGAAGAAATCAAACACTTTGTTTTGGCCAAATTTAATGATATTGCAGAGATACATAGTGGAAATAAGTAATAGGGATCGTATATGAGCGAACAACAAGACAACATTTTCCTCAAGGGTGCACTTTTACCGGTTTTCTTCAAAACAGCGGCACCGATCATTTTTATAATGTTGGTAAACGGCTCTTTTACCCTGCTGGATGCTTATTTCCTGGGGGAGTATGTAGGCCCTGACGCACTGGCAGCTGTCACCCTGACATTTCCAATGTTTATGTTGCTAGTGGCACTATCCTCCTTAATATCGGCTGGCTACTCCAGCGTTCAGGCCAGACTCTTGGGCGCGGGAAAAACAGATAAGGCAAAACAGGCTTTCTCTCAGGCAATCACCTTGGCACTGTTAGTTTGTGGCCTTCTTATGGTGCTGTTTACTCTTGGGGGTAAACAATTGACGATGTTAGTAGCCAATGGCTCCCAGCCGTTGGCGGATATGGGCTACACCTATTTAACAATTCTTGTTTTCCTGTCTCCCGCCCTATTTATTGGTTCCGTAAACTCCGACACATTACGCTGTGAGGGGAAACTATCGCTGATGGCGATAGTTTCTTTAAGCTCCATACTTCTTAATATCGTTTTTAACTATATTTTTATTGCCCATTTTCAAATGGGAGTAGCAGGTTCCGCTTATGGAACAGCATTGGCTCAATCAATCGCCCTGATGATAGTGGCCGGCTATCGTCATTACGGAAAAACAGTCATTAATACACAGGTCATTCGCCTCTCCTATGAGAAACAATATTGGAGAGAGTTTCTGTCCTTGGGCCTACCGGCTAGTTTGAGCTATATCGGCGTTTCCCTCACATCCATGGCAGTTATATTCAGCTTACAGGCTTGGGGAGCGGAAAACTATGACGCTACCGTTAGTGCCTACGGTATTACCACTCGGATTATGACTTTTATTTTTCTACCCCTACTCGGCTTAAGCCAGGCTTTTCAAACGGTGGCTGGAAATAATGCTGGCGCAAAGATCTGGTCGCGAATGGATAGTAGCATCAATATCGCCCTGACTGCGGCATTCGGCTACTGCCTGCTGCTTCAACTCGCTGTCATTATTTTTAAAGACACTTTAGGTGGATTATTTGTTAACGACCCTCTGATCATTGAAGAAGTAGCGCGCATCCTGCCAATGATGACTCTGGTTTATTTCTTGGCTGGCCCCCTCATGATGGTCAATACCTTCTTCCAGGCGATTGGTGACGCCAAACGAGCAGCCATTCTCGGACTGGCAAAAACTTATATATTTTTACTGCCTTTAATAGTGCTACTACCTCTGGCCATTGGTGAAGTTGGGATCTGGTATGCAGGGCCCATTGCAGAGTTATTACTACTTAGCCTGACGGCTTTTATTCTTTACCAACGCAGCCGCACACACGGTCACAAATACGGTTTGTATAGCACCTAGCAGTACCGAATACTTCAGCGGCACAGATAGAAAATGCAATTTATCTTTTAGTAAATTTTGCGCTTAAGCCTAAAGAGCTAGAAATTTAGAGGGTACGTTTAGAGAAGAAAATAAAAAAGTAAAAAAGGGAGATGCTGACTCCCTTTTTTAAGTCACCTTCGCAGCAACGAACTGATCTACACCATTGGCATCGCAAAAGATCTTGGTAAGGTCAGACGCCTGCCATCATACAAATAGGAAAGCATATTCAAATCACCCGCGCTGGGATTCCAACTTGAATTATTTACCTGGTTGGGGGTAATTTTACAACCGCCTGTCCTGGTATTTTCCCTGACCCCCAGCGCTTGGGCTTGAGCATCGTACATCATGATAGACTGACCATCGAATGACGAGCCATGAGTCATAAAGCGTGCCATTGTCTGGGTGCGGGTTTGCACTTGTAAAGAGTCCAGAGTGCTCTGCACTGCCATGGGAGCATCTGAACGCATATGCTCGTGGGCCAATCCCAGGGTATGACCAATTTCATGTGGAAGCGAGGCAATCGCAGCCCGATTCCCTCTCCAATTAACACCGCAATACTGATTTGTTGTATTGGTATAACCTACGGTGGCACTACTATCATTATCCCGGATAGTAATCACACCCTGCCCCGCCGCTCCCACCTGCAAAAATTTAATCGCCGCAAACTGAAACGTCCGATAAATACACAACTCCCAGCGGGACATGGCTTTCTTAACCGCCGTCACATAGCCAGCATCAAGATTATTCGGTACGTAATATTTAACGATCCCATTAGGCCAGACTCCGCCAACATCCTCATTTCTATCCAAAGAAAAACCACTAAAGACCAGCTTATATGAAATATTTCGAATATTTTTATCTATTGATAGTCCCATGCTGTGAACCTCCACAATTATTTGGTCATTATTTTGAGGGTTAATAAATCCTTTATCTAACTTACAACCGGACTTTTAAAAGCCAACCTCCGCATTTAATCCCAACAAGGAATTTATACCCCAACAAATTCACAACACCTAGAAAAAATTAAATAACTCCTAAAACACTCCAAGAAAAAATAAAAAATAAGATACTTTCTCAAACAACAATAAATATCATTCAATATTTAATTGCATAAAAAAACAAAAATGTGAAAAAAACCACAAGGCAGAAGAAAAATATCGGCAAAATGCACAGAAATAGTGAGTAGCGTGAAAATTAAAATGGCTGCGCAGCGAAATTAATCTGGCAACAAAAGAAGCCAAGGGAAAGATTGGTACGGAATTAGGATGACGGTTGAGTTTAATAAACAAAAAAAGGCCACCCAAAGGGTGGCCTTTTTTTGTGCTAGCCAGCTAGTAATTACTTACCAGCCAGTAACTTCCTTCAGAGCGTCGCCGATCTGAGCCAGGGAGCGCACGGTTTTAACACCAGCGTCTTCCAGAGCAGCGAACTTCTCGTCAGCGGTGCCTTTACCACCGGAGATAATCGCGCCCGCGTGACCCATACGCTTGCCGGGAGGAGCAGTTACACCAGCGATGTAGGAAACTACAGGCTTAGTAACATTTTCCTTGATGTAAGCAGCGGCTTCTTCTTCAGCAGTACCACCGATCTCACCGATCATAACAATCGCTTCGGTCTGCGGATCATTCTGGAACATTTCCAGGATATCGATGAAGTTGGAGCCCGGGATGGGGTCGCCACCGATGCCCACACAGGTGGACTGGCCGAAGCCGTAATCGGTAGTTTGCTTAACCGCTTCATAGGTCAGGGTACCGGAACGGGAAACGATGCCCACTTTACCCGGCTTGTGGATGTGACCCGGCATAATACCGATCTTGCACTCACCCGGAGTGATAACACCCGGGCAGTTCGGGCCGATCAGGCGCACGCCCAGCTCGTCGCACTTCACTTTAGCGTCGAGCATATCCAGAGTCGGGATACCTTCGGTGATACAAACAATCAGCTTGATACCAGCGTTGGCCGCTTCCAGGATGGAATCCTTACAGAAAGGCGCAGGTACGTAGATTACGGAAGCTTCAGCGCCGGTCTTCTCTACCGCTTCTTTAACGGTATCGAATACTGGCAGGCCCAGGTGAGTCTGGCCGCCTTTACCCGGAGTTACACCACCAACCATCTTGGTACCGTAAGCAATCGCTTGCTCGGAGTGGAAAGTACCCTGGGAGCCGGTGAAGCCCTGGCAGATTACTTTAGTGTCTTTGTTAATCAATACTGACATGATTATTTACCCTCCGCAGCTTTAACCACTTGCTGAGCCGCATCGGTCAGACTGGTCGCCGCGATAATGTTCAGGCCACTGTCGCTCAGAACCTTGGCGCCCAGGTCTGCGTTGTTACCTTCCAGGCGCACAACAACCGGTACTTTAACGCCAACTTCTTTTACTGCGCCCACAACGCCTTCGGCGATCATGTCACAGCGAACGATACCACCGAAGATATTGATCAGTACGGCTTTTACGTTCTCGTCAGACAGGATGATCTTGAACGCTTCAACAACGCGCTCTTTGGTCGCGCCGCCGCCAACATCCAAGAAGTTAGCTGGCTTGCCGCCGTGCAGGTTGACGATGTCCATGGTACCCATGGCCAGACCAGCACCGTTTACCATGCAGCCGATGTTGCCATCGAGGGCTACGTAGTTCAGATCGAACTTGGCAGCGTGCGCTTCACGGGAATCTTCCTGGGAAGGATCGTGCATTTCGCGCAGGTCCGCGTGGCGGTACAGCGCGTTGCTGTCGATTACCACTTTGGCGTCCAGGCAGTGCAGGTTGCCTTCGGTAGTAATTACCAGTGGGTTGATCTCGAGCAGGGCCAGATCTTTTTCTTCGAACATTTTCGCCAGGCCGAGGAAGATCTTGGTGAACTGCTTCACCTGAGTCGGGTTCAGGCCCAGTTTGAAAGCCAGCTCGCGCGCCTGGTAAGGCTGAGCGCCTACCAGCGGGTCGATGGTAGCTTTCAAGATTTTTTCCGGAGTCTCTTCCGCTACTTTCTCGATCTCAACGCCGCCTTCGGTGGAAGCCATGAAAACGATACGACGGGTGGAGCGGTCAACAACGGCGCCAAGGTACAGTTCTTGGTCAATGTCAGTGCAGCTTTCAACCAGGATACGGGAAACAGGCTGGCCATTTTCGTCTGTTTGATAAGTTACCAGGCGCTCGCCCAGCCACTTCTTGGCAAACTCTTCAATTTCTGCCTTGGAATCTACCAGCTTTACTCCGCCAGCCTTACCGCGGCCACCAGCGTGTACCTGGGCCTTTACTACCCACTTATCACCGCCAATTTCGTCAGCCGCTGCTACTGCCGCTGCCGGGGTTTCCGCTGCAATGCCTTTGGAAACCGGCAATCCGTATGCCGCAAACAGTTGTTTGCCCT
Source organism: Microbulbifer mixtoriginis (SeqCode) (assembly GCF_052467515.1). NCBI lineage: Bacteria > Pseudomonadati > Pseudomonadota > Gammaproteobacteria > Cellvibrionales > Microbulbiferaceae > Microbulbifer > Microbulbifer mixtoriginis (SeqCode). Next base: position 1,045,319 of record NZ_CP174314.1, on the reverse strand, counting down.
GATACTCATGCAAGTTCATAGTCAATACCAATTCACATGTGAAATGTGTTTATTAATTGCAGATCTCTCTGCACCTGAAAGACAAAACTCAAAATTTCCGTCGTTGCAAATTTTGAATTCCGCAAATGAAACCGGGGCGCTAATTAATCAATAATTAGTGCCCCGACATCGAAAAAACTTCTTACTTGCGCTTCTTGCGATTTACGGTGTGAATCGCATGACCGTTCACGCCCAATGCCGCTTCTTTCACGGTCTCAGACAGAGTCGGGTGTGCGAATACGGTCATACCGATATCTTCGGCGCTGGAACCGAATTCCATCGCGATCGCCACTTGCTGAACCAGATCGGCAGCAGACGGGCCAACGATGTGGGCACCCAGTACACGGTCAGTTTCCGCGTGAGCGATGATTTTCACAAAGCCCTGGGTATCGTTGGCAGCCATAGCGCGACCGTTGATGGCAAACGGGAAGCTACCTACGTTGTAGGGCTCGCCATCGGCCTTCACCTGCTCTTCGGTGCGACCAACCGCAGCGATTTCCGGGTGGGTGTAGATCACGTTGGGGATCACGTCGTAGTTCATCATTGGCTTCTGGCCGGCGATGCGCTCGGCAACCACAACACCTTCTTCAGAAGCCTTGTGCGCCAGCATCGGACCGCGTACCACGTCACCGATCGCCCATACGCCCGGTGCAGAAGTCATGCACAGGTCGTTAACGTAGATAAATCCACGCTCGTCCATCTTCACGCCGGCATCTTCAGACAACAGGCCTTCGGTGTAAGGGCGACGGCCAACGCAGACGATCAGCTTGTCGAAAGTTTCCTGGTGCTCTTTACCATCTTTGTCCTGGTAAGTAACAACCACTTCCTCGCCCTTCACTTCAGAGCCGGTTACGCGGCAAGCGAGGCGGATATCCAGGCCCTGCTTCTTGAAGATCTTCTGGGATTCTTTGGCAACCTGTTGGTCCATGATCGCCAGGAACTTATCCATCGCTTCCAGAACAACTACTTCAGAGCCCAGGCGGTTCCATACTGAACCGAGCTCCAGACCGATAACGCCGGCACCGATAACGCCCAAACGCTTGGGCGTTTCAGTGAATTCCAGAGCGCCGGTGGAGTCGACAATAATTTTATTGTCTACCGGAGCAGGCGGAATATTTACCGGTACAGAACCGGAAGCCAGAATGACATTTTCGGCTTCGTAGACAGTGCTGTTGCCTTCGTCGTCAGTGACTTCCACTTTCTTGTTGGCCAGCAGTTTACCGGTACCGAAAATGGAGGTCACTTTATTGGCGGTGAACAGGCCCGCTACGCCGCCGGTCAGCTTCTTAACGATCTCGCCCTTGCGCTCGATCATCTTGCTCACATCCATCTTGACCTTGCCGACTTCAATGCCGTGCACGTCGAGAGCGTCTTTGGCCTCGTGGTACTTCCAGGAGCTGTCCAGCAGTGCCTTGGAGGGAATACAACCTACGTTCAGGCAGGTACCGCCGTTAACGTATTTACCTTCCTTGTTTTTCCACTTTTCAATACAAGCAGTCTTCAGGCCCAGCTGAGCGGCACGGATGGCAGCGACATAACCACCAGGACCGGAGCCAATTACGATTACGTCAAATTTTTCCGACATGATCAGTTCCAGATATTTCTAATGCAGTGTGATCGAGGGGCCCGCAGGCCCCAGAACTTATTTTTTAAACTTCGAGCAAGATACGCGCTGGATCTTCGATCATTTCCTTGATCGCTACCAGGAAGCCAACCGCTTCTTTACCGTCGATCAGACGGTGGTCATAGGACAGCGCCAGGTACATCATCGGCAGGATTTCCACCTTGCCATTTACCGCCATCGGGCGCTCCTGGATTTTGTGCATACCCAGAATTGCGGTTTGCGGCGGGTTCAGGATCGGAGTGGACAGCAGAGAGCCGAATACACCACCGTTGGTAATGGTGAAGGTACCGCCAGTCATCTCTTCGATAGACAATTTACCATCGCGGGCGCGAACACCCAGATCGCGGATATTGTTTTCCATATCCGCCAGGCCCATGTTTTCCGCATTGCGCAGAATCGGTACAACCAGGCCTTTCGGAGAGGAAACCGCTACACCGATATCCTGGTAACCGTGGTAAACGATATCGTTACCATCGATAGACGCGTTCACCGCGGTGTAGCGCTTCAACGCTTCTACCGCAGCTTTCACGAAGAAGCCCATAAAGCCCAGACGAGTGCCGTTGTGGGTCTTCTCGAACAGGTCTTTGTAGTTCTTGCGCAGGTCCATGACCGGCTTCATGTTCACCTCGTTAAAGGTGGTGAGCATGGCGGTGGACTGGGAGGCATCCAGCAGGCGTTCAGCAATACGCTTGCGCATGCGGGTCATAGGAACACGCTTCTCCACGCGCTCGCCCGGAGCAACAGCCACTTCAGCAGCAGCGGCGGGAGCAGCAGCGGCAGGCGCAGTGCCCGCCTTCATTACATCTTCTTTGAGAACACGGCCACCCTTGCCAGTGCCTTCAACACCCGCCAGATCGACACCCTTCTCAGCGGCCATTTTCTTGGCGGATGGCATGGCAATTTTGTCGCCAGCAGCGGGGGCAGCCGCTTCGGCAGCCGGAGCTTCTGCTTTTTCTGCCGCCGGGGCAGCGGCCGCGCCAGCGCCCGCTTCAAACTTGGCAATCACTTCATTGGAGAGGACGGTATCGCCCTCCCCCTTGATGATTTCAGTCAGGGCACCATCGGCAGGTGCAACAACTTCCAGCACAACTTTATCGGTCTCGATGTCCACGATCAGTTCATCGCGGGACACAGCTTCACCGGGTTGTTTATGCCAGGTGGCGACAGTTCCGTCCTGAACAGATTCAGGGAAAGTTGGCGCTTTAATCTCGATCGTCATTTTTTCTGTTTCCTGAGATTGACTCTTCACTTATTACTGCCGCCGGTTACTTGACGGTCAGCGCCTCGTTGATGAACTTATTCTGTTCTTCAAGGTGCGTGGACATGTAGCCCGCCGCAGGTGCTGCGGATGGGGCGCGGCCCACGTATTCCAGATCCAGCTTCGGATGGGTTTCCGACAGTAGACGACGCAAGTGGTGCTGACTGGAGTACCAGGCGCCCTGGTTCATGGGCTCTTCCTGACACCAAGCAACACTCTTGATCTTCTTGAATGCGGATACCGCTTCCACAAACTCTTCGTCTGGGAATGGGTACAGCTGTTCGATTCGTACGAACGCAACATCTTCCTGTTCACGCTCCATACGGGCTTCCAGCAGGTGGTAGTAAACCTTGCCGGAGCACAGCACCAAGCGTTTCACTTTTTCTGGGTCTACGCCCTGGTCCTGGATCACGTTATGGAAGCGGCCTTCGGCCAGCTCTTCCAGGCTGGAGGTGGCCAGCTTGTGACGCAAAATCCATTTCGGGCTCATAATCACCAGCGGACGACGCATCGGGCGTACCGCCTGACGACGCAGCAGGTGGAAGATCTGTGCCGGAGTAGTGGCATTACACACCTGAATATTGTGCTCGGCACACAGTTGCATAAAGCGCTCTAGACGTGCGGAGGAATGCTCCGGACCCTGGCCTTCGTAGCCGTGCGGCAGCAACATTACCAGGCCACACATACGGCCCCACTTGTGCTCACCGGAAGTGATGAACTGGTCGATTACTACCTGGGCACCGTTGGCGAAATCACCGAACTGAGCCTCCCAAACCACCAGGGATTTTGGTGTAGTGGTGGCGTAGCCGTATTCAAACGCCAACACCGCCTCTTCAGACAGCAGCGAGTCGTAGATGTAGAAAGGCGGCTGGTCTTCGAACATATGCTGCAAAGGCACATAGCTCTGGCCATCTTTCTGGCTGTGAATCACCGCATGACGGTGGGAGAAGGTTCCGCGACCCACATCCTCACCGGTAAAGCGGACCATAAAGCCCTCTTCCAGCAAAGTGCCATAAGCCAGTGTTTCCGCCATGCCCCAGTTCAAGGGCAGTGCGCCACCGGCCATCTTGCGGCGGTCATCGTAAATCTTGGAGACCTGGCGCTGCATCACAATGCCATCGGGCACAGCGGTCATACGGTTGGCCACATCCTGCAACTTCGGCAACGCATAGCCAGTATCTGCAGCTACTTGCCAGTCGTGGCCCAGGTAGGGGCTCCAATCTACAAACATGGAGGAGTCCGGCTGCTTCACCAAGCCGGTGGCCACGTCCTCACCCGCATCGAGTTTATCGCGGTAGTCGTTGGCCAGCTTGTCCGCGGCAGCCTTATCGAGAATGCCCTCACCCACCAGCTTCTCGGAGTAGAGGGTACGGGTAGTTTTATGCTTGCGGATAGTCTGGTACATCAGCGGCTGGGTACCAGAGGGATCATCGGTCTCGTTATGGCCGCGACGACGGTAGCAAACCAAATCGATAACGATGTCTTTCTTAAATTCGTAGCGGTAGTCCACCGCCAGCAGCGCGGCCAATACGACCATTTCCGGGTCGTCGCCGTTTACGTGCAGCACCGGCGCATCGATCATCTTAGCCGGATCGGTAGAGTACTCGGTGGAGCGAGCATCTTCGCGCTTGCTGGTGGTAAAGCCCACCTGGTTGTTCAGTACGATGTGCACAGTACCACCGGTGTAGTAACCGCGGGTCTGAGACATCTGTAGGGTTTCCTGCACCACACCCTGACCGGCAAAAGCCGCGTCGCCGTGGATGTTAATCGGCATTACTTTCTCACCAGTCCCGTCTTTACGACGGTCCTGGCGAGCGCGTACAGAACCAACCACCACAGGCGCACTGATTTCCAGGTGTGACGGGTTAAAGGCCAGCGCCAGGTGTACTTCACCACCGGGAGTCATTACGTTGGAGGAGAAGCCCTGGTGGTACTTCACGTCGCCAGAGGTATCCAGAGTTTTCTTGCCCTCGAACTCTTCGAACAGGTCCGATGGGTTTTTACCGAGGATATTCACTAGGGTATTCAGACGGCCACGGTGGGCCATGCCGATCACGATTTCCTTCACCCCGTAGGTACCGGAGCGGCGGATCAGGGCGTCCATCATCGGGATCAGACTCTCACCACCCTCGACACCAAAGCGCTTGGTACCCGGGTATTTGGAATCCAGATGGCGCTCCAGGCCCTCTGCTGCAGACAAGCGCTGCAGGATTTCAATCTGGATATCGGTGCCGAAGTTGGCCTTGGACTGGCTGCGCTCCAGGCGCTGCTGAAACCACTGCTGCTCTTCCAGATTGGAGAGATGCATGATCTCTGCACCCAGATTGCCACAGTAGGTGCGCTCCAACCCCTCTACGATCTCACGCAGGGTCGCCTCTTCTTTGCCGAGGAACAGGCTACCGGTATTGAAGGTGGTATCGAAATCACCCTCAGTCAGGCCGTGGTAGCTCAACTGTAAATCGGGCACCTGCTCGCGGGCCATCAGGCCGAGCGGGTCCAGGGTCGCTTTCTTATGGCCGCGATGGCGATAGGAATCGATCAGCTGCAGAACTTTAATCTGCTTGCGCTCGTGTTCGATATTGACGGAGCCGGAACCGGGCGCCGCTACTGGGCGCGCGCGGTGTTTGCTGAGCAGCTCGAAGTGCTGGCGCACTGCGGCGTGAGAGACATCGCTGCTGCCCTCAACGCGGGGGAGGCTGTCGAAGTAATTGCGCCACTCCTCCGGTACACCGTTGGGGTCGTGCAGATAGGTCTCGTAAAGCTCCTCCACATAGGCAGCATTGCCCCCGGAGATATGGGAGCTACGCCACAGCTGCTCCATGGTACTTTCGTGCATTTTGATGCCTACCTCGATTGCAGTGGACTCTCATCGCTACAGCCACTGCGCTTTCCTTCACTCACAAAAGGGGAGGCGCACAAAGCCACCTCCCCTTTTTAATTTAATACCGACCGGAGCCGGCTTTTGTATTAGATAAGCGCCCTACCTGGCACCGGGCCCACCAAAGGTGAGCCCTGAAGACTGCTTTGCAGCCTTCATTAATCCCTATACAGCACGCGTCAGCAGCATATTGCGAATATGGCCAATGGCGCGAGTCGGATTCAAACCCTTAGGACATACGTTGACACAGTTTTGAATACCGTGACAACGGAACACACTGAAGGGGTCGTCCAGGTTGGATAGACGCTCGTCAGTGGCCAGGTCGCGGCTATCCGCCAGGAAGCGGTAAGCCTGTAGCAGGCCGGCCGGACCGATAAACTTGTCCGGGTTCCACCAGAAGGACGGACAGGCGGTGGAGCAGCAGGCACACAGGATACACTCGTACAGACCGTCGAGCTTTTCGCGATCCTCTGGGGACTGCAGGCGCTCAATCGCCGGTGCCGGAGTGTCATTCTGCAGATACGGCTCAATCTTTTTGTACTGCTCGTAGAACTGTTCCATATCCACAACCAGGTCGCGAATCACAGGCAGGCCCGGCAGCGGACGCAGAATCAGTTTACCCTTGGGGGCAGCTTCAGACAGTGGCGTAGTGCACGCCAGGCCATTGCGGCCGGAAATATTCATACCGTCGGAACCACACACACCTTCGCGGCAGGAGCGGCGGAAGGACAGGGTCGGATCCTGAGCCTTGAGCAACTCCAACACGTCCAACACCATCAGGTCCTTGCCCTGGGTGTCGAGCTGGTAGTCCTGCATGTAAGGCGCTTTATCAGTTTCCGGGTTGTAACGGTAAATGCTTACTTTCAACATACTCTATTCCGCTCCCGAATCAGTAGGTCCGAGCTTTCGGTTCAAAGGCTTCCATGGTGGTCGGTGCGAAGTTTACCGCACGCTTGCCCACACGCTTCTCAGTTGGGAAGTACATGGAATGACACAGCCAGTTTTCATCATCGCGCTCCTGGAAGTCTTCGCGGGCATGGGCACCGCGGCTCTCAGTGCGGGTCTCAGCGGCAATCGCGGTGGCCTCGGCAACTTCCAGCAGGTTCTGCAGCTCCAGGGCTTCGACACGGGCAGTGTTAAAGGCACGGCTTCTGTCATCCAGGCGTACATTCTCAATACGCTCACGCAGGTCAGCCAGCTTCTTCACACCTTCCGCCATGTAGTCGCCGCGGCGGAATACGCCGAAGTGATTCTGCATTACACCTTGCAATTCTTTGCGCAGGTCCGCAGCTTTCTCACCGGTTTCGTTGGTTTCCAGACGGTTCAGACGCGCCATCGCCGCCTCCAGATCGGACTCGGAAGCTTCGCGGTGCTCGATACCTTCACGCAGCGCCTTCTCGATAAACAGCCCGGATGCGCGGCCGAATACCACCAGGTCCAGCAGCGAGTTACCACCCAGGCGGTTAGCGCCGTGTACAGATACACAGGCAACCTCACCACAGGCGTAGAAGCCATCGATGATCTGGTCGTTGCCCGCAGCGTCCTGGGTCAAGGCCTGGCCGTGAACGTTGGTCGGAATACCGCCCATCATGTAGTGACAGGTGGGAACAACCGGAATCGGCGCCTTAACTGGGTCGACATGGGCAAAGGTCTTGGACAACTCACAGATACCGGGCAGACGGCTGTTGAGCAAGTCTTCGCCCAAGTGATCAAGCTTCAGGAACACGTGATCGCCCTCGGGGCCACAGCCGCGGCCATCGAGAATCTCAAGTACCATGGAGCGGGCTACAACATCGCGAGAAGCGAGGTCCTTAGCGTTGGGCGCGTAACGCTCCATAAAACGCTCGCCGTCTTTGTTGATCAGGTAGCCACCCTCACCACGACAACCTTCGGTCACGAGTACACCGGCACCGTAAATACCAGTCGGGTGGAACTGCCACATCTCGATGTCCTGTACAGGCATACCTGCGCGCAGGGCCATACCGACACCGTCGCCGGTGTTGATGTGTGCGTTAGTGGTGGAGGCGAAGATACGGCCGGCACCACCGGTAGCGAATACTGTCGCCTTGGACTTAATAAACACCACTTCGCCATCTTCGATGCACATGGCGATCACACCCACCACGGCACCGTCCTGGTTCTTCACAAGGTCAATCGCAAACCACTCGTTCAGAAACTCGGTTTGGTGCTTAACATTATTCTGGTACAGCGTGTGCAGCAGTGCGTGGCCAGTACGGTCGGCGGCAGCACAGGTACGGGCTGCCTGGCCACCGCGGCCGAAATCTTTGGACTGACCGCCGAATGGGCGCTGATAAATACGGCCTTCCTCAGTTCGGGAGAAAGGCAGGCCCATGTGCTCCAGCTCAAATACCGCTTCGGGGCCTACAGAACACATGTATTCAATCGCTTCCTGGTCACCGATATAGTCGGAGCCTTTAACGGTGTCATACATGTGCCAGCGCCAATCATCATTGGGGTCAGAGCTGGCAATCGCACAGGTAATACCACCCTGGGCGGATACCGTGTGAGAACGGGTTGGGAATACCTTGGTAATTACCGCAGTTTTATAGCCGGACTGGGCCATCTGCAGAGCCGCGCGCATACCCGCACCGCCGCCACCAATCACAATCCCGTCAAAAGAAATAGTTCGCATGTTCGCCATTGCTTATACACCCCAAAGAATTTCAATGCCCCACACCGTGTAAAGCACGGCAACCGCAGCCAGGATCACTTCTACGAACAGACGCAGAACAGTGGCCTTACCGCCCATCACCCGGTTGGTGATGTAGTCGGTAACCACAGACCAGAGGCCGATCCAGGCGTGAATCACGGTGGACAGCAAGGCAACCAAGCTGAATACACGCATCCAGCGCTGGGCGAACAATTCAGACCAGGCCTGGTATCCGAAGTCTTTGGTGAAAAAGATAAAGCCCACTATAAAGAGGACATAAGCGAGCAGTATTACTGCGGTAACGCGCTGGTAGAGCCAGTCGAATGTGCCGCTACGGCCGAAGCTAGTTACTGTTCTTACCACAACCATACTCCCACTAAAAGAATAAGGATTACACTCACCACCAGCACGGCAATTGCGCTGCGGCGACCACCTTCGAGGCTCTCACCCATACCCATATCCATAAACAGGTGACGCACACCGGCCAGCAAATGGTAAATAAGAGCTGCCAGGGAGGCCCACAGGATGAGCTTGGCTGGAATACTGTTAAATGCTGCCGCCATATCGGCGAAGCCCTGTTCGGATTCCAGGCTGGCATCGAGCATGCAGAGCAGCAACGCCACAACGGCGAAGAGCACCACACCGGATACACGGTGCAAAATGGAAACCAAAGCGGCAGCGGGAAGCTTTATAGTGGAAATGTCTAAATTGACAGGTCTGTTTTTGTTCACAGGAAAAACACCTTGTTGCCCTGAACGACCGGGCGCCCGTTAGCTTTTCAAATTGGGAGGGACGAGCTGCTTGCTGATCACTTTGCACTCGACCTGATGAAGCCTTGTACAAAGTAGCCGTACCATGGCGCAAGCCGCGCGGATTATAGGCATTCGATAGTCAAAACACAACGAACGCCTAGGAATACGCCACCTCAGCGCACCTCGTAGGCACAGGATTTAGCCCAACGGGATTTCCGCAGATTTTTGCGCCCACGACCAGGCAAAAGCTCTACCAGCCCACGCTGTCGCCGAATATCCTGTTGCCAGCCGACTGACCGTCCACCCCTTTGGGTTTGACAATTTGCGGCGCGGCACTTAAGTTTGGCCCCGCTCAAAAGGCCGCCAGCACCCGAAAACACTAGGAAAAGGCCGCCATAAGAACAGTTTTTAGGAGTCCGCAATGTCCGATAAAAAAGCGCACCTCACAGTCGATGGTATCGACGGCGCTCTTGAGATGCCCGTTCGCTCCGGCACCCTCGGCCCCGATGTGATCGATGTCGGCGGCCTGACCAGCAAAGGCTTTTTCACCTACGACCCGGGCTTCGTATCTACCGCCTCATGTGATTCCAAGATCACTTTTATTGATGGCGGCAAAGGCCAATTATTGCACCGGGGCTACCCCATCGAGCAATTAGCAGAAAAATCCGACTATCTGGAAACCTGCTACCTGCTGATGAATGGCGAACTGCCCAATGCAGAAGAAAAGAAGAAGTATGTAGACACTATTATGTCTCACACCATGGTTCACGAATCCCTGGTGAGTTTCTTTAAAGGCTTCCGTTACGATGCCCACCCGATGGCGATGATGTGTGGCGTAGTGGGTGCCCTCGCCTCCTTCTATCACGACTCCCTGGATATCACCAATCCAGAGCACCGCGAGATTTCCGCGCACCGCCTGATTGCCAAGATGCCAACCTTGGCAGCCATGTGCTACAAGCACTCCCAAGGCATGCCCTTCATGTACCCGGACAATAGCCGCAGCTATTCCGAGAACTTCCTGCACATGATGTTTGGCAATCCCTGCGAGCCCAGCAAGATCGATCCGGTTGTCGCCAAGGCAATGGACATCATCTTCCTGTTACACGCTGACCATGAGCAAAACGCCTCCACCTCTACCGTGCGCCTGGCGGGCTCCTCTGGCGCCAACCCCTTCGCCTGCATCTCCTCCGGTATCGCCACTTTATGGGGACCCGCTCACGGCGGCGCCAACGAGGCAGTACTGAACATGCTGCAGGAAATCGGCGATGAGAGCCGTATCGACGAATTCGTGAAGCGCGCCAAAGACAAGAATGACCCCTTCCGCTTAATGGGCTTTGGTCACCGCGTCTACAAGAACTTCGATCCTCGCTCCCGCGTAATGCAGGGCATCTGCGATGAAGTTCTGGGAGCCATGGGTGCAGAAAATGATCCTCTGCTGAAGATCGCTAAGAAACTGGAAAAAATCGCCCTTGAGGACGATTACTTCGTCGAGAAGAAACTCTACCCGAACGTCGACTTCTACTCCGGTATTATTATGAAGGCTATCGGCATCCCCACCGATATGTTCACCGTAATTTTTGCCACCGGCCGCACTTCAGGCTGGATCGCACACTGGAACGAAATGATTTCCAACCCGTACAAAATTGGTCGCCCTCGCCAGCTTTATACCGGCTATGCCCAGCGCGATTATGTTCCACTGGAACAACGCTAATAAAGCTCAAAATAAAAAACCCGGCAATGCCGGGTTTTTTATTTCCTGAAATAACCACCTGGAATTTAAAAATATTCAACAAAATTCAAATAACGCAACAACCTAGACCTCTATTAATTGTGACAAGGTTCTCAATATTAAAATTCTCACCCTGATGCAACTCCCGCCACACAGAAAAACACCTGTCATGCAATGTAAAATCCGCGCCTCTCGGACCGGGTGAATTTGCTGTGTAGTTACCGCACCTCAGCGACTACCCGCCCGCGGTTTCCCTTACCCATACAACACACAAAATTAAACCTATTAAGGGCACAGCATATGCTTAGCTTTATCTCCGGCATGTTCAGAGGTAGCAAGTCCTCCGACAGCGTCGACCTGGAAGAAAAATATACCCGCAGCAACTATGCCAGCGCTAAAGGCAGCCGCACAATTTCTTACGACCCAACTCTGATCAAAGCCCTGGAGGACGATCACCGCCACTTAATTGGCATTTTCCAGCGTATGTGGTCCGAAGGCTTTGAAAAGCAAAACTATCGCCAACTGTCACAACTACTCACTCAATTTAAGTCCGGCTTCCAGGCACACCTAATAAAGGAAAATGTTCGCTTCTACGTCTATCTGGAGCAGGCCCTCGCCGGCGATGCACACACACTGCAGGTTGTAAAAGATTTCCGCACCGATATGAATGAAATCGCCAATGCCGTGGTGCAATTCTGCAAACGCTACAACCATGAAGCCTTCACCCCGGAAATGGTTCGCGACTTTAAAATGGATTACCAAAAGATAGGTGAAGCACTCACTCGCCGCACCGCACTGGAAGAAAAAGAACTTTACGTTCTCTATCAGCCCTCCTAAGTATTTTCGGGCTAGAGAGGTCCAGTTCGTTACTCAACATCTACAGGAATTAGGCGTGAGCCAATGAGTGAGTAACAACTTATTAAAAAATACTTTGAATGGATGTCTGCGACCCACAAGGACGGGGCGCAAACCTTTTCCCTTTAGAAGCCTGGCTCCAGGCCCTCGCTGACTCAAAATATTTTTCTAAAAACCGCTTACCAACCCAAAAGCGCTAGACGCATACCCGACAGGTAAGTGAAAATTATTTTGGAATTATTTCGGGTAAGCGCATCTAGCCCATAAGAGTGGATTGCATATTTTTTAGCTTATTTAAAGCTACACCCCAAGGCTAATCAAACTTACCCACCTAATAGGTATTGACAGCGAAGACCTGATTAAAAATTTTTCCTCAACAAATAAAAAGTGGCAACCACGATCAGGCCAGCTACTTTTTTTGCTAAAGCCAACATCAAAAAAAGCGAATAATAACAACAACTTAAAAAAACTTTCCAGCCTGACCTCCCATACCTTCCTATTCTCTCTCGCGATTTCTATTCAACACTAGACGTTTATTTAATTTTGTTTAAACATATAGAAATTAGAATTCAAAAAAACTCATAACGGTGGAATATTGGTCTAGGAAGTTCTGGAAGCTTTGTGGCTTAAAACAAAAAGGACAAAAGGCCAGTAGTAAAAGCCGGGGGATTTGGGGGAAATATGACTGAACTAGAAAGTTCAGCTGCTCGTCAATATTTACCAGATGGCGCCCGCACCGGCGACAGTAGCTATCCGATTTATGTAATTGTAGGCACTGGACCGGTCGGGGTTCGCTGCGCACAAAAGCTGCTTGAATTCTGTGACGAAGCGCAAATTGTTATCTATGGTGCGGAAACAGAACTACCTTACAATCGTGTAAAATTATCTCAGTACCTCTCTCGCCATGTGGAACGGGAGGAACTGGATAATCCCATCCTAGGTAAAACTGACCATCGACTCGCAGAATATATCGACCGTAAAATCGTCTCTATAGACCGCGTCAAAAAAACGGTAACAGATGCTGCCGGTAATATTCAGCCCTACACCAAGTTGATTCTAGCCACCGGCTCTAACCCCAAAATTCCCACAATCCCCGGTGCAGGCTTGCCCAGCGTTTACCCCTTTCGCAGCTTGCGCAATACCAATGATCTAATCGCCCTGCGGGAGCGGCACGCCGACATTTGCGTGATCGGCGCCGGCGCCCTGGGGCTGGAAGCGGCAACGGCTCTAAAAACACCGAAAAACACTGTCACGCTTCAATCCCGCGGAAAATTACTGAGTGGCCTTTTAGGCGAGGAAGGCGAGGAGTTTTTAAAATCTTCTCTTGCCGCCCTTGGTGTGCAGCTGAAAACGGGCTCAATTCTTAAGTCAATTGAGCAGCAGGAAGAAAAATCCAATTTACACTTTGAGGACGGCGAAAACCTCAGCGTCGATGCCATTGTTCTTTGCACTGGTATTCAGCCGGAAGTCTCCCTTGCCCAAAAAGCCGGACTAAAAATCGATAGAGGGGTTGTAGTCAACGAGTGGATGCAAACTTCCGATCCAGATGTTTACGCAATTGGTGAATGTGCCGAGTTTGATCAAAAGGTTTATCAGCTGGTTCGCCCCGGCTATGAACAGGCGGAAAGCTGTTGTTCACATATTCGCCGCGAACATGGCGGAGAGATTTTAGAGCGCCCCTACTCCGGCAGTTACACAGATATCCAACTCAAAATCGCCCATATTCCTTGCGCTATTATGGGAGACGTTGCCTCCGATAACCTTCACCAGCAGGAAAATTTACAGAGCCACGTTTTCCGTAATCGGTTCAAGGGTATTTATCGCCGGCTATTTGTTCAAAATGGGCGCATTCTCGGTGCTATTTATATTGGCAGCTGGGATGAGGCCAACAGCTTGCGCCAAGCGGTGGCTCAGGAGGAAAAAGTCAGCGCACAAGCGCTTAAGCAGTTTGCAGACGAGGGCCGTCTATTTGGCCAGCAGGCGTCAAACAGTATCAAGAGTTTTCCCGACAGCTACCTGGTGTGCCAGTGTAATTCCGTCAGCAAAGGGGAATTATGCAAGGCTATTTCCGAAGGCAAGCGCACGTTAAACGAACTGCAGCAGGCAACCACCGCCGGATCTGTCTGCGGCAGCTGCCGACCCTTAATGGCCGAGCTACTCGATACCCCTGCGCCTAATCTGGTTATGCGCCACGCCAAGGGTATATTAATCACTTCGATCATATCGTTACTTTTAATTACCTTGTCATTCCTGATGCCACCCCCGCCAATATCCGACTCGGTACAGGCCGGCCAATTCTGGGAAAAACTCTGGTACGACAACTTCTGGAAACAGGTAACCGGCTACACGATTCTCGCGCTGTGTTTTTTTACCGCTGCACTCAGTGTGCGAAAGCGCTGGAAAAAACTATCTTTCGGCCATGTGGATCACTGGCGCTACGCCCACAGCCTTACTGGGGTAGTTGCCGTGGTCGCACTTGCTGTGCACACAGGCTTCCGTATGGGGCAAAACCTCAACCTCGCACTCATGCTGGTCTTCCTTGGGGTTACTGCTACTGGCTCCCTTGTTGGTGTTTTTATGGCCCGCAACCATCACTGGACCGATCTCAGACTACGCGAACATCGCAAGTGGTGGTCACGCGTTCACTACGCCTTACTTTGGGCACTGCCGGTACTCCTCGCCTATCACATTCTTGCGGTTTATTACTTCTAAATGAAATCTTATCAATTTAAATTTTGGCATTACGGACTGCTATTGACCCTGGTTGTAGGTGCCTACGCTTCCTATAACCTAACGGCAGATGACAAGTCTTTATTTATAACTGGCGAGCCCACACATGGCCATCATCAGATAGAACTCGCTTGCACCTCTTGTCATACCGATGGGTTTTCAGGGGAGGAATCTATTCAGCAATCTTGCCTAAGCTGTCACGCAGAAGAATTAGAGCTGGCCGATGACTCCCATCCGCGCAAAAAATTTCTCGACCCTCGTAACGCCCAATTACTGGAAACCCTGGATGCACGCCAGTGCATCAGCTGCCACACAGAACACAAACAGCAAATTACTCGCGAAATGGGTGTCAGCCTGGCCGGGGATTTCTGCTTTCATTGCCACAGCGAAATTGCCGAAGAGCGCAGTAGCCATGAAGGTATGGGCTTCGAGACCTGTGCCAGTGCCGGCTGCCACAACTACCACGATAACGGCACCCTTTATGAAGATTTCTTAATCGCCCATGTCGGACAACCCGATCTGCTCGAGGAGGCAAAGCTTCCGGCCCGTACCGCCATGCAATCCTGGTTACAGGAACATCCCGATGCTCAGCCCCTACAGATGCAGCAGGCGGATATACAGGAAGAAACTGCAACTGTAGAAATCGCTGCGGCTTGGGCGCAAAGCCCCCATGCTCAAGTGGACGTGAACTGCAGCAGCTGCCACGCCAATGGACAAATGCAATTTACTAGTGCTGAGGTTGTGGAACAGTGTGCAAGCTGCCACAGCGAGCAACGAGAATCTTTTACCCAAGGTAAACACGGAATGCGCCTCTCATCCAAGTTGCCACAGGAATTTGTTCAACAAGTTGGTGCCATGACGCCACACCAGGCCTGGATACCCATGCAGTCTGACGCTTCCGGGGAACTCAGTTGCACCAGTTGTCACGGCCCGCACGATGTCGACTTGCAGTTCGCTGCTGTGGAATCCTGTCTCAGCTGCCACAGCGATGAGCACAGCTTGGCCTACAAGGAATCGCCGCATTTCAATACCTGGCAATCAGATCCAGAAAACGGAGTTAGCTGTGCCAGCTGTCACTTGCCGCGGGAAACCCACGGAGAACAGGTTGTGGTCAATCATAATCAGAACCACAATCTCCGCCCCAATGAAAAAATGTTGCCTGTCTGCCTGAACTGCCATGGAGCGGAGTTTTCCCTGGCAGCCATGGCGGACGAAAAACTGATCTCTCAGAATTTCAAGCATAAGCCTGCGGATAAACATGAAACGTTTGACTTAATCCGCGACCGCATTGCAAAAATTTCCAAAAGCAAAAATAAGCAAACACAATCCCAATAGGAGGGGAACACTATGCGTATTGCCGCTTGTTTTATCGCCGGACTGGCCCTACTCACTGGCTGTGAAAAAAACCAGGGCGTGGCACCGGAGCGAATGGCGGATGCTATCTTTGCCGTGATTGAGGCAGACAGAGCCAATTACACCAACAAGGTAGTTAACCGTTTGCAAAATGAGGAAAAAGTTCTGGATGCCGACGAGCACTGGCAGGATAAAAAATTACTGCCGTTGCCCGCACAAATGATGCGAATGGGTGCTGAGCGAGTCGCGGAAAAAGAATCTGGCTTCAGCTACGCCCTGCTGTCCCTATGGCCGGTAAATAAACAGAACAAGCCGCGCACCGAAATGGAAAAGCAAGGTTTGCAGTTTGTCATCGACAACCCAGGTAAAAACTTCTATGGCCGTGAGACACTCGGTGATACCGAATACTTTACGGCAGTTTATGCCGATGTGGGTGTATCCCCAGCTTGTGTCAGCTGTCACAATGACCACGCGGATAGTCCACGAGATAATTTTGAGCTTGGCGAAACTATGGGTGGTGTAGTTGTTCGTATACCGCTTTAATTTATCGCTTGAACTTTCTTAGCTGATCCAGCCCCCGGCAAATCCACTGCCGGGGCTCTCCCCAACGCTCTCTACATTTAACAATCAACGATTTTCTTTTATCCCACAGAGCTAATTGCAAAATCTCTCAGAATTCCAATATTTACCGATCAAATCAGCAAAATAATAAGAAGAAATTAAGAAAAATATTTTCAGTAAATACAATTAATTAGCGGCCGAATTCATTTCGACCGCTCCCTCTTTAATATGACTGGCTCTACTCCCGCTTTAACCTCGCTGAAATCATTCAGACCAGTGGTCACCCGCTGTGGGCCTATTTCCGGGCTAGTCCAGTCTCCATTACGGACCGCTTGTTGTTAACGCTTCGCTCCGCAAAGCTCACCTAGGCATTTACATATTAGACTCGCAACCTAGAATATCAAAATCAAGGTACTGGTATAACATGCTCTTAACCAAGCTAGTAGGCATTTTTTCCACAAAAAATCATGGAAAACGAAACAAAGAAAAGAGCAACCTAGGAGTTTTTTAAGTGGTCACTTGCTTAGATTTTTTTGACTTTTACCAAGAGACAACGATGAACATCTTCAGATTATTTTAACGGCGCAATCAGCCCTTCCAGCCCTTCAATTTTGATCTCCAATGTCAGAGCCATCAACTGCCCCAACTTCCCAGTAGGAAAACCCTCTTTGGCAAACCAAAGCAGGTACTCCTCAGGGAGATCGATAAGTACTCTACCCGCATACTTACCGAATGGCATTGGAGTTTGGGCAATATCAATCAATTGTTGCTTTTCAAACATCGCAAAATCCTTCAAATCTCTTATTTTGTGCTATACGCAGCCCACAGCTTAGATATTTGTTGCTGACTTATCTCCACCCTACACTGGCTGCGAAATTATTCGGTCTGTCTTACCGAATATCTATCCCTCAAGCATCACTGAAAGGGGTGACTATGCGTATCAAAGCGATTAAATACCTCAGCTTAACCGCAATATTGGCCCTAGGCCTCGGCGGGCAAGGCTGTGCCAATATGAGCGATACCGACCGTCGCATCGGAACCGGCATCGGCGTTGGTGCCGTAACCGGTGCCCTAATCAGTGGTGGTCGGCCCGGTGGCACTGCAGCAGGCGCAGTGATTGGCGCAGGGGCAGGCTATCTCTACGATAGAGAAAGAAAACGCAGAGACTACTATCGCTATCGCGGAGGCTACTATCGCTATTAGTGTTTAATGGAGAATCGTCAGGCTCAGAGTTAATGCATGGCGCAGCCCCTGGTGCGCCTAACGCACCAGGGGTTATCCGGGATAAGAGCTACCGGGACAATGAGCAACATTCAGGAAGCTGCGTTTTCTCTAGCGAGCCACTCTAAAGCAACTTGGTCTTGGTTTTTCCACAGCGCTCACAGCAATACTCTGTGACGAGCTTGCCCTGCTTAACATCAAACTTGCGCTCGGTAACCACTTTCCACTTGTGAAAACCTTCCCGGCAAAGAGTGCTGCCTTTGTGTTTCTGCCAGGTGGTTTTTCTTTTAAAAGGAATCACATCTCCCATATTAGGCGACCTCCCCCGCCGCGTGCCCAGAAGCCCAAGCCCATTGGAAATTAAAGCCGCCCAGCCAGCCAGTCACATCCAGCACCTCGCCGATAAAATACAGCCCTGGCTGGGTTTTGCACTCCATAGTACGCGAAGAAATCTGATCTGTATCTACGCCGCCGAGGGTAACTTCTGCAGTGCGATAGCCTTCGGTGCCATCGGGAACCAGCGTCCAGGCTTGCAACTTGGCTCCGAGTTCGTGCAGCTCTATTTCAGTAAACTGCTTAAGGGGACGGCTGTCGATATGCTGCCGCTGTAGGAAAAACTGCACAAGCTTCTTAGTCCAAAGCTCAGCCAAAACACTGTGCAAGTGAATCTCCGGGCTCTCCCGGCGGCGCTGTTGCAGCCAATCGGCCAGATCACGATCCGGGGCCAGATCGAAAGTCACCTTTTCGCCTTCGCGCCAGTGGCTGGATATTTGTAACACTGCCGGTCCGCTCAAACCTCGGTGAGTAAACAGCATCTGCTCGTGAAAGCTACCCTCACCACAGGAGGCCGTCACACTAAGCGAGCTGCCCGGTAGGCTAGCCTGTCGCTCCAAATGGCGCTTGTGCTGGGTAAAGGGCACCAAGGCCGCACGAGTGGGAATGATATTGAGCCCAAACTGGCGAGCGATATCATAGCCAAAGCCAGTGGCCCCCATGGTGGGTATCGACAATCCACCAGTAGCCACGACTAGGGACTCACAGTGAACCAGCCCTAGGCTGGTCTCAACACGATAACCACTTTGCCCCGACTCTATTGAGGATATGGCACAACGGGTGCGAACCTGAGCTTTGGCTGCACGGCACTCCGCCAATAACAGGTCGAGAATATCCTTGGACTTGTTGTCGCAAAACAACTGGCCCAGTGTTTTCTCGTGGTAGGAAACTCCATGCTTTTCCACCAATGCAATAAAATCCCATTGGCTATAGCGCGCCAGGGCAGACTTACAAAAATGGGGATTGCGGCTGTAGAAATTTTCCGCGCTGGTGTAGAGGTTGGTGAAATTACAGCGGCCACCGCCAGACATCAGGATCTTCTTGCCAACTTTATTGGCATGATCCAAAACCAGCACGTTACGGTCGCGCTGGCCGGCAGTGGCGGCGCACATTAAACCCGCTGCCCCGGCGCCGATAATCAGTACATCGACACTTTTAGGCAGCTGGCTATGGGATACATCACTCATGAAATAGGGCTGCGCAATCAGCCAAGTATCAGGTACGAGGCAGGGTCACGCCGCGCTGCCCCTGGTACTTACCACCGCGATCCGCATAGGACACATCGCAGACTTCATCAGACTCGAAGAACAACATCTGAGCTACACCTTCATTGGCGTAGATCTTCGCCGGCAGATTGGTGGTATTTGAAAACTCAAGGGTCACATGCCCTTCCCACTCCGGCTCCAGCGGCGTTACATTGACGATTATGCCGCAACGCGCATAGGTGGATTTACCTAGGCAGATAGTCAATACAGAGCGCGGAATACGGAAATACTCCACGGTACGCGCCAGGGCAAAGGAGTTCGGCGGGATGATACAGTACTCCCCTTCCACATCGACAAAGCTGTTTTCATCGAAGGTCTTGGGGTCCACGGTAGCCGAATGCACGTTGGTAAAGATCTTAAACTCGCCTGCACAGCGCACATCGTAACCGTAACTCGAAGTACCGTAGGAGATGAGTCGCTCGCCATCATTGCCATGGCGCACCTGGCCCGGCTCAAAAGGCTCAATCATGCCGTGCTGCTCAGCCATGCGGCGAATCCACTTATCGGACTTGATACTCACTCCGTCCCCCTAAAAGAATAATCAGTGCTCAACAAAAGAGGCGGAATCATAGCCGGTTTAGACTGTGCAAAAAAGTGCCAATCGACGCCTTTCGGCCTTGTCGCCAACCAGCAACTACTGTATAAATTCACAGACAACTGTATGCATATACAGGCATCTAGCTAAATCCGATTGAAGATCGAGGCAGGGAAACGGGGAGGCAGCGTGAATACAGCCAAAAATCGCCTACAAAACAAATACTTAGAAAACCAAGCCAAGCCCACCATCCAACAGCGGCGCTTTCGAGGGAGAGAGGCCTCCCAGGCAGCCAATGAACCTCAGAACCCAGGCGCTGCCACCGGTTTTGCTAGCTTGGACTCCCTACTCAAAGACCACGGCTGGCCCCGCGGGGCTACTACTGAATTACTTGTCGGCCAGTCAAGTGCCAACGCATTGAGCCTCCTACTCCCTATGCTCGCTGAACTGACCCAAAAAGGAGAGATGGTGGTTCTCATCAAACCCCCATTTACTCCCTGTGCATCAGAACTTGCCCAGCATGGTATCCAACTGGAACAGCTATTATTAGTCCACCCCCGCGACAAGAGGGACTGCCTCTGGGCCATAGAGCAGTCCCTACAATCCGGAGGCTGTTCCGCAGTTTTGAGTTGGCAGGGCGAGCAGGCGATAAGTTATCGAGAGCTGCAGCGCCTGCAGCAATCCGCCGAGGCAAGCAACTGTATTCACTTCCACTTCCGCCCCCTGTCAGAAGCCCCCCGGCCCTCGCCTGCCACGCTACGACTACAGCTGTATAGCAAGCCAGAACAACTTGCCCTCAGACTACTGAAGCAAGTGGGTGACCCTAGTAGTCAACACCTTCAGCTAAACCTCCTGCAACACAGCACATCAAAACGGCATCATCTAGCCCTGCACTAAGCGACATCTAAGGGACTCTCCATGCTCTGGCTTTGTATCCAGTTTCCCAAACTTCCCCTGGAGGCGCTCACCCGAACTCAGACGCCGGAAGAGAAAAACCAGCCACTGGCGATAGTGGAAAAGCAAATCATAGTGGAGGCAAATAAAGCCGCCTTCGAGTTTGGAGTCATTGCTGGCTTGAGTATTGCCCGTGCTCGTCAACTATGCCCAGGTTTGCAGATATTGCACCGCAATAGAGAAAGAGAGCTGCAGCTGGAGGAGCTTGCACAACGGGTATTGAGCTCGTCAGCGATGACTTGTATAAAAACTGAAAAATATGAAGAAGGCTATCGTCATCCACAGCTTTACCTTGAGCTAAGCAACTGCTTAAAAGTCCATGGCGGACTGCGAGCATTACTGGATAAAATACAGCGGGAACTGACGCAAATGGGCATTGGCTATTGGATGGGACTCGGCCACAGCCTCAGTGCAGCACTGCTACTTAGCCAATTACCGGAGCATCGCCGTTGGTTACGGCAAACCCACACCCCATCGACAACACAGCAGTGGAAACAGTGGATCAGCCACGCTCCCAGCAAACTGCTAGAGTGCGATAATAAAACCTTAGAGAAACTATATTTCTATGGGTTTAAGCGGATAAGCCAATTACTATCAGCGCCCTTATCGGAGATTGAAAGGTACTTTGGTCGCACTTTTATCGATTACTTAGCTCGGCTCAATAGCAGCCAACAGGAGCAAATCACCTGCAATTCACTATCTTCCCGCTTCGATAAAGAGCTATTTTTTTCAAGGCCAATAAGTCATAACGAGCAATTGTTATACCCTTGCAACTTTCTGCTTCCGGAACACAGCCAGCAACGGCAGTGTTATCAGCTCCACGCTCAACGACCCCATTGGCAACTTCAGAGTAACGGAAAACCAGCATCCCATTTCAATACAGAAGCACTTTTTTCACAAACAGAAATGCAAAAGTTGAGTCAAGAGTCCAAGCTTCAGCTTGAAAGAATCTCCTTTAAAAAACCAACTCACTTACTGCGTCTGTCTTGCTACCAATTATTTCCTCAGAACTTGGAAAAGTTGCGGAGCAACCCTCTTGAAAACAAGCTATTAAATAAACGAAGAAAAGACCAAAAACTTATAAATAAATTAAATGCAAGACTTGGGAAGCAGGCCCTATCAGGCATTACCTTGAAATGAAGTACACAACAGAAACAAACCCTGTGGAATAGCAATAGCTATTCTTAGAACAGCATGCCCCGCCTATAAGGAGAAGCCCGCGTCCTGATCCTACCCACCAAATACGCCACTGACTGAAGTATGTGGCCTCAAAAAATTATAAGACCTTTATAGCGGATATTTAGTGCTCCTACAGAGCAGCAACGCTGAATGCCGCCGCGAGCGCTTTGAATGAACTGGAAGCTAAGTAGGGAGAAAAATATTCGATAATGATTACGTCTTGGCATAGCAAGTAACCAACCCTCTCGCTCCACTTTAAACGCCAGAAATATTTTCGAACATCGATTTACACTACCAGAACGGTGAAGGCTGCACACAGAAAGCTGTGTAAGTTGACCAAGACCAAGGGGGGGCTATTGCCAATGAGAATAGATTACTGAAACTTCTTTGCACCAGTATATTAAAAGCCTCAGAGCCCTGTATGCACCTTATTCATAATTCAAGTCTGGCACTTTCACATCTGGCGATCCACTTTTCCAGGCGGCCTGGAAAAACACATCTACCTATAGCTGCCTAGCTGACACAGAGCTTTGAACACCCTCTTAGTAACGGAAAACGTGCAGCTGCCATATGCGAGCTAGGGCGTATACAAATACCCCCTAGCTCACGTACTACTAAAGATCTAGGTTCAGATGCTAGTGTCTTTGGTTGCTTTAGAGCCTTTCTCACACTGATCTGCAGTTGCTTTACCATTAGCACCTGCATTTGACTTGTACTCTACAGCGCCCTCTCCGTCCAATTTTGCTTGAACCTTACAACCGTCATTTTCCCATGTTAAGTTCATTGCTGTACCCTGAGCTGGATCTGTTACAGAAGAAGTTAACTCACCAGTCGCACCGATCTCGTCTTTAAGAGTTCCACAACCTATATCTGTAG
Source organism: Microbulbifer mixtoriginis (SeqCode) (assembly GCF_052467515.1). Taxonomy (NCBI): domain Bacteria; kingdom Pseudomonadati; phylum Pseudomonadota; class Gammaproteobacteria; order Cellvibrionales; family Microbulbiferaceae; genus Microbulbifer; species Microbulbifer mixtoriginis (SeqCode). Next base: position 1,022,506 of record NZ_CP174314.1, on the reverse strand, counting down.
CAATACAAGCCTGAGCCTTACCTACGAATCCAGCCACACCCTTCATAGCAGAACCACCATAGGAAGTTGCAACATACTCACGATAAGCCGGAATTGCTACTGCAGCCAAAATACCGATAATCGCCACCACGATCATCAATTCAATAAGAGTAAAACCCTGTTGCTTTTTCATTGTAACCGTCTCCATACAGACTTTTAATTAAGTGAATCCCGTGAGGAAGTCGTCAAACAAGATACAAGGTTTATGCCAAGTTTGGCAAGACGAGACACTACCTCGTTTTAACAAGTGAGATAGCAATCACTAATGCAGGAAATTATCTGAGAGTTAAATATTACTGACATCCCAACCCAGTAACTGACAAAAAATGTCATCTTTGGACATCAATCGCCTTTATCTGTCGGTAGTCCTTAACCAGTTAAATGCCTAATTGGCTCCCTAAACTTTATTCGCTATATTTGTCACACCCCTAGTTCCTCGTCCACAAATATCATTGGAACAAAAATTAAACACTAGTGCGCTCTATTTAACCCAGTTTGAGAGTGCGGCAAAGACAACAGTGGTTCCCCATGACAAGCTCCTCCCTTAGTGGCCTGGCAAAACGCCTAGTAGCAGACCAAATCCTCGATGAAACCACTGCCGCCTCCGCATTAAAGGCGGCTCGCCGCGCGGGGCAGCCTTTTGTGCAACACGCAGTGGAAGCCAAACTTGTAAAAAGCCGGGAGCTTGCCAATCTTGCTTCCCTAGCCTTCGGCACACCACTCTTTGAGCTGGGTAGTTATGATTTCGAGATGATCCCCAAAGGGGTGGTCGACGAGAAGCTGATCAGCAAACATTTCGCCCTTCCCTTATATAAGCGTGGAAATCGCCTCTTTATTGCTCTCGCAGATCCCACCAACCTGGCGGGGCTAGACGAGATCAACTTCAATACCGGCCTCAGTACAGACGCGGTTTTAGTAGAAGCTGACAAACTAGGCAAGGCGATAGAGAGCTACCTATCCGACGGAGGAGATATCGAGGGTGGTCTAGAAGGTATTGATGATGAAGAGCTGGACTCGCTCAATGTTGGCGAAAGTGAATCTGAATCCGACGATGAAAGCGAGCCGGGAGGAGACGAAGCCCCAGTTGTTCGCTTTGTCAATAAAGTTCTACTTGACGCTATTCGCACCGGGGCTTCCGATATCCACTTTGAACCCTACGAAAAGTCTTACCGGGTGCGCTTTCGCACTGACGGTGTGCTCCATGAAATTGCCAGGCCTCCGATTCAGTTGGCAACACGTCTATCGGCCCGCTTAAAAGTGATGTCCAAGATGGATATCTCAGAACGGAGAGTGCCCCAGGACGGCCGGATCAAAATGAAGTTGTCCAAGACCAAGGCAATCGACTTCCGGGTAAACAGCTTGCCAACCCTATGGGGAGAAAAAATCGTTTTGCGAATTCTTGACCCCTCTTCGGCAAAACTGGGGATTGATGCGCTCGGCTACGAAGACGAGCAAAAGAAAATCTATATGGATGCCCTGGCCCAACCTCAAGGCATGATCTTGGTCACCGGCCCCACAGGCTCGGGCAAGACTGTTTCACTCTATACCGGCCTCAATATACTTAATACCCCTGAACGCAATATCTCCACGGCTGAAGACCCGGTGGAGATCAACTTGGAAGGGATTAATCAGGTCAACGTCTCTTCCAAGGTCGGTCTAAATTTTGCCGAAGCCCTACGTTCTTTCTTACGACAAGACCCTGATATTGTGATGGTAGGAGAGATTAGGGACCTGGAAACTGCAGAAATTGCCATTAAGGCCGCACAAACCGGACACTTGGTGCTTTCTACGCTACATACAAACTCAGCACCGGAAACCCTCACGCGCCTGATGAATATGGGGGTTCCCACTTTTAATATTGCCACTTCTGTCAGTGTTATTATCGCTCAGCGTTTGGCAAGGCGCTTGTGTAATGAATGCAAAAAAGCTACCACACTTCCCAATGAAGTCTTGGAGGCCGAAGGCTTCTCGACTGTCAGCATTCCCAAAAGTGACTGGACAATTTACCAACCGGTTGGCTGCGAGCATTGCTCAAAAGGTTACAAAGGGCGCGTAGGGGTGTATGAAGTGGTTCGCATCACCGATGGCATTTCCAGAATTATAATGGAAGGCGGTAACTCGATTCAGATAGCCGACCAAGCTCGAGAGGAAGGCTTTAGCAACCTGAGAACCTCAGCACTACGCAAGGTGGTAATGGGTATTATCAGTCTGGAAGAAGCCAACCGAGTAACCAAAGATTAAATTTACTACGGTAAAACTCCGTAAGCAGGCAGGGTAATAAGCTTTACTTTACTTTGCCCTAAGCTTCTGGACTGCTCCAGAGCAAGATAGGTATTAGGCACGGCCCCAGCCTTGCAAACGAAAGAACCAGGAATAAAAACTATGGCCAATGCCGCAGCAGTCGTATATATCTATAAAGGCGTGGATAGCAAAGGGGCTAAAGTTCAAGGGGAAATCAATGGTACTAGCCCGGCACTGGTAAAAGCACAGCTGCGAAAGCAAGGCATTATTGCCAACCGTGTACAGAAAAAGCCAAAACCATTACTAGGTACCGGCAAGAAAAAAATTAAGCCCGCGGATATTGCTCTTTTTACCCGGCAGTTAGCCACTATGATGAAGGCTGGCGTCCCCCTAGTGCAGAGCTTTGAGATCGTCGCCGATGGTTTGGATAACCAAGGATTAAAAGAGCTAATCTTCAAAGTCCGCGATGATGTTGCCTCTGGTACTGCCTTTGCAGACGCTCTGCGTAAACACCCTCTTCACTTCGATGACTTATTTTGCAATCTAGTTGCTTCCGGTGAACAATCAGGCGCACTGGAAACGATGCTTGATCGAATTGCCACCTATAAAGAGAAAACAGAGTCTCTTAAGGCAAAAATTAGAAAAGCAATGACATACCCTCTCGCAGTCATTGCAGTTGCAATTATCGTTACTTCTATTCTCCTAATTAAGGTAGTTCCCCAGTTTGCAGAAACTTTTAAGGGCTTCGGTGCCGAGTTGCCTGCATTTACCCAGTTTGTAGTTGGTATTTCTGAGTGGATGCAGGCCTATTGGTTTATGGCTTTAGTCGGAGTTGTGCTCGTAGTTGGCGGAACTCTAGAAGCTAAAAAACGGAACAAAGCCGTTGATCAATTCTTCGATAAATTAATATTGAAACTGCCCATACTTGGGACCATTACTTACAATTCCATTGCCGCAAGATTTGCAAGGACTCTGTCAACTACTTTTGCCGCGGGTGTTCCTCTGATTGATGCATTAAAATCGGTTGCCGGCGCAACAGGAAATTGTGTTTATGAAGCTGCAACATTAAAAATCCGTGACTCAGTTGCGACGGGCATTCCTTTGAATAGCGCCATGCGTCAGTCTGGTCTCTACCCTGTAATGCTAGTGCAAATGACCTCTATTGGTGAGGAATCTGGGGCGCTGGATGAGATGCTCAGTAAAGCCGCAGACTTTTATGAAGAGGCGGTGGATAATGCCGTTGATAATTTAACCACTCTTCTTGAACCGATGATTATGTCTATCCTCGGTGTTCTAGTCGGTGGTCTCCTTATCGCCATGTACCTCCCAATTTTCCAGCTAGGACAAGTAATCTAGTTTTCATGTCAGAAATTTTATCTAACAATCCGGCGCTGCTTATAAGCAGCGCTTTTATTTTGGGCCTACTTATAGGCAGCTTCCTCAATGTAGTAATCCTGCGCCTGCCTGTAATGATGGAGCGGGAATACAAACGGGATTTTTATAGCTATTTTGACTCAAAGCCTAACAAGGCTGAGCAAGAGGAACTGAATAAACCGTTCAACCTGGTGTTGCCACACTCCCACTGCCCTAAATGCAAAACTGAAATTAAGCCCTGGCAAAATATTCCTGTCATCAGCTATCTATTTTTGCGCGGTAAATGTAGCTCCTGTGGCACGCCGATTTCCAAACGCTACCCTTTGATTGAGTTTGCTACTGGAATTCTCACCGCCGTAGTGGTTTGGCAGCTGGGCTTTACTTGGCAGGCGCTGGCGGGCTGTGTCTTTACTTGGGCTTTGGTCGCACTTACTGGTATCGACTTCGATAAGCAGTTATTACCAGACAACATTACCCTGCCGTTACTCTGGGGCGGTTTACTAATAAACCTTTGGGGTATTTTTGTTCCACTGCAAGATGCCGTTATTGGAGCTATCGCGGGCTATCTTTCTTTGTGGCTGGTGTTTCATATCTTTAAGCTGGTTACCGGCAAGGAAGGTATGGGAGCTGGGGACTTCAAGATACTCGCAGCTATCGGGGCCTGGTTTGGCTGGCAGATGCTGCCTCTGGTAATTCTGCTCTCTGCCGCAGTTGGTGCTATAGCAGGTATTTCCTGGAGCCTGGCGGTTGGACGGGATCGCAGCCTACCGATTGCCTTTGGTCCTTATCTGGCCGGTGCAGGCTGGATTGCTATGCTATGGGGTGAGCAGATTGTTGCTTGGTACCTGAGTATTTCCGGCCTATAGATAGCCAGTAATACCAGCTATTTTCAGGGCCCGATTAGCCCATTTGAGGCAAGTGAATTACCATGAACCCGGTCACTCATTGGCCGGGTTTCTTATTTTTAGCTCCAAATTTTTTATTGCAGGGGGACAAGCCATTGTTTCGAGTAGGCTTAACTGGAGGTATCGGCAGTGGCAAGTCAGCCGCCGCGGGGTACTTTCGCGAGCTGGGCATTCACGTGGTAGACGCTGACTGGGCCGCAAGGGTAGTGGTACAACCTGGCAGACCTGCGCTGGAGCAGATAGCCCGTCACTTTGGCGCAAATGTATTACTAGAAAATGGTGAGTTGGATCGAGCGCAACTGCGTGTATTGGTGTTTGATCATGATGAAGAGCGGGTCTGGCTGGAAAAGCTATTGCACCCTTTAATACGCGAAGAAATCATTACCTCGCTGGAACAAAGTTCTAGCCCTTACGCGATACTGGAGTCACCACTATTGATCGAATCCGGCCAATATCAGCTGGTAGATAGAATCTGCGTGGTGGATTTGCCGGAAAGCTTACAGCTGGAGAGGGCCAGTAGCAGGGATGAAAATCACCCAGAACAAATACGCAAAATTATGGCGGCGCAGCTTAACCGACAGGAACGCCTGGCCAAGGCTGATGATGTGCTGGACAATTCTATAGGATTGAAAGAGTTACGCAGCCAGGTACAAGCTTTGCATCAGAAATATTTGCAATTAGCGAAGTCTTAGCACGACTCTACTAATGTAAAATAATAGACCCTGAGACTACCCCAAACATCGAAGAAGCTGTACCAAACCTAATATGCCCAAGCCAAAAGAAGCCCCAAGCCTAAACTGCCCCACCTGTAAAAATCCGATAGAGTGGAGCGATAAGTTTCCCTTTAAACCTTTTTGCAGCGAGCGTTGCAAATTAATAGATCTTGGCGAGTGGGCCAGTGAGGGGCACAAGATACCGGGCGAGTCTATTTATGATGACGTTTTGAGTGATGACCTGGACCCGAGCAAGCAGCGCCATTAAGCAACGCTATATGATGACAGCCTATGCACAAGCCCTGCATAGGCATACTCAATTTATACTTCCGCGGTCTTGATGGCTGCAATAATCGCCTGGTTGGCATCTGGGAACTGATAATTGTTTAGTTCCTGTACCGCCACCCAGGCGGTCTCCTGCCCCTCACGCCCCTGAGCCTCACCGGAAAATGCCGTTACCTGCCAGGTATCGAGAAGTACGGTCTTTTCCGCATACTCATGCTGGATTTCCACCAGGGGCTGTAGCTGATCAACCTCAATTGCCACCTCCTCAAGTAGCTCACGGGTCAGGGCCTGCTGTACGCTTTCCCCTGACTCCACCTTACCACCAGGAAATTCCCAGCGCCCGCCCATATGCAAGTGATCGGGGCGGCGGGCAATTAAAATTTTGCCATCGCTGCGACGGACTACACCAACAGCAACATGGATAACACGGCTCACAACAACTCCTCAGGTGCGATATTCAGCGTTGATGGTGACATACTCGTGGGAGAAGTCACAGGTCCAGATATGCTCACTGGCGTTGCCACGGCCCAGCTCTATACGAATGGTGAATTCAGGCTGAGAAAACACCTGCTCGCCTAACTCTTCCCGATAGTCCACCGCGCGACCTCCGGCCTGTACTACCTGCACAGTATCCAGGTAAATATTGACCTTTTCAGTATCCAGACTATGAGTTATTGCATTGCCAACAGCCATCACCAGACGGCCCCAGTTGGGGTCTGAAGCGTAAAGTGCAGTCTTTACCAGAGGGGAGTTACCCACTTCGAAAGCAACTTTAAGAGCTTCTTCACTACTCTCTGCACCTTCCACCTGAATCGTGACAAATTTGTTGGCCCCCTCACCATCCCGAACCACATCCTGGGCCAGCTCAATATGCACCTGGGTAATAGCTTCCATCAATGCGCTATAACCTTCATCAGCAGGGGAATGGATAGGCTTGCCTTTTACTCCACTGGCAATGAGTACACAAGCATCATTGGTAGAGGTATCGCCATCTACACTGACGCGATTAAAGGAGGCATTTACGGCCTCCTTCACCATTTGATCCAGTAAAGGCTGGGCGATGCAGGCATCAGTGGCGACATAGGCCAACATGGTCGCCATATTTGGCTGAATCATGCCGGATCCTTTGGCGATCCCCACCACTGTAATTTCTTCACTGCCAATTTTTAGGAGGCGCTGAGCTTTTTTCGGACGGGTATCCGTTGTCATAATGGCTTTTGCTGCCCGCTCCCATCCGCTTTCGATTAGCTCTGCAGCAGCGCTGGGGATAGCATCCAATAAACGCTGCAAAGGCAGATGCTCACCAATCACCCCAGTACTAAATGGCAATACCTGCTCTGTTCGAACATTCATCGCTGCAGCTACTGCTGAACAGCAAGCCCTGGCGTCGCTTAGACCACACGCGCCTGTGGCCGCATTGGCGTTACCCGCATTAACCAGCAAGGCACGGATATTGCCCTGTGCGATATGCTCTTTGGCTACCAGTACCGGCGCCGCACAGAAGCTATTCTGGGTGAAGGTGGCCGAGACCGATGCACCCTCGGCGACCTCTATTAACAACAGGTCATCACGGGACCAATCTTTGATCTTGGCTGGAACACTGGCAAGGCGAATCCCTTTTACGGGAGGAAGTAATAATTCAGGCATATCTGTTCGACTTTAGTACCGATTTGGGCTGTATTTGTTTGAGCTAGCCACAGGTAGGAAAGCGCCATTATTAAATGGCCGCTTCTTTTGAATCAAGATTAAACCGCACCTAATGCGGATAAAAATACAAATTCCGCAGAATATTTCCTTGCGAGACAAAAAAATACCCCGCACAAAGCGGGGCATTTTCTAACTTGGGCACTAAAGTCTGAAGGCCTTAGCTCTGGGTAGAGGAAGCCAGCTTACCGTGGCACTGCTTGTATTTCTTGCCAGAACCGCAGGGGCATGGGTCATTACGGCCAACCTTGGGTCCACGGCGCTCTGGCACAGGTGCCGCCTGCTGCTGCGGCTGACTTTCAGGAATTGCGGAGGCCTCGGCATGCTGAAGCTCCAGTTGCTGCTTACGCTGCTCTTCCAGACGGCGCTGCTCCAGCTCGTCCATTTGCTCGCGGGTCATGGGTTCCACATGGGCCAGGATACGTACCACCTCATGCTTGAGGTTTTCCAGCATACTCTGGAATAGGTGGAAAGACTCGCGCTTGAACTCCTGCTTGGGGTTCTTGTTGGCGTAGGCACGCAAACCAATACCCGCTCGCAGGTGGTCCATGCTGGAGAGGTGCTCCTTCCATAGCTGATCCAGCACTTGCAGCATAATCTGGCGTTCCACTGTCGGCATCAGATTGGCATCGCCAGAAGATTCACTGATACGCTCCACCTTGGTGGCGTAAGCGGCTTGAGCTTCGGCAACAACCTTCTCGCGCAACGTCTCCTCGTGCAGATTGCGGTCTTCATCCAACCATTTCTGAATAGGCAGCTCAATGCCCAGTTCACCGGCCAACTGCTGTTCCAGTGCCGGGATATCCCACTGCTCCTCAACACTCTGTGGCGGTACAGAAGCGGAGATAATTTCATTCACAACATCTTCGCGAATAGCGTTGATGGTATCGCTGATCTGACCGGCCTCCAGCAGCTCATTACGCTGACTGTAAATCACCTGGCGCTGATCATTGGCCACATCATCATATTCCAGCAACTGCTTGCGAATATCGAAGTTACGCCCTTCAACGCGACGCTGGGCTTTTTCAATCGCATTGGAGACCATACGGTGCTCAATAGCCTCACCGCGCTCCATTCCCAGCATCTGCATAAAGTTCTTCACCCTATCGGAGGCGAAGATACGCATTAGATTATCTTCCAGAGACAAGTAGAAACGGGTTACACCGGGGTCACCCTGACGCCCGGCACGGCCGCGCAGCTGGTTGTCGATACGACGCGACTCGTGACGTTCGGTGCCGATAATATGTAAGCCGCCAGCCTCGATCACCTGCTCGTGGCGCTTCTTCCACTGCTCCTTCACCTTGGCCACTTCGGCCTCACTCAAGTCACTACCTTTCTCCTGAGTGAGCGCCTCGGCCTCAGCCTCCCAGTTACCACCCAGCACGATATCAGTACCGCGACCGGCCATATTGGTTGCAATGGTGACAGTACCGGGACGGCCAGCCTGAGCAATTATTTGTGCTTCACGTTCATGGTATTTGGCATTTAGTACCTGATGCTTGATGCCCGCCTTTTGCAACATGCGCGACATCTCTTCAGAAGTCTCGATAGAGGCAGTACCTACGAGGATCGGTGCCTGCTTATCACGGCAGAACTTAATATCCTCGATAATGGCGTCCATTTTTTCTTCTTTGCTCAGGTAGACCAGGTCGTTGAGGTCATCCCGCTGAATATTCTTATTAGTGGGGATTACTACCACATCCAGACCATAAATCTGCTGGAATTCAAACGCTTCAGTGTCTGCGGTACCTGTCATACCAGAGAGCTTTGGATAGAAACGGAATAAATTCTGGAAGGTAGTGGAGGCTAGCGTCTGACTTTCAGACTGGATCTGAACATTCTCCTTGGCTTCCAGCGCCTGATGCAAACCCTCGGAGAGACGACGGCCCGGCATAGTACGGCCGGTGTGCTCATCGATCAGGACAACCTGACCGTTTTGCACGATATAGTCCACGTCCCGGTTAAACAGTACCTGGGCACGCAATGCGGCATGCACATGGTGCAGCAGGCCCAGGTTACCAGGGGCGTAGAGAGATTGATCTTCTTTCATCAAGCCGCTGCGAGACAGCAGCTCTTCCACCAACTGATGCCCCTGCTCGGTCAGCTCTACCTGGCGGGTCTTCTCATCTACGGTGTAGTGTCCCTCACCACCTTCTTCGGCACGCTCCAGCTGTGGAATCAGCTTATTCATGGCCAAGTAAAGGTGAGAGGAATCTTCCGCCGCACCAGAAATAATCAACGGGGTACGTGCCTCATCGATAAGGATTGAGTCCACCTCATCCACGATGGCAAAGTTTTGTGGGCGCTGGGTACGATCTTCCTTGCGTAACACCATATTGTCACGCAGATAATCGAAGCCAAATTCGTTGTTGGTGCCGTAAGTAATATCGGCCTGATAGGCGGCCTTTTTCTCGTCCGGGTGCTGCTGGGAGACAATCACTCCAACAGTCAGACCGAGAAATTCATAGACTGGGCGCATCCAATTGGCGTCGCGGGATGCCAAGTAGTCGTTGACCGTAACAATATGTACGCCCTTGCCTTCGAGCGCGTTCAAATAAGCCGGTAAGGTCGCTACCAGAGTCTTACCTTCACCGGTACGCATTTCCGCGATACGACCTTCATGTAGAGTCATACCGCCGATTAGCTGTACATCGAAGTGACGCATGCCCATTGTGCGCCGACCCGCTTCACGCACTGCAGCAAAAGCTTCCGGCAGCAGCTGGTCTAGAGTTTCCCCATCTGCAATACGCTTTTTAAACTCTTCTGTTTTGGCACGAAGAGCTGCATCATCCAGCTTCTGGAAATCCTCTTCCAGCGCGTTGACTTTTTCCACGACGCGTCGCATGCGCTTCAGCTCGCGGTCATTTTTTGTACCAAAGACCGATTTAATCAGTTTGCCAATCATTATCTAGAAACCACTTATCTTATGTGCGCTATCGGCGCTAATGCTGGGCAGATATTGCACCGATACTCCTTTATGCGAGGGGTGCAAGTAAACAGGAAGGCGTAAGCGCTGGCAACTCTTATGCCAAGCTGCCAGCAATTACGCGTAAAGGAAGGATAGTTGTTATCTGCCTGTACGGCGGATATAGCTGGCCGGGTCGACCGTGCGATTGTTCTTAAAGATCTCAAAGTGTACATGGGGACCAGTGGAGCGCCCACTGGACCCCATTTGGGCAATCACCTGCCCTTTCTTAACTACATCACCGAGCCCAACATTGAGCTCACTGTTATGGCCGTAGCGGGTGGAATAACCATTACCATGATTGATTTCCACCATATGTCCGTAGCCGTGACGCTCATCAGCCCAGGTAACAACACCGGCGGCTACAGACACTACGTCTGACCCCATCTTACCGGCAAAGTCCACACCTTTATGCCAAGTGCGGCGCCCTGTGAAAGGGTCGGTGCGATAACCATAGCGCGAGGACATCCAGCCTTTGGTGATCGGGCGCCCGGCAATAAATTGCTCATCCTCGAGTTGCAGGTTTGCCATCAGGGACTCGAGTGTATTGAGCTGCATTTGGCGATCATCTACTTTGTGAGACAAGTCACCAATCACTTCGAGAAACTCGGGGGGGTGATAGGGTAAATCTGAAGCTCCGGCGATGCCGGGATCTTCCGGACCACCCACTGCGGGCACAGCGCTAAATTCAAACTCGCCCTGATCGAGATTGGCCGCTGCGGTTAGACGCTCACCCACAGCATCCAATCGGGTAAGGCGCGCCTGCAATTCAGCCAGTTTTACCGTGAGCGCAGCAAGTTGCTCGTGAGCCTCGCGATCGGCCTCCTCAATTTCCTGCTGCTGCTTACGCAAAGCGCGCTCCCAAGCCTTGGCTGTACGCGCATCAAATAAATCAGTTTTGGTCACGGGAAGATTGGCACCCAGGAAGAAGGCACCAACCGGGAGGCCCAAGAGGCACAAGCTCAATAGCGCCTTGCTCAGCCCACCAAAGTTGAAGCTGCGGGTTGCACCGCGCTCATTGACCAGAATTACTTTCATAACAAGCAGGAGAAGTCCGATATCTTGTAATTTTGCTGTCTCTGTAAGTGAGACGAGGCTCCAGTGCAATACCTCACACTAAAAGACCGGTCATCCAAATACCCAAAGGGAAACAAGGTTACCAGAATTACCCCAACCCTCTCTGGCGAATCTGTCACGTAAAAAAGCCGGCAATATAATGCCGGCTTTTTTATTGAGAGTTTAAACTGCCAGTATTGGCTTAACGTAGGAGATTGGAGCTTCTTGCTCTCCCTCGAATGTCACCATCTCCCATGCGTCCTTTTGGGTCATCAAATGACGCAGAGACTTATTGTTCAAGGAGTGGCCGGATTTAAAGGCTTTGAACTCACCGATCAGGCTGGTACCCAGAAGATAAAGGTCGCCAATGGCATCGAGAATTTTATGTTTCACAAATTCGTCTTCGTAACGCAATCCACCTTCATTCAGAATGCGATACTGGTCAATCACGATGGCGTTATCCACAGAACCACCCTGAACCAAACCCTTAGAGCGCAGGTACTCAATTTCGTGCATAAATCCAAATGTACGCGCACGACTCACCTCTTTCACAAAAGAAGTACTGGAGAAGTCTACGGAAGAGGTTAGGTTACGCCCCTGGAATACCGGGTGGTCAAAGTCGATGGTAAAGGAGACCTTGAAACCATTGAAAGGCAGGAAGCTGGCTACTTTATCGCCCTCTTCCACGGTAATCGGCTTCTTAATACGCAGGAATTTCTTCGGCGCAGATTGCTCCTGAATACCAGCGGACTGGATCAGGAACACAAAAGGACCGGCACTGCCGTCCATAATCGGTACTTCCTGGGCGGACAGTTCGACAATCGCATTATCGATACCCAGGCCCGCCATCGCTGAGAGCAAATGCTCCACGGTAGCGATGCGAACATCACCCTTGACCAGGGTAGTGGAAAGTAGCGTATCGCCCACATTCTCTGCGCGGGCTTCAATTTCGACCACCGGGTCCAAGTCCGTTCGACGGAACACGATGCCGGTGTCTACGGGAGCCGGCTTCAAGGTCAGGATGACCTTTTTGCCAGTGTGCAGACCTACGCCAGTGGCGCGAATAGCATTTTTAAGCGTGCGCTGTTTGATCATGAAACTATCTTTTCCCAGTCGATGGTCTACGCAAAACGCGCAGCAAGCCGCCGATATTAGCACAATTGCGACGCCAATACCAATTGTGGGCGTGTGGTCAACTTAACACACCGCCACCGTCCTTCTAAGGATAGTTTAAATAAAGATTGGAGCGCCACATCTCAGTCGCTGAGACAGCATTTTAAGACCATGAGCGCCAGGATCACTGTAAAAAATTGTTAATTAAACTCTTACTTGCCTATTTCCTTGCCCCTCATAGCAGAGAGTAACCCTGATAGCAGGTCTTATGGAACTGGGCAAGCTTCTGATTTAGCAATACCAAAAGTGATATCAAATACAAAATTCTGCGATAAGCCGCCCCGCAGAGGCGACACCCAACAATAAGCTGGGTGGACATGAGCGGTGTACTGCCTCTGCTGCGGCGGCTACTCTCAGTCTGCCTGGCGGCGCAGGAAGGCCGGAATATCCAAATATTCCATATCGGCATCAGCAGAGCTGAGCGACGGAGCGGGGCGCTTGGGGCGCTCTACATCCACCCGAGGACGGGTGTCGGCCACACTCTCACGAGAGACTAGCCCTGCAGCACCGTGGCTTTCACGCATATCGCGCATATCGCGGCTCTCACGCATGTCTCGAGTCTCGCGAACATCGCGGGATTCACGCACTTCGGGACGACGTGTGTTATCTACCACTTTAGCTGGGCGAGCCGCAGGAGTTCCCTCACCCAGGCCAGCGGCTACTACAGTCACCCGCATTTCATCACCCAGCTTATCATCCACCGCCGTACCAATAACCACTGTGGCCTCATCAGAGGCGATCTCTTGCACAATCTCACCCACTTCGGAGTATTCACCCAGGGTCAACTCCTGACAGCCAGCTTCTTCACTGCCGGTAATGATGTTGACCAAAATACCGCGTGCACCAGCAAGGTTAACGTTATCCAACAGCGGACTGCGTACAGCCTTCTCCGCCGCTTCACGAGCGCGATTCTCGCCAATGGCAGAGCCGGAGCCCATCATCGCCATACCCATTTCAGACATCACCGTGCGTACATCGGCGAAGTCCACATTCATAATGCCGGGGCGGATCATCAGATCGGCAATACCCTGCACCGCTCCGAGTAACACGTTATCAGCCTCTTTATAGGCAGACTTCATGGTGATTTTGCTACCCAATACTTCCAGCAGGCGATCGTTAGGGATAGTAATCAGGGAGTCCACTTTGTCGCGCAGTTCGAGAATACCCTCTTCGGCTACGACAGTGCGCTTGCGGCCTTCAATTTTGAACGGGCGAGTAACAACAGCCACGGTGAGAATGCCGAGCTCTTTGGCAATCTCGGCTACAATCGGCGCTCCACCGGTACCAGTGCCGCCCCCCATGCCAGCGGTAATAAACACCATATCAGCACCGCCCAAGACTTCAGCGATGCGATCGCGGTCTTCCAGAGCGGACTGACGACCGATATCGGGATTGGCCCCAGCACCTAGTCCACGGGTAATCGTATTACCAAGCTGTAGGATAGTTTGCGCTTCAATATCTTTCAGCGCCTGAGCGTCAGTGTTCGCGCAGATAAAGTCTACGCCCTCCACGTCGCTGGCAATCATATGCTTAACAGCATTGCCACCGCCGCCGCCGACTCCTATTACCTTGATGACAGGTTTATCCTGTACGCTATCAACTAGCTCGAACATCGCTGCTCCCCTTTCTTGCTCATGTCGAATTTTACAGCCACGCCTAAAAAAAATCCCTTATGGGACGGCTAATTCTGGTTGCATGCTATTACAAATTTCCACGAAACCAGTGCTTTACTTTGTCCCACCACTGATTATCGTTACGCACGGGCTGAGTTTTTCCCTCTGCAGCCTCTTCTTGCTGCATTGCGTACATCAATAATCCAACTCCGGTGGAGTAAATTGGATTGCTCACGATATCGCTCAATCCAGAAATTCCTTGAGGCACTGCGAGACGTACCGGCATATGGAAAATTTCCTCAGCCAGCTCTACCGCACCCTCCATTTTTGAAGAGCCTCCCGTTAAAACCACTCCTGCTGCGCACAGGTCTTCAAATCCACTGCGGCGCAATTCCGCTTGCACCAGAGTAAACAGCTCGTCATAGCGCGGCTCTACTACTTCAGCCAGGGCCTGACGGGACAAATCCCGGGGTTCCCGATCTCCGACACTCGGTACTTTTATGGTTTCACCTTCCCGCGCAAGTTTTGCCAGAGCACAGGCATATTTTATTTTTAAATCTTCGGCGTGCGGTGTCGGGGTACGCAATGCCATCGCAATATCGTTAGTCACCTGATCCCCAGCGATGGGAATCACTCCAGTATGGCGAATTGAGCCACCGGTAAATACAGCAATATCGGTGGTGCCTCCACCGATATCCACCATACATACCCCAAGTTCTTTCTCATCTTCAGTCAGTACCGCGTAACTGGAAGCCAGCTGTTCGAGAATGACATCCTCCACTTCAAGACCACAGCGGCGGATACACTTCTCAATATTTTGTGCCGCATTGACAGCACCACTGACTAAATGCACCTTTGCTTCGAGGCGCACACCGGACATCCCCAGAGGCTCTTTTACCCCCTCCTGGTTGTCGATCAGGTATTCTTGCGGCAGCGTATGTAAAATTTTCTGATCTGCGGGTATAGCAACTGCACGAGCTGCATCAATTACCCGATCCAAATCCTGTTGGGTTACTTCACGATCTTTAATAGCCACAATGCCGTGAGAATTGAGACTGCGAATATGGCTGCCCGCGATACCGGCATACACAGAGTGAATTTCACACCCCGCCATGAGTTCTGCTTCCTCCACGGCACGCTGAATAGATTGCACGGTGGATTCAATGTTTACCACCACACCTTTTTTCATCCCGGTGGAGCGATGGGAGCCAATACCAACAATATTGAGCTCCCCGTTAGCAGATACCTCACCAACGATGGCAACCACCTTGGAGGTGCCGATATCCAGCCCAACAATCATGCGCTGATCGGATACTTGTGTCATTTTTGTTCCAACCTCGCTAGGCCATACCCCGGCTTTCCTTTCATTCTCAACCGGATCAGCGCCTTCGCTTTTAAACTTTATCTTTCCACAGCGGCTACTGCCGCGTCCCTGTTTACTCTTGCTCGTTCTTCCACTGAACCGCTACCGCGTTACCGTAACGAGTATCTACCTCGGCTACTTTTTGCAAATAAGGAGCAAGTAGCCCGCGACTCAAAGTAAGAAAGCGGTTAACACGCTCCAACAGTGCCTCATGACCGAGTTTTAATTCAATTCCCGACATCAACTCCAGATGCCAGCCACTAAGGTCATCAAATGACAAGCGCTTTACTTCCATATCCCGCGTAGTCAAAAGCCCAGCAAGCGCTTGGTATTGGGACATAATTTGCCCAACCAACTCTTCATCCCCGGCAAGCTCGGGTAGTGTACCCACCTGCATTTGTTTCGGCCGTGGCAACAGTGCACCACTGGCAACCAACAAACGATCACGGCCCCAGATGGCAAGTGGCTGCGCCTCGCTGACTTCAACAACAACGCCCTTGGGCCAGCGGCGACTTATTGAAACCTTGGTAATCCACGGTTTCTCTAGCAATGCTGCGCGCATCGCGCGGATATCAACAGAAAAAAAACCCGCTTGCAAATACGGCAGTAAAATTTCTTTAATCTGCTCTTCAGTTACAGCATTAAAGGTTCCGCGAACCTCAACTTGCTCCAGTGCATCAACTCGACTGATCTGAATCGCCGGTAGGTGCTGCCACAACCAGTAGCCCCCACTAAGCAGCCCACCAAGCAAGAACATAAAAAAACTGGTAATCAACCAGGGGCGCCAGTGGAATCCCCGCGTCTCTCTCTCTTTGAGAGGACTGGCACCACGAACCGAGGCCCGCTGAGTCCCTATATTTTTTTTCTGTGCAGACCTCACTACCACTCAAGCCTCGAGGTCTTTCTCACCCAGGCGCCATTCCGCCAACCTCTGTGAGAGAGCCCCAACATTACCCGCGCCCTGAGTCAGAACCACATCGCCGGGTTCCAGTAGATCAGCCAGGATTGGGGGAACCTGATCAACGGTTTCGACAAAAATGGGATCAACCTGGCCTCGATTGCGCAGGCTACGAGCCAAAGTCCGCCCATCCGCGCCGGCTATCGGTGCCTCCCCAGCACTGTAAACATCCAGCAAAATTAGTTTGTCCACCTCGGACAGCACCTGAACAAAATCCTCAAACAGATCTCGGGTTCGGGTATAGCGATGCGGTTGGTAAACCATCACTAAGCGCCGATCGGACCAGCCGTCACGT
This sequence comes from Microbulbifer mixtoriginis (SeqCode), assembly GCF_052467515.1. Taxonomy (NCBI): domain Bacteria; kingdom Pseudomonadati; phylum Pseudomonadota; class Gammaproteobacteria; order Cellvibrionales; family Microbulbiferaceae; genus Microbulbifer; species Microbulbifer mixtoriginis (SeqCode). The sequence goes on along the minus strand of NZ_CP174314.1, from coordinate 1,005,822 downwards.
ACAGTCCTGATGGTTGCTGCCACTTCCCTTGGGTGGTGGCCATAATCGTCCACAAGCATCACTTTTTCTGCGTTACTGTCGTCACTAATAGAGAAATCTCCATAAATTTGGAAGCGACGACCGACTCCTTGGAAACCTTGTAATCCTTTTTGAATAGCTTCATCACCGATACCCTCATCGGTAGCGACAGCAATTGCCGCAGTAGCATTCAATACATTGTGGATACCAGGAGTATTTACCGAGACCTCAAGCAGATCACCCGCCGGGCGCTGCACTTTAAAATGGCTTCGCAACGGCTCCTGTTTAACCTCGACAATGCGGAAATCATTGCCCTCAGCAAACCCATAAGTCAGCACCGGCCGGGAAAACTTGGGTATTACTTCCTGCACATTGGCATCATCGCCACAGACCACAGCAAGGCCATAAAAAGGCAGGTTATGGACAAAATCAATAAAGATCTGTTTGACCTTTTCAAAGTCCCCACCATAGGTTTCCATATGGTCCGCATCAATATTCGTGATCACCGTCACCATTGGTTGCAGGTGAATAAAAGATGCATCACTTTCATCTGCCTCGGCGATTAAATAACGACTTTCGCCCAATGCCGCATTGGCACCTGCCGAATTGACCAAACCGCCAATCACAAACGTCGGATCTTTTTTATCCGCAGCAAAAATCGAGGCTATCAGGCTGGTAGTTGTAGTCTTTCCGTGTGTACCCGCTACGGCAATACCATAGCGATAACGCATCAATTCCCCGAGCATTTCCGCACGGCGCACCACCGGAATTCGGTTTTCGTGGGCGGCGACCAACTCTGGATTGTCGTCATGTACGGCCGAAGAGTTAACAACCACATCGACACCGCGGATATTTTCCGAACTGTGTCCAATTTCAACCCTAACACCGAGCTTTTGCAGACGGTCTGTTACAGCTGATTCGCGCAAATCGGAACCAGAAACCTCGTAACCTTGATTCTGCAGTACTTCGGCAATGCCGCTCATGCCTGCACCACCCACACCGATAAAGTGGATGCGACGAATGCGGCGCATCGTCGGTACAGCATAACTTTTTTCCATATTGGCACGCTCAGAAGCCATACTTTATAACCTTGATCCACTCATTTTTTATTTGCTATCTGACAAGAGCCAGCTGTTCAGCGCAGGCACCTACTACCTGCTCGGTTGCATCAATTTTTGCCACACTGCGCGCAGCTTTCGCCATCTCAAGCAACGCTTGAGGGTCTGAGAGAAGCTTCTGCAATAATTCTGACAGACTCTGTGCATCCATGGCGCTCTGCTGAATTACCACCGCACCACCGGCATTCTGTAACCACTCGCCATTGCGTGTCTGATGATCATCAATCGCAAAGGGAAAAGGCACCATAATTGCGCCCACACCAGCGGCAGCGATTTCCGACACAGTTAGCGCCCCGGAGCGACAAATGATCAAATCTGCAACGCTATAGGCATCGGCCATATTCGCAATAAAAGGTACAACCTCTGCCTCTACTCCCGCAGCCTTATAAGCTTCTTGGGCCAACGCTGCATGACGTTCACCCGCCTGATGAACCACTTTCGGCCGTAGGGATAACGGCAGAAGAGCCACAGCTTTTGGCACCAGCTCATTAATTGCCACAGCGCCGAGACTGCCACCGAGCACCAGCAGGCGCAGTGGTGCCTCATTTCCGATACGCTGTTGCGGCTCAGGCAAACTCGCAATCTCAGTACGCACTGGATTGCCGACCTGCTTAGCACCAGGCAAACCACTGGGGAAAGCCTCCAATACCCTACTCGCGATTCGAGCAAGCAGGCGGTTAGTGGTGCCGGCAACCGCATTCTGCTCGTGAATAATCAGCGGAATTCCACTGAGTCGTGCTGCTACACCACCGGGACCGGTGGCAAATCCACCGAACCCGAGCACCGCATCTGGTGCTACAGCCCTTACCACGGCACGGGCTTGGACCACCGCGCGAAAAATCTGCAGAGGTGCCTTGAACAGGGCCAATTTGCCTTTGCCACGCACGCCCTCCACACGAATACAGTGCAGTGGAATATTCGCCTCGGGAATTAAACGCGCTTCGATACCGCGCTGTGTACCCAGCCACTCAACACTGGCACCGCGCTCCTGCAAGGCTTTTGCCACTGCCAGTGCTGGAAATACGTGGCCACCGGTACCTCCGGCCATCAGTAAAAACTTCTTATTGGCGAATACTTTTTCTTCATGGGACATCAGACTACCTCCCCACTACCAACGCCAGCACTGGTGCGGCGCCGGGCAAAAATTGGCAACTTCCCAAACAAACCAGGACTTTTCTCACTATCCCCGGCTTGCTCAAATTGCCCTCGCAATTCAGTGCGAATCCTCAAAGCCAACCCCAATAGGGCACAGCAAATAATCAAACTACTACCACCGGAACTGACAAACGGCAGGGTCAGCCCCTTAGTCGGTAATAACCCTGAAGCCACTCCCATATTCACAAAAGCCTGGCCAGCAATCTGTATTGCCATGCCAAATGCCAGTAAAGCCGCAAAAAATTTTTGTTGCGCCAGGGCTTCACGGACCAAACGCAATAGCGAACAGGTCAGGAGCACAAAAAGCCCAACAACAACCAAACCACCAAACATGCCCCACTCCTCGGCGAGGATGGCAAAAATAAAGTCGGTATGGGCCTCGGGCAGATAAAACAGTTTTTGCACGCTATTACCCAGCCCCACACCAAACCATTCACCACGACCAAAAGCGATAAGCGATTGGGTCAACTGATAGCCACTGGCAAACTGGTCTCCCCAGGGGTCTAGAAACGTTAGCAGGCGCTGCAAACGATAGGGGCTCATCAGCGCCATCAAGGCCAAACCGCAAGCCGCTGCCGCCACGAGTAAAAACGTGTGGGGTAAGCGTGCACCACCCAAAAACACCATCGCCAGCACTGTGCCGGAAAGTACTACCACAGAGCCGAAGTCCGGTTGCAATAACAGTAAAAAAGCAACCATCGTGAGAATAACCACCGGCACCATAAAGCTGCTCCAGTGGTGTAATTGCTTGCTGCGCCGGGTTAGAAAACTGGCAAAAAATACCAGCATGCAAAACTTCGCCACTTCTGCAGGTTGGATAGTAATTCCCGCAAACACCAACCAGCGTCGACTACCATTTACCTCTCGACCAATACCTGGCACCAATACCACGATTAAAAGCAGACAGGAAAATAGTAGCAGTGGCCAAGATAGGCGCGACCAAATAGCCAATGGGATCTGGCTTACCAATAACGCCGCAATTGCCCCAATTAACAAGAATACCAAGTGACGCTTCAGGAAATACCAAGGGTCTGCATAAATATCTGTAGCAAAAGCGATCGACGCTGAAGCCACCATCACAACGCCGATGCTCACCAGCGCCAAAACGCTAAAAGGTAAAAGAGCATCGAGAAAATCACGCCTGGCATTTAGGGAGGGCAATTCACTCATTGCCCCTCCCGTGAGCACTCACACAGCGTCGCTACAATATTGCGAAAGTCTTCACCACGCGCTTCAAAATTGCGATACATATCAAAGCTGGCACACGCCGGGGAGAGCAATACGTAGTCTCCGCTATGCGCCAAAGTTCGGGCCTTACTCACGGCATCTGCCATGGAATCAGCATTGAGTGTCCTGCACTGATCGGCAAACACGCTGGCAATTTTGTCGCCATCAACACCGATTGAAACCACTGCACGCAAGGCGCCTGCGCATTTCTTCAATGCAGAAAAGTCTGCACCTTTACCATCTCCACCTGCGATTAAAACTATTTTACGGGTTGAGGTCGCCAATCCATCCAACGCGGCCTGTGTTGCACCTACATTAGTGCCCTTAGAGTCGTTGACATAAGTTACGCCATGTAAATCCGCCACGCGCTCACAGCGATGTGCCAAGCCAGGGAAACTACGCAACACCGACAGCATTGCCGCCATGGGCAGTCCCACTACACTACCCATGGCCAATGCAGCCAGAGCGTTGGCAATATTATGCTTGCCCACCATCGCCAGCTCATCGACCGGCAATAACTTCTCACTTCCTTGAGCCAACCACTCACGCTCCCCAGATAAGCACACACCAAACTGTTTTAAGTCCGGTCGATCAAGGCCGAAAGTCCACTCACGCCGCTCTCGCGACAGAGGTCCCTGGCTCAGGGGGTCTTCGCGATTAACCACAAATACTTCTGCACCGCGATAAATCCGTTGCTTCGCCCGGTGATACTCCAACATACTGGGATAGCGGTCCATATGGTCCGCACTCATATTCAAAACAGTCGCTACTGTTGGAGTGAGGGAATAAGTTGTCTCCAATTGGAAACTGGAAAGCTCCAGTACAAACAACTCCGGTAAGGGGTCATCCAATAAATCGAGCACCGGTACGCCAATATTGCCACCCACCCTCACAGAAATATTGGCGGCTTTAGCCATTCTGCCAAGTAGTGTCGTGACCGTGCTTTTGCCGTTAGAACCAGTAATCGCGGCCAACTTCGCTTTGGACTGCTTGCGCACTAAAGCCTGGGCAAATAATTCAATATCACCAACAACCGGAATACCCTCGGTAACGGCCTTTTGCAAAACCGGCTCCGCCAAGGGCACACCAGGGCTGACAATAATTAAACTGGCCGCAAGTAAAGTATCTGCACGTAGCGGGCCGGTTTCCACCGCGACCTGGGGAAACTCCCCCTGAAAAGCCGCAAGCCCTGGAGGGTTATCACGGCTATCCACCACCACCGGGGTATGACCATGACGCAGCAGATAGCGCACCACCGATTGTCCGGTAGCGCCCAGTCCAATTACCACTTTGTGCTGCGAAGAAGTCGCGATCAGGCTCATTGTATTTTTATCGGAGTTTCAGTGTTGCCAGTCCAGCCAGAACCAGAATTACCGTGATAATCCAGAAACGCACGATTACCCTCGGCTCGGGCCAACCTTTCAATTCAAAATGGTGGTGCAACGGGGCCATGCGGAAAATACGCTTACCCGTCAACTTGAAGGACGCAACCTGCAGGATGACTGAAACAGTTTCCATCACAAACACGCCCCCCATAATAAACAGCACAATCTCGTGGCGAGTGATCACCGCAATGATGCCCAGTGCCGCACCCAGGGCCAGGGCACCCACATCCCCCATAAACACCTGCGCCGGATAGGTGTTAAACCATAGGAACCCTAAGCCTGCACCGCACAGAGCGGCACAAAATACGGCGAGTTCCCCTGCACCAGCAATCGCAGGAATATGTAGATAATCGGCAAATTCCGCATGTCCAGATAAATAAGCAATAATTCCCAGTGCCCCGCCTACCATCACCGTAGGCATAATTGCCAGGCCATCAAGACCATCGGTCAGATTAACCGCATTACTGGAACCCACCACTACAAAATAGGTCAGCAGAATAAAGGTGACTGGCCCAAGGTTAATAGCGACGTCTTTAAAGAAAGGCACAAAGAACTGGGTTTCGGCCGGGCTGGTCGCACTCATAAATAAATATATGGCCGCCCCTAAACCGGCAATGGACTGCCAAAAATATTTCCAGCGCGCGATGAGGCCGCGGGGGTTCTTGTGTACAACTTTTTTATAGTCATCGACAAAACCTACCGCGCCGAAGACAAAGGTCACCAGTAATGTGACCCACACATAGCGATTACCAAGATCCGACCATAGCAGCGCCGAAGCAAAGATCGAGGCGAGAATCAGGGTGCCGCCCATAGTGGGCGTGCCGGATTTACTCAAATGTGTTTCAGGGCCATCGTCGCGAATCGCCTGCCCCACTTGCAAATGGTTCAGCCAGTTGATCATGCGTGGTCCAACAATCAGGGAAATCCCCAGTGCGGTAAGGGCCGCAAGAATTGCGCGGACAGTTAAATAATTGAACACCGAAAAGGTGCTCACATGTTGTTGTAATAATTCCGCCAGCCAAAGCAGCATTACGACTCCCCTCTGCTGTTGCCAAGCAGGGCCTGAGCGACCAGTTCCATACGGGCACTACGAGAACCCTTCACCAAAACAGTGGTGTTGTTATCTAATTCATGGGTCAGAGCCGCGATCAACGGCTCCCGCTCCCGATAATTCTGCAGGGGCTCATTGCCCCCATGGCTAAATGCCAAGCTGGCAGCAGTGCCTAATGGTCCCAGGGTAAACAGCGCATCAAGCCCACGCTCTCGCGCCAGATCACCCACATCGCGATGCATATCCTCAGCATCCGGCCCCAACTCCGCCATGTCCCCAAGCACCAGGATTCGTTTCCCTGGTCGTTGTGCCAAAAGCTCAATAGCCGCACCCACAGAACCCGGATTCGCGTTGTAGCTGTCGTCGATAACTGTGGCTCCCAAAATACCGCGCTGCTCCTGCAAGCGGCCGCTGACACCTCTCAGGCTTGATAGCCCCTGAACAATTTCTTTTGCCGATATCCCCGCGGCAAAAGCACAGGCTGCCGCTACTAGAGCGTTGTGCACGTTGTGCTCTCCAAGTAGCTGAAGCTGCAACGGGTAGCTAAGCCCTTCAATCACTAGGTCAAATCCGGCACAGCCACTATTATTCAGGACAATATTTTCCGCAAAGATTTCACATTGGCTGGCAAGCCCCACCTCTAAAGTGCGCACACCTTCGGGCATTCGCCCGCGCCAATAGTCTGCGTAATTATCATCGGCATTGATAATTGCAGTTCCACCGACATCCAACCCTGTATAAATTTGACCTTTGGCTTTGGCGATGGCGTCAATAGAACCAAACCCTTCAACATGAGCGGGCATAACATTATTGACGGCACTCACTTGTGGCTTGCCGATACTACACAGATAAGTAATATCGTCAGGGCCATTCGCCCCCATCTCCAAAATCAGTACATCGTGCTCTTCGCTGAGACCGAAAAGGGTTATCGGCAGACCGTACTGGTTGTTTAGGTTGCCTGCAGTCACACAAGGTGTGTGGCGTTGGGAAAAAATCGCCGATAGCATTTCCTTAACCGTGGTCTTGCCACAGGAGCCAGTAATCGCAATTACTGGACCAGAGAATTTCTCACGACACAGCAGGCCAATTTGTCCGAGTGCTACGGTAGTATCTTTCACCCGCCACTGAGGCAGGCCGCAACCCCGAACCTCCCGATCAACAACTAAGCCAAGTGCCTGACCATCAAGCTCTCCGACAAAATCATGAGCATCGAAATTGTCACCAACCAATGCAACAAACAGTGCTTGGGGGTTTAATTTACGAGTATCTGTACACACCTCAGAAAATTCGACCGAGCCATTGATCAACTCACCACCGAAGCGTTCTTGCAGTTGCTTAAGAGATAACGACCCAATCACTGGGCTTCCCCCTTCATTCCTTCAACCTTGAGGGGCTTACCCATACGCCGAAGCAACGCAGAAGCTGCCTGCTCGCGATCGCAAAAATGAATTTTTTCGCTGCCGATAATCTGGTAATTCTCATGGCCCTTACCAGCGATCAGCACTATATCTCCCGGCTGTGCCGCAGCCACTGCCTGGCCAATAGCCTTGGCCCGATCAATTTCTACTTCAATATTACTGGCAGCACCTTCGAGGATATCGTCGATAATTTTTTGCGGCTCTTCACTGCGGGGATTGTCGCTGGTAACAATGGCCCGATCGGCCATTTCCGAAGCTATACGCCCCATTGAAGCGCGCTTGCCAGTATCACGATCACCACCACAGCCAAATACACACCACAATTTCCCACGGCAATAAGGGCGTGCAGCGGCCAACGCCGCTCGTAACGCATCTGGAGTATGGGCGTAATCGACCAACACACCCACTTCATAGACACCTTCGACTTGAACTCGCTCCATACGACCGGGTACCCCCTGAATAGAGGGAAAAACCGTGAGAATTTCCTCGAACGGCATGCCCGCCGAAGCAGCAGCAGCGATAACTGCAAGTGCGTTATAAATATTGAAGTCGCCAATCAGCGATGCATTGAGTTCACCACTCCCCCAGGGAGAGCTGAGCTGGACAGAAAAGCCTTTTTCATGACGGCGTAAATCTGTCACATGCAGGTCGCCCGCCTGCAGGCCATAGGTCAATACACGCAGCCCGCGCAATCTGCAACGCTCCGCCAGTTGTGCGCCGAAAGGGTCATCCAGATTTATAATGCCGCGCTTTAATTTTGGCAGGCCAAATAATTTCTCTTTGGCAGCCCCGTAGGCTGCCATATTGCCGTGATAATCCAGGTGGTCGCGGGAAAGATTGGTAAAAATTGCAGTATCAAAAATAAGACCATGTACTCGGCCCTGAGACAGGGCATGGGAGGAAACTTCCATCGCCGCAGCACCTACTCCGCGTCGGCAAAAATCGGCAAAATCCTCCTGTAGCCGCACAGGGTCAGGAGTTGTGAGCCCCGTCTCATGCAGCTCAATCACCCCGTGATTCCATATGCCATTACCAATGGTACCGATCAGGGCAGCGCTGCCAAAATGCCGAGCCAATAACTGGGAGGTGAGATAAGCGCAGGTAGTTTTACCATTGGTGCCGGTCACTCCCACCAAATGCATTTTTCCGCTGGGATTATCGTGGAAGCGCGCGGCTATTTCCCCCACCCGCTTAGCAAGCCCGGGTACAGTAACCACAAGGATACCCTTGTGGGTTTTACTTTCCAGTTTGTCCCCATCCGCCAACACTACGGCAGCGCCAGCTTCTATTGCGGCATCAATATATTCCCGCCCATCCACGACAGAGCCGCGCAGCGCCATAAAAGCATCGCCAGCTTTCACCTTGCGGCTATCCAGAGCAACACCACTAACAGGTACATCGGGTATGCTCGCGTATCCGGGCACCAATTCCTGCAGGGAGATAAATGATTGTTCGCGCTGAGTCACGACTTTGAACCCCTTCCGGTTAACTGCGCGGCCAGCTGCCGTTCCGCCGGCTCTTTGAGCTCTGGCGGTACTTGCAGCAGGCGCATAGCCCCAGCCATCACAGCGCCAAATACCGGCGCTGCCACTTCACCGCCGTAGTACTTCGCCTGGCTGGGATCGTCTATTACTACAACCGCGGCAAGGCGCGGCTTGTCTGCGGGAATAAATCCCGCAAATACTGAACGGTAGCGATTATCGGCATAACCACCACTACCAACCTTGTGAACAGTGCCAGTCTTGCCCGCCACTCGGTAACCCTCTACAGCGGCTTGACGGCCAGTGCCGCGGCTGCCAATTACGGTCTCCAGCATGGCGCTCACATCCTTAACGAGCGGCCCTTCGACTACCCGCTGCGCCTCAGAATCGGGCTTATCGTCAGATAGAATCAGGGAAACCGGACGTTTAAGCCCACCGTTAGCCAACACGCTGTAGGCCTGGGCCAATTGCACCCCATTCACGGTTAAACCGTAGCCGAAGGCAAAATTAGCCCGCTCGATTGGGTGCCAGCGGCTGCGGCTAGGTAGGATTCCCGGCGTCTCACCAGGAAAACCACTGCCAACCGCCTCCCCCAAACCCAGGCGGTAAAAGAGTTCTCGAAGCGTATTTGGTTCCAAATCCAGGGCAATTTTTGTAATACCCACCTGACTCGACTTGGTGATAATGCTGGTTAGATCCAACTTGCCGTAGTTGACCGGATCCACCAAAGTTTTACCGGGCACGCGGATATAACCCGGGCTTGTATCTATTTGGGTATGGGGCTTGTAGCGACCTGTCTCCAGCGCCGCCAATACCGTCAAAGGCTTTACCGTAGAGCCCGGCTCAAACTGATCAATCAGGGCGCGATTGCGCATGGCCGCCGCCCTAACTCCCTTGCGGTTATTGGGGTTAAAAGAGGGCTGGTTAGCCATGGCGAGGACATCGCCACTGTGGATATCCAAAATCACCATAAAACCGGAAGCGGCACCATTTTCTGCCACAGCACTTTTTAATTCCCGATAGGCGAGGTATTGCAGACGCATATCAATCGAGAGGCGCAACTCCTGACCGGGTTGAGCCTCTCTCTGAATAGCCAGTTCTTGCACCGTGCGACCTTTCAGGTCCTTAACCACCTGCTGCGCACCTGGCTCTCCGGACAACCAGTTATCGTAAGCAAGCTCAATGCCCTCCTGACCGCGATCGTCGATATTGGTAAAGCCCAATAGCTGCGCAACCACCTCGCCGGCGGGATAGAAGCGGCGGTATTCCTTTTTGCTGTAGACACCGGGCAAATCGAGAGACAAGACCCGCTCCGCCTGCTCTGGGGTCAGGTGGCGACGCAGATACATAAATTCCTTATTGCGGTATTTTTCCAGGCGCGCGGTCAACTTATCCGCCTTTAACCTCAGCGTCTTAGCCAGTTGCTTTACTTGTTCGGGACTGCTCTCGCGCAATAATTTGGGATTGGCCCAGAGGCTGTGCACCGGGGTGCTAACCGCTAACAGCTCTCCGTTGCGATCGACAATGGAACCCCGATAGGCGGCTATCTCCTCGGTACGGATGGTGCGCGCGCGCCCCTGATCCTGCAGGAAGCGATATCCCCGCTCTGCTGCAGGAACCACCTGTAACCGCGCTAAGTGAGACACCAGTGCCAGGGCGAGCAGGCACAACAGAACCGCTACCAGCACAAAGCGCCAGCGAGCGATTCCCGGTTGAACTTGCTTTTTCTTTACTGCGCCCATAATTTTCCAATTGGCGTTATATTGTCATCCTGAGGGCAAACCTCTTAGCGGGGCAATTTAACCGGTACCCCGACAGCGCATCGATAAACAAATTTTCTTATGCTTATTAAGTCAATTTCCGGTGTACACTGCCTAAAAGGGCCGCCTACACTCCGACCAAGCCAATCACTCCACTGGCACCAAGATCTGCTCTGAAGGGCTCGGCATGCGCATTTTTAATTCTTCCCGGGCCACTTTCTCCACACGGCTATAGGCAGACCAGGCCCCCCGCTCAAGCAGCAGGCGCTCCTGCTCATAACGCAATTCATCGCGGGTCTTTTGTGCGCGGCCTAGCTCTGCGGTCAATTCTCTGCTGCGCTGAGTCGAATACACCACTGCCAACGCCGAGGCAATTGCACCCACCCAGAGCACAGCAATGCCAAGAAACGACCGTATAGGCACAGAATCAGCACCCACCCTGCTTTTCGGCAACCCGCATCACCGCACTGCGTGAGCGCAGGTTTTCATCCACCTCGATGGTGTTAGCCTTGACCGCTTTGCCCACTGAACGCAGGGGCTTGGCGATTTGGCTATCCATTACCGGAAGTCCGCGGGGCAATTTGGGTCCGCGCTCTTTTTCGCGGATAAAACGCTTGACCATGCGATCCTCCAGCGAATGGAAGCTGATAATCACCAACCGGCCTCCCGGCGCGAGCAACTGCAGAGACTTTTCCAATGTGCTCTGCAGGTCATCCAGCTCACCATTTACATGAATGCGAATAGCCTGGAAGACTCGAGTAGCCGGGTGCTTACCCTTTTCCCAAGCTGGATTGGCTGCCTTCACTACCTCAGCCAAATCCAAAGTTCGCTCGAAGGGCTTTTCAGTGCGACGGCGAACGATGGCTGCAGCCATTCGCCGCGCGAAACGCTCCTCGCCATATTCTTTAAACACCCGGACCATCTCATCCTCGGCCTCGGTATTCACCCACTGCGCTGCGCTGATACCCCGGCTAGTATCCATACGCATATCCAGCGGCCCGTCCTGCATAAAGCTAAAGCCGCGCTCAGCCTGATCCAACTGGGGCGATGAAACCCCTAAGTCCAACAGGATTCCGTTAACACTTCCCGCCCTCTCGCCAACAGCGAGATCCATATCGGCAAAGGAGCCGTGCCAAATTGAAAAGCGCGGCTCAGCAGCAAAACGCTGCTGCGCATAGTCAATCGCCTGGGGGTCTTTATCCACAGCCAACAATTGCCCCTTGGGGCCCAGTTGTTCGAGGATCGCAGCGCTGTGTCCACCGCGCCCGAAGGTCCCATCCACATAGAAACCTTCGGTGTCAGTCACCAGAGCGTCCACGGCCTCGCGCAACAACACACTGCGATGCAATTCTTGAGACACTCGGTGTACTCCTTATAAAGAAAGAGAAGCCATTTCCTCGGGCATTCCCTCCTCGTCGTCACTATTATCGAGCCAGGACATCCATCGCTCCTCGCTCCAAAGTTCTAATTTCTTGCCCTGCCCCACGAGCATCAGCTTTTTCTCCAGCCCCGCATATTCGCGCAGAGTGGGAGGGATCAAAACGCGGCCATTGCCATCCACCTGCAGCTCACAGGCATAACCAATCAGTAATCGCTGGGCCCGGCGCGCCACCTTATTAAAGCTGGGAAGAGCCTCGACTTTAGGCAATATTTGCTGCCACTGCGGCGCCGGATAGACCAGCAGGCAACGCTCCTCTGTATGAGCTGTGATCACCAGGCTACCAGCGCACTCCTCCAGCAAGCGGTCGCGGACCTTCGCCGGTATCGCCAGACGCCCCTTGGCGTCCATATTGATTGCATGGCTGCCTAAATACACTTTGTGAGTTCACTCGCTCTGCTAGGCGATTGTCGCGGAAGGCCCCTTCATCCAGCAGGCCGATAGCGGGAAAAATTTAAACTTACGCCGCACTGTGTAAATGCCCACTTACCGGCGACGAATAAACCACAAAGTTCCACGAATTTCCACTTTTACCCACTCTCGACACTATAAAACTGGTCGACGCAAAGTCAAGGAAATCGACCGCAAAGTCCGCATAAGCCCCAGTAAAATCGGGGTCTACAGCAAAGATGGGAGTAATGACATATAAATCACTGTCACAAAGTAACAAAATGGAGTGAGTGCCCACCTACAAAATAGTCAACCATATTAAACTAGCCGCCACAGCACCAGTAAGCGCGCCACGATCAAAAATAGAGGTACATCCGTTCCATTCTCCGCCAAAGGCTATGCCAGGCTAGAGGGAACAAAATAAAAAGCCCGGCGGATGCCGGGCTTTAGAAATGTGTGAGCTGGCCTGTAAGCCGGGTTCTGTCGAGGACAACCATTCATCTGGGATGCCTGTCACCAGACACCTCAAGCGACCTACCCGCCCTCAGTGCGGGTCACACCTATAGAGGGCCTATTTGGTCTTGCTCCGAACGGGGTTTACCGTGCCGCGGACTGTTACCAGCCGCGCGGTGCGCTCTTACCGCACCCTTTCACCCTTACCTGTGCTTCCCCAGACCAAAATCGAGGGAAGCCATCGGCGGTCTACTCTCTGCTGCACTTTCCGTAGGCTCGCGCCCCCCAGGCGTTACCTGGCGTTCCACCCTATGGAGCCCGGACTTTCCTCCATCGCACAAGGCGACAGCGATTGCCCGGCCAGCTCGCGGCGAAGAGTAATGAGGCGACAGCCGGAATGCAACAGGCATTTTCCCTGAACCGCGAAAGACAGCGCCTTATTTTTGCTCCAGGCTCCAGTTATACAGAGCCTTCTTTTTAACACCGGTAATCTCCGCAGCAATAGCGGCGGCCTTTTTCGGTGGTAACTCGGCCAGCAACAGAGTCATCACTCGCTGCGCCTCTCCATCCAGCTCGTTGTCGTGGCGACGCTCAGCACCACGCACCAACAATACAATCTCTCCTCGCTGCTGATTACTGTCGGAACGCACCCAATTTACCAACTCACCCAAAGGCATCAACTGGAATGTCTCGAAGGCCTTGCTCACCTCCCGCGCTATGACCGCTTCGCGCTCAGCGCCAAAAATCTCTGCCATCGCCTGCAAGGTATCTGCGACCCGATGGGGCGCCTCATAGAAAACCAGAGTTCGACTGTCTGATGCCAACTCCTGTAATGCTCGCTCACGGGGGCCGGATTTAGCGGGTAGAAAACCCTCAAAGCTAAATCGGTCACTGGGTAAGCCGGCAGCACTCAGCGCGGCGACAAAGGCACAGGCACCCGGGATTGGCACCACGCGAATACCCTTTTCTCGCGCCTCGCGCACCAGGCGATAGCCGGGGTCGGAGATTAGTGGGGTACCGGCATCGGAGATCAGCGCCACCGTTTGCCCTTGCTCCAGGCGCTGTAGTATCTGTCCCGTACGCTTGCCATCGGAATGATCGTGATAGGCCATTAGCGGCGTATCGATATTGAAATGGGAAAAGAGTCTCTGACTGTGACGTGTGTCCTCTGCCGCAACCAAATCGGCGCATTGTAGAACTTCAATCGCTCGCGGTACCATATCGGCCAAATTACCGATGGGCGTAGCAACAATATATAGCAGCGCCTGATCCGGCCCCATAGCTGTTCACTCCAAATATAAATATTGCGGGAGAAGAATATGTTCGCCTCTTCCCGGCGTACCTCTACTGTGATCACCAGCGTGGCAGCCGCCGCCCTGACACTGGCCTTAGCTGCCTGCCAGACTCCAGCCTCACGGCCTGGGGGCTACCAGCCCTCCTATCCGGCAAACCACCAAGTCAGCCGCAGTGATGCCCTGCGGCTGCTTCGCCGCGCAGATACCCTGCAGGCACCCGCTAGGGACCAACAGCGTCTGCAAGCGGCGGCTATTCTATACGAGCTGGGCGACAAAGAGACGGCCAAAGACGCAGTAACCCTAATAATTCCCGAGCAGCTCGACGACACCCTGTTTGCCAGCTACGCCCAGGTTTACGGCCATCTACTGGTTGATAATGACGATTTCTTCGAGGCTTTAGACCTAGCAACCTCGACGCGCCTCGACAGCGTCTGGAGGCAACTACCCCACGATACCGCCCTGCCGTTGCGAAACCTGCGTGCCGACCTATGGGGACTTTTGGGAGACTTGGATAGCGCTATATCTGAGCGCCGCGAGATTTCCTACCTGGCCCAATCTGATGAAAGCATCACCGAGAACAACAACGGTTTCTGGCAGCTGTTAACCCAGCTGCCCTCCAGCGAACTTCAGCAGCGCGCTAACAGTAGCAGCGATACCCAGATGCGCGGCTGGTATCAGCTCGCCCTGCTGGGGCGCGATACCCAGGCCGATATCAGCTCTCAACTCACCGCCCTGAGCCGCTGGCGGGAGCGCTGGCCGGCACACAGTGCCAATTCCCACCCACCCGAGGCACTACAACTACTGGAACGCCTAGCTGCGCAGCGGGCAGATAATATTGCCTTATTACTGCCTATCAGTGGCTCACTGGGCAGTGCCGGCCGCGCGATTCGCGATGGTTTTATGGCCGCCCACTACACCGCTTTAAAAGCTGGTGCAGCAACGCCTCGGGTATTGGTGTACGACACCGGTACCGAGCAACCTTTCGAGGAGATTTATCAAAATGCTGTAGACGCAGGAGCGCAGTTTATTGTCGGCCCACTCGATAAAAGTAAGGTCGCTAATTTGCTGGCCACTGAAAAGCTACCCGTCCCCACACTCGCGCTGAACTATGGCGACAGGGGCCGACTTACTGGCGACCTGGTCCAATTTGGACTGGCAGTTGAGGATGAAGCTCGCCAGATTGCTCGTCACGCCTATCGCCAGGGACATCGCCAAGCGATGGTTTTGAGCACCAATAGCAGCTGGGGACGGCGTGGTGCCGAAACGTTCGTGGAGGAGTGGCAGCAACTCGGCGGCTCCGTAAGCATCAATGAAACCTTCACTAATAACAGCAAATTTTCTGACCTGGTCAGCGATGTCCTACTCATTCCCGACAGTAAGGCACGCAAGAAGGTACTCCAGGGACGCCTATCGGCGCCACTGGAGTTCACCCCGCGCCGGCGCGGTGATGTCGATATGATCTTTGTTACCGCCCTGCCGCAGCAGGCGCGACAGCTCAACCCCATGTTGACCTACTTCTATGCTGGAGACCTGCCAGTTTATGCGACCTCACATGTTTTTGCCGGCCAGGCCAACCCAAATCGCGATCGCGATATCAATGGCGTGCGCTTTACCGCACTGCCCTGGCTGTTTGAAGACAGTGAAACCAAACGGGATATCGAAGAGCAGGTAGCCCCGCAGGCAGCATTCGCTCGCCTTTACGCTCTGGGCGCAGATGCTTTCCGCCTCTACCCGCGTCTGCCAATGTTGCGCCAGTTCCCAGAGCAAAAAGTACACGGCCTCACCGGCGCACTGAGCCTAAGCACCGACGGGCGCATAGTGCGCGAGCAGATGTGGGCTCAAATTGAAAAAGGAGTGCCGGTACCGATTACAACCATAGAACCCCCGATGCCAGCGCGACAGCCCAGCCTGCAAGCGGATAATAGTGAAACTTTTTAAAGGCTCCGCAGGCAGTATCGGCGCCCACATGGAGGACGCCGCGGCACGCTATTTACAGCGTGCCGGACTCACCCTGATCGAACGAAATTACCGAAGTCGCCACGGAGAGATAGACCTTATCGCCCGTGAAAGCGATACTGTAGTGTTTGTGGAGGTGCGCTTCCGCCGCAACAACCGTTTCGGCGGGGCCGGAGCCAGTGTAGATATTCGCAAGCAACAGAAACTGCTCGCCACTGCCCACGGCTATTTGCAACAACACAAACTGGACTGTCCCTGCCGCTTCGATGTCCTTGCTATAGAGGGCGATGCGCAAAACATTCAGTGGATTAAAAACGCCTTCGAAACTTGAGGCAAAACCGAGATTTACCTTGCCAAGTATGGCGAACCCCAGTTCGCCAGTATTAAGGACACAATGGAACAGCGAGTCGTAACCCTTTTTCACCACAGCCTGGAAGCCACCATGAACGCCGGTGAGATACTGGCGCCCCTGATTGCGGAAGCCAGTGAGATGGTGGTGCACACACTGCTAGCAGAGAGCAAGGTGCTGCTCTGCGGCAATGGGGTCAGCGGCGCCCTGGCACAGAGTTTTTGCTCTCAACTTACCGGGGGGTTCCAGCGCGAGCGCCCAGGCCTGCCCGCCATGGCCCTTAACAGTGACGGCGTCTCCATGGGCACCGTTGCGCAAAATCACGGCAGCGCCGATACCTTTGCGCACCCAGTGCGCGCACTGGGACAACCCGGCGACCTTTTGGTAATTATCAGCAGTGATGGTCGCGACTCAAATCTCGTTCAAGCCATGCGCGCTGCACGGGATCGCGATATGGGCATACTGGCGCTGACCGGTGGCGACGGTGGCGATTGTGCAGCCCTGCTAGACACACACGATATTGAACTGCGAGTGCCTTCTGATGTCGCAGCAGAGGTACACCAGGTGCACCTTCTGACTATTTTTTGCCTGTGTGATCTAATCGACAGCAGCCTTTTTGGTGGCTACGAGGACTGAACCATGAAAAAAAACCAACTTTCCTTGGGAAAACGCCTTCTCTCTGCCCTTGCCGCAACCGCATTACTCGGTGGCTGCAGCACCGTTATGGAGGCCACCCACGATGGCCCCATTCAACAAGATCCCGGCAAGCGTTCACTGGGCACCTATATCGATGACGAGAGAATCGAAACGATAGTGACGGTCAATATCAACAAGGCACATCCGGATCTGAAGACCTCAAATATCGATGTGACCTCCTTTAACGGAGTCGTGCTACTCACTGGACAGGTGCCCGATCAGGAACTGCGCCTACTCGCCGGGCGCACTGCCAGCCAAGTACAAAATGTTCGCCAGGTTTACAATGAAACTCAGGTTCGCGGTAAAGTTACTTTTCTAGCCTCTACCAGTGATACCTGGCTGACCACCAAAGTAAAAACCAACTTACTCGCTCACAAAGAAATTGATGGTGCGCGCATTAAAGTCGTGACGGAAAACGGAGTCGTTTACCTGATGGGACTGCTCACCCCAGCCGAGGCCGAGCGCGCTGCTGACCTCACCCGCTCGATTGGCGGGGTTCAGAAAGTGGTGAAAGCGGTGGAATATATCAACTAACAACACATCCACTGCACGCTACTGCAGCTAGGCCTTAATAAGAGCCTGGTGATATCGGTCAAAAAGAACAAGCGCAAAAAAACGGAGGCAAAAGCCTCCGTTTTTTATTTCTAACTATCGCGCGGGACCTATACCCGCTCAATCGCTACTGCTGTGGCCTCACCGCCACCGATGCAGAGGCTCGCCACCCCTTTTTTCACATCGCGCTTTTCCATCGCCGCCAGCAGGGTGGTCAGGATGCGGGCACCGCTCGCGCCCAAAGGATGCCCCAATGCGCAGGCGCCGCCATTCACATTGACCTTCTCCCAGGGCAGATCCAGCTCGCGCATGGCCGACATGGTCACCACAGCAAAGGCCTCATTGATTTCAAACAGGTCTACATCGCTGACGGACCAACCAGAGTTTTCCAGCAGCTTGTGCATGGCGCCCACCGGAGCGATGGTGAACCACTCGGGTTCGCGGGCAAACTGAGCCTGTGCCTTGATCACTGCCAACACTTTGAGACCGCGCTTCTCCGCTTCACTCTTGCGCATCAGCACCAGAGCGGCGGCGCCGTCAGAAATAGAGCTGGAGTTGGCCGCGGTGACAGTACCATCCTTGCGGAAGGCCGGCTTCAGCTGGGGAATCTTATCTGGGCGGGCATTGCCGGGAGCCTCATCCGTATCAACCTTTACCTCGCCCTTACGAGAAGCGATGGTCACTGGGGCGATCTCACGAGCGAAACTGCCACTCTCGATGGCTGCCTGGGCCCGAGCCAGGGATTCCAGTGCGAAAGCATCCTGCTCCTCACGGGTAAAGCCGTATTTTTCGGCCGTACTCTCGGCAAAGGTGCCCATCAACTTGCCATCTGCCGCGTTTTCCAGGCCGTCAAGAAACATTGAATCCTTGACCTCGCCGTGTCCCAAGCGCATGCCGGAGCGAGCTTTGGCCAGCAGGTACGGGGCATTACTCATGCTCTCCATACCGCCGGCAACGATAACTTTGCCTTCACCCAAGAGTAGTGCGTCGCGGGCCATCATCACGGTCTTCATACCGGAGCCGCAGACCTTATTAACTGTGGTAGTGGGCGTGCCTTCGGGAATACCCGCAGCCAGGGAAGCCTGGCGGGCAGGCGCCTGCCCAACACCAGCCGGAAGCACACAGCCCATCAGTACTTCATCGACATCGGCAGGAGACACGCCGGCGTCTTCCAGCGCCGCGCGAATGGCCGCGGCGCCCAGCTGCGGCGCGCTCAACGCCGACAGGCTCCCCTGCATAGCACCCATTGGGGTGCGTGCCATTCCAACGATCACTACTGGATCTGAGGTTACATCGCTCATTCTGTCTGCTCCCAGTTCAGCGCCGCCATCCCTGTCGTGGCGGCAATTGTTTTTAATGTCGCGGCATTATAGCCGAAGCCATACCCCGTTCCGCCAGAACCCCGGGGCAATACGTCTCGATCGCCACAGGGGCATGTTACTATCGACGCCAATCACAAGAAAAAGTGGCGAGGGGATTATGGAGATTTCAAGCATCGTCGTTCTGGTTGTTTTGGCCGCACTGTTGTTCTACGGGATCGGCATCTTCAACCGGCTGGTATCCCTAAAAAATCGCAACGAGAATGCCTTCGCTCAGATTGAGGTGCAGCTTAAGCGCCGCCACGATCTGATCCCCAACCTGGTGGAAACCGCCAGGGGCTACTTACAGCATGAGAGGGATACCCTTGAAGCGGTGGTCAGTGCACGCAACACCGCCATTAGCGACCTGAAAGCCGCGGCAGCCAGCCCTTCCAACGCCAGTGCGATCGACAACCTCGGCCGTGCTGAAAGTGCCCTGAACAGCGCTCTGGGCCGCTTCAATGCTGTTATGGAGGCCTATCCAGATCTCAAGGCCAACCAGAATATGATGCAGCTCAACGAGGAGCTGAGTAGCACCGAAAATAAGGTTGCCTTTGCCCGCCAAGCCTTTAACGACGCAGTCACCAATTACAACATTTACAAACAGAGCTTTCCCCCCGTTCTACTGGCGGGATTCTTTGGCCACCGCGCCGACGGCCGCTTACTGGAGTTTGCCGACTGCGAAGCCATCCAGGTAGCACCACGAATCGAGTTTTAAGCGATGAACTTCTTCGAGCACCAGGATAAGGCCAGGCGCAACAGCGGCTTGTTAGTCGGACTCTTTACTTTGGCGTTAATTCTGCTGGTTGGATTGACCACCCTGGTGGCTGCCGCTGCGGTTTCGTATTCCCGCGGCCAGGCTTTTTCCCCACTGGCGATCGAGCAGCTGCTCGGCTGGCAGACAGTGGGCTACATAGCACTTACGATTGTGGCTATCGTGGCCCTGGGCAGCCTGTACAAACTGCAGCAGCTGGCCGCCGGCGGTAAAGTGGTAGCTGAGTCGCTGGGCGGGCGCAAACTCAATATCGCCCCTCAGGGCCCTGCCGAACAGCGCGCCCTGAATGTGGTAGAGGAGATGGCCATCGCCTCCGGTACCCCGGTGCCAGATGTGTACCTGATTGAAGATCAAGCCATCAATGCATTCGCCGCCGGCTACAAGCCTTGCGATGCGGTGATCGGTCTTACACGCGGCTGCATTGAAAATCTCAACCGAGACGAGCTGCAGGGCGTGGTGGCGCATGAGTTCAGCCATATCCTCAATGGCGACACACGTCTGAATATCCGTATCGTCGGCCTACTGAACGGCATATTGATTATCGGCCTGCTGGGTCACTGGCTGGTGCGCGGCGTCTACCCCAACAGTAGAGATAACCGCGGTCGTATACCCCTGTTTGCTTTGGGCCTAGCTCTGATGGTGTTGGGCTATGCAGGCACATTACTCGGCAACCTAATCAAATCCGCTGTGAGTCGGCAACGGGAATATCTTGCTGACGCCTCTGCGGTCCAGTTCACCCGCAACAACGCAGGTATTGCCAACGCCCTCAAGAAAATTGGCGGCTACAGCACTGGCTCAAACCTCAGCAGTGGCAGAGCGGCTGAGTTCAGTCATATGTTTTTTAGCAGCGGCCTAAAGCGCTCTTTTTTCAACCTGTTCGCCAGCCACCCTCCCCTGAGCAAACGCATAGCGCGGCTAGAACCTAGCTGGAATGGCCTCTACCTCAATGAGCGAAGCTCCACTGCACAAACACAAACTAAAGAAACAAATTCCGGATCAACTATCCATTTCGTCGACTCAGCCCCCTTCCAGGTCGCCCTGGAAGCGGTGGACAACAGTATTGCCTGCCCCAGTGCACAACAAGTGCAATACGGCCGTCAGCTACTGGAATCTATCCCCTCCGCTATCCTGCAGGCTGCTCACGACCCCTTCATCGCTCGTGCTCTGATTTATCATCTGCTGCTGCACAGCGGGGAGAGCGAGCGCGAGACCCAGATGGTGCTATTGAAGAAAATCGCCCATCCCGCGGTAGTAAGAGAAATGCACAAGTTAGCTCCACAACTAAAAGCCCTGCCCGACAATGCGCGCCTACCGCTTTTAGATCTCTGCGTACCCGCACTCAAAGTACTGGTTCCACAGCAATACCAGGTATTCAAGAGAAACCTGATTAAACTATTGCGCAGCGATGGGAAGATTGAGATCTGGGAGTGGGCCCTGTATCGAGTATTGATGCACGCCATGGAAGAGAGTCCCGATCGGCAACGCCTTTCCAACAAGAAAGGCGCTGGTAACGATGCCTCTCGCTTCCTGATCGCAGCCATTGCCCATGCGGGTAATAGCGAGTACTTACCGGCAAAACGCGCCTACGAGCAGGGGCTAAAGTTTTTACAGCTAGAGGTCACCCCGCTGCCAAGCCGCAAAGATATCGATCTGCAGCACCTGGACAAAGCGATCGCTATAGCCAGTCAAATGAAGCCTTTAGAAAAGCCCTTACTGCTAAAAGCGCTGGTTTACACTCTAAACCACAATGGCATTATCAAGGCGGAAGAGATTGAGTTGCTCAGAGCGATAGCGGACAGCCTGGATTGCCCTATGCCGCCCCTAGTATTAAAAGAAAACTAGCCTGGCAAATTATTTACTCTTAAGGCGCGTGGTGCTGATAGATTGGGCCTATGCCCACACTCCATAAAATAACGGAGGTGATTAGTACTGTGACCATCAACACCAAGGCCACGGTCAACACTGCGCAAGCATAAAGGAAGGCCCGCTCTTTATTCATATTCATCAAAATGGGGATGCCTGCAAACACCAGATAAATGGAATACATACCTGCAATTCCGACCGCAGCCATAGTCAACCAGGGGTGTGGGAAAAGCACGACAATGCTGGCAAGAAAAATCGGTGTGGTGATAAAAACGGCGAGTGCTGTACCTTCATAGTGCCTAGTGGGCTCATCCCCCTCGACCCCATAGGACCTAGCCATCCAGTTGATAAATTCCCCTAGGCAATAAACACCAACCAAAAGAGCAAAATAGGTAACGATTGATAAAACCGCCGCACTCTCAGGGGTCAGCTTCGCCAAGTGCCCGCCTACCTCAAACCCTACCCTAGTTACACCAAAATAACCGGCAACTGTAGGTATCAAAGCTAGAAATGGCACATGGGTCATGAATACCTGGAAGAAAGAATGCCTGTCCGCCCGTATAGCCTTCCACTCTTTCTCTGGGTTGGTCAGAATACCAATAGTGTGACTGAGTAACCGCACGCTTATTCTCCCTTTAATACCCTGCTTTGCAGTATCGGGGGTCGGCGCGAAAATAACCAATGCAAATAAGAAATTAAGCGCCACTTTCAAATCAGGTTGATTTATATCAAAGGTGGATGCTCATGCGATTTCGACCACTGCGTTTGGCTTTATAAAGTGCCTGGTCCGCAGCTTTTAGAATCTCCTCAGCCCTTCTCAATCTCCTGCTTTTCTGGGCAAGGCCGATACTAACTGTTACCTTGACTTGCTGGCCCGTACGGTTCTCAGAACGCCAAAATTTATTCCCAGAGCTACGTTTTCCTGAGCGAAGATGCATAGGGTAAGAGGCAATTTTCTCCCGCATAAATTCCAGCTGTTTCTCTGCCGCTTCCCGGTCACGCCCCGGTATCAGCAACACAAATTCCTCACCACCGTAGCGAAATAATTGCCCCGGTGCATATCTGGCAATTTGGGTAGCCACCATCCGTAATACCTGATCTCCAAGCTGATGCCCAAAGCGGTCGTTCAGCTTTTTAAAATGATCGATATCAATCATCGCAATGCAATAGTGCCACCCCGGTGTAAGCATTTGATAGCGAAACGCCCTCCGAGACTTAACCCCGGTCAGTTCATCGCGAAAAGCCAACTCATAACTACTCCCAAGCAACGAAGTTAGAAGAAGTAAGCCCGCTACAGACATCAGAGGAACCAAGGGCATACCACTCCAAACCCCATAAAGCATAAGCAGGTTGCAACTTAGCAACCCCATGGCTGTTGGTCCTGGGTAAAGGATCAATAGAGCGAATGCCCCCATTGAAGCCGCCATACAGGCCAAAAGTGGTAGTGGGGAGGAGAACGACTCAAAGACTAACGACCAAGCCGGCAAGTGGGGCAACGAGAACTGCTGCAACAGTGGACCAAAGTTCTGCTGCATCCAAAAGAGCCCCATCCCCTGCCCAAGAAGCGCCAATAGCCAGACACCCCCCAAATAGCCCCAGATACTACGATCGCGGCTACAACTAAATAGCATCAGATTGAGAGCTATCAATCCCAGGTAAATAGGTAGGTCCTGCTCCCACCCCAATAACCAGTCCAAGCGAGTCGCCCCATAGAAAGCCATCAGCAGCAATGCAGCCAAACCAACCCGGCTGGAGTGGTAAAAAAAACTGAGTAGAAGCGCCCCTACCAACAGGAGAAATGGCAGCTGGGCATTGTGCAGAAAGGCCAAATCAAGCCAGGGTAAGTATTGGACAAGCGGTAAACCCAGAAGTAGCCCAGGTATCCAGCTAAAACGCAGCCACTGAAAATACGACGGCATGGTGATGAATAGGAACTAAAAAATAACAGGCAATTTTACGCAACTAGCAAGCGCGTATTCTCAGAAGTAACTCACAGAAATAGAGAGGAGCGAAAATAAGCTAGAGTAAAAACAACAAAGGGGGCAAAACCGCCCCCTTCGAAATCCTGATACGACTACTTCACCACCCTTAGCGAGGGCTTTTTCACCGACTTTTTGCCTAAACTGGTAGGCGGTGTCGGCTCCGGCGGTTCCGGGGTCTCTTCAGGCTCGAACACCATGCCCTGCCCATTTTCACGGGCATAGATACCGATAACCGCCCCTACCGGGACTTGTATATCGGTAGGCACGCCACCAAAACGCGCATTAAATCTGATCGCATAGTTGTCCATGGTCAGGCCAACCACAGCACTTTCCGAGACATTCAGCACAATCTGGCCGTCGTCGTTAACATGCTGTTGAGGCACCAAGACTCCAGACAAATGGGTATCCACCAGAATATAGGGAGTGCACCGGTTATCGGTTATCCACTCATAGAACGCCCGTAAAATGTAAGGACGATTGGATGTCATAGCCGGCTTACTCACAAAAGTGTCCTCAACGCATTTCCCGTTCGTACTCAGTCAGGCTCTGCTGGAAGGCTTCGCGAGCAAATAGGCGATCCATATAATCCAGTAACGGCTTAACCTGCTTGGTTTTAGGCAAACTGACTTCAAACTGCTCAAGACGCCACAGCAGCGGGGCCATGCAGCAATCGACCAGAGAGAACTCTTCATTAAAGAAATAGGGCAACTCGGTAAACATCGGCGCAATACCAACGAAGCTATCGCGCAGCTCTTTACGCGCAGAAGCTACATCTTTGCCGCCAGCCAAGATTTTATCTACCAGCGGGCACCAGTCACGCTCGATGCGGTGCATAATCTGACGGCTCTGTGCACGGGCAACCGGATACACAGGCAGCAACGGCGGATGCGGGAAACGTTCGTCCAGATATTCCATCATCACCTTGGTTTCGAACAATACTAAATCGCGATCTACCAGGGTGGGCAAAGAATTATAGGGATTGAGGTCAGCGAGCTCGGCTGGTTTATCATCGGGATCAACATCAATGATGTCGACGGAAACTCCCTTTTCTGCAAGCACAATGCGCACGCGGTGGCTGTAGTGGCTGCGACCATCGGAAAAGAAGGTCATCGAGGAGCGCTTGTTGGTAGGCACACCCATGTTCAATCTACCTCAAACTAGTTGGTCGGCGAGCGCCAACCTTTTCAAAATATAAAAGGGTGGCGGAGCAACTCCACCACCCATCAAAGAGAAACCGGCGAAACTTAGTGGTGTATGTCTTTCCAGTACTCGCGGTTCAACAGCCAGGCGAAGATAAAGAATACAAAAATAAACGCCAGCACGTAGAAACCAATGCGCTTGCGATCTTCAGCCATAGGCTCGGCAATGTACTCCATAAAGTTGACCAAGTCATACATAGCCTGGTCGAACTCTTCAGGATTCATGGAGCCCTTCACACTACCGACTTTCAGGCTGCCACAATCGGCATCCATAATGGGGTTGCCCAACTCATCGCGCACAATCTTGCCGTGGTCGCGCTTAGGACCCGGGGCACATTCCGGTAAACCCTGCAGCTCCATCAAAACATGGGGCATAGCGACACTGGGGAATACCAGGTTGTTCACACCGGTAGCCCGGCTGTCATCCTTGTAGAAACTGCGGAGATAAGTGTAGAGCCATTCCGGTGAGCGGGAGCGGGCTACCAGCGTCAGGTCCGGAGGTGTGGCACCGAACCACACCTTCGAGTCATCCGGACGCATGGAGATCTCCATCAGATTACCAATCTTATCGTTGCCCAGAACCAGGTTCTGCATCATCAACTCGTTGGGGATATCCAGATCGGTGGCAACGCGCTCCCAGCGGGAGTAGTTGGCACTGTGGCAACCCATGCAGTAGTTGACGAAGTACTTGGCACCGCGCTGCAGAGACGGCTTGTCCTGCAGGTCGATATTGATGTGGTCCAGCTCAACACTGGACTCGGCACCTACCGCCTTAATGGGAATAAAGGTCAGCAGTCCGACAATCACAATACCAATAAACAAGATACCGAAAGTCTTGGCGCCAGACGGGCTGGTTACACGCTCAGGCTCCGGATATACGTCATCGCGGTTAGTAATCCATGGCAGAGCGGCAAAGAAGCCCGCCAGTAGAAGGGTTACCACAGCCATGAAAGTATTCACAGAGAGATTGGCAACGGCCATCCACAGGAACAGCACACCGAAGCCGATGCTTACAACCCAGGAACCAATGCCTTTTTTGCTCTTCGGATTCGTCCAGACCGGCATGGTCAGGAAGAAGGCGAAGTAGAACAGAGTCGCCACCTGAGACAGGAAGTTGCGTTCAGGGGTCGGAGATTTAACACCAAGATAACCGAGGATAATAAATACCGCAGCGAACACCAGCAGTAACGCCTTGGGCAACCAGCCTTTGTAGCGGATGGAACGCACCGGGCTCTTATCCAGCCAGGGCAGCACAAACAGCACCGCAATAGCAGCACCCATAGCAACAGTACCGAGGAACTTAGCCGGCAGAGGGCCAATATCCATAGTTACTGCGCGCAAAACTGCATAGAAGGGTGTGAAGTACCAAACCGGGGCAATATGTGGCGGCGTCTTCAGCGGGTTTGCCTCTTCGAAGTTAGCGTACTCCAGGAAGAAGCCACCCATCTCCGGGAAGAAGAACACAACGGTTGCGAAGATAAACAGGAATACCGCGATACCCACCAGGTCGTGAACCGAGTAGTAAGGGTGGAAAGGCACGCCGTCTTTGGGAATACCGTTCTCGTCTTTGTTCTTCTTGATCTCGATACCGTCTGGGTTGTTAGAGCCCACTTCGTGCAGCGCAAGAATGTGCAATACCACCAACAATACCAGCACCAACGGCAACGCAATGACGTGCAGAGAGAAGAATCGGGTCAGAGTAATACCTGAAATCAGGTAGTCACCACGAATCCACTCCACCAGGGTGTCACCGATACCGGGTATCGCACCAAACAGGGATACGATCACCTGGGCACCCCAGTAGGACATCTGACCCCAGGGCAGTACGTAACCCATAAAGGCTTCGGCCATTAGCACCAGGTAGATACACATACCGAAGATCCACACCAGCTCGCGGGGCGGCTTATAAGAGCCGTACATCAGGCCGCGGAACATATGCAGATACACTACCACGAAGAAGGCAGACGCACCTGTCGAGTGGAGATAGCGTATCAACCAGCCCCACTCCACATCGCGCATGATGTATTCAACGGAGGCAAAGGCGCCCTCTGCAGAGGGGTTAAAACTCATTACCAGCCAAATACCGGTCAACAACTGGTTGACCAGTACGAGCAGGGAGAATACGCCGAAGAAGTACCAGAGGTTAAAGTTTTTGGGCGCATAGTACTTGCCCATATGCTTATCCCAGGCCTGGTAGATCGGCAGACGCTGATCTACCCAGTCACCGAAATTTGCTAGCCATTTCATGCAGCGCCCTCCTGGTCTACACCAATCACGATTACAGCATCGCTCTCATAGGAATAAGGCGGAACCTCCAGATTGGTAGGTGCCGGAACACCGGCGTATACACGGCCAGCCATATCGTATTTAGAACCGTGGCAGGGACAGAAGAAACCGCCCATCCATTCGTCACCACCCAGGTCGGCAGCACCGACTTCGGGACGGTACATAGGCGCACAGCCCAGGTGAGTACACAGACCAACCAGAACCAACAACTTCGGCTTGATAGAGCGGTTTTCCGGGTTTACATAAGCCGGCTGGATAGACTCTTCGGAATTGGGGTCTCGCAATAGCGGCTCCACCTTTTCCAGGTCCTGTAAAATCTCGTCAGTACGACGGACCACATATACCGGCTTGCCGCGCCACTCAACGGTGACCATCTGACCCGGCTCAAGTTTGCTAATGTTGTACTTAACCGGAGCGCCCGCAGCTTTCGCCTTGGCACTCGGCTTCCAGGAAGCGACGAAAGGCACGGCCACCCCAACCGCACCCGCACCACCAACTACAGAGGTAGCAGCGGTTAAAAAACGGCGCCGTCCTACATTTACACCGTCATCACTCATGACGTAGTTCTCCCATCACAGCGATCCCGGACAGACCGGAAATGCGCTGGCCCAAACCCAAAAAGTCTTGAAAGAAGTCCCGCTCCGGCAGATTGCCCGCGCGAATAAACCCCACAAATCAAGCGGATACAAATCCGCGCAATGTTAAAGAAAATGCCATTTTGATACAAGGCAAAGACCTGGGGAACGTCTGGAATTGCGCGGTGAAATTGCGAGAAATTGAACAATTCCCAAATGGGTATTCAAAGTCACAACTACCGGATAGAAAAAAGCCCGGCAATTGCCGGGCCCAAAAGAAAGCTTAACGCTTGGAGAATTGCGGCTTCTTACGCGCTTTGCGCAGACCCACTTTCTTACGCTCAACCTCACGGGCGTCGCGGGTAACAAAACCAGCGGCGCGCAGCGGTTGACGCAGTTCCTCATCGTACTGCATCAGGGCGCGGGTCAGGCCGTGACGGATTGCACCCGCCTGACCAAAGGAACCACCACCTTTTACAGTTGCGATGATGTCGAATTTCTCGACCATGTCTACTTTTTCCAGCGGCTGACGCACGATCATGCGAGCTACCTGGCGGCCAAAGTATTCGTCCAGGTCGCGACCATTTACGCTGATCTTTCCTTCACCGGGCACGATAAATACACGAGCGGTGGAGGTCTTGCGGCGGCCGGTACCGTAGTATTGAGTAGTTGCCATCAGATTTCTTCCCGTTTAGATCGCCAGTTCAATCGGCTGTTGTGCCGCGTGAGGATGTTCACTACCGCCGTATACTTTCAGCTTCTTGAACATGGCGCGACCCAGAGGACCCTTCGGCAGCATGCCTTTAACGGCGCTTTGAATGGTACGCTCGGGCGCTTTCTCGATCAGCTTTTCAAAGCTGATCGACTTGAGACCACCGGGGTAGCCGGAATGGCTGTGGTAGATCTTGTCTTTGGCCTTATTGCCGGTCACGCGAACCTTCTCGGCATTGATCACAATAATGTAATCACCAGTGTCCACGTGGGGCGTGTATTCAGGCTTGTGCTTGCCACGCAGGCGGTGTGCGATCTCGGCAGAAATACGGCCGAGGGTCTTGTCCGCAGCGTCAACAATGTACCAGTCGCGTTTTACCGCTTCTGGCTTGGCACTGTATGTCTTCATGTTATAAACACCTGTAATATGACCCCCTGGTTTTAGGGGCCGTCCCACAAAAGAGCGCGGATAGTACAAAAGGAGTGCTCGCTTTTCAAGCGATTTCTGGGGCGCCCACCCATCTCGGCAAGCGAGGCTATTCCGGGCGATGCGCCCTCTCCAGGTACTCCCTGGACTGCATTTCCAATAACCGGCTGACCGTGCGCTCAAACTCAAAACGCAGGTGCTGCCCTCCATATAATTCTTCGGCCAGTACCTCTGCAGAGATCACCAACTTGACGCAGCGATCGTAGAATTCATCCACCAAATTGATAAAGCGGCGCGCCTGGGCATCCATGCGCTCATCAAACCGCGGTACCGCCGCCAACAGCACCGTATGGAATTCCCGCGCCAACTCTATATAGTCATTTTGTGAGCGAGGACCATCGCACAGATCTTCAAAATTGAACCAGGCAACATCATCTGCCACCTTCAGTGC
Organism: Microbulbifer mixtoriginis (SeqCode); assembly: GCF_052467515.1. Taxonomy (NCBI): domain Bacteria; kingdom Pseudomonadati; phylum Pseudomonadota; class Gammaproteobacteria; order Cellvibrionales; family Microbulbiferaceae; genus Microbulbifer; species Microbulbifer mixtoriginis (SeqCode). The sequence continues at coordinate 976,453 of NZ_CP174314.1, read as the reverse complement.
ACGGATAGGACGCCCCTCAACCTGCAAGTCGACATCACTGCGCACCTCACAACCATCCACGATCAGACGGGAGAAACTGTTGGCCAGGTTTTCGTCTGCCGCTCTGTCGAGTGGAGCATGGTAAAGCTCCAGTAACTCCAGGGTGCGCAGCCGGTAGTCGGTGCCACCATCGACATTCACCACCTTGGTGTGTTGCTGAAGGAGTTCTATAGCTGGCAGAAAACGGGCTCGCTGCAGACCATCTTGATAGAGCCCTTCCGGCACGATATTAGAGGTGGCCACTAGAGCCACCCCACGGCGGAACAAGGCATCCAAAAGGCCCGCCAAGATCATAGCGTCAGCGATATCTGAGACAAAGAACTCATCAAAACAGAGCACACGCGCCCTTCGCGCAATCTTGTCGGCTACCTTTTCCAGCGGGTTTTTCTCCCCGGCATACTCCTTCAGATCCTGGTGAACCTGGCGCATAAACCTGTGGAAATGGGTGCGCTGCTTCTGCTCAAAAGGCAGGGACTCATAGAAGGCATCCATCAGATAGGTTTTACCGCGCCCCACCCCACCCCAGAAGTAGAGCCCGCGCTCAGGCCCAACATCGGCGCCGCGCAGACGTGAAACTAGCCCGGCAAGAAACCCTCGCTCAGCCCTTGCCACCAAGCGCAGGTGCAGATCTTGCAGCTCCTGAACCGCTGCCCTCTGGGACGAGTCCTCCAAAAATTCAGGGCGCTGTAGGTCATTCTCATAGCGCTCAAGAGGGGAAAGTAAGAGAGGTTTGGCGGGCAACATAGATGAAAATTTCTTCAACAGCTAAATCACAGGCGCGCACTCTACCAAATTCACCACAAAGCCGCCTAGGCGACAAAGGTACAACATCGGCGAACCCAGCCAAGCCCTACCCGCGTCCGATTCGCCAGCCTATACCGGCAATTCGGAACTGGCGGTAAATTGGCGTGTCGCAAATACCTAACAACCTTAATTGTCAGATTAATAATCGCGTATACTGGGCCCGCTAACATTGGGCGACAGTCACTTAACGTTGACCATCCAGGGCCTCAGGCAGTATCGCGGTCCAAATAACCGCCATCCATAATCATGCACCAGGGATCGCCAGTGCCATATAAGAGCAAGTTCGGGAGGTAGGAAGTGCACTCTACATCGGTATTAATTTTAGTTGGCATTCTCGGAATGACGCTGGGTGCTTTTTTAGCCTACCTAGCGATTCGCGGGCGCTCCAGTATTGACCGCACCCAAGAGCTGGAACAGCGCCTGCGAGAGGCCAATAGCAAGCTCGAGGATTTCCAGCTACAGGTCAATGAACACTTTGACCAAACTTCTCAGCTGGTTCACAACCTGACCGAAAGTTACAAAGACGTTCACGAGTATCTATCCAATAGCGCTTTACGCCTCTCCAACCAGGATATAGGCCGACAAATGCTTGAAGCAGGTAGCGGCAAACTGAAAGAAGACGACAAGCAACTTCAAGAGATGGAACCACCGAAAGACTGGGCACCGAAAGAGCCCGGCGCCAAAGGCACCCTCGATGAAGATTATGGCCTGGAGAAAGAAGCACACGCAGGCAGCTAACAAGTAACAAGAACCCAATAAGCTCTATTTTTCGCAACGGTTTAAAATCGAAAAAGGCGGGATATCCCGCCTTTTTCATTAAGTTGCAAGCTTACAGACTCTGGTAATAATCCATCAGGATCTGCGCCACTTCCGGGCGGGAGAACTCCGGAGGCGGCGCAATGCCATCCCCCAGCATTTCACGTACCTTGGTTCCAGACAGCAAAATAAAGTCTTCCTTAGTGTGATCGGGTACATCACGCATCATCACAACTTTATTGAGCTTCTTTGAGTAAGCCGTGTGATCGGCTCGGAAGATTTCGATTTCCAAAGCACCCTCAGGTACCTTCTCATCGAAAATAGTCTGCGCATCGAAGGCACCGTAGTAATCTCCAACACCAGCGTGATCTCGGCCTACAATCAGGTGGCTACAACCACAGTTCTGGCGGAACAACGCGTGCAGCACGGCTTCGCGAGGACCAGCATAGAGCATGTCAAAACCGTAACCGGTCACCATTACGGTATTAGCAGGGAAGTAGAGCTCGACCATCTTGCGAATCGAGGCATCGCGTACCGGCGCAGGGATATCACCGGGCTTTAACTGCCCCAGCAACATATGAATCAGGACACCATCTGCCTCTACCGCTTCAAGAGCCATCTTACACAACTCTTCATGGGCGCGATGCATAGGGTTGCGGGTTTGGAAGGCCACCACTTTGCTCCAACCACGCTCGGCAAATTCATTGCGAATTTCTACCGCTGTGCGGAAGGTATCCGGAAAGTCGTTAATAAAATAACTAAAGTTCAGTACTTCGATAGGGCCAGAAATTAACTGACGACCAGCGGATTTAAAGGTGGCAACACCGGGATGCTTATCATCCAGGGTGCCAAAGACCTGCTCGGCCATCGCATCCATCTGCTCATCGGATACGGTTTCAATCGATTCCACATCCATGATCGCCAGCACCGGGTTACCCTCAACATTCGGGTCCCGCAAGGCGATTCGAGATGCCCCCTCAATAGCACTGGTGTCTTCAACAACATTCAACACCGGCACAGGCCAAAAGAGGCCGTCGACTGTGCGCAAGGTGGCAGCAACACTCAGTGCATCGGCCAAGTTCATATAACCGTGTAAGGGGTTGAAATAGCCCGCTCCCAGCATGACTGCGTTGGCGGCAGCGGCAGAGCTAACCACAATAGAGGGCAACGACTCCGCTTCATGCATCAGCTGGTGATGCCGCTCGCTGTCATAAACAAAGCGAGGCTGCAGCTCAACACTGCCGTGGGGACGAACTAAGGACATTTTGGTCTCCAAATACAAAATTTGCCGGTTAGTCAATTATCGGCTGGCCATTATACGCATCTATAAAGGCTGACCAATGTCAAACCTATACAGAATGGGGGAGTATAGCTCCCCCTATAGCCCACTAAACAACAATACTGCTCTAAGAAATTGATGCTCTACCGAAACACAGTTTTTACAGATCGTACATATATTCGAAGTAAAGGCTGCGGGTAATCTAGCCAGGAAATAAACACTGGGAAAATATCCCCGAATATCCGTTTGGGGCTGTCAACATCAATAGGGCATAGATATAAGAACTGGGGCGAGAAAGGTCGGCTTACCACCCCCGATCAAGCTCAATAAACCTTCTGGGGACCACAGGGTAACTATAAGCACTGGCAAGCATATGAATGGACTACCTTGAAGGCCTCTAAACAGAAGTCATTGATGCTGATCTTTTAAATACCCCCACTAAAGCTCCCTCAATAGTCACTAGGGGGATAGAAAACTCCTCGCAGAACCCCTAACTCACCTTGAACTAGCCACTGAAACAGCAGCAAGGCTGTACTCGGCGAATCCCCAGCAAGAGGTGTGTATAATCAGCACAAATGAGGAGTCTCGAGTGTCCCAAAATCGCTTTTTACAGGATTGGGCCCTGCCTGCCCTGATAGGTTTGGCTATGGCCGCACTACTGTTGGTCATATTTCCGCAGTTGCGCGGCACAAACCCCACACCTCCCCAGGAGGATTGGCAGGGGCCAGTTTCCTATGCCCAGGCAGTCAATATGGCTGGTCCCGCTGTAGTTAACATTTATACCCGCATGGCACTACCACAGCGGCAACACCCACTATTTAATGACCCCCTTTTTCGCCGTTTGTTCGACAATATGAATGTCCCACAGAGGGAACGCATGCAGTCGAACCTCGGTTCTGGGGTTATTGTCAGTGACAACGGCTATATTCTCACCAACCACCATGTGGTCGACCAGGCAGACGCTATTGTCATTCTGCTCGCTGATGGCCGCGAGGCACAGGCTCGCATGGTCGGTAGCGATGCCGACTTTGACTTGGCCGTTTTGAAAATCGAACTCGACAGCCTAACCTCTATCTCAGTTGGTGAGCCCGAATCCGCTCAAGTAGGCGATGTAGTTCTGGCTATTGGCAACCCTTTTGGGGTTGGCCAGACGGTCACCCAAGGCATCATTAGCGCCAAGGGACGCCACTTGGAAAACTCCGGCACCGGAAGCCACCTACAGAATTTCTTGCAAACTGACGCTGCCGTGAATCCGGGTAATTCCGGCGGCGCATTGGTGGACTCCCGCGGGCGCCTGCTCGGTATTAACACTTCTATTCTCAACCAGTCCGGCTACTCCGGCGGGATCAGCTTCGCCATTCCCGCCAATATCGCTTTTAAAGTAATGCAGGACATTATTGCTTACGGCCGCGTTGTACCCGGCTGGCTAGGCATCGAAGCCAGCGCAATCAGCCCGCAGATGGCTAAGGAATTCAATCTCCTCTCCACCGGTGGCGTCATGATTACTGCCATCTACAATGAGAGCCCAGCTCATAACGCCGGACTCAAACCTGGAGATGTGATCACCCATATCGATGGACTCCCCATTGGCGACGGAAAGCAAGGTGAGGCCACCATGGCAACCCTGCGTCCTGGAGACACCATATCCATTACCTTCACTCGAGAGGGGCAGTCTCATACGGTGGAAGCTACCGTGTCAGTCAAGCCTGACACAACAACCCCTGTGGAATAGCCTGCCGGGGAACAAGGAAGACAACCTATGCGCACAATCATCCTTTCCATCCTCGCGACTCTTGTTGCCGGGCAATGCTGGGCCGATGACAAAGAGGAACTCCAAAAACTACTACATTATTTTATCGATAATGCTGCCAGCAGTGCCGAGGCCCATCAGCGCTTTTGGGCTGATGACCTTGTCTATACCAGCTCCGCGGGAAAGCGATTTGGCAAAGCAAAAATCATGCAGGGCATGGAGACAGCTGGCGATGAGCCCATAACAGTGAACTACGCCGCAGAGGATATCGATATTCGCCTACTTGGAGATACGGCAGTAGTAGCTTTCAAATTAGTGGCCAACGATAGTGTCAAAGGAAAGAAAAACTATTATTTAAATACAGGCACTTTTGTGAAACGCCAAGGAGACTGGTTTGTAATCGCCTGGCAGGCAACCCAAATTCCCAGAGAAGGAAGCCAGTAGAAATAGAATATTGCGTGGGCCAGGCTAGTCCCCGGCCCGCCTTTCGCGCCAATTCTCGCGAACATTAGCCATAAATCGGGATTCACTGGGTACATTCGCCCGGGCAATTAGCCCCCTAGCAAAAGTCTCTACCTCCTCCCTGCTTCTCCCCTCTCCGGAAAAAGAAGCTCGCACCTTAATAAATTTATCCTTGCGTACAAATAAATAGGTATGGGTATCAAAGCGCTCCCCATCTGCGGCGAGGAAATAACCGGAAAGCCTGGTCACGGGCATGTCCTGCCCCTGTACGCGCCATATTTCTGAAGCCTCCTCACTGAGATCCAACACCTGCCACTGAGCCTCCCTCTCGACCAGCTCAAGCTCCTGGCGAACCCTATCCAGCTCCTCAACCTGCGCCTGCTTCAGATCTCCCCACTCCCAATTGGGGATTGGGTAGACAAAAACATCTACAGAATCGAACTGAAACTGACGGTGCACGTAGCGCGTTTGAGCCCCAAATAACGGGTGGCTAGCAAGCACAAGGGGGTTGCTCACATACTCACCGACAGACTCCGGCAAATTCAGAGCCGAGTGGTAGTCACTCGCTCCAATGGATTGATAGAGATACTCCGGAGCCATAACCCTATCTTCCTGCAGTAAAGCTATCAGCTCCCCTGCTACCACTTTGGCTAAATCTTGCTTTGCGGCAAGCGGAGAAGTAAACAGGCTTATTGTTGTTGTGAACGGAAACTCTAATTGATAACGCTTCAAGGGTAGGCCGTGCCAAGTCAGGATTGCATCGATATGGATATCCTGCGTGGTACGCACAGGAGCCAACATCAAGGTGGCACCGGCTATAACCGCCTCGCCGATATCCTCTATCCCCTCCTCAGAATAACCGGCAGAAGTTACCAGTAATTGGTAAGGAATATCGTCGTTACCAGAGTGTACAGAACTAAAGGCTGTGGAGGCTTCCAGCTGCCCCAATAGCTCCGTGTAGTCCACTACACCATACTGACAATATTTGAGCAGAGAACTTTCGGAATAGTCGTTACAGCGCCGTTCAAAATCCTCACCAGGCATCTTGGCGAATAGGGATAGGGCGGGAAGGCTCTGCTCAAACCCTGAATATTTTTCAACGCTATATTCATCAGTCGTCGCACAACCAACCAGGCTAAGAGCAGCTAAACACAGAAGTAATTTACGCATGATGTGCCTTACTGGTGCCAGTTACCGCGATAAGGTATTCGTTTATTTCTTGATCCGAAAGGCGGCAGAGCGAGCATGGGCTTCCAACCCTTCACCACAAGCGAGAGTGGCAGCTACACGACCAAGCTGATCGGCACCTTGTGGGGAACAATAAATAATCGAACTGCGTTTCTGAAAATCGTAAACACCCAGGGGGGAGGAGAATCTCGCGGTACCACTGGTAGGCAGTACATGGTTGGGGCCCGCGCAATAGTCCCCCAAAGCTTCTGCAGTATAGCGGCCCAGGAAAATCGCACCGGCATGACGAATTTGCGGCAACAAAGGTTCAGGATCAGCCACAGAAACTTCCAGATGTTCGGGTGCAATACGATTAGAGATTTTTATTGCCTGCTCAATAGAGTCCACCAGAATCAGAGCACCGCGATCCATTAGTGACTTGGCTGCTATTGTTGCGCGAGGCAACTTCGCCAGCTGCCGCTCAAGGGATGACTCCACCGCATCGAGAAATTCTGCGTCAGGGCATAGCAGAATCGCCTGCGCCTGTTCATCGTGTTCGGCCTGGGACAGCAGATCCATCGCGATCCAATCTGGATCGGTGGCCCCATCACAAATAACAAGTATTTCCGAGGGCCCGGCGATCATGTCTATTGCCACATGGCCAAAGACCGCGCGCTTGGCACTAGCCACAAAGATATTACCGGGGCCAACGATCTTATCTACCGAGGCAATCGTTTCGGTGCCATAAGCCAGTGCGGCTACCGCCTGTGCACCACCAATAGTGAACACTTGATCCACTTCGGCAATCGCTGCCGCGGCCAGAACCAAATCACTGATCTCGCCCTCGGGAGCCGGAACCACCATAACCACTGAATCCACGCCAGCAACCTTAGCCGGAATAGCATTCATTAATACCGAGGAAGGGTAACTGGCTTTACCCCCAGGTACATAAATGCCAACACGCTCCATTGGAGTAATCTGCTGACCCAATACTGTGCCGTCTGCCTCGGTATAGCGCCAGGAGCCCTGCTTTTGGTATTCATGGTATTCACGTACGCGCCGGGCGGAGACTTCAAGAGCCTCACGCTCCTCGACTCCAATACGGGCAAGAGCCTCAGTCAGCGCTTGTGAAGTTAAACAAAAGTCTTCTGCTCCAGTAAGATTACGGCGATCAAAACGGTTGGTATATTCAATAACCGCAGCATCCCCTCGACTGCGCACCTGCTGCAGAATTTCTGCAACTGTCTCCTCGACCTGTTTATTGGCCACCGTCTCCCAAGCGAGCAACTGCTTTAATTGCCCATCAAAATCTGTGTCAGCGGCACTTAGCCGACCAATAAACTTGCGAGTCATAACGTCTAAAAATCTTCTAATTCTACGCGACAGCTGTCGACAATTTTTCAATCAGCTGACTGATTGGCTGATACTTCATCTTCATGGCGGCCTTATTGACAATCAAGCGGCTACTGATATGCGCAATCATTTCACGAGCTTCAAGGCCATTGGCTTTTAAGGTATTACCACTATCGACTATATCTACAATTTCATCGGCAAGATCCATCAATGGAGCCAACTCCATTGCGCCATACAGCTTGATAATGTCCGCCTGCCGCCCTTGAGCGGCATAATGTCGCTTGGCGCTCTCAACAAATTTTGTTGCCACTTTTATCCGCCCCTTCGGCAGAGCGGCCCCCTTCACCCCTGCTGTCATTAGACGACAGCGCGCAATACCGAGATCAAGAGGTTCATAAATACCGTCGGCATGATGTTCGAGCAGAGTATCTTTACCAGCAACCCCCATATCCGCAGCGCCATGCTGCACATACGTGGGAACATCGACACCACGCAAGAGAAGCAGGCGCACGCCCTCGCAGTTAGTGGGGAAAATCAGCTTGCGGCTTTTCCCTAGGTCTTCAAGTGGTTCCAGGCCCGCCGCCGCGAGCAGAGGTAAGGTTTCTTGCAGGATACGCCCCTTGGTCAAGGCGATGGTGATTTGCATAGTCATTATTAAGCCGGCTCTTCTTCGAGAGCCGCCCCGACCTAAGGGGCGGCCGTCTCAACTTGCTAACCAGGTACTCGGCGAATACTCGCCCCCAGTTGCTGTAATTTTTCCTCAATACATTCATAACCCCGGTCTATATGGTAGATACGATCGACTGTAGTAGTGCCTTCAGCAACCATACCCGCAATCACCAGGCTTGCCGAAGCGCGTAAATCCGAGGCCATCACGGGTGCTCCTTTAAGCTTCTCAACACCTGTGACGAAAGCCGTATTACCCTCAAGGGTGATATCAGCACCCATACGGTTCAACTCATGAACCTGGATCAGTCGATTCTCAAAAATAGTCTCCACCACGGCGCCTTTACCCTCAGCTACGGCATTCATAGCGGTAAACTGCGACTGCATATCGGTGGGGAAAGCTGGGTAAGGTGCGGTGCGGAAACTCACCGCCTTAGGGCGGTTGCCCTTCATATCCAGCTCAATCCAGTCATCACCACAGCTCAGGTGTGCGCCAGCCTCCTCAAACTTCACCAATACCGCATCGAGGATGTCCGCACGGGTATGCAGAAGCCGAACCTTGCCACGAGCTGCTGCCGCAGCGGCAAGAAAAGTGCCAGTCTCGATGCGATCCGGCATAACGGTAAAGGTGCAAGGGGTCAACTTGGGGACACCGTGGATGCGCATAGTGTCAGTGCCAACACCCTCTATCTGTGCCCCCATGGCGATTAGGAATTCCGCCAGGTCGACGATCTCAGGTTCGCGCGCGGCATTGTGCAATACCGTGGTGCCCTCTGCCAAAACTGCCGCCATCAGCAGGTTTTCTGTACCACCGACAGTAACCTTCTCCATAACGATATTGGCGCCTTTAAGGCGGCCATTGGAGCGGGCCCGGATAAAACCACCGTCAATGGTTATTTCTGCACCCATCGCCTCCAGCCCTTTCAGGTGGATATCCACCGGACGACTGCCGATCGCACAACCGCCAGGGAAAGAGACATTAGCTACGCCGTGGCGGGCCAGTAGCGGACCCAAAACCAAAATAGAGGCGCGCATGGTTTTCACCAGCTCGTAGGGCGCCGTCAGATCGTTGACCGAACGGGGGTCTATTTCAACACCCAGCTTCTCATCAATTGTGACATCACACCCCATACAGCGCAGCAGGGTGATCATCGTGGTGATGTCATTAAGGTGTGGCAGGTTATGAATATGTACCGGACCATCGGCCAAAAGTGCTGCGGCCAAAATTGGCAGAGCGGAATTCTTCGCACCAGAAATTCGCAGGGTGCCGGAAACTGGGCTACCACCCTCTATTATTAACTTATCCATTCGGTCTCGTATTTCGGGAGTCGCCTAAATACAGGCGACAGGTTATCGACTGGCTTCTTCTGGAGTAAGGGTCTGCATTTGCACGGCGTGCAAAGTGCCGTCGGCAATTTTGTCATTTAGCGCCGCATAAACCAGCTGTTGCTTTTTCAAGCGGCTTAGACCTTCAAAGGCGCTGCTCACCACAGTCACCATTAGGTGGCTACCTTCAAAGGCGACGTCGACATTACTCTCGGGGATATGACCCTCAATGAGGGTTTTGATTTCATCTGGTTGCATAGGTGGGGGATTTGCGTTAGTTAAAAAACATCACGCAAGTGTACTTGAATCATGAAGGGTGCGCAGCTGCGCACCCTGAAGTTCGCCGACTAGCTCACTTTATCGGCAACATCCTGTCCTGCGGACCAGTTGGAGATTACCTTGTCGATATCCCCATAAGACTGCATAGATTGAGAAAACTGACTGCGGAAAGTTTTACCCAAATTAACGCCATTTAAGATAACGTTAATCAGCTTCCACTCTCCGGCGCGGTTACGCACCAGAGTATAAGAAACTTTGGTAATACCCTCTTTGCTGCGCACTTCCTGCAAAACATTAACCCGGTTCCCACTGGGCAAAGTTCCCGGGTTGACCACTTTCACATCGAGGTCGCCAAAATTTGCTACACCGCGAGCAAATGTTGCCACCAGATCTCGACGAAAAGCACTGGAAAAACGGGAGCGCTGGGATGCAGTCGCCTGTTTGGCATAACGCCCCATAACACCGCGTGCGATAAAATCAAAATCCACAACCGGCGTCAGGACCCCCTCAATAGCGCTGTAATATCTCTGCGGATCAGAGTTGGCATATTGGGCATTTGAGCGAATCACACTCAACAGTTTTTGGGAAACCCCTTCAATCATTACATAGGGGTTTTGATCGGCATACGCAGCGGGGACCACAGCAGATACCAATACTGCGCAAAGTACAAATCTTAGCCACCCGGAAAAACCGTACCGACCAATCCAAAATGATGTATTCACAAATACTCTCCAATTAGCAAATCATTCCTTGGACGCACACAGCGTAAATAAGTGCCATGACGAGGCTGCTGGCAATCAGTCCCAGTAAATGGGAATTTGTCGTTCATCCGCTGAGTGACATAGCTGACAGCAGCGGCGGCAGACTATACCATGACCGCGCCCGGTGGTGTGGCAGTGTACGAGCGTGTCATTTGACACTCCGGCAGGCGACCGGTTTTCCTACATGCCTGTTGGGTGTTCGTATTTAGATTAGCACGACAATCGTACCAACTGTCGCTACAAGCCCAAAGAAGAACAACGATCTCCCACTGTGCTATATGCCCACAAGTTAAATTGGGCAGGTAGAGTTATCACAAATACGTTCAATAGTTATAAATTTGTATATTTAGAAGTCAGTAACTAGAGGCACTTAATGACCCGAGAATTAACAATGGAAGCTGGAAGGCGCACCGTGCGAATGGAAATGGAAGCTGTCGCCGCACTGGAGCATAGGATCAACGGCGACTTCCAGCGCGCCTGCGAGATGATCTTAAAATGCCCAGGCCGTACCATCGTGACAGGTATGGGTAAGTCAGGACATATCGGTCGTAAAATAGCGGCAACCCTCGCTAGCACCGGTACCCCAAGTTTTTTCGTCCACCCAGGGGAAGCGAGCCATGGCGACCTAGGAATGATCACTCGCGACGACTTAGTGATATCTATCTCTAATTCAGGCTCTTCCGCAGAGGTACTTACTCTGCTGCCATTACTGAAACGCCTGGGTATCCCCATGATCAGCATGACAGGGAAGACGGATTCGCCATTAGCACAAGCTGCAGAGGTAAACCTGGATATTTCGGTGCAAACGGAAGCCTGCCCTCTTAATCTAGCACCAACCTCATCAACCACTGTCACACTGGTTATGGGTGATGCTCTAGCTGTAGCCCTACTGGAAGCGAGAGGCTTTACCGCTGAAGATTTCGCATTTTCCCATCCAGGAGGAGCCCTCGGTAGACGTCTGTTACTCAAGGTCGAAGATGTTATGCACGCAGGAGAGGAGTTACCCCAGGTCCAACCCGATACTTTGCTATCTAAGGCCCTACTAGAAATGACCAGTAAAGGGTTTGGTATGACCACTATTGTCGATTCCAAAGGTGAGCTGCTCGGTGTGTTCACCGATGGGGATCTACGACGAGTGATCGACCACAAAATCGAGCTGGGTAAGGCCACAATGGATCAAGTGATGAGCCGCCTTCCCAAAACGGTATCTGCCGAAACCCTGGCTGCTGAAGCACTGCGAATTATGGAAGACTACAAAATCACCGCACTCGTCGTGGAGGATAAAGCCCACCACCCCGTAGGTGTTTTACATATGCACGATATATTACGCGCCGGCGTAATCTGAGATAATCAAATAAATGACGGCGCAAATTAGCACCTCACAGACATTTCGGAAGGATTAACCTGGTGGTTTCAGAAGAAGAAATAAACTCTGCACTGCAGAAGGTACGCTGGTTGGTATTGGATGTAGATGGCGTCCTCACCGATGGCAAGCTCTATTTCGATAATAACGGCAATGAGCTGAAGACCTTCAATACACTCGATGGGCACGGCATTAAAATGCTGCAAAATTCCGGGGTTCGCGTAGCCATTATTACAGGGCGACGCAGCTCGGTAGTGGAACGCCGCGCTCACGATCTTGGCATCACTAAACTGATCCAAGGGCGCGAGGACAAATTTACTGCACTGCAGGAACTCTTGTCCGACGAGTCATGCCGCCTGGAAGATATCGCCTATATTGGCGACGACTATCCTGACCTACTGGTTATGACCCGTATCGGCTGCCCCATAGCTCCTCCCAATGCAGCTCCTCCAGTCATGGAACGTGCCCTGTGGATAACTCGAGCCTGCGGTGGTGAAGGTGCAGTGCGCGAAGCTTGTGATCGAATTATGCTGGCCCAGGGAACATTTGATTCTGCCCTCGCCCCCTACATTGGAGAGAAATAATGCGCACCTGGCTACCGCTGCTATTAGTAATATCGCTAATCAGTGTTGGCCTGTGGCTTTCAGAGAGCCCACCTGATCAGCTGCTGGGGGTTCGACCTACCCCCCAGCAGCATGACAAAGCGGCAGAGCTAATCATCCGAAATGCCAAGACACGCCACTTTAATGAGGAAGGAAATCTAGCCTATCGCGTGGACGCGGACCAGATAACCTACTACCAGTTTAAACGTCGTGACCGGGCAGACCTGACCGAACCTCGCATGGTTTTTTACCAAGATGACCAGCCTAAATGGCGTACAGAGTCCCGGGAAGGAGTGGCACACAATCGCGGTGAACGAATAGTCCTGAGTGGCGATGTAGAAATTGATGAACTACCCACCCCTGGTGGCATCAAATTGGAAACGTCCAGTATTACGATCCTGCCCGCGAAGGAATTCGCCGAGACAGACAAAGTTGTTACTATAAGCTCTGGCCCAAACCGCACCACCGGCAAAGGCATGCGCGCTTACTTGAATGAAGACCGGATGGAAATCCTATCCGATGTAAAGAGCATCTATGACACTGACTAATTACCGCCATCTGTTAAAAGTCACCACCATCGCAGCGCTCCTGCTCACAGCCTCATCGGCTTTTGCACTGCCTGAGGACCGCCAGCAGCGGATCAATATAAGCTCTGATGCAATGAATGCAGGTCTAAATAATAACTTGGTGGTATATAGCAATAATGTTGTTATAACTCAGGGCTCTTTAAAAATACGGGCAGACCGCGTTGAGGTTTATTTCACTCCAGAAAAGGAGATTAGTCGTGTAGTGGCCGTGGGCAAACCCGCACATTTCCAGCAAAAGATCCTCCAGGGCGAGAACCCCGTAAAAGCCAGAGCCCAACGCATTGTATATCAAGTGGGCTCTGAGGAGTTGCAACTAACCGGTAAAGCCCATGTTGACCGGGAAGGCAACACACTGACAGCGGAAAAAATTGACTACGACCTCACTACCGAGCAAATGAGCGCCAAGGGCCAAACTGGGAAAGGGCGTGTAGAGATGACCTGGAAACCCGAGAAGAAAGAGAGCTCGCAAGACGCCAATGATAATCAAGGCCAGTAAACCCTCTACTTAATACCTCATCATAAGTAACAAATATTATTGCACCGGCGGGCATCACTCTGCCCGCGGCATGGATAGATTCGGTACACACTATGCCAACGCTCAAAGCGTTACATCTCGCGAAACAGTATAAAAAAAGAAAAGTTGTCCAGGATGTCACCGTCAGTGTTTCCAGTGGACAGGTTGTCGGCCTCCTCGGCCCCAACGGTGCCGGCAAAACAACCTGCTTTTATATGATTGCCGGGCTGGTGCAGGCCGACGCTGGCAGGGTGATGATCGACGATGAGGATATAACCCGGCTATCCATGCACGGACGCGCACGCAAAGGTATCGGTTATCTCCCCCAGGAAGCCTCTGTATTTCGCCGCTTGACGGTAAAAGACAATATCTTAGCAATCCTTGAAACCCGCAAGGACCTCTCAAGAGACGAGCGGCAACAACAGGCCCAGGCACTACTTGAGGAATTTAATATAACCCATATCGCGCAAAGCCTGGGTATGGCCCTCTCTGGTGGAGAACGACGCCGAGTTGAGATTGCCCGCGCTCTGGCCACCAACCCCGGCTTCGTCCTGTTGGACGAGCCCTTTGCTGGGGTAGACCCCATATCGGTGAACGATATCAAGGAGATTATCCGCCACCTGCGTGATCGCGATATTGGCGTACTAATCACAGACCATAATGTTCGCGAAACGCTGGATATCTGTGAGACCGCTTACATTGTCAGTGAAGGCCATATCATCGCTGCAGGCACGCCGGATGAGGTTCTCGCCAACCAACAGGTGCGCGAAGTTTATTTGGGACACGAATTCACTATTTGAGGCTAACCACCAATTTCTGTCCTTAAATTCTTCACTTAAGACGGGAATAATCATAATTCTGGAAACATAGCACCAGCTATCACGCCAGGACCGGCACGCTTATTGCTTGTAATAGATTGAAGAGAGGGGTAGTCTGCGCCATCTTAGGACAATTTGATCGACACCCTGTCTTATCGGCCTGCGGCGCTCCACTATGAAGCAGTCTCTCCAGCTCAAACTCGGCACACAGCTGACCATGACCCCCCAGTTGCAGCAAGCAATTCGCCTACTGCAACTCTCCACACTCGATCTGCAGCAGGAGGTCCAGGCAGCACTGGACAACAACCCAATGCTGGAAGCGGATAGCGAAGAGCAATCCGTAAAGGTGGATGAAAATCAACCACAGTCTGAACAAACACCGGAAAACACAACACAGCCGGTAGAAGAGCGCGAACTGGCCGAGGGGGACTGGGACCAGGCAATTCCTGATGAGCTGCCCGTCGACTCGCGCTGGGATGATATCTACACCAATAACAGCGGCAGCCACGAGTTAGATTCCTCCAGCTATGAGCGTAACTCCACCTCCATCGACCTTCAGGATCATCTACGCTGGCAGCTGAACTTGACCCCCTTATCTGAGGAGGATAAGTGGATCGGTGAAAACTTAATTGATGGCATAGCACCCAGCGGCCTCCTTGGTACTTCTGTGCAGGAAGTCGCCACCTCTTTATCGATCGATGAAGATGAGGTGCTCGCGGTTCTAAAGGCTATTCAGCAGTTTGATCCCGCTGGCTGCGGGGCTCGGGATCTCAAAGAATGCCTGCAATTACAACTGCAGCAGTTGCCGCCAAATACCCCTTGGCTAAGCCAAGCGCAAAACATTATTGAGAAACACTTGGACTTACTTGGCAAAAGGGATTTTCGCCAGTTGAGTCGACGCACACGTCTCACTGAAGCCCAGCTAGGCGAGGCCATTCGCCTAATCCAGACCTTAAATCCCAGTCCGGGAGAGAGCTATGGCGGGCAAGAGCCGGACTATGTAATTCCGGATATTGTCGTTTCCCGCAAAACCCTTCGCTGGCACGTAGAATTGAATGCAGAGATCACCCCAAAGATCCGTATCAATGACCACTACGCCTCCCTGGTCAAGCGTGCCGACAACTCCAGAGATAACAATTTTTTGCGGGATCACCTGCAAGAAGCACGCTGGTTTATGAAAAGCCTGCAGAGTCGCCACGAGACTTTACTGAAAGTAGCCAACTGTATTGTCGAAAAGCAGCAAGGTTTTTTTGAGGAAGGCCCGGAAGCCATGAGACCTATGGTGCTGGCAGATGTTGCCGAATCTATTGGCATGCATGAATCGACCATATCCAGGGTGACCACCCAGAAGTACATGCTCACGCCTCGCGGCGTGTTTGAGCTCAAGTATTTCTTTTCGAGCCACGTCAGCACAGACTCCGGTGAGGATGCTTCTTCAACCGCTATCCGCGCCCTGATCCGCAAGCTGATTGACGCAGAGACCCCGCGCAAGCCGCTCTCAGATAACAAAATTACCCTAGAACTCGATAAACAGGGTATTAAAGTAGCCCGCCGCACTGTGGCGAAATACCGCGAGTCAATGGGAATTCCCTCCTCCAGCGAGCGAAAACGCTTGGTCTGATGGGGCCGCTTGGGTTTCGACTCATGAGTTAGGCCAAGTCATAACCTGGCACCAATTACTACACCTTCGCAACCGAACTCCAAACTTTGAGTGTATCCTTCCATTCTGGGCCACTTCCTAGTAGGGTTGCGACCCGAAAGGAGGCTCGCCGTAATGTGATGCACCTGGTAAGGAGAAATCCATGCAGATCAATATTAGTGGTCACCACGTCGACGTTACCTCGCCAATGCGCAGCTACTGTGAGAACAAGCTGGAAAAGCTCTCAAGGCATTATGACAATATAACCAACGCGCAAGTCATCCTATCCATAGACAAGCTGATCCAGAAAGCCGAAGCCCGAGTACATATCAATGGTCACGATCTTTGCGCGGGTTCGGAAGACAAGGACATGTATGCGGCCATTGATTCGCTTACAGACAAACTGGACCGCCAACTGAAGAAACACAAAGAGAAGTTGCAGAACCACCGCTGAACTATGACACTGGAAGCTTTACTCTCTCCCCGCCTCAGCCTTTGCCATCTGGCGGGGAGCAGCAAAAAAAAATTGCTGCTAAATATCGCCCAGGCTGTAGCCGAACAATATCCACAGCATGACTCTGACACCATATTCAACCAACTGATTGCACGCGAGCGTCTAGGCTCCACAGGAATAGGCGAAGGTGTGGCTATCCCCCACTGCCGTCTTCCTGGATGTGAGCACCCCATTGGCGTGCTCTGCACTACAGAACCCGCCATAGATTTCGACGCTATCGACCGACAGCCTGTCGATCTGCTCTTTGTCTTGCTGGTCCCTGAAGATTCGGAACAACAACATCTAGATACACTGGCAGAAATCGCTGCGCTCTTCTCTAACACCCAGGTCCGGGACAAATTGAGGCAGGCTGACACTAGCGACGCACTCTACGCCCTAGCTATAGATTCAGCCGCAGCGGCCTGATTCTTGCCTTGCGCCCATACCTGGTAATCCGATTCCGGAGTCACGACTTATAAATTACCGCCAGGAATATAAATACCATTTAATTAACTATTAAATGATATAAAGAGCTAAAAAGAGGGGGTCCCCATGCGCTTGATTATCATCAGCGGCCGCTCCGGCTCTGGTAAAAGCTCCGCACTTCAACTACTCGAAGATGCGGGCTTTAACTGCATCGACAATCTGCCGATTAGCCTGCTACCCGAACTCATCAAGCGGGCTGAGCAACAAACGACTAAAGGGGATACCCCCCTTGCCCTGGGAATAGACGCTCGCAACCTCTGGCAGGATATCAAACAGGCCCCCCGTGTTATTGAAGCCCTGCGCAGTACCGGCGTAGAGTGTGATGTAATCTACCTGGACGCCCGCGAACCTGTACTGGTACAGCGCTTCAGCGAGACCCGCCGCAAACACCCCCTAAGTAATGATTGCACCCACCTGCTCGAAGCCTTGAAACAAGAAAGAGAGCTGCTAACACCCGTCTCAGCCATGGCGGATATGGTGATAGATACCAGTAGCCTCGGTTTGCACGAGTTACGGGAGCTGATTAGAAGCCGCGTAGTGGGCGGACATTCGGAAGGGATGGCAATACTTTTCCAGTCTTTCGGCTTTAAATATGGGGTGCCAGTGGATGCCGACCTGATGTTCGACTTGCGCTGCTTACCAAATCCCTACTGGGAACCCAATCTTAGGAAAAAAACCGGATTGGACCATGAAGTAGCCGAATTTTTACGCTCCCACCCCAAAACTAACAAGATGGAAGCAGATATCACCGGTTTCCTAGAGAACTGGCTGCCCTCTTTCCAGGAGAGCAATCGCAGCTACACCTGCATCTCCATTGGCTGCACCGGAGGGAGACACCGCTCAGTTTATATGGTTGAACAACTGGCACGCACTTTTCTCCACAAATTTGGCAATATTCAAGTCCGTCACCGCGAACAACAGAGATAGTCCATACAAACCCGCTACCTATGCAAAAACAGCGCCTCACCATCATTAACAAGCTCGGGCTGCACGCTCGCGCAGCCAGTAAGTTTGCCCAAACCTCTGCCCGCTTTTCCTCCAACATCAAAGTGCACTGTGGCGATAGATCAGTGGATGGCAAGAGCGTTATGGCGCTTATGTTACTTGCCGCCGGGCAGGGTACAGAGTTGGAGCTGGAGGTTGAGGGCCGTGATGAGAGTGACGCACTCGGAGCTATCAGCACTCTCGTCTCAGAGCGCTTTGGAGAAGCCGAGTAATTTGCAAAGGCGAGCGGCTCTGGATAGAGTCCGCCATGGCGTAATAACGCCGCGACTTTCTTATGGTCTCTACTCCCTAAACACCGCTGAGCAGTAAGGATTTATCGTGTCCAGCCCACCCCAAGCCGAAATCAAGTTCCGCGCGCAAAACCAGCTCAGCGAGTTGTTCGCCGCCCTCGATAGTGGCACCGGGCAGGAAGTCCGGCGCATGCTCAAAACCCTGACCCCGCAGAGTATTGCGCAGCTATTGGAAAGCTCCCCCCCGCGTATTCGCCAGGTTCTGTGGAACCTGATTGATCGCGATGTCGAAGGTGAAGTACTGCAAGAGCTCACCGATGAAGTGCGCAGCCAAATCCTCGATACCATGGATACCGAGGAGATGGTGGAGATTATGGAGGGGCTGGATGCGGACGATATCGCCGATATCCTTCAGCAGCTCCCCGAACGTGTTGTCTCTGAAGTCCTCTCAGCAATGAGCGAAACCGACCGCCTGAGGGTGGAAAGCGTACTCGCTTACGATGAGAATACCGCTGGCGGCTTAATGGACACCGATACTATCTCGGTGCGCCCCAACTTAAGCTTGGATGTGGTACTGCGCTACCTGCGCCGCCATGAGCAACTGCCGGAATCCACCGATAGCTTATTTGTAGTCAACCGACGTGGCCAATATATCGGGCTGCTACCGCTTTCAAAGCTTCTCACCACAGACCCCTCTGTCACGGTACGCGAGGTCGTCAATACTGATGTGGAGCCAATTCCCGCCGATATGCGCGATACAGAGGTGGCCCGGCTGTTTGAAAAGTATGACTGGATCACCGCACCAGTAGTGGATGAACACAACCGCCTGCTGGGTCGAATTACAATCGACGATATCGTCGATGTTATTCGCGAAGACGCCGACCACTCCCTGATGAGTATGGCGGGCCTCGATGAAGAAGAGGACACCTTTGCTCCGGTAAGGCGCACTGCGCGCAGGCGCGCCCTCTGGCTCGGTATTAATCTGCTCACAGCCCTTCTGGCCTCATGGGTAATCAGTCTGTTCCAGAATACGCTGGAAAAGGTCGTTGCCCTGGCGGTATTGATGCCGATTGTCGCAAGTATGGGGGGGGTGGCCGGCAGCCAGACACTCACCGTGGTGATCAGGGGTATGGCTCTGGGCCAGATTGGCAAAAGTAACCTCAGTTGGCTACTCTCGCGGGAACTCGGCTCTGCATGCCTTAATGCCCTGCTTTGGTCTCTGGTGATGGGGCTAATCGCTGCACTCTGGTTTGACGACATTACCATTGCGGTCATTATTGTTGCGGCCATGGTAATCAATTTGATTGTGGCAGCGATGGCAGGAGCAATCTTACCGGTTGTATTGCGGGCAATAAAAATCGATCCGGCATTAGCCGGTAGTGTCGCACTGACAACCGTCACCGATGTGGTGGGGTTCATGTCCTTCCTTGGCCTCGCCACCTGGTATTTTGGCTGAAAGGCAATACACTCCCCGCTCAAACAGAGCCGGTACGATCCGGAACTTTTATACGGAACTGAAGATGTACGAATACGATGATGAAGACCTGCCCAAGAGCAAGACGCAGGTAAAACAGGAGATGCACGAGCTGCAGGCCCTGGGGAAGCAATTAACCGAACTATCTAAAGCCCAGCTCGCCGAGGTGCCCATTGATGAGGATATGCGCGAGGCAATAGACACCTTGGGGCGAATCAAGTCCAACGAGGCTCGCCGTCGCCAAATGCAGTATATTGGCAAGCTGATGCGCAGTGCAGATCACGAAGCGATAGAAGCCGTGCTGAATAAGTTTAAAGAGCGAGACCAGCAGCACCTGCGCTTCGATAAAATGGCTGAAGACTGGCGCAGACGCCTACTCGAAGAAGGTAATAGTGCCCAGGGTACCTTTTTTGACCAGTACCCCCAGATAGACCACCAGCATTTACGGCAGTTGGTACGCGACTCCCTGCGCGAGATCAAAAACAGCAAACCACCCAGCAATCAGCGCAAGCTGTTCCGCTACCTGCGTGATTTCTTTATTCAGGCATCACAGTAGTTCTCATTCACCCACCGCATGTCACACGGGCGGCCCTGCTCCGCCCATAAACTCCATTGACTTATACCAAAGCCAAATTGCATCAATTAAAACTACAAAAGAGTCTCGCTCAAACCAAAAATCAGACAAAGATAGTATGAGATCTAGCGATTATTGTTTGACATCCCCGGCCGGCTCAAAATCTAAGGCCAGCGAGTTCAAGCAATACCGCAGGTTTGTCGGTGGTGGACCATCCTTAAACACATGCCCCAGGTGCTCTCCGCATTTGGACAATACCTCTGTGCGCCTGAGCCCCCAGCTGAAATCATCCTTTAATACGATATTCTGCGGATAGGCCACATCCCAAAAGCTGGGCCAACCAGTACCCGATTTAAACTTGTGCTTTGAACTAAAAACCGGCAGACGGCAGCCTGCGGTGACATAAACACCTTCTTTTTCGTTGTATAACAATTTGCCACTAAAAGCCCGCTCCGTATCTCCCTGCCAGAGAACCTTGTAACGGTCCTCGGGGAGTAGCTGCTTCCATACCGACTTGGGGATCTGCTCTAGCCCTCTGCCTTCGGCTATACGTGATTTGGCTTCCGCCACTGTCATATTCTGGATTCTTTGGTCATCAGCCTCAGAGCAGGCCGATAGAATCAGGGCAAACACCAACAGGGGCCATAAGGCCGGGGACCTCACCATCTTGCAAACTCCTGTCCTCACTCAGTTATACCTACCTAATAGGATAGAGAACTAGATGCACATGCAGTTGAGCTCTTTCTGGAAGTGTATCCTCCCAATAAGCAGGCTAAGAGCCCGCTTCATCCGCCAAAGGAAGCGTTGGTGCACGACTGATTCCCTGATCCGGTTTTGCCTGTTTCCCAGCAGCCTCAGAGGCGGCCCCCTGACGCTCTGCACCATCTCCATCAAAGAGTCTCTCAAAACGCATTTGAGGGTCAGCCCAGTCACCGCTGATGCGATAACTCACACTGGCCATCTTCTTCACCTGCTTTTTAAACGCTTTACTGATGAGATAAACGCCTGCCGCAGCCGGCAATCCCCCAGCAAGAGCGGCAACCAGGGCTAGGTTGTTACTTACTGGCAAAGTCGCCACCAGGGTCAAATCCAAATCTTCCCGCAAAAGATTGACCCTTCCCGCCATCTGCAGCTCACTGGTTGGCCCCTCAACCTGAATAGGCACTGCAATCAACAACTGCCCATCCCCTTCGAACACGACCTCTCCACGCACTCGGTCGAAAGCCATACCACTCTTATAAAGGTCGGAGAAATCCAAGCGCAAGCGGCGCGCCCAGGTATCGAAATTAAACAGCGATAACAACCGCAAGACCGTTGAGCCAGCAGTACCGGTGGAACGAAGGAAGCGGCCATCACGAATATCTATTTTCAAATCTCCGGAGAGCAAACTACCCTTGGCCATGGCCGGAGACCCATCCCAGCGCAAGGCTGTATCAAAGGTCGCAGACTTACTTTCAATAAGCGGTTCATGCCCCATCTCACGCTGAATATCAGCGAGATCATCTGCTGCCAGGCGCCCAATAAATTGAGAGGAATTATTGCCCTCCGCATCGCGCATCCACATCAATTGCGCTCCCAAGGCTTTTTCACCACCACCACGTCCCTGCAGATGGAACCCGCGGACACTACCGCGAATATCGCTTAGAACCAGGCGGTCTTCGGATGGCCGAACGTCAAAAGACCAGCGCCCGAGCTCCTCACCCCCCACTCGCAGACTTTCCGTGCTGAAATCCAGGGCTGGCAGCGTCTGAAAATTAAAATCTGCCCAGGGGTCCAACAACTCTTCCGCAAAGGGCTGCTCAGCCAATGTAGCGCCGGAAATAGTCTGCCTTTCTTCAGGAGCAGGAAGGCGTAAATGCGCCAACTTTAAACGCAGAGGTTTTTGCCCACCGAGCGTTCCCGAAAGTCTTCCCGCCGCCATTTCACTATCAAAATCTAACTGCCACTTTGAACCCACTCCTCCGCCTGTGACATGAATATGCTCAATAGCCACTGTTCCCAATTGCAGGCTATCTGTGCTTAGGTCAAGACTAATCGGTAGTGGACTGGAAACATTGTCAGTTGTCTGTCCACTTTGGGGAAGTGCAGTCAGGCCATCCAGGTTGCTTGCTTGCACCTTATGAATCAGTGATGGTGCTTGTTCGGGCTGAGCGGATGACTCTTCAACAACCGATGAGTCATCTCGGTAAACGCCCAACAGCTTTTCCCAGCGGGGTAAATCAACATTGGAAATGTCGCCAAGGATACTCACCCCTCTTTCTTCAGGTAATTTCGCCTCGGCATTGAGCGCAATAGCCGCTCGCTCAAGAGCTCCGTCCACCAGCCAAAACTGCCCTTGCAGGTGCTCACCGTAATTCAGGTGAAATAAGCTGCCCTGATCACCAATGGGGGCACGCAATACAAAATTCGTTTTACTTTCAGAGGGCTTAGCCAGGGGCTCCGGAAGGTTTACCGCCACACCAGCAAGATTTGAGGTCAGCTCGAAAACTGCAGCGTAGGGGGCCTCTTTAGATTTTGCTGGGATGGTAATAAGTGCCTGGTAACCCATGGTACCTTCAAGCCATCTCAGCTCGGGACGCTGGCTCCAGCTGTAGATCGACTCAGTACTGGCTCTGCCATCCACGACCACCTGCGTATCGCGCGCATCGGCATCACCTATATGACGTATGCTCGCATTTATTAGCCGCCCCCAGAGCTGACCTTTCAGCTCAGTACCTTCGAGTCCTGTATCGCTGTCAAAAATGACATCACCAGCCAGAGCCTCAGCATGCAAGCGCAGATTTTGCAGCTGTAAATCACCACGACTCAACTGCAATTCAACTCTTTGAGCTGGTGATACTGAAGCACCACCCAGGGGCTGAGTGAGGTTCAGCTGCCCGCGAATATCTCCCGACAACAACCACTCATCAAAAGCATTGCCGAGCTGTTTGCGCAAAGGGGATTCGCGCAACAAGCGCAAACCATCAGCAGCCGGCCCTTGAAGCTGGGCGGTCACATCCAGACGTGAGCCTTTATCTTTTTGTGGGGTTACTTCCACTAAAACTTTATTCGCATCCACTCCCCAAACACGGGCCTTGTCTGCACTGACAGAAACATTGCCATCATCCAGCCTGAGTAGGCCATCAACAGACTGAACCTTAGGCCATTCGTCGGCATACTTAAGATTGGCGCCAGAAAAGTCTGCAGCCAACTGTACTGTTTGACGCTTATTGTGAGCCCCCAGCGCACGTAGTGACTCATCCTTGCCATTTTTGCGATAACTGCTGCCACGGTAAATAAATGCGGCAGTCTCAACCCGACCAGGATTTCCGTTGCCCAGCCCCTCATTCAACCAACTGCGCAAGTCTTCACTGACATTTGTCGGCACCAGCTTCTCTTGAACGCCAACATCCGCATCACGCAGAGAAAGCGACAGGAGTAAATCCGTTGGACGACTCTGAGGATGGAAAGGCAGGGACAACAAAAACTGCCCGCGAACTTCGCCCAGATTTCCATCTAATAGCAAAGGGCCAGAGAAGACATTGATTTCATTCGAATCCTTACTAAGGCTCCAGGCCAAAGTACCGCTGGCTTGCTCAAAAGAGAATGCCTCGGAGTAAAGATTTGGAAACCCTGCTTGCAAGTTCGAGCCATCCAATTCCACCCGGCCATCGTTACCGGCAAACTCCATGTAGCCACTCAAGCCGGCCACTGATGGCGCACCGCGGAATGCCTGCGTGCTGATATTGTGCAAATTGGCACTCAGGCTCACCGCACCTTGCGCTTCTTTGCGCAGCTGCACGCGTCGCAACTGGCCAGAAGGCTTCAGGGACGTCAACCACTCGCCTGCAGCACCCTGCAAAACATCCAGCCGAGTGAGAATATCGCTCCATCCCGCTAAATCGATCACATCTGCGGACAGTGCTACTCCCTGAAGGTCGTTACTAACCTGCAGGTTTAGCGGTGGCATCTGCAAGCCCTGCCAATCGATTTGGGTATCCTGTAAAGCCAAACGCCAATGTTCACCGGGCAGCCAGCGACCAGAAATATCTCCAGAAAGCGCCCGTAAAGGTGCCATTATGTGATCTCTGTTTTGTACCAGATCACTACTTTCATGCTGACTTTTGCCCTGACTGCTTTTCTTCGGCGCCTCTTCTGGCTGATCCAAGTTTGATACCTGAGCAAGGTCTACTCGTCCGACCAACCGATAACCACTGCTCGCATCGCTATGCAGCCACAGGCGTCCATCCGCCCACTTACGTCCACTCCAATGAAATCGGTCGGGTAGAGGGGTCAACTGATGGAGTAGTGACACAATATCCTGGTCCAACAACAGCTCATTGAGCTGCATATAACCTCGCAGTGAAAATTGTTTTTTATTGCGCGGGTTACCACGCCCCTCCAGCACCAGGCGGAGAGTCTCAGTGTTGCTAGCCTGCTCTTCGCCTTCGCGGGAGATAAAAGCGCGGGCCGTAAGACGATGAAAATCACCTCGGTTTTCCAGAGAAATTTGTGGCAAGTTGAGCTCGGCAACCTGCTCATCAGGCAGCCTGACAGTGATTGCCGCATCGCTAATCCAGACCTTGGGGCTCAACTGGAAAAGTCGTGCCGGGTCCGCTGCCTTGGGATTGGACACAACCCTGCCGTCAGGCTTTAGGGAGATATCGGGGAAGCCGTCCAGACGCCACTCGCCCTGCTCATCTCGGCTGAGTCCAGCAGTAAAGGCGTGCATTTGCAGGTCTTTCCACACCAGCTCACGATTCCATAGGCTGGCGAGCAAATCCAGTTGGAACAGGCCGTGCCCCATACGCAACTCGCCCTTCTGCCCAAGGCGCAGGCCGTCGAGCTGTAATGAGACTTGCAGTGCTTCCCAGCGCAGGGAGATACGGTCCATCTGTACCGGAACCCCCAGCTGACCGCTGAGCCAGCGGCTGATCTGCGGGCGATATTCCTCAACTTGAGGCGATAGCAGGCGCCCGGTTTGAACAAGGATTGCCAGGGCAATCACCAAGCTTACCGATAACAGCCAAAACTTTCGCGCAAGCCAGCGCAATAAGATCATCATCACTCCCACTCTTCCACGGTGCTGTCGCAGGCATCGCAACGACCAGCATCGAAAAACTGCGAGGAGGCTAATAATGATTTACACAAGAACAATGTCGTACTGCTCCTGATTGTAAATGGGCTCTACTTGGAACTGTATGGGCCTGCGAATAAATTCCTCCAGATCGGCGACATTCGCCGACTCTTCATCCAGCAGCAGATCGATTACCACCTGACTGGCCAAAACCATGATTTTTTCACTATCGTAGGCGCGCGCCTCACGGATAATTTCCCGGAAGATCTCAAAGCAAACTGTTTCCGCACTCTTTAAGGTGCCGCGCCCCTCACACACAGGGCAGGGCTCGCACAGGATTTGCCCTAGAGATTCCCGCGTACGTTTGCGGGTCATCTCTACCAAACCGAGTTCGGAAACCCCGGTAATACTCGACTTAGCGTGATCCCGCTCGAGAGCCTTCTCCAGGGTGCGCAATACCTGACGTTGGTGCTCAGGATCTTTCATATCGATAAAATCGATAATGATGATTCCCCCGAGGTTGCGCAGGCGCAACTGGCGGGCGATTGCCGTTGCCGCCTCCAAATTCGTCTTGAAGATAGTCTCTTCCAGGTTGCGATGACCTACAAATGCGCCGGTATTGACGTCAATTGTACTCATCGCCTCGGTTTGCTCGACAATCAGATACCCCCCGGACTTTAGCGTCACCTTATGCTGTAGGGCGCGGCGGATTTCCTCCTCAACCCCATACAGGTCAAACAGGGGACGCTCACCGGGATAGTGCTCGAGTCGCCCAGCTATTTCTGGTGCATACTTGCCTGCAAATTCTGCCGCGCGACCATGCGCCTCGCGGGAGTCTATACGAATCTTCTCGGTATAAGGGCGCGCAAGATCACGTAGGGCACGCATAAATAGCGGCAAATCCTCGTAAATTACGGAGGGCACTACCCGCTCCTTGATGCGCTGCTCCAACTCCCCCCAAAGTTTGTAAAGAAAGGGGATATCCCGTAGCAACTCCTCCTCGCTAACACCCTCAGCCACGGTGCGCAAAATAAAGCCTCCATCTGCGGAAAGGCCATCTTCGGCGAGACGTGACGAGGCGGCCTCCACCAGCTTACGCAAGCGCTCGCGCTCTCCCTCATCCTCGATACGATTGGAGATCCCGATATGACGGGTTTGCGGCATATAGACGAGATAGCGGGCAGATACTGACAAGTGGGTGGTCAGTCTCGCGCCTTTACTGCTAATAGGATCTTTTACTACCTGAACGACCAGGGGCTGCCCCTCCCGCACAAGAGCGCGAATATCTGCAACTTCAGCATCCCTGGACTCCATCCCATCATCATCCAGGGGGGCGATATCAGAGGCATGGATAAACCCGGCGCGCTCCAGGCCAATATCCACAAAAGCCGCCTGCATCCCCGGCAATACCCGAATCACCTTGCCCTTATAGATATTGCCAACAATGCCCCGACGTGCACTGCGCTCCAGGTAGACCTCCTGTAGCACACCATTTTCTACCAGTGCCACTCGGGTCTCTGTTGGGGCAACATTGATCAGCAATTCTTCACTCAAGACTCGGCCTCCTGCCAGTAAGAAATCCCGGCCTGTTCCAGCATCGGAACTAATGCCTCCAAGGGCAGGCCAACCACATTGCTATAACTGCCGCTGATAGACTCCACTAACGCGGCTCCCATTCCCTGAATACCGTATCCTCCAGCTTTATCGGCGGGCTCACCGGTGTGCCAGTAGCCTTGAATACTCTGGACTGATAATTGGCGAAAGCGCACCCGGGTTTCCACCAGACAGCTGAATTGCCTGTGCTGACTGCGAAGACAAATCGCAGTCAGCACAGAATGCTCTCTGCCCGATAGGGCCGACATCATGGACTCAAAGTCAGTAAAATCCCGCGGTTTCTCCAGGAGACGCTCACCAAGAAGTACGACTGTATCGGCCCCCAGGGCCCAGAGCCCGGCCTGTTCTGGTGTCGCCAATAACCCGGCCACAGATTTTTCCTGCGCCAAGCGCTGAATATATTCTTGGGGAGTCTCTGAAGCTTCTTTCTGCTCAGGCACCGAGGGCGGGCATTGGGAAAACACAACGCCTATTTGCTCCAGCAATTCGGCTCGACGTGGCGACCCCGAAGCAAGAAGAAGACGATTCGAAGAGGTGAAATTTGTCACTGTACTACATATTCCCTGTGGGCCAGCGGCTGATTATAGCGATACTGATCGAAAAATGATCAGAATTTTACATTGATTTACAGACTGACGAGACGCTCAACGAACCTGCAGCCGACTGCAGAGGCGATGCAATAGCGGAGCAACCCAAGGCCATAGCAGGGCCGTGGTAAGTGCCGGCCATAAGAAAGTCAGGCCGGGAACGGTTTTTCCCTCCAAACCATGTACCCAGTTACCCACAACCTGGTGGATACCCACCAAAACGAACACCCATAGAAGCTGCTGAGCTGGATTAAAGGCCCTGGTACGCTGGTAGGTTAACAGGCTGAAATAGGCCAAAACTGCCAGAGCCAATGCATGGGTACCGAGACTGGCTCCGCTGATCAGATCTTCCAGGATACCCACCAGCCAGGCAAACCCAACGCCCAAGGCCTGAGGCATACGAGTAACCCAGAAAATAACCAATAGGGCCGGAAACGCGGGTCGGAACCACAGCCACTGCTGTGGCAAGGGCATAACCACAAGCAACATCGAGAGAAAGAGCGTGAGCGTGATAAACCAGCGATTATTCGCTTGCAAGGCCCTGCCCCCCACTCCCGATTACCGCCAGAACAAAGCGGCTGCGACTCATACGCCCGCGCGGGAGCACTTCCGCCTCGGCAAATGGTTGACCCGGGTCTCGGGAGATCGACATAACCTCGCCCACCGGGTAGCCTGCGGGAAAACGTCCACCGAGACCGGAACTGAGTAGCAGATCACCCTCGCGGATATCGCTGGTATTCGCAAGATGCCTGAGCTTAAGGCGATAGAGGTCACCGGTGCCCTCAACGACGGCACGCATACTGTTGCGTAACACTTGGACAGGAATTGCGTGGCTGGAATCAGTGATCAGGAGAATCCGGCTGAACGCATCCCCAGCCTCGATCACCTGCCCGAGCAAACCACTCGCATCCATCACCGGTGTGCCCACATCAATACCATCATCGCGCCCTTTATCGATCAACAGCACATGCTCAAGGGGGTCCGGTGAGACACCGATGACCTGGGCCACCAGCACCCGGTCATCAACCATTTCTGCCGAATTCATCAGCTCCTTCAAGCGCGTATTTTCCGCCTTGACCGCAGCCAATAATTGGCTGCGCTGCTCCAACAGCAATACTTGACGCTTGAGACGGTCATTTTCTTCAAGCAGCTCCTCGCGAGAGCGAAACT
Source organism: Microbulbifer mixtoriginis (SeqCode) (assembly GCF_052467515.1). Classification (NCBI taxonomy): domain Bacteria; kingdom Pseudomonadati; phylum Pseudomonadota; class Gammaproteobacteria; order Cellvibrionales; family Microbulbiferaceae; genus Microbulbifer; species Microbulbifer mixtoriginis (SeqCode). The sequence goes on along the minus strand of NZ_CP174314.1, from coordinate 947,599 downwards.
GCTCTCCAGCCCAATCGCCAACACGCTCTGGAGCACCAGTGATCCAGTAAAGAGGCGCTGTAACACCAGAAAGACGCTCGCGAGTAGACTGGAACCAATTGGTGTAGTGATCTGCAACGATCAAGGCGATTGCTAGCGGCACCAATAATAGAAGGCGGAACTCAGGGGAGGGGCCGCGGGTAAAAAGCGGTTTCAAGGGCAGCCACCTTTGTACAGGTCAATGATTATTGATCTCACAATATATCGGATGTCACTGAAACGTGAAACTAACTGCCGGCAGGGCTACCTCACTAATTGTTAGGAAAACCCGCCAGCTTCAATCCACTCAGTTGGACATGAGGTACAAACGGCTGCGATCTAACATATCCAGGGCCTTGCCGCCACCGCGGGCAACACAGGTAAGGGGGTCATCAGCAACGATTACTGGCAGACCTGACTCTTCCATCAGCAGGCGATCCAGGTCCCGCAGCAAGGCTCCACCGCCGGTTAATACCATGCCGCGCTCAGCGATATCCGAAGCCAGCTCGGGGGGAGATTGCTCAAGGGCACTTTTCACCGCTTGTACGATACCAGTTAGCGGCTCTTGTAAGGCCTCAAGAATTTCATCGGAATTCAGGGTAAAACTACGGGGCACCCCTTCCGCCAAGTTGCGGCCGCGTACATCGATCTCACGAACTTCACTGCCCGCGTAGGCACAGCCTATTTCTTCTTTAATACGCTCAGCAGTGGCATCACCGATTACGCTGCCGTAGTTGCGGCGTACATAGTTGACGATGGCTTCATCAAAGCGGTCGCCACCGATACGCACAGAGTCGGAGTAGACCACGCCATTGAGGGAGATAATGGCAATTTCAGTCGTACCACCACCGATATCCACCACCATAGAGCCGCTGGCCTCCTCCACGTTCAGGCCAGCACCAATCGCCGCCGCCATCGGCTCTTCAATCAGAGATACTTCGCGGGCGCCGGCACCCAGAGCAGATTCACGAATCGCACGACGCTCCACCTCGGTGGACTGACAGGGTACGCATACCAGCACACGGGGACTTGGGCGCATCCAGCTGTTTTCATGCACTTTCTTGATAAAGTGCTGCAACATTTTTTCAGTCACTTGGAAATCGGCAATCACCCCGTCCTTCAGTGGGCGAATCGCTGTGATATTACCGGGGGTGCGGCCGAGCATACGTTTGGCTTCCACTCCAACTGCCTCAACGATTTTCTGGCCATTGTAGTGACGGATTGCGACGACAGAGGGCTCGTCGAGTACTACGCCGCGATCGCGAACGTAAATCAGCGTATTGGCGGTTCCCAGGTCAATGGAGAGGTCACTGGAGAACATGCCCCGCAAACGTTTAAACATGGAATTCGATTACCTTGTACTAATTGTCAGCCCCCAGATCGGGCACTGCGGGCGCGGCTTATTTTATGGATACAAATCCTAGTTAGTCCGCGCAAATAATTCTGAGTTCCGAGCCGCATTTCGAATCGGAATTTACGCAATACGCCGGAGTCTCTGAGCGCCCGGCAGGATTGGGCAAACTCTAACAACGGCACCGGTTCAGGGCAAGGCTGAAGCCCGGCTAATCGATTGCAGATTTCCCCCTACAGCTGAGCCGGTGAGAATAGCGGCCTATTGTGCTAAATTTGCCGGCCCTGCCCCGTCCTTATACGGAGCAACCCAGATTCGCAACTGAAGCCGGAGGAGCTCTATTGCCATGGCTGTGGATACGCAAACCGTAGAGAAGCTGGCGGAACTCGCTCGCATCGCCATATCCGAAGAAACCATTGAGGAAGTCAGCGGCCGCCTCGGCGATATTCTTCAACTGGTGGACCAGTTACAGGCCGTCAACACCGATGGGGTCGCACCCATGGCGCACCCACTTGATGAAGTGCAGACCCTGCGAGCCGACAAGGTAACAGAGACTGACCAGCACCAGAGTTTCCAGAACTTGGCCCCGCAATCTGAAGAAGGGCTTTATCTAGTCCCCAAAGTCATCGACTGAACAGGCCCCCAGGCAAGCACCCAATTATTCGATTTCGCCCTGAGCCCGCCCAAAGCCTTTAAGGGAATAACATGCACCAGCTTACTATCGCCGAGATGATCCGCGGCCTGCAGAGCAAGGCATTCTCCAGTATGGAGTTAACTCGCCATCTACTTGCACGAATCCAACAACTAGACGACAGCTATAACAGCTTTATTACCGTAACCGAAGAACTCGCCCTATCGCAGGCCGAAGCCGCCGATCAACGTATTGCCAAAGGCGAAGCACCCACCCTGTGCGGAGTGCCAGTTGCCCATAAAGACATCATCTGCACCAATGGCGTACGCACCAGTTGTGCTTCAAAGATGTTGGACAATTTTATTCCGCCTTACGATGCCACCATAGTGGAAAACCTCAACGGCGCCGGCACCGTAACTCTGGGCAAAACCAATATGGATGAGTTCGCCATGGGCTCCTCCAACGAAAGCAGCTATTACGGCCCAGTAAAAAACCCCTGGAATACCCGTTGTGTACCGGGCGGCTCATCCGGAGGTTCCGCTGCAGCAGTAGCGGCGCTGCTAGTACCTGGAGCCACGGCCACAGATACCGGCGGCTCCATTCGACAACCCGCCGCGTTGACCAATACCACCGGCCTTAAACCTACATACGGCCGTGTATCCCGCTGGGGTATTGTCGCCTATGCTTCCAGCTTGGATCAGGCAGGCCCTATTGCGCGCAATGCTGAGGATGCCGCTTATCTGTTGTCTGCTATGGTCAGCCACGACCCAAAAGATTCCACCAGCCTGAACCGTCCGCATGAAGACTTCACCGCGGGACTGAGCGACTCTATCGCCGGCCTCAAAATCGGAGTCCCTAAAGAATACTTTGGGGAAGGCTTGAATGCTGAAACAGCCGCCCGCGTACAAGATGCCCTTAAGGAGTTTGAAAAACTCGGGGCCGAGCTGGTGGATATCAGTCTGCCACATACTGAGTTGGCTATTCCGGCTTACTACGTCATAGCCCCAGCCGAGGCCTCCGCCAACCTATCCCGCTTCGACGGGGTGCGCTATGGCCATCGCTGTGAAAACCCCAAAGATTTACGAGATTTATATATGCGCTCCCGCGGTGAGGGCTTTGGCGAAGAAGTCCAGCGCCGCATTCTGGTTGGCTCCTACGCGCTATCCGCTGGCTATTACGATGCTTATTACAACAAGGCCCAGCAGGTGCGCCGACTGATCAAGCAGGATTTTGTACAGGCCTTTGAAAAAGTCGATGTCATTATGGGGCCTACCACACCCTCCCCTGCGTTTGAGCTGGGAGCCAAGGGGGCTGATCCGGTAGCCATGTACCTGGAAGATATCTATACCATCGCCACCAATTTGGCGGGCCTACCAGGCATGTCTATCCCCTGTGGATTGGTAAACAATTTGCCTGTAGGACTTCAGATTACCGGTAACTATCTGGACGAATCCCGCATGCTCAATGTTGCGCATCAATACCAACAGGTTACCGACTGGCACCAAGCCAGCGCCGTATAAGGAGATCTATCGTGGAATGGGAAATCGTTATCGGGCTGGAAATTCACGTGCAGTTATCCACCCAATCCAAACTTTTTTCTGGCGCTAGTACCCGTTTCGGTGCGGCACCGAATAGCCAGGCCTGCGCCGTAGACTTGGCCATGCCCGGTACCCTGCCTGTCCCTAATGAAGAAGCCTTTCGTTACGCGGTTATGTTTGGCCTGGCGATGAATGCGGATATTGGTAAACGCTCTGTTTTTGAGCGTAAAAACTATTTTTACCCAGATCTCCCCAAAGGCTACCAGACAACCCAGTTGGAGCAACCTATCGTTGGGGCTGGCGAAGTTGAAATTCATCTAGAGGATGGCAGTAGTAAAAAAGTACGCTTGCACCACGCCCACCTAGAAGAAGATGCGGGCAAATCCTTGCATGAAGACTTCCACGGCATGTCTGGAATCGATTTAAACCGCGCGGGCACACCTCTGATAGAAATTGTCTCAGAGCCCGATATGCGCAGCGCCGCCGAAGCGGTTGCCTACCTGAAAAAAATCCACAGTATCGTCACCTATCTGGGCATCTCCGATGGAGATATGTCTCAAGGCTCTCTCCGCTGTGATGCCAACGTCTCTGTGCGATTAAAGGGAGAGGAAAAGCTGGGCACTCGCACCGAGCTTAAAAACATCAACTCCTTCCGCTTTGTTGAGCGAGCTATCAAAGTTGAAGCCGAGCGTCAGATCGATATCCTCGAAGATGGTGGCAGCATAGTGCAGGAAACCCGACTGTACGACGCGGATAAAAATGAAACCCGCTCCATGCGCAGTAAAGAAGTTGCCAATGACTATCGCTATTTCCCCTGCCCAGACCTCCTACCCGTAGTGCTCACCGATAACTATGTCGAGCAACTGCGTGAACTACTTCCTGAGCTGCCCGATGCCAAAGCCGAGCGCTTCCAGTCAGAGTACGGCTTATCTGCCTACGACGCTGACCAACTCACTCAGGAGCGCGCCAGCGCCGACTACTTTGAAACAGTATGCAAATCCTGCGGGGAACCCAAACTCACCGCTAACTGGATTACCGGTGAGTTAGCCGCACTGCTGAACCGTCAGGAAATCTCTATACAGGATTCCCCGGTTAGCGCCCAGCAGCTCGCCGGGTTAATCATGCGTATCAAAGACAACACCATCTCCAGCAAGATTGCCAAACAGGTTTTTGAAGCTATGGCACAGGGAGAGGGTGGTGCGGATGAAGTTATCGAAAAGCGTGGTCTCAAGCAGGTATCTGATACCGGCGCCATTGAAGAGATGGTAGAGACAGTTATTGCTGCCAGCAGCGCACAAGTAGATAACTACTGTAAAGCCGACGAATCCAAGCGGCCCAAGATGATGGGCTATTTTGTCGGCCAAATCATGAAAGCCTCGAAGGGTCAGGCGAATCCACAGATGATCAACAAGATCCTCAAGGATAAGCTCGACGCTCTACTTTAAACCTTTTTAACCTGCGGCCAGGTTCAATCTACCTGGCTTCTTTCACAGAACTAAGGAAAAGATTTTGAGCCTAAAAAAAGACAAACAAAAAGTCCTCGGTGAAGTATTTGACGAGGAGCGAATTGCCGGTTTCCTAGTGGGGGAAGCACCAAAAAATACCAACCGGGATTTCCATTTGCTTGAGCGCGCCTACCGCAGTATGAAAGCGGAGAGTTTTGCCACTTTTGTACAACTATTTCTCGCCGAAGGTCACGACCTCAACAGTATGGATCCGGGTGGAAAAACCTTATTAACCCGTATTAGTGAACACCGCCAGAGCAGCGAGTACATAGAAATACTAAAAGCCGCCGGTGCTAAACACTGATTGGCCGCCGCGCACCTGCGAGAGGTAACTTTATGACTTCAAATCCAGTCCATGGTATTGACGCGCTAATGCGCGGCGCCCGCCTATTAACCAAGCGTGAACTACGCCCCTTTATCCTGGTCCCCCTGCTGATCAACCTAGTGTTATTTATCGTGATCAGCGGTATCATGATTACCCAACTCGGTGGTCTCAGTGAGTTTATCAGCAGCCTGCTGTCACACACCCCAGTGGACACTACCAATATGTCCTGGTGGGAAGCCGTGATGGCCAAAGGTGCCGCCTGGACCGCCAGCGTTTTTCGTTGGCTCGCCTGGATCATTGCAATTCTGGTGTTGTTTTTATTTTTCCTCGCCTATGGCTATTTGTTTGGGATAATCACCAATATTATTGCGGCCCCTTTTAATGGCCTCCTGGCCGAGAAAGTTGAAGAACTTCTCACCGGTAAAGCACCTCCTGCTGAACCAATGATACAGATGGTATGGCGCACACTGGGACGGGAACTGCGCAAGTTAGGTTATTTTATTTTCTGGGGACTGATCATTTTTCTGATATCCACAGTAACCAGCTGGACCATAATTATCCCTGCCGTATTAGCTGCAGTTTGGGGTGCCTGGTGTATGGCAATACAGTATGTTGACTACCCTCTCGATAACCACCAGCGTCCTTTTGACGAACTAAAGAGCGTACTACGCAGGCGCAAACTAACCAGCCTCGCCTTTGGTGGAAGCGTAATGCTGGCCAAAATGGTGCCCATTTTGAATATCTTCGTAATGCCTGCGGCAGTGGCAGGGGGTACCGCACTTTGGGTAGAGCGACTGCGCAGGGAGGGAGATCCTGGCACAAACTCTCACCAATACCCAGCCTAGATAGGAACAAGGTAATTGTCTGCCTCTTGATCTCTAGATAAATATTTCTTTGACTCCAGTGAGTGGCAGAATAAGTCTGCTTCTCACTAAAAATGCATCACACTGGCAAGGCAGTTACTCACCCACCTAATTATTAGTACAAGCGTTAATGAATATCCTAATGATTACCAATGAATTCCCACCCTCCATCGGTGGGGTTCAGACTCATGTGCTCGAACTCTCTAGAGCGCTTGCCAAGCTTAATCACTCAGTACACGTACTGACCAGAAAGCCTTATGAGAACACTCCCGAAACTGACTGTTTTGACGATGTAACTGTTGAGCGCCTGAAGTTGCCAGACAGTCACCTACTCTACGACTGGCTATTACGCAGAAAAATTCGCCAACAAGTACGTGAACGTAAAGTTGACATTGTGCATGTGCACGGCATGCGCCCTTTAAATGCCTGCAAGGGGCTAGATGTTCCCGTTATTTTCACCAATCACACCTCCTCATTTGTCAAAAGAGCACAAAAAGGGAAGAAAGCGCTCAAGAAGATGCGCAAACAATTGGATATTACTTCTAGCATACTTGCTGTCAGTGAAACCCTTATTGCCAACACTAAAGAAACGGGTTACCAAAAACCGATAAGCTTTACCTGTAATGGTGTAGATACTTCTGTATTTCATCCGGGAGAATCCTCCCTCAGAGAACAATTATCGATTCCAGCTAGTGCTTATGTTATCGCTATCGGCTGTCGACTCGAACGGGTAAAAGGTGTGCGTTTTTTGGCTGCGGCAGTTGCAGCGATTGATGACCCTCAACTGTATCTGGTTGTTGCTGGTGAGGGTAAAGAGTCAGCAGAAATTAAAGAGTTACTAAAAGATAAAATAAGCTCAGGACACGCACACTTTCTCGGTAATGTCAGCAACAAGGAGATGTCAAACATTTACCGCGCCGCAAACGCCTCTTCGCTACCTTCTTTTATGGAGGGAATGAGTATCGCCGGCCTGGAGGCAATGGCCTCGGGACTCCCCCTGATAGCCTCAAATGTTGGCGGCACGCCTTATATTGTCAACGATGGCATTACAGGCATTTTGACAAGGCCTGGCTCTGTGGAGGATCTACAAGGAGCCATTATGCAACTAATGAATGACCGAAATTTGAGTAATCGCATGGGGAATGCCGCACTTGCCGTGGTACAAGAGAAATTCAGCTGGGAGAAAGTTGCCAACCAAGTACTCACTCACTACGAACAGTTGACTCGCAAATAGAAAACCAGCTGGTACAAGAAAGCACTTTTAGTAGAAATCAGCTGCGAAGAGACCACAACCGCGGCACATCAACTGGCTTATCCTTAATTACGGGGGACAAGCATCTCATAATTCCTTCAAGCTCACGTAATAACAATGGATTTTCGAGGTACTCTCCCATCAGGCTTTGCAGAGATTCTCTTAACAGAGCATCGCGCAACTGTTGGGGATGCCTCACACCGGCAGATAGAATCTGCGGTAACCAAGAGGATAAATCCTGCAGGGTTAAATAGTCATTTCCCTCTTCGGGATATCCAGAAAAATCATCACTAAATGCCAAACCCGAAGAATGTTTGAGGAAATGACTGTTAAGCGATTTATTACAGCACTCAAATCGTCTAAAGAAGCGCTCTGCCTCAACTTTTGCAGGGAAAGGCTCCGAAACTTCCAACCTCATCATCGGCTTGATTTTTTTAATCTCCGACTTAGAAACGCCAAGCTCTATCAGCTTATTAGTTAACAGAAATTCCTTTCGACCGACTCCCTCATTCACACGAACAGATGGGATGCAAAAATTCACTCCAAGCAATGAGCAAAAATCACTAACCACATCGCCTTCACGCAAGAACTCAGCAGAGAAATCCCGCACATTCAGGGCAGTTTCCCCAAAAACTGCAGCCCATATTTTTAACTTTGAAAAATAGTCAAAATACATCATTAAGTCAGTATTGAGATGTGGAAAAGCACCTTCGCAATGCCCAAATAACAAGCTGGAGGGACTGACATCAGGTGCTGCCGCCCGTGCAGCCTGCCTTTTAAATGAGAATGCTTGTAAATCCTGCCGTCGCAAATAAACAACGACTTGGCAGCGATCGAAAAATCTTCGACACTCCTTGTAGAGACTATCAATATCTTCAAAGGTATGCAGAAAACACAGGTGCTCCGCAGACACAACGACATTATCACCGCGACTCGATGCCAGTAAGTCACTAAGCCGCCGGTTCAGACGATAGGACATTCGACCATTTTTTTTCTGGAAATCGACAGTACGAGAGGAACTCCCCTTTTTCCCCAAGGAAAGAAACTCAATACCTTTTGAACTTAATAATTTGGTGGATTGTTTTAGAGCAAGCTGCAGTGCACTAGAGCCAGTTTTATGAAAACCGATATGTAGGAAGAGAGTTCGCATTCGAATACTTTTTGATTTTACATAGGTAAAAAAACATCCGAATGCAAGGCTGCGTCAAACACCTGAACAAATGGAGCAGCCCACGGAGTGAAAATCCCAACAACAGGAAAAATCTATACCAGTGTAGTTCAAGGATAGAAAAGGGAGGTCAGAAGAGGGAAAAAGGCAAAAACTGATGCACTCATTACTTATTAAGTAGATAAGGTATGTTTCCAATTACTAGAAACGCCAATAGGCCTTTAGCGGCCTACTGGCTTAGATGGAGTCAATGGCGAGAACGCCCCCGGCCACCACCGCGACGGTTACCGTGCCCTCCACGATGGTCCCTATCACCACCACTGCGACGCACTTCGACTCTCGGGGGTTCCTTTAGTAGCTCTTCCGGTGGGACTTCACATTTGAGCTTCTGTCCCAGCAACTGCTCGATCGGCTCCAGACGCATAGCATCATCTTCACAGGCAAAGCTGATCGATGTTCCTGTCTTGCCAGCACGGCCGGTGCGGCCGATGCGGTGAACGTAATCCTCAGGCTCTTCAGGAAGCGTGAAGTTCACCACATGACTAATGCCATCAATATGGATACCGCGCCCGGCCACATCCGTGGCTACCAACACCTTGGTTTTACCCGACTTGAAGTCGTCGAGAGTGCGTACACGCTTGTTCTGTGCCACTTCGCCGGAGAGTAGACCGGCGGAAATGCCGTGGGCGAGCAGGTGTTCATGCAAGCGGCGACACTGGTCACGGCGGTTGGCGAAGACAATCAGACTGTCCACCTCATCTCGCTGCAAAATATTGTAGAGGAGTGCGTACTTCTCCTCACTAGCGGCCAGATAGACATGCTGCTCGACGGAATCGGTGGCAACCCGTTCAGGTTCGATTTCTACCACTACCGGCTCTTCGGTCCATTGCTCCACTAAGTCATCAACTTCGGGGGTGAAGGTGGCAGAGAAAAACATGGTTTGGCGATGAGTCTTGCGAGGTGTCTGGCGTACAATCCTACGAACCTGGGGAATAAAGCCCATATCCAGCATGCGGTCGGCCTCGTCGATCACCAGCACTTCCACTTGATCCAGGAAGCAATCGCGGTTGCCGACAAAATCCAATAGGCGCCCCGGTGTCGCCACTAGAATATCCACTAATCGCTCATTCAGATTGCGCTGTTGCTTATCGTAATCCATCCCCCCCACCAGGGTATGGATTTCCAAGTCGGTGTATTTGCACAACGCCTTGGCATCATCGGCGATCTGCATTACCAACTCGCGAGTGGGAGCGATGATCAGGGCGCGGGCTTCACCGGCGTAACGCTCACCATCAAAGGGATGACGCAACAGATCATCAATGACGGTAATTAGGAAAGCTGCGGTCTTGCCAGTGCCTGTCTGGGCCTTGCCCACCAAGTCGTGGCCATTCAGGGTGTGAGGTAGAGAATGGCCCTGGATTGGCGAGCAGTACTGGAAACCCAGGTCGTGAATACCACGCATTAACTCCGGCGGCAGGCCCAGGTCATGGAAGCGGACCTTGCCCTCTTGCTCTGGAACCTTGAAATCACCCAAGGACCAGGGCGTTGCCGGGGCCTCCGCCTTAGGAGAGCGAGAACGCTGACGTCCCCTCTGGGAACTTTTGCCGCCGCTCCGGCGCGAACCTCCCTCGCTCTGGCCAGATTTCCCCTCGGCTTTTTGGCCCCCACGAGGCTTTTTAGAGGGATTCTGGCCACTTTTACGCTGCTGGGAGTGCTCGTCTCCCTGGCGGGGAGTCTTCTCCTCAGAGGAGGAGGAACGGCGGAACAACTTTCCTATCAAGTGAAATACTCGCTCAAATGTTCAAATAATCGGCGAGTATACCACCACTCTAGGTGGATTCTCGCCCACTACAGTGGCGGCACAGCCAATAATCAATACTAAAGAAGCGCCCCGCCCCACTACATAACAGTGCCAACAACATAATGAAGTAGGTCGCAGAAAACTCTATGCCGTTCTTCAGAACAGTAAAGCTACCCTTCTCGGATAACCACTCATAGTTGCCGTGCTCTTTTAAGAGTTCTATAGCCTTCTCTTTGCGAGTGATGGCTTCATCAATCAGGTCCTCGCGCCACTCCCAAGGAGCAACCAGAGTTTTATCCGGCAGGGCTGACCATCCATTCTCCCAGTGTGCGGTAAACGCCGCCACCGCCATCACAAACATTAAGGGGATCGCCACCAACCTAGTGGCAAACCCCAGTAGGATGGCAATACCACCAAAAAACTCCGTCAATGCCGCTGCCCAAGCCATAAACAGTGGTGCCGGCAGGCCAAGACCCCAGTCGGGGTTACCAAACCAAGCGGCCACACTATTGATATCCCCCATTTTATTGAGGCCCGCCAAAATAAAAATCGGCGCCAAATAAATCCGTAGTGCCAGAGGCCCGAGCCAGTCGATTTTCTGCACCCAATGCACAAAGCAGCCATACCAACGACCCAGGGTATTCATAACAGAACCATCCTTTTCACTCTCTTTTCAGTATATGTGTTCACTTTAGTCGAGCGGCCCAGGCATCTCTTACACTGCCTCCAACTAAGCTTGTTCTTCCAAATCGCGGAATGGAGTAAATGCATAGTGAATACCTACGTACTGGTTCATGGCCTATTTCTCGGGGGATGGTGCTGGGGCCCCGTAGCCAGGCTGCTGACTGCCAACGGACACCGGGTATTCACCCCCACCCAGACAGGCCTGGGAGAGAGACGTCATTTACTTTCACCCACAATAGGTATGGATACTTTTATCCAAGACCTGGTGAACGTAATCGAATTTGAGGAATTAAACCGGGTGATTTTAGTGGGGCACAGCTTTGGGGGCATGGCGGCCGCCGGCACCGCTGACGCACTTCCCGAGCGCATTCGCCATCTCGTTTACCTGGATGGTGCCATTCCCAATCCCGATCACGCTTTTGCCGAACAACTACCGCAAGATATCCTCGCACAACGCCTGGCAGAGGCAAAAGAAATTCACGGCACCCGCTGTTTTTTACCGATGGATCCAGCACAAATGGGGATTAAGAGTCAGGATGTTCAAAATTGGCTGCGCCGGCATATGACCCCTCACCCCGTGAAAACTTATTTGGATCCCATCCAAATGAGACTCCCACCCGAGCAAGGACCGGCCTGCACTTTTATTCGCTGCACCAAGCCCTACTACCCCCCAGCCAATGTAAGCGGTGAACGCGCGCAAAAGATTCCCGGCTGGCACTACCGAGAAGTTGCCGTCAGCCACGGTTGTATCTTTCTCACACCGCACAAAGTCGCCAGATTATTGCAGGAAATTCCTCTATAGCCGCTGGGAGAAAACATGATTTAGCCGTAGAATATTCCGCCTTTATGGCGACGGGAAATTCTTGCTGTCAGCTCCCATCCAGCTCCCCCGCTCTGCTTTAAAGATCATTTGGCACAACCGACTGCCTCAATAACATTTTCTGCCCAGTCCCGGCTGAACTTGGCTGATATACCAAAATCATCGACAGGCTCTGCCTTAATAAACTTGGTTTTTCCCTTGCTCAAGATTTACCGACGCGCCATCTCCACCGAACTCTCCCACCTCACCACTCTGGGGGGCCCCTTAGTAGTCAGTAACTTGGCAGTGGTGAGCATGGGCGTTGTAGATACCATTGTCGCCGGTAACGCCGGGGAGGTAGACCTGGCCGGCTTGGCGCTGGGCTCAAGTATTTGGGCTGTATGCGCAGTTACCCTAATCGGCCTGCTCGCTGCAGTATCCCCGGTTGTTGCCCACTTGCGCGGAAGTCGCGATGAGGAAGGTTGTGCAGCCCAGTTACACCAAGCTCTCTGGATTGGCTTGATCGGCGGCATATTAGTGCTACTTGCCCTGCTCGCGGTGCCTGTGTGGAGCCAGTGGATCAAAACCGAGGAGCCTGTTCGACAGGTTTTACAAGGTTATATCCTGGCACTCACGGTAGGCACCCTACCCTTTGCCCTCGGAACCGCCCTGCGCGGCTATTGTGAGGGTATGGGACAGGTGCGCCCAGTCATGCGTATATATCTGGCCGCCGCCCTGCTTAATATCCCCCTGGATATTCTCTTTGTATTTGGCGCCGGCCCTATACCTGCTATGGGCGGTGCCGGCTGCGGCTGGGCAACCGCAGCGGTAAGTACTCTGATTGCTATCGCCCTGTTTTGGCACGCCGCCACAGATCCGGTATACCACCAACTCAAGCTAAAATTGATACCGCCCAGGCCCAACTGGCCCATTTTGAAGCATCTTTTGGCTGTAGGACTGCCGGTATGTGTCGGCGCTGCCAGTGAGGTCACATTTTTTGCCAGCTTGACGATTCTGCTCGCACCCTATGGTGCAGCCATAGTGGCAGCGCATCAAATCGGCATGAGTATCGGCTCGATTTTTTACCTGGTAGCCCTGGCGCTAGCCCAGGCCCTGAGCATCCGTACGGCACACTTACTCGGCCAGAAGCGCCCCAAGCGGGCACTGTTTGCCGGTAAAGTGGGGATTGGTAGTGGCGTCGTGTATGCCCTCGGAACAGGTGTACTACTGATCACCTTTCGCCACCTGTTTGTACAGGCTTATACCAACAATGCGGAAATTATTGCAGTGGCAACCAACCTACTACTGCTCTGTGCCGCCTACCAATTGGTAGACGCCGCTCAAGCCATGGCCTGGGGAGCACTGCGAGGTTACAAAGACACCCGCGTTCCCATGTATATACAGCTGTTCTCTTACTGGCTGGTAGGGCTCTCCAGCGCCTATTGGCTGGGTGAAAACTTCTGGGGCGTTTATGGCTACTGGACTGGTGTCTGTATCGGCCTGGGCACCGCCTCAATCCTATTAGCGCTTCGACTGCGACGAACCAGCCGCAAAGCCATTGCCAAAACCTGGGGAATACAGGTTGGTTCACATTCCCAGGGAACGCTTTGACTATACTGGCGCTCCAAGTCCCCAAGCGTGCCGGGCAACAACAATAACCGGCACCGCCCGCACAAGCAGTTAACCGGAGTTACCCAATGATCCCGCGCCTTTTTCCCAACGGGCCCCGGCGCCTGTTGAGCCTTGCCCTGATTTTGGCCTCAGCCCAGACCTGGGCAGTGAGTGCCACCACCGGCGAACAAGAAAAAACCAGCGTGAAGGCACAGGAAAAAGAGCAGGAAGGCGTCATCTCAAAGGCGGAAAACTTGCAATTGGACCAGCCGGTGATTACCGAGCTGGGCCCACCCAGTGGCGCCGCGGAACCAATTATTGATACGCAGGCCAATGGGGAAGCCCCCCCTCAGAAATCACTGCCCCAGGCGGAAAATCTGCAGTTAGACCAACCCATCAATGAACTGGAAGCACCGCCTTCAAATAAAGAGCCGCAAACCAGGCCCACAGTAGATACACCCACTCAGCCAGAATCATCCCCTACCGGAAATACTTCTATGGAAGTGGAAAAGGCCAAGCCCCTGCGCTTGCTCGGTGCCGAGGTAACCCCGGCAACCTCCACCCGCCTGGCCTGGTCTCCCAGTCAACACTTTGAGGGTGTCTACAGCCCCACCGCCGTCCTGGTTGTCAACGGTGCCAAACCGGGACCGGTACTCTGCCTGACCGCAGCGGTCCATGGAGATGAATTAAACGGCGTAGAAACGGTGCGCAGGGTCATGTACGACCTCGATGCTGAACAGTTAAGTGGCGCGGTAATCGGCGTGCCTATCGTTAATCTGCAGGGCTTCCACCGCAGCTCACGCTACCTCACCGACCGCCGCGACCTGAACAGGCACTTCCCCGGAGACCCTAATGGCTCTTCTGCCTCACGGATTGCCAACTCCTTTTTCCACGAAGTCATCAGCCGCTGCAATGCAGTGGTAGACCTGCACACAGGCTCTTTTTACCGCACCAACCTGCCGCAGTTACGCGGCGACCTCACCAACCCCAGAATCGTGAAAATGACCAAAGGTTTCGGCTCCACTGTGGTACTCCACAGCGCCGGGGCCAAAGGCACCCTGCGTCGCGCCGCGGTGGATGCGGGTATCCCCACTGTAACTCTGGAGGCTGGCGCGCCGATGGTGCTGGACGAGCGCTCCGTTAGCCACAGTGTGAAAGGGATTCGCACCCTGCTTAACCAACTGGGTATGGTGAGCAAGTTCCGCCTATGGGGTGATCCCGAGCCCGTGTACTACAACTCCACCTGGCAGCGGGCTTCCACTGGCGGCATTATTTTTAGTGAGGTTCAGTTGGGAGAGTTTGTGCGCAAGGGAGATCTACTGGGCACAGTGACCAATCCCATCACCAATGTGCGCACAGAAATTCGCTCGCAGCACAACGGCCGTATTCTCGGCATGGCGCTGGATCAGGTGGTGCAACCTGGCTTCGCCGCCTACCACATCGGTATCCAGGCTCCGCAGGAACAAATCAGCCCGCCCGAAGAGGTCATCCCAGAAGAGGCGGCTGCACAAAAACCCCAATCTCCAGATGCCCAAAAAACAAGAGTATCCGACAATAGCGCCGCGGACCTCCAAGGGGACGAGGACTAGCCCGCTACTGCGGGCCACTCACTTTATCGATAATCCTGGGGCTGGGCTGCTCCAAGGGCTCCGGTTGCAAAGTGATATGCTCGATATCAAAGCGCTTGGTCAGGGTCCTCCTCAAGCGCTCCAACACCGCGGGCCAAGCACTTAAATCATCCACCACAATGTGTGCCGACAGAGAGATGGTGCTGGAATCCAGACGCCAAATATGCAGGTCGTGTACTGAGCGCACACCTACCTCCGCGGCCAGGGCTTCCCCCACAACTGGCAGGCTCAATTCCCGAGGAACACGCTCCATTAGCACATCCACCGCATCACGCAGCAGACGCACACAAGAAATCAAAATCAGAAAACAGATCAACAGCGATAACAGCGGATCAATCGGCACCCAGCCAGTAAAGTAAATCACCGCACCCGAAGCCAGGGCGGCTACTGAGCCGAGCATATCCCCCATCACATGAAGCAATGCGCCGCGAATATTGAGCGTGCGCTCGCCACGCAGTAGCACCCAAGCCGCCAGAATATTGATCAACAGGCCCGCTGCAGCTATCAACATCACCGTACTGCCGTGCACCGGTTGGGGGCTGCGCAGGCGGTTGATCGCCATAAAGGAGATTCCCACAACAATCAGCAACATAATCAGGCCATTCGTCACTGCTGCCAATACTTCCGCACGCCCCCAGCCAAACGACAATTCACGGTCTGCGGGCTTTTTTGCCAGCACCGCAGCAATAGCACCCAGTGCCAGGGCAAAAGTATCCGTGAGCATGTGGGCGGCATCCCCGAGTAGCGCCAGGGAGCCCGACAGCCATCCACCGATGGCCTCCACAATTGAAAAACTAAGCGTCAGAATCAGAGCGATAATTAACGGGCGGAGGGCGCCATTTCCATTGCGATGGTGAACGTGGTCGTGCATGAGTTCCCTCCCTTTAAATTCCTAGCAATAACCACCCGACTAGTTTTTGCGCCCCAGGGTTATGCGCTCCCAGCCGGAATAGTCTTTGCGACTCTCTACCGCTCTGTAACCGGCAGCAATAAAAATTTCCCGTACGGATTCTGCCTGCTGCCATCCATGTTCTACCATCAGCCAGCCGCCGTCTTGCAGAAATCTTCCCGCGCGATTGGCGATTTCTTCAATATCCGCCAGCCCATGGCGCTCAGCCACCAGCGCAGAGTGTGGCTCGAAACGCACATCGCCCTGGGCCAGATGAGGGTCCGCTGCATCGATATAGGGGGGGTTACTGACGATCAGGCCAAATTGCTGTGGCAGAAGCTGGGTAAACCAATCACTTTCCAGGATCTGCACATTGGTGAAACCGAGGCGCCTGCGGTTATCCTCCGCTAACGCCAGGGCGGAGGGAGACTTCTCCGCCGCAACAATCTGCCATCCCGGTTTTTCTGAGGCCAATGCCAGGGCAATTGCCCCGCTACCAGTACCCAGGTCGAGTGCGCGCAATTTCTCTTGAGGGCAGAGTTCCAGCGCGGCTTCCACCAGCAGTTCAGTATCCGGACGGGGAATTAATGTAGAGGCATCGACCCTCAAGGTGAGAGACCAAAACTCCCGCTCACCGGTCAGGTGAGCCACAGGTTCACCCTCTTTACGGCGCGTCAGCAGTCCATCGAACTCACTCTGCTCACTCGTGCTCAGCTCGTACTCCGGCCAGGTATACAGCCAGCTGCGCTCACGACCGAGAACATGTGCCAACAGGACCTCTACGTCGAGTCGCGCTGACTCGCTGTCGATAAGTTCAATACTGCGGGCGAGATTATCCTTCACACTGCTCATAGGAAAGTGCTACCCAATAGCGGCAAACAAAACGTCAACTATTGTCCCATCGCCGCCAGCTGATCCGCCTGGTGTTCGGTACGCAGCGGCTCAATCACCTCTTCCAGGGCACCCTGCATCACTTCATCAAGCTTGTACAAGGTCAGTCCAATACGGTGGTCGGTCACCCGGCCCTGAGGATAGTTGTAGGTACGAATACGCTCGGAACGATCGCCGCTGCCCACCAGGCTGCGACGCGCGTCAGAAATTTCCCGCGCGGCGGCTGCTTCCTGTTCACTGGAAAGTTTGGCCTGCAGCAGCGCCATCGCCTTGGCTTTGTTCTTGTGCTGGGAGCGTTCATCCTGACACTCCACGACGATGCCACTAGGGAGGTGGGTCAGGCGCACGGCAGAGTCGGTTTTGTTGACGTGCTGACCGCCTGCACCAGAGGCGCGGTAGGTATCCACCCGCAGATCGGCCTTATTGATCTCGATCGCGTCGCGCTCGTCCGGCTCCGGCATCACCGCCACGGTACAGGCGGAGGTGTGTATACGTCCCTGAGACTCGGTTTCAGGCACCCGCTGCACACGGTGTGCACCGGATTCAAATTTCAGTTTGGCGTATACATCCTCACCGGCCACACGGGTGATAATCTCTTTGTAGCCACCGTGTTCCCCAGCATTCTCACTGACAATCTCGATGCGCCAGCCCTGTTTTTCCGCATAACGGGAGTACATGCGGAACAGATCGCCAGAAAAAATCGCCGCCTCATCGCCGCCGGTACCGGCGCGAATTTCCAGGAAGACGTTCTTGCGGTCATTGGGGTCGCGCGGCAGCAGTAGGGTCTGCAGCTCACGCTCCATGGGTTCAACCTGAACCTCGGCCTCGCGCAACTCCTCCTGGGCCATTTCGCGCATTTCCGGGTCGCTCTCGTCGAGCATTTCCCGCGCCGCCGCCATATCCTCCTGCAGCTGCTTGTAGCGGCCGTAGCACTTGACCACTTCTTCCAGCTCGGAGTACTCCCGCGATAGCTCGCGGAACTGATCCTGATCGGAAATTATGCTGGCGTCACCAAGCAGCGCGGAAACTTCTTCGTGGCGCTCCTGCAGATTCTCCAGCTTGTTCAATAGGGATTCTTTCATTTCTGTTTTTTCTCTAATTCGGTATCGGCGAGGTCATCGAGCCCCACCACTTCGCGAGCGATACGCAGCCGCTCCAGATCGCCATCCGCAGTCGCTTTTTTCAGGCTGATCGTGGGAGCATGGATCAATTTGTTGGTCAGTGAACGGGCCAGCTGCTCCAGCAGGCGCCTGGGATCATCGCCCTTATCAAGCTGCAGCAGTACCCGCTCAAGTTCGGTGCCACTTATCTGCTGTGCGCGCTGGCGGTAGCTGCGAATCGTGTCCACAGCTCCGAGAGCACGCCCCTCTTTGGTAAATTCTGCCGCAGCGCTATCTACAATTTCCCCGGCGGCCTCGGCAGCGCGTTCGCGGGAGCGCATCCCCTCATCGATCACGCCGCGCAGATCGTCAACACTGTACAGGTAGACATCGTCCAGTTCGCCGACCTCGGTTTCAATATCCCGTGGCACCGCGATATCCACCATAAACATGGGGCTGTGACGGCGCTTGCGCAGCGCGGATTCCACCGCCCCCTTACCTAAAATCGGTAGCTGACTGGCGGTGGAGCTGATCACGATATCGGCGCGGGACAAGTGCTCGGGAATATCTGCCAACAGTATTGCTTCAGCACCAAAATTTTCCGCCAAAGACTGCGCGCGACTCAGAGTCCGATTAGCCACAATCAGCTGCTTAATGCCCTGATCTAACAGGTGGCGCGCCACCAGTTCCACCGTCTCACCGGCACCGATCAGCAGCGCAGTTTGTTGCTTCAGGTCGGTAAAAATACGCGAAGCCAAGGATACTGCCGCATAGGCAACAGAGACGGGGTTTTCACCAATCGCCGTCTCTGTGCGCACCTTTTTCGCCACGGTAAATACCCGTTGGAAAACCCGGTGCAATTCGCTGCCGACACTGCCAGACTCCCGCGCCACCGCATAGGCGGACTTGATCTGGCCAAGAATTTGCGGCTCTCCAAGGACCAGTGAATCGAGCCCACAGGCGACGCGCATCATATGGCGCACCGCCGCCTCACCACTGTGGATATAGCTGCAACCTCGCAGCTGCTCCAGCGGTACCTGATGATACTCGGCCAGCCACTGCAGCAGCGGCTCCGCCTCCACATTGCCGTAGATTTCGGTGCGATTACAGGTGGAAAGAATGGCGAGTTCCCGGCAGTCGAGCGCCTTGCGCGCATCCCCCAGGGCACCGGACATCACCTCGGGCGCAAAAGCGACCCGTTCGCGCACCTCGATTGGCGCACTGTCGTGGTTGATCCCCAGGGTAACAATTGGCATAGAATTCCGTTGGCTAAATCTAGAGGCGCGTCATCCGCATTCGGGGCGCATTTTCACGGGCCACCGCTTTGCTTGCAAGCTGATGAGGCGGTTTAATTATGCGCTGATTTGAATAACCGGCCCAGGGCCCGCGCTCCAGAAGCGGATTCACGGCTAGAATTATATGGCGATAAACGTTTAAAACACGCCACTCTGACACTGCATCCCAGTAGCAGCCATGTATGGATACGATCTATGCTTCCACCCCGTCGTCCGCTCCCCCTCCTCAAAAACCAAACTCTATCACTCGGTGCGCTCTGCCTATCCCTCGTCTACCTACTGAGTGCCTGCGCCCAAATGCCGCCTGAAACGACAACCAATGAGGAAACCGAGCCTTCAGCTCGGGAACAGCACCGCGATGAAGGGACGGCCGCTGCCGGGGAGGATGCAGCGCGCAGCTTCCCCATAGATACGTTTTACACACTGCTGGTAGCCGAAGTCGCCGGTATACGCGAACAGTACGATGTGGCCCTGGCCAACTACTACCACCAGGCTGAAGTTACTAAAGATGCAGGCGTGGCAGCGCGTGCAACCCGCATCGCACGCTTTCTCAATGCGCGTCAGGCCGCACTGCGTTCGGCACAGTTGTGGGCTGAGCTGGAGCCGGACAATGCGGATGCCCAGCTGGCACTGACCGCAGAGCTCACCTTGTCTGGAGAGTTTTTAGAGGCCATGAAACACGCTGAGAGAGCGCTCGCTCTCGGCGGCAAAGCACCGATGCAATCTCTCGCCGCCACCGCCATCGGCCATCAACAACTCGATAAACAACTTCGTGCTGAATTTGCCCGGCTGGCTGAGGTTTACCCCAATAACGATGAAGTCGTTATGGCCTATGCCATGGTATTGCGTGATGCGAAGCAGTACAGGCGCGCCCTCGCACTGGTACGCCACATTCAGGAACAACACCCCGAACAAATCGATGCACCGCTGCTACAAAGCCATCTTTTGGTGGACTTGGATAGGCGCAACGAAGCCATTCAATTATTGGAAAATTTAGTCAAAATTTATCCAGAGGAAACCCGCCTGCGCCTACAATACGCGCGCCTGCTTATTCGCGAAGACCTCAATCTTGCTCGCCAACAATTCGCCGAATTAGTTAAACAGCGTCCAGAGGACGGCAACCTGATTTTATCCCTGGCGTTGATTCACTATGAAACCAACCAGCTCGGTGAAGCCAAACCCCTGCTCGACCGTCTACTGGAACTAAAACAACACGAATCAGCGGCACACTTTTACCTGGGCGGCCTCGCGCAGAAGCGGGGGAACAACGACACTGCCGCCGCTCACTTCCAACAAGTGCAGCCCGGCAACGATTACGTGGAAGCCATCACCAAGGGCACCAAGCTACTCGCAGCCAGCGGTAAACACCGTGAGAACAGCCTGTGGTTTGCCAAGTTGCGAGAGCGGCACCCCGGACAGGTAGAACATTTTTTCCTGATGGAGGTCGAACTGCTGCGCAGGAATGGTGAGCCACAGATGGCCCTACAAGTGGCAGACCAGGCCATTTCTAAACTGAATAACAGCGGCCGCCTGATGTATAGCCGCGCCCTGCTCAACGACCAGCTGGGCAATGCCGCAGCGTTTGAGAAGGACCTGCGTACACTACTGGAACGCGACCCGGATAACGCCACGGTATTAAATGCACTGGGCTACAAACTGATCGACGATGAGACCCGCCGCCAGGAAGCCCTGCAACTTATCAGCCGGGCTCTGGAGCTGGAACCGGAGGATCCAGCCATTATCGACAGTATGGGCTGGGTGCAGTACCGTCTGGGGAATTATCGCGACGCGGAAAAATATTTGCGCAAAGCCCTGGAAAAACTGCCGGATCACGAAATCTCTGCCCACTTGGGTGAGGTGCTCTGGGTCCAGGGGGATCGCGAAGCGGCCCTCAAAGTCTGGAACGATGGGCTGGCCGCCAATCCAGAGAGCAAAATTATTCCGGCTGCGATGAAACGACTGCAAATCAAAGAAACACTGGAACAACATGTATCCGACAACTGACGCCGCTACCCGTAAGTTTTATTTTCTCCTGGCAACAGCACTGACTTTGCTAATTTCCGCCTGTGCTGGCCAAAAGACCAAAGAGCCCGTTGCTCAGGAGCCCCCCGGCGAAACTGCAGCTCCCACCTCGGTAGCCCAGCTCAAACAGTGGACTATCAAAGGAAAACTCGGCGTGCGCTCTCCGGCAGATAACGGCAGTGCCAATTTGACCTGGCAACAGAGTGGCCCGCAAAATTTTCGTATTCACTTAAGCGGCCCCTTGGGTGCTGGTACCACGATAATTTCCGGTTCCGCTGGCGGTGTCAGCCTGGTGCGCGGCAATGAAGCGCCGGTAGTCGCCCGCGATGCCGCCCAACTCACTCAGCAAACTCTGGGCTGGCCACTGCCCGCAAGGGAAATGTTCTACTGGGTACGCGGTCTTCCCGCGCCCGGGCCAAGAGGCGCTGAAAAACACAACGGCCAGGGCGAGCTACAGAGCCTGCAACAATCCGGCTGGTCGTTGCGGTTCAGCGATTATCGCCAAAACGGCCCTTACCTACTTCCCACACGTATTAAAGCCCAGACCAACGGTGCCGCCGGGCCGGTACAAGTCACTCTGGTAATTAAGGACTGGGCTTTTTAAATGCCGAAGCCCCGGCATGCGGGTATGATGCGCCCAACAGAATTAACCGGCCCAACATTCCCGCATGCTGACCTTACCCGCCCCCGCAAAACTCAACCTGGTTCTGCGTATACTCGGCCGTCGCCCCGACGGTTACCACGAACTACAAACCCTCTTTCAAATACTCGATTACGGCGACAGTCTTGAGTTCTCCCTGCGGGACGACAGTGTTATCCGTGTAGATGCGGGCACTTTGGATGTCCCTGAGCAGGACAACCTGGTTTACCGCGCAGCTCTGTTGCTACGCAAAAATGTACAGTGGCAGAATAAATCGCTTCCCGGTGCTGATATCCGCCTGAGTAAAAAGTTGCCACACGGTGGCGGTATCGGCGGCGGCAGTAGCGACGCAGCCACCACTCTGCTCGGCCTCAACTATCTGTGGCAATGCCATCTATCCATCGATACCCTCGCCGAGCTCGGCCGGCAACTCGGCGCAGATATTCCAGTATTTGTGCGAGGGCACACCGCCTGGGCCGAAGGTGTTGGAGAAAAACTCACACCACTTTGCACAGAAAAACGCCACTATTTAGTCCTTGCTCCCGGTTGCCAGGTGAGTACCGCAAAAATTTTTTCCGATTCCCGTTTGACAAGAGATTCCGACGCAATTACATTAGCGGCCCTTCGCGAGGGGCAGCTCAATGAAACGCCACTCAGCAGTAAAAAACTGGAAGCATTTTTCGGTAACGACTGCCAGGAACTTGTTGAGAGTCTCTACCCAGAAGTTCGCGATGCCCGAGAGTGGCTGCAGCAATTTGCGCCAGCACAACTCACCGGCACCGGAGGTTGCGTTTTTGCCGCCTTCGAAACTGAGCAAGCAGCCCGATCGGCACTTGCCAGGCTACCGCGAAAATGGCAGGGTTTTGTTGCGGCCGGTGTACAGATTTCACCGACACATCAGCAGCTCGCGAAATTAACCTCAAGCAATTGAGGAAAGATACTGGGGCGTAGCCAAGCGGTAAGGCAGCGGGTTTTGATCCCGTCATGCGAAGGTTCGAATCCTTCCGCCCCAGCCATTTTCCTTTTATACAGTGGCACCAGCAAAAACCGGTTCCGACATGTTTCAGTCGACACTGACCCAACCGGCCGAGGCCACTCGTAGCGGGCTACAAAAAGCCTATCCCCGAATTCTAAAGAATAATGTCGAAGGCAGTTTTGCATGCAACTCCCTGCCGTCGACCCGGAGGCTTTCCGAATATCAAAGCAACCACCTGGGTGACCAGGAGCCACGGCCAGCACATTTAACAGCTTCGCTATCCGCTCTATCGCCCCCTATAAAAAGTGGTGCTATCGCATCCTAACTGCTAGCAAATTATGCCGGCATCTACACTTCAACTCACTTCAAGACAGAATTAAAGGAACTCGCAGTGGCTGACTTAATGGTCTTCACCGGCAACGCAAACCCGGAACTGGCGCAGAAAATTGTCGACCATATGGCGATCCCCCTGGGCGAAGCCACGGTCAAGCGCTTCTCCGACGGCGAGATTGCAGTTGAAATTACCGACAACGTACGCGGTCGCGACGTTTTCGTAGTGCAATCCACCTGCCAGCCCACCAATCGAAACCTGATGGAGCTGATCCTACTGGTTGACGCCCTGCGCCGCGCCTCAGCCGGCCGCGTTACCGCAGTGGTTCCCTACTTCGGCTACGCCCGCCAGGACCGTCGCGTGCGCTCCCAGCGTGTACCAATTTCCGCAAAAGTGGTTGCCGATATGATGGTGAGCGTGGGTATCGACCGCGTACTGACTGTCGATCTGCACGCCGAGCAGATTCAGGGCTTCTTCGATGTGCCTGTGGATAACGTTTACGGCTCTTCCGTGTTGCTCGACGATATCGAGCGCCAGAAGTACCAGAACCTGGTTGTGGTATCCCCCGATATTGGCGGTGTTGTTCGTGCCCGCGCCGTGGCCAAGAGCCTCGACTGCGACCTAGCCATCATCGACAAACGCCGCCCCGCCGCCAACGTTGCCGAAGTGATGAACATCATCGGTGAAGTTAGTGGCCGCACCTGCCTGCTGGTAGACGATATGGTCGACACCGCTGGCACTTTGTGCAACGCCGCCAACGCCCTGAAAGAGCACGGCGCCGAGAAAGTTGTCGCCTACTGTACCCACCCAGTACTTTCCGGCAATGCCATCAGCAACCTGAACAACTCCGTTCTGGATGAGCTGGTGGTTACCGACTCCATCCCGCTGGGTGACAAAATGGAAAAGGCTCCAAAAATTCGCCAGCTGACCTTATCTGCCATGCTGGCCGAGTCCATGCGCCGTATCAGCAATGAGGAATCCCTCTCTGCGATGTTCCGCTAAGGACTCCTTATCGGCAAATAGAAAAGTGCCCCGCAGCAGCGGGGCACTTTGCGTTTGGGACTGATTCCCGTAGAATACGCGCCCGCCCGGCACTGCCGGGCTATTACTTCTGGGCAAGCGCCCAATTTACACTAACGCCAGAGCGGTCCGGTCGCAGGTCTCTCTGGACAGACAACCCGAGGTTTTACCCATGTCTGATATCAAACTGAACGCCATTGCCCGCAGCGATGAAGGGAAAGGTGCGAGCCGCCGCCTGCGTCGCCTGGAAGGCCGTGTACCCGGCATCGTTTACGGTGGCGAAGTTGAGCCGCAGTCCGTATCCCTGCTGCAAAAGGACCTGTTCAAGGCCCTGGAAAACGAAGCTTTCTTCTCCTCCATGCTGACCATCGACGTCGACGGCAAAGAAGAGAAAGTTATTCTGCGCGATCTGCAACGTCACCCTGCAAAGCAGCTGCTTCTGCACATTGACTTCCAGCGCGTTTCCGCCAGCACCAAAGTACATGTGAAAGTGCCCCTGCACTTCCTCAACGAAGAAACCTGTAAAGGCGTTAAGGCCGGCGGCATCGTTTCTCACACCCTGACCGAGCTGGAAGTCAATGCTCCTGCCGGTAAACTGCCCGAGTTCATCGAAGTGGACCTGGCGGACCTGGAACTGGATGGCATCCTGCACATCTCCGACCTGAAACTGCCGGAAGGTGTTGAGTCTGCGGATCTGAGCCACGGCGAAGACCACAACCTGGTTGTAGCTTCTATTCACAAGCCTCGCGGCGCTGTTGAAGCTGAAGCCGAAGAAGCTGGCGAAGGCGAAGAGTAATCACCTTGGCTGCGGCACCGGATACTCCGATCCAGTTGATTGTCGGCCTGGGCAACCCCGGGCCGGAATACGACCGGACAAGACATAACGCCGGTGCCGACTTTGTTGTCGAACTGGCACGCCGCCACGGCACTCAGCTCAGCTCCGACAGCAAATACCACGGCCTCACCGGCCGTGTGCGAATCGGCAACCGGGAAGTCCGATTGCTGATTCCCACCACCTATATGAATCGCAGTGGCCAGGCTGTAGGCCCGCTGGCGAACTTCTTCAAAATTCCCCCGGAAGCCATATTGGTCGCTCACGATGAGCTGGACCTGGCCCCCGGTATCGCGCGCCTGAAAGCTGGCGGCGGTCACGGCGGACACAATGGCTTGCGGGATATTATTGCCGCTCTGGGCAACAACCGGGACTTTATGCGCCTGCGACTCGGCATCGGCCACCCCGGTAGCGCCAGCGAGGTGGCGCGCTTTGTCCTTCAGCGCGCCCCCAGGGCGGAACAGGAAACTCTGGCTAACGCCATCGATCACTCGATCGACGTGCTGCCCACCGCCGCCAGCGGCGACTGGGGCGCAGCCATGAAAACGCTGCACACCGCCAAATAGATCCCACCGGGCGGCTTGCCTTTTGCCCCGGAAATCTCGATAGTGTGCTGCGCCAAATTGCCGGTATTTTCCCGGCTGGCCCGGATCATTCGGAGGCCGCGCTACCCAGCCCGCCCAGACTCCCGCCAGCGTAATCACTACCGGACTTCAAACGCAATTAGCAGAGCGCGCGCTACGCGCCTCAGGCAAACGGAAAAATATCACCATGGGTTTTACTTGCGGTATTGTCGGCCTGCCTAACGTGGGCAAATCCACCCTCTTCAATGCATTGACCAAGGCGGGAATCGACGCAGAGAACTTCCCCTTCTGCACCATTGAGCCCAATGCCGGCGTAGTGCCTGTACCGGATCCCCGCCTCGACAAGTTAGCGGAGATCGTCAAGCCCCAGAAAGTGATTCCAACCACCATGGAATTCACCGATATCGCTGGGCTCGTTGCAGGTGCCTCTAAAGGCGAAGGTCTGGGCAACAAATTCCTCGCCAACATCCGCGAAACCGACGCCATCGCCCATGTCGTGCGTTGTTTCGAAGACGACAACGTTATCCACGTTGCCAACCAGGTACACCCGGTATCCGACATCGAGGTGATCAACACCGAGCTGGCCCTCGCCGACCTGGACACCGTAGAGAAAGCTCTGCAACGTTTTACCCGCGCCGCCAAGGGGCAGGACAAGCACGCCATCAAGATGAAAGCGCTGCTGGAAAAAATCCTGCCACACCTGAACGAAGCCAAGCCGCTACGCTCCTTTGGCCTGTCCGAAGATGAACTGACGGACCTGCGTGAACTGAGCCTGCTCACGGTGAAGCCCACCATGTACATTGCCAACGTGCACGAAGACGGCTTCGAAAATAATCCGCACCTGGACGCCGTTGCCGCCATCGCCGCTGAAGAGAACGCTGTACTGGTACCCATCTGCAACAAGCTTGAAGCGGAAATTGCCGAACTGGACGACGATGAGAAGCAAGAATTCCTGGAAGAACTGGGTATGGAAGAGCCGGGCTTGAACCGGGTAATCCGCGCCGGTTACCAACTGCTTGGCCTGCACACCTACTTTACCGCCGGCGTGAAGGAAGTGCGCGCCTGGACCATCCCGCTGGGAGCCACCGCACCCAATGCCGCCGGCAAGATCCATACGGACTTTGAGAAAGGCTTTATCCGCGCCGAAGTGATTAGCTACAGTGACTTTGTCGATCACAATGGCGAGGCTGGGGCCAAAGACGCAGGCAAGTGGCGCCTGGAGGGTAAAGATTATGTTGTCGCTGATGGTGACGTAATTCACTTCCGCTTCAACGTCTAATCCCCCTGCTATCTATCCTTCGCCTCCCCACCCCGGGGAGGCTGTCTCTGCGGCGTAAGATCCATGGCGCAATCAAACTGGAAAGTCGGCCTGCCTTTGGCATTGACCACCGTCTTTATGTGGGCAGCCCTGCCCATCGCCCTCAAAGGCCTTTTGGAACACATCAGCCCTGAGACCGCCACCTGGTATCGTTTTGCTGGCGCGGCGTTGTTGGCGGGACTCTACTACGGGCGTGCACGGCAATTGAAATTAAAGGCACTGTTCAGCCGCAGCCTGCTGCTGTTCACCCTACTCGCCGTGGCCGGGCTGCTGTTGAATTACCTCACCTATGCCAGCGGTCTAAATCACATCACCCCTGGTGCGGCACAGATCGTGATCCAGCTAGCCCCGCTACTACTGCTGATCTCCAGTGTTCTGTGGCTTAATGAACGCTTTTCTCCGAGACAGTGGGCCGGTGTGGCCCTAGTGGTGATGGGGCTACTGTTATTTTTCAACCAGCGTCTCGCCGAGCTGGGGAGCGGCGCCGATAGTGATTACCTGCTGGGGCTCGGATTGATCCTGATCGCCGCGGTATCCTGGGCGGTATATGGCTTTTTCCAGAAGAAAATCCTCAGCCGCGCCACACCCCAGGACTTGCTGGTATTGATTTATATTGCTGGCACCCTGTGCTTCCTACCCATGGCAGATCCACTGGATGTCACCCATCTGGGCTGGCTGGACTGGCTGCTACTTGCATTTCTTACCGCCAACACACTGATCGCCTATGGCGCCTTTAGCAAGGCCCTGGCGCACTGGGAAGCCTCCAGTGTCAGTGCCACTCTGTCACTGGTACCAGTAATCACGCTGCTGTTCAGCACCCTGGTGAGCAGTATCTGGCCCGATTACATCGCGGTGGAGCCGCTTAACTGGATCAGCTGGAGTGGTGCCGCTGCGGTGGTGTTGGGTTCCGCCCTCGCCGCTATCCGTTCCGGGCATCGCGCCAAGGGCTCTGCGGCTCCAGATGAAAAAAATCGCTAACTAACTGAAAAGAATACAAAAAAGTGTTGACACACCCAGCCCATCGATTAATAATGCGCGCCCTCGGGACAGCCGAGACAACAAAAGAAATGGCAAGGTAGCTCAGCCGGTTAGAGCGCAGCACTCATAATGCTGAGGTCGGGAGTTCGAGTCTCCCCCTTGCTACCATTTCAAATCACAGAGACTATTCTTTGTGAACCTTGAAACTGGGGCGTAGCCAAGCGGTAAGGCAGCGGGTTTTGATCCCGTCATGCGAAGGTTCGAATCCTTCCGCCCCAGCCATCTTCCAGAATTTATCCCGCAGGCCCGAATCAGGGCAGCACTCAAAGCCAGGCTACTTTACAGTTACCAGCTACAGCTGATATTTTTTATCGCAAAACATCTAGTCTTTGCCGCCGGCACGCAGTCGCGCGCCAGCATTCGCCAAGTACCCTTATTTAACCCCCGGTATCAAACTCTCCTCTACGGCAACTGCCTTAGCCTCTGAACCAGATCCTATTACTGTGGCCGTTCCACGGTTGAACGCTCGGCGCAACCCCAATACCCGCAGCCACTCGAATCCCAGTAAGCACAGCAATAACGCCAATAGCACTAGAGGTCCTCCCAGGCCGCTTAGGGCTTGCCGTTCCGACGCACAGGTCCACACAAGCTGTACAACACACAGTAGAGCCACAATTAGCAGGGTAGGTTTGCGCCCCAGCAAGCTCACAACAAAAACACCAAGGGGCGCCCCCAAGGCCACCACCGGCGCCGCTGCCAGCCAGTTACCAAAAACCCCTGGCTGCCAGTCGCCGGCCAGCGACTTCACCAGCACACCGAGTACAGAGCAGAAGGCCATAATCACTACCGAGGTGGGAATCGCTACCTTCAGGTCCACACGGCTCAGCAGCACCAAAGCCGCGTACACCAGCATATCCACACCAACCCCGGTTACCGAGACCACACAGAAGCCTGCAAAAGCCCCAAGCAGAAGACCTACACGAAAATCCGTTGGGCACTGCGGATCACCCTTGTGCTCACAGTCGGTGATCTCGGCGAGCCGATACAAATGAAATATCCCAAAGCTACCCCAAAGCACCGCGAAAGAGAGCTTCACCCACAGCTCAGAAATCATCGGCGCAAACAGCAATATGCCCGCGGGGATGGCCAATAAAGAACCGAGTAAGGCGCCGCGCAGCATCGACCAGGCTAACGGCTGCTGCCGACAAAGAATAAACAGGCTGGCACTAACCATACCG
Source organism: Microbulbifer mixtoriginis (SeqCode) (assembly GCF_052467515.1). Classification (NCBI taxonomy): domain Bacteria; kingdom Pseudomonadati; phylum Pseudomonadota; class Gammaproteobacteria; order Cellvibrionales; family Microbulbiferaceae; genus Microbulbifer; species Microbulbifer mixtoriginis (SeqCode). The sequence goes on along the minus strand of NZ_CP174314.1, from coordinate 918,311 downwards.
ATCGACTGCACCGCAAAACTGAAGTCGCGGCCGAGACTGGCAGGCATATCAAATAAGAGCACCAACACGGGGAAGCCCACCGTGCCTCCGCCCATGGGCGTGGAACCGGCGGCATAGCTGCCGAGCGCCATTGCAAGCGCCATAGACCAATGCTCCAGTGCCAGGGCCAAGTTATCGCCCTGCATAACGAGAAACAGCCAGGCTCCGTAAAATAACGCCAACCAGGCAAACCAGTAGCGGAGAGAGAGCCGCGCTAGGTATTTCATTTTATTATTCGCGAACTTAAACGTCAGAGGGGCTAATAGTGGTACGAGTGCAAGGCGGGATCAAGGAGGGATAATGACTGCTGATAACTACATCTCGTAATACTGATACGCGCAGGCAGCCCGGCAACTGCAATTGCCGGGCCATACAGGATTAGTTCAGGCGCTTCTTGCGAATCAGATTCTGAACCTGCATGGAGGACATCATGGAAGCGTAGATCGCCGGCAGAGCGCCACGCTTGCGCAGTTCCAGGAAGTCTTCATCGGACAGCTTGTTCAGCTTCTCTTCGTCAATCACGTAAAAACCAGTCAGATCGTAGGGCTTATCTTCTTCGGTAATACGCAGAGTCAGCTTCTTCTGGGTCAGCAGGTCTTTGGATACCAGGAATTCGATAAACGACTCGGTAACAGATACGCGCTGGGCAGTTTCTACCACCGCCTGAGCGCGGTTTTTCAGGTAGTCAGTCTGCTCGCCCTCACCGTCAAACAGAGCCTCACCTGCGGACTCACTCAACATACTGGAGTCTTCATCGATACACAGTACCGCCTGATCAGTGTTCTCTGGGTTCTTCACCAGCACGAATGGGTAGGTGCGAACCTGCAGAGGAATGTAGCTGCCATTCCAGCCCTCAGCGCCAGAGAACAGGTTTTCACCGGGACGTAGGCCTGTAAGGGCAACCACTTTAAACTGCTCAGCATTCTGGTCTTTTACGAACAGGATCGGATAGCTCTGGGCCGCCTGAACAATTTCCTGAACCACCAGCGGCAAAATATGATTGCTGCTCACATGGTCAAAAGTGATGTCCTGGGTGAGTTTCAGGTTGGCGTGTGCCTTTTTATCCAAAGCTTTGATCTGTGCCATAAGTACAACTCCTAGCTACTTTTATAGTTACTTAATTTTCAGAGATACCCTAACGTACCACTTAATTGGCTTATAAACGATGACAAGCGCTTTCCTGTAGTCGCCGGAAACCAAAGTCAGCATTAAACAGGTAAGCGGGCCAACAGGCAAACAAAGCCTGCTGTAAATGCCAAAAACCAAATTTAGTGGATTATAAGGAAGACTTTCAAGCAGGCCGCAACAACTTGTTTGAAAGAAAGTCATTGCGGAGATACGAAAGGACCCAGTGACGCGATTAGATAAATATTGCAACCCCACTGACGAATAACTTCCAGGCACGCTAATGATAAGGTGCTACCAAGTTATATAAGCATAGGCCGACAACTTGTTATTAATTTCCCATATCACAAGTTGCCGACAGGACTGCAGCTCTACCTACAGGTTTAACTTAGCTTTCAGCTCACTGACCGCTCTAGTGAGTACAATATCCGTACCGCTACGGACATCATTCACTGTACGCTCAACTAAAATATCCGGTTTAACTCCATAGCCAACAAATTCACGCCCATCTGGATAGGTATCCCGCTTGGTACAAACCCTAAAAGAACCACCTCCAGGAAGATCGAAAAATATTGGCTGACCAGTGCTACCATTTGTTGGCTCACCAACAATGGTAAAGTGCTCAAGTGGGTCAGCATAAATCAAGAAGTCTTCCGCTGCCGATGCCGTATTTCTTCCAATTAGCACATAAGTAGGCACTATGTGATTATTATCCAATTTAGCCTTAAGCTTTTCTGAAGGGTCCCCACCGACTTCCCAAGCATTCCCCTCCCCATAAGGGCGATATTTTTCCATCTCCTCAAACTGGTCAGCGAAAGCACCCCAAGCTTTATAGGCTGCGATATGCTTGGGAGTCTTCCAGACAGAACCTGGTAAATCTCGGTCAGCCAGATAAGAGATAATCTCTCCTGCGTGACTGGTATTGCCGCCACCATTAAAGCGTAAATCTATTATCAACCCTTTTGATTTGGCAATATCTTCATAATGAGATTTAAACTGCTCAACAACCGCCTGTTTCCCAAAAGTATTTAAAGCTACATAGGCTATATCATCATCAAGCCACTTAAGCTCAAATGGCTCACCATTCGACTGAGGTTGTGCAATAGAGGTGTAATCAATCTTCCTCCCACGCGCATCCCGCTCAACCTGTACTTTCTTAATTTCACCTTTAGGGGTTTCTATAGTGAGCTCAACTTTGGAACCCGGAACGCCGTCCAACAGATCTCGCACAGCTATACCCCATAAAACGTGTTTGGTAGAGCTGGCGATATAAGGCATCACCTGTTCCTTCATGTATTTCTGCACACCCTGGCCATCTACAGTAACAATGGTTGACCCCAAAGGAATTTCAGGTGCTAAGCTCCTCTCCACCCCGATTATCACCGGCTGTTGATCAGCTTCCTTTAGGCGAATAGCCGGCCATCCGACATACTTAGCAGGCATATCTTTGGGGAAATAAACATTGGTGTGACCATCCTCAAGCAATGCGTTAAAGCGACTTAACTCACGATAGTATTCATAGCTGTTTTCTGTAGCTAAAACTCGAGGAATAAATTCGCGATACTTCGCATCAAAGTCAAGATCTGGAACCTGATCGAAGAAAGCAAAATTGTAACTGACCTCTTTCCAAAACAAAGAAAGACCGTATAACTTTTCTTCATCAGATAAGTTATCGGGCACTACATCAATGCTATCTGCATAGGTAGTGCTCGCTGAGGCCGCCACAATAGAAAATGCTAGAATTATTTTTTTTAACATAATATACGTCCTAAAACCAAGGTGCCTCATGCTACAGATTTAAATGAGGTAGATAGCTCAGCTCACCTTAAAAAAAGAACATTTCATCGTGAAAAGTAGATAGCCTAAAGCGTAGCTTCTTTACTTTCATTCTTGTGGATAAGCCTTTAACGTGAGTGCCAAAATCTCTTTCACCACCATTTCTGGCTCATCATTTTGAGGATAGTGATAGCTCTTCTCAGTCAAAACAACCCGCCCCTGTGGAAATGCATGGGCCCAACTTGAATGTAACTCCCCCCATCTATCCCGGGCCTCATCAGTAAAGAAAAGAAGAGGAGGATTGTCATACTTTTTAATTGAGGCAATTACTGTGACGGGTATATCTGGGATTTGTGGATAGTCAGGTAAAGGGCGTTTAGACCAAAAATCCAGGTACTGATTCGACATGCCGTTCTTCATATCATCCAGTTTTACCTGAGCAATTTGCTCTTCGGCCAATTCCAAATTCAGAGATCGCATAATATCCACATCATGCTCAGAAGAAGGCTCTATCAGCATCAACGCTGCCATTCTTTCTGGGTACTGTGCGGCAAACGTTCGGGCTACATGAGCACCATAGGAGTGCGCAATATAAGTAACTTTCTCTTTAACCTCCAAAGACTCCAATAAGGCCTTGGCCCCTTGAGCATAATCCTCAGAGCTAAAATGTTTCTTGATGGCTGTAGAATTACCATTGCCAACACGCGAGTAACGTATAACTCGTGCATGCTCTGCTAGCCTGTCATAGATTCGATTCCAGTCAGACATGCCAGCCGAGCCCCCCGCTTCTAAAAACAAGATAGCCTCACCAGATCCTTTGATCTCATATTCAATACGGTACTCACCCACAGGAATCTGTTCCGGCGACGCAAAAGCATATAGCGGAAGTGCAAGCACTATGAGTAGGAGGATTAGATGCATATACAACCCATAATAACGATCAAAGAATCCAAACTTAAAAAATAATAGAGCCACTATGTGGCAGCAACACCCTGCCCTAAGCGCGCTTCATTGCCTGGTCCGGGGTGTTCCGGTACCAGCTGAGCCAATCCCAAAGAAACCAAAGCCATCAAAGATCCAGCAAAGAAAACCATCGCTGGAGAGGTGAGCCATAGCAAACCAAACAAAACAGGGATAATAACCGCCGCGATATGATTAATGGTAAAGCTGACACCTGCAGAGGCTGCGATGTCACGTTCATCCACGATCTTTTGGAAATAGGTCTTGATGGCAATGGCCATAGAGAAAAACAGATGATCGATAATATAAAGCGCAGCTGCCATCATCGCGCTCTCTACCAATGCATAACCAGCAAAGACTAGTGCTAAACCAATATATTCCAGAGTGAGGATTCGGCGCTCACCAAAGCGAACAATAAACTGGCCAATTTTCGGGGCAATATATAAATTCAACAGGTGGTTTACGGTATAAAGTGCAGCAACTTCCCCTACGCTATAACCAAACTTCTCAACCATCAAAAAACCAGCAAAAACAATAAAGATCTGCCGACGTGCACCGCTCATCATTGTCAGAGCGTAGTAAAGCCAATAACGTTTGCGTACAACCAACTGTTTTCTCTGGCTATGGGGCTGATTAAATTGAGGAAAAAGTATCCAGGCCACCAGGGCAATAATAACTGTGCTCCCCCCTCCAATCAGGTAAACCCAGGAATAGTCCAACCCGCCAAAATTCATCAAGCCCCAAACTAGCCCATAGGCCAACAATGCGGCAAAAGAGCCAGCTGCAGCCATTCGCCCCATCCAGATTGCCGAAGTCTTCTTTGGAAACCACTGCAAAGCCAGAGAGGTTTGCAGGGTTTCATAGAAGTGAAAACCGATCGACATCAATAATGTCGTGAGTAATAAACCTGTGAGAGATGGAAAAAAACCGGTCAGCATCACACCAATCCCGGTTGCTACAAGTGAGAGAAGCGCCAACCGCTGCTCACGAATAAGCAGCAAAACAAAGATCACTGTAAAGGCAAGGAAACCTGGGATTTCCCGCACACTTTGTAGCAAGCCAATATCAGCCCCAGTAAATGAAGCTTTGGCTATCACAAAGTTATTAAGGAGGGTATTCCAGACAGAAAAAGAAAGTGGCATTGAGGCTGCAAGGATCAACAGCAGAATTTCCGGTCGACGGAGGCGTTGTAACATAGCGGGACTCCTACACTGAGGACAGCAATATACGCTATACAACGCTGGCGTGTAAATTGAGCTTAAGATGACTGCCAATCACCACCAAACCGGCTATTAATTCTGCCTTGTAGTAAAGACAAGGCTCTTCTCATTTAAACCCCACTGGGTCAGTTAGAACTTACACAAATAGAGTTCTGAGACTTCAGTGTCTCTCTCGTAAATATGATCAAGTGCCCCAATGAGATTCTTAATCGCTACATAGCAGTTTGCAATCACTCTTCGGCGAAACATTGACCCTGTAAACCATTTTCAATAAGCATCAATTATCACCTATGCTTTGACCAGGACTCAGATCACCCATTTTCCCATACTACGGCATATACGTATAAATTCTCCTTGACGGCTTAATCACTGGAATTGGCAAATGAACATCTCCCCAAAACTTCCTGCGCTGTCACTAAAACTCACTATCTGCGTCATATATTTCTTATCGACGTCATTAAATACTGCGGCACAAGAAAATAAACTGCCAGACGGACTCAAATTAAACGAATGGAAGGTCCCCTGGCAGGGACTGCCCAGAGACCCCCATGTGGATAACAGGCAGCAAGTTTGGTTCTGTGGACAGGCCGGAAACTACGTCGGTCGATTTTCTCCGTCTGATCAGACGTTTAAAAAATTCGAGGTCCCTGAAGGAACCCACCCTCACAACTTGATAGTAGATAAGCAGGGCATGGTTTGGTATGCGGGCAACCGCAATGCTCATATTGGGCGTATGGATGCAGAGACCGGTAAAATCACTCAATACCCAATGCCTAAAGGTGTAAATGATCCACATACACTGGTATTCAACCGTGAGGGCAATATTTGGTTTACAGCCCAACAGAGCAATCGCATAGGCATTTTGGATGTAAATAATGGAGAGGTGAAAGTAGCTACACCACAAACTGCCAACGCACGCCCTTATGGAATCAAGGTAGACTCCCAAGATCGCCCCTGGGTTGCTTTATTTGGTACAAATAAACTAGCTTGGGTAGACCCTAAAACCATGGTGGTAAACGAAATCTCAATTCCCCGACCAAACGCTCGGCCTCGCAGGCTGGAAATCGATACATCTAACAATATCTGGTATGTGGACTATCCAGAGGGCTATCTTGGCAGATATACGCCCAGTACAAAAGAATTCAAAGAGTGGAAGCTCCCCACTGAAAACCCTCGCCCTTACGGAACCGCAATGGATAACAAAGGCCGGCTATGGGTAGCAGACACCGGTGATATTCCTAACATCATCTTTGCTTTTGATACAGAAGCACAAAAGTTTGTCAGTCAAACGACTGTACCCAGCGGAGGCAACATTCGATATATGTATTTTAACAATAAAGATGGAAGCTTTTGGTTCGGTGTCGATTCTGGATTTCTAGATCAGGGAATACCAAAAAAATGAGTCTTTTAAAAAATTACAGATAAATTTATAAAAGGAACTCCCAGCAGGAAACACCAAGGGCAGCCTGCTAAAACTGGAGTCTATCTAACGACCTCAACACAGTGTTTTAGCCCAAGCGATGCTCAGATCCTTCTTTTTTCTCAGAAGGAAGTATACAGATAGTAATAGCCACATGTTCATTTTTATATTCAAGCAAGGGGTTGAACTTGAGGACTACTCAGTTAGCTCCAGCAACCCAATCGAGAATACATTTACAAGGTAGATGTAGATCTTAGCGCAAATATAAATGCAGAAAATTCTGCACGAAGAAAGAAATCAATTAATTGATGAGAACTCCAGCAATAGAATCCTCTTAAATATTCCCCCCAACAAACGCCTCTCAATATAGGAGCAGGCTTCCGAAACTTATTGAGGGGTTACTTTTCCACGACTTGTAACCTTTAATTTAAAAATCACCAACCATTAGAGAAGATTTCTTTGACTTAATTAGGGTGGCACTAAAAATTTAGTTAAATCTTGATTACACATAAAGTAAGAATGCAGGCACCTACTCTGGCCGAGGCTGCCAATTGATCACAGTGGGATAGGCCTTATTCTCGCACAACCAAATTACTGCTCGAATCCCAGGCCTAAGTCCTGCTTGTGGATCAGTAACCTTTCCCCAGTCACTCTCCAGAAACTCTTTCCCTTGTAAACGGAACTGACCGAGAAGTGCTTTCCAGCTAGGCATCGTCAATTCTAATGATTCTTTGGTGTCGTAATCAGTGGAAATCCATACTTTAATGCTGTTTCCTGTCCGCACTAATTTTGTCACCTCTCCCTGCCAGGAAGTCAGCTGGTTCCTATTACAAGCCACATAGTCTGGCACAGCGAGCCTCTGGGCAGTTACATTAGCCGTATTTATAGATATCAAAGTAAATAGGATAAAAAATCGGATACTTTTCATAATTATCAGTGTATCGGGGGGAATAATCCCCCCGAAAATATTATTATAGACCGCGGTAGGTACTGCTTTGCTCATCTGCGCGAGTAGCCTGCCCCTCTGTGAATTCGTACATACAGCTATCGTCAGTGTAATCCATAAAATTTGTAATCGGATCAAGACCGGCTGCGTTCCGCCCCCTAGTACAGGAATCCCTACCTACTGGACACCCGTAAGCCGGCGACCTCTCGGCAGGAGTATCGGAAACATAATCACCATTTCCACCACAGCCGCCCTGGAAGGTATGATACAAACCTAACCAGTGACCAACCTCATGAGTAAGAGTATCGCCCTCGTTGTAAGGCGCTGCATCGCCACCAGGCACAGAACCGGTTAAAATAACTACCCCGTCATCCAGCGGATCTGAAGAATAGCTGCTTGGGAAAGTTGCCCACCCAAGTAGACCACCGCCGATATCAGCCACATAGATATTCAGGTCTCCCGCATCACCAACACGCAATGAACTTTTCATAGCGCGCTCTGCGGAGGAACCATATCCAACGTTATACCAAGAATTATTAGCCGTTACTGAAGTTGAAACCAGATTAAAGGTAAATGGTGTACTCGCATAAGCATCATTAAGTACTGCCATTTGCGCATTAATTACATTGCTGGGTAGCGACCCATTATTGGCGTTATCAGTAATAACATGGAAATATACATCAATAGTTACAGAACCCGCTGGACGTAGCGTATGAGTTCCACTGCTTATACTACGAGACTGTCCGCGCAGCGCAGTAAAATGCTGCTCTTTCAAAGCAGCCTCCTGAATAGAGGGGTGATTAGTGCCACAACGTTTAAATTTAGCGTTGTCATTAGCACGCTCAAGTGAAGAATCACTTTCAGCAAAACTGATAGCAGGTGATATTAGCAAACACAAAGATAATGCAGTTTTTATTGAAGTTGAAAGATTAGCTTTTCTCATAACCTGAACCTTAATTATTTTATTAAATTGATAACCCCAGACAGCCCGCTCACCTTCCATGCTGAAGACAACTACTGTCAATAGTACCAACTCTCAAAATAGTAATAATGACATTGGTTTCTTTAATGAGGCGGCAAGTTCAACCAAATGGCATAAAAAGAATTAAATTCAAGGACTACTTCAAATGAAGACTCCACACCAGAAACACAATAAAGACAGGAAAAATAGTTTCACAGGTAATCATTTCTGGTGAAAAAATATTAAAAAATGCTTTTCACACCTTAAAAACATTGCCTTACGATGAGTCAATATCCGAAAATTCTTTTTGAAAAATAGTTGTTAGCTACTATAACTTCCCTCCCTTACAGAAATTTCAAACATGACCTAAGCCCCCTGACGCACTCGATACAAGCCAATCAATCTGATAACAACAGAGATTAATAATCTAGGAAAAATAAAGAATGGAACTCGATCAAAAGCAAAGAAAAGCAATAAAATTAGTTACCATCTATCCATTTGCCTTATTCATTATTTCAACCTTTATTAACTTACCCCTTGCGGATATAGGATCGACCAAAGTCAGCCTGCCTTCTGTATCACACTTACACATAATAATTATTTCGGCTCTGATATTGACAGGAAACCACAGCCTGTTAATGACATCGACGGAGATCACTAGAGTGAAATTCAAAATGTACTCCACACCAGAGGAATGGCAAGAAAGCGGCAATAACAGGGAAGTAACATCTGGATTAGCAATTAGTGAGCTTAAGCGAAATCATAATGCACACAGAAACCTAACTGAAAACACTTGCATCTTCACTGTGCTCGCGATTCCTTTTGTATTAATTTCTCCGCCATTAACAGTCACTGCTATCTGGATTATAGGTTTTGCTGTGGGCAGGTTGGGTCATTCAGTCGCCTATCTGGCAGGAAAAACTGGCTTGCGAGGTCTTTTTATGAGCATTAGCCTATTAGCTACGTATGGAATAGCTAGCTATCTTATATACGCTTGGTTTGTTTAGATTTACCTAATTACCACTTATGCTAAGCCAATTTTTAGCAACCTTTCCGGCATCGGTGGTGTTCGAAGAGAGACGTAAATCAGTCTTGGAATGAGTGCCGATAAATCAAATCTCCGATTAAAGCGATATTGAAACTCTGCCAAATAGCGCTGTGCATATTTCGGCCTAATAGCATGGTAAGTGCTACGCAGCGCACTCTTTAAATTACCAAGTACTGTATTTACCCAATAGAACTCAGGCTCTTCAACAGAAGCACGGCCACCACCACAAACAATTTTGTCATGTACACAACCGGCCTCCTTAATGGCATTGAAGCATGGAAGGCCATCTGAGATAACTGTGCTGCCACTGCAAAGGGACTTTTTACTCCAGGTTGAAATTTCACTGCTTTTGAAGCCCTTGATAATTGAGAGCTTAATACGGGTTGGACGTCCCTCCTTGGTTGTTTCAACGGCCGCAACAAAGGGGGTTTTACCCTTAGCTCCGCGCCCGGGCTTGCATCCAGTACGCTCACCACCGAGATAGGCATCATCCAGCTCAATAAAACCGGACAGTTTGTATCGTTGGTCTCGCTCCATCATCACTTGCATGAGTTTCTGCTTCATACGCCATGCTGCGTTGTAAGAGATACCTAGATGTCGAGATAGCTCCATAGAGGAAATACCCTTCTTATCCTGAGTAATCAGGAAGATACCGAGAAACCAGGTGGTGAGGGGGAGCTTTGTGGAGTCAAAAATTGTACGAGAGGTAATCGATGTCTGGCGCCGACAACGGTTACATTGCTTAAGCTTGCGATAAGCGAGGGCGCAATGTTTGTCATGCCCGCAGTGAGGACAACTAAAGCCATTGGGCCAGCGCCATCGCGACAGCGCATCGAAGCACTGTTCCTCGCTGCCGTACATTTTGAGGAATTGGGTCAAACTAATACCCTTCTGAAACTGTACCTTGTTGCGAGCCATGGTGTATTCCCTTGCAGATCAACGAGATAACTGTATTTATATACAGTCTCGCTTGACTTAGCAAGAGTGGTAATTAGGTAGATTTATATTAGATTAAGTAGATGTGTATTTACAGGCTAGGCAAGATTATTCATAGTGGGACCAATAATCTCAGAAAACCAGCTTAAGCTGCTCGATACGATCAGGGATTTTTTTAGACCCTTGAATTGACACAGATTTTCGTAGATAAAATCGCGCCCTTGTCTTTGGAACCCTTAACATTAGCTGGTGCCTCTAAGGGGTACAGGTGCATAAGATTCAGGAAAAACCTGAAGCAATTACCATATGTAACCGACCATAGGGACCATATTCCTAGATGGGCACCTAATTCCTGTGTGAATGCTATATAAACGATAAACATCCACACTCCAACCAACCATTTTCACTTGGGAACTTAATCTTCAGACCTCTAATCTACCCAAAAACTTGGAAAATTATTTTTTATCTAATTTAGACCACAGTAAAACCTTCATAGTATCAGAAAATTGTACTCATCAACCAAGCGCAACTGAGGATAAGGTTAACATCAACCAAGCACTAGTAAACTGACTTCTTTAATCGATAACCAAAGCTATTTTCCCGCCTTGTCCCTGTCAGCTTCCAGTCAGAATAATTAAAGATATGAATCCTACCTTCACCTGTCTTTGTTAAGCCTACCAACTTATCCAGTAACTCCATATATTGAACTACCAATTGAGAGTTCAATATATCACCATCAATTCGCCCTTGCCTTCTTGGAAATAGATCCAAAAAAGCCTGAATATCCGTTAAAACTTCCCACCGAATTTTTGACATACTTAGTGGCCTAACCTGTTCATAGCCACTTTCAGGGTCATCACTTCTAAACCTAGCACTTGGACCGCTAAATAAATTAATAGGCGACCACATAAAGCAATCTCTCAATGACTGCTGGGTTGACAATCCAATTGGGGCAGATCTAGATGCATTGCTTAGTGGTCCTCCTGAGGCCACACAACGCTGCAAAGAATCAACTTTAGATCCATCAAAAGCTGGATTTTTGATTATCATGCGCCCAATATCGAAAAACTCGCCCATTCCTTGTATATCAACAATATGATGCCTACTGAAACCTAGTAAATCTTTATCAAAACGCCCGATCAACTTTTCTGAAACCCCTTCCTTATGGATCTTTGGCCGGGAAGATGGCTTTGACATTTTAGCTCTATTGCTCATGGTCAACTCTATGCAGTTTTTTAATACTAAAATTAAACAATTTAAAACTTTATAAATCAATAAAAATATATTGTATGTAATGGCATGTACTTCTGTATAAATGAATTAGCTTTAACCAGCAAACCCATCAGAAAGTATTCTGCAATTCTAAGACACTTGAAAAACACAAAGCACTTATTACATTTTTAAAACCCACCAAAATTAGATGACTGGCACGGTACTAATGTATATAAAAATATAAGCGCCAATCAAAGTAATTTATTTAGATGATTGATAAAAAAGATCGCCCTTGATGGAAGAATCATTACTCCTGCCAGCAGTATCTGCATCCATCAATGAGTTTAACTTATTAAGCGATCAGAGCAATTGTGGATATGATAGGCATCGAATCCACTAGAGTTGACTTTTGCGCTCCAGCATTCATTGAAATCATATCCATACTGACAGATCTCATTAAGTCCAATAGTAATGCAATTTACTTTATCCTCTACATTACAGCGGTATTACGGCTGATAGGAATTTATCCTGACCTGTGTAATCGAAGCCACAGTAGGTATTATAGTTTTGCTTGAAACCAAGGCCCTCAGTGAGGGGCACTCTAGGGTGCAGTAGTTACAATTGCAGGTTCTCATGCAGGTTGTCTTCTCTTTTGGCGATCTGGCCTGCTTTGTTGTATTGCTAGCTACGCTTCAGGATGGAGTCTGACTGAGTCGGATCTGATACCGGACTATTGGCCTTGCCCAGTCGCAGTTTTTTACAGACGGCCCTGAAGATCGTAGTCTCTCTGGCTTTCCAGCCCATTGCCGAGCTGACGCTGGCTTTCCCTGCCCTGTTCATCGTGACTGATGCTGGTGATCAGATGATCGGTTTCGCTGCCCAGTGGCCGGCGGGGTTGAAGGCGAAGTCCAGTACTTCACCATCGGGTAATGTTGTGGCAATACGATTACCGACGGCATCGTATTGGTGGCTCAGTTTGTCTTTGCCCTGCCAATCGGCAACAACACGCCCATTGGCATCGCACTCCCAGCGCAGTTTGCGGTGGGTATTTTCCGCCTCAATTAATTGCCCACTGCGGTTGTAGCGGAAGTTGGTAATACCGTCTGGAGTGACTTCTTCTAAAAGGCGGCCGAAGGGGTCGCGCTCGAAGATGGTATCGATACCCTTACCAGTATCAGTGTCGGTTACGGCTCTGGAGCTGATTAAGTAGCCAGCGCGATTATAGGCATAGCGGCTCACGCGGCCATCGAAGCCGACTTCTTCAATCAGGCGCTCATTGAGATCGTATTTAAGCTGGTAGCACTCTCCATTCTCATTGGTAAGGCCAACTAAGTTGCGCTCACCGTCATAGTGGTATTCCAGGCGGCTGCCGTCCGGGTTGGTGCGGGTCTTAACCTGACTGAGGCCATCGTAGGCGTAACAGGTACTGAGGCCATCAGAATCGGTGACTTCGGCCAGCCCCCCCTGAGGGTTGTAGCTGTATTGAGTGCGGGCGCCATCTGGTGTGATTACCGCATGGATGCAATCCTGGGCATCGTATTCGTAGCCAGTGAACAGAAACCTGATTAAAGGTTAATTAAACGACAATAATTTACTTTTATTCCATTTATTTCTCTAACCCCATTTATTCTCCTGTTTCAGTTCAGATAACGGCATTTGTATCTGAATATTACCCGGCAAAGTCATGATCATAGAAGCTTATGAGGTATGTATAGTTATTGGCATTAGTTTGGGTGCTTGTTTGCTCTGCTTGCTGCGCCAATAAGTGAAGGTGCTGAGCCTTAGCTGGTGCTACTGGTAGTAGGCGACTTGGAAAAGGTCGCTATCCTTCCAATGGGTTAGGTATTTTATCCAAAAATTTAATTTGCTTTGAATAGTCATGCGTATCTCCTGATTATTAAAAACCAGGAGCATATCTGGATGGATTTCAAGGTTTTAGATGAAATTTAATGAGCACTCACATTGATATTACTACCAACTGGACGGCAATAAACACTTTAAAATTGACGGGAAGGATTAAGGGCAAATTTAAGAACTTCTCTGTCAGAGATATACGATGGCGATACTGTTACCAGAGAATTTATATAGGTGACCAAGCTTATCTTTCCAATATTATAATGGTCTTTTGTAGAGCCTATGGACCCAGGCAGTTAGTTAAACATAAAATATAGAATACTTTATCTTCAACACTATACTCTGACGTCATGCATTCACCCATCCCCCATTGAGCCAAATAATTTAAACAACCTTGGCTTTTCGAAAGGATTTTTGATGGCCTTACCATCAGGACTAAGCCATTCAACAGCATTTAAATTTATTGTTTTTTTATTTTTCTTAACAGCTTTTATAAAACTCTCAGTAGGCGAAATTCTCGCCCAAGAAAAATCACTATTAATAACTTTTGTTTTAGTAAAATCAGGTAAAACCAATCTAGAGGAAGAAAAGTCACAATCCGCTATACTAGATTTAATTAATTGCGGACCAATAAGATAACTCGAACTAAAGCTAGACACTTTCCAGTTAACGTCTTCAAACCTCGTATCACAACCATATATAGCTTCGAGACCACATGACATAAATTCACATTCTCTAAAATAAGATTCATGCATCCTACTATTAAACATATTAACTTTGGAAAAATTACAATTAGTGAATCTACAATAGCTCAAATTTAAATAACTAAAACTACAATTAGAAAATGTTTGCCCATCTATCACCATCCCTCTCAGATCAAACAGTTGATCAAAATATCGATCATTATCACTATATTTATCTGATAAAGAAGTATCATTCAGATATTCATCCAAAGATTGATCTGACTTTAACGCTGAGACGATTTCTAATGCGTTCTTAATACCTAAAGGTGTTTTCCATCTTGATTTAAAATCACTCATTCTTCGGGGCCTTTTCCAAAATTAGGGTTTTCGATCCACTCATCAAGCTCTAATCTTCCTCGTGGACCCTCTTTAACCTTTGCAATGGCTTTAATATGTTCGGACTTTACGTCTGCAAATACAGCATTTTCTGCTTCTGCTGTAAATCTATTGCCCCCAAACCCTCCAAAAGCATTTTCTACTCTTCCCTCAAGTAGCTCATTAACATTAAACATTGGTGCTCCCTCAATCTTAACAACGATCCCTCCTTCGTCGGCCCAATCTATTGGGCCTCCATAATCAGCCATTGGGCTCTTAATAAAGGGGGCTGTACCCCTAAATGCGCTATCTTCTCCACCATTGGCATGACTTATAAGATCATTATTATTACCCTTTGCCGGCAAGCCATTCGCGAATAAATCATCAATAGACATACCTTCAGGTATTCTCATTCCATGAAAACCTTTTCCATGCATTACAGTTGGATCAAAGGCTTTTCCGTTAATAATTGCAACAGGTGTACCTTTATCGACCTGTACAACGGTATCCTTGGGCGGTGGCGGAGTACTATTGGTCTTTTCTGACTTTCCAGTAAACAACGATTTAATTTTACCAAACAAGCTAGGTTTATTTTTCCTCTCAGGGGCTTGCTTAGGGGGACAATCTTTAGATGACAAACCTAAAGGATCTATCCAAGTTACCGGATTAGGTACATACCGATAATTATTAACTCCACCTAGAAGTCCAATCGGATCCTGCTGAGTAAACTCGCCAACTTCTGGATCATAGTACCTAAACCGGTTGTAATGCAGCCCAGTTTCTTCATCGAAATACTGCCCTTGGAAGCGAATCGGCTGTTCAATTTGGTTTTCGTGAGCCACGGCGATATTGCCATAGCTCTTGTAGGCAACACTCCATACCACTTCACCATCTTGGTTGGTAAGGGTATCTGGAGTTCCCAGGTGATCCAGATGGTAGTGATAAACCTGATTATCTTCTTTTAAACCAACAGGTTTGAAAGTACCCGGCTCGAAGTAGTAAGTACGGGTATTGAGATCCTGCTTGGTCTGGGTATCGACTTTATTTTCCTGCAGGAGCACGTCGCCATCCCAGAGAAAACCGGTTTGCACGCTTTCACTCACTTTACCAATACGACGCCCCAGAGGGTCGTATTGGTAGTGAATCTTTTGTTGAAGCTGCTCTGCCCCCTCTTCTACCTTGAGCTTTTCTACCCGCACCAGCTGCTGGCGGCTGTTGTAGTGGTAGCGGGTTTGCAGTTTTTGTCCTTTACCGCGCAGTTCGGCGATGCGATTGCCGTGGATATCGTAGCGGTAGTGGGTATCACCACGGAAGGCTAAGCGGTTGCCTTTGACCTGGGTGGCGCTGGCCTGCTGCTTGGCTTCGTCTTTCGAGTTAGCGGCGGCAAGAATATTGTGCGCGGGATCGTGCACAAAATATTCGGGGTTGGGGCCGTCTACCTGAGTGAGGCGGTCGAGGGCGTCGTAGTGGTAGCTGCGGGTGCCGCGCAGGCTGTCCTCAATTTGGGCAATCTGGCCGGCTTTATTGTATTGGTAGCTACGCTCCAGGATGGAGTTTGACTGAGCTGGATCTGATACCGGGCCATTTGCTTTGCCCAGGCGCAGTTTTTGCAGGCGGCCCTGAGGGTCGTAGTCTCTCTGGCTTTCCAGCCCATTGCCGTGTTGGCGCTGGCTTTCCCTGCCCTGTTCATCGTGGCTGATGCTGGTGATCAGCTGATCTGTATCACTGCCTATGGGGCGGCGGTGCAGGCTTTGGAATTGACCGGCGGGGTTGAAGGCGAAGTTCAGTACTTCACCATCGGGTAATGTTGTGGCAATACGATTACCGACGGCATCGTATTGGTGGCTCAGTTTGTCTTTACCCTGCCAATCGGCAACAACACGCCCATTAGCATCGTACTCCCAGCGCAATTTACGGTGGGTATTTTCCGCCTCAATTAATTGCCCACTGCAGTTGTAGCGGAAGTTAGTAATTCCATCCGGGGTCACTTCTTCTAACAAACGACCAAAGGGGTCACGCTCGAAGATGGTGTCGATGCCCTTACCTGAATCCGAATCCGTCACTGCTCTGGAGCTAATCAGGTGGCCGGCGCGGTTGTAGGCGTAGCGGGTCACGCGGCCATCGAAACCGACTTCTTCAATTAATCGTTCGTTGAGATCGTATTTAAGCTGGTAGCGTTCACCATTTTCGTTGGTGAGGCCAACTAAGTTGCGCTCGCCGTCGTAGTGGTATTGCAGGCGGCTGCCATCCGGATTAGTACGGGCCTTAACCTGGCTAAGGCCGTCGTAAGCGTAGCAGGTACTGCGACCTTCGGAGTCGGTAACTTCGGCCAGTAACCCCTGAGGGTTGTAGCTGTATTGGGTGCGAGCACCATCTGGGGTGATTACCGCATGGATGCGATCCTGAGCATCATACTCGTAGCGGGTGACCTGGCCGGGGGCGTGCTGTACTTCTTCCAGGCGACGAGCGCTATCGTAGCGGTAGTGCTGGGCGCGGCCCATAGGGTCTTTGACCGCCGCGAGTTTACCCTCGGGATTCCACAAGTAGCGGGTAGTATTTCCCAATGGGTCGGTAACGCTGCCGATCAGACCAACGGGGTTATAACCGTACTGGGTACTGTTGCCGAGAGGATCTTTAGTGGCAACGATCTGACCTTTTTCATTGTACTCGCGTTGCCACTTATTGCCAGCAGGGTCCGTAACTTTTGCGGGCAGACCTTCGCTATTGTATTCAATGCGGCGCTTATTGCCGGCGGCATCGGTTTTTTGTACCAGGCGGCCTTGATTATCGTATTGATAAATCTCTTCGCGCAGACTGCCATCGTCACTTGGCAGCTGTACCTTAGTGATCTGGCCCAGATCGTTATATGTATAAAGGGTCTCGGCACCTTCCGGATCGCGGTGATAAATGGGCAGGGCGCGCTCATTGAAACGGTAACGCTCTTTACCGCCGCGGGTATCCGTGACGCTAACCCCCTTACCATCATCATCCCAGGCAAACTGATAATTGTAAGTGTCCTGCCCATCGATAGGGTCACCCCACTGACGAACACAGCGGGCGGAGGGACCTTCGGCATCCCATTCGAAGTGGAAGCGGTAGCCGGTTTTTAGGGTACGCTGCTTAATAACATGCTGGTGATACTGATACTGCTCACTGTGGCCATCAGCATCGGTGGCCTTGATCAGGTCGCCTTCATTGTTGTACTCATATTTTGCGAGAACTTTAATACGACCATCGCGGGTTTCTTTTTTCAGTTCACCAATATGTAAACTTTTTGCCTGCCCTTCCGGAGGACTGATATGCAGGGCTTCACCGAGACTGCTCTCGATACAGATTAAACGCTCATCGATATAGTGGAACAGGTAGAAGTTGCCGTAACCATCACGAATTTCTGCAAGCTTAAGAGTCCCCTTATCCCCGATAGCTTTAAAGTGCCTCTGCACTCCATTGGGGGCACCATAGGGGGTAACTATCCAATGTTCATCATTAACGCGAGTAAGCGATAACTGCTCCACCACATTGTGGCTGCGACCGCTATCTCCTGGTGCCGGCAGGTTAATCACTCGGCCCTCGGCATCGTGGAATTGCACCGCTTTACCGGGTCGCCATAGCAGTTTTTCCCCCAGGGTATGAGTCCAGCCATGTCCCAGACCAAAATCTTTGGGGTTACTGCTGCGGTAAGTACGCGCTACAGTGAGTGGCAGGGGCCCATCTAATACCGTATCCACCAGAGTGAGACGCTCCTCACCGGTTTTTAAGTTGATGGGCTCTCCGCCCTCACAGGCATTCGCATTGCACTGGGAAGTACCACCATTCTGGTTTGTGCCTGTTTCACTGTTAGCTCTATCAGGCTCGTTGGAGGCGGAGTTGCCACCTGCTTGACTCCTGCCCACTGCGTTGGAGCCGGAACCAGCACCCTGGCTACTTTGATTGCCGTTGCTGGAACCGCTAGAAGAGCTATTGCTAGTACTAGAGCTACCACTAGAGGAAGTGCTGCTTGAGGAGGAACCGCGTGACGAGGGGCCGCCGGAAGATGACGGCACTGAAGCCTCTGAAGAGCTTAAATCGGAGAAGCTGGCTCCATTGCCCTTGGCATTGCCGCCGCGTTTTTTGGAGAGCAGATTGCGCTGCTTTTTCAGCTTGGCAAAATCCATCATCAGGTCGCCGATGCCACGGAAGGCTGTTAGCAGGCGCGTATTTTTCGCCATAGCCGCTACCGCACCAATACCCCCTGTAGCCGCAGCCAACACGATGGTGAGAATAATCTCAAAAGCTCCACCACCGGCCATTTCGGTGATTTCTAAACTGTGCTGGGCACTGGCGTAATCCTTGGCAAAACGGATGATGATATCGCGTAGCGCCGGATCGTCATAAATCAGTTCAGCCACCTCAAGGGCCAGATCAAATTGCTGCTTGGTGATTTTAGAGGGGTCGAAGCCGAGTACATCTACCGCTTCTCGCTGAACAGCCGATAAATATTCCCGTTGAGACTCTACAAGACTTTTATCATGGAGCAGGTAATTGACAACCGCTTTATTTTGCTCAAAGGACTGACGTACAGGATGGATTAGTGCAGCCACTTCAAGCACGTCTTTAGCCCAAACGGCCAGCCCCCAGGCAGCGTTGCCCAGGCCCGTAGCGCCTCGATTAATATAAGCACCTACCTTCTCTAGACCCGAGCGCTGTTCATGGCGCTGCTGAATCAACGCAGCCTCAGCCCGCTCCTGGGCAATAATCTGCTGAAACCCTATACGGATTTTGCTGAGCAGTTGCGCCTGCTTGTCGACCAGCTCGGTAGCGGCAAATGGGGCTTCCTCAATAATCAGGCGGTTTTGTACCAGGGCCAGGTAGATTTCTTTTTCCCGGCTGGTTAAATGTCCCGGAGCTTCACTTAAGGGGCCAAGAAATATCGTACCCGACTGACTGGACTGGATACTGACACTCAGCGTATTGCAGGAAATCCCATTCAAGCCGAAAAAGTATTCATAGATCTCCTGAATGGCGGCGTTATCGAACATAGATAAGAGCTGGGTGGCATCCACCTGCAGGGGAATACCCATCTGGTACGCCCAGCCAACTCTCACCATATAACGAATGCCTTGCCTATTCTCGACACTTAGCTGCATGGATAATCCTTCAAACGCCGTAAGCCCGCTCTACGCCAGCTTCTTTTATCTTTGCCAGATCCAATAAATCATCCCGATTTATCTTCACATCTATTTACAACCCGGCGCACATGGCCGGCCTCTATTCCAATAAAAATTTTTCACCCTGCAAGTAATAACACGACGAGTACTTGTCACAGCCCAAAATCTTTTGGATTAGGATGTTCGCAATTTGTGAAATCTTAAATAGTAAACCTCATGATCCCGAAAGCTTATGGAAAACTACTTGCCAATAGCTCCAATTTACCGGCACCTGGATGGGATGAGGCCAAAGCTACCGGTAAGGGATACCTGAAATTGCGACCTATCTGGGCAGATTACCGCAAATAGGTCGAGGGGGATAGATAAACGGTATTACACGAGTACGACAACGAGTGTAGCGCTGCAGACAAATAAATTACTGAAAATATTTTGAATTAAGCGTAATAAATATAAAGGCAATCATCCTAACAACAGATAATTTACTGCAAAGATCTAAAAGAAAAATCAAATTCGAATTTAACCGGCAATAACTCATTAAAAAAGTTATTTGTGCTGCCATCCCTCTTCACTGCTTTAACTAGTAGCTACTAGTTGGATCTATAGAACCACTCCAGGATCAGGCGCAACGTGAACAACATCACAAACCAAGAGAGGAGAAAAGATTAGAAAGAATTTAGAGCTGGGTGAAAAAGTGAGCAGCTGAGAATGGAGAAATGAAAAGTTTATCGACAATCTTTCTCTTCAGGTGAAAGCCATTACTAATTTCAACCCCTAAACCGTTAGTAATGACTTACACCATAAAGATTTATTCGATTTCTTTAATACGCATCGAGTTGGTATGACCACCGACATTGAGGCGCTCACCTTGGGTGATCAATACCCGCTGGCCTTTTTGCAGGTCTATGCGCGCGCCCAGCACTTCGATAATTGACTCGGTAAGGTGCCCCAGAGGCACCGTGGCTGGATCGTAACTGATGGGCTCTACTCCGCGCAAGAGTACCAGCTGACGTGCAACATTGGGGTGCCTTGTCATAGCGTAAATCGGCAGGCGGGTATTGGCGCGGGACATCATACGCGGGGTTCGGCCAGACTCTGTCAACGCAGCCACTGCGCAGAGATTCTCCACTCGGGCAGCCACATCAATAGCGGCCTGGGCGATCACGGTATCAATACGATCCGAAGCACCATGTTCCTCTGGCGAGTAAGGCACACTGCCGAGATACTGCTCAGCCCCCACAATCACCTCGCTCATGGATTCCACTGCGGAGACAGGATAATCCCCAGCGGCGGTCTCGGCAGAGAGCATCACCGCATCGGTGCCATCCAGCACGGCATTGGCCACGTCCATCACTTCCGCGCGGGTGGGCGTTGGGCTGGTAATCATGGACTCCATCATTTGCGTCGCGGTGATTACGCCACGATTGAGCGCATTGGCACGGTTGATCAGTTTCTTTTGCACACCCACCAGAGCGGGATCGCCAATCTCTACCCCTAGGTCGCCACGTGCCACCATAATCGCATCAGAGGCGAGAATCAGGGCATCCATCTGTGCATTGTCGGCAACGGCTTCGGCGCGCTCAATCTTGGCCACAATGGCGGCCTGGCTACCGGCAGCCTGCATGGCCTTGCGCGCGGTCTCCAGATCCTCGGCACAGCGGGGGAAACTCACTGCGAGGAAATCCACTTCCAATTCGGCAGCCAATTCAATATCGCGGTAATCTTTTTCAGTTAAAGCTGGCGCGGACAAGCCACCACCGAGCAGGTTAATGCCCTTATTATTGGAGAGTTTACCGCCCTGTAGCACACGGCAATACAGTTTGCTGGCAGTTGTACCCGTCACCTCCAGGCGAATCTTGCCATCGTCGAGCAGGAGAATATTACCGGAATGGCAATCGCTGATCAGGCTGGGGTAGTCGACCCCCACACGATGCTCATCGCCCCCTTCCGGAGGGCAGTCGAGATCCAGTGTAAACTCATCATTGTTCTCAAGCGCCACGCTGCCGGCTGTAAAACGGGCAATTCGAATTTTGGGGCCCTGTAAGTCGCCCAGCACTGCGACAGTTTTCCCCTGGGCCTCAGCAGCATCTCGTACTTCCCGCACCCGACGGCGATGGTCATCGGCACTACCATGGGAGAAATTTAAACGCACAACATTCACGCCGGCACGAATCATTTCATCGATCACACGCGGCTTATCGGTACCGGGTCCCAGAGTGGCGACGATTTTTGTATGGCGAATCATATGGTCCCGTTAGATATTTGTTTGAAAGAAAATGTCTACGACCGGCTAGCACTGCAAAAGTAAATTTAGCCGGCCCACTAGAGTACAAGACGAATTCACAGGCTTTCCCACAAGGGTTTTCTAATTTAGGAGCAACCTATCATAAGAGTACACTCAGGCAGATTCCGCCACCGGCAGATCCAACTGTAAAGCTGCTGCCATGGCCAAGCTGGTATCCAACATACGGTGGGAGAAGCCCCATTCATTGTCATACCAGGCCATCACCTTCACCAGATTTCCATTCACCCGCGTGTGATTGGCATCGAAGTGGCTGGAAGCGGTGGTGTGATTAAAATCCACAGAAACCAAAGGTTGGTCGCAATAGCTCAAGACACCACCACTGGCTTCTGCGGCGCTCTGCATAATGCGGTTTACCTCTTCAACCGTAGTATCGCGGCCCGCAATAAACTGACAGTCCACCAGAGAGACGTTACTTACCGGCACCCGAACCGCCATTCCATCCAAACGCCCCTTTAATTCCGGTAATACCAGACCCACGGCCGCCGCCGCCCCAGTCTTGGTGGGAATCATATTGTCGGCCGCGGCACGTGCCCGATAAATATCCGCATGTACCGCATCCTGAGTGTTTTGGTCGTTGGTATAGGCATGCACCGTGGTCATAAAGCCCCGCTCAATTCCCAGCGTACGGTGCAGCGCCTGTGCCACCGGTGCCAGGCAATTGGTGGTGCAGGAAGCATTGGAAACTACGCGATGCTCCGAGGTCAGGTTACTATTATTCACGCCGTAAACCACGGTGAGATCTGCATCTTTTGAAGGAGCGGAAATCAGCACCGCTGCAGCACCAGTTTCGATATGGGCAGAGGCAGAAGCCTTGTCAGTAAAGCGGCCGGTACATTCCAATACCAGATCCACCCCCAGCTTTGCCCAAGGCAGTTTAGCCGGATCGCGCTCCTGATAGACCTGAACTCTATCGGAGCCGATAATCAACGCATTGCCATCCACTTTTACTTCGGTGGCAAAGCGGCCGTGAATAGTATCGAAACGCGTCAAGTGCGCATTGGAGGCAACCGGAGCCAAGTCATTAATCGCAACCAGCTGGATACGATCGCTGTAACCAGACTCGTAGATGGCACGGGTGACGTTGCGACCGATACGGCCGTAACCATTGATGGCGACTTTAATTTTCATCTGGCTTTACCTTTTTATTAGCTTCTGGTTATCCCCTATTGCATCCATTTATGAATGCACTCTAGCGAACTTTTATGACGATTTGCCTGATGGTGTAGCGCACTTGCATCAGTCACTAAAGTACTACCCGAACAATTCGGGAACGGCACAGGCAATTAACAGATTAGAATTTCAGTGCTGCAGCCTGTTGCGAAAGACGGGTAATCTCGGCCCAATTTTTCTCCTGTACCAAGGCACTGGAGGCCATCCAGGAACCTCCCACACAAACCACGTTGCTAAGTGCCAGGTAATCCGCCGCATTGTTGGGGCTCACACCACCGGTTGGGCAAAATTTTACTTCCGCTAATGGACCGGCAAGGGACTTCAGCATGGCCACACCACCGGCGGCCTCAGCAGGGAAAAATTTCTGATAACGGTAACCCCGCTCATACAGGCCCATCACTTCGGAGGCGCTTGAGGCACCGGGTAATAGTGGCACATCACTTTTATCCGCAGATGCCAATAGTTTTTCTGTTGCACCAGGGCTTACCATAAAGCGCGCTCCTGCATCGACAGAGCGGCGCAGATCATCGCCATTTAGCACTGTGCCGGTACCCACATCAGCCTCGGGTAGGTGTTTGGCAATTTGCTCTACTGCAGACAAGGCTGCTTCTGTGCGCAGGGTCACCTCAAGAACATTCAAGCCACCTTTGAGCAAGGCCTCAGCCAGGGGCAACGCATCTTCAGCCCGCTCGATAACCAACACTGGGACAACGCCAGCAGACTGCAAAATGTCGGCGATATTTTTCTGCATCAATCAATTCCAAATCGTTCGTTAAGGCGCCCAATACACAGTGACCGGCTTCAGTCCCTGCTTGAGAATACTGCGCACCGGCATTTCCATTTCATCACTACCGAGCAAGGCTTCACGATAAACCTTGAGTTTTTCCTCACCGGTAATCAGTAGCTTGATATTTTTTGCCTGTAAAATGGCATTTAGGGTCAGCGTCATACGTTCGGTATTGGTACCGGTTACGGCACTCTGTTGCGCGGTAATGGCGCTACACAATTTGTCCGAATCTGGATTTAGTGCTTCTGCAAGCCCTTGCGCATGGGGAAATAAAGAAGCGGTGTGGCCGTCGTTACCCATTCCCAGAATGCACACATCAAAGGGGCGCGGCAGCTCGTCATAGGCGCGCTCACAATCAGCTTCACCCTCTACAGCACTACTATGAGTGTTTTTCATGCCCAGCAAAGTGGCCTCGGCGGCATTATTTTGCAGCAGGCTGTTTTCAATAAATGCCTGGTTGCTGCCACTGTGGGATTTTGCTACCCAGCGTTCATCCACCAGCGCCGCCGTAATCTGCGCCCAGGGCAGTGGACGCTTGGAAAGTTCGCGATAAACCGGTTCCGGGGTACTGCCTCCCGAGACAAGAAAAGTGGCTTGACCAGATTCTTTAATGCCTTGCTGCAGTTCGCAGGCACAGTCGTAGGCCAGTGCCTGTACCAGGCGTTCACGATCGGTAAAGAATTTCTCTTCTGCCATGAATACTTCCATCCATCGTTATGGATCACCGTAAAAATAGGTAATCCACAAAATCATTAGTAGGCGTTAAACCATTGGCGACCATCACGCGCTAGCAGTTCGTTAGCTTCTTCTGGTCCCCAGCTACCCGCAGGATAGGGCTTGGGCTGATTTTCGGTTTCACGCCAGTGTTCAATAATAGGGTCCACCCAGGCCCAGGCTGCCGCCACTTCATCGCGGTGAATAAACAGGGCCGAGTTATTGGCAGCGGCATCGAGCATCAACCGCTTATAGGCATCACTGCGGAAGCTGTCATAAGTGTCTGAAAGCGTTAAATTCAATTCCGCCGGCTGTAGCTCAGTGGTCAGGCTATCCATTTTCTTGGCCATCAAAATCAGCCGGATGCTCTCTTCCGGCTGCAAGCGGATAACCAAACGATTGGGGACAACATTGCCGGCACTCTCGTCATAGACTAGGTGGGAAACTTTTTTGTACTGCACCACAATTTCCGCACAGCGTTTTTCCATACGCTTGCCTGTACGCAGGTAAAAAGGTACTCCCGCCCAACGCCAGCTATCGATATATGCACGCAAAGCGACAAAGGTTTCCGTGGCACTAGCGCCACCTTCCAGATCATCCAGATACCCCGGCACCTTTTGACCATTAATTTCTCCAGCAACATACTGGCCACGCACAACGTTTTTATCTACCAAACCGCCCTTTAGTGGGCGCAACGCCTCCAATACCTTGATTTTTTCCGCTCGAACATTTTTCGCGGTCATGGAATTCGGAGAATCCATAGCGATCAGGCACAAAAGTTGTAAAAGATGATTTTGCACCATATCCCGCAGCGCACCGGTTTCATCATAAAAACCCGCGCGGCCTTCAAGGCCGACAGTTTCAGAAATACTAATCTGTATATGGTCAATAGTTTTTGCATCCCAAAGGTGCTCGAACAATACATTACTAAAACGCAAGGCCAGCAAGTTTTGAACGGTTTCCTTACCCAGGTAATGATCGATGCGGAAAATACTATTTTCCGGAAAGTAACTCGCAATTTTGCTATTGATTTCGTCGGAAGTCTGCGCGTTATAACCGAGAGGTTTTTCTACCACCACCCGGGAATTTTTACTAATTAAGCCTTTGGATGAAAGGTTTTCACAGCAGGGGCCAAAAACACCAGGGGGAATCGCCAAATAAAAAATTCGTACTCGCTCGGGATCTGATTCGAGGATGTCCGATAAGTGCGTCCACTGTTGATCCGGTACAGAAATATCCAGGGCCACAGGGCGTAATAACTGGCTAAAACCAGTCCAGATGGAATTGCAATATTCACCATCGCGCAAATGCTGCTGTAGGGCCTGAAGTGCCACATTTAGATATTGATCGGCGTCTTGCTGGTGGCGACAAACAGGAAGAATTCGGCAGCCCTCTGCTAAGCTGCCCTCTCGGTAAGCGCGATACAGCGCTGGAATCAACTTGCGCAGGGCAAGATCACCACCACCACCAAATAACACCATATCAAATGGGTTAGACATAAATTTTGCTCTGAAATCGTTTTCTACTGCGCCGTTTCTTTTGAGCGACACATATTAATAAAGGATACTGGCACCACTCTCGGCACCACTGGCGATAGCGCGCATATTGGCAAAGAGTTCCCGGCCC
Organism: Microbulbifer mixtoriginis (SeqCode); assembly: GCF_052467515.1. Classification (NCBI taxonomy): domain Bacteria; kingdom Pseudomonadati; phylum Pseudomonadota; class Gammaproteobacteria; order Cellvibrionales; family Microbulbiferaceae; genus Microbulbifer; species Microbulbifer mixtoriginis (SeqCode). Next base: position 892,010 of record NZ_CP174314.1, on the reverse strand, counting down.
ATACCGCGGGCGCTATCAGATAAATCGCACTGAGCGAGTTCGCGCGCATGTAATTCCGTTTCATCCACCAAGACCCGCAACACGCCAGCTTCGGCATCTAGCTCCACTATGTCACCATCGCGCACCTTGGCAATGGGGCCGCCTTCGACGGCCTCAGGAGACATATGAATAGCCGCCGGCACCTTGCCGGAAGCACCGGACATCCGCCCATCGGTGACCAGGGCCACTTTGAAGCCTCGATCTTGCAGTACACCCAGGGTTGGAGTCAGTTTATGCAGTTCAGGCATACCGTTTGCTTGTGGTCCCTGAAAACGCACTACCGCAACAAAATCCCGTTCCAGCTCGCCAGCTTTGAAACGCTCCAGCAATTCATCCTGGTTATGCAGCACAATCGCCGGCGCTTTCACCTTGAGATGCTCTGGTTTAATCGCGGAAACTTTGATCACACTACGGCCGAGGTTACCCTCCAGTAGCTGTAAGCCGCCGTGATGGGAGAAAGGATCGCTAACAGGGCGAATCACTGTAGTGTCGCCGCTCTCTTTCGCCGTTGGCCGCCAAACTACACCATCACCAGACTCGTTGAGGAAGGGGTCTTGGCAATAGGACTCAAGTCCACTATCACCCAGCACCGTGCATACATCACCATGTAACAGGCCAGCCTCAAGCAACTCACTCATCAGGAATTGCATACCGCCAGCTGCCGCAAAGTGATTGATATCGGCTGTACCGTTCGGGTAGACATGGCACAACAGAGGCACCACTTCAGAGAGGTCGGCCATATCCTGCCACGTGACCTGGATACCGGCAGCTCGCGCCATCGCTATTAAATGCAGCGTATGGTTGGTGGAACCACCTGTGGCGAGCAGTCCCACAATACCGTTAACAAATGTTTTTTCTGTGAGGATTTTCGCGATGGGTGTGTGCTGGCTGGGCTCAGTAATTTTTGCTAACTGTGCCACCGCCGCTTCATTAAGTGCATCGCGCAGGCCAGTGCCAGGATTGACAAATGAACTGCCTGGCAACTGCAGGCCCATAATTTCCACCAACATCTGGTTGCTGTTAGCGGTGCCGTAAAAAGTACAGGTGCCAGCACTGTGGTAAGAAGCGCTCTCCGCCTCCAACAATTCGGCACGACCAACCTTGCCCTCAGCATAGAGCTGGCGAACTCGTACTTTTTCCGCATTAGAAAGCCCAGTGGGCATTGGGCCCGCCGGTACAAAAATTGAGGGTAGATGTCCAAAAGCGAGGGCACCGATTACCAGTCCCGGCACTATCTTGTCGCAGATGCCGAGGAACATAGCGCCTTCAAAGACATCGTGGGAAAGGGCGATGGCTGTGGACATGGCAATTACATCGCGGGAAAAGAGACTCAGCTCCATACCTGGCCGCCCCTGCGTCACCCCATCGCACATCGCCGGTACCCCACCGGCTACTTGCGCAGTGGCACCGTGACGCGCCGCCGCCTCTTTCAAGCGTGGCGGATAAAGCCCATAGGGCTGGTGCGCTGAGAGCATATCGTTATAAGCGGTAACAATCCCCAGATTGGGACCACGCCCGGAAACAATAAGCTGCTTGTCCTTTTCTGGAGAAGCTGCAATAGCATGGGCCAGATTGCCACAGGACAGGTGCGTAGTGGCACGCCCTTCAATGTGCGCCTTCTCCACCTGAGCCAAATACTGAGCGCGGGTTTCCTCACTGCGCTGGATAATTCGCTCGGTAACTGCCTGAACCTTGCTGTGAACCATGACTCTTCCGTATTAATTCTGCTCGATGCACGCTTGAGCTGACATCGATGCCTTATTGCGGTGGCGGCACAGCCACCATTGAGTTTTCATCCCTGAAAGCCTTCCGGCAAGTAAAATCCCGCCGCCTGACTGGGTTGTAGTGCGGGCGAAGCCCTATCACCCGGCAGGCGATGGACAAGCTGGAGAATTCCATCACCCACCCAGCAAAAAAAGTGCACTTTTTTTTCAAGAAAAAACTAATAGGCTTGATCAACATCCCTACCAAACCTCAAGAAATGCACTTTCTTACCAGGCCTAATTTTTACCGGAGCCCACTAACTCCATCGGATACTAATGGGCCAGTGAGATCAAAACCTCCCCCCTCCAGATGGAGTAGAAAGCTCACAAACCTCACATGGCGCTAGCAAATAAGGCCCTGCAAGCTTGATGAAGCGCATTATGTAGTAAAACTACAAAAAAGATCAAGAGCCAGTCTATAGCCGACATAAGAACCAAGCCATTAGCCTGGGAAGGCCAAGTGAAACGATCCGAAATCCTCCAATAAGGAGAATTAAACGCCACAATAGCAAGATATACGGGAAATAAATTTTTGGTACCAAAAGGTAATAATGTAAGAAAATTACAAAAAGATGTCAGATCAGTATATTTTGCTCATGCCCACTACCGCCATTAACCGGGATTACTAGCTGCTGCCAAACTGTCAGTACCGAGTGATCCTTTTTACTTCGGATGGTCCGAACAAAGAAGATGAGATGAGCTTGAGGCTAGAGGCCTCCCCAGGGCAGGTTTTGCAAGAGGAATCGGTGCCGATGAAAGTCACCATTAATGACGTTGCCGCACGCGCAGGCGTATCAATAAAGACAGTTTCCCGGGTCATAAACAATGAACCCTCTGTGCGCCCCAGCACCCGCGAGCGGGTCATTCAGGCGGTACAAGCCCTAAACTACCGTCCCAACCTGGCCGCGCGCAATCTGGCAGGTACCCATTCCTATTCCATTGCCTTTATTTACGACAACCCCAATGCCTACTATGTGATCGACATGCAAAACGGCATCCTCGAAGCCTGCCGCGAACGGGGCTACGAACTGCTTATCCATCCTGGCAGTGGCCGAAGAGAAACCATCCATGAAGAGTTGCACAAACTAATAGAGCAAAGCCGGGTTGCCGGACTGGTACTCACTCCCCCTTTCTCCGAGACCCGGGAAGTTATCGATACTTTGAAGTCACTGGATGTGGAGTTTGTACGGATAATTTCCTCTGAAGGTTGCATCCAGGGAGAGGAAAACTGCATTGCAATTGATGACGAAACCGCCGCTTTCACAATTACCCAACATTTATTGCAGCTGGGGCACAGACAAATTGCCTACCTTGGCGGTGGCGCCGAACACTTATCCACCCTCAGCCGCCTAGCGGGTTACAAAAAGGCCCTGCAAAAAGCTGGCTTACCTTTTACTGAGGAGCAGGTCATAGAGGGCGAATATTCCTTTGACTCCGGCGTAGCCGGGGCGACCGCCTTATTACACTCAGTCACCCCTCCCACGGCCATCTTTGCCGGTAATGATGAAATGGCTGCAGGAGCACTTTTTGCCGCGCGCATGTTAAACATTGAGGTGCCCCAACAACTTTCTATCGCTGGCTTCGAAGACAGCCCCTTTTCACGCCAGACCTGGCCGAAGCTCACCACGGCCCACCAACCGAACGAAGATATTGCCCGTCGCGCTGCAGAACTGTTATTGGGGCGTATTCAATGCCGTGGAGGACAGGAAAAAGAACAACTAAACGGCGTAAAGTCAGATAGCAATTACCGCAGCTTTACTCCGAGTCTAATCGTACGAGAATCCAGCGGTCCGGTAGTTGAGAAAGCCTACAACCCTCAAACTTGATTGAGAGGCAGGCACACTACTCACCATAAACCTGACACCCACCGACCCAGGTTTTTTGCACATTAAAACTACGGTCGAGCAAAATAAAATTCGCTTTGGTTCCAGGAACAATACTTCCGCCCTGCGAACCCAGAAACTGGCAAGGATAGAGGCTTGCCATTCGCAAGGATTCACAGATATCCAAGCCACACCAGTCGCTGATATTACGCACTGCCCCCATCATATCCAGATGCGAACCGGCCAACTCTCCGGTACTTGAAGTGAGCTTATCCCCCTCTCTAGTTACCACCCGATCAAATAACGGAAAGCTCAGCGCATCACTCCCCACCAGGGACATGGCATCAGTCACAAGAAGCAGCTTTCCACGCGGCTTAACCTTGAGCGCCAGAGTAATAGCCTCGGCACTGACATGATGACCATCAGCAATAATTCCGCACCAAGCTTCGTCGCTAACAAGAGCGGATCCCACCATACCCGGCTCGCGAGAATGCAACGGCGACATGGCATTGTACAAATGTGTAAAACCCACTGCGCCAGCCTGCAATGCCGAACGCACGGTTTCACCATCGGCATTGGAATGCCCCAAACACACCCGCACCCCCATAGAAGACAATCGACTGATATCCTCCATGGGCACTGTTTCCGGCGCCAGGGTAACAACCTTAATCCCCAGATCCTCTCGCGCATAAATTTCCCACTCCTCATCGCTAAGAGGACGAATAAATGACTGCTCATGAGTCCCCTTTTTCGGCACGCTAAGATGTGGTCCTTCAAAGTGGATACCGATCACACCGGGTACTTGCTGATGCAGCGCAGCACTAACCGCATTCGCAGCATCCTGCATAATATCGAGACGGTCGGTAATCAGCGTGGGGAGAAAAGCTGTAGTACCGAACCGGGCATGAGCCTCGCCCATTGTACGTAGCCCTGCAACATTGGGCTCTTGGTTAAACAGTACACCACCACCACCATTCACCTGCACATCCACCAGCCCCGGCGCCAATAGGCCCTGTAAATATGTCGCTGAGGACTGCGGGGATTTTCCAATGGAGGCAATGCGACCATCATCGTCGATAATCAGTGACACGTCCTCCAAGATCCGTTCACCATCAAAAAGCTTCTCTGCGACCAGGGCGAAAGCCACAACCTCTCCTTAACACTGAATATTATTTACACCGAAATTTCTGGCAGATTATTACACGGTCTGAGTGACCTTTTTTAGGCCTGCCGGCTCATCAGGATTAATGCCGCGGTTTACTGCCACATGGGCAACATCGATATAAAAGCGCTGCAGCAAAGCAAGGGGGGCGATGCGGGGATGTACTCCTTTGCTCGGCACATGCAGATTGATCAGGCTTGCCCCTCTTTGCACTATGTCATCAATTTGCTCACTGTGCGCCTTGAATGACTCATCCTCAATAGGGACATTTACAACGGTCAGCTTGTCCTCAACAAGAGTTACCGGCCCATGCAAAAATTCTGCACTGGAAAAAGACTCCGCATGGATATTGCACACTTCTTTTAATTTCAGCGCCAGCTCGCGGGTGATGGCATAACCGGGACCGCGTCCGAGCACCACCAGATTCTGCACCGAAGCCAGATCCTCAGGTCTCAATTGTATCTCTGCGCGAACAGCAGCTTCTAAAGTTTCAGGTAGTTTTTCCAAGGCCAAGCGCAGCCTCTTGTCACCACTCCAGCAAGCCACCAGCTGCAAAATTGCCGAAAGCGTGGTCAGGTAACTTTTGGTAGCTGCCACCGCTTTTTCCGGCCCCGCCTTCAAGGGGATCAGTAAATCGACAATATCCTTGATTGGCGCCTGCTCATCATTCACCAAGGCTACCGTATAGGCGCCGCACTCCCTGGCCATCTTCGCCTGAGCCAGAATATCCGGACTGCGCCCCGACTGAGAGATCACCAGCACCAACGCCCCTTCCAATTTCAATCGGCGTCCATACACACTGGAAACTGAAGGCGCCGCAGCAAAGGTGGGCGTCCCTGTTTCTATTTCGATCAGATACTTGGCAAAAACACCAGCATGGTCAGAAGAACCCCGCCCAACAATCATGACAAAGCGTGGAGCTTGAGCTTGCAAACGCTCCCCCAGGCGCTCCATCACTTTCGCATTCGTTTGTAGCTGTTCAGCAACTCTTGCCGGAGCCTCACGGGCTTCGGCCTCCATGATCGTCGTAGTCATTCCATCATTCACTCAGGCTACCCCTCTCCCCGAAACCGGACTCCCGGCAAACTTTTTGGAGGAATCCAACTATCAGTTTATGTGCAGGTAGCACATAAAGAGCGGCTGTTTTAATGGCTGGGGAGGTCATTGTCACTTCTTTTATCAAGCCATTTTCGACTCATTCCCGATAAGCGTGAAAAGCTTCCCAAAGCAGGCCTACACGAGAGAAACAAGCGATTTCACGCCACAAGACGCTTATATCCTAATCATCTATGCTTTCTAATAATTCCCCGGCATCAATCGGGCAATGCCTACAGGAAACAATCGATGACAAAAGCGGGCGGCACGCCAACACACCTTTTCTGGCGAGTTATAACGCTCCTAATCCTATTACAATTTATTAACAGTTGTTCCAGCATCCAATTTGCCTACAACAATGTGGATTACTGGATTCGCTGGAAAGCCCAAAAATATGTAGAACTGGACCGCACCCAAAAAGGTGAGCTGCAGGGCGCCCTTAACAGCTTTTTTCGCTGGCACCGACAGACCCAACTCCCTCGCTACGCCGACTTTTTGAATAACCTAGCAAAAAGGGTCGATGAAGGAGCACTGGAAAAGCCCAACTTGCAACCTATCGATAAGCAGGTCCATCAGTTTTTAGCAGCCGCCAGTGAAAATGCTTACAACCTGATGTTGCCTTTGGCAGCGCAGTTGAGTGAACAACAGATTAATGAACTACAAGGCAATATGTGGAGAAAAGAGCAAAAGAGATTGGAAAAATGGCAACGCTCTCCGGAAAAAGTACAACATAAGCGCGACAAAATTATCCGGAGAGAAAGCATTCGCTGGCTCGGCGCCCTTACCGAAGAGCAAAAAAAAATGATTACCGCCTGGGTATCCAAAATGGAGTACAACCCTCTACAGCGCATCGAGCAACGAAGACTCTGGCAATCCAAAACCTTCGAATTATTGCGTAACAAACCGGAGGGATACCTGGAAAAAATCCGCAGCCTACTGCTCAACCCAGAACAACTCTGGTCGCCAGAATATCGCCAGAATCAGGAACAGCGCCAACAGCAGGCGCAAGAACTGGCCCAAAAAATATTAACCAGTACCAGCCTTGAACAACGCCGACACCTCAGTAAAACACTAAGAGAATACGCGCAGGACTTTCACTCCCTCGCCAACCAATAAAAATACCGAAGAAAAAAGATAAAGCGCACTTATAAGCCAATGCACCCTAAAAAGTAACCTTCAAAAATCGTAACATGGGGCTGACTAAGCCCAGCTCATACTGCTAAGCTCGCCAACTCTAATGACCAGCCAGGGGACTTCACGTGCAAATCGAATCCGCCAGTTTTGACCAGTTAGCCGAGTGGGAAAAAGAGCTGAGCTCCCACTATGAGCGCATCCGTCAACACGAGTTAAATCTGGATATCACCCGTGGCAAACCCTCCACAGAACAATTGAATTTATCCGACAAACTCGACGGTATCCTGTGTAACGATTACCGCGCCGCAGGAGGCACTGACACCCGCAATTACGGCGGCTTAATCGGGCTCACTAGTGCCCGTGAACTTGGTGCGGATATGCTTCAAGTACCCACAGAAGAGGTTATCGCCGCAGGCAACAGCTCCCTAACCCTGATGTATCACGCAGTGCTAACCGGCTACCTGTTCGGCTTTGCCGGCAATACCCCCTGGCGAGAACTGAAAGCCCCCAAATTCCTCTGCCCTGTGCCCGGATACGATCGGCACTTCAGTATTTGTGCACAACTGGGGATCGGTATGGTCAGCATCCCCATGAATGATCAAGGACCTAATATGGACCTTGTAGAAAAGTATATTCGTGAGGACAATGAAATTATCGGTATCTGGTGCGTGCCCAAGTACTCCAATCCCAGTGGTATCACTTACAGTGATGAAACCGTAGAGCGCCTGGCTCAGCTCGGCCAAATCGCCAATCCAGGCTTTCGAATATTCTGGGATAACGCCTATGCTGTACACGACCTTGGACACTATGTCAGTCTCGCCAGCATTCGTGCTGCCACTCTGGAAAATGACACTGTGGACTCAGTGCTTCAATTTGCCTCCACCTCTAAAGTCTCCCATGCCGGAGCCGGTGTCGCATTTGTCAGTGCCAGTAGTGCCAACCTGCAATCCTTGCAGCAACAGATGCAGACCATGACTATTGGCCCAGATAAAGTGAATCAGCTGCGCCACTCACGCTTCTTTACCGAATTCACCACCCTGAAGGAACACATGCGCAAGCATGCCAATATCCTTAAGCCCAAATTTGACTGTGTGCTGGAACACCTGCACAACGGTCTGGCTGAAATGGATCTGGGCCAATGGGAAAAACCTCAAGGAGGGTATTTTGTCTCCTTCAATACCCGCAAAGGCTGTGCCAAGGCCGTAGTCAAGTTGGCAGCAGAGGCCGGTGTAAAACTCACCCCTGCAGGTGCCACTTTCCCCTATGGCAAAGATCCTGAGGACAGCAATATCCGCATAGCACCGAGTTTTCCACCCCTGGAAGAACTCGACACCGCTATGTCGGTGTTTGTACTGTGCGTGAAACTGGCCAGCGTGCGCCAGAAGCTGGAGCAACAGCGAAAGGCAGGATAACCCTCTGAAATGGTTTGGCAGAGAATCAAAAGGGCGGCATTAAAAGCTGCCCTTTTGATTCAGGCAGCGTTTTCGCTTGAGAGATAGCGTCGTGCGAACTTCTCATCGGCTAAATTTAAATCGACCACCACGAGCCCATCAACGGAATCACAAAAGTCTGGATCAACATTGAAGGCGTGAAAACTAGTGCCACCCGGCTTGGTCAGTGCAGCATACTTTTTGAAAAGTGGCGGTAGAACCACCCCTTCTTCACGCAATACCAGTTTTAACTGGCGCATATCCGCAATTGAATCCCCAGAGAGATCTGGCAGAGGTGCACCCGCTTGCAGGAAAGGCAGACGCGCATCGCCCAGTGGGTTTTGCGGAGCAAAATAATGGGAAAAATATCTTACAATTGCCGACTTTGCCCGCACCGAAAATGTTCCCGGCATAGAAACAGGCCCAAATAAATAGCGTACTTTATTGCGCAAGACCCACTGGCCGATAGCACTCCAAAGCAGATCCAGCCCTTTGCCCCTCCAGTATTCGGGCAGTAAGAAACTGCGACCAAGTTCTGCCGAACCCGGCAGGCAATATCGCGGTGGGGAGGGATAATTGAACAGGGTGCTGCTGTAGATCTCATTCTCTGCCAAGCTCTCGGTGCCCGCTATACGGTAGGCGCCCACTATCTGCTGGCAATGATGGTCCCACAGTAGCAAGTGGTCATAGTGCGCATCAAATGCATCCCAATCCCGACTCTGTCCTGTACCCTCACCCACTGCCCGGAAAGCCACTTCACGCGTACGCGCCAGCTCACGCATAACCGGGCAATCCGGCCGCTGCCGATAGAGTCGCACGGAGAAGTTCCCCTGGGAGGTCAGAGCTTCAAAGCTCTCGATTATTTTTTTCACCTCCCCCCGAGACTCAGCAGCGGCAATAAGTTCCGGCCCCAGAGGCGCGGGAGAACGATGCAATTTATAAACATGTTTGCGCCAGAGAGCCGCCTGGGCACGGGGAGTTAGCGGCCAACTGCGGAAGTGCTCCGCTTCCAAGGGGCGGCCAATACGGATATCAATACCACGGCTGGCTTGCTTGAACATTTCTCGAATAAGCCAAAGGGTTGAAAGTGGTTTATTCAGCATCGACAGGCCGTAGAACCACCAGGAATTTCTGCCGAGCACTTGCACCGGTAAGATCGGTGCATTGGCCCTCTCAGCAAAGCGTACAAATCCAGGGTTCCAGCGCCCATCGCGCACCCCCTGGGGGCTTAGGCGTGAAACCTCACCGGCGGGAAAAATAATTACCGCCCCACCCTGGCCGAGATAATCATAAATCCCTTGCACATCGGCACGGCGGGTACGCCCGTTAAAGTTATCTACCGGCAAAAAATATGGACGCAATGGATGAATATTCCATAAAAGGTGACTGGCAATTGCACGCACATCCTTGCGCACTCTGGCAACCATATCGATTAATGCCAGGCCATCCAGGCTGCCCAGGGGGTGATTAGCCACAATAATCAAAGGCCCAGTCACTGGCACCCGCTCCAATTCCGAGGGATTTAACTCATAGCGGAAATTGAGGTCACTAAATAACTGACGAATAAAATCCAACCCTCCCAAGTGAGGGTAACGCCGTCCAAATTCTACAATCTGCTCCTCACAACAAATTTTTTTAAGGGTAGCGGAGACCAATTTTCGTGTGGGCTTTTGCGGCGCTGCGCTGTACCAGGCATTTTTTTGTAACAGTGTTTCAAGCTGAATCATGCGGCCACCACCTCTGTCATTATGCTGGCTATTTTTGGGGCCCGGTACCAATGGAGCAGTTCCAGGCTGCCATCTTGTTGTTCTACCACGGCACTCATCGAGTCGACCCAATCACCACAGTTTGCGTAAGTAACCGTACGCCCACCTCTGTTCTTATTGCGCAGCGCCGGGCGATGAATATGCCCACAGATAATTCCATCCATCCCCTTGGCCTGAGCCTCACCCACGGCGACATTTTCGAAATCGGTCATCATTTGCCTGGCTGCACTCACACGGTTCTTTACTTGGCTGGCCAGAGACCACCAGGGCTTGTTGAAACGACTACGCCAATAATTAATCCAGCGGTTAAATCGCAGCATCAGATAGTAACTGCGATCCCCAATGTGGTAACTGAACGGATTAATTTTGATATTATGTTCAAATTGATCGCCGTGGGTTACCCAGTAACGTTTACCGCTGGCAGCTGTGTGAATCCAATCGCGCTCGATACGAATATTACCCAAACGTTTACCCGCCCAGCTGCGCATGGGGGCGTCGTGATTTCCGGGAATATAAATAACCTCCGGAGTAAGACTGCTTAACTCCGAAAGCATCCCCAACAACATGGAGGATGCCTGACACCAGGTGCCCTTCCCTTTAGAGAGGGCATACATATCGAAAATATCCCCTACCAGGTACACCTTATCGGCACGATTCTGTGCCAAAAAATCCGCCAACCGATGAGGCTCACTGTCTCTACTGCCCAAATGGACATCAGATATCCACAGCGCATGGTAGCGATTGCCCATAGCAAGGCTCCAACCTTTGACCAGTAATCAACTCGCGTAAAGACTGATAACTAGCCTGCTGAGCGCCAACCTATGCCATGCAGTGGAATTTATCGGTCAATAGTTTGCAAGCCGCGAACAGGCGAACGCTTATTAGATATCGATCAAATACCATCAAGGCCAATGATCGCCTGCGCAGTCACTTTGCAGCGATTTGATGACAGTCCAGAGGACCTTTATTGAAGCTTATATTGCAGTGAAACCCGCTAGACTGCGAGGGCTTTAGGCGCCCGAATCAGCCTGGCCCAAGGCCAGCTGATTCGGTAAAGGGGGAGGGTTATTCGGTATCTTGGGGATGGCGAATGGGCGGCGCAAAGGGAAACTTTGCAACTTTATCGCCTTTAACTTCAACAATTTTGCCTGTCCCCTCTTTTTCCACCTCATCGATACGCACAATACTATGCATCGGGATATAGGAACGGGTTACCGAGGCAAACTCGGTTTTTAGCTTTTCTTCACTGGGGTCCACTACCAGCTGGGCCTTCTCCCCGAAAACAAACTCCTCGACTTCAATAAAGCCGTACATATCGCTCTGATAAATCGCCCGGGCATAGAGTTCATACACCTGGCTTTGGTTGTGGAAAATCACTTTATATATCGGGTTGGCCATAAGTCTCTCAGGATGGGGAATACCCCGAAGCTCGAAGTTGTTCAGAAAGCGGGCAAAGCCCGAAAAAGCGCGCAAGAATAGCACAGGTTCTCAACCGCTAATATAGCCATCTATGCAGTGCCGGGTCCTGTCGCTATAATGCCCCACCCGTTTAATTGACCAGTTTTTAATCAGGCACGATATGTCCGATACACCGGCGAAAAAGCTATACATCAAAACCCACGGCTGCCAAATGAATGAGTACGATTCCGCCAGGATGCGCGATCTACTTGGCGAGTCTCACGCTATGGTACCCACCGACGATCCCGAAGAGGCGGACGTTCTCCTGGTCAATACCTGTTCCATTCGCGAGAAAGCTCAGGAAAAACTGTTCCACCAGCTGGGTCGCTGGAGACGCCTCAAGGAAAAAAATCCCGAGCTGGTTATCGGCGTCGGAGGCTGTGTAGCCAGCCAGGAGGGCGAGGCTATCGCCAAGCGCGCGCCCTATGTAGATCTGATCTTCGGCCCGCAAACTCTGCACCGCCTTCCAGAAATGATGGAAACCAAAGAGCAGAAGAATGGCGTGGTCGTTGTAGATATCAGCTTCCCGGAGATCGAGAAGTTCGACCGATTGCCACAACCTGAAGCCGACGGAGCCACGGCTTTTGTCTCCATTATGGAAGGTTGCTCCAAGTACTGCACATTCTGTGTAGTGCCCTACACTCGCGGCGAGGAAGTAAGCCGTCCAGTCGCCGATGTACTGGAAGAAGTTGCACACTTAGCAGAGCAGGGTGTAAGGGAAGTGAACCTACTTGGCCAGAACGTCAATGCTTACCGCGCCGCCGGGGTAGACGGACAGGAAGTGGACTTCGCCGAGCTGATCACCTATGTAGCGGCAATTGATGGCATCGACCGCATCCGCTACACCACATCGCATCCGGTAGAGTTCTCCGATGCTTTGATCGACGTCTATGCACAGGTGCCTGAACTGGTCAGCCACCTGCATCTGCCAGTGCAAAGTGGCTCCGACCGCATTTTAATGGCCATGAAACGCGGACACACCGCGCTGGAATACAAGTCCAAGATTCGCCGCCTGAAGAAAATACGCCCGGACATCTGCCTGTCTTCGGACTTTATCGTGGGCTTCCCCGGTGAAACCGACAGAGATTTCGAAGCTACCATGAACCTGATTCAGGAAGTGGGCTTTGATATATCTTTCAGCTTTATTTATTCCCCGCGCCCAGGTACTCCGGCAGCGGATCTCCCCGACGACACCCCGGAAGACGTGAAAAAAGAGCGCCTGCAGCTTTTGCAAAACCGTATCAACCAGCAGGCCCAGGCAATTGCCCGGCACATGGTAGGTAACACTGAGCGGGTTCTGGTGACCGGAGTATCCAAGAAGGATCCAGGACAGCTGCAAGGACGCACTGAAAACAATCGGGTGGTAAATTTCCGCGCCGATGACCTGGCCCTGATCGGCAAATTTGCCGATGTCCTGATTGAGGAAGCCCTGCCAAACTCCCTACGCGGCACTTTACTCACCTCGGAACTGGAAGAGGACTTATTCTGATCTGAGGCATTGTGACCGCCCTACCCCCTGGCAAGGCGTGCTTTAAAACCACGCCTTGCCACCCAAATTTCCTAATAACACCTCTGAAATTACAAGCTGTAATTAAAATCGGGTAAAGTTAGAACCTATTGGTAGCACCCAAAGCTTTCCTATCTGGGGAAAATGGGTATACCCTAGCTATGAACCCTCTAGATTAAGGTGCCGGAAACCAGTTTGGAAACGCAAACCCTCGCTCAAAGTATTACCCTCGAGCCCAACGATGCTCGCCGTCTCGCCAACCTCTGCGGTCAGTTCGACCAACATCTGCGCCAAATAGAACAGCGACTGGATATTGAGATCCGCAATCGCGGCAATCAGTTCGCCGTCTACGGTGAAGCTAAAAAAGCCAAGGCTGCCTGTGAATTACTTAGCTTCCTGTACAAGGAGACTGACTCCCGGGATCAACTAACCCCCGATGAGATCCACTTAGCCCTGCAACAGGCCGGTGTAGAGGAGCTTCTCCACAAGGGAGAGAAGGGCGAATCCACTGAAGCAGACCAGGTGGTATTGATTCGTACTAAGAAATGCTCTGTGCGTCCCCGAGGTTTGAATCAGCGCAAGTATGTGCATGCGGTTCAGAGTAACGATATCAATTTCGGTATTGGCCCAGCGGGTACCGGCAAGACCTACCTCGCAGTAGCCTGTGCGGTCGAGGCCCTGCTCAAAGACCAAGTGGAGCGCATCTTACTAGTCCGCCCGGCGGTAGAAGCAGGCGAAAAGCTCGGCTTCCTCCCCGGTGACCTGAGTCAGAAGGTAGACCCCTACCTTAGGCCCCTGTACGACGCACTCTATGAAATGCTCGGTTTTGAGACAGTGGGCAAACTCATTGAGCGCAATGTGATCGAGGTAGCCCCCCTGGCCTATATGCGTGGGCGCACCCTCAACAACGCCTTTGTCATTCTCGATGAAAGCCAAAACACCACCCGCGAGCAGATGAAAATGTTCCTGACCCGGATCGGTTTCGGCTCTACAGCAGTGATTACCGGAGACCCTAGCCAGGTGGACCTGCCACGAGGACAGGCCTCGGGGCTGCGTCACGCGGTGGAAGTCCTGGGCAAGGTCAACGGCATCAGCTTTACCCATTTCGGCGCCAAGGATGTTGTCCGCCACCCTCTCGTACAACGTATTGTCGAAGCCTACGATATCCACGAGGCTGAGCGGGATGCCAGTGTCAGCAACAAAGCCGACGAGAATGCCGCCTGAGGTTCCTCCACAGAGTTATGATTGATTTAACCCTTGATGTGCAGCGGGCTAGCCGCTGCACAAACCTACCCTCCGATGAAAAGATCCGCACCTGGGTCATTAACGCTCTGTCCGACCGAAAAGATGAGGCCGAACTGGCAGTTCGAATCGTCGACGAAGAGGAGAGCCAAGCGCTCAACGCGCAATATCGCGGCAAAGATAAGCCGACCAATGTCCTGTCCTTCCAAGCAGACTTTCCCGCAGAGCTGAACCTCCCACTATTAGGAGACTTGGTAATTTGTGCTCCCGTTGTGGAAAAGGAAGCGGAGCAACAGAACAAAACGACTGAGGCGCACTGGGCACATATGCTAGTCCATGGCACACTGCACCTTCTGGGTTATGACCATATCAAAGACAGCGATGCGGAAATCATGGAAAGGCTAGAGACTGGCCTAATGACCCATCTCGGCTTTGCGGACCCCTACACCCCTCTCGATGAGGCGGGATAACGAGGGTTGAAATGAATCTACCCACTAACGATTACTGATTGAAATAGACGAGAGATATTCGGAGCATGGCCACTTCCATGACCACTGACGAGCCCCCAAGTAGTCACTCTTCCAGCAAAGCCAGGTCGAGTGAAAAGAACTGGCTGGAAAGATTGTTTGGTGCATTTTCTGCCGAACCCAAGTCCCGCGATGAACTATTGGACATCATCAAAGACGCCGCTGAAAATCAGCTGGTTGACGCCGAGGCCCTGTCCATCATCGAGGGCGCCCTGGACGTATCCAACCAGCAGGTTCGGGAGATAATGATCCCTCGCTCGCAGATGGTGGTTGTAGGGCTACAGGACAAGCCGGAAACGTTTCTCCCCAAAATTATCGAGTCAGGCCATTCACGCTTTCCTGTCGTCGGCGAGAGTATCGACGATATCCGCGGAATACTGCTAGCCAAAGACCTGCTCCCCCTGCTCCTCAAGGGCGTCGGCGAATTTCAACTCGAAGATATTATTCGCCCGGCCAATATCATCCCTGAAAGTAAGCGCCTCAACATTCTCCTGCGAGAGTTCCGTGAAAACCGCTACCACATGGCCATCGTTATCGACGAATATGGCGGCGTTTCCGGCGTAGTGACCATTGAGGACATCCTCGAAGAAATTGTCGGTGAGATCGAAGACGAAACCGATGAGGAAGAGGCAGATAGCTTTATCCGCCGGGTGGGAGAAAATGACTACATAGTCAAGGCCCTCACGCCGATCGAAGAGTTCAATGAATTTTTTAAATCCGAATTCAGCGATGAAGAATTCGACACAGTTGGTGGTCTGATTATGCAGTCTTTCGGCCACTTGCCCGGTCGCGATGAGGTCACCCGCTTGGGAGACTTCCTCTTCCGGGTGCTCTACGCGGACAGCCGGCAAATTCACCTGCTGCGCGTGGCCCATATGCGTAAACCACCCGATGAAGATTGAGTTAAGCCCCCTCTGGGGCTCTAGCCAAGATTTTCTCGGGTAGGATGCAGCCGCAACGGCGGCTACCGATTAAGCGAGTCTATGCGAAGATTACTTTTACCTGCCGCTGGTGCAGCTGCCGGCGGGCTAATGACGCTCTCCCTGGCCCCTTTCAACTATTGGTTGTGCGGCCTACTTTCTCTGGCGCTTTTTGCCGGGCTATTCCTGTTTGCCTCTCGCGGCAAGCCGCTGCGTGGGCGCACCAGCCTCTGGCTAGCCTTCTGTTATGGGCTAGGCCTTTACGCCACTGGTGGCTCTTGGGTCTATGTCTCAATTACCAATTTTGGCAATTCTTCGCCGCCGCTGGGATTCGCACTCACCGCCAGCTTCGTCGCGCTGATGGCGGCGCTGCTTGCAGCACCGTTCTATTTCCTCGGTCGCTTTACCGCCAACAAATTTAGCTTCGCCCTCGCCTTTGCCGCACTCTGGTTTATCAGTGAGTGGTTCCGCAGCTGGATGTTCACTGGCTTTCCCTGGCTGTTCGCCGGCTATGCCCACTTGGAGACCTGGTTATCTGGCTGGGCTCCGGTGGTGAGTGTCTACGGAATTGGACTTTTTCTGGCCCTCTCCGGTGCGGTCATCGCACTGGCTGCCAGTGGCCGCTTGTCCCCCCTCAAGCGACCGGCCCATATTGTACTAATTGGTGCAGCAATCGTACCCTGGCCCCTCGGTGCTGCCCTAGCCAATATACAATGGACTCAGGCAGAGGGAGGCATCATCACCGTTGGACTGGTACAGGCTAATATTCCCCAGGAGAAAAAGTGGCTGCCGGAGTTTCGTGGCGAGACTATTAGCCGCTATCAGGAGGGTACCCGCACCCTGAGCGAGCGTGATGTCGACGTTATAATCTGGCCTGAAGCAGCGCTACCCATGTTTTACGGCCAGGCTCCGAACCTAATGCAGGCTCTGCAACGCAATGCAGAGAAAACCGGCATTGATCTTATCAGCGGAATTCTCTACGACACCCACAGCCCTGTGGATAACTCTCGCAAAGTCCACAACTCCGCAGCGGTCTTTGGCCGCAGCCCCAGTGTTTACCATAAGCGTCACCTGGTTCCTTTTGGTGAGTATGTCCCACTGGAGGAGCTGATTCGAGGCACTATCGAATTCTTCAATTTACCCACCTCCTTTATTCGCTCCGGACCCGACCAACAGGGGCCACTGAATGCTGCAGGAGCACGTTGGGCTCCACTAATCTGCTATGAAATTGTCTACCCTCGCCTAGTGGCGGATAGCGCTCTCACCTCCCAGGTACTCCTTACCATCAGTAATGATGCCTGGTTCGGTGAATCCATAGGACCGTTGCAACATATGCAAATGGCGCAAATGCGCGCACTGGAAACCGGTCGCTATTTAGTCCGCGGCACCAATACCGGTGTAACCGCGATTGTCGATCCCCGCGGGCTTATCATTGAGCAGCTGCCACAATTTGAGCAAGCCAATATGAGCGGTGACATACGTGCGATGCGCGGCTCAACACCATTTATGCTTGCCGGAATTTTCTCAGTATTTGCCCTGGCACTACCAATGTTGGCGCTGGCTGTAATTCTCAATCGCAAGCGAAAAAACAGCGCTGCCAAGCCGATGACCGGGGGAGTGACCGAATAGTAATGACCTGCCACTGATCACTCTAAAGTGCGCCGCCGAGACACCCCGCATGTGCAGATGACTGCTATGCTGCATGCAATTTACCTGTGAAATTATGGCGGGGATGGGCAGTCTATGCATTGCTTAATCAGTGGTGGCACCGGTTTGATCGGTAGACTCTTTTGCCAACGCTGGCTCGCTCGTGGCGACACACTTACAGTACTTAGTCGCCATCCGGATAAGATACACCAACTCTGCGGAGAGTCTGTCAATGCCGCCAGCGCTCCTGAAGAGGTGCAAGAGCGGGTAGATGTTGTTGTCAATCTGGCAGGGGAACCCATTTCCTCTCGCTGGACCGAGAAACGCCGTGCCGAAATTCGCAACTCACGCCTGAATACCACCGAACGGCTAGTACGCTGGACACTCGCCCAAAGAGAACGCCCCAATTACTTTCTCTCAGGATCTGCTATTGGATACTACGGAGACCGTGGCGGCGAACTGCTCAAGGAGGACAGCCCTGCAGGCGGAGGGTTTTCCGCACAACTGTGCCGTGACTGGGAAGCGGCCACACTGCCACTACAAAGGGCCGGAATGTGCGTCGGAATCATACGCACCGCTATTGTGCTCTCCAACCGAGGGGGAGCACTTCCCAAAATGCTACCGGCATTTCGCCTGGGACTTGGTGGACCAATGGGTTCTGGCGAACACTGGATGAGCTGGATTCACGAAGACGACGAAGTCGGATTGATACTTCACGCTATTGACCAACGCCTATGCACCCCTTTTAACGCCAGTGCTCCAGAAGCAGTTACCAATAACAGCTTCAGCCGCTTATTGGCAAAACAGATACACCGCCCCTGCTTTTTCCGCTCTCCAGCCTGGCTGCTGAAAACCCTGTTCGGGGAGATGGCAGAAGAGCTACTCCTTGCCAGCGAAAGAGTGGAGCCCCGAGCCGCCTTAAACAGCGGCTACAGTTTCCAGTTTCCTACCCTGGAACAAGCACTAGCCGACCTGCTAGCTAAAGACAATGCTAGCAATAAGGTAAGTGTCTGATTCCTGGGCACTTTTATTGGCTGGATCAGGCTATGCTGCTTAAGCCGCAACTACGCTACTCTCCAGGGCCTGCATTAAATAACGCCGACTGGATTCACTGGTGACTAAATCCCCGTGACTACCCATAGGGGCTGAGCCAACCCAGTGCGCGTGCCAGCGATACCACTGGGACTCCTCTGCATTTACCCGCAGCTCGATGAATTCCACTTCTGCAGGATCTAAACCGAACTCACGGACAATTTGCCCCGCAAATGTCTCAAAATTTTTATTCAAATGGGCCCCGCTCTCAGCACCGCCACATAGGAAAAATAGAATTCGGCCATCCTGGTCCACACGCTTGAAGCCGATCCAAACAGCCCGGTTGAGTCGGTTGTGCAATTGGATGGGAGTGAAGGAAACCGGGATGCCCTTCATCATAAGGTTATCTCGTTTATTGTTATGGTTGTTATCCACAGTCGCTACTCCAATGTAAGTAGTAATTAGCGGGTGAGATCTGTGGCGCCAGTCGTCCATTTACCTAGTACAACCAGCTTTCAAAAAACAGATGCAATCCCTCGCCGACGCCTATTCCCTCATGCCTGATAAGTATCTGAGAGCACCGCATCACAAAAGTTCCTCAGCACTTTTTGGCCTGTGGCAGTGGTCGATATTGATACCAGGCTTGTGCCAATAGTTCCCGCCAATAGGCCTGAGTCCGCAGTAGCGCCTCAGCACTGGGAACCCAATTTAAGACCCCACCCTTTTCCCTTGACTCTAACTCAGAAGCACTGCCCACTGATAAAGGCTGTACCTTTAGGCCTGCGCGGGTAAAAACTGCCGCAGCCCTGGGCATGTGCCACCAGTGAGTGGCGAGCACAATAGTTCCCACACCTGAATTGCGCAATATCTCCGCGCTATTTACCGCATTCTCTGCGGTAGTTCGACTGCAAGCTTCGCGCCAACTCACCGGGCGGGACATCTCATCCAACATTTTCGCCATCAACTCTGCCTCAGAGACATGCTCATCCGGTGAAACACGGCCGCCGGACACCAGGATTGGCATATCCCTTGGGACATGCTTTGCTGCCCAGATCACCCTCTCCAAACTGGACGCAGATAGGTACTCATAGCCTTGCTGATTATCCCGGTAAACACCGCCTCCGAGGATCACCACAGCCCTGGGAGCAGCCTCTGTATCAGGTAAATCTGCTACAACGCCCAAGCGCTTACCGATCCAGCTTGAAAAAGCCGGCGTAGCACTAAGCCAGAGCAGACAAAATGAGAGGATCGCCAATGGCAGGGACAATTTCTCCAGCAAAGAGCCTTCAGGAAAAAAGCGTATCAAGAATGCCGCCAGCAGCCCCAGCATTGGCGCCAGTGGTGGCATCAACAAATTGACCGCTATTTTATACAGCTCAATCAATACTCAAGGCCGCCTTCTATTTGCCTGAAACAACCATAGCCACAGCGGTGACAGGGTGTAATTTGACTATTCTCCGGCGGCTGAGCGAGATAACCACACCCCAGACATTGCAGTTCCTCGTCGGCCCCCACTATCTCACCCGCAAGGGCCCAGGGTTTGCCTTCACGGATACAACGCATAAGATTGGGCCAAGCCGTTTCCGTAGGGTCCGCCGCGTTCAGCAACCAGTCACCCCCGCGCTCTTCCAGAGTAATCAGCTCCCCTCCCAGACCGCGCATATAATCCCCGGCTCGATGCAGATCATCTTTTAACCAGGCGCGAAGAAAAGCGACCTTATTTGCGGTCAAGTCCTCAACTGCCAGCTCTCCCTCAATCAAATCCTCCAGGTCTTCACGAAACTCATCGGCCAGATCGTCCTTCGGCGGTAACTTCGGTTCCTTCGTCACGGTATCCCTCCTATAATCTCGCGTTTACGCATCCTAAAAGATGCTCTGGGGGCCGTCCTTGATCGCAATCAATCCTTTTGCTTGTCGATCCAGAGCTGCTTCCACTAAAACACTGAAAAGTTTCCCCGCAAAATTTGATCACAGAGTATAGGTCCCCAATCGATGGAAGAGCAGTACAACCCCTCCGCAGTCGAAGCTTCCGCCCAGGAATTCTGGGAGGCAGAGAAAAGCTTTGAGGTAAAGGAAGATACCGGCAGGGAAAAGTTCTACTGCCTATCCATGTTCCCCTACCCCAGCGGCAAGCTGCACATGGGCCATGTGCGCAATTACACCATTACCGATGTTATTTCCCGCTATCAGCGTATGCAGGGTAAGAATGTCCTTCACCCCATGGGCTGGGATGCCTTCGGCTTACCAGCTGAAAATGCTGCGATCCAGAATAAAACCGCGCCAGCAAAATGGACCTACGCCAATATTGATTATATGAAGGGGCAATTGAAAGCTCTCGGATTTGGCTTCGACTGGTCCCGCGAGCTAGCCACCTGCCAGCCATCCTATTATCGCTGGGAGCAATGGTTCTTCACCCGCCTCTATGAAAAGGGCCTGGTCTACAAGAAAAATTCCGCGGTGAACTGGTGCCCCAATGACCAGACCGTGCTCGCCAACGAGCAGGTTGAAGATGGTGCCTGTTGGCGCTGCGGCACTACCGTGGAGAGGCGTGAGCTGGCCCAGTGGTTTATCAAGATCACTGACTACGCAGAAGAGCTGCTCAAGGACCTGGATAAGCTGCCGGAGTGGCCCGAGCAGGTGCGTACCATGCAGCGCAACTGGATCGGCAAGAGCCGAGGTGTGGAGCTGAGCTTTAGCCTGCCCACCACTGTGGCTGGTATGGATCACTTCGATGTTTACACCACCCGCCCAGACACCCTGATGGGCGTCACCTATGTATCCCTCGCCGCTGAACATCCGATCGCTCTGGAGTTAGCAGAGACTAACCCCGAGCTAAAAACATTTATCTCTGAGTGCAAAAAGCAGTCTCTGTCTGAAGCCGATATGGCCACAATGGACAAGAGAGGCATGGACACCGGTCTCAAGGCTATTCACCCCATCAGCGGGGAGGAAGTCTCTGTCTGGGTAGCTAACTATGTACTGATGGATTATGGCTCTGGCGCTGTGATGGCAGTACCCGCCCACGATCAACGCGACTGGGAGTTCGCACACAAGTATCAGTTGCCTTTGACTCAAGTCATAGCGCCCGCCGATGGCCAGGAAATCGATCTCAACAAAGAAGCCTTCACCGAAAAAGGCAAACTGGTGAACTCCGGCAATTTTGATGGTCTGGATTTTGATGGTGCCTTTACCGCGATTTCCGAAGTTTTAATAGCAGCAGACAAAGGCCGTGTGACCACCAATTATCGCCTGCGCGATTGGGGGGTATCCCGCCAGCGCTACTGGGGCGCCCCTATCCCAATGTTCAACCTCGCAGATGGTGGAGAAATCCCGGTGCCCGCCGAGAAACTCCCTATTTTACTGCCGGAAGATGTGGAGCTGGACGGTGTTCAGTCCCCCATTAAAGCCGATCCCGAATGGCGCAAAGACGAACTCAATGGTACGCCGGTCGAGCGTGAGACCGACACTTTTGACACTTTTATGGAGTCCAGCTGGTACTACGCTCGCTATACCTGCCCAGACTTCGAAGAGGGCATGCTCGATCCCGACCGCGCCAACTACTGGCTACCTGTCGACCAATATGTAGGTGGTATTGAGCACGCCATCCTACACCTTCTCTACGCGCGCTTTTTCCACAAATTGATGCGGGATGAGGGCTTGGTCAACAGCGATGAACCCTTCAAGCAGCTGTTATGCCAGGGGATGGTGTTGGCTGAATCCTTCTACAAAGAAGAAAACGGCCATAAAACCTGGATCAACCCCGCCGATGTTGATGTCGAGCGGGATGAGAAAGGAAAACCCATCAAGGCAGTTGAGCGCGCAACAGGTGAAGAAGTAATTGCCGGTGGCGTTGTGAAGATGTCCAAGTCAAAAAACAATGGCATCGATCCCCATGCTGCTGTTAAAGAATACGGTGCCGATACTGTACGCCTGTTCACAATGTTTGCAGCTCCGCCCGAGCAAACTTTGGAGTGGCACGATGCCGGCGTGGAGGGAGCCAGCCGCTTCCTGCGAAAGCTCTGGAAAACTGTACAAGGACATGTTGCTGTAAGCACTAACAGCGCTCAGATTGACCAACAATCTTTGAGCGACCAGCAACAACAATTACGCCGTAAAACCCACGAGACGATTCAGAAGGTTGGCGACGACTACGGACGCCGTCAAACCTTCAACACGGCTATTGCGGCAGTGATGGAGCTTCTCAATGAGGTTGGTAAACTGGCAGATCGCAGTAATGAGCAGGGGCTGGCAGTGGAGAGAGAGGCTCTTCAGGCAGCTGTCTTGCTACTGGCTCCTGTAACTCCGCATATTTGCCACCAACTGTGGCAAATCCTGGGCAATAACAACACCTTAATTGATGCTCCCTGGCCAGTAGTAGATGAAAAGGCTCTGGTGCGCACCTCAATTACTTTGGTCGTTCAAGTCAATGGCAAAGTGCGTGCAAAGCTGGATGCGCCTGCTGATGCGGACAAAGAGGGCTTGGAAAAGCTCGCCCTAGCCGATGAAAACGTCCAGAAATTTATTGGCGATGCCACCGTACGCAAAGTCATCGTTGTGCCAGGCAAATTGGTAAATATTGTCGCGAAGTAAAAAATACTGCGCAGTTATATCCAACCAATAGCCGGGAGCATTGTGCTCCCGGCACATATCTGCAAACCCTATATTTGCTGGCACTAAAGCCAGGTAGTTTATGAAAATATTTGCACGTCGTATCGCCCTGCTAGTTACCCTTGTGGCCACCGCCAGTTGCGGTTGGCACCTGCGGGGAGCGCCAAAAAATTTTCCTCCAGGCAGTACTATTTACATATCGAGTGAGAACCCTCGCAGTGATATTGCTGATGAAATTAGCCGTCTTCTGGAAAACGGCGGGGTCCCTGTTGCTCCATCCCCTATTGAAGCGGACTACCTACTCACCATTCATAAAGAAATAGAACGAAAATTAACTGTTGCCGTGGATTCTGAAGGGCGGGCTTCCGAGTACGAGCTGATTACCAGCGCGATTTATAGTGTGCGTACTCATAGTGGCGAAGTACTGCTAAATAAAGCTCAGGCCGATGTCTATAGATCATTGGAGTGGAACGTTTCAGAAATAGTCAGTAAGGGAGAAGAGGAACGCCTCTTACGCGCGGAAATGCGCCGCGAGTTGATTAGCCGAATGATCAATCGTTTGCGCCGTATTGATGTCAATGCCCCCTTGCAAGATAAGAGCTACTAGGTAGTTCTGTCATGCGTATTAATCCCCAACAGCTTCCCCAGCAACTACGGAAAGGACTTGCGCCGGTTTATATTATCTCAGGCGATGAACCACTTCTGGTTCAGGAATCTTGCGACCGAATACGTGC
Organism: Microbulbifer mixtoriginis (SeqCode); assembly: GCF_052467515.1. NCBI lineage: Bacteria > Pseudomonadati > Pseudomonadota > Gammaproteobacteria > Cellvibrionales > Microbulbiferaceae > Microbulbifer > Microbulbifer mixtoriginis (SeqCode). The sequence continues at coordinate 868,123 of NZ_CP174314.1, read as the reverse complement.
AGCAGCGAGGCAGAATGGTTTCGCTGAGCGGGAACTTCTACATGCAGAGCATAATTTCGACTGGGGTTTATTACTTGCCTCAGCCGGAAATATGTCTCTTTTTGCCGAGAGGAAGCTTATCGAGGTACGCGCTCCCAGTGGAAAACCAGGGGATAAAGGCAGTAAAGCCTTACAGGAATTTGCCGCTCTCGCCAGTCAGGATTTGATACTACTGCTGGTTTTGCCCAAGCTGGACAAATCACAACTCAATAGCAAATGGGTTAAAACACTTGAGCAGCATGGTACTCTCGTACAAATTTGGCCTGTTAGTGCCCAGGAAATGCCACACTGGATCAACCAAAGGATCAATGCCGCAGGGTTATCTGCTGAGAAAGAAGCTATACGTATTCTCGCCGAAAGAGTAGAGGGTAATCTGCTCGCAGCAAGCCAAGAAATCGAAAAGCTCAAACTTTTAAATAGTGACGGGACAATAACGGTCGAACTGTTAGAGCACAGTGTAACCAGCTCTGCGCGATACAGTGTTTTCGATTTAATTGACAGAGCTTTGGCAGGAGAAGCCGAGAGAGCGATCAAAACGCTACAAGGCTTACGCTCGGAAGGTATTGAGCCACCTGTGGTGCTCTGGGCCCTAACAAGAGAGATGCGCTCATTACTGGAACTAAAGGAAAAACTCAATCAGGGCCAGCAACTAGCACGTTTAGTTCGCATCCAAAAACGCCAACCACTTATACAAAATGCCTTAAACCGTCTAACTCCAAATATACTAGAGGCTCTTCTTTTAAAAGCCAGAACCGTGGATTCGGCAATCAAAGGTGGCAACACTCACCAGTCCCCATGGAATGGCCTTATGGAACTCACGCTTAATTTGAGTGGACAGAAAAGCGTTTAGAAAGTTAGCCCAAGCAATCGAATTCTTTAAATGCCGCTAATAAAAAAACCCTCCCCAAAACGAGGAGGGTTTAAACAACAGTCATTATAGGCGTATTAGTTTTGAGAAACTGTAGCCATATTGCTGTTGCCGACCTGGTGCACACTCGCCATATTGAAATTGCCAGCCTGAGTTACATAGGTAGTGTTCTCACTACCAGACTGTCCCAGGTGAGCACCGTGCTCAAAACCATCCTGAGATACAACCATCAGGTTAAACTCACCCATGTCCTGATGGATCTCAGCCAAGTTCAGCTCACCGCTCTGGTCAACATCAACTGTGTTGGCCATACCTTCGCTATGGCCGTAAGTGAAGTTGGCACTTCCCACCTGGTCAATATTAGCTGTATTGAGATCCCCAAACTGAGAGAATTCAGCTTCGTTATGATCACCCGTTTGTTGCAGAATTGCAGCATTATCATTGCCATATTGGTACATATCACCAATATTGTTGAGGTCATTCTGCGTAACGGTCATGGTGTTGGCATCACCATACTGACCAGTAACACTAGAGTTACCAGTGCCATTCTGAGCAATAGTATTGAAGTTATTGGCCCCATCCTGGGACATATTCAGATAGTTGAAGTCACCTGACTGCACCAAGTTAGAAGTGTTTTCAACACCGCCTTGATAAACAAAACCGACGTTACCTTCACCAACTTGGCCTCCTACGAAGCCTTCATCAGAGCTCATCCAGGTGCTGCTCCAAACGCTGTTCCCATCACCAGACTGAGTGCTGACAAACAGGTTACTATCTCCGTCCTGCTGCAGGGCAGCCATATTGTCATTACCCTCCTGCACCGCATCAAGGGTATTGTAATTAGCCTCACCACCATCTGAGCGGTACTGATCTAGGTGCATAGTGTTTTCACTACCCATTTGAGTAGCATAAGCTGCATTGCCATTACCGCCCCACTGATGAACAACTCCCCAGTTACCCTCTCCCTGTTGATAAGAATAGGCTTGAGAGCTATTTTGACCGACTTGCGTGGTTTCAGAGTAGTTACGGTTACCTACCTGAGTCTGGTCGATATAGTTAGCATCGGCGGTGGATTGACTTGCGTAAGCACGGTTGTCATTACCTTCCTGCCACTGATAAGCCGCATTATTGGTGGACTCGCCCATTTGATAGATATCAGCAGCGTTGTCATTTCCAACCTGCAGTTGATCACCATAATTAGCATCGGCCATTGCGTAACCAGCACCAACAAGCATTGCAATCGCAGCAGCAAGTGAAAGCTTTTTCATTTATGTTTCTCCATCAGACTAAGTAAACAAATACAAACAAAAAGAAAGCAGTGCTTTAATCGTGCTGAACGACCTGCACCGCATGGTTGTCACCGAACTGCGCGACAAATCCAAAGAGCCCATCTCCGTTTTGGATGATGTTGGCTGAGTTTCCATTGCCCATTTGATTTATAAGAGCAATATTATCTAAACCATTTTGTATAGCGGTAGCTTGGTTATAAGCACCAGACTGGGAAATTGCCGCATAGTTATATTCCCCAGCCTGCTGAATTACTGCTTCATTCGAATAGCCATCCTGAACCAAAAAAACTTGGTTGAACTGTCCAAACTGAGACACTTCTGCAAAATTGTATTCCCCTGTCTGAACAACCTCAGCTAACTGACCAATAATAGACTCATCCCGCTGCAACATGAGATCCAGCTTTCCCTGACCAGAAAACAGCTCATCATGCTCATCTAAGTCACCAGCCCAGACAGAGTTAATACAGGTAAGGAGTACAAATAAACCACATAGGCTAACTTTGATAACGCCCACCAAAATTCTCCTCAAGGTTAATTAAAGCGAGAGCCATTCCGCTCATCGAGGACCACTATAGGAATTTAAGCAAAAACAATAAATCAGAAAAAAGAATATTTTTTGGGGTGGGAAAATAATGAATATTTAAGACTTTTGTATGAAAGCCTTTCTAGAAAGTTGATTTAATACGAAGATGTAAGATTTCGGCAAGTAGATTTACTAAATTACACAAACTTACACAAAGATTCAACAAGAAAAACCGCTCACACAGAAATATGAGCAGCTAACAATCATTGCAAGACAAAGAAATTAGTCAGAATATTTAATAAAATAATTATTCTAAAGAATTTTCACAGTTGCATCCGCATATTCACTCAGTACAGATGCAGGGAATTCATTGACATCCTGCATTGCCCAAATATTATTCGTCACACCATTGGCAATAAGGTGAATGACTGCAGATTCAATCGCAGAAAGCACACAAAGTTGAGCCGGATCATTGGTCGTCATTCCAGCCTCAATCTCTAACAAACGTTTATACTCAACAAATGTATAAACGTCTCCCTGAACCTGCCTTGATAGAATTTTCTTACTGGTTAAAACGCTATTTAAAACTCTTCCAGTTCTAACATCGACCGCACGCAAATTCACGGTCACTTCGTCTACTCGATATTGCTCAGAAAGTCCAATACCAAAATAACGCGCACCGGCTCCGCCGGTTTTGATATTGGTATCATAAGCGACTATACCTCCCTCCAACATTATATTTGCTGACATCAGGGAGGGGAGCTCAAAGGGTTGGGGAGTTTCTTGCTCTTTGATTGCTGCTCGTATGATTTTTCTTTCAGTAAGCAGGTTTTGCAGCCCTTCACGCTCAAGAGTAACAAACCAACCTGACTCGTTGAGTACTTGTACGAGCATAGAGGCAGCGCCTTGTGTTACTGCAGTAGAAAAAGAGCTAGACGGTGCTGGCCTGTACTGGCCAGTTTGATCACTAAATCCATAAACCGCTACTACGATCTTCCCCCTCGGTAAGGGCAAATTCAAAAGATCTGCATAAGTACTCATTCGATCCGTCAAAGTGGCTTTTTGATGCCCTGGGCCAAACAACGCCTCTCCTGCATTTTGAAAGAAACTACAACCACTTAAAATAAAAACCAAAAATATAACTATTATTCTAACCACCATCACCACCACCCTAAAGAACAAACAATCTATTGACCAATTAAATCAGTTACCAGGATTTAGGCCAACGACTACGATCTCAGAAAGCTCTCCTGTGACAGCATCTGTAATAGTTATAGTTAGGGTACCATCTACATCAAGTATGTTAACGATAAAGTCATCGGTTACGAGAGTACCATCATTTCCATCTCCAACATCTGTGAGCAACTGAGACAACAATCTGGATTCTAGTGTATCCGTAAACCTGTCAAGTGAAGATGAATCAGAGTATGGTGACTTACCAGCTTTAGGATCTTTTTTACTGTTTTGAGCGCTGGCATTATTTAACAAATAATTACCATTTAATGGATTACCTCCGAAGGATGGATTTACTGGAGTGTAAATAAGCTCTGTCGAATAGGCAGAGACAGAAAAGAAAGATAAAACCAATAAAACATAGAACCTCACTATAATTCCTCCCCGGCCAAGTCCAAGTTTTGTGAAAATAACTGCTGCAGCCTTTGCTGTCGTACATTATTATTGATTTGAGCAACAGCTTGCTCAACTATCTGCCCAAAACGTCTTCTGCCTGGGTAAATAACAGTCCTGAACACCTGCTTATTCTCATAATTTACCCACACAACACTACCCCACCGCGCAGAAGGCCTTTCATACACAGTCAGGTTATAATCAAAGTCAGTCAAGTTGGATGTAATATACAACGATAAAGAGCGTGCGAACTCATGCCCTATGCCGCTTACTGTGTTATCAATCACCAAACCAGTAAGGATTGACTCTTCGCTCTGAGCAAACTCTGACTCCTGGGAAATAACTGTACTAGAAGTAAACCAAATAGAAAAAAATAGAATTTTTAATTTCACAGATTTTGACTCGCCCAACTACTTGCCTCCAATCTGTTTTTGCAACCAATCTTTTTATAAACCTTGTATAGGTGACTTTTAACGGTATGCTCACTGACACATAGTACCTCCGCAATATCTGCATTGGTTCTACACTCACAAATAAGCTCCAATATCTGTCTTTCTCTTTGTGTAAGGTTTGCGCTAGAATCCATCCATCTTTTAGGACGTCTATGCTGCCTTAAAAAGTTATGCAGAACATCTCTAGGGAACCAATATTCCCCCAGGAATATCTTACCTAATCGCTCCATAATAACCCCGGGCTCACATTTTGCCGGCATCAATCCTAGGACCTTCTCCCAGTGTAAGACAAAGTCAAACTCATTAGGGTCGTCAACATTTAAGAGAATAATGCCAGGCGAGTTAGTAGAAGCATGAATATCACGTAATAACTGATCAAGATCCACTTTAAAGAGCCCAACACAGTCGAGCAAGAGATAATCAGCCTTAACTCCATCAAGTGAAAAAGATGGGACTCGCTGAACAATGGAGCATCTGGTTTTAAACTCCTCTTCAATATGCCCTGCAAAAATTGAACTCTGCAAGTTGACTGATGAGGTTAAGAAGGTAACAGCGGGACCCTTACAAACATGATCCTGCGAAACAACTTTGAGGCGTGCATATTCCTTATGCAAATTCATCTGGGTTCCCCCAATATGCAATCTCTTTAAGATTTTATCTAATGACTTCTTACTTTTTTATTATTTTCTATCCACATTCTCGATATTGAGAGCTAAATCTATTCGATCAACCAACACACTGCAACAGTAAGTGATACAGATAACAAAAATTCAATCTTAAGTGTGCCAGCGATTATTACAAATGTCATTTTTTCATACAAAGGTATTAAAGACGATTATTAAGTAACCAACTAGAAACATCCTTTTGTCTAAACTTAAAAAAAATAAAGCGTTTAAAAAACAGTAATAAATTTGCACTAACCCACAAAATTAATGGATTTATTTTAAATATTAGCATGAAAAAAAGCATACCTAGAAAAGTTAAAAACCTATAAACGGCACAAAAAGCCAAGTAGCAACAAAAATTAAAATTTAGCTAATCAATCACACTAAAATAATAAATACACTCTCTTTCATGAAAGTAATATTATTTTGGATAACCTATCCAAAGAAACCCTATAAATTATACTTATTAAATATTTTTATAGTGCGTAATAGATTTAATGAGTGCGCAAATAGTAATCAGGGTGGGACTACTTTATGATTTTGTATTGGTACGCTATCACCATGTCTCTTGGTACCTGTTTGGTGTTTTGGTACAAGTAGATGAATCAAAGAACATATAACTATGTTAACCATTGAGGCCCTGATCATGAGCGATCACCTTCACCCCTCTGCCCATGCAACCACTCATACGGTAAAGAATCAGACTTCCCCTCTCTCAGGGCACAACCTGTATGCCGGCGATCAGGCTCTACTCGATTCGGTACACCTTAATGGCGGACATTGGGCCGAAAATGATCTACAACGCTATGGCGAGGTTTGTGGAAGACCAGAAATGATTGAACGGGGTTATGCTGCCAATGAGTTTAAACCCATATTTGAAAGTCATGACCGAATCGGAAACCGTATAGACTTAGTTCGTTATCATCCTTCTTACCATCAACTTATGCAGCTTGCCTTATCAGAAGGACTACACAGCTCCCCCTGGAGTCATCCTTGTAGCGGTGCCAATGTTGCTCGAGCGGCAAAGAACTATCTGCATTGTCAACTTGAGGCGGGTCATGGGTGCCCAATCACGATGACTTTTGCCTCTCTTCCTTCGATAAAATTAAACCCATCAATCGCCAAGGAGTGGATCCCTAAAATTCTTAGCCGGGGCTACGATGGCAGTAATCGCCCCTACTATGAAAAACACTCTCTGACTATCGGTATGGGTATGACAGAGAAACAAGGTGGGTCAGATGTACGTGCCAACACAACCTGTGCAATCCCCATGGATGACGGAACTTATGAGCTACTTGGGCATAAATGGTTTATGTCTGCTCCTATGTGTGACGGTTTTCTAATCCTGGCTCAGGCACCGGGCGGGCTTTCTTGTTTTTTGGTTCCCCGATGGCGTCCGGATGGAAGTAAAAACCCATTAGAAATCCAAAGGCTCAAAGTGAAATCTGGCAATGTATCCAATGCCTCTTCCGAAGTGGAGATGCGAGGTGCCTTAGGATGGCTCTTGGGTGAAGAAGGTCGGGGAGTCAATGCAATTATCAAGATGGTCGCGATAACTCGTTTTGATTGTATGGTCGGTTCCTCTGGGGGCCAACGCCAAGCCGTATTGCAAGCGATATACCATGCATCCCATAGAGAAGCCTTTGGAAAAAAGCTAATTGATCAAACCCTAATGCAAAATGTCCTGGCAGACCTGCAATTAGAAGTTGAAGGGTCAGTGGCCTTGACCATGCGCATGGCCCGAGCTATGGATCATGAAGATCAAGAACACGAACAAATGCTCCTAAGACTGGGAGCAGCTGTGGGTAAGTATTGGATTTGTAAGCGCAGCCCGCATCATGCCTATGAGGCGATGGAATGCCTCGGTGGAAATGGTGTTATTGAAAGTTTTATCACTGCACGACTCTACCGCGATGCTCCAATTAATGCCATATGGGAGGGTTCCGGTAATATCCAGGCTCTTGATGTGCTGCGTGCCATCACAAAAACACCCAATGTCGTAAATCACTGGCTGGATGAGATGGCAACAAGCATTGGTATGGATATCCGCTTCGATAAAGCTATAGATTCACTAAAAAAAGAGCTTGCTGATTTGGATCAATTTGAATACAGAGCACGCAGTATTATTGATCAAATGGCGATTGCAATGCAGGTTCATCTACTTTTACAGTCAGGCAACGAATCGATTAGTGATGCATTTATTCGATCAAGACTGGAAACTAGAGGAGCTCATAGCACTGGCAGTCTACCCAAGGGGGTTGACATTGAAACATTACTCAGACGCGGCGACCCGCTTACAATTGGTGTTTAACTGCTTTTGGGAGAAGCAACTCGACGACAACCGAGATGTTTCTCCTGTGCAAGATAAAAGATTAGCTAAAAAAAACTATAGCGAAAACCCAGTTGGCCACGAACCCCATAATACTCAACTTGCTTTGGCCTATCTTTATTACCAATATAATAAGTTAAAGGTTCATTCGTAAGGTTTAAGGCCTCAGCAAAAATAACTAAATTGTCCCCAATCGTATAATTTGCACTCATATCCAGGCTTGTGTAAGCACCGTAGTACTGGTCTTCATTTTTATTGCCACCATGCTCTTCAATATACTCTCCCTTATGGTTTTGAGCTAAGCGAATGGAGAAAGCACCGTCATCATAATAGATAGAGAGATTATGTAATAAATCAGCCTGACGGGAAATCGGCACCGCACCATCACGGCCCGGAATACGCATTTCTGAATCCATCATGGTTAAATTTGTCGATAACCCGATATTTGAAAGAAATCCAGGGAGGAAATCCAATTTTCGCACGATATTAAATTCCAATCCCCCCAACCACGCATCTTCACCATTTTCCGGACTATAAATATCGACTCCTGACACCCCATTATATTCACCTTCTTTCACATCCTTAAAAATTGGATCTGTAATATCTTTATAAAATAGACCAGCAGATAAAATCCCGGAGTCATTAAAATAGTATTCATACATAAAATCCAGATTCCAAGAGTAAGTAGGATCAAGATCTGGATTACCTCCTATAAACTCATTATCGTGCTCGGCATAGTACCCTCCCGGATTCAGGTCACCAAAGTCCGGCCTGGCAAAGGTTCTGGTCAGCGCGAGCCTGATATTGCTATCCTCTGTGAGCGCATATTTTAGATGTGCCGATGGCAGAATGGATAAATACTCTTTATCACCATTAAACGGCACCAAATAGCCGTTATTAGCTTCATCGTTAACAAATACCTGGCTTTCCACCTTCGTTTGTGTCTGAGTGAGTCGTAATCCCATTACAAGAGTGGCTCTATCTGAAAGCTCATAATTACCCATACCATAAGCCGATAGGTGCCTCTCTGTTAGCTCAAAATTTCGCCCAAGAGCCCCTCCATTTTCAACTAGAGCTGATTCTTCGGGAATCAAAATGAATTTATCCCGGTTTTGGTTCCAAAAATTCTCCAATTGAGACATTGAAGCAACCTGAGAAAATTGGGATTCATAGTTGATATCCAACTCGGATAGGAAATCATTTCTGCCAGGCTGATCAGACAAGGTAAAGTCAGAGAGAACTGGGGCAGGCCCATAGTTTTCCTCATCCCAAATGTAAAATGCATCGGAGAATTCAGACACCCGTTCCTTGTCCCGATATTTCATACCGAACTTTAACTCCAGCTCACTGGAAAACTGGGAAGAAAAGTCAAAAGTGGCTACCACTTTATCCTTTTCGTTGACATACACTTTATATAGTTCAACCCAAGATAGGCTGGACTGGGTTGGGTCCATTACAAAACCATCCGGGAGGTGAGTGGGTATATTTTCTGCTGGGTCAGTACCACCATCGATTTGGTTGTAAGCCAGCCCATCATCATCCAGACCAACATAACCTACTTCCGTTTGATCAAAACGCATTACAAAATAAGAGCGATCATCTTTATTGGGTGTATTCCCATAGCGGAATTCATTATCATAGCTGGCTAAATTCCAATTCAGCTGCTTATCATCACCAAAAAAGTGCTCTCCACCAACTTCAACACCTTGCATACGTGTTATCAAAGTATTGTGGATATGCTGAAGTTCCATTCTATCTTTATCGAACCGCAACCTGTGCTTGTAATGTGTCTCCTCATCTTCTAATGTCCCATACAAACCACGAGCAAAAATCTTACCTCCTTCTTCCAATCGGTATTCAGTAGCAAGGTTTAACCCCAGGGTATCTCTGGTTCCGGTATAATCCCGCAGTTCCAATCGATATATTCCCTCCCCTTTACGGCGAGGCTCGTAGTTATCTGTTGCCCAATCCCTGCTCCAACCAGTTACATTGGCCAAAAATCCCCATTTACCACCTTCACTTCTATCCCCATAAAGAATGCTCATGGATTTAATATCACCGTCGGCTTTATCCGCATAGCCACCAGATAGGGATATATCCAAAGTGCGTTCTTCAGGGGCTGTACGAGTCACAAAATTAACATTGCCGCCAATAGAGTCACCTTCCTGATCCGCGGTAACAGCCTTAGAGACCTCAATACGTTCAATCAGCTCCGATGGAAAGAAATCAAACGCCGTAGCCCTGCTGGTAGTTTCCTCTTCTGCAGATGGCAAACGATGACCATTAAGGCTAGAAGAACTCCATTGGGACGGGAGGCCACGCACAGCGACAAACCGTCCTTCCCCCTGGTCACGCTCGATAGATACGCCTGCGACTCTTTGAACTGCCTCTGCGGCGTTACGATCCGGTAACTTTCCTATACCATCTGCCGATACCACATTAACAATCCGGTTGGATTCCCTCTGTAACTCCAGGGAACGTAACTCTGTCTCAAACATTCGTCCAAGCACAACAATCTCTTCTATTTCGCTATCATCCTGGACACTCTGCTTACTACTTTCTTGTGCATGAGCGTAATTTACTTGTCCCACCAGCAGAGTAATCGTTGCAGGCAATAATTTGACATAAATCATTTTACTTCCCCTGTATCAATCAAAAAATGATTGGCAAATTTTTATCGACACAAATTAACTTGCTCGATCATCAACATAAATCTGGACTAGACCAGAATCCTAAATTGCCGCTATGACGTTTGTATAACAGGTGTGTGAATATTCCCTGCGAATATATAAATGAAAAATTTTTACCATCTGGAATGGTTATTGAACTTAAAAAGACTGTCACAAAAACGCAATCATAAGCACCTAAAATCTGGTCTAGACCAAATGGCAGCTATCGATAAAATGGAAAAAACCGGTAAAAAACAGGAATCTGATTCCAGTGAAGATTTCAACAGTGAGCTTTTCTTGCTACTCTTTTCCGGAGTTGCTGCATTCTTCACTTATTTTTGTATGTATGCTTTCCGCAAGCCCTTTGCAGCAGCATCTTACGCCAACATTTCCGGCTGGGAATTCACTCTAGACTTTAAAACCGCACTTATAATTTCCCAAGTACTGGGTTATGCGTTTTCAAAAATTATCGGGATTAAGGTTGTCTCAGAGTTACGGCCATTGCAGCGGGGAAGAATGCTGGTAATTCTAATTCTTTTCAGTCATCTGGCCTTGATAGCATTCGCACTGATCCCCGCTCCTTATAATGTTGTCATGCTTTTTTTTAATGGTCTCCCACTTGGAATGGTGTGGGGACTAGTATTCAGCTATTTAGAGGGGCGTCGTCTTACTGAAACACTAGGCGCCATTTTATGTGTTAGCTTAATCGTCTCTTCAGGAGCCGTAAAAGCAGTAGCCGCATATCTAATGCTGGAATGGAAAGTGCCGGAAATCTGGATGCCTGCAACCGTGGGCTTATTATTTCTACCTGCACTGATTCTATCGACATTTACACTCAATAGAATTCCCCAACCCAACCAAGCAGACATCCGTGCACGAAAACAAAGAGTACCAATGACGAATGAAATGCGTTGGACTTTCGTCAACGAAACGAATCTGGGATTATTGGCTTTAATCATCGCTTATGTATTCCTAACGGCATTTCGTGACTTCTCTGATAATTTTGCTGCAGAGCTTTGGAAAGCTTTGGGTCATGGTCAAGCACCCCAGATCTTCCTTACCAGCACTCTACCCGTGGCACTGATAGTTTTAGCATCCCTGGCGCTACTTATTTTTGTACGTAACAACTATCGCGCATTGCAGCTAAACCAGCTATTAGTCGCGGCTGGGGGAGCAATCTGCATAACTTCAACTCTCGCATTTGAGTTAGATATTGTATCCGGGGCTGCCTGGATGATTGGGATCAATATCGGGCTCTATATAGGCTATGTTCCATTTAACTGTTTGTTATTTGAACGTCTGGTCGCCTGCACCAAGAGCCTAGGTAACGCAGGATTTGTGATTTATCTGGCAGATAGTGCGGGTTATATCGGCAGCATTAGTGTCATGCTCTATAAGACTTTCGCGCAACCAAACCTAAACTGGTTACAGTTTACTCAGCAACTTTCCTATGCTACTGGTTTTGCATGTATTTTGTTAATGCTGCTCTCGCTTCTTTTCTTTCGCCGCTTGCACCGTAATTCTTCTTCACGGTCGAGGCTTATTACTTCTCCAGTGTAAAAAAGGCTATAGAGCAGTTATGAAATTTGATATTGCCATTGTCGGTGCCGGGATATTAGGCAGTTTTGCTGCTTACCATGCACTCAAATCCGGAAAAAAAGTACTGTTAATTGAAGCCAGCACTAAGCCTCACGGAGCCACGGTACGCAATTTTGGCCAAGTAGTACCATCTGGTATGAATCTAAAACTATGGCGAAATCTGGGGCGACGATCGCTGGAACTTTATGGCGAGTTGGCGACAATAATGCCGGACGCACTCTGGCAGCATGGCTCTCTCTACGTGGCTTCTTCTTTAGAAGAGGCCAATCTACTTGAGGAAATGCATGAGATTAATCGTGAGACTAACTACGTTTCCAGGCTTCTTACCTCGACGCAGTGTCACAAGCAAATTAATTTACTAAAGCAGAGTTACTGCCATGGTGGCCTCTACTATCCACAGGAAATGAGTGCCGAAAGCTCCCTGCTAATGAAATTTTTTTGGAAACTACTTGAAGACACGAAAAATTTACATTTTAAGAAGGCATCTCCGGTAATAGCCGTAGAGGAAGTCAAAAATGGGGTCCAGCTTCGCTGCTCAACAGGTGAGTCTTTTATTTCAGAACAGGTAATGATTTGTTGTGGCCACCAACTTAGTCATTTATTTCCGCACTTATTACAAACAGAACAGCTACAGCTTAGTAAATTGCAGATGTTGCGCACCCAACAAATCAAGGGAGTCAAAATACCAGGGAACCTGCTTACAGGTCTGACAATCCGCCGCTATGAAGCATTTAAAAGTTGCCCTAATTATAAAAATTTACCGAAGCCCCATATTGATCCAAGCTATGGAAAATTTGGTATCCACCTTCTATTCCGACAATCTGCCGATGGCAGCATCATCATTGGCGATTCTCATGAGTACTTCACTGCCCAGGACTCAGGCACTTTGGACTATGAAATATATCAGGAAATCAACTCACTGATGGTAGCCGAAGCCAAGCGTATCCTTAATCTACCCCATTTAAATGTTGCCAGGACTTGGAATGGCTATTACAGCCAGGAAAGTAGCCAAGGGGTATTCCTAAAATCCGCAACAGAAAATATTCATTTAATAACCGGTATTGGAGGAAAAGGTATGACAACCGGACCAGCATTAATGGAACGGGTAGTGAAGGGTATTTTGGACAAGATCCCTCTAGATGAGTGCTTAATCGATGAGAGCTAATGTTGTCGATAAAATTAAACAGTTATTTTTGCAGTACGGTAATTTAACACTTGGAGAAAAATGCACGCAGCTACAGCATGCTACCCAGTGTGCCACCCTGGCGGAACACTCTGGTATCTCCGATGAAATGACTGTTGCAGCGTTTCTTCATGATATCGGCCATCTCCACGCTATAAAGGAAAAAATACCCGGGACGGATACTGAAGGCTACAGTGCACATGACCTAATAGGTGCAGATTTACTCGAAAGGTGGGGTTTTCCCAATACAGTCACAAAGCCTATCGCCCTACATGTTCAAGCTAAAAGATTTTTAATGAATACAGATAACATTTATGAGACACGGCTATCCGCAGCAAGCCACAAAACCCTAAAAAAACAAGGAAAAAGAATGACAGATAAAGAAAAAGATAATTTTCTTAATACCCCATTCGCCGAGGATGCTCTACGTCTGCGCGAGTGGGATGATTCAGGAAAAGTGCCTGGTTTAGCCGTAGCTCCTCTAGATCACTGGCTAAAGATCTGCTCAAAGGTACTTAGTCGATAGATATTTTACCGCTCAACTCCCTTATCAATTACCAAAAAGGAGATAATCCATGGAACCACTGCAACTTAAAGCTGCTATCCTCGACTGGGCCGGAACCTTAGTAGATTTTGGCTCCCGCGCCCCTTTACAAGCGTTTATGCAAATTTTTGCTGAGGCTGGAGTTACGGTCAGTGAAGAGCAAACCCGTATTCCAATGGGTACTGAGAAGAAAGAACATATTCGCCAGATGCTACAACAAAATTCCATTCAAACTGCCTGGCAAGTGGTTCATGGGCGCCCATCCCAGGAATCTGATATAGACGGACTATATCGCCGTCTGGCCCCGATACAGATTCAGGAAATCGATAGGCACAGCCAAATAATACCCGGAGCCGACAAACTATTTGTCCGCTTGCGTGAGCGTAATATACGTATTGGTAGCACCACAGGTTACAGTCGCATAATGATTGAAGGCATGCTGGCAAAAGCTCAACAACAAGGCCTAGAGCCCGACTGTGTTATTGCAGCAGATGAAGCTGTGGGCGCAAGACCAGGACCCGCAGCTGCATTAAAGAACGTCATTGAAATGGAAATCCCGTCTGTCAACCAATGTGTCAAGATTGATGATACCGCCGCAGGCATTCATGAGGGGCGCAATGCCGGCATGTGGACAGTTGCAGTGGTACTTTCAGGCAATGCTTCGGGATTATCCCTGGGAAGTTGGCAAGCACTCTCGGAGGAAGAAAAAAGAAATCACAGTATTGGCGCTTATCAAAAACTTGAGAATTGCGGCGCTCATTATTTGATAGACGATATCAATAAGCTTGAACCCGTACTGGTCGATATCAATCGCCGACTGGCTCTTGGACAACGCCCCTGATAGGCTATCAAACTTCAGGAATACCAGTTTGGTAGCCCAGGCTTAAGACCGAGTTTCAGTCAAACCCAAGAGAAATACTGTGTCCTCCAGTTACGTAGAAATTAAATCACATATCCAATTGTTGATCGGTAATGGTCGCCTGGCCGCCAATCACAAGCTGCCCGCTGAGCGCGAGCTGGCGGAGCAGCTGCAAGTCACACGTATTACTTTACGAGATGGTTTAAACCGTCTTGAAGGTGAGGGACTGGTGTACCGACAAAATCGCAGAGGCTGGTTTGTTGCACCAAATCGATTTGTGATGAACCCGACACAAAAGGTAAATTTCAACTCCATGGCCCGACAACAGGGTTTTAGAGCAACCACCAAAGTACTTGGGGTCCGTAAGCTGACCGTAAGACACAATATTTATTCCGCCTTTAACGCCACTAAAAGTACCAGGTACTTTGAAATCCGAAGAGTCCGCTACCTGGACCAAAGGCCAGTCATGGTAGAAGAGAGTTATCTCTCATCAGAGTGTTTTCCTGAATTATCTGACTTCGATTTATCCGGATCTATTACCGAAATATTGCAAGATAATTATAGGGTAAATATCACTCACGAGCGCTGTAATATTCAGGTTGCGAACCTGGAGTTGCAATATGCAGAGCCATTGGGTATACACGCTGGTGCTCCAGGCCTGAGAATCTTAAGACTTCGCTATGATTCTGCTGAATATCTGATTGATTACAATATTGAATACTGGCTACCCCACGCCATAGAAATGGAAGTAGCCACTAGATAGTACTTATTTTTTAACGCACCTAAAAAATTCCTTGCTCTTTAATTTTAATGAGGGAGATTGGTTAGTTATTAGCTTTTAAATAGCTGTCTTTTCTTTGCAGTATCGCTGTAAAAATCCCTTCATTGGGATTTAATAGCTATCGTCTATTCTATCATTACTGGTCTAGACCAGAAAATCATTGAAAATACGGGATATTTGATATGAAGACACTTATCTACTGCCTGTTGTTAATTTCGTTTGTTTCCAGTAACCAATTCGTTTTTGCCCAGAATAATAAAAAGGTACTTCTAGTTGGCGTTGATGGGCTGCAGTACGAAAAGCTCAAGGATATAGACACCCCCAATTATGATCGATTAATTCTACACAAGGCTTATACCGGTGGTATCAGTGGCTCTCAAAGTCAACAGGACACTAAAAGTGGCCCCGGCTGGTCCACTATCCTTACAGGAGTTTGGGTTGACAAGCACCAAGTCACGTCCAATGACTCAGGCCTGGCAAATGCAGGATTCCCCAGTTTGTTCAAACGGATAAAGGAGGCTGATAATAGCCTTTGGGTGGGCAGCATATCCCATTGGAGCCCTATAAATACCAACTTTTTTACTACCGACCTGGCACAGGCTAACCTGGTTTTAAGTGGTCTTTCCGATGCGGATGTCACCACACGCGGCGTGCAGGAAATAGCCTCAGGTCATGTGGATTTCCTTTTCCTACACCTGGATGATCCCGATGGTGTCGGTCACAGCTCCTGTTTTGGCAATCACTATAACGAAAGCATTCGCACAAGCGACACTCAGCTGGGCGCTCTGTTAGATGCCGTAGATACACGTATTGCAAAAGGTGAAGAATGGTTAGTGCTTGTAACTACAGACCACGGCCGTGATTCTCGCGGCTGCGGGCATGGGGCACAAACTGCCAGCGAGAAAACAATTTTTATTGGCAGTAATTTGCCGTTAAATGCTGAGCACAGCGAGTTTATTGGAGATATCCACAATGGAGATTTCAATGGAATTTATGGCCATGCTGCCCAAACCTCCATTGCACCAACGGTGTTGCGTTTTATGGATATTGAGCTGCAAACGAATTGGAAGCTGGATGGTAACCCACTGATTGGCAGCCCTGGAATACGTAAAATGATGGCTGCTGACAATAAGACAATTAAATGGTATTCCACAGATAGCGGACCCGTGGAGATTCACCAGAACGACCAGTTCATTGATGTCGTCGACGCTAGCTCACAAAGCTGGACCGACTATACAGAAGCACAGGGAGTCCTGGACTATGTATTCGTACATAACGATACCCCTGTTGCTTTGCGTAAATCGGCCCTGGAAATTACTGCTGGCCTGGACTGGAGCACTGCACGTGCTTACTATTTTCGCGGTGACGATCAATATGTACGCTACAATAAAACCCTGGACAAAGCCTCTAGCGGTTATCCACGCATAACCAATAACAGTACATGGCCTGGCTTGGGCGACTATGCCCACCTGATTGTTGCTGCATTTAAAGCCAACAGTGACAAAGGCTATTTCTTCTTAAATGACGGGCGTTACCTGCGCTATGACCTCAATGAAGATCGGGTCGATTCCGGCTATCCCAAATTGGTGGACAACAATACTTGGCCTGGTTTGGCTACCTACGCGACAAAAATTCGCGCTGTCCTGAAATGGCCTAATAGCAAAGTTTATTTCTTTCTCAAAGACGGGAATTATTTACGCTACGACCTGGAAGAAGACCAACTTGACAGCGGCTACCCCCAACCTATCAATGACAGCAATTGGCCTGGACTCGGTCCTTATGCTACGGAGATAACCGCAGCCCACCAATGGAACACATTTCGTGCATATTTTTTCCTCAAAAACCAGCGCTATATACGCTACTCCATTACATCTGATCAAGCATACAGTGGGTATCCGAGAACAACAGATAATGAAACCTGGCCAGGCTTGATGACCCCCTGATTCACTACCAGGGCAAACAGCTACCATCCCAAAAAAACAGATTACCACTATCAGCGGGCGCCAGTTGTTGTAGTACATCCACAATACGCCCGGCACTCAGTACCGGGCTATATAATTTTCCCGGCGCCAGATTACCCTGGAAGGGTTTGGAAAGTGCTGTATCCGTAGTGCCCGGATGAATTGCCACCACACAACTGTTTTCCAATCGGCGCCCCCATTCAATAGACAGGTTTTTTACCAACATATTGAGTGACGCCTTGCTGATACGATAGCTATACCAGCCCCCCAACTCATTATCACCGATACTACCCACCTTGGCAGACAGGGATACCCATAGCAGCGGCTGCTTGCGTTGTAATTTTCTATCCAGCGCCTGGGCCAGGTGCATATGAGTGAGGAGATTGATACGCATAGACTGTATCAACCAATCATCCTCACATTGCGCTAGAGATTTTTCCGGGCCATGAAATTCATCGTGCAACAATCCACAACAGTTAATTACCCAGTCAGGCGGAGATGAAAATTCAGAAAGGAAAGTCTCGGCAGCCCTGATAGAGTGCTCGTCCGCGAGAGAGATTGTCAGGTGACGACGCTCGCCGGCGTGTCCAGGTACCCGATCCACTGTACCACGGCTCAAAGTCACCAAAGTAATATCGGGATAGCGCCGAACAATTTCGGCGCCTATCGCGCGAGCCAAACCGCCCGAGGCACCCGCCAGTAATACCATCCTTGGTTGATCAAACATACCAGCCTCCATGCCGGATAGCTCGTGTGGCTTTATTTTACCTTTTTGCCGCCGGACTTTTTGTCTTTGTTTTCTGATTTCTCAGCGACTTCCTTGACTACACGCAGCATAGGTTCATCTGAGCGGAAAATCAGGCCGTGAATCTCCGTAGTATTCTGCCCCTGCAACAACTGCTGCAAGTACTGCACTATCTGCTCAGAAATCTCCTGGCCAGGTACCAGAACAGGGATGCCCGGCGGATAAGGCACTATCTCATCGGCGCTGGTGCGACCGATAAGATTCTGTGTAGCGTCCACCCCATTGTCCATCAAAGGCAACTCTTCCGTATCGGCAAAGTAGGCATCCGCCGGCAGACAGGTGAAGCGGGTAAACTCAGGCAGGCGGCGCGGAGTACCGACATGAATACGCTTGTGAGTATTCCCCGCTAGCTGCTTCAGCGCATGAATCAAGCGCAACAATTTACTCTCAGTACTGCCCAGGGTTACCAGTACTGTGATGGTATTGTAGGTGGTCTTTTCCACTTGAATACCGTATTGATCAAACAGCTTGATCTGCATCTCGTTGCCCGAATAGCCGCTGCGGGAAATATCGATGGTTACCTTGGTGGGGTCCAGGCCGATATTGTCACCCGCTAGAGGCTCAGCAATCAGGTCGTCGCGGGTCAGGGCTCTAAATACACCGGTTTCATTGACTGCACGGCGAAGGGTTTCCACCATTTGCAGACATTGCTTGAGACGTCCATAACCCTCCATCGCCATTTGCTTACGCGCCACATCGAGACTGGCGATCATGGCGTATTGCGGGCTGGTAGACGCATGCATGTTCAGGTTTTCGCGGAAACGGAATTCGTCGAAGTCCGGGTCCTGCACATGAATCATGCTGGCCTGGGAGAAAGCCGACAACATCTTATGGGTACTCTGGGTCACATAGTCGGCGCCACACTCGAGCGCGGTCGGGCGCAGCTCTGGATGGAAGAAACCGTGGGCAAACCAAGCCTCATCGACCAGCACCTTGACACCGCGCTCATGGGCGTAATCGATAATAGGTTTCAAATCGTAGCGCAGACCATCGTAGGTGCAGGAAGTGATAACCAATAAGCGCGCATCGCTATGTTCATCAAGCGCCGTCTCGATATCCGAGCGCTTCACCGGGCCATAAATGCCGAATTCAGGGTGCAGTACCGACTTCAGATAAACCGGCTCACAGCGATTCATCACTATCGCATGGTGAACCGATTTGTGGCAGGCCTGGTCGACAATAATCTTGCCGCCGCCACCGAGTATCTGCTGAATCACGACCTTGTTGGCAGTGGAGGTGCCATTGGTCAGGAAAAAGGTATGGCGCGAACCAAACGCCTGGGCGGCAAGATCCTGTGCTTCCTGAATTACCGAGTGCGGTTCCAGCAGGCTGTCGAGTATCTGTACGGAAACAGACAAATCCGTATTGAATACATGCTCGCCCATAAAGCGGTAAAAGTCCCCAACCCAGGGGCTGTTGCGCAGGCTGTCACCACCGGAGTGACCAGGAGTATGCCAAGCGTCACGTGCGGAGAATACATATTCCTTCAGGGTATCGGCAAAAGGCGTGGAGGCGCGGCGGGCAATAAACGCCTGTACCAGGCGGAACATATGGTTGAAATTGCCCTCTCGGCGATCAAACAGCTCGTCAAAGCGGCGACGCAGGTTGGTCAGTGACTTGACCCCACTCTTACCGGCAAGAGGAGTACCACCGGCGACATCACTTTGTGCCACCAAAAAAATATTGAGTTGAGAACGAAGTGCATGTATCTGGTCAGCGAGCAGATCGGCAGCTTCCAACCCCTGAGTATCGGTGCCACCATCTACGATAATCGCCTGAAGACGAGACTCCTCCAGTGCCAGTTGTTCCACATCTGTCGGTAACACCGCCTCAAACACCAGGCCAAAGGGGTTTTCATGCAGAGTCGCGGTGTTATTGAGGGCGCTAACCCAGTCTCCCGCTAATTTGCTGTCTGCGCTCACTAGCGCGACATGGCATTCCAGCTTCTGTACGCTGTGCTTCAGGTTGCCCAGTTCAGGCATCTTCATTTCCAAACCCATATTCTTATCCACCAGCATAGCCCGCAACTTGCTGAGGGCCGCTGCCTTAATTATTCAACTGTTTGATTTTATTAACTTTTATTTAGTCCCCCGGCAAAAGCGGAGAATCTGGAGTTCTTGGGTAAAAAACCAGGAGGCAAATACTAATGGAGCGGACCGGGGAATTCCGCGATGTCAGTGCTTTTGGCGAAAATCGCCAAAAGCGTGCTGACTGACCAGATCTATTGCCAAAGAAGGGGGTAAAGTTAGAACTTTGCGCTGCGAACAACGCCGTCGAATTCGAGGCAGTCCCTGACCCTCTGCCGTTGCACTTCGGAGAGGCGCTCAAGGGGAAAATAAGCTACCTCTGAGTGCTCACTAGAGAGGGTAATATATCTTCTGTCGGTAAAATGGGCGCGGAATATGAATGCATGAGAATTGTAGATCTTATGGTAATAGACGCCGCTCAAGTATTCGATACGCACTTCACGCCCTAACTCTTCATGACACTCCCGCCGCAGAGCCTCGTGAATGGTCTCTCCGGGATCGAGTGCACCACCGGGTAACCCCCAACTGCGGTTGGCATAGGTCGCCAGCAGCTGCAGGACCTCACCAGAATCATTCGTAATCACCGCATGCGCACTGAGCCGGTAGCTATCTTCAAATCCCATCGATTCCATCCCTGAATCTTTGCCCAATAGGAGTTAGAACCCCTGTGCCAGGGTGAAGCCGAAGCCAAGAGTCTGCACTGACTCATCGTAGTCAATCAGGCTTTCTCCGTAACCATTAAAGTAGCGAATGTAGCCATCCACCCGGTCACCCAGGGGAAAACCCCAGGTCAGTTCAAACGCACCGTGATTTTCCGAGCGCAGGTTATTGCGCATCATAACGGCTATGGTGTGATCGCCATCGCGGTAGCGGCCACCCAGCTCAAAATGTCCTAAATAATGCTCTATATCCGGATTGTCATCATCCTCACGATCCTCCTTGAGGCGATACCAGGGCTTTATACCAATCGAGAAATTATCCCGCTCAAAAATAAAGTTGGCATATACCCGATTCCAACTGCGGGAGAAAGGTTCGCTGCGTCCATTGGACTGGTGGTTGAAAGCGATCTGGTTAGCGACATTCTGCCAGCCAAACAGGCTCCAGTTATTGAGCCAGGTGAGAATCAGCTCTGGCTCGTGGTTGGTCTCACGAAATGGTGCCGAGTTATCAGAGTTATAGGCTTGCCAAAAACTCCGGTTGGTGTAAGCAACGCTCATAAATGAAGCGCTGCCAAGAAAACCCCGCCATACCGGTACTTGTACTGATAACTGGAATTGCACCTCGATATTATCAAGGTCTTTCCCTTCGCCTTCGTAATCCGAGAGCCCACCCTTCTCCGGAGTTGGGTTATAGGTAAATGGCAATATGTAGTTGGTCTTGTGGGAGGCAAGTGTAAAGGGGTTGCTGGCGGCATCGCGAATGGCCTGGGCCCGGCCACCAAGTAAGACCTCATCCGTAGGCAATTCCTCAGAGTACTCCTCCACCACAGGGTCGACTTCGAAGAAATCCTCCTCCAGACCAAGCTGGGCTCTCACCCGATCGGCACAGAGCAGGCGAATATCCCTCAGTGTGGTATCGGCGGAGGAAATCAGCAGCTGCTCGTGCAAGCACTGCTCTTGTTGTTGCTCCGGGGTTGTGTCTAACTCCTTAAGCTCTATTTCGGTCTCACCATCAATACTTGCCAAAGCAACATTAAGCGGTAACTGTGAAGTCACAAATAAGATGACCGCCAGCGGCATACCCCAGCGCGAATTGGTTTTGGATAAAGGCAAAATGGCTCCCCCATTAGCACATAAGTGACGAAATCTTACACTGCGGTACTGAAAAAATCCCGCGGTATAAATTCCTCCGGTACTCTCTCAAAGTCCAGTTACCGGCGGTTGACTACGATGTGCATCAGACACAAAAAGTTCAAAATGTGGGAGAAAAGATATTTTGAGGAAATTCTTACCAGGCTGGAAAGGCTATAAGCCTCCGGCAGAGTGAATGATGCGTCAAATAATCATCATTATTCACTAGACTGATAAAACCAGTTGTGTTCACAGGGCATAAGTCCGGTGAACACAATATCAAGATAATAATTAAAAAAGGAGACTGGTGAGACTGGGAGACCACTCCAGGTCTCTGAGGCGAACCTGCCACAAACGCCCGGTACTAGAAGGCCAATCATAACCGACTAGCAGGCTGCGGTTATCCACATAACAGTGCGCATCCCGCTCAGCCTCATCCCCCTGATAAATATAACCGCTGATATCTGGGCCCAGATCCTGAGAGCGCTGACTAGCCTGATCACCCGCCATAATTCGCGCCGTGCGATGGCTTACTCTGGGAGCCAATAGTTTTCCTCGCTGGGAGGGGTCGACAATATCTGGAGAAACCACTTCCAAACCCGCTTGGTGTTTTACCAGTGTTTTCAATAGCGGCCCCATAAAAACTCGCATTAGAGGGAATAGCAGACGGTTTTCTCCCCCCAAACGCAACTCTTGAGGGCCGTTAGGGCCACTCCAGTTAGCCTCTATTTCATCTCCTAATCGGGGAGGCTGACCTTCAGGGAAACACAAATGATAATGCGCGCTGACCTCATCAACCTCATCGCGCCAATTCACTTGGCATTCACTCACCAAGCCATTATTTAGCAGCGCAAAGACCTCTATGCCGAAGCCTCGATCACCCACCAGTCTCTGGCTGACCAGAGAGCGGCGTCCAAGGGCATCAAAGCCCAACTGCCAGCTATCTTGAACAGGCATCTCACGCCCGTCACAGCTGTAATGATAACGCCCTTGTGCAAGGGTTGAGTTCAAACGCATTACAGATTTCCTCCCTGCTCACTGCATGCACCAGACCGATGGTTCAGTACCCAAAAAGTATTGCACAAGGTGGGTTGAGCACCCGGGCTTTGGCGCGAAAATTAACTATATATTTATGCGCTTGTACGGGGATTTCTGAGCGGAAATAAGAGGAGAAAAATGGATATATCTCATCGCTATCAAAACAAGTAACGCAAGCATTTACTAGCACTATTCCATGCTGGCATAGACTAGTTATTAAAAAAAATAAAGAAACAGCGACTGACAAATCCGACTCGTTAATCTTTGATAATACCTATCGATCAGACACAATGCTTAATAAAAGTGAAATCCTGATTGACCCAATCCGCAATTCATTTATTTATAAGGCAACTTATTCATTGCTCCAGCACTGAAATTTAAAACCAATTCACCTTACATAAACTGAAAATCAGCAACCACCCGCATAGCGGGTGGTATGGTGAAAGCCCCCAGAGGGGGCTAGTTACAACCCCGCTAGTTGAATCTGCTCTTGCCGGCGTTCTTCGACCTCTTGATTCTTGATGTACTCTCGAATCATCTGCTCATCAAGCCCCACTGTACTCACGCAGTAACCCCGAGCCCAAAAGTGTCTTCCTGTGAAATTTCTCTGTACATGCTTGTACTTCCGAAATATCTGGATCGCAGATTTCCCTTTCAGAAACCCAACCGTATTGAAAACACTAAACTTCGGAGGAATCATTAACAGCATATGAATGTGATCCCTCATTGCGTACTCCTCGACTAACTCAGTGCCCTTTTGACGACATAAGTCTCGGAATATTGCTCCAATCTCCCGCCTCAATGTCCCAAATAACGCTTTCTTTCGATACTTGGGCACAAATACCACGTGGTACCTGCAATAATGTTTCACGTGAGCTTGGCACTGCCAATCTCGCATATGGCCTCCTTCTAGAACTTGCCCGTTCATGGAGGCCATATTTTTACTCTGCACGCCGGAACGGCTGAGCCTTGTCAAGTCTCACCGCCAGAGGCGGTGGTTTACCAGTGTGTTAATTAATTCGAGCAAATAAAAACTTTTTACCGCCATACAAAACTACAGTCAGGAAAATAAAATTGACGCCAAAATGCTTTAACAAGCACCTGCTCTAAAAGACCATAATCGCAAAAAAGATCTGGCTTTTATTATTAACAAAAGGTATTAAACCTCGTGATTCATTGGAAGATTCAATAAAAATGAGTAACCGACATGCCAACCTTTGCCTATCAATCCATAAATTCAAACGCCAGTACCAATCATGATGTTGGTGCTTCCAACAGCCAGCATTTCACTCGTGTTACCCATAACCACCAAGCCGCCAATCAAAGTCCCTGGCTTTTGGTAATGCCAACCGCCAAAGGACTGGACCCCCACACTCCGCTTTACGGCCCCGCCCAGCTGGTCTCCCAGGCACCTGTGGGTTATATGGCCAAGGGCCAACACAGCAACAGCCAATTTCTCACTATGGTTGAGGGCAAGGCGCGACAGACTCACCAACATCTCTATCGCTCGCTAAGAAAAACTTGCGATCTATTGGTATATGGTGAAATGGATGGGGCTAATAGCGAATGGAGCTCCATGCAGCAACATGCCGGAGCGCTGGTGGGATCAAGCTCCACAGGCAAGGCCTGCAACAGTTTTAGTGTCCATGCCGCAAAAACTACCCAACACCAAGTCCTGGGGTCAGGTATGGGCTGGATCGCGGTGAAAACAGGCAATGTCAATGCTGTATTTGTGCATGTCCCCAATAGCATTGCCAAGAGTGAAGGACAGGCAACATTGTTTTATCAGAATATTAATAAATACCTGTTGCAGCAGGGCCACGGTGCAATTGACCTCGTGATGGGAGATACCAACCAAGGCAGCAACAGTTTTACCCCTTCAGTAATAAGCCGGGCAACAAATACGATCTTTCACGACGCACACCCTGCAAGTGAGGTAACACCCTCAGATTCCCATCAACGCAGTTTTTCTGGCACCAATAGTACTGCCAGTAAAAAATATGATGTAGCGGTTTACAATACTGCGACTATCAATATCGTAAATGTGGACTACTTATCACAGAGCACTGCAGTCAATATTAACGGTGTCAATATGGCTGCAGCTGTCACTGACCACATGGGTATTTTTATTGACGTAACCAAGTAAGGCTGGCAACCATTCCGGCTATAGATAGGATTGCAAAAACTTGTATATCCATGATCGACCTTATTGGTGGACACCTGGAGGTCGATCATGATTTCTCCCTCTATTTAAGCAACCGCTGCCTGCTGGGCTTGCGGAGTAATCCATTTCATAAAGTTGCCGGTTTGCTGATTGTCATAGACCGCATTACCGTGTAAATCATTCACTACCTGTGCCGCACGCCAGGCCGATAAGCTCAGCTGTGGCTCCGCAATACCGTGACTTGTCCGGCCAGTACCAAGGAAATACAAACGTCGACCACTCTCATCGCCGCTGAGTCTTGCCGCAAAAGCATCATCCAACAGCAAGCGACCCTCTGCATCGCGTGCAATGCGCTCTTGTAAAGGCGCCAAACAAGGAGGTAGAGCCTCACACAGGCCAGTGCATAGAATAACGATATCCGCATTAACCCACTCAGTACCATCTGCCTCACCCAGCAAGTGATTTTCCAGCTGCAGTTGATAGTCACCGCGGTGAGACATCTCCACCAGTTCGCGATTGGGAAATAATGCTACTCGTTCAGCATCCTTTTCCAGGTGCACAAGACGGTAGAACAACTGGTAAAGTTCCTTGAGGGTATCAGGAGATATACCATCAGAAGCCAGCTTCTGCTCTGCAACCACTTCCTCACGACGCTGAGGGCTCAACTGACGGAACACGTCGACATACTCTGGGGTAAACCAATCATTGGTGAAGGGGGTCTCATCCAATGGCAAATAATTGCTGCGGCGGGATACCCAGGTTACCTGCTGTGGGCGGCCCCAGTGTTTACTCAAAAGATTAATAACCACTTCCGCACCAGTCTGGCCGCCACCGACCACGGCGACGCGCTTACCACTTACATCCGGATTACGCAGGGCAATTTCCAGCGCATGGAAGCAATTATCAGACAGGAATGGGCGACTGCACTCTGGAATATTTGGTTTTTTACCCGCAGCAACACACAGGTTTTTGGTGAGTACCTGTTCGCGACCATTAGGGCCGTGCACGTCAAGCTCAAAAAACTCCCCATTATCCACCACGCTCTGTACACGGCTGCTCATTTGGATAGAGTCCAAGCGACGGGCAGCCCACGCCAGGTAATCGGCAAACTCGCGACGGGTTACGGTACGCTGTTCTGCGTGCAGAAAGTCATAGAAACGTTTATTTTCTACCAGGTACGCCATAAAGCTACAGGGATTGGTTGGATCAACCGGCGTTACCAGGTCTTTCAGGTAAGAAGTCTGCATCATAGCCCCCGGCAACATTAAACCAGGATGCCAAGAGAATTCCGCTTTAGCATCAAAAAAGCGATGTCTCAAAGATGTGTCCCGCATTAGAGCGGCCACAGCCAAATTAAAAGGACCGGCTCCGATACCGGCGAGATCTAGGAAATTGCTCATGATTATGCCTCTAAAGCGGAAGCGGTTGCTGGTTGGTGTTTCTGTGACTCTTGCTCTGCGAGCCAAAGGGGATTAGTCAGGTCTCCACCGACAATGGGGACCGGGCGTTCAGCGCTGTCATCGTAACCTTGACGCAGGCGCACGCGATTAATACAAACGCGCTCGATATGGGGACGGAACAAATTAAACTGCTGGAAACGCTCCGCCATACCGCCATTATCTCGCTGTGCGGATTCTTGATATCGGCGTAGGACCTTGGCTAAGACTCCGTAGAATTTCCTTTCCTCTAGGCCAATCTCTGTCATTAATTGGGCGGACAGATAGCGCAGCACTGTGACAAAGTGACCGGTAAACAGGTCGTGAATAATGTAATTAGCAGGCAATTGATCGAGAACTTGTGCCGCCGATTCCGGTAGGTCCGCACGATCAGGGAAATCACCCTGAGCGAGACGCAGATCTCCCTGGAAATCCTTCAGAAGAACACGAACAACTTTGTTGTCGCGTAATACCAGCGTTAGGTTTTGCGAGTGAGCTACCAAACCTATGCCATAACGGCTAAGCAGGTGATAAAGAGGCACCACCGTAGCGTCGAATAGCTGCTCAAGCCAGGCTTCTACTGAAAGGCCGGAGGCTTCAATCAGAGCAGAAATTACAGACTTACCGCTGCTATCTTTCTGTAATAACGCGGCCATTAAAAGATGGCGCTCGCCCTCAGCACACAAGCTTGCCGGGCTCTGCCTCCAGGTAGCTCCCAGTAATTCACGGTAACGATAGGGCGCGCCCTTTATCGACTCTTGGTGTAAGTGCGGTACATGCAGGCCAGCTACTTCTTGAAGAACACCGGTGCCCCGCGATTGTAATTGCTCATCACGCTCACAGAGTAACTGCATCCATTCAGATAACGCCGGTCCGCAGCGCATAAACTTGCCTGGAATTCCACGGTAGCAGGAAGTATTCAATACCGTTAATGGCAACTTCACATGGAGAGCCTGCGGGCGCTTCAAGTTGGACAAGGTACGTAGTGAAACCTGCGGCAAATATTCATCGCCAAACTCACCGAGTAAAACCAAGTCACCACTAAAAATCTGTTGTGCATAATGCTGACTAATATGATGCTGCCATTGCCATGGATGCACCGGCAAGGGCAAAAACTCTTGCCAGTTAACCCCTTTCTCACGACATTTATCGTCCAGCTGCTGTAACTGTGATTCACTCAGGCTTTCTGCCAATAGCTGAGGCCAATCCCACAGGTCGCTATTGCCACTCACAGCGAGATCCCGGCGAACAGCAAGCCATAACAGCCTGACCCCCTGAGCGGCCTCTGTACCATAGGCGTTAAACTCTTGTGCGCCCCAACCGATACGGCCTTTATTCACCATAGCCTTAGGATGCCCATCCAGTAGGCACTGCAATTTTTCATCAGTTAGTGTGCCTAGGGTATGCGCTGTGAGCGATTCACGCTTTTGCAGCAAAGTAACATCCGCAACCAGGGTATTGGCCAGTTCGTGTAATAAATTGCCCAAAGTACTGGGGGAGGCTTCAAGGTCCAGAGCAGCATCAATAAAAAACTGTGCTGCGTCATCCGTAGGTATTACTTGCCCATCACCTTCCCGCTCAATACTTTGCGCATCAATTAATAACCAATCCCACACAGTTAACTGAGCTTGGAAACGATAGATAACACCAGAAGCAAGTTCAACAAAGTAACGGGCACCCGTTTCTAACTTTGCCGTCAGAGCCTGTTCATAACAAAGCTCAGCCAGCGATTTCACCAGCAGGTTTCTATTCGCCTGCTTCCAATATTTATCGCCGCTCATATTCCCCCCATACTCTGAAAGAATTCGTCTCGCTTGCACATAATCAAAGCAGCTCTTTTGTGGGGAAAATCAAATTCTTTAACTTTTTTCCAGCCAAAAGTGCCGTTGATGTATTTAAGCAATGCGCGATTATCCGCGCGCGGCTCTCCAACCAAAGTTTCTGTGCGAGCGTCATCCAGAAACATAAAATGGGTAACACCATTAAACCAAGCCTGAGCAAAACGGCCTCCCAGGAAGCGTTGGTCGCCAACCAACATATGTGCACCGCGATCAAATGGCTGGCAGTCATAGTAAGGTGCAATACGATCTTCAAGCGCCCAATAAATTTCAAAATAGGCAAAGGGCTCACCATCAATACAGGCGATCAATGGATGCTTATGGGGATCTTGAATAACAGAGTCAATAAACTGTCTCTGCTTTTCTTTATCACCTTCTTCTTCCCAAAATTTTGCTACACGCTCCTGGTTCATCCAGTTGGTAAAGCGCTCCAAATCTTTCTCTGGATCCAGGTGACGTAAACTGAAATCTATTCCCAGCGCGTGGAAATGACGGTGATAAACTTCCCCTTTAGGTGGTTCCGCACGGAGAGGGTGGCGAACTCCCTGCGTATTCTCTACCCACTGCAAAGGAAACTCACCGGCATTGTTACCCCGATACCAGAGCTCTGTACGTTGATAAAAATTGCTGCGGGAAACTCGGCTTACCACAGTATCCGCATCGACAATATCCGTATTTTGCAATGCTGGATTCAGCGCAAAAAGCCAGTCGAACCAAAGATCTAACGCTTCTAACGAAATTTCACCAGACGACAGGATGAAAATTGCTATTTCCTGTCCGGGAACATATTCAATTTGAAAATAGTTATCGCCATTTAACTGGCAACGATATCCTCCCACAGCAACTTGCCAAGAGCGCCCATCGGGAAGCTGACCCTGTTCCCCTAAAGATATTTCAAGCGCAGCTGTTGAGCTGGTCATAATTCTTTCCTTTCAATTTTTATCGTCACGGTGATCAAGCTTCGGCAACTTCAGCGTCTACTACCGTTCGCAGGGGGTTCGCCATAGTGTGATAGATGGAAAGCGGGTCTTCGGTGGTGGTTTCATTCATACCAATCACCGCACATTGAAAATTGCCCTTAGCCCAAATTTCATCGGCATTGAGCAAATACGCCAAACAGCTAAAGTCACGTCGCTGGCCTTCGTACAGCAATTGCAGGCGCTCGCGCAGCTGGCGCAACAACTCCTGCTCGGAAATTAAACCTGCAGCGGAAAGCGCACAGATCAAACCAAAACAGCTATTAACGATCAGGTAATACACAAAAAGGCGGTTGGCCATTTCTTCGTCAATGACATTCTCACTGTCCTGGGCCAGATTAGGCAGATAAGGTTTGAGTAATTCCTCGCCCAGGCGACTATAACCACTGCCTTGACAATCTCTGAAGAAACCAGCCACAGGCAGATCACCCTCGAAGCTCAAAATCAGATTTTGTTGATGGGCGCCAAATAAAATTCCAAAATCGGCTTGGGCAATTAGCAAGGGCTCAATAACTGCGTCGAGAAAAGCCTTAAACCAGCGTTTGCTAGCAGCCTCAATGGAAATATTTTCCTCTCCCGCGAGGCGCTGTACCAATTGCGCAGCCCGGCAGGGAGCACCATTAGGATGATCCTGAGTCAATGTTGCCAACAGGCAGGTATTTTTTGCGGCTGTTTCCAAGAAAGGATTTTCCCGAAACATAACCAGGCTTTCTATAATCTGCTCACCTCTACTATCGGCAAGCATCAGGTAAGCCGGTTCCGCCAACACCTGGAAGCGCGGGTAGCGGCTGGCAAACTCCTGCCCCAGAGGCGTATCTCTTACTTTTAAGACTTCGAGACCACGCACCATTTCTTTTGGTTGCAGAGTACGCACCGAATTAGTCAGCCTCAGGCTGAGAGAAAACTTGAGCATATAAGGGCTTTGAGCGCTGTAAATTGCGCGCAGTGAAGAGGTTGCCCGCCACGGTTCCCTGCCCTCACCCAACTCAAGAATTTTTCCACTCTCAAGTAATTCGGCCACACGTGGGTCTTGCCCTAGCTGACGCCACTGCCAGGGATGTGCCGGGATAGCAATAAATCCTTCCGGTGCCACCGGAGCACCATCCGTTGCACGCACCAGATCGGCAAACTGCGCCTCGCTAATTTCCGCTCCACTGGCTCCAAGCAAATATTGTGGGTCCACCCCCAGCCACATCAGGGCAAAACTATTGCCAAATTCCGGGGCGTAACATTCGGCATCCTTATCGGTAAATGGATCGCGGCTTTTAGGAGTCGGATGGATAGAGTGTCCGCATAAAAGTGCCTGTTCCGACTCGACAAAAGTGAGGGGCTGAGTAAATAGTTTCTCTGTATCTGCGTGACGAGCATCCAGTGCCTGAGCCATATTTTTCATACTGGCCGAGACTCTGCGAGTAAATTGCGCCCTGGATTCTGCTGTGGCGCCAGGGAAAAAAACAGGCTCCTGTGCAACCTGCTGCGCCGCATCAGCAAACCCAATAGTTTTGCTGGCACCCTCTGCGTTACGCAATATCATCGGCAGGGTAAACTGGTGCCTGCCACACTCACTGCGATAGGAGACACTCAGCCAGAGTTCGGCACCACTGGCCGGTAGAGGAATATGCACCGCCGGTACACTGATCCCTTGTGGAAGTTGCTCGCCAGCTCGTTCGTGCCAAATACCGCTATCTGTCTCTCGCAGTAGTGCATTGAAGAAGCAGTTGGCTGACATTCTTTCCGCAGCCATATTGACCTCCGTATCCCCGGCGGTCATAACTGGATTTTGAGCAAAAGCATCGCCGTCGACGCCGCCAGTGCTGGCTGCATCGGATTGAGGATTATTCATGGTGGTGATTCTTTATCGGCTAAATCTAAGTGAGAATGGTTTGCATTAGCCTTATGATGCAGGTAAATTTCTCGCACTTCAAGCCCATTGCCAGAGAAATTATCTGGCTGTGAACTCTTGCACAGGAAAGGGTCGCGTTTTTCTGTGATTTTTTATGAATTTGTTGTGGAGTCCCGGATGCGGAGATCCCTGAATCACCCCAAACATCACCTGCGTAAAATCAATATGGTGGTGGCCAGCCAGGGAGCTGCCCAGGTTGTTCTACTGACTCAAATTCCACTCATCGTTGAGCGCTGTGGGCTGAGTCTGGCCAGCATCGGGGGGTTAGTGGCCCTGGGTACTTTTTGCCTGATGATTGCCGGACCACTCTGGGGTGAAATGGGGGACAGGGTTGGCCGCAAGCCAGTACTACTCGCGGGGCTGACTGGTGCTCTGCTGGCCCAGTGCCTCTTTGTGGCCCTGTTGGTGGCCATGTCCCAGGGGTACCTGGAGGAAAGTAATGCCCTAATAGCTCTGGCAATCAGTCGTGTCATTTATGGATTGAACGCTGCGGCCATCTACCCCTGCTGCCAGGCTTGGGCTATTGACCTGGGGGAGCCAGAAAAGCGCTTATCAATTCTTTCAGGCTTGAGTGCGGCGGCTAATCTGGGACGAGGACTCGGGCCACTACTTGCCTTGCCGGCTCTCCTCGCTGGCGCTCTTTG
Source organism: Microbulbifer mixtoriginis (SeqCode) (assembly GCF_052467515.1). NCBI lineage: Bacteria > Pseudomonadati > Pseudomonadota > Gammaproteobacteria > Cellvibrionales > Microbulbiferaceae > Microbulbifer > Microbulbifer mixtoriginis (SeqCode). The sequence goes on along the minus strand of NZ_CP174314.1, from coordinate 836,114 downwards.
GCCACTGGCGTGGCTGATATTGCTACCATTCATCACCCTCGTTCTAACCGCCGGTCTGCCGAAAGGAAAGAGTTATATTGCAGAAACAGAATCCTCTGAAAATTCCTCCCTCCCTCCTGGTGCCCTGGCCCTGTTTGCCACCGCTCTGCTCGGTACCGTTAGTGTTGGTCAGCTGCAGGTTGTCATGGGACCTGCTCTTAAAGATCTCTACGGTCTCAGCGCCATGGGCGCCTCATCAGCTACTGCCGTATTGTTGGCTGCAGTAGCGATTTGTGGGTTCCTGGTTCAGATTGGTCTGGTGCGCAAACTCAAGGCGCCGCAGATGAGTTTTATGTTGGGCGTAAGCTCCCTATGCACAGGCACCATCTTGCTCTCCAGTACCCTAGGCAGCCTGCTCGCAGCTGCCGGCCTGCTGATCTTTGTGGTGGGGATTGCCTTTTTGGTACCGGGCTACAGCGCACTTTTGAGCCAAGCGAATCGACGCGGTGGCCGGCTATTTGGGTTTCTATCACTGATGCACACCGGCGGTTACACTATCGGTTTTGCCATCGGTGGCTGGCTTTATGAAAGGGATCCGCAGCAACCCTTATTGGGATTACTGGTCAGCGTCTCACTTATCGCGCTTTTTGCACTACTCAGCAGCATAATCAGCAAGAAAAAGAAAGTGGGACAGACCCAATACACTGCCAGGTAACAAAGTTATTGCTTAATTTGAAAAAGGGTGGCCTGTGCCACCCCTCAAGATTCAGAGATACCGCTGCCAGAATTCGGCCTGCCCAAACTCTTCATCCAGCGTATAAGGCTTGAACCCCGACTTGCGATAGGCATTCTTCGCGGCAAAGTTTTTTTCCAGTACTTCCATGGTCAGCTTACAGCCCCCTCTCTTTTTCGCCTCTAACGCCACAAAGTCCATCATGGCAGCGCAAACGCCCTGCCCCCGGGCGCGCTCACTGACGATAACATCGTGAATATTAATCAGCGGCATACAGGAAAATGTGGAAAAACCGGTGAAACAATTAACCAAACCCAAGGCCTCATTATCACCATAGGCGAGCACGCTGAAAGCACCGGGAAAATTTGCCAATTTAGGCACCAGCTCATTGCGACAAGGCTCTGGCAATGGCCCCCCTCCACCAAAAGGATGGCGGGAGTATTCATCCATTAAATGGATAATATCCTCAGCCTGATGGCAGTCCGTATAATTCGCCAAAACCACACGCAATGCGCTGGAAGTCTCCGGGGTAACCAAGGCCATTATTATTCCTCCGACTTTTTCCACCTGGGAAATGCAAAAGTATTGAAAAGCGAGTATGTAAACAAACTTTTGCTAATTTGACGATTATTACTGTCAAATAAAATCCATACCGCTTTTAAGCGCTCTTTTCATTTCCTGGTTAATTTATCGGAAACAGCAAAACTCAAGCCAAGGGCTCCCTTTCCAGTTCTCGACTAAAGGGGTCCTCTCCACCATTCATTGGTTCAATAGCTCCTTCCTCTTCATCAGAGTTAGAGGTGTATCCACGCAGCCGAGTCCGCCGCGCCTGTAGCTGGCGCATACGCAAACGGTGCCGATCAGCAAATCCAGAGCGCAAGGATGTGCGCTGTCGCCTACCGGGACCGGAGTGATTCCTTCTCGCCATCATTTCTCCTTAAATTGAGACCCAATGCTAAAAAATAGTCATCTTTCAGGTTAGCCCATACCCTCTTGGCCCGCAGGAATAAAGCCGCTATCCTCCCAACATTATGTCCAATTAGTCATATCAGGATACAAACCCATTGCACCCGCTAGATCATCTATTAAAAAATAATCAGAACTGGTCCGAGGCCACCCACAAGGACAACCCGGACTTTTTCTTAAAGCTTTCAAAGCAGCAGTCACCGGAATACCTTTGGATTGGCTGCGCAGACAGCCGTGTGCCCGCGAATGAAATTGTCGGGCTTTTACCCGGTGAGCTGTTCGTACACCGCAATGTCGCCAATGTGGTGGTGCATTCTGACCTCAACTGCTTATCCGTTTTGCAGTACGCGGTAGAGATTTTGAAGGTCAAGCATATTATCGTGTGTGGGCATTACGGCTGTGGTGGCGTACAGGCGGCACTACACAACGAACAGCTTGGTCTAATTGATAACTGGCTGCGCCATATCCAAGATGTTCGCGACAAGCACCACACTCTGGTTGACTTATTCCAGGAACAACAGCGTACAGACCTACTGTGCGAGCTCAATGTATTGGAGCAAGTAATCCATATTTGCCAAACGACAATAGTGCGCGACGCATGGCGCTCAGGACAGTCACTCTCCATTAACGGTTGGGTCTACGGGCTAAAAGACGGGCTCGTACACGATTTGGGGATTTCCATTCGCCACCCAGGAGAGATTGCAGACGTCTATCAAAATGCTCTGACAAATATTTCCCAAGGCAAACACGATTAGCAGCACCCTCCGACGATCTCCCTTATATTTGCCCTAAAGCCGGTTGCCCTACAGCCGGCTACTGTCTAGCTAGCACGGGGGCACCATGCCAGACTATCGCCAGTGGGAATGTCAAATCTGCGGCTGGATCTACGATGAAGCCAAGGGCTGGCCTGAGGATGGGATAGCCCCTGGTACCCGTTGGGAAGATATCCCCGAAGACTGGTGCTGTCCCCAGTGCGGAGCACACAAGCAAGACTTTGCAATGTGTGAGTTGGATAAAAAAGAACCCCCCCCTTCTCCACTTGATACCGAGCTTGACTCCCCGTCACCAACTCATGAGGGCACAGCTACTTTTCGCCTCTGGGAGTGCATGGTGTGCGGATGGGTCTACGACGAAGCCAGGGGGTGTCCAGAGGAAGGCATTGCTCCCGGCACCCGCTGGGAGGATATCCCCGAGGACTGGAGCTGCCCGCAATGCGGAGTGGGTAAGGAAGACTTCGACATGGTGCTGGTGACTCCGGCATCAAAACCTATAGAAAATGACACTGAGCTAAGTGGCGGTGAAGTCTCCAACGAGAATCAAGCCCCACTAGTGATTGTCGGCACAGGCCTGGCCGGCTATCACCTAGCCTTGGAGTTTCGCAAGCTCGATTCTGTAACCCCCCTGGTTCTGATTTCCAGTGATGACGGGGCCTTTTACTCTAAACCCCTTCTATCAGCCTCCCTTTCCCATGGAAAAACAGCCCAGCAGTTATGCCAAACCAGTGCCGAAGAAATGGCGCGTAAATTGGACGCACAGATTCTCGTACATACCCGTGTTACTTCAATTTCCCCCCACAGCAAAACATTACAGTTGCAGCAGGATGTTGATAACCACGTAACAGATATTCCTTACGACAGGTTGATATTGGCGACTGGTGCCCACTGCCGCAAATTGCCGGCTATCGCGGGCAATGCCCACGCAAGGCTATTTAGAATTAACAACCTGACAGACTACCACCGCTTTCGCACCGCGCTCGTTGGCTGCCAGCGGGTCCTCCTGATCGGTGCAGGTCTGATTGGTTGTGAGTTTGCCAATGATTTGGTGCAAGCCGGATATGAAGTGGCTGTGGTAGATCCTAAGGAGTGGCCGCTCGCCTCTCTCTTGCCAGAAGCTGCCGGTCGCGATCTCCAGGAAGTCCTAAGTAACAGTGGCGTTCGTTTTTATCTGGGAAAATCCATTCGTTCCCTGAATCAGAATCCTAAAGGCATTGAAGCCCTGCTGGATAACGGTGAGACGCTAGTGGCAGATATCGCCCTGGCGGCACTGGGTCTTGAAGCCAGTACTGCCCTGGCTGAAACTGCGGGACTGAAAATTCAACGGGGAATTGCCGTAGACCGGAAATTACAGAGTAGCAATCCGCATATATTTGCCATTGGCGACTGTGCGGAGGTAGAGGGGCACCAGCTGTTTTACGTCGCTCCCCTAATGACTTGTGCCCGCGCCCTGGCTCAAACCCTTAGCGGCAATCCCAGTCCCGTACACTACGGCGTTATCCCGGTTGCGGTTAAAACAACCCTGCGCCCCACAACCCTCTGCCCTCCCCATCCAGGCGCCGAGGGCAGCTGGCAAGTATCTCAAGACACAAAAGGCATCTGTGCCGAGTTTCGCAACAGTAGGGGAGAACTGCTCGGTTTCGCACTGACTGGCGCCGCAATTACAGAAAGGGAGCGACTGATGAGTGAGTGCATGCCGCTTATGGACAATAAGTCATTCGAATAACGATATTCGAGCTTCTTTTACTAGCTTGCGAGGCAAGACGCGCAATCAGTACGCTTTTGCCGTAAAATGGCTGGCTAGCACAGTTTTTGTACAAGCAACCATCGTATGTCGACAGAAAGAAGCTCCATTATCACTCCCTCCCCTCAACAAAGTCGCCTGCTGCGCGATACTCTGGGCCAGTTCGCTACTGGGGTCACCGTTATTACCACGCAGGACTCTGAGGGACAGCCTGCGGGGATGACCGCCAATAGCTTTAATTCAGTATCTCTGGACCCCGCACTGGTTCTATGGAGTATCGATAAACAATCACTGGGCTACGAGGCCTTCACCAGCCGCGAACACTTTGCAGTACACGTACTGCGCGCAGATCAGCAACACGTTTCCAACCTGTTTGCCGGTCGCGGGGCCGATAAGTTTGGGCAGATTCAGTGGAGCGAGGGCCCAGATGGAATACCTCGCCTGGAAGAGTGCGCTGCCTATTTCCACTGTCGCCGTGTCCAGTGTATTGAAGGTGGGGATCACACCATCCTGCTGGGAGAAGTTTTGGAGTTCAGTGCTTTCGGCGGCGAACCCCTAATATTCCACCGCGGACGCTACCGCGCCTTGTCTGGAGAATAAAAAATCCAAAGGCTCCACCATCAAGACTTTTAAGGGGCCACTCTGCCCCCTTTTAAATTTTCCAAACCTATAAAGGTATTTACCTCTCTACCTGGGTTAACAACCGATAGACTTAAATTACCCTTGCCTCATCATTTAATAATAAGCTTTTAAAAATTATCGGGGGAATTAAGCAACAATGAACCCAAGCACACTTTTCTGTTTTGCCCACCGGGGGTACCAACGCCAGGCCAGTGAAAACACTTTACAGGCCATCAGCCAAGCATTGGCGTTGGATGTTGATGGTATTGAAATCGATGTCTGGAATATTGGTGGGCAACTCTTGGTAACACACGATAGGCGCCTGGGTAGACTACTTTCCGGCAACGAGCTGATAACTGATCTAAACCCAGATGCCCTGCGCCAACGCCTCCTACCCTGCGGTAATAAGATTCCAACCCTGCGTGAAGTACTGGAGTTAATCGGTAGTAACGCTCAACTCAATATAGAGATCAAGGGTCCAAATTCAGCTGCCCTAGTAGCCAAAGAAATACAAACATTTGTCAGCGACAAGGGCGTAAGCTTTGATCAATATATTGTTTCCTCTTTTGATCACCGACAACTCCACGAGTGCTTACAACTGATACCCAATGTGCGCCGTGGAGTTTTATACAGTGGCATTCCCCTCGACTTAGCCGCGAGCACAGTGCCCTTGAAGGCTTATTCCCTGCATACCAGCTTGGATTTTATCAGTGCTGATTTGATTGCCGATGCAAAACGGAGAGGCTTAAAAAACTATGTCTTCACGGTTAACAGCCCTGATGACCTGATACTCCTGGCCTCACAAGGTGTGGACGGTGTTTTTACTGATCAACCAAAGATAGTACTGGACTTCAATATGCAGGTTCTTACGGGTGGAAAATCAATCTGAGTCTTCATAGAGATTGACCCATGAACAAAAAACCCGGCAAATACCGGGTTTTTTATTGCTTGCAATAAGTCCTTCAGAGTAAATTTTGATTGGCAACGGCTATCAATGAATGAAGGCTTGGTACCAGTCCCCAATCAAAAAAACCAACCCGCTAAAACTCTGCACTCGCACGGAGATACCAAAAGCCGCCGTTAAAACCAAACGGTGATGTCAGAGCATGGCGAACGCCTAAATCTTGCAGAGTACCGTCTTGTTCATCATCGGGCTGCACATCAAAAATATTTTCACCACCTATGGATAATTTATAATTTTCATAAAGAGTAAAGGTCGCCTCCAAGTCCACCAAAATTTCACTACCATAACTGTAGGTATCCGTAGCATCACCAGGACCAAACAAACCACCAGTAGACTCCCAATCACTGTAGCGATTGAATCTTAAGTAGCCGCTAAACAAATCACCTGTATCAAAATCAAAAGTCAGAGTTGTGCGATCACTGGGCACCTGATTTTCCAGGTCGAAGACTCTGGAGGCATTAATCGTATTAGTTTCTACTTTACTCACTTCTTGCTTATTGTGGTTGTGGCGTAAATCCACAACCAGTAAATTACCTGCCACTTCAAAATCACTGGTAATGGCCAAGTCGATACCTGAGACTTCTGAATCGTATGCATTGACAAAATAGTTGGCATTGCTGTCTTTCAATAAGGCAGCATCCTCTACCCCTGCATTCTGTAGCAGCTCGATTTCTTCTGCGCCGATTTTATTGTTTCGCAATGCAAGGCGGTCTTCGATGTCAATGTTGTAGTAATCAAGAGTGACGCTGGTATTGCTAAACGGCGTAAACACTGCCCCTAAGGTAAAGCTGGTCGACTCCTCTGGCGTCAACTCTTTTGCCCCCAAGGCCATTGCTACCGGATGGTCCACCGGATAGGTACCACTCGGAATCAGGTTACCACTGGAATCTGCAGTGGTAGTGACATTAAGGGTATTCACTTGCCCAGGTGTTGGCGCACGGAAGCCCGTATTCACTGTCCCGCGCAGAGCAAGGTTCTCATTAACATCGTAACGAGCTGAAAGCTTCCAGTCGGAGGTGGAACCAAACTCATCATATTCTTCTAAGCGCAACGCCACGCCAAGGGTTAGTGCATCAGTAACATCCGCTTCGAGGTCGATATAAGCGGCAATACTCTCAATACTGAAACTACCGTCTGAGTCTTTGGAGAACCCCTGAAAACCATCTGAGCCCACACCAAAATACACCGCCGTTGGGCCAACCTCAGTAGATGCAGTATCACCAGCTCCTATTGAATAGGTTTCCTCACGCCATTCAGCGCCAAAAGCAACATTCAGTGGGGAGGCAAAGGCAGCAACATCAATAGGTTTCACAAAATCTGCATTTAGACTGGACTCTTCCTGGGTGAGGGTGCCCGGTTTGAAACTAGTGGGTGACAAAACCCCGAGGCTGGGATTAATAGAGTTTTTCAATACATATTCCACCTCATTCTCTGCAACACGAGCACGCAGATCCCAGGTCAAACCATTTTGAAATTCTCCACGAGCACCTATTACAGCGGAGATATCCTGAATTTCCGCACCAAATTGTGGATTGTAACCACCTGGGAATTGAGTATAAATCGGATTGCGCAATACATAGCCACTGGGGCTGGAATCATCCGCCACCAGGTAATCAGACGGGTTTAAGCCTTGAGCAACAATATAATCAATCAGTGACTGAGGGGCTGGATCTGGCAAATAGTCGATACTACTCGGATCTACAGGGTCATTGGGCATATCAACTTGTAAAGTGCCACGAGCGGTAAACTCATGTTCAGGATCTAATACTGGACCACGATAAAAGAAGTCTGAAATTGTTTCATTATTCGAGTAACCAAAATTTCCGTACAATTCGAAATTGTCATTAATTTCAAGGCCGCTGTTGACGAAAAATTTCAGTGCCTCCACATCCGGGTCACCCCAACGTTGGCCGAGCCCATCAAGGGGAACTAGGTTTTCACCAACTACAGAACCCACAAATTCCGCATCTGGGCGAGCAACCCCACGCCAAGTTTTATCAGCTTTGGAATATTCTACAGTGGCATTAACAAACCCCTGATCAAAAAGGTTGAAACCAGCATTAGCGGCAAAAGAATTACGAGTTCCATCCCCCTCAAAATATTCACCGGTCTGAGCAGAAAGAGCAAAACCTTCAGCATCATCCTTTAAGATGATATTAACCACGCCGGCAATAGCATCGGAGCCATACTGGGCCGAAGCACCATCACGCAGCACCTCGACTCTTTCGATAGCCAGTGAAGGCAACGTGGAAAAGTCCACCGCCTGAGCTCCCTGATTGACCGTACCCAGAGGAGCGAGCTGTAAATTCACCAAAGCAGAACGATGCCGACGAGTGCCATTGACCAGTACCAATGTTTGGTCCGGGGACAAATTACGCAGGGTTACTGGACGAATAAATGCCGTACCATCGGCGATGGGAAAGCGCTGGGTATTAAACGAGGGAGCAATTTTTGCCAGAGACTCAGTGAGGTCAAAGCCTGCTTGATCTGCCAACTCCTCTCCGCCAACTACGTCAACCGGTGAAAGAGTTTCTGTTGGGGAAACACCTTCCTTACGGGTACCGGTAGTAATCACCTCTTCCATAGTACGATCATCGGCTGTCGAAGATTTTTCATTTCGATCCTGCGCAAAAGCACTTGGAGCAGTCAGCACGATGGCGATTGCCAACGATAAAGGTTTTAGCAAATGGGTTTGCATATTGCCCGTCCTCTCTTCTCATTATTAATTCGGACAGCACACCACAGGTTACCCCTGATAAGTGATGTACAGTAATTTTCATGCGCACAATTTCAATAACTGTGCGCGACTTATTTCTGTGGGAATATGTCAGTTCGCCAAGATAGCTGCAAATTTTGGCGTCAGTGCTAAAAGACTTTCACTTTTTGGCATTTTCCCTCGTTCGATTAGACAACAGTTACTCTGGAAACCAAAATCCATGGCGTTTAAATTAATTTATAGCAATGACTGTCAGAGCCGACTGCCAGCCTTAACTGCCAATCATGTCATTTTTTTGCTGATATTTTAAAATCGAGGATGGAGATAATAGGCCCAGGGAAGAAAATTCCCTGGGCCCTCTTTTTTTATTGCGGGGTATAGGTGACATCCAGCTCAAAGTTGGAAGTTTGACGGCTGTATCCGCGAACCATGATGAAAGCTTGACTATCACCGCTCGGCACTTGTAGCGAACAATTTTCGGCTGAACCATTCTCGTAGGGTCGGCAATCGTAGTAGCGCCAGGTTGGGGCTGCTCCAAACCGCACGTATAGATCTGCGTCATTGGTGCCGGTCATATCCGCAACAAAATTGGTTGCCGGTGTCACGCTAAACGGCCCGTAATGCTCCTCTCCACCACGAGTCACACTGCCAGAGAAGCTTTCCGTTTTCTCCTGACCTGGATCGGGATCGGGATCCGGGTCGGGATCAGGACCTGGATCATCACCAATGGATCCCTTGGCCAGCTCTGCCACATAAGCGGCAGCCAGTTTGCCGAACTTCACAGCGTGATTTGCATCGCCACCACTGTTGGCTAAAGTGTCATTGACAGTGTGGATATAAGGATTAGAGCCATTAAATGTGGCCTCGAAAGGGAAAGAGGCCGCGAAGCCCTGGTTGTGCCAGGAGGCATGATCCGAACAAGCATAGCCACAGGTAGTTGTGCCGACACTAAGGTTCCCCAGATAGGTCTGAGCAAGATCTTTCAGGAAGGCATTCTGTGAGCTGTTGGTGTAATCACCAATAATATAGATATCACTGTTTGATCCATAATAATTGGTCATATCCAGTTGTAGAACACCAACCACATTTTTATTTTGGTTCTTGTAATCCGTAGCAATATCATCGGAACCACGCAAGCCAACCTCCTCTGCCGCATACCCCATAAAAGCCAGAGTTTTTGCAGGCTTGTAACCTGTTGCCACTATGGCATTCACCACATCGGTCAGAGTGGCGATACCCGAGGCATCATCATCGGCACCCGGTGCCCTGGTGCCTTCCCCGGTACCCCAGCCAACGGTGGAATCCAAATGCGCCCCCAATACCACGATTTCATCAGGGTTTGTTTGCCCCTGAATAGTGAGAATGACCGAAGGCTGAGCCCAACTATGGCTATAGAGCTGCACAGATGCATCGCTGCGAGAGCTAGTCAATGCTTGCCATTTATCCCGAATCCATTCAGCACCAGCTACGCCTGTAGAGGTGGTGTAATAGCGATTGGTAAAATTGGAAAGGCTGGTAATTGTCGAGCGAATATTTGCCTCAGAGATTTCCGCCTGTAGGGCATTCACCACATTGGCATTATCAATGGTATAACTGGCAATACTCGACACAGTGTTAGCCAGTGGAGAGAGCTGCGCAGTTTGCGCCTCCTGCAGGGAATCATGCACCATAAAGCCACCACAACGATTGTGGCTATTATGCATTATCGTAGAAATTTCGGATAAATTATCCTCATTCACCTTCAATATGGTTATACCATTACGCTCTCCTAGTGCATTCAGGGGCTCCTTAGCCATTAACGCACTGCTTTTTTTCAGGGATTGATAACCGTCACTGCCGATCGTTATCCACAAGTCCTCAGCTAAAGTTACACCGGGTACCACCAGTAACCCTAGTAGCGATGTACAAATCATTTTTTTCATTATCTTCTCCACATTGATTGATTCCCCCAGCGTAAGTCGGCAATTTCCCAAAAAACGCTGGGAGGCACTGGAGACTCATGCAAAATCCTTGCACAAACAGCATGCTTCGATGCCGACGAAGTTAAAAAAACCCATAAAAAACGTTCTTAAATACGCAACCTGACTCAAGAAGAAATACTGTACGACATATGGATTTATTTTTATTATTTAAACTTTGATAAACGCTGGGGTTAACAGATAGAAAAACTCAATAAAAATCAAAGAAACAAGTACCAACAGAAAAATGGTACTTGAACAATTTAGCACCACTCACCAAAAAACAAATAATAATTTTTAAGACTGAAGAGAACTTAAAAAATTCTGAATATAAAAAGTTTCGCTATTGTGAATAGAGAAGGACAAACACCAGGCGAATTAAATCCAATAAAGGGCTATTAGAAAACGATCGAAATCACTCAACATAATAAACTCTGTTGGATTAGACAGGGCCTATCGAGCAATGAATTACACTGTCTTCTTAACTCTATGCCTCAACTCTTACCCCTCTTCTTTTTCACCTTATGTAGAGAGTGCAGAGACACTTTGGTATCGCACAAGGTTTATGAGCCTTTAACCCATTCTCTTCAGCTTACAGTCAGGTTGGCTCAGCTAAGTTGCCCTTTTATCCCGATCATAGGAAACAGCTGTGAAGCTAAGATTTGGAACCCTTTCTTTGGTCGCCATCACGCTCTTAAGCACCGGTTGCGCCACCATGAGCAAAGATGAATGCCAAGTAGCCGACTGGCAGGCACTGGGTTATGAAGACGGCGCCGAAGGAAGAGGATTGAGTTACATGGGCAAACGACGGGAGTCCTGTGCAAAGTATGGCGTTCAGCTCAATACCAGTTCCTACCGCAACGGGCGGGATGAGGGGTTAGAACTTTTTTGTACAGAGCTACGCGGCTTTTCTGAAGGGCGTTCAGGGGAAAACTACGCCGGCGTTTGTCCCGCGGGCCTTGAAGGACTCTTTCTGAAAGGCTATGAAACCGGCCGGAATCTTTTCATTGCCAAAACTGCAGTTGAAGAAATTGAAGCGGCTATTCACGATCGGGAGCTGGAACGTGAGCACCTCCTAGATGACATGACTGAAATAGGTGCCCAACTGGTTGAAGATGAAGCGACACGCGAAGAGCGAGTCACCATGCTGGCCGACATCGCACGCCTTAAGGTGCGCCATACAGAGCTGGGACTAGAGATTGACGACCTACTATTCGAGCTGACACAAAGACAATTGGAATATCAGGATTTATTGGCTATATCTCCCTACCCACAATAAGTAATAGGTTAAACCCGGGCGGAGGAGAAGAGAAACTGTTCATTAAACGACCTGGAGCATGGACAAATTAGTTATTAACGCTACTCTTCAAATAGCCCTAACTGTAAAGAGTTATTATCTTCCGCCTTTAAATAAGTTTCTAATGCAGAATCCAATTTAATTTACTGGCAGTATAGTTTTATTTTATTTTTGTTCTAAAATAAACGACTGAAACAAAACTCTAACTGTATCCAGCTAACACTAAATTCTCTGGGCCCTGTCTATTTAGCTTCTATAAAAACAGTCATTATAAAAAGAAGACTAAAGAAATTGCTTACTTAGTCCCTAATTTTTCCCCGCATCGCCTTTACTTGAGAGCGGCGATTTTTATTTTTCAGGCGCCGCTCCTTTGAGCCTCGACTGGGTTTCGTCGCTATACGCGGCTTATCCACCCTGGATACCTGCTCGACCAATTGCTGTAAACGTTCCAAAGCATCTGCCCGATTTTTCTCCTGGGTCCGAAAGCGCTGCGCCTTAATAACCACAATACCATCAGCTGAAACTCTCTGATCACGTAATTGTAGTAGCCGGGACTTAACCGCCTCAGGCAGAGAGGAGCTTCTAATATCAAACCTTAGGTGAATTGCACTGGAGACTTTATTTACATTCTGACCACCCGCCCCCTGGGCGCGGACAGCGCTGAACTGCACATCAGCCAGGTTAATCTTTAAACGGGCACTTAACATAATTTCAAATCCAAAACCAACTCGATGACCATCAGGGTGAGAACTTATATTTTACTGAAATTCATCACTCTTTAGGACACTCTCCTTTCGGTACCCTGGTACCCCTCATTCTTAGAAAAACACTTGCCCTTCCCATTAATCAGACGCACCATGAATCGAACGATTAAAAAGCCATAGCGCATTTACCTAAAAAGAATCATTCAGTACTATTGCGCCACTTTGTGCGTGCCTCAAGGTCCCCAATTTTGGGATGACCAAGCAGCCAGCCACTTAACCCGTGACTTATTTTATTGTCTGGGTCAAATCCGCTAGTATTGCCAAGCTTCCTTGAGGTACAGGAACAAAAAACAATAAAGATGCACGCCCAGTTGTTTCCTCTGGATTCCTCCCGATGTCTCCGCGGGTGTGCCATTACCGCGACTAGGAGAAAACCATGCCTAACGCCAAGCGCAGCCTTGCGGCGGCTATTGCACTTGCATCCCTTACCAGCGTTTCTGCAATTGCAGAAGAATCGGCCTTCAGCCAGGTTATTGCTTTTGGTGACAGCCTCACCGACGTAGGCAACTACGATGTATTCACTAATGGTGGCGATGCAAATGATATCGCTATCAATGTCATGTCCCAGAATCTTGGCCTGGGCTCTTTAACAGCATCTTGTGCTGGTATGCAATCTTCTCTCTGCCTACCCAGTATTGACCCTGCATTGATGACTGACCCCGCCAAGCTTGAAGCAGATGTTTCGCGGCAGGTTTTTAACGGAGTCAACGAAGCAGGGTCTGTATGGGCTGTTGGTGGCCACAAAGCTGCTGACGTACTGATGAATATTATCGGTGCCGAGAACTACATGGCTTTCCTTCAAGCTAATGGTTTAGACGCTGACGTCAATCGACATAATCTTCTTAGCGCTTTTATGCCAGCTGTAGATGCGGAAGGAAAACCAGCCTACCCAGACCAACAATTGGCCGGCTTGCTAAAACAGAAGTTAACCGAAGCTGGGACATACGCCGCTATGGCAGAAGCTGCGAAAGCGCAAGGTGATTTAGTCGCTGCAGCCGGGTATCAGCAACAAGCATTAGCAGCCAAAGGCGAGGCTGATCAAGCTCTAGAACAATTAGGTACTTCTGGCAACCCACACCCTTTGGGTAGAGGTTACCTGGAGACCACTCTTGGAACTGCCGACGCCAACGCCCTTTACTGGGTAAATGGCGGCGGCAATGACTTACTGAGCGGCTTTGAAAGTGTCGCCAAAGGTGAAATGAGCATTGAGGAAGCCACTGCAAATGCAGGTCTGGCATCCGTGATGCTCGCGAGCGCTGCCGGCGCCTTATCCAACGCAGGGGCTAACTATATTCTGGTATCCAACGTGCCGGATATCAGCAAGACTCCAGCTGTTTATAAGGCCGTTAAAGACGCTGTAGACTCCAGTGAGAGCGCAGCTCAGCTTAAGGCGGCAGTAGCAGCAGGCCTGGTTACCCAAGATGAGGCTAATGCTCAACTGACGGCTGCTATTGATAAAGCTTTACTTGATGCAAGTAAGGCGTCCGAAGGCTTTAATGCCAACCTGTTGGCTCAAGCCAAAGATATCGACGGCGTTCTAATGGTCGACCAAGCCGGCCTGCTCAAGGTGGCCCTGAATAATGCCGGCCAACTGGGCCTGTCTACAGAATTCGACCAGGGCCAATATTGCTTTGACGGCAGCGGCGGTGATTGCATTGAGCATGAAGTATACGGTGCAAATGGTACTAACCCAGACGCTTCCAAGCTGATCTTCAACGATACCGTTCACCCCACCCAAGTTGGTCAGCAGGTTCTCGCCGACTACTACACCGCTATTGTGAATGCCGCTCAGGTCGCCGGTCAGCTGCCTGACATCGGCGCTCAGGCTGCTCGCACACACATTAACAGCCTGGATGAAAACCTGGCTGGTGTACGCTATAGCCAGGCCCAAACCGCAGTATTTGCTGGTGGCATTTTCGGTGATATCGATTACGACAACGGCTTTGCCGCCGATATGAGCGGTGATAGTAATGCCAACCTGATCGGTATGACCTACGCCCTTCGCGACAACCTGGAACTGGGCTTCGCGGTGAGCCGCTCCGATATCGATGTGGATAACGCCCGCTCCGATATCGAGTCCACCTCTACCAACTACAGCTTGTTTGGCCGCTTCCATCACGATGTATTCTTCGTTGAAGGTAGCATGACCCTGACCGATGTAGACTTCGACCAGGCAAACCGCGCCCTGACCCTCGGCAATAATTTTGCTTCCGAGCTGGAAGGCGATACCTCCGGTGAAAATACCACCCTGAGCCTGACGGTTGGTGCCAATCTGTTCAGCGAAGCAAGCTTCCAGCTAGGGCCCTTCATCGGCGTAACCCGAGCGACCATGGAAGTTGACGGCTATACCGAAAAGGCCATTGAGGGCTTTACTTACACCGACTCCATGGGTAATGAGTACGATCCCCTGGGCATGAATTACGGTGACCAAGAGCGTGACTACAACACCTTGCGCTTTGGTGCTTTTGCCAATAAGAGCTGGAACACCATCAATGCCTACGCGCAGGTTTGGTATGAAGATACCAACGGTACTGACACAGATACCCTTGAGGTAGGTGTTAAGTCTATGGCTGGTAACATGAACGCTATGCCCAGCTATTCCAGCGTGGACCAAGGCCTCTTCGACGATGGTATGGGCCTGATTGCTGGTATTCGCTGGCAAGCGGCTGACTCCCTCGCTTTAAGTGCCAATGTGACCTCACGCCCAGCGGCTGAGCAAGCATCGGTCAATGTTACCTACCGCTTCTAATCCAGCGATAGAGCTAACACTCGCGCCCCTCAGGGGGCGCGACTCTCTTCCCTCTCCTAACAATTAAGTTCCTCCCGAGCCTCCTTCTCGCTATATAAACAGCTTACCGGCACAATACAAAGCCAACCCTCATTGTGAAAAAAACCAGTATGTTTCAAATCACAACACCTAATTTAGTGATCAGTGAGCTCTGTGAAAGTGACTCGAAACTGATGCTCAACCTACTCAATGATAAGGACTTCGTGAGATATATTGGCGATCGCGGAGTGCGCACTCTTGAGCAGGCTAGTGATTACATTAAAAAAGGGCCAATAGCCATGTACCGCAAGTACAACTTTGGTCTCTATAAAGTTGAACTTGGCAATGGTATCGGCATTGGTATATGCGGCTTAATCAAGCGGGACTGTCTTGATGATGTAGATATTGGCTTCGCTTTCTTAGCAAAATATAGAGGCAGAAGCTACGCGTTAGAGGCAGCACAAGCCGTGCTGGAATATGCTCAACACCAATTAAACTTAGAGCGAATTGTCGCGATCACACTACCCGAAAACACACCCTCAATAAAGCTGCTGAATAAAATTGGGCTTCAAATAGAGAAAAAGATTGTTTTACCAGGGGAAACAGAAGAGCTTCTCCTGATGGCATGGGAAGCTTAACAGAATAACAGAAGTCATTTGGTGTCCAAAAATACTGCCACCAATAATGACCAACTCATGAAAAATGACTGGATAGAGTGTCTCTTCTGAGCCGACAGTTTCAACCACCGGCTCAGCGACCTAAACTTAGCCTCTCCAGCTTGGCATCAGGTCAAACTTCCAACCATCTTGGCTTTTTATTATTCTGGGGGCATTGATTTTATATTTCATATCCATGTACTCCATCGTAATAACAAGTTTTGCCCGCTCAACGCCAAACTTAGTTTCGATAGAGTAGTCAATAGACTCCAGATCAGCCTCATTCCAATCAAAGGAATGATTTTTACTTTTCAACAGGATTTTCTTGTAAGCGGTTTCAATTCTACTTTTCTGGGTACGTATATAATCTGCACCCTGCATCTTCTCTACCAACTCATTGGTTCGCTTCATAAAACCTTTTTTACTGGATTCACGAATATCAGCATTTAGAGCCAACTCAATCAAACCTTCATGATCTTCCGCTGTCATAAATAAATCGTTGTAGCCTTCCTGATCCTGGGAGGTTAGCGCATCTACAAGATCCTCTGCCAAATCCTCTGGTGTTGAGTTTTCTCCACAGGAGGCTAGAAATATGACAGATAATACCAGCACAGCTATTTTTTTCATTTATCCCCTCAATCTAAAGACCATGAACAGGGGGCGGATAGTAGGCATGAGAACAATACCAATCAAGAGATTTTATGCTGACAGTAATCACACGTAATGACACTGATTGACTACAGCAGTAAAACTTCAAGATGGCTATTCTTCATTTGAACCCAGCAGTCCCTTCTCTTTATATCAGAACTCCAAACCAAGTTATGAACTGCGTTGATTGGTAGCTTATCACCAGAGACAAGTCCAATCTTTACCAGATATCGCTCCTACAAATCCAATCAAAATACAATTAAAAAAATAAACTTTTACTTTTGAGCTTTTCGATTAGTCAATATCTAGGACTGGCATCCAGGCAAAAATATTAAATAGTATTTATTTGTAGAAACATTGCATCTGAAGATATAGCCGACATGGTCAAGAATCGTGAAATTTCGAAAATGAATATAAACAACTACTTTTGAATCATAATCATCTATTTAAATCATTTCCATTGAGTAATTACACTATCAATTCAAGACAAATATGATAAAGCTTTAATGCCTTACAAAAATCATGGTTTCTTTATTGACATGCCACGGCGCTAAGCTAGTCTCCAACTTATTAATCTAGGAGAAGAAAGCCATGATAATCGCGACAGATATGCCTGAAGTGAGCAAATGTGCCGCAACTCAGTGTGCCTATAATGCTAATGATGCCTGCCACGCCAGGGCGATAACGATTGGTGAAGGCGCGGACCCAGATTGCGACACTTTCTTCACTAATTCCAGGCACACCCGCAGTTCCCGCACTGCTGGTGTTGGCGCTTGTAAGATGGAAGACTGTAAATTTAACGATGACTTCGAATGTTCAGCGGACCGTATAGAGGTTGGGCGTAATGGCAACTCAACAAACTGCCTAAGCTATACCCACTGAGCTTGGCTCAGCTGACAGGTTCCTCCCCAATAAAAAAGCCCGAAAGCTATCCGCTATCGGGCTTTTTCTTTTAAGGCATTACACGATCTTAATCTACAGCTTGTAAATCCAGTTGAGACTTCTCTTTGATATCCCGTGGCTCCCAAACTACCCCTTGAGTAGTCGCATGCTGCTTAAAGAGTGGTTGATAATGGGATTCCAGCACTTTGCGTTTAATTTTTAGAGTGGGAGTCAGAAATTCATTTAACGGAGTCCACTCCTCCTTACAGATAAAAATTGCCCGGATACGTTCATGGTACGGTAAACGCTCATTAACTGATTCCAGTATCCGCCGCAACTGCTCGTTGACCTCAGCACGAGGAAGCTTTTCCGCAGATTCCGATATGGTCGCCAACATCACAGGTTGATCCATACCATGCCCCAACACACAAAGTTGTGCCAGAAGGGTCTCATTACCGAAGTGTCCCTCCAGTAAGCTGGGCTGAATAAATTTTCCTTTACTCGTTTTAAAAGTTTCAGAGATCCTGCCTGTAATATGCAGTAAGCCCCTCTCATCGATAAAACCAGAATCCCCGGTATGGTAATAACCATCCCGAATGGCTTCTGCAGTTTTCTCTGGCTCTAAGTAATACCCTTTCATCAGAGAGCCGCTTTTGAAAAGGATTTCACCCTCATCAGAAATTTTCACCTCGCAACCGTGGTAAGGTTTACCCACCGTACCAGGCACTGGGTCCTCACCCGGCATCACAAAACAGCCATAGATAAAGTTTTCCGTCATCCCATAGCCATCAGCTATCTGCATCCCCATACGCTCATACCAGCGCAATAGCTCGATGGAAATTGGTGAGGCACCGCTTACCAGCATTCGAGCCTGATCCAGTCCAAGCCCGGCACGTACCTTATTTTTTAACCAACTATTCAGGCCCGGAATTCTGAGCAGTACATTTTGCAACGCAGGCGGAATCTTCTCGTCAATTCCCTCCTTAAACTTGGTCCACAATCTGGGAACCGAGAAGAACATAGTTGGCTTGGTGCGCTGTAAGTCTTCGAGGAAAGTATCCAGGGACTCCGGAAAATGTACCGGCGTACCTGAATAGAGACAGTGGAATTCCACCAGGATTCGCTCTGCGGCATGGGCCAAAGGCAGATAGGAAAGCACGCGGTCGCTCTCATTAAAGCCATAACCACGAATCATATTGGGTACTACAAAGACTACCGACGACCATGTATGCATCACGCCTTTGGGGTTACCGGTAGTGCCAGAGGTGTACATAATGGTGAAGAGGTCATCCTCATTAAAAACGGGACTTTCCTCATAGCGTTCATTAGAGGCGATAACAGCTCCCAACTCTTCATCGCAGTGTATTTCACAGCGCTGAATCGCTACCGAAGGTAGAGTGTCCGCCACTTCCTGAAGAGCGGCATTGTTATCTGTAGCTCCACAAAAAAGCAATTTCGACTCGGAGTGCTGCAAAACATAAGACATAGAGGATGCAGATTGCCCAGGATACAGAGGCACGCTAACCATACCAGCAAGCATGATACCTACATCAACAATGATCCAGTCAGCACAGTTTTTACCGTGAATTGCAATTCGATCGCCTGGTTCGAATCGGCTGCGCAGGTAGCCCGCGATACGTCTGGCCCGATCCATTACCTCACGCCAGGTGTAGTCCTGCCACTCGCGGCGCTGCATCTGACGAAGAAATACTGTTTCCGGTTCTTCCGCCTCTCTCTTGTAGAGAAGCTCCAATGGCTGCAGGCCCTTCACCTTTTCGTATCGCTCTTCTGGAGTCATCGCTTTCTCTCTCATTATTGTGTTTATTATGGTTTGATATTGGATAGCACTGTTAGACCCTGCATTTGGGTACTAGCAGCGACTTAAATTCCAGATCGCCAATTCAATTGACCGCGCACCTAAATCACCATTTTAGTGCACTCTGACTAGCAGCTTTCTAAGAGGTGCAGTCACAAATATATAGGTCAGCGTCAACTTATCGTTATTATTTAACTTAAAGTTACTGAATATGCTCGCTTAGTGCAATTACTAAGCACTAGGAATAGATGTACCATTTCAGCAAGAGTGTAGACTACCCAGTCCGTTGCAATGAGGTTGCAATAAGATAGTATCTGGTGCACTTTTGTGGAAAGTGCAAAAGCTTGAGTTAATGAAAAAACTTAGAAAAGCTTACGGCGCAAGAGATGACTAGCCAGTACCAGCTATAATCACGGTAGTAATAATTGTGAATACTTATATTCTTATACTTTCACACTTTAAAAAATCTAATTACTCTCCAGCCTAAACCGTCAAAGCAAATGTGTGTTCCCAGAAATGAAAAGAGCTAAACAGTATCGTTTTTTAAAAGATAAAAACAGGAATTTTAATCGAATCAGCAAACCATCGCTCACTTTGACTAAAGCTTCGCTAGAAACACTCAACCAGTGAAAAACATTTACTAAATTAAAGGTTATTTTGAATAACTCACTGCTGCGAAGAACTTTATGCGCAACAGAGTTGAGAGGATAAAGGATGAGGAAGATAAAAGTTATAATTAAAGTATCTTAAAAAAGAGGAAAGCTCATCCAACTCTCCCCTCTTTTATTTCCTTATTTTTAGCTTACTGTCTCACCATGAGCCTGCTTATCTGCATGGTATGAAGAACGCACCAGCGGACCACAAGCGGCATGCTTAAAGCCGATTTGTTCTGCATAACGACGATATTCCTCAAACTCATCCGGATGTACATAGCGCTGCACGGGCAGGTGCTCTTTACTCGGCTGCAGGTACTGACCGATTGTGAGCATATCGATATCATGCTCGCGCATATCGTCCATTACCTGGAAAATTTCTTCCTTTTCCTCACCCAGGCCCACCATCAAACCAGACTTGGTTAGTACATCCGGGCGACGCTTTTTGTACTCTTGCAGCAGCTTTAGGGACCACTTGTAATTGGCACCCGGACGGGACTCACGATAAAGGCGCGGTACGGTTTCCAGGTTATGGTTGAATACATCCGGTGCCTGCTTTTCAAGGATATCCAGTGCAATATCCATGCGCCCGCGGAAGTCGGGGGTAAGGATTTCCACTTGCAGGTTCGGGGAGAGCTCGCGAGCTTCGCGGATACACTCGGCAAAATGCTGGGCACCCCCATCGCGCAGGTCATCCCTATCCACCGAGGTAATAACCACATAACGCAGACTCATAGCGGCAATGGCCTCCGCCAGATTCTTGGGCTCTTCCGGGTCAAGAGGGTTGGGCTTACCGTGGCCAACATCGCAGAAGGGGCAGCGGCGGGTACAGATTTCCCCCATGATCATGAAAGTGGCAGTACCGCCACTAAAGCACTCGCCCAGGTTCGGACAGCTGGCTTCTTCACATACGGTGGAGAGTTTTTGTGAACGCAGGATACTCTTGATGCGATCCACTTCTTTTGAGGCTGGCACTTTCACCCGGATCCAGTCGGGCTTGCGCAGCACGGTATCACTGGCGATCACCTTGACCGGGATACGCTCTACTTTGTCACCATCACGCAGTTTTTCCCCCTGCTGAAGGCGGCGGGTGCGCTTAACCGGCACCAGATCGGGTTTGTCAGCCATTACTCAATTCCTGCTGTTCCGCGCTCAGTTGCGCCAATACATGTTCTTCTAGTGGCTGCCACTTGGCCGAGGGCAGCTCCAAGGTACGCAGTAATTCGCGCACAAAAATTTCCGCCACCTGTTCCCAGGAGGGTGCCTGTGGCAATAACTCGGCCATCTGCACCATTTGCATGCCGGCATATCCACAGGGGTTAATTCGGAGGAAAGGGGCCAGATCCATATCGATATTGATGGCAATACCGTGGAAGCTGCAGCCGCGGCGCACACGCAGGCCGATGGAAGCAATTTTATTGCCACTGCGAGGCCCTTCCGTCAGGTAGACCCCTGGTGCATCAGCACGAGGCGCAGCCACAATACCCAAGGTTGCCAGCATTGCTACCGTAGCCTTTTCCAAGGCCGTCACCAGATCGCGCACACCGATTTGGGCGCGACGTAAATCCAGCAATGGATAAACCACAAGCTGGCCGGGGCCGTGATAGGTCACCTGGCCACCACGGTCCACCTGCACCACTGGGATATCACCGGTATTCAACAGATGCTCTGCCTTGCCCGCCTGCCCCTGGGTAAATACCGGTTGATGCTCCACACACCAAATTTCATCTGCGCTACTTTCATCACGAAGATCGGTATATCGGGACATGGCACGCCAGACGATCTCGTAGTCCCGCCGGGCTAGGTTGCGGACAATGGTCATCAAAGCACCATATGAACCGCAGGATGTACTTTCAACTCCTCAAAGAGGGCCTTGAGCTGGTCCTCACCTGTAGCGAGGATAAAGAAGGTCATGGAGGTAAACTTCCCACTGCTACTATCCCGCAGAGTAATGCGCTCCTCATCTAAACCGGGGGCATGGCGACGCATAACTTCCAGAACGAACTGATGCGCGTCCTCATTGGCATCGCGTACCACTTTGACCATATAGTCTTCGCAAGGGAATTCAATCTTCGGGGGTTTCTGATTGGGATCTTGACTCATACCACTCTCCGGGACCGGCCTTTGGACATTAAGAAAAGCTTAGGTGCAGCCGGGCGGCGATTATACAGTGAGCGCAGGGCAGTGGACAGGGAATGACAGAGGAACTGGCCAGGGAACCGGGCGAGCCAGCCAGGGAGGCAAAATTGCCACCCCTGGCTGGTCAAAACTGAGCAAATTTAATTGAAGAAGCCCATAACAAAGCGCTTGATAGAATCCCACATGCGCTTGAAGAAACCGGCTCGGTCTACTTCTTCTGCGGCGACCGCTTTAACATCCGCGACAGTTTCGCCATCGAGAGTCACAACAACTTTACCAACAGACTGACCCTTCTCGACGGGAGCTTCCAGCTCTCCATCCACAATCAAGTCGGCCTTGATACCCTCTTCGCCACCGCGTGGGATAGTTACAAAAATATCCTTCTCAACCGCTATGCCAACACTGGGTTCTTTACCACCCCAGACACGCTCGGTCTGCAGTACTTCGCCCTGCCCATATACTTTGTGGGTCTGGTAGTAGCGGAAACCATAAGCCAGTAGCTTCTGGGTCTCTGAAGCGCGTTTTTCATCGCTATCGGTGCCTACCACGATGGCAATCAGGCGCATACCGCGCTTCATGGCAGAAGCCACCAAACAGTAGCCAGCCTCTTCGGTATGGCCTGTTTTAATGCCGTCTACTGCGGAATCACGCCACAATAGGCGATTGCGATTGGGCTGGTTGATACCGGAATAACTGAAATACTTCTCGGAGTAGATGTCGTAGTGCTCCGGGTGGTTTGCAATCAGAGCACGTGCGAGAACCCCCAAATCCCGGGCGGTGGTCACATGCCCCTCAGCCGGCCAGCCGGTAGCATTGACAAAATTGGTGTTCTCCATCCCCAGCAGCTCGGCTTGCTGGTTCATCACTTCAGCAAATACCTCCTCACTACCTGAAACATGCTCAGCTAGGGCAATACTGGCGTCATTACCAGACTGGATAATAACGCCGCGCATCAGGTCCATAATCGGTACCTGGTCGCCAACCTTAACGAACATCTTAGAGCCGCCCTTGCGCCAGGCTTTCTCAGAGATACGTACCTTGTCATCTTCTTTGATGCTGCCTTTGATCATCTCTTCCGAAACAATGTAGGCCGTCATCATTTTTGTAAGGCTGGCAGGAGGAACCTCCTTATCAGCCTCGTGCTCCACCAGTACCTGACCGGTATTGGCATCCACAAGCAAGTAAGAGGTAGCCGCCAGTTGGGGCGGCGCTGGAATAAGTGATTGCGCCTGGGCTAGGCCCGCACAAAGCAACAGAAAAGAGCAGGCGATAATCCGTGTGATCATAGGTGAGAGTCTCGTTAATCCTCGTGTTCGTTGGCTGGCTGTTAACCTATTACTTATTTTAAGCGATTAATTCACAGCGAAGGCTTGTCACCTTACGCCGTGAGCCAGTAATAAAGACAAAATACAAGAAAATTCACGCCATTGCGCAGTATTTTGTGAACGGTCGTTCCTATGACCGTCAATTCCATTGGTGATCACTGACGACTAGCTATCCCCCCTATGCTGCCGGCACAGCTGATGACGGGTTTTTCAGCAATTTCGAGAAAAGAATATCGTCAGGATTTTACGGTTCTCCGGTAACCGTGACCTTTCTCCACAAACTGGAGTATTCACCGTTCGGGCCGCACTTTTACCGATGGGTTTTACTCATACACAACCTGGGGCTCTCCCAGCTGGTTCTTCTGCACAGTTTCCCGTGCATTGGCCAGGGCCCGCTGTTGGGAGATTGGGCCTATGCGCACCCGATAAAATTGCTTGCCACTGCGCTCAACCGGACTGACAGAAACAGGATAGTCAATTGCTGCAGCCAAGCGAGCCCGAATTTTCTCGGCCTGGGCTGGGCTGCTATAGGCTCCCACTTGCAGGAAGGTATTTTCCGGCAGGCGGATACTGGCATCCTGGGGCAGGCCGCCAGTTACATCGCCAGCCAATAGGGTTTCCGTCACCGGTGGCAGGGTATTTGGGTCCAGCGCTTCTACCTCAACACGGGCAACACCCTGATTCACATAGTCCAACTTTTGCGCTGCTGTATAACTCAGGTCGATAATTCTGCCATGAACAAAGGGGCCGCGGTCGTTAATGCGCACAATAATACTGCGCCCATTATCCAGGTTGGTTACCTTGGCATAACTGGGTAGCGGTAGGGTTTTGTGCGCGGCGGACATGGCATACATATTATAAATTTCGCCATTGGCAGTGCGCCGTCCATGGAATTTGGTGCCATACCAGGAGGCCTTACCCTGCTCTTTGTAGCCCTTAACCGCAGGGCGTACGTGATAGGTTACACCTTTGACTTTATAAGGGCTTTTATTGCCCGCCGGTCCGATTGGTTCCCGCACGGGTGTGGGCTCCGGCGTAGCGAGCATATTTACCGGTTTGGCTGGGCCGCTATCCTTAAGGCTATCGAAGTCCTGCTCGCCCTGCTTATTCGGCTTAATTTGCGGGCCGCCACAAGCGACCAAAAACAAAGCGGCGAGTAGGAACACTCGCCGTATATTGCGCTGAAACATAATCCCCCCGGCGCGCGGCAACCCCAGGCTGCCGTCTCCAAGCCGCTGTTATCTATAACTGCTCAGTAAAACAGAAAATTATTGATTACCACCATCACCATTAGTTCCCGGCTTTGGCAATTATTCTCAGGAATTATTTATCTCCAACTCAGCTCTTTCCGCCGCGCGCTTTAACAATCTCCTGGGCAAGTTCATTCACTGCCATGGCGTAGAGGCGGCTGCGGTTGTAAGTCGTAATAGTGGAGAAGTTATTCAGGCCTAACCAGTACTGCTTGCCCTGCTCAGTCTGCAGCGAGAAAACAATCGCGGGCATTTCGGGTGCCACCTGGCTGGTAGCATTAAAACCTTTTTCCGCCAGCTCACCCACTGTCCACTCGGGCTGTAGGGTATCGTTGACGATGGTCATATCTGCATTGGGGCGCGGGTTGGCTAATACAGTCGTTGGCTCGCCGGGCTTCCAGCCGTGTCTGGCCAGATAGTTAGCCACACTGCCGATCGCATCGGTTGTATTGGTCCAGATGTCCACCTTGCCATCTTCACTGAAATCCACCGCATAGGCACGGTAGCTTGAAGGCATAAACTGGCCGTAACCCATGGCACCGGCATAGGAGCCCTTCAGCGCGAGAGGATCCATACCTTGATCACGGGTTAAAAGCAGGTAGTTTTCCAACTCCTTAGTAAAGAACTCAGATCGGCGCGGGTAATTGAAGGCTAGGGTGGAGAGTGCATCCAGTACCCGGTAGCCTCCCATATTGCCACCGTAGCGGGTTTCAACCCCGATGATCGCGACAATAACCTCAGCTGGGACACCATACTTTTTCTCAGCTTCCGCCAGGGCCTCAGCATTCTTATCCCAAAAATCCACACCGCCGGCAATGCTTTGCGGAGTTAAAAATAGCTTTTTGTATTGATACCAGGGCTTGGCTTTTTCTGCGGGACGCTTGATCGCCTTGAGGATAGAGTCCTTGCGCTTGGCATTGCGCATCAGTTCCTGCATTTCGTTGCGGTCAAATTGATGCTCTTGCACCATATATTCCACGAACTTTTGCGCGTCGGCATTATCGCCGTGGCCGGGCTCCTGCGCACAAGCTGCCAGCGCTAGCCCCATACCAACCAATAGTCCCGAGGTCCACTTCAAAACCACCGCTCCTGTCTTCATCTCGCGTCTCTACATCCAGTTTTTGATTTGCGCCGCTGGTTCATCAAAAATGTACCCTGCGCCGCTCGGTCCCTACGGCCATGAGAATACCGAATCCCGCCATTAAGGTAATCAGTGAGGTTCCACCGTAACTGATTATTGGCAAGGGTACCCCCACCACTGGCAACAATCCCGTAACCATACCAATGTTTACAAACACATAGACAAAAAAAGTGAGGGTAATACTCCCCGCCAGCAGGCGCCCAAATAGATGTTGCGCCATAAAGCTAATATAGATGCCGCGGGCGATCACCAGCACATAGAGTAAAAGCAGTAATAGGACACCGCGCATCCCCCATTCCTCAGCCAACACCGCGATAATAAAGTCGGTATGGCTCTCCGGCAGAAAGTCCAGCTGCGATTGGGTGCCCTGCAAATAGCCTTTGCCATACACACCCCCGGAACCTATGGCGGCTTTGGAATTGAAAATGTTCCAGCCAGCACCAAAGCGATCATCGTGAGGATTCAGAAGTGTCAGGATACGCTGGCGCTGGTAGTCCCTGAGCCCCCACTGCCAGATTGGCCAAGCGGAAACCAGCAAGCCCATGGCCGCCGCTCCGATCATCTTCCAGCTCAACCCAGCCAAATACAGCGCGAACAGGCCGGAAGCGGCGATCAGGATAGAGGTCCCTAAATCTGGCTGGCGCACGATTAAAGCGGCTGGAACCGCCACGATAGCCAGGGCCCCGATAACAGTCACAAGGGATGGGGGCTGGGCGCGCTGGTGCAGGAAAGCCGCCACCATCATCGGTACTCCCAACTTCATCACCTCTGAAGGCTGAAAGCGGAAGCCGGCAATCTCCAACCAACGTTGGGCACCCTTGGCACCGGTGCCAAAGAGTAACACCCCCACCAACAGGGCACAGCCACCCAGATAGGCCCAGGGGGACCAACGCCGATAAAAATCCAACGGAATCTGCGCGACAATAAACATGCCGGTGAACGCCAGGCACATAAATATAGACTGGCGCCTCACATAGTTCATATCGCCGCCAGAAGCACTATAGAGCACCCCCAGCCCCACGGAGGCAAGCACCAATAAAAGCACCAGCAGCGGCACATCAATGTGTAAGCGCCTCGCCAGACTCACGGGCTTTCGAAGACTGCCGTGAGCATCGGACAGCCGGTGGGAAAAATCGCGGCTAGCCATTATCCACCCCTTTGCTCAATCTGGTTTCCTGCGCCGTATTCTCTTGGGTGTCTGGTCGTGGCACCCACTCGGCAAATAATTCCCGCGCCACCGGTGCCGCCACACCACCACCGGCTTCACCATTCTCGACCAAGACCGCCACAGCAATACGTGGTTTATCCACAGGAGCAAAGGCGACAAACAGGGCGTGATCGCGGTGGCGCTCCTGCAAGGCCTCTGAATCGTAACGGGCGCCCTGGGCTATACCCACCACCTGGGCGGTGCCGGATTTTCCGGCAACACGGAAGTTCAGGTCTTTACCCGCGCGCTTACCCGTGCCATAGCTTCGATTGACCACCGCTTCCATCCCCTCGAACACCAGGTCCCAATTATCTGGGTGCGCCTCCAGGTTATGCAGAATTTCCGCCGGCTGTTCGACCCCGTTGATGGTTTTCACCATTTGCGGACGGTAGTGGGTACCGCGATTGGCAATGGTAGCGGTCATCACCGCCAGCTGTAGTGGCGTCGCCAGGACAAATCCCTGCCCCAGCACGGCGTTCAGACTATCTCCAGGGAACCAGGGCATACCCCGCGCACCGCGCTTCCAGTCCCGCGAGGGGAAGAGGCCAGAGCGTTCCATAGGCAGATCAATACCAGTCTTGGAACCCAGGCCGAAGTGAGCGGCCATATCGTGCATGCCATCAATATCCCAGCGGTGGGCCATATCCCAGAAATAGACGTCACAGCTCTGCGCCATAGCCTGAATCAGATCCACTTTTTCTCCATGGCCCCAGCGCACGTGGTCACGGTATAGACGCGGATCATTTGGCAGCTTATAGAATCCCGGATCCTTAATTTTGGTTTCACGGGTGATCAGTCCAGCCTCTAGCCCCCCTAACCCCATCAGCGGCTTCAGGGTCGAACCCGGTGGGTATTGGCCTTGTACCGCGCGGTTAAACAGCGGCACATCGAGGGAGTCACTAAGGGCGCGGTAATCGGCAAAGCTGATTCCGGTTACAAACAGGTTGGGATCGAAGGAGGGTTTGCTGACGAAAGCCAGTACTCCCCCGGTGTTCACATCAATGGCGACAACTGCACCGCGGCGATCGCCCAGGGCATCCGAGGCTACCTGTTGCAAGTGGGCATCTAGGTGCAGGGTCAGATCAGCACCGGGCTTGGGGTCCTCGCGTTCCAACACTCTCAATACACGCCCGCGTGCATTGATCTCCACATTTTCATAACCCACTTCGCCGAGCAGGGTTTTCTCATAGGAGCGCTCCAGCCCCACCTTGCCGATACTGCGGGTACCGCGATATAGGCGCACGTCCTCTTTGGTGAAATTACTCAGGTCGCGATCACTAATACGCCCCACATAACCAACACTGTGGGCAAAAAGGTCTCCCAGGGCGTAGTAACGCACCAGCTCGGCCTCCACGGAGACACCGGGCATACCGAACTGGTTGACACTAATCCGAGCAATTTCCTCCTCGCTCAGACGAAATCTGAGGGGCACCGGTTCGAATGGACGGCGGCGGCGCAAACGCTTGCGAAACTTGGCCACATCACCGTCATCCAGGCGAACCAGATGGCCGACCAATTCGAGGGTTGCATCCAGGTCTTTCACCCGTTCACGCACAATAGAGAGGTTATAACTGGCGCGGTTATCCGCTAGCAAAATACCGTTGCGATCGTAAATCAGCCCGCGGGTTGGAGCGACGGGGCGTACCTGAATACGATTCTCATCGGATTGGGTGCGGTAGTCATCATAATTGACCACCTGTAAGTTATAAAAACGCGCAATCAAAACCCCCAGCAACGCGATGACACCGACAATGGCCACCAACACACGGTTGCGAAACAGTCGCTGTTCCGTGTGGGGGTCCTTGAGGTGATGATCGTGGGGCATTGGCGTTTTTTAAACGATTATGACTGGCGCGGGAAAAATCTAATTCGGACTACATTACCACAGCGAACGCACGGAGAGAGAATTCCAGTTGGCAAATCTCTCCGCACTTGGTCGCAAATGTCTTATTTGTGATAAGGGTGGCCGGCAAGCAGGGTCCAGGCGCGATAAATTTGCTCGGCCAAAACCACACGTACCAGAGGGTGCGGCAGGGTCAAAGGTGACAGAGACCAGCGCTGGCGCGCCCGACTCAGGCAGTCCTGCGAAAGCCCGTCTGGGCCGCCAATCAACAGGCTGACATTTTCCCCCAGCAGCTGCCAGTCGCGCAGCTGGTCGGACAATTGCTCTGTACTCCAAGGCTTGCCCTTAACATCCAGCGCCACCACATGATCGCGTGGGCCGAGGGCGGCGAGCATGGCCTCGCCCTCTTTCTTGCGCGCTTTATCAATCAGTGCCGCAGAGCTTTTCTGGCCCCGCTGCCCCAGGGGAATCTCCACCATTTCCAGAGCAATTTCACGGGGCAGACGCTTGGCGTATTCGGCATAACCCTCCTGGACCCATGCCGGCATTTTGCCTCCGGCGGCGAGGATGCGAATCTTCACTTAATCAACCCTGGTGGGGATCGCTGCCATCCGCCTCATCGCGGGTATTCGGGGTCATAGACCAGAGTTTTTCCAAATCGTAGAAACTGCGCACATCCGCGAGCATTACATGCACTACCAGATCCCCATAATCCACCAGTACCCACTCGCCCTGCTCTTTGCCCTCAACACCAATCGGGCGCACCCCCTCTTTCTTGAGTTCGTCCACCACATTTTCCGCCAGCGATTTTACCTGGCGGCTGGAGGTACCGGTGCAGATCACCAGGTTATCCATCACATCAGAGAATTCGGAAACATCCAGAGCGACAATGTCTTTGCCTTTCAGACCTTCCAGAGCATTTAGCGCGATATCTTTAATATTTGTCATAACACCTTGATTCATTACGGGTCACCAGTGGCAACCGATTCTGTGTAGAGTTGATGGTCTTCAATATATTGCAACACCGTTGCTGGCAGTAAGAAACGCGGAGACTGGCCGCTGGCCAGCAACTGGCGAATCTGTGTAGCGGAAATTGGCAGCAGGGTTTGCTCGCGCAAGACCAGGCGACCTGAGGCATATTCATGTAAATCGGCCACGGTGCCGCGATGCTGCTGCAGCAATTTCGCTAGCTCGGCATTGCCAGTGGCTGCGCTCGCTTCCGGCAAGTGCCAGCCGGGTCTGGTCACAACGACCAGGTGAGCCAGCTCCAACAGGCGTTGCCAACGATGCCAGCGATGCAAGGTCAACAAGGAGTCAGTACCCATACAGAAACTGATGGACACTTGTGGCCCCAATTCCTCACGCAGCGCTTCGAGGGTATCTACCGTATAAGTGTCGCCACCGCGCTGCAGTTCCCGCTCATCCAGCTGCAATTCATCACAACCCGCCAATGCCAGCGCCAACATTTCACTGCGCTGGCGTGAGGAAACTCCCGGACTCTGACGATGGCGAGGCTGATGGCTGGGTAGCAGACGCATTTCATCGAAACCTAGGGCCTGGCGCAGCTCTAGCGCCATGCGCAGATGGCCGAAGTGCACCGGGTCGAAAGTGCCGCCGAATAAGGCGATGGTCTGCCGCTTAGTTGCCAAAATTACCTCTTTACTGGCTGCCGGGCCCGAAAAACTATCGGCGGATATGCCCGTCACCGAGCACAATCCACTTTTGCGAGGTGAGCCCTTCGAGCCCCACCGGTCCACGGGCGTGGATTTTATCAGTACTGATACCGATTTCCGCCCCCAGGCCGTATTCAAACCCGTCGGCAAAGCGCGTGGAGGCATTAACAATCACCGAGCTGGCATCCACCTCGGCAAGGAAGCGACGACTGCGACTGTAATCCTGAGTCACAATAGCCTCAGTGTGGCCTGAGCCATAGCGGGCAATATGATCCATTGCGCCATCCATATCCGCCACGACGCGGATAGCGAGAATAGGCGCAAGGTATTCCTCACTCCAATCGCTGTCACTGGCTACGTTAATCTGTGGCAATATCTCTCTGCTGCGTTCACACCCGCGCAATTCTACGCCCTTCAGCGCATAGGCCTCGGCCAGCCGCGGCAGAGTTTTCCCAGCAATTGCCTCGGCCACCAACAGCGTTTCCATAGCGTTACAAACGCCGTAGCGGTGGGTCTTGGCATTCAAGGCGATCTCAAAAGCCTTCTGTTCGTCAGCCAGGTCATCGATATAGACGTGACAAACGCCGTGCAGGTGTTTGATCACCGGCACACTGGCCTCGCGGCTGACTCTTTCGATCAAGCCGGTGCCACCACGTGGCACTATGACATCCACATAATCGGGCATGGTGATCAGGGCGCCCACTGCAGCGCGGTCGCTAGTATCCACTACCTGTACTGCCGTTTGCGGCAAGCCGGCCTCGCGCAGCCCTGCACTGATGCAGGCGGCGATAGCCCGGTTGGACTGCAACGCCTCACTACCGCCACGTAAAATAGTCGCATTACCGGATTTCAGGCAGAGACTGGCCGCATCGATAGTCACATTAGGACGGGACTCGTAAATAATGCCCACTACTCCCAAGGGCACACGCATCTTGCCCACCTGAATTCCGCTGGGGCGATAGCACAAATCCTCAATTTCCCCCACCGGGTCCGGTAGATCGGCCACCTGTATCAGCCCCTCGATCATACCGTCGATGCGCTCATCATTGAGTTCCAATCGGTCGAGCAGTGCCGCATCCAGACCGCGCTCGCGTCCGGCCTGCATATCAGCCGCATTGGCCTTGGCCAGTTCGATCCGATTGGCTTCCAACTCGGCAGCAATTGCTGCAAGGGCACGGTTCTTGACCTCAGTATCTGCGCGCGCCATTGTGCGAGAAGCTTCTCGAGCGGCTCGCCCCATCTGTTCGAGTTTGTCGCGGGTAGATTGCTGATCAGTGCTGGCTATCGTGGTCACTTGGCTCTCCGTGCGAAATCCGGTCGGCCGCGCAGTATACCCCAGCAGCCGGGGGTTTAAACGGCATAAATGGATTCCTGCTGTTGGGTTACTCCCTACTCCAACGATCCAGGTTCTCAGCAATATTGGCGAGACGGGCCAAGGGGTCTTCCAGGGCCAGCAAATCCACTCTCGCTTTATCCTCAAGGGGTAACAACTGGGCCAGTTGCCAGGACAGGGCATCGGCGGAGTCGACATTATCGAACTTGAGTGAAAGATCCTTGGCACGCTCCTTTAACTCTTCCAGCACTGCCATTAGGCCATCGCAATCTGCAGGTATCGGCCGGGGGGCATTATCCGGCAACCACTCAACATCCCCCAGTAACAGGCCGTCTTCAGCCCGCTCGGTGTGACTGATGCGGAAGCGCCGCCGCCCTACTACCTGCACATGCAGCAAGCCCTCCTCCCCCTGACTCCAATCGACAATATGCACATAGACCCCAAGGGGCCAAACTGAGGCGTTGCCCACCTCGCCGCCAGAGCGAATCAAAACAACACCAAAGCCGCTCTCATTTTTCAGAGATTCGCTAACCAAATGCAGATAACGCTGTTCAAAGATACGTAGAGGTAGCGCAACACCTGGGTAGAGGGGCACGCTCAGGGGAAAAAGGGGGATCTGTTGCAAAATGCTCTCTCGTTGGGTGGGTTGAAGTACTAAAGATAACACTGCCAATAGGATCACCGAGATTACTGGCGAGGCCTTTAAGCGCCAATCCAATTGTTTGAGTGCAATATTCCACGGAATCCCGGTAATTGTCGGTGGCAAGCACGACCCACAGCCATTAAGCTGCTGCGGTTTATTAACGAATGGAGACTATTCATGCCTAAAGCAACAGCCCGCCATATCCTGGTACAGACCGAAGACAAGTGCCTGGAACTGAAAGATCAGATCGAAAATGGCGCCGATTTCGGCAAAATCGCGGAGCAGTTCTCCCAATGCCCTTCCGGCCGTTCCGGCGGTGACCTGGGTGAGTTCAGCAAGGGTATGATGGTGCCGGAGTTCGACAAGGTCGTTTTCTCTGAGGAACTGAACAAGGTACACGGCCCGGTAAAAACTCAGTTTGGTTACCACCTTCTGGAAATCACCAGCCGCCAGGATTAATTCTCCGCGAATTAATCTGCTAATAAAAAGCCGGGCAATTGCCCGGCTTTTTATTGCTAGCTCTAAAAAATATTCCCTCAGGCCTTGGCTGCACCCTCTGGAATTTCCACCTCACTTCTATCTACAGAACCGGCACCCAGAGGCTTGAATATCACCAATAACAATGGCAACAAAGTCAGTGAGCCCAGCAGTGCTGCGGACATCGCCGAGGCGGTCAAGAGGCCAAAGTAAATAGAAGGCACAAACTTGGACAGCGCCAGGATCGAGAAGCCGGCAATAATGGTGATTGCCGTGTAGAACATGGCGCGACCGATAGTTGCATGGCTGCGATGCATGGTGGCCAGGTAATTGCCGTCTTTGGCAAACTCGGCGCGGAAGCGGTACAGATAGTGAATCGCGTGATCCACCCCAATACCCACGGTAATCGCCGCAATGGTGATGGTCATCATATCCAATGGAATGCCGGCGAGCCCCATACCACCGAGTACCACACAGGCCGCCAGCATATTCGGTACTAGCGCGATAATGGCAATCGACAGAGAACGGAACAACACCAGGAACATTAACAGGATGCCCACAAATACCGCCCCCAGGGTCAGGATTTGGGACTTAAACAAGCTCTGCAGCATATTGTTGTAGAGCACCAGCAGTCCTGTCTGGTGGATGTTTTCCGGTGCTATACCCATTTCATTATGCGCGTAATCGTAAATGCGCTCGATCAATTCGCCACGGCGCAGATTCGGATCAGTCTCCATCACCCGCAGGGTAATGCGGGCCTGATTGTTCTCAACCGAGAGATAGGGATCTACCAATACGCCGCGAATTTCCGGCGGCAGGCTGGTATTGGCCACCGCCAACTCAAAGTCATTGAGCTGGCCACCTTTCAGGTCACGAGCCACTTTGTACAGAGTGGCGAGGGACTGCACCTTGCCGATCTCTGGCTGTTCTTCCAGGTAATCGTGCAACTGTTCCAAGGTATTGAGACCAGCTACGGTAAACCAATAACTCTGTTCCTGAGACTCCTCTTCTCCGCCAAAAGGGTCATCTGAGGAAAAAGGATCTTCCTCTACCGCAAACGGATCTTCCTCCTCTTCCATGGCAAAAGGATCCTCTTCACCTTCGAAGGCAGGCTCCTCTTCCACAGGCTTGTCGAGGATAATATCCAGGGTCACAGTGCCACCCAGGCGGCGGTCAATCACGAGCATACCCTGGTAAATTTCGGTGGAATCATCGAAGTAATCGATAAAGCGGTTTTCCACTTTAAGCTGCAGCATTCCCGCCACACTGATCACCGCAGCGGCCAGGGACACCCCTAACACCACAAACTTATGGCGCTCGGCAAAGCTAGAGAAACGCAGGGTAAATGCATGGGAATTATCCGCACTCACTTTGCCCTGGCGCTTGGGCAGGA
Source organism: Microbulbifer mixtoriginis (SeqCode) (assembly GCF_052467515.1). Taxonomy (NCBI): domain Bacteria; kingdom Pseudomonadati; phylum Pseudomonadota; class Gammaproteobacteria; order Cellvibrionales; family Microbulbiferaceae; genus Microbulbifer; species Microbulbifer mixtoriginis (SeqCode). The sequence goes on along the minus strand of NZ_CP174314.1, from coordinate 801,753 downwards.
TCATCAGAAAACTGGGGATAATCAGGAAGGACAACATCAGGGCTAGAGTTACCCCCATCGTCATCATCCAACCAAAGTCGATAACCGGGCGAATACCACTCACCACCAGCGATACAAACGCAACGATAGTGGTCAGGGCCGTGTACAGACAGGGCTTGGCCATAAACCGCACTGTCTGCAGCACCAGTGTTTCACGGCTCCAGTCGGGGTTTTGCGCAATATATTCGCGGTAACGCACCGCCAGGTGGATGGTGATCGCCAGGGTAATAATTAGCAGCAGCGCGACAAAGTTTGCGGAAATCACAGTCATGCGCCAGTCGAGCCAGCTGAGCAGACCCAGGATCATCACTGCGGTGGTGACACAGGTGAGCAGCGGTAACAGCACCCAACGGGGCTGACGGAAGATCAGCAACAGGGTGAGAATAATGAAGAGGAGGATGCCCACACCAAACACTACCAGATCACTTTTGATAAAAGTGATCATGTCCGAAGTGATCATGGTCACACCGCCGAGGAACAACTCTGCCTCGCCTTTGTAACCGGCGAGAATCCCCCGCACCTCATCAACTCGCGCCCGCGCTTCCAACTCCTGAGCAGTGCGGTGCTCCAAATAGACGGCACTCACCTCTTCCAAGCGCGCAGCCTCCTCCGGGCTCAGGCCCTCACTATTGCGCTTGCGGCGCAGGGCATCGCGCTCGCGTACCAATTCTATACCGTGGCTATCCAGCGTCAGATTGGCGAGCAGTGCGGTGGTCTGGCCATCCGGGCTCAGAATCAATTCGCGGTAAATAGGGCTGGAGAGAAACTCCTGTCGGGCCAGGTCTCGATCAGTATCTGGCTGGGACAGGGTGCGAATCTCATCGGTGATATCGGTTAAAGACAGCTTGGGGCTGTACAGCAAAGGGACATCGAGGATGGTCTGTACACTGGAAACGCCATCTACTCCGGCCAACTCATCGCGTAACTTGGCCAGAGCTTGTAGAGATTTATCGCTAAACAGGTCGCCATCCTCGTAGCGATAGGTGACCACCAGGAAGTCCCCGCTAGCGTAGCGCTCGGCGATCTCACGAAAATAATCCAGGGACTCATCGGCCTCCAGGGTGAGGGAGTCCGCCGAGGCATCGATCTTGAAGCGGGGCAAGCCCATCGCTGCCAGCAGGGTGAGCAGGCCGATAACTACCAACACAGCCAGTGGCCGTTTGGTTACCAGGTATTCATACGAGTTCTTGAAAGCTGACAGCATAGGTTTTTGCTTCTATCCAATAAATCAGTGGGCCGCAGTACGGCGCATATTTTGATCGCCCCGGCAGTGCTGGTGCAAATACAAAATTTGCGTTTACACGGCGCTATTGGAAATATTTTCAGGGAGTATCGATATGTCCCAGATCGCGCTCGGGAAACAATAGGTCCCGCACGCGCCGCTTGAGTTCCTTTGCTCCGGGGAAACCGCCATCGCGCTTGCGCTCCCAGATCAAATTTTCACCAATGCGGATTTCGAATACTCCTCCAGTTCCGGGTTGTAATGCAACCTGTTGTAAGTCATCCGCAAAAGTGTGAAGCAACTCCTGGGCCATCCAGGTAGCCCGCAACATCCAATTGCACTGCACACAGTAGTGGATGGTTATGCTCGCTTTCACTATTTTTTATCTCCCTGTGACCTACTCACCCCAAGCCGGCAACAACTTTTGTTCCACGCCCAATTGGTCGAGCAGTCTCGCCACCACAAAATCGACTATGTCTTCGACCGTACGCGGCTTCTGATAAAAACCTGGGCTGGCCGGCAGAATCATCGCGCCCATGCGGGTGAGTTTGAGCATATTTTCCAGGTGAATCTCCGAGTAAGGCGCCTCGCGCGGAACCAAAATCAATTGGCGGCGCTCCTTCAACGCCACATCCGCAGCGCGCTCAATCAGATTGTTGGAAGCTCCACAGGCAACGGCCGACAAAGTGCCACCGCTGGCCGGGCAGATCACCATGCTGGCCGACGCTCCAGTGCCGGATGCCACCGGCGAAAACCAGTCGCGCTTGCCAAACAATTTCAACTGGCCCTCTTGGGCGCCGAAGCGATCGGCGAGAAAAGCCTGCAGTGTGTCATCGTCGCCCTCCGGCAGTTGCAGGTCGGTCTCTGTATTGATCACTACCTGGGCAGCCTCAGACATCAACAGCCAGACGCGCACGCCAGAAGCGAGCAGGCACTGCAACAAACGCAGGCCGTATTGGGCCCCGGAAGCCCCAGTCATGGCCAGGGTAACGGTTTTATTAAATGTGGCTTGCTGCAAGATCACCTCCCCGATCACTAAAGTGCTGACTCTATTCAGGTCGAATAGTTATATTTTTGCTCCAGGGCTCCAATCAAACGCTGATGGATACCACCGAAGCCGCCGTTACTCATCACCACGATATGACTGCCCTCGCCGGCGAGCTGTAGTGCCGATTCCACACCATTCTCGATAGTGTCAAAAATCTTGGCCGGCACCGGAGAGTGGTGAGTAACTTCATTCAGAGACCAATTCATCCCTTGGGGCTGATACCACAACACCATATCCGCACCGCTACAGGCACTGGCTAACTGGCCCTGATGCACGCCCATACGCATGGTGTTGGAACGGGGTTCAATCAAGGCGATGATCTTGTCCTTACCCACCTTGGCCCTGAGGCCACTGAGTGTGGATTCAATCGCAGTCGGGTGGTGGGCAAAATCATCGTAAACGCGGATACCAGCCACTTCGCCCAGGCATTCCATACGGCGCTTTACGCCCTGAAAACGTCCGAGTGCGGTAGCGCTTAGCTCAGGTACCACACCCACATGACGGGCTGCAGCCATAGCGGCGAGACCATTGCGCACATTGTGCATGCCGGTGAGATCCCACTCCACACGCGCCACTTCGGCACCCTCGAACAGCACACTGAAGCTGCTGCCATCCGCGGCGATACCCACCGCTCGCCAGTCGCCCGCACTGATCCCCGGCTGATCCTCAGTGGCGAAGCGCTGCACTTCACTCCAGCAACCCTGCTGCAATACCTGCTCTACATTATCTTCTGCAGCGCTGACAATCAGGCCGTTGCCAGGCACCGTGCGAACTAGATGATGAAACTGCCGCTGGATCGCCGCCAAATCGTCGAAGATATCGGCGTGATCGAACTCCAGGTTGTTGATAATCACTGTGCGTGGGCGGTAATGCACAAATTTAGAGCGCTTATCGAAGAAGGCGGTGTCGTATTCATCTGCCTCCACCACAAAGAAAGGGGACTCCCCTAAACGCGCCGACACTCCAAAGTTGCCTGGCACACCGCCGATCAGGAAGCCCGGCTGCATATCCGCCGCTTCCAGAATCCAGGCCAACATGCTGGCAGTTGTGGTCTTGCCGTGAGTGCCCGCTACTGCCAGTACCCAGCGCCCACCGAGGAAATGGTCACAGAGCCACTGGGCACCGGAGGTATAGGCCAGCCCCTGTTCAAGTACCGCTTCTACGGCGGGATTACCGCGGGACATGGCATTGCCGATAATGACCAGGTCTGGGGCCGGCTCCAACTGAGCCGGGTCATAGCCCTCGGTGATCTGAATACCCGCCTGCTGTAGTTGAGTGCTCATGGGGGGGTAAACATTGGCATCGCTACCGGTGACCCGGTGTCCTTCGGCCACCGCTAATTGGGCTAGGCTGCCCATAAAGGTGCCGCAAATACCGAGAATATGGATATGCATGGCGAAAATCTGTACTCCTGGGGGTTGCGGCGCAAGCTTACCACGGCAAAACAGGCCAGTAATTGCCAAATGCCCCGTTTGCCATGCAATTTACTCGCTATTCCATTAGACTCCGCCCCCGCACAGATCGGCCTCACCCCCGGTAGGGTGGTAGGAATTTTCCAGCTACGGCCGACACCCGATACGAGCTCCCGGAGTTCCCCACTGGCGCCGCCGAAGAGCGTCCGGCGGACAACCGGATCGGGTCACTTCCCAAGATCTCTATGAAAACAGGATAACCATGTCGAAGAAGAACGCCTTTTACGCGCAGTCCGGTGGTGTGACTGCCGTAATCAATGCCTCCGCCTGCGGCGTAATAGAAGCTGCCCGTGAAAACCAGGACAAAATTGGTAAAGTCTATGCGGGGCTGAACGGCATCCTCGGCGCACTGCGTGAGGAACTGATCGACGTGAGCCAGGAAAGTGTGGAAGACATCGCCGCACTGCGTCACACTCCCTCCGGCGCCTTTGGCTCCTGCCGCTACAAGCTGAAGAGCCTGGAAGAGAATCGCGCAGAGTACGAGCGCCTGATCGAAGTATTCAAGGCTCACGACATCGGCTACTTCTTCTATAACGGCGGCGGCGACTCCGCTGACACCTGCCTGAAAGTCTCGCAACTGTCTGAGACCATGGGTTACCCAATTCAGGCCATCCATATTCCCAAAACGGTCGACAACGATCTGCCGCTAACCGACAACTGCCCCGGCTTCGGCTCCGTAGCCAAATACGTTGCGGTTTCCACCAAGGAAGCGGCCATGGACGTAGCCTCCATGTGCGCTACTTCCACCAAGGTCTTTATCCTCGAAGTGATGGGTCGTCACGCAGGTTGGATTGCCGCCGCCGGCGCCCTGGCCCAGGAAGAGGAAGGGGATGCACCGCACATCATCCTGTTCCCGGAAGTGGCCTTCGATAAAGAGAAGTTCTTGGCCAAGGTGCAGAAGACCGTGGACGAGAAAGGCTACTGCGTAATCGTCGCCTCCGAGGGCGCCCAGTACGAAGACGGCACCTTCCTCGCCGATGCCGGTACTACCGATGCCTTTGGTCACAAGCAGCTGGGCGGTGTGGCACCGACCCTCGCCAATATGATCAAAAGCGAACTGGGCCTGAAATACCACTGGGCACTGGCCGACTACCTGCAACGCGCCGCCCGCCATATCGCCTCCGCCACCGATGTGGAGCAGGCCTACGCAGTCGGTCGCGCCGCCGTGGAAATGGCGGCAGCCGGCAAGAATGCGATTATGCCGGCAATTATTCGTGCGGAAGGTGAAGAGTACAGCTGGTCTATCGCAGAAGCACCGCTGTCTGAAGTGGCCAACGTCGAAAAATTTATGCCGAAAGAATATATTAGCGAAGACGGCTTCGGCATTACCGAGGCGGGACGCGAGTACCTGTTACCGTTAATTCAGGGCGAGGACTACCCCCCCTACAAAAACGGCGTACCCCAGTATGCAAAATTAAAAAAGCAGCTGGTGGAAAAGAAACTGGATACAGAGTTTAAGGTGTAATCTTAAAACTCTTTCATCCAGATTTAAAAAAGCCCCCAAATAAAACCGGGGGCTTTTTTATTGAATATTGTTTAAGCGCTTGTTATTGCTACTCTACACCCAATCAAAATAAAAAATCATTACTATACAATTTAGCCAAATGAAACGCCTGTTCCTGATATAACTCTTACTATCTTCAACTCTGACTGCCTGGAGCTGAAATACCACCAGATCCCCCCTTTTATTCTCATTTTAAAATCCAAAATATCTTATTGACAACTCCAACCTGCCACTAAAGCCAGAAAAAACCATCATCCTAAACCCTCCAAAAATACCACTGAAAATATCTAACAAGATACTCTTTTCTTTGTGGTAACTTTATATTTACTCTCATCTCAATCAGGCCCTAGCATGTAGACACAACCCACTCAAAAAAATCAGCCACAACCGCAGAAATCGCCCCTCCAGCTCATCCACCAAACAAAAATAAAATCAAAAATCCTGAAAATTACAAAAATACACCTTTCCTTTTGGTACAGAATTCTTAAAAAAACATCCAAATAGCAAGTGGCACCAAAGTGCAAAATTTTCAACTCTCGAAAACATAATCTATAGAAGCCTGCCAATTAAAAAAATTTTTGTCAAAAAATAAAAATTATAGAAAGTAATATTTGAATTCCTATAGATTCAAACTGCATAATCAGGCGCCAAAGATAACCGGTTAAAAGTTATGAAGAGAAAAATTATAAAGATCTCCCTAATTGCCTTACTCCTATCCGGTTGTAGCGGTGGCGGATCTGGTAGCAGTAGCACCGGCGATACTGCTGAAAAAAATCCACCGGTAGCAAGTACCCCTTCAACAGGAAACGGTACTCCACCGGCAACAGACGATCCCTCAAATGGAGGTGACTCCTCTATTGCACCAGAGCAAGTAAAGCTAATTGCTTTAAGTTTTGAGGCAATAAAGAAGTTCCGCTTCGCGTGGATTGATGCTGAAAATGCCAGCCACTATCATTTACTGGAAAACCCCGATGGGGTCTCCGGTTTTAGACGGGTTGCTGAATATATTCCCCAAGGTAATGAATCCCTAACACTCAAGCTAGAAACAGCACTCTATTCCCGAACTAATGCGCAATATATTCTACAGGCCTGCAACGGTGAGGGATCTCAAGAAAGATGTAGTGATTCAACGATACTTTCTGTTGACGATTTTTTACTGACCGGAAGCATTGGCTATTTCAAAGCGAGTAATACAGATGCCCACGATGATTTCGGCAAAGCAATCAGCCTTAGTGCTGATGGCCAGACCCTAGCAATAGGGGCACCTAGAGAGGATAGTAACACCACAGGTGTTAATGGAGATGGAAGCAATAATGATGCAGATGAATCCGGTGCGGTGTATATATTTACTCGCAGTGAAAGCGGCTGGCAACAGCAGGCCTACCTTAAAGCCAACAACAATAGAAAGTGGGAGTATTTTGGTTCAGAACTCAGTCTGAATGCCGATGGCCAGGCTCTCGCAGTGGGTACTGATAGTGGTGTTTATATCTTCACCCGCAATGAAGATGACTGGCTGCAACAAGCCTACCTTACGGCCAGTGATACAGATACCTCTGAAAATTTCGGTGATTCACTCAGCTTTAGTAGCGATGGCCAAACTTTAGCTGTAGGGGCTTCAAGAGAGGATAGCGGAGCAGTCTATATCTTCACCCGAGATAAAGGCACCTGGCAACAGCAGGCCTACATAAAGGCTAGCAATAGCGATGAAAATGACCTTTTTGGTTATACTGTCGGCCTCAGTGCCGATGGCCAGATACTCGGAGTGGGCGCACCAAATGAAAATAGCAGTGCTACCGGTATTAACAACGATCAAAGTAACAATCGTACATATAATTCTGGTGCGGTGTATATCTTTGCCCGCAGTGACACCGACTGGCAACAACAGGCTTACATAAAAGCTAGTAACACTGATGAAGGTGATTATTTTGGTTCTTCACTCAGTTTAAGCGCAGACGGCAAGGTCCTGGCGATAGGAGCTACAGCTGAGAGTAGCAATGCTTCCGGTATTAATGGCGATGCAAATAACAACCAGGCAACGGGTGCTGGCGCAGCTTATATTTTTATTCGCAACAACGATACTTGGCAGCAACAGGCTTATATTAAGGCAAGTAATACAAATTCTTATGACCGATTTGGTGGATCTCTCAGTCTTAGCGCCGATGGCCAGTCCCTAGCGGTAGGAGCCATTCGGGAGGGTAGCAGTGCCATTGGCATTAATGGCGATGAAGGCGATAATAGTGCAGATTGGTCTGGTGCCGTGTATATCTTCGCCCGAAGTGAGGACAACTGGCAACAGAAGGCCTACCTAAAAGCCAGTAATACCGAAAAGGGAGACTATTTTGGTTTTGGTAATATCAGCCTCAGCGCAGATGGCCAGACCTTAGCGGTAGGGGCCTTTCAAGAAGATAGTGGCGCCACGGGCATCGGCGGCAATCAGCAAGATAATTCAGCATACTCTAGCGGAGCAGTATATATCTATTAGCGCTTAATTAGCCGATGAGAAACAAACTGAATTATCAGCTTGAGGGCTCAGCGAAAATTTCTTAGCAAAAATTAATAAGCCCCCACGGGGGCTTTTTTATTGGTGCAACCTAAAATTACTGTTTCTCTCCGATATCTGACCAAACCGCAAATTCATTGCCGCTGGGCTCGGCAAAATGAAAGCGCCTTCCTCCGGGGAAAGAAAAAATAGGTTTGACCACCTTAGCACCGCACCGCTCGACTTTTTGTAACGTATCTTCCAGGTCAGAACTATAGAGTACTACCAACGCGGCACCATTCGCTGTTGAGCTGTGTATATCCGCCTGGAAAAAGCCACCGTCCAAGCCTGCGCCGGAGAAAGCGGAGTACTCGGGGCCATAATCTGTAAATTCCCAGCCTAAAGCCTCTATGAAAAAAGCCTTGGTCTTTGCCAGACTCTTAGATGGGAACTCTACATAATTAATTTTTTCATGATTATCCATACCAAACTCTCCCGATATTTTAATTAAATTCTCCCCTAACCAACGACGGGTTTTTCCGGCGTCTCCACCACCCGAAAACTGCCATTGGCCAGCGCGAGGGGTTGATCGTTATGCATAATAACGGCGCGATCCATCATCAGGTCAAAATCCAACATGGCGTAAAGAACAACTCCACGTCGCCCTTGGTAGATATTCGGCCGATAAACCAGTGCTGCCATGCGTACTCCCATAGGCGCATACGAGTAACTGGCTTCACATACCAGCTTGCCACCGGCAGTGATATAGCAGTTGGATTCTGACTCATAACTGACAACATAGGTGGAGAGATCAGGGAAATCTCCCACCTCGGAATAATGGGTGCCAGTCCACTCCAGGCTTAAACCTACGAGATTTTTGAATGCACACGACATAAAGGGGCGCCCCTGTAACCCAACAAGACTGAACCTAGTATGGTCCTTCTTTCTCCCAAAGGGGGTCATCAGCTTAAAAACAAATGGGGGCAATTAATTTTTTAAGGAGAGCGAAATAAAAAAGACCGCACCACCAGGGTGCGGCCATTCGCTTCTAGGGAAAAGCTATCAACTCAAAGAATCCTGGTGAAGCGACGACAGGGAATTCAAAACCCCAGCGCCAGGGCAACCAGAATATTTATTATTAATCAAAAATTGACATATATCATCGTGGCCAGGAAATTTTTACTACTTGGGAGGCGCTATCTTCAGCGTCCTCACCATCACTCACTGTGAGGGTAATTTCGTAATTACCCGTTTGTGCGTAGCGATGTAACGTCCAACGACCGTTGCGCTGCACTCCATCCCCAAAATCCCAGTGGTATTGCAGTTTATTATCACCACTGTATTGGCTGCGATCTTCTACCCATACCCAACGGAAAAAGCGATGCAGTTTAAAGTTAGCCTGCAATGAAATCGCATCATCCATCACTTCAACAATCTGTTCTTGTGTGGATACCGCACCGCGATCGTCTTTTACCTGCAAACGTACCAAGTAATTACCCGGCACATCGAAAGTGTGGCTGGGATTTTGCTCGCTACTGGTTACACCGTCGCCGAAATCCCAGGACCAGCTCAACAGCTCACCATCTGCATCAGTGCTGTTATCGATAAAATTAATCAACAACCCTTCAGACTCCCAGCTGAATTCTGCCGTGGGCGCTAGGTTATCTGCACCCAGGTCCAGCTCAACAATTAAGGGATCGTGATCGGATGCACGGAAGGGGCCTGTAGAATAGAGGTTTTCCTGCTGCTCTAGGCTCTTGTGTTCAAGGTTGTAATCCAACACTCGCGGTTCATCGGCATTAATATGCCAGTCCACGGCGGCAGTAACCAACGGAGCCAGTGAAGGGCTGGCCAGCGCATGATCCAGGTAGCCAGACTGGCCGTCATAGACATAGGAATAAGCCTGTCCCGCTCCGTACCATTCCAGCAGGTCGGTATAACCCGCCCCTTCAAGAGCCGTAATTGGATTTTCCATGGCGTAGCTGTTGAGGTCGCCCAGCACTAAAACACGGTCAATTCCAGTTCCGGTGGGGTCATTCTCAACCCAACTCACCAGGGCATCGGCAGCCTGAGTACGCAGAGCATTCCAGCAGCCCTGACCATCCCCCTGATCGCTGTTCAGGCTTCCATCTTTTGGACAACTTCCCTTGGATTTAAAGTGGTTCACCACCACGGCGAGACGCTCACCAGAGGAGAGTTCGGCAAATGCCTGCAACAGCGGCTGGCGATTACCGTCATCAAAAGGATAATCCTGCAGAGTAACGGCTCTGCCAATCGGCATAACACGGTCGCTGCGGTAAATCATGCCCACGGCGATTTCATCACTGCCCAGCTGCGTGAGGTCCGGCTGCACAAACCGGTAGCTCTGTCCTGATGCTGCTGCGTTGAGCCCATTGACCAGATCCTGGATGGCACTATCGACACCGTAGCCGTCGTTTTCCAGTTCCATCAATCCGACAATATCGGCTTCCATACGCAAGATTGCAGAAATAATTTTCTCTCTTTGGCGCTCAAACTCTTCCAAAGTATCGGCACCGCGCGAAGTGGGAAAGCCACCTCCGTTGCCGTCACCATTGAAGTAATTCAGCACGTTAAAGCTGGCAACACGCAGGCTGCCATCACCCGGTAAGATGGGCGCTTCATCGCGTAGATTGACCGGGGTAAATTGGGGGACTTCCACAGGGTGAACACGGTAGGCACCGAAGCCGTACCCCATCACTCCGGTAAGCCCCTCCAGAGTATCGCCACTGCGCAAGGTGTTAGAAGCGCTGAGACCCGAGGCCGGATAAGGCATTGTCTCGGGATTTTGCACTGTGGAACCATCGTCCAGAATAATCTGGTTGAGTGCGTTGGCTTCCACTTGAGCCGCCGCTGCGGCGCCCGGCATATTATTGTGGGTGGGGATATACAGGCGGCCATTGGACAGGATCACTTCGCCATAGCGGCCCAGGTTGTAATGTCCGTTAACGGTGAGGCTCTGCGGGAATTCAACCAGCATCCCTTCGAGCTGCTCCTGCTCTGCCACAGAGCCAAACGGCATCTGTACATTAGCCGCCGTTACCTGATAACCGCTTCCGCAAACGCTGACACCATCAACCTGATTCAACTCAGTGAAATCAAAAAATTCATCGACGATACCCCCTACGCGCACCAGGTCGCCAACTTGCACACTCACACCGAAGGCATTGTCGTGTACAAATAGCCCTTCGGAAGTCGCATCCACACCATCTTGATCTCTGTCCTCTTCTTGTAGGAAAAAACCAGCCAGGCCGGTATTGGGATCTTGGAAATTGCCGACAACCACCGCCTCAATTTCGTGGCGCTCGCCTTCAAGCGCACTCGCGGTGCCGCTGCCCTGAATCTGGCTGATTAAGGTTGACGCATCGCCACAGGCCCCCAGCTCGATACCGCCATTACCGTCACCATCTCCATTGCCACCATCGGCGCCGTGCCAGCCCAGGTGATCAAAATTATTCAACCCCTCACTGGACCACTCCAGAGCGGGATCGAAGGTGCTGTTGCCATCGGTGCGGCCTGTCTGCACATCCAGATTGCGTACCAGAGTTTGGTTTTGTGTGCCGAGGCTGCTATTGCCCCACTGGCTGCCGGGGTCAGTACCAATTTGGCCGATCACATCAACAAAACCATTGGGACCTACAAGTGCTACTACATCGTCACCATTAAACAGGCCACTGGTGTAAATCTGGTCGGCCTGATCCAGCAACACCGTATCGGCACTGCCATGGGCCAGAACAAATACCGCACCGCCCTGCAGGGTGCCACTCAAAGCAATGTTCGCGGAGGCGCTATCGGAGCCGTTGAAAAAGAGCTGGATTGAGTAATTACTCAAATCAATCGCAGTTTCGCTGCCGTTAAAAATTTCCAGCGCCTTATTGTTACCACTGCCCTCAATGTACTCCGAGATAATGAGGTCGCTGGCTTGGACCTCTGCAGCCATCAGTGGAAGACCCAGGGCTGCCAGAGCAGCCAAGCCAAATTGTTTCATCGTCGTTATTCCCAGTTGCCTGATACGGATTAAGCGGCGCAAAGAGTGGCGGGGAATTCCTAAATTTCGATGAAACAAATGTTAAATTTCGGTTTCAATGTGTGGTGATTGGAAAGGCTTGGCATTAGCGGGCAACCTAAAACCGTGTATCCGCGATCAAGCGAAGGGTTAACGGGTTCACAGGAGGTTGAGGAAATGCCACAGCGTAGGGAGATACTCTACAATCATTTATATAAGCACTTATATAAATTCAACACTATGAAATACAGCCAGCTGGGTACTCGCCTCAGGCATTTAATCGAATTACTAGACGGCGATGTCGCAGATAGTTACCGCACCTGCAGTATTAAAAACTACAAGCCGCGTTATACACCGGTGATGCGAGCCCTTACCCACAAGAGCCCGGTCACCATCAATGAAATAGCGGCCAGTGCCGCAATCTCCCAGCCGGCGGTCAGCCAGACGGTCAGAGATATGGTCCAGCAGGGATTATTAGAAATCCTCACCGGGGAGGATGCACGCCAGCGCAAGGTCCGCCTCAGCCGTAAAGGCCAGCGCTTACTACCAAAGCTTGAAGTCCACTGGCAAGCCACCGTTGAAGCGGAACGTTCATTAAATCGGCAACTGTCTACACCTCTAACAGCACTCGTCGAAGAGGCGATTGCCGCTCTGCAGGAACACCCCTATCTCGATCGCATTCAGCAGTGCATTGCCAAGGAGAATAAAAAGCCATGAAACTGATTGCCGCCTTCAGCCTGGCCCTATGCCACACCATCTCTTCAGCGACTTACGCAAGCGATGAGGATTGCCAGTTTAATCCCACCGTAGTTATCCAATCCGCTGCCAGCGCTATTGCAGAAACTTATGTACTCGCAGACAAAGCCCAGAGCGTTTCCCTGGCGTTATCTGAGATGGCCAGTAGCCCTGAAGCTTTGCGCCTTTGTCGGGACTCCCAAAGTTTTGCCAAGCTAATTACCGAGAAAATCCGAACACTGTCCGGAGACAAGCACTTCTATTTGGAGCCTGTAAGCCCTAATGAAGATTCCAACAACTGGATAGCACAGTGGCGGGCCGAGGCGCCCAAGAACAACTATGGTGTAAAGAAACTAGAGTTATTGCCCGGTAATATTGCCTACTTCAAACTCTCTTCATTCCACACTTTTGAAAATGCCCGGCAAAGCCTGGCCGCGGCATTTACCCTGTTGCAACACAGTGACGGTCTGATATTGGACCTGCGCAATAATGGCGGAGGTGATAGTGATACAGCCACTGCCATCCTCGAATCCTTTGTGGACCCCACTAACCCCCTACCATATGTCATTGAAACCAGAGAGAAGCAACATTTCCCTGAACGCATCAAAGAACTTCCTTGGCCAGCCTATGGCACCCAGAGACCCATGGTAGTACTGATCAATGGGCGCTCCTTCTCCGCATCAGAAAGCATCGCCTTCTCGCTGCAACAACTGGGTAGAGCCACTATTATCGGTAGTGCCAGCGCCGGCGGAGCCCATATGATGGATGCGCCTCAGACCCTGCCATTTAGCTTTGAAATTGGAATTCCCTCTAGTCGCCCGGTTTCGACTTTATCTAAGGAACTGGTTAACTGGGAGGGTCAGGGGGTGAGGCCGAATATTAAAACTAGCGAGCAAGAAATTTTGCAGGTGGCGTTAGAGGTTCTTAAAAAATAAACTGCGTTTTAAAGCACACCCAAACATTAAAGCAATGGAATTGTAGAAATCAACAATGCGTACCTCTTTACAACCTATAACCCAGAATAACTATGAGGCGATCTGCAATCTGGATGTCGCCAAAGCGCAGCAAGAATACGTCGCCTGTAATATGTGGTCACTAGTGGAGGCACAGTTCAATTCTGGATATGAAACCCGTGCGATTTATACGGGTGAAAAGCCCGTTGGTTTTCTTATGTGGGTGAAAGAGAGCCGTGAAAAAATTTCCATTTGGAGATTTATGGTTGACCAGAATCAGCAGGGAAAGGGGATAGGTAGGGCAGCGCTTCAGCTAGCCCTGCAAGAAATCCGGCAAACACCCAATATCGAGCAAATAGAAATCTGCTACAACCCCAAAAATCCGGTGGCTAAAGACTTTTATTCCAGTTTTGGTTTTACTGAAGTGGGCATGGATAAGGACAACGAAGATATGCTTGCCATTATCAATCTCACCAATAAAATTCCTGAAGAGGCTGATGCTATCTAAACGGGCAGGCGGGCTTAGTGCCACTCCAGACCGGTAAATCGAGATCTTCTTTATTGTCTGATGGCGCCCCTGTGCGACTCTTAAAAGAACCTTCCTCTATGGTCAGGCGCATTAGGGCCGTACCCTTGCGCTCCTGAGGGTTTGGAGCGCGCACCTGGCTCCAGCGGCCGGGCTCGATATCTTCGATAATAGATTTGAAAACCGCATCAAACTCCTTTGGGTCCTGCACCCGCGCACCGCGGCAAAACAAAACTGCCGAGCGATAGTTGGCACTGTGATGAAAGGCGGATTTAGCCAGGACCCATTCGTCATAGTGGGCAAAGGAAATACACACCTGCTGCCCCGAATCCAGTAACTTCTGCAAGCGGCTTTTATTGAGCACATGAAAATACAAAAAGTCCCCATGGCGCCATACCGTCATGGGAATAACAATCACTTCACCATCCTGGGTAAAACCAATATGTCCCAGCTTCAGTTCATCGACCAAACGATAAATATCCTCGCGGCGATAACTGGCCCTCTTGGCAGCACGGCGCACCCGGCTTTTCTCAGTTACCGGCAGTTCACTCTTTGCGGAATCTGAAACTACCATTCTTAAAAACTCCCACAACGATTTATCAACAACAGATATCGCCAATATAGGGAGTTGCTGGTACTCTGATTAGATCCAGTTTTAATCAGTTAATGGTGCCAGTTTGAGCAGCCCCGATTTTGCCGACTTAACCCTGGACCCCAGGCAACCGTTACAAAGCCAGCTATACCGCAACCTGGTGGAGTGGATTTGCAGCGGCCGTCTCGCAGCAGGGAGCAAGCTCCCCTCCTCTCGTAGACTGTCCTCCACCCTGAATGTCAGCCGGAATACGGTCACACTGGTATTAGAGCAGCTTAAAGCAGAGGGCTTTGTTACCAGCCATGTCGGACAGGGCGTTTTTGTATCTAGCGCCCTGCCCGCTTACGTACAGAAACCACAACACCAGGCATGGCATTCCCAGGACTCCGATGGTACCGCTCCCTTACCAGGGCTCTCAGCCCTTGGCCAAAAGCTGCAGACTGCCACGGCATTTAAAACCGACAGCGGCGTATCTCTACCTTTTTCACCGGGTATACCGGATCTCAATGCCTTTCCTTTAGCTATTTGGTCCAGACTCTACAGGCGCCACAAAGATAGGTTTCCACTGCTTGGCTATGGGCACAGCCAGGGCCATCCACCCTTACGCCAGGCACTGGCAGAATACCTGCGCAGCTGCCGCGGAGTCCTCTGTGATGAAGACCAGATCATCATAACCAATGGCGCCCAGGAAGCCTTGAGCCTGTGCGCACAAGTGCTACTTGGCCCCGGAGATACCGCCATCATGGAAAACCCTGGCTACCGCCGCGCCCGCTGGGTGTTTCAAGCCTGCGGCGCCAAGTTGGCATTGGCCGAATTGCAAAGCGGCTATTTAGACGTGGATGCACTGATTAAAAGCCAACTGCACGGCAAAGTCCTCTACACCACGCCAACCCATCAGTACCCCATGGGCGGAGTCATGCCTGCCAGTGAACGGCTAAAGCTGTTGGACTGGGCCAGCAAGACGCAATGCTGGATTTTAGAAGATGACTACGACAGCGAATTTTCCTTTAAGCACAAACCTGTCGCCGCTCTCCAGGGAATGGCAGAGCATACCCCGGTTATCTATATGGGTAGCTTCAGTAAAAGCCTGCAGCCCGGCCTGCGTTTAGGTTACATGATCGCTCCCAAACCCTTTGTACAGGCATTTGCTCGGGCAAAGGAAATACTCTCCGGCCACTCCCCCCTACTTGCCCAGGCGGTTGTTGCCGACTTTATTGACGAGGGGCACTTCGTACGACACCTGCGCAAAATGCGCATCAACTATCGGGAAAAATGGCTGCATTTTTGCGACTTGGCACGAGATAAACTGGAACCCCAGGCGCAACTCATCGCAAGTAGTGCCGGAATGCACTTGGTACTCGCCACGCCCGGCAGGAATGACCTAGAACTGTCAAAGCAATTAGCCGAACACCGCTTCGGTAGCACGCCACTTTCTTTTTTCTACCCCGATAAATCATTGAACCATGGCCTGGTATTAGGGTTTGCCAAT
Source organism: Microbulbifer mixtoriginis (SeqCode) (assembly GCF_052467515.1). NCBI lineage: Bacteria > Pseudomonadati > Pseudomonadota > Gammaproteobacteria > Cellvibrionales > Microbulbiferaceae > Microbulbifer > Microbulbifer mixtoriginis (SeqCode). Next base: position 785,670 of record NZ_CP174314.1, on the reverse strand, counting down.
ACCAGTAAACAACAACGAGAGGACTGTATAGATCTTCTGCAGAATTTTTTAACACACTCATTCAGCTAGCAAACTTTCAATATCATTATTATTGGCAACAGCATTTCTATGCCATGGTCAGTAGAAAATATTGTTAGTGTATTTCTTATATACACTCACCCTGCATATGCCTGCCAGCCCTAGCCTGAAGTTATCCACGCTTTCCTATTGCCGATAAAGACAACAACTTGGATGGATACACGCTGAAATAGCGAACTTTTTTTGGCACAAGGATTGATCTATGGGGGTCGAATTCAACTAGGCTGGGTTTATGCACAATTCCAGTCAAACTTTAGATACTAGCCAAACAAAAGCGGCAACCAGGCCAACTGCATGGCTAGCTATGATAAGCCTTTTTTTAGGCGCCGCTTGTATCCAACTAGTCATTATACGCTACCTGAATGGCGAGATGGCTCCGCAGGCCTTTGCAGCCGTATTAGAGCAGCTTATTAGAACAGAAGAAGTCCCCGCAGCTCTTAAATCTTTAGCCATATTTTTCACCCCGCACATCACCAGCCTGACTTACTCACTGCATTTTGTCATTCTACTTGCCGGGGTACTCTTGATGTTACGGGTATTAATGACCCTAGGCGCCCTACTCATGTTTGTGAGCTTCATAGTATTATGGGGCTTTACTTACATGGGCGAAAATAGCTGGTTCTTTGAGTTTTTATCACCGGCTTTATATGCATTAGTCTTAGCGGTAAGCAGCTGTAGCTTCATCCCAAACATTCAGAAACCATCCGATCAAGCCTCATCTCATCCAACGCCCTATCACCAGCGTCTATTGGGCAGTATTCTGGCACCCGATATAAGCTTTTTGTCCTGGTGCCTCTGGGTGATTGTGGCATCTAGCGTATTGTTTGCGATATTTTTGATGTCGCGTAACGGCGGCAATCACATACTTCTAGCCAGCCTTTTATCCAGTATCACCATTGCAGCCCTAGCAATACTTTCAAAATTTTTAGACCGATATCGCATAGTCTTACAGACAGAACAATCCAATCAGCTGGTAGGGCGTTGGATTAACCTGTTCACCATCACCATAGGTGTTATGTTGATTTTCCAGGTTTATGAGGACAGCTTACTGAACTGGTTTACCGTAGAGGGCTATCGGGGGCTGGTGAACTCCTATGTAGAATACGGAAACACCCCACTATGGTTTCGCAACGCATTAGCTTGGGTTGCAGAGCATGCCAATATTTTTATGCCCATTCAAAGGGTTTTCGAAGTCTCTGCCGCAATTTGCATGGTCATATTAGTTTTTCGGTTCCCTATTGTTCTATTAACTACCGGACTATTCGCCATTCTCTCCTTTACCGAATTTGGAGTAACCAATGTTTGGCCCCCAGCCCCTGGCAAGCCCCCGGCCTGGGTGTTTGAGCTACTACTCACAACGTTAGTGAGCTTAACCTGTGGCCTTTATTATCTTTTTGATGCCTTAAAATACAAATCCTGGCGTTACTGGCTGCTTGGTTCCAAGGTGTTTGAATCCATATCTAAGCTGGATAAACATCTATTGTTTATCTTGTTTTTTATCCTGGAGATAATTGTATTTTCAGTGAGCCCTATCAGTAAAGAAAATGATATATTAGCATTGCACTTGGCAGCACTCACACTGATTCCTTTATTTTATATATTGATACTTATAGATATTTATAGAAAAGACAGCACAAAACACTAATCATCAATCAGACTTAATCTTGGCTAAAATGATAAGCGTCCATTCGCGGCTCTCTACTCTTTTATCCACATAATTTATTCACACAAAAATTTAGCACAGGAATCAGAAAAACCTAAACCAAAGGCTTGGATAAAAATTCAATATCAAAAACAGATTACTAGAGAATTAAAAGCTTATTAAAGCTGAACACAGCATTTCCATATTAAAAAAACAGACATACTCTGAGACATACAACTTGGTTGTCAATAGAGGCTTATCTTTACTACTTGAAACCAAGTTAGAAAAATTAAGCCATTTATTTAAAAGATACCCCACCAAGGTTTTCTCTACAATTTATTTCAAAACTTTAAATACTGTTTAGACAGGAGGACATGGACATTACTTGTCATGCCCTAGTTTTAGAACTAAACCAAAATATGATTCAAGAGATAACTTAGCACCTCATCATCTTCGACAACTAATCTTTCAAGCACATCAAGATGATCACGATTATTTGCAATGATAAAATGACAGGGATTTCCGGACTTTAATAGCTTTTCTTGATACTCCTTTGTCTGACGAAAAAACTCAGGGGTATCAAATTCAGGTACTATCAAATGTAGTGGACAGAGCTTTCTACCTTCTCTTAGCGGCATTAACTGTGGGCTTACCTTCTACGCCGACTCCATTGACATATTAATCGTGTCATTGACAAAGCTATTCACCAGTGGACGGATATCGAAAAGCCCAGCCAGAGAAAATGCGCCTTTGAACTTATCCTGCGTAGATTTTGAAATATCAAACTGGCTCCAATCTGTCTGATGTAACATCCCTACTAACTGACCACCTGCCGAGTGCCCCACCAGGTAAACTGCAGACGTACCTCTCAGCTCTGCCTCTTTAAGTACCTTAGCCATTGCATACTGTGTCTGTTTTACTATGGACTCCATAGGCACGCCATTATTCCAATCCTGGGCCATACGATAACCAGGCATATAAACAGCAATCCCTTTTCTATTAAAAGGCTCAGCCAGAAAGGAAAACTGCTCTTTTGAGAACCATTGCCACCAACCTCCATGGATATAAATGACTATGGGTGCATCTTCAGCAACATTCTCAGGCCTAAAAATATCCATTGAACCTGAAAATTCCCCTTCCCCAAAACTAACTGTTTGCAGTCCACCTTTGATCACCTGTCGGTAATTGGAGCTGTGACTCTCTGTGAATTCTACATGAGCTGGTAACATTTTTTCTGGCGGCAAACGATGATTCCACAGAGTTGGATTGTACTGTTCGTCAGTTTTTTCCCGGGTAAAACTATTCCAATATTCGTTCATGTTATATCCTTTCACTTCGCATTTTTGTCCAAGGCTTCAAAATGGTCCTCACGCAGGCGCATTGTGCCGTCCTCCTGGAGAACCCAGAGCTCCCGTGTAATTACCCCTTGCGCGTTATTCATTCTCCAGTTGCTGGAAAGTACGGTTGAAGAGTCATCTACTGCCTCGATTTTTGTATCCAGATAAGTCACATCTGAGAACCCCTGAGCCACAAGGTTTTCCCAGAAAGCCTGTATCTGCTCCCGCCCCTGGAATAGCCCAAATGGCTTGGCCATCATTTGCGCATCTTTTTCGTACATAGAAGCGCAGCCTTCTGCATTTCCTTGGTTGAAAAATGACTTCCAACGCTCGCTGGCCATTACAGTTTTTTCAATTAATGCCTTATTCAAATCAGATTCCTCTTCACGATAATTAAGTATTAACTTTCTGCAAGCATAGTGCCCCAGACACCGCCTTTTGATAAAGAGCCATAAAGTTAAATTAGTGTTTAGAAGAATTAAACAATGAAACCCTATCTAGAAGATATGCAAGTATTTCTAGCTGTTGTTAAAGTGTGTAGTTTTATGGCAGTGGCTAATAGCCTGGCCCGTACTAAATCGGCAATAAGTCAGACGGTAACCCAACTGGAAAGAGGTCTGGGAATGGGGCTACTATACCGAAGTACCCGAGCGCTCTCGTTAACGTAAGCAGGCACGCAGTTCTACATTACTTGCCATAAAATCAGAGATATTTATAGCACTGTCCTGGCAGACTTAAAAAGCACCAGTGAAAAACTCTCGGGACACTGACAATTACTGCGCCTCACGCACTTTTCGAGCCGGTTATTGTTCCAGCCAGCTCACGGAGCAGCATACACAGCTTAGTGTTCGATTACTCGCTAACGATACCCCTATCGACCTGATTGAATTACAGGTAGATATTGCAATTCGCCTAGGCAACCTGAATATGCAATCAACCAAAGTGTCCAATCTAGGTGTGCTCCGTGAAAGCCTTAATCCAAATAGAGAGTAAATAGATAGGCAAGGTAATTTATTAGAGAATCTCTATTATTTACGCCAATGGAGTCATATCGCCAGTGGCTAGCAAGGAATTCCGGTTAAATATAAGTTTCTTAATACAGACACAATACGAGTCACACCAAAGTTCGCGGTAACTCTTTGCGCAGTTTCTTTCAAATAACAGAAATGGGCTTGAAGATTGAGAGGCAAGCGGATATTACGGCAGCTAAGCTCGTCAAAGAGGGGGTTCGGGAAACAGTAACAACAGTAGCCTTGACACCAATACACTATATGTATCTTTTCCCCAAAAAGACCTCCTGCGAATGTTCAGTACTTCGTTAAAAGCATTAAGTAGGCTGCAAGCCATTTAAAGGAACATACGGGTGTAACGCTACATCATGAGATGATCTACCAGCTAATTTACTTATGGTGAGGACTTATACAAGTATCTTAGGAGTGCATCAAAGCCCCATCGTAAGTGCTACGGTAAGTATGATCGACACGGAAAAATAAAAACAATTACCATTTGACAATGGTCTTGAATTCGCTGGCCATATAACGATTGCAGAAGGCTTGGAAGCTGATATTTATTTTGCTCACCCATATTCATCTTGGGAGAGGGAAATTAATGAAAACATTAACGGCCTCATTCGGCAGTATTTCCCAAAGAATACCTACTTCAATAAAGTAACAGAGGAGCAGATTCAATTTGTAATAGATCACCTAAACAGTAGACCAAGAGCGAGTTGGGGTGGAGGGTCTCCGAATGAGCAATTTATGGGGCTGTAAGATAATCTTCTTGCAGCATGGAAGTATTGCAGCTATTACTTGAAACCAAGAAGCAAGTAGTATTTAGCAACAACCTTTCAAACACCCTAATAATAACATGGTCGGACAAGTATCAAGCTGATTCACAAACTATATAGCCTAGAGCTACCAGCACCCCCAACTCCATCATTAAACCCGACAACACCAATATAAACCTTCTGAAAAATGACCTAGAAGATTGACACATTAAATATCACTATTGAGAAAGAACGCAATCAAATTAAAAAATGATTCCTAGCTCAAAAGGATATATTTATGAATTGACATCACCTAGAATCACCAGACAACAACCTACCTAACACCCAACGACTACTACAAATACAATTTACTCTTTTATGGATTAAATTCAAACCTAACAACACCATGCTCAACATATGGTGATCTATATTTTTAGAAAAAATAATCAATTGACCTTCATTAGCTGTGCAAGACGAACTCAGAGAAAAACTATTTTGTGCACTAGTGATTTTACCTATAACAAAAATGATGTTGACCAATTTCTTTACTTCTTTATCATCATCTTACAATCTTGATTAGGTATCGAATAGTCATTTAGTGTAGTGAAATGAAGGGGCTTAAATTAAGCCCCTTAAAGAACCTCAAGGAGGTCAATTAATCCTATTCGCCATCTGAAAACGAATCTTCTTTAATGGTCCAAACTTTTGAAGAGTTATCTTCACAGTCAACTTTTCCAACCAACCAGTTAGGAGCATTTTGGAACTGTGGAGCCAAGCAATGGCCTGTGAGTCTGTTTTTAATTTGATAAAAACTACTATCATCGGAAAAACGATAAGGACCAATAAAGTCCCAAGTTGTTGCATCAGTTTTTTCCGTATCAGGACGTATGCTATGATGGCCAAAGCCCAAATCTAGATCACTCACATAAGATTCATTATTTGCCTCAGTGTCCCAAATCAAATATCCACCATTATGTGGTAATAAGGCTATTTGACACGATAAATTGCTACCACGATATCCTGCAGGGAAAGTTGGACTTGCGCTGTGAAATGAACTGATGCAACCATTAAATCCTGTTAATCCTTCTGGGGCAATTATTGTGTGATTACCACTCGCTGCTGTAGGGAGTTCTATAAATTCCAGTGCAAAAATCTCGATATCAGATGGCGCAATTCCACAAGCAACGGTAGTCAGCACTCCATTTTCATTGCTCAAGCAATGACCGGTAGTATAGTTTGCTAACCGGAAAAGACCATCACCATCAAAATCATTTATAACCCAGACGGCATCATCTCCAAGCCCACTATAAAATCCAAGGCCATCATCTTTTTGCTTTAAGCTCCTGCTATCAACCGTTATCCGATACCCATCTTGATATTTCGCAACTTCAAAAACATAGGATTCTTCATCGCAATTAATTGTCCCAAAGTGACCAAAACAGGTGTTTTCGGGCACATGACGCAAGCGAATAAAGGTCCCCTCGGGGATATCTGTACCATCGATTTCCCACCTGTCATCGTTCTCGCACCCTCCCATAATGAGCCTGTCGTTTTCATCAACAATTAGACACCTTTCTGTATTTGAATTCACAATCTGGTACTCAGTGTCCAAAAAATGTCTTTTCTTAAACTGCCAAACAGAGTCACTCCCAACACTAGACCGGATAACAAAGCCATCTGAATCTTCACCTTTATCTTTAAAGTTACGATTATCAGCAAGCCTAGAGATCGTATAACCATCCTGATAGGGCCTGATCATAAATTGGCTGGCACCAACATCACAATTTAGCTTTACTGTACCATCCATACTGGCACATTTGTCAGTAGACTTATATTTAAGCCTTACTCCCCTGTAAGTTTCTAGATCAAAGACATCCTTTAACTCGATTAGATCTTCATCAGCCTGGGCGTCAGTTATTTTTAAAGCGTGGTTATACCAATCCCAGGAATCCACAATAAATGCAAGGCTATGAAAGATAGAGTTTCTTTTCGATTCACTTGCGAATTGACTATTGCTATAAAGGTCATCAATATACTCATCACGCCACTGATTACATTGACTCTCAGGGACAGCTTGTGAAGTAAAATTGTTATAATTATCTATATATGAATATCTAATACCACCACCAGAGCACTCTCTTACGAAGGATTCCCTATAACCTCCTAGTCGAGATTCACGAAAATCTAATTCTACTGAAACTAGCCCCGGAAATAAATTATTTTCGTTAACTTTAATACCAACATCATCTAATATTTTTTTATAAGAGCCAATTTCATTGACATCCTTAACCCGGTTATACGTCAAGTAAGTATCATTACCGCCCCTGCATGCATCCAGGGCATCTTCTGGCTCAATTAAGTAGTCTGTAAGTACAACTTCATCATCGTGTTTAATTGAATTCAATATCGAGGGAGAAATTAACTCATCATCCTCCACATTCTTCCAGGACGCATAGGAGCCTCTATTATAACAATAGCGATTCCATTCTTTTCTGTGCATAAACTCCATCTGAATGATCGCTATATATCCTGGTATAACTTCATCAATCAGAGCTTTATATTTAGCTGATGTTGGTGTATCGGCATCCAATTCCTTATCTATTTTCTCCCCAAGGCTTACTGCTAACAACTGTAGTTTGGAAGCAATATTAGCATGGCTAGATAAAATTCCATTATCCACAATTTCTTGTTGAATAAGACTAACCAAGCCGGTGAGATCTGTTAGATCTTGAGCAAGGTAAGCTCCTTCCAAATTTGAAATGCGGCTATTAAATTCTTCCAAACAACTGACCAATTGAGGATCAGCCCCCGGAGTCATTTTTTCAACAACTCCACCTTTTACAGCACTATAAATAAAAGGGTACGCTTTTGAAATAAGAGAGAAGGATTCCGGCACACCGAGTGCCGTAGATATCACATTATTTGCAAGTAAAACTCCTACACTTTGACCATCGTAAGAGACAGCAGAGCTGGCCTCTCTTGATGCATAATCATAACAAGCACCGCTAAGCTCATTCGCAGATGCATTAGCGGCTGCCAGGGAGATACCTGCACACAAGGTAACCCTCTTCATAATTTTCATATCTTTACCCCTAGAAAATCTGCATTTAAATAAAGTCAAAATTGACCCTAGAAATATAGCTGGAAAAAGTATTAAAGAGTTAGGTCCAGTTTTGAAAAAACCATGGTGCCAGCATACATATCAACAGAAAAGGCTGTAAAATTCACAATATATTTTTTTAAGCAACAACGAAATGATTACAAATGAAACCATCTACCAGCCTTGCTTGGGAAAGCGTGATTTATTTTAGATAATTACATTTTAAAAATGAATTTTCATTTTCTAGATCTAACTCTTTGGTGACACCATATTGATAGTAATGTCAAAATAAGTAAGATTCAGTTTTTATATTATATGGTGCCAGCGGTGAACGCCCCAGACTTATCTGATTTATCTATAAATCGAAACAAGCCTCTCCAGAAACAACTCTATAAAGCCTTAATTGAACGAATTATCAATGGACGGTTATTAGCGGGAGTAAAACTACCTTCTTCCAGAAGAATGTCTGAGTGTTTGGACATCAGCCGTAATACGGTTACACAAACAATAGAGCAACTTAAAAATGAAGGATTTTTAACCAGCAGGGTAGGGAAAGGAGTTTTTGTTTCTAAAAATTTACCGCCCTTCGCAAATTATCCAGATGAACGTCACCCCCACAATGACACGCCTAATAGTGCAACACCTTTACCGAGTTTGTCGGTCTACAGCCAAATGCTAAATTCTTATCCTCGTTTTATGTCACAGTGGCCTACTCTCCTACCCTTCTCACCAGGTGTACCAGATTTAAAAGCTTTCCCTTTTTCTATCTGGAACAAACTTTACCGACAGCATCAAGATAGAATACCAATTAATGGATATGGGAATCCTATTGGATATTTACCTTTAAGGGAATGGCTGGCAGAGTACTTACTGATCACTCGAGGCGTAAGATGTGCTCCAGATCAAATCATTATTACCAATGGCAGACAAGAAGCCTTAAATATATGCGCCAAAGTCATCTTAGAGCAAAATGATTCAATCTTAATGGAAAACCCTGGTTTTTGGGGAGCAAAATTAGCATTTGAATCGATGAATGCAAAAATCAGCTTAGTTGGTCTGAAAAATAATCATCTAGACGTTGATTTATTACCACAAATTAATGTAAGTGAAAAGCTCCTCTATACAACTCCAACTTATCAATACCCTATGGGTGGGATTCTTCCACCTTTAGAAAGGAATAAGCTATTAGATTGGGCCGATAAAAATCAATGCTGGATCATTGAGGATGAATCTAACAGTATATTTTCATTCAATGGGAACCCATATGCGGCGCTACAAGGGATGAGAAATAACACTCCAGTAATATTCATTGGAAGCTTTAATAGGGCTTTATTACCTAGCCTGAGATTAGGATATCTAGTAGTACCAAAACCTGTAGTTTCTAGCTTTGTAAGTGTGAAGTCTGTTATTTCAGGGCCATCCACGCTACTCCCTCAAGCAATCATCGCTGATTTTATGAATGAAGGGCACTTTGTTCGACACACTCGTAGAATGCAAAAAAAATACCAAAAAAAATGGGAACACTTTCACAGATTAACACAAAACCGACTTGAACCTAATGTAAATTTGATTACAGGTAGTGGGATTATGTTTGCTGTTCTTTCTACGCCACATCACGATGATAAATGGCTTTCAGAAAAACTACACAAAAAAGGATTTGGCAACGCCCCTCTTTCACTATCTGATGCTAATGAAAAAAAAATATCTGGTTTGATTTTAGGTTGCGCAAATACAAATTCTTCTCAACGTGAAAACTTTGTAGATTATTTGGCACACCTATTAAACAGTGACAAACGCCCCACCAGTTGAATTAATGGTCATTCTTAGAATAACCCTTATGGATTTGCGCTCACTTACCGAATTAAACTCCGCAAATCCATTAAACAATATCATCAAAGTATAAATGTCGAATAAAAATCACCCATTAAAATCTTATCAAATTTTTGACGCGCGACAATAACATTAATAACTTTCTGACTACATCCCTCGCACTAACTTCTCCCCAAAAAAAGAAGTGCCCCCCGGGAAGGGATTGCGAAAAATGGCTACCAGAGCATTCAACTAGCTCTTGAAGACGCTCCCACTGAGCAGGAGACAGGTCCTTCAATGCATTATCCCCAAGCACCCTCTTAATAAGCACTCTATTTCTAATAAACGCCCAGTTAGAGGTATTCAGTAATACGTTTTCCGCATCAGATATCGAATTACCATGAATAACCACAGGAAAAGGATAATCGTCGTAATTGAAAGTGTTCGCGGACTTAAGACTCCATTCTAAGTCTTCCACAAATTGGCCATTCTTATACATCAGGCCCGCGCCGATCAATCCCACAGGCGTGGCCCCCAGGATCCTCTGCCGATAAATATCTTTTGGGAGAATAGTATGGCCATTATAGGTACTTTGATCTTCCAGTGCCTGAAAAAACCAAGGGTATAAGCTCTCCCGGTTTGCCAGCCCTTCTGGTGTCATAGCGATATTTTCAGCATTTGCTTTTGGCAAGAAGCCCGGAACAGCGGGATCTCCCGACATGGCAACAAACATCACTATTGAGAAGCTCATACCAATCGCTTCCCTCCCAAGAGCTCCGGCAATCTTGCATCCCATACTCCAGCCACAGACGATCACCTCTTGCTGCAATCTATTCTCAGAGACAATCTTGTCAATTACTTCCGCGACCTGCTTACCCCAGTCTGCGATGGTGAAATTGGGGTAATATCCCTCAAAGGCCTTATTGGCGATGGGGAAGGATATAGCAAGGAAGGGGTGGCCTGAACGATGAACCCAATAACTGATAAAGTCTTCTTCTCTGGCCTCGGGGCAGCCATAAAAGATACGTGCCAAGTGAGAGTTACCCGGCACAAATACCATTAGAGGTTTGGATTTATCTGCAGCAATATAGCGATAAAGAACGGGGAATCCTGCTGCAGTGCTCATTACCTCCCCTTTTTGCAACCTGCCAGATTCGGTATTCCCCATGCCGTTTACCACATCTGAATTATCCTAGTCAGCAGACTTATTCGCTTAAGGGCACCTCTATTTAAGAGATCAAAAAACACCCCAAACTCTTCAGCTCTTGCTCTTACCTTTTCCTTTACCCCAAACTTCCTCAAGCCGCTGATCCCGCCCGCAGCGAAAGCGATAGTATTTATAGCGTAGGGGATTGCGCTGATAATAATCCTGGTGGTAAGCCTCTGCTGGATAAAAAGTAGCGGCAGGCTTTATCTGGGTGACAACTTTCTTACCCAACTCAGCCTCTACTTTCTTTTTACTCTCTTCGGCCAGCTTCTTCTCTTCTTCATTACCGTAAAAGATCTCAGCACGGTACTGGTCGCCCCGGTCACAAAACTGGCCACCGGCATCAAAGGGGTCCACGTTGTGCCAAAAAATATTGAGTAACTCGGAATAACTCACTTTGTTTGCATCATATTTAACTTGTACCACCTCAGCATGACCTGTACCACCAGCAGAGACCTGATCATAAGTGGGATTTTTCACATGACCTCCGCTGTAACCTGAGGTGGTTTCCAGCACGCCATTCACTTTGTCATAGGGTGGTTCCATACACCAGAAACAACCACCGGCAAAAATAGCAGTACGAATATTCGGGGAATCCTGGGCATATCCGAGGGTGGCAGCCAGGAGGATAAACAGAGTAAAGACGCCGCGCATAGCTAATTCCTGTGGACAATTCTATTGATAGGTAATCTTCTGTCGGCTTATAGGGTGAAACTCTTACAGTGTGACAGTGCCCTGGCAGGCACGCAGGAAAATATCGCGATATTCCACTGCGTTAAAAGACATTGGGTTACTGGCTGCAGACGGATCTTCTGCAGCCATACGACCAATCTTATCGGCATCATCGCTACCAATACCAATTTCTTGCAAAGTATGAGGAATGCCCAGCTGCTTACGCAGGCCAATAACCCAGTTAAGCACTGCATCAAAGCCACTCTCAAACATGTCTTTCCCGGTCAATTGCAAAGAGAGCGCCAATTGTCCCATGGGAACCTCTATGGCTGGCCTGTTCGCTACAAGGACATAGGGCATCAGTATGGCATTGAGTAAGCCGTGATGTTTATCGTAAAGGCCACCAAGAGGGTGCGCGAGAGCATGAATGGCTCCCAGGCCACGTTGGAAGGCAGTCGCACCCATACAGGAAGCAACCAGCATCTGCTGACGCGCCTTCAACTCGGTACCAATCATGTAAGCCCGCGGAAGATACGTTTTGATCAGCCGCATGCCTTGCAGGGCGATCCCCTCTGCCATGGGGTGGTAAATGGGGGAATAATAAGCTTCCAGGTTATGCGAGAGTGCATCCATGCCAGTGGCTGCAGTAATCTGGGGGGGAAGATCCAGAGTCAGCTCGGCATCCAGTATGACGATATCCGGCAATAGTTTGGGGTGAAATATCAGGCGTTTTACCTTCGCCTGCTCATCGGTTATGACCGCCACCCGCCCAACTTCCGAGCCAGTGCCCGCAGTTGTAGGCACGGCAATTACCGGGAGCATGCCGTCGAGGTCAACCCGCTTATAGTTATCGCCAATATCTTCAAAATCCCAAATGGGACGACGCTGCCCGGCCATTAGGGCAATCGCCTTACCGGCATCTATGGCTGAACCACCACCGAAGGCGATTACGCCGTCGCAATTTTTATCTCGTAACAGCTCGACACCACTGTTAATATTCTCACCATTGGGATTCCCCTTGATTGAGGAGAAAATCTCCACCTCCAGGCCGTATTCCTTACAAGGCACCAATGCGCGTTGAAGCAGTGGTATGCCTGCAATACCGGGATCCGTTACCAGTAAGGGGTGCTGCATATTGAGATCAGAGCAGGCTTTGGCAAGATCTGATATCCGGCCGGGACCAACCCAAATATTGGTAGGAAAATTCCAGTTTACCCGGTATTTATCCACATTATCCTCTCTGCCTTTACCGCCTAACCATTTAAAATTTCTAGTTATCCACAGTCTCTATGCGTTTAACCGATAGGATAAGGTTAAAAACAAACTTCTGTTTATGACCTCACCGCTATCTGGATATCCCACCTGTAAAAGCTCGGGGTTATTATCCGTAGGCGAAACTACAGCTGAAAAAAGCGCGATTGTCATTTTAGTAATTGGACCTATAAAACCAGCAGAAGCATCATTAATCGACTACATCTTCTAAGGGCTAGATAGATTCAACCAACTTAATCACTGGAGTAAAATCCACTGAATGACAGTCACCTTGATAGGACGCAATCAGTAGATCGCTCCCATCCCCCAAAAACCAATTTGCCGAACACTTTCCTTCCGATGTAAAAGTGACAAAGTAACCTGAATATTTGCCAATCTGTACCGAAGAAACTGGATGCTCCGATGGGTGCATTTTTAAGAACACACTGGGGTCTCCTCCATTAACCAGCAACCCTTTCCTCAGAAAAAACCCCATCACATTGCCTGTATCATTCTGGCAAAATTCTATTCCCACATAGTCATTATATTCTCTGCGTATCGACCAACCATCAGGGACCTCTAGAGCAATATCTCTATAAACATAGGACTCCGCGTTTAGCACTAGGGGATAAGTTAAGAACACACCATAAATACAACAAGCAATCCACCTCACAACATTTCCCTCTTTACTGGTTTACTAGCCCCCAACTTTAAAGTGAAATGATTTGGGCCTGGTTAGCTGCTCAAACCCGACTCTGGACAAAGTACACCCCCTGCCAGATTGTTTAACGCCGCTCCAGGCCAATTCCGGGTCTAAATAGTCGCAGCGATTGAGAAACACTGTGCCCACTCGCAAGTGATCGCCAATTGCCAGGGCAGTTTCTTCATCTTGTGAAAAAATAGCTGCCGTCAAACCGAAAGGGCTATTATTCATTAATTCTAGAGCCTCACCATCGTCATGGACTTTTTGCACCCCCAAAACCGGGCCAAAAGATTCATCGCGCATTACCCGCATTTTTTGCCGCACACCAGTGAGTAATTGTGGTGCCATATACTGAGTACCGCGCCTGTCCATGGAAAATTTACTGCTGTGCAGGTGGGGCTGGGCGCCCTGGGCCACAGCTTCGTCAATTTGAGTGCGCACTTTGTCGGCAGCCTCCGCATTGACTAACGGACCCAGGGTTGTTTGAGGATCATCGGGGCGCCCCAGCTGGTAATCGCCCACTAGTGCCACGGCGCGTTCGACAAATTCTTCGAATAGATTTTCCTGTACATAGGCACGTTCAATACCACAGCAAGACTGGCCGGAATTAAAAAAAGCACCATCCACTACAGCCTCTACCGCCAGTTCAAGGTCCGCATCTTCACGCACATAAGCGGGGTCCTTACCACCCAGCTCCAGTCCCAACTGGATAAATCGGCCGGCAACAATACGCTCTATATTGGCCCCGGCGTCCACAGATCCGGTAAAAGCAATATGCTGGATTTCTTCGGCACTGGCTAAACGTTGCGTATTGGAATGATTGAGATGCAAATATTGAAATACTCCGTAGGGCAGACCCGCTTCCCTGAAAGCCTCCACCATACGCTCAGCGCACAAGGGCGTTTGTGCCGAGTGTTTTAATATGACCGCATTGCCGGCCAGTAAGGATGGCACCAGTGCATTTACCGCGGTTAAATAGGGGTAGTTCCAGGGGGCGATCACCAGGGAAACCCCCAGCGGTTCACGGCGTATAAAGCGGGAAAATCCCGGTTTAATTGGCAAATGGATATCTACAAGGGCCTCCTCTGCCAGATTCGCCATGGCCGCAGCGCGCTCTGTAAAGCCATCTATTTCCCCCGGTGCAAAACGAATGGGCCTGCCCATCATCCAACAGAGTTCCTCAGCCAGACGATGCTTGCGCTCGGTAAAAAACTCCACTGCACGGTGGACAATGGCAATTCGCTCCACCAGAGGGGTCAATCGCCAGGCTTTTTGTGAAGCCGCCGCCCTATCCAGGGCCACACGAATTTCAGCCTCGCCGGCCAGGGCCCGCTCCAGATATACACTGTTATCGACAGGGGAAATACAGCGCAGGTGGTGCATATTAAATATTCCTTATCCACGGCTTATTTTGATTTCCTTACCATCCAAAAAATCACAAAAGCGGGCTTTTAAAAGGGCCATTTAAATAATTTCAAAATACCTATCCAGCTCCCAGTCAGTAACATGGCGGCGATACTCGCGCTCCTCCCATTCCCGGCTGGCGGCGAAATGCTCAATAAATTCACTGCCGAATAATTCATGAGCCGTCTCAGAATTTTTTAGACGCTGGGTGGCATCCCATAAAGTGGTAGGCAACGCCTGCTGTGCCTCTTGTGTCAAGGCATAGGCATTGCCCTCGATGGGCGTACTGGGCTGCCATTGCTGCATGATTCCGTAAAGGCCGGAGCCCAGGGCGGCGGCCAGCGCCAGATAGGGGTTGGCATCTGCAGCGCCCAGGCGGTATTCCACCCGCTGTGATTTTTCCCCGCCGGGGATGGCACGCAAGGCCGTGGTGCGATTTTCCACGCCCCAGTTCGCACCGGTAGGCGCCCAAAAACCCGGAACCAGGCGACGGTAGCTGTTGATAGTTGGCGCGAACAGAGCCAGGAATTCTGGCATCAGGCGCTGTTGGCCGGCGATAAAGTAACGCATGGTCTCACTGATTCCCTGGGGCTGAGAGCCATCGAAAAACGCGGCATTGCCGTTATTCAAATCGCGCAGCGATAAATGAATATGGCCACTCTGCCCGGGAAGATCGCTGGACCAGCGCGACATAAAAGTCGCCATCAGGCCCATACGCTGGGCCAGTACTTTCATAAAGGTTTTAAACAGTGCGGCTTTATCCCCAGCAGCCTCGACCCTATCCACGGCGATTGCCGCTTCGAGAACCCCTGGGCCGGTTTCTGTATGAAGCCCCTCCAAAGGGAAGTCCATACACTCACCCATTTCGAGGATTTCCCGGTAGAGTTCGGCATGAACCGAGTTGCGCAGCATTGAATAGCCAAACCAGTCCGGCGTGAAAGGCTTCAGATTGCGAAAGCCCTTTTCCCGTACCGACTCGGGTGTTTCATCAAATAAAAAGAACTCGTATTCCAAAGCCGCGAAGGGCTCAAATCCAATAGCCCGACAACGGTCTACCACCCGCTGAAGAGCCGCACGCGGACACACGACCTGAGCCCGTTCATCAAACTCCGCCAGAAATAACAGCATATTGTCTTCAAAGGGAATATCGCGACAGCTGTGCGGCAGGATACGCACCGGCGCGTCTGGGTAGCCCGTGTGCCAGCCGGTATAACGGGTATTGTCATAGAGCTGGTCTTTGACATCCCAGCCCAGCACCACATCACAGAAGGAAAACCCCTGCTCCAGGGCAGAGAAGAATTTTTCACGGCTCATATATTTGCCGCGCATGACCCCATCCAAATCAAACAGGCCCACTTTCACATGACTGAGACCGCGCCCCTCAACGATGGCACGAGCCTCCTGAACGGTTTTTACCTCCCGCGCTTTGATCATGGCCATCCCTGCCCATTGTTGTTATCAATGTCCTACAGGATAGACCCGCCAGCCGAGCCTTGACGCCCCATATTTCCTTTAAGGGCGTGACTTTCAGCCGTGCCGAACTGCATATATAATCCGCGCTCCAAATTTTTCGTTTTACCCAGTTCAGGACCAGCAATGAGCTTCGACAAGATCCCCGCAGGTAAAGACCTGCCCAGCGATATCAACGTAATCATCGAGATCCCTGCCAACTCCGACCCCATCAAATATGAGGTGGACAAGGACTCAGACGCCGTATTTGTGGATCGTTTCGTTGCCACTCCCATGTTCTACCCAGCCAACTACGGTTATGTACCCCAGACTCTGTCGGAAGACGGCGACCCCCTGGACGTACTGGTAGTGGCACCCTACCCGGTAATGGTTGGCTCCGTGATCCGCTCTCGCGTGATCGGCGTTCTGAAAATGACCGACGAATCCGGTGTTGACGCCAAGCTGCTGGCGGTACCTCACACCAAGCTGACCAAGCTGTACGATCACGTTCAGGAAATTGGCGACCTGCCCGAGCTGCTGCTCAAGCAGATCGAACACTACTTCGAGAACTACAAGGCTCTGGAAGCTGGCAAGTGGGTGAAAGTGGAAGGCTGGGCCGACGCTGAAGAAGCGCGCAAAGAAGTGCTTTCCTCTCGCGAGCGCTACCTGAAAGAAGAAGGCTAATCACAGCTTCTCTTAAGCCCGGCACGATTTTGTATTGGCCGGGCTGACAGGCATAAAAAAACCGGCATCTAGCCGGTTTTTTTATGCCTGGGCGCTGTAATCAACGCGAATCGCAGAAGATCTAATTGAGATCCCATTGGGGAATATTGACTGGTGCAGCAACTGTTTCGGCCCGCTCGCTCTCATCCAGTAACAACCCTTCCGCCGCGCGCAGGCTGATATGTTCGGTGGGCACCTGCACCTCCGCTATCGACTCGCGTTCGTGGTCCTTAATCAGATTGCCCTCCATTGGCGCGAGCGTCCAGTTTGGAACGCGAGGGCCCTCTGGCTGAGGTGTTTGACTCGGCTCGGGTACCGGAGGGACGTCTTCAGGGCCTCCCTCGCTTTTCAGGTTGACCTGAGCCCCAACCTTGGCCAGGGTCGCTTGAAATTGCTCCGCCTGGGCGCGACTCAATCCCTTGCGCAGCACCAGCGGTCGACCACTAAACAGTTTTTCCACTGCCTGCGGACTGCTCTTAAACAAGCGCGCCAAATTGGCCTTCACATCACCGGCGGTAAACCCGGCAATCAGGTCGCCGCGGAAAATCAGGCTATAGGTGGCTTGGGTCATCACTCAATCCCTATGTGTAATGCTGGTTGGATAATACTTGCTGCAGCCAGTTTATTCTTCGGAGTCCAGGGTTTGATCCATGGTAAAGGCGGGGGCCTTTTCTATCCGACCACCGACTTGACGCGCGGGGACACCGGCCACTGTGGTGTGGTCGGGAACGTCCTGTAGAACCAGGCTACCCGCAGCAATCTTCACATCCTCACCCACCCGCACAGGCCCCAATATCTTGGCGCCGGCACCGATCATAACCCCGTGACCAATCTTCGGGTGGCGATCCCCGGAACCTCGGCCGCTGCCGCCCAGAGTCACTGAGTGCAAAATAGAGACGTTGTCGCCCACCACCGAGGTCTCTCCCACGACCAGGCCCGTTGCGTGGTCAATCATAATGCCGCTGCCAAATTGAGCTGCGGGGTGGATATCCACAGAAAACTGTTCCGACACACGGCTCTGGAAGTACAGCGCGAGCGTCGTGCGGCCCTGCTTCCACAGCCAGTGGGCAATTCGGTGCGACTGCAGTGCGTGAAAGCCCTTGAAGTAGAGAAAGGGGGTGAGGTACTGATCACAGGCGGGATCGCGATCATACCAGGCACAGATATCCGCCAGCATACTGCGGGATATCCCTGTATCTGCTTGTAAGGCCGAAGCGATCACCTCCTGCAAAGCGGTGGAGGTGAGTGCATTGTGATCCAGGACTGAGGCTAACTGGTCGGCGATTGCATGCTCCGCCGACTTGTGGCGCAGCACCGTATTGTGAAAATAACTCGCCAGAATTGGTTCATCCCTGGCAGCTGCGGCAGCCTCTGCGCGCATAGCACTCCATACGTCTCTGGGCTCAGTTTGGCTGTCGATATTCAGTTCCTCACCTGTCGTACTCATTTTCCCGGCGCTTTCCTAATGTATTTGATTTGTCTCACACAACTTTGCGCCATTGGGCCCGCGCAGCTTCGCAGGAATACCTGGGCCTTTCAAGCGCCATCCGGCGGTGAAAATAAAGCGTACAGATTTGCGTAGATTTTACTCAGAGCGGCATATCTGTCGGATAACAGTGATCCGGAATCCATACAAAGCGCGTATAGATGTGCTCCAGCTGCTCGCAAACCGTGTCACACAGCGCCAAGTCGCAGGAGCGCAACTGCGCCTCCAGGCGTTCGGGTGTCAACAGGTGCTGTAGCTCCAGAGCTCGCGGTGCATAACTCAAATGCCAGCGCTCAGGTGCAACGCCACCGAGATCTTCGGCATAGGGACGAAACAGGCCGTAACTTTGCCCCGCGGCTATACGCTGATCCAGCCATTGGTGAAAAGCGCCAAAAACCCCATCATCGGCCACTTCCTGTGGGGTGAGCTGTACCTGGTAGTCCTCGGCTACAGCGGCGGCATCGATAATGTCGAAATCAGTACCCCAATGGTGGCGCGAGGCACCGGGCAGTGCCGACCAACGCAGTATGGCCAGCACTAACTCCTGCGGTGGCAGCTCAGAGACTTCAAGCTCTACGCCATCGGTGTTCAGCACTGGACGCAGACCTTGTGCCTTGTTATTCCAGATGGTGCGCTGGCGCTCAAAGCTGCGAAAACCTGAGACCACCTTGGGGTCAAAACCGGCATCTCGCGCATCGCGCCGCAGGCGCTGAAATGCCACCAGTGCCTCAGGGTGCAGCAGCTGTCCTGAGGGTGGATCGAGGATAACGTGCATATCGGTTAGCCCGAAGAGCATACTCTTAAGCGGTGTGGATAACATTTGGCTCCTATAGACAGGCGATTTTCAAAAGGCGGGCTAAAGTGAGTAAACCCCCAGCTATTACTCTACCAAAGAGCGGCATGGAATAAGTGGCCACTGGAAATGCTAGGCAAAGTAATAGGCGCTGTCTTAGGGCATGCGGCGGTTATCTTTGTTGGCAGCTTGCTAATTTATGTTAAGTTCAGCCCCGCGATTGGGGATTGATCGTGACTACTGGACGGAAAACCTTGCAGGGAAAACTGAATGCACCCAAGTCAATCAGAACTACTTAAGCTGAAAAATTTGGGGCTCGCCTCCGTTAACATCCTTCACTCCATTGGTATTCGCACCTACGAAGACCTCCACCGTATTGGCCCGGTTGAGGCCTTTATCAGTATTCGCAACCGCGGGATCAACGCCTCGCGCGTCATGCTTTATGCACTGCAAGGTGCTCTACTTGATGTGCACTGGAACGATCTGGACCCAGATCTTAAACAGCAATTGGTGACTGAAGCCGACCGCCTGCTGGCTACACAGAATTCAAACTAAAGCCTGTCACCAACAATTTTAGAAAGGGAAAAGCTACGCTGGGGCCCTTGCGCATCTGAGTGCCTGCGCAAGATGTACCGAGACGTTCGCACAGGCCCTTAATGCCTTACCCCATGCTACGGCTACGCAATAACTCGAGCTTTTGTCACACAAACCACCACAACCTATCTAAACTTGTCTAAGGGCAAAGAGACGGAGAGAGCCGATGTTGCGCATTGGGCTATTCCTGCTGACCAACCTTGCGGTATTAGTTCTGGTTGGCATCATCTTCAATATTTTTGGCATCGGGGGCATCCTTCAGGCCAACGGGGTCGACCTGAATCTGGGGGCACTGTTACTCCTCTGCGCTCTTTTTGGGTTTGGTGGTTCGTTTATATCCCTGTTTCTCTCCAAGACCATCGCCCGCATGAGTACCCGCACCCAGATTATCACCGAGCCGCGCAGCGCCGATGAGCAATGGCTGGTGGAGACTGTGCGGGAGCTTTCGCGCAAAGCCAATATCGGTATGCCGGATGTGGGTATTTTTCCCATGCCCCAGGCCAACGCCTTTGCCACCGGCTGGAATCGCAACAATGCCCTGGTCTCTGTAAGCGCCGGATTACTGCAGCGCTTTAGCCGCGAAGAGGCCCGTGCGGTGATCGGCCATGAGATCGGTCACGTGGCCAACGGCGATATGGTAACTCTGGCGTTGATTCAGGGAGTGGTGAATACCTTTGTGATGTTCTTCGCACGGCTGGTCGGTTTCTTTGTCGACCGGGTGATACTGCGCAATGAGCAAGGCCTTGGCATCGGCTATTACGTTACCTCTATCGTGATGGATATAATTTTTGGCTTCCTCGCCATGTTTATCATCGCTTGGTTCAGCCGCCGTCGGGAGTATCGCGCAGACCACGCCGGCGCCACCCTCGCCAGTCCCAATTCAATGATCGCCGCACTGCAACGGCTCAAAGTGGAATCTGAACGGGGTCACGAGGAACCGCTGCCAGGCAATATGAAAGCCTTCGGTATTTTCGGCAATATGGGCGCACTATTAGCCACCCATCCACCCTTGGATGATCGTATCCTGGCCCTGCAAAACTTCCGTAAGTAATACCCAGATTGCTGTTGGCACGTTTTAGGGGCGGGTTTTAATTCATTGCCGCGCCCCCATCTTCACTCCCTCACAACGAGCAAAGTAAACTTTTCATTAAAGTGCTAAAGCGAAGACAGCGACCATGACACCGCTTAAAACTCTGCCCATTATTCTGTCGATCCTTTTATTCATTCTCAGTGCTCCCCTGTACGCAGAGGTACAGGAGTTCGCCACAGATGATGAACGCAACACCATGCAGGTGTTTAATTTTGCCAGCCCCTCTGTGGTGTATGTCACCAATGAAACCCTGGTTCGCGATCGCAGAACCCTGCGCCTGCATGCAGTACCCAAAGGCGCCGGCAGTGGATTTATCTGGGATGAACAGGGTCACGTTGTGACCAATTTCCATGTCATCGAGGGCGCGCGTAAAGTCACAATCACCCTGCAGGACCGCAGTGAGTGGCCCGCCACTGTAGTGGGTTCCGCTCCAGAAAAAGATCTGGCGGTGTTGAAAATCGAGGCTCCGAAAAAATTACTTAAACCACTGGTTGCCGGTACTTCCAGTGAACTCTCTGTGGGCCGAAAAGTACTCGCCATCGGCAACCCCTTTGGCCTCGATACCACCCTAACCACCGGGGTGGTCAGCGCGTTGGGGCGTGAAATCGAGGCCGCCAACAACCGCACCATTCGCAATGTGATTCAAACCGATGCCGCCATTAATCCCGGCAACTCTGGCGGTCCTCTGCTCGATTCCCTCGGCCGTCTGATCGGGGTAAATACCGCCATCTATAGCCCCAGCGGTGCCAGTGTGGGCATCGGTTTTGCTATTCCTGTGGATACTGTAAAGAAAATAGTGCCGCAACTGATTAACTACGGCCGCCTGGTGCGACCGATTCTCGGCATTGAATCCGCACCGGATCAGTGGAGCAGCCGCTACGGTTTTGAAGGTGTGGCGGTGCTGCGTACAGCCCCTGGTATGCCGGCGGAAAAAGCCGGTTTACAAGGCATTTATCGCACACGCCAAGGGGGCTGGCAGCTCGGAGACGTTATCGTGGAAGTCGAACAGCAACCCGTCCGCAGCTACGACGACCTGCTCAACGCACTGGAGAAGTACCGCGCCGGCGACCAGATCACTTTGGGGATAATGCGCAACGGGACAATCCGCTACACCTCGATTACACTCGCGGCGCCCCAATAACTCGGGGCAGAATCTGGCGCAACTTCCCCAAGTCAACCTATCTGGAGAGAAGGCGCCGCAATAACGAATAAATCATTGCGCCTAAGGCCGACCAGTTATGCAGAAATACTTCCTGTGCCGTTACGAGGAATTAGCGGAAGGGCAATCCAAGGGCTTCTCCCTCGGTGACACCGCCGCCGGCACCGACAATGTGTTTGCGGTAATGAAAGGGGGCGAGGTTTTCGCCTATAAAAACACCTGCCCCCATCGCGGTATCAATCTCGACTGGCAGGAAGACCAGTTCCTCGATCCCGATGGCGCACTGATCCAATGCGCCTCCCATGGGGCGCTGTTCACCATTGAAACCGGCGAGTGTATTGCCGGGCCCTGCACCGGCGATTCACTGACTCCCATACCCGTCGAATACGCCCAAGACGGCCTCTACGCCCTGCTGCCTGAATAAGATTTTACTGGCTGGGTGGCCCCCACCCGACCAGTTACTCTAAATTCCCTCAGCGAAACGGCAGAGCTTCGCCTAAAACGATTTCATCGGCGCTCATCCGCGCACGGTAAGCGAGCACCTGCACACCGGCTGAGATAGCACTGTCGAGAGCTTTAGCATAAGCCGGGTCAATTTCTCGCGCTGCCTCTACGCTATCTATGCCACTGTGCTGTACACAGTAAAAAAGCACTGCACGCACACCACTCTCAGCCAACTTCTGTAACTCACGCAGGTGCTTAGCACCGCGAGCACTCACCGCATCGGGAAAATAACCCCGCGCACCATCCGCCAGGGTGACATTCTTAACTTCCACATAGCAGTCGCCAGCATCGCCAGACAACAGAAAATCGATGCGGCTGTTTTCTTCGCCATAACGCACTTCCCGACGCAGGGATTCATACCCTTGCAACTCACTAACCACACCGGAATTTATTGCCTCTTCCACCAGGGCATTCGCGCGCCCAGTATTAACGCCGGCCAGAGATCCATCCGGTGTTGTACAAATTTCCAGCGTGTGGCGGTACTTGCGCTTGGGATTGCCCGAGTCCGAATACCAACAGGCGCCGCCTTCGATCCAGCAATTTTTCATAGAACCGGTATTTGGGCAGTGGATGGTAAATTTCTCGCCATCAGCCGTCTCCACATCAGCGAGGAAACGTTTGTAGCGGCGCAACAGGGTGGCCTTTTGTAACTCAGGGGAAAACTTCACTGGCTGGCACTCTTGTACATTTCAGCGCCACAAAATAGCAGACAACTATTTGTGGCGCGAATCGCGCAGATTTGATAGCTTCCTCGCTCTCGGTCGCCGGGGTACCGGCAATCGGGGCAAGGATTAGCCTGCCACCGCAACTGATTTGATAGGTGAAAAAAGCATCACCCAAAAAGATTCCGGTCTAGGCTAGATTGAATTTGGTGGTATCGCCCCCATTATCGGGGGCCCGTAAAGAAAGAGAGGCAACGACTATGCCCAAAACTGCTGCGAGCACCGATTCTCTGCACGGCTTTGAGCCCTACAAGGAGACTAAGGGCGAAGAGTACATGAATGAGAAGCAGCAGGAGCATTTCCGCAACTTGCTGTTGGCCTGGAAGGCCGAACTGATGGCGGAAGTGGACCGCACCGTTTCCCACATGAAAGACGAGGCTGCAAACTTTCCCGATCCCGCTGATCGTGCGAGCCAGGAAGAGGAGTTCAGCCTTGAACTTCGCACCCGCGATCGCGAGCGCAAGCTGATTAAGAAAATCGACGCCACCCTGGAACTGATCGACCAGGATGATTACGGTTTCTGTGAAGCTTGTGGGGTCGATATTGGTATCCGCCGTCTTGAAGCGCGCCCCACCGCAACCCTGTGTGTGGACTGCAAAACCCTGGCGGAAATCAAAGAAAAACAGCTTTCCGGCTGATTTTTTCCCATCGTATTGCGGCGATCACCCTTGATCGCCCGGCTCGACAGGGCGGTCGACGGGACCGCCCCTATCACTTTGAATAGTAAAACGCCCTATTTCGGTCGCTTCGCGCCTTCGCCGAGCGGTCCTCTGCATTTCGGCTCGCTAGTGTGCGCACTCGGCAGCTATCTGGACGCCCTTGCGCATGGCGGGCACTGGCTCGTGCGTATGGAAGATCTCGACCCCCCGCGCGAGGAGCCCGGCGCAGCCACTCGAATACTGAAATCCCTGGAATCCCATGGGCTGCACTGGCACGGCCCCGTGGTGTGGCAAAGTAAGCGCCACGCCCAGTACGAGGCAGTCCTGTCACAGTTACGCCAACGCGGACTCCTATATCCATGTCATTGCTCACGCAGCCAGATCCGTCAAAATGGTGGGCACGACAATCAAGCCTGCCGGATAAAAGACGGGGGCACAGGTGCCTGCGCCCTGCGCCTGTCCTGTGCCGGAGGCGAGGAGCACTTCGAAGATATCTGGCGCGGGCCCCAATCCCAGCCAGTGCGTGAAGACACCATTCTCAAGCGCCGCGATGGCCTCTACGCCTATCAGCTGGCGGTAGTGGTCGATGATATTGCCCAGGGCATTACTCATATCGTGCGCGGAACGGACCTGCTCGACACCACCGCTGCACAAATTCGCCTGTTTCACCTGCTCGATAACAGAGCACCGATCTTCGGCCACCTACCGCTGGTCATGGGACCGGGGGGGGCGCAAAAACTCAGCAAACAAAACCACGCACCGGCCATCGACGACAACCGAGCCGCTAGCAATCTCTGCACCGCACTGGATTTTCTCGGCTTTCATGTCGCGGATGGGCTGGAGGGCGAGGCGCCAGAACATATTCTCAAGTGGGCTGCTGCACGCTGGCAGCGTCACCAGATCGATAAACGCGACCGACAATTGCACTGATCGTTGGAGGCAATTAACATTTTTGCGCCAGCCGACAGGCTCGCCATTTAACTTTTCACCCTCCACGCGGATTTACATAACAACCTATGAGCAACCGCACCCTGCTAATCCTGCTCGTGCTGGTGGGCTATGTGTTCTCCCCCACCATATTTACCTGGATGATCAACCCCGTTGGCGCCTGGTACCGGCCCTTTATCCTTTGGTTCGTTTTGATCCTGCTGGCGATTTTTATCCAGTGGAGGCGCAACTCGAATGAGCTTTGAGATCGCCCATATCGCCCTGATCGGGGTTGCCTATATCGCTACCTTGTTCTTTGTCGCTTTCGCCACTTCCAAGGGCTGGCTGCCCGCACGCTGGGTGCGCCATCCACTGGTGTACGTACTCTCGCTGGGGGTCTCTCTATCCGCCTGGACGTTCTATGGCATTGTCGACCTCGCATGGCAATACGGCTACGGGGTGCTTGCCTACTACCTGGGCACCGGTGCCATGTTCTTATTTGCGCCTGTGGCACTGGAGCCCCTGGCGCGCCTGGCCCAACGCTACCAGCTCTACTCCCCCGCAGACCTGCTGGTTTTCCGCTATCACAGCCGCCAGGTGGGCACCCTGGCCACCCTGTTTATGCTATTGGCGCTATTACCATTGGTCGCCCTACAGATCCAGGCGGTGTCGGAAACCTTGGCACTGCTGTCACGAGACAGCGTTGCTGCCCTCGGCCTGCCCGACAGTGGTGTTTCCAGTAAAAACCTGATCGCCTTTTTCTACTGTGTGCTGTTGGCAGTCTTCACCAGTATGTATGGCGCCACCCGCGAGCGCGGTGAGGGCCTCGCCAGTGCCATGGCACTGGAATCCCTGGTTAAACTGGTGGCTCTGACCGCGGTCGGTGGTTATGCCGTTTACGGTGTGTTCGGCGGTTTCTCAGGGCTCGACCAATGGCTGCTGGAAAACAATGATATGCAACAGCTGCTTTACACTCCCATTGAACAGGGCTCCTCGCATACGCTGCTGTTAGTCTTTATCGCTACCGCCGTGGCCATGCCACATATCTTTTACCTCAGCATCGCCGAGCGCCCCACCGGCCAGGCCCTGCGCACCGCCAGCTGGGGTTTTCCGCTTTTCCTGTTGCTAATGGCGCTGCCGATCTTTCCGATTATGTGGGCGGGCTTCGCCCTGGATGTGGCTGAACCGGTACAGTACTTCTCGCTGGCGGTACCGCGTGCCAGTGGCTCAGCGTTGCTCACAACACTGGCCTTTATCGGCGGGCTCTCCGCCGCAACCGGCGCACTGATTATGATCACCCTGGCATTATCTACCATGGTCATGAATCACTGGCTGCTACCGGGCACCCGCTGGGACTCCGAAGACAATATGTACCGCCAGTTGGTGTGGCTACGCCGCGCTTTAATCGCTGCATTGTTTATCGCGGGTTTTGCCTTTTACCTGCTGCTGGACAATCGCCTAACCCTGTCGGATTTAGCCCTGCTGGCCTTTATCGGTTCACTGCAGTTCCTACCGGGTATCTTCGCTGTTATTCACTGGCCGCGAGGCAATCGACGCGGCCTGATTGGTGGACTTCTGGCGGGGATGTTGATCTGGGGTTGCGGCCTGTTGCTGCCATCGGTATTCGAACTAACCGGTATCACCCTACCGGGTACTTCTCTGCAGATACCCCTGGGCATGTCCATCTGGACCCAGGTCACTACCCTGTCTCTCGGTGTCAACATACTTCTATTCGTCAGCCTCTCGCTGTTCACTTCAACGAGCAGCCTGGAGCAATACGCCGCCGACCTATGCAGTGACGACACCATCGCCCAAGCCCTGCGCCTGGGGCTCGATGTACAGTCCGCAGCGGACTTTCGCCTGCGCCTGGCGGAGAGCCTAGGGGCGGCCACCGCCAACACCGAGGTGAAGCGCGCCCTCAATCAGCTCAACCTGCCCGATAACGAGCGTCGCCCCTACGCCCTGCGCCAGCTGCGCAATCGTATTGAATCCAACCTATCCGGACTGCTCGGGCGGGTACTAGCCGGCCAGATTATCGATCGCCACTTTCCCTTTCAGAACAGCGATCAGCCGGCCAACAAGGATATCCACCTGATCGAGACACGCCTGGGGCGTTACAAGCACCAGTTGACTGGGCTGGCGGCAGAGCTGAACAATTTGCGGCTTTACCACCGGCAAATGCTGGAGGAGCTGCCCATGGCCGCCTGCTCTCTGGGGCGCGACGGCGAGATACTGTTGTGGAATTACGCCATGCAGGATCTCACCGGGATTGCCGCCGTTGAGGTAATTGGCTCCAAGCTGGAATATCTGGCAGAGCCCTGGCGGAGTCTGCTAGCGGAGTTTGCCGAATCTAGCGATGCCAGCCGCTTCAAGCAGCAAGTCAGTCTCAGCGGCAACAGCCACTGGCTCAACCTGCACAAAACCCGGCAGAAACGCAGCCGCAGCGGGCGGGCCCGCAACCAGCGTGGCGATGGGCAGATGCTACTGCTCGAGGACATCACCGAGACCCAGACTCTGGAGCAGGAGCTGATTCACAGCGAACGCCTGGCCTCGGTGGGACGCCTCGCCGCCGGTGTCGCCCACGAGGTGGGCAACCCAGTGACCGGTATCGCCTGCCTGGCACAGAATCTCCAGTTCGATTGCGACAACCCGGAAGTGCTGGAAACCGCCGACCAAATCCTCAGCCAGACCCAGCGCATCAGCCGCATCGTACACTCACTGGTGAATTTCTCTCACAGTGGCAGCCAAGAGAGCGAGCGGGCTCCGGTAGACCTCTACGCCTGTGTGCAGGAAGCGGTGCACCTGCTATCCCTGCAACGGGATAAAACCGAGGTGCGCTTCGAAAATGCAGTCCCAGCAGATCTGATCGCCCCCGGGGATAACCAGCGTCTGATCCAGGTATTTATCAACCTGCTCAGCAATGCCCGCGACGCCAGCCCGGATGGCGGTCTCATCCGCATTGAAGGTCGAGAAGCCAAAGGTTGTGCCTGTGTGTCAGTCACCGACGACGGCCCCGGTATCTCTGCCCAACACCGCGAGCGTATTCTGGAACCCTTCTTCACCACCAAGGAACCCGGAGAAGGTACAGGCCTGGGCTTGGCCATGGTGTACAGCATTGTTGAGGAGCACGGAGGGCAGCTAGAGCTGGAGAGCCCAGCCAATCCGGAGACCGGCCGCGGCGCCAGATTTACTGTACAGCTGCCCTTGGCAGGCTAAGGCTCCAGCCGGCAAACCGGCCAGGAACTGGGCAAAAATAACCCGGTTATCCGTTTTTGAGTTGCATCGAAACGGCGGCCGGGTAAAACTAGGCGTTTATTGAGCATTTTGTAACCAGGCGTAACATATGAGCCACATCCTGATCGTCGAAGATGAAGCCATTATTCGAACGGCGCTGCGCAAACTGTTAGAGCGGCACCGATATAAGGTCAGTGAGGCGGGCTCAGTCAGGGAGGCCCTTAGTAAGCACCGGGTCAATGAAGTTGACCTGGTTATCTCAGACCTGCGCCTACCCGGTGCACCGGGCACCGACTTGCTCAAACATGCCGGTGAAGTACCGGTATTGATCATGACCAGTTACGCCAGCCTGCGCTCCGCTGTGGACTCCATGCGCATGGGCGCCGCGGACTATATCGCCAAGCCATTCGACCACGACGAGATGCTCGCCACCGTGCGCCGCGTCATCGGCAAGGCCGAACAAAGTCGCGCCCAAGCGCCTTTGGATAAAAGTAACCCAGGCACTATCGCCGGAATGATCGGCGACAGCATAGCTATGCGCGAACTCTATAGGCGCATTCACAAAGTGGCACCCACAGACGCCACCGTACTGGTGCATGGAGAAACCGGGACCGGTAAAGAGCTGGTGGCCAAAGCTATCCATGAAGAGAGCCGCCGCGCTGGCAAGCCATTGATCTCGGTCAACTGTGCCGCCATTCCCGAGACATTGATCGAATCGGAGCTGTTTGGTTACGAAAAGGGCGCTTTTACCGGCGC
The DNA here is from genome assembly GCF_052467515.1 of Microbulbifer mixtoriginis (SeqCode). Lineage (NCBI taxonomy): Bacteria > Pseudomonadati > Pseudomonadota > Gammaproteobacteria > Cellvibrionales > Microbulbiferaceae > Microbulbifer > Microbulbifer mixtoriginis (SeqCode). Next base: position 756,606 of record NZ_CP174314.1, on the reverse strand, counting down.
CCAGAGTGCCCGCGAGGGATTGGTTGCCGCCGCTGATGGCGGCACCCTGTTTCTCGATGAAATCGGTGAACTCCCGCTAGAGGCTCAAGCACGGCTATTGCGAGTGATACAAGAGGGTGAGGTGCGCCCAATTGGCTCTATCGAGTCGCACAAAGTGGATGTGCGCCTGGTTACCGCCACCCACCGTAACCTGCGTCAACTTGCCGCTGAACGCAAGTTCCGCGAAGACCTTTACTACCGCATCAACGTGGTGCAGATGACTCTGGCACCGCTGCGCGAGCGCGGCCGCGATGTCCTTGCACTGGCAGAGCACCTTCTCGAAAAGTTCTGCACCAAAATTGAGCGCCCTCTGCTGCGCCTCTCTCCCGAGGCAGTTCAGGCAGTCACCACGTACACTTGGCCTGGTAACGTTCGCGAACTGGAGAACGCCATACAACGCGCGGTCATCCTCACCGACCGTGACAGCCGGGAAATCGACCACAAAACCCTAGATATAGACTTGGACCTGGTCCCCGTGGAGGAGGCCATCGGCGAGCCTCGCCCGCGCAGCCTGCATACCGATCCCCGCGAGGATCTCTCGCTGGAGGACTACTTCGCTCGCTTCGTAATCGAGCACCAGGACACCATGAGCGAGACCGAGCTGGCGAAAAAGCTGGGGGTCAGCCGCAAGTGCCTGTGGGAGCGTCGCCAAAAACTGGGCATTCCCCGCAAGAAAACCCGCCGCAGCGCGGTTGCCGAAGCCTGATCAACTTTCTTGGGGGCTGAGCCCCCTCCCTCACCTACGCCACACTTCCTTAACAAGTAGCCCCTTAAACTTCTCTTCAACAGGCTTTAGCCACGTCCGTGACCGCTGTCCCACTTTGTTACATCACCGGTAACAGGGGAAGTGTTACCCAAGACCTACCTCAAGTAACAGTTGCCGCACCTTACGTAACGCAATGGCACCCGGAAAAGTTCCATCAATTTTCGTAAAGATTGTAACTTATTGATTTATAAGAATTTTTAAAAGTTGGCACACTAAATGCTTTACTCTTAGTACAAAAATTAAAAACGGCCAACAATAAAAATAAATGACCGTTAAAAGCCCTATAACTACTCAAAATAAGTGGGCGAAACACAATAAAAATAATGGGGCGGCCGATAACAAAAGCAATGAGTGGCCAAAACCGCAAGAACAACAATAAACAATAACAATAATTTCGAAAGAAGAATAAAAATAACAACAAGCGCGTTGCAAACTGACTGATTTATACCTGGGAGAGGGTGTTTGCTTGATAGCAAATTAAGAGCGCAAGGAAGCCGCTGCCTTCATACCTGTAATAATAATTCCCAAACTTTTCCCCAACTTTCCGGCACCCGCAGATTGCGGGCGCATTGCTTTGCGTGTGTTAGAATCGCGCCAGCGAGTCCTCCACACTGACAGCAGATGCCATTGCCGCCCCCTGTTTTGGACTTCGCCCCCTGGGCCCGCCCAGGTACAGAGGCCCCAGTAGTGCAACAACATGCCCCAACTCCGTTGGGGAGGAAAGTGCAGGTGTAATGCCTGTCGCCACCGGAGATGTGGCCTCAGCACCAACAGGGCATTTTCGGTCACCAACAGATGGCAGCAGTCAAGACAGACAGCCGTATGCTCAATAATTTGATTAGTAGTATCAAACGCTGGCGCAAGCCGGCCAAGAAAGGCCCCAGGGTTATCGCCCGCAACGACCACAATATCTCCCGCCGGGATATCAGCCGCGCAGCCCTAACGGTCATGAAACGCCTACAGGAAGCAGGTTACCAAGCGTACATTGTCGGGGGAGGCGTGCGGGATCTAATGCTCGGCGGCCACCCCAAAGACTTCGATGTTGCCACTGACGCTACACCAGAACAGGCTAAAGTACTGTTTCGCGGCGCACGCATTGTCGGTCGGCGCTTTCGAATCCTGCACGCGCGTATTGGCCGCGAGGTTATTGAGGTCACCACTTTTCGGGGGCACCACAGCGATGGCGAGACGCACGAAGCAAAACAATCCGAACACGGTATGTTGCTGCGCGACAACGTCTACGGCGACCTGGAAAGCGATGCCATGCGCCGCGACTTTACAGTCAATGCTCTATATTACACCACCGATGGCTTCGCTATTCATGACTACACCGGGGGTGTTGAGGACATAAATAATCGCCTGATCCGCATGATCGGGGCTCCCGCTACCCGCTATAAAGAAGACCCTGTGCGGATGCTGCGTGCGGTGCGCTTCGCAGCCAAACTGGATTTTGCCATCGAACCCGCTACCGAGGCCCCGTTAAAAGAGCTGGCTCCTCTATTGCGCAATATCGCCCCCGCACGCTTGTTTGACGAGATCCTCAAACTGCTGATGAGCGGCCAGGGCGAGCGCACTTTCGAACTATTGCGCCGCTATCATCTGTGGCAGCACCTGTTCCCAGATAATGCAGCCCAAATTGAAAAGAGCCCCGCAGCACTGGAGCTGACTAAGCGCGCCCTGCGCAATACCGACCAGCGCATCCAGGCTGACATGCGCGTGACTCCCGCCTTCCTATACGCGGCCCTGTTGTGGCCGGCTGTGAATGAGGAACAGAAAAAGCTCATTGAGAAAGGGATTCCACCGGCGCCGGCACTGGCCCAGGCGGCTCAAAAAATTACCAGTAACCAACTGGCCCACACCGCTATTCCCAAGCGCTTCTCTATCCCCATGCGCGAGATATGGGATCTCCAGCATCGCCTGCCACAACGCGGCGGCAGTCGCGCCCAGCGCCAGCTGGAGCACCCCCGCTTCCGCGCCGCTTACGACTTCCTGCTATTGCGCGAAGAGTGTGGAGAAATTGAACCCGGTCTGGGCAACTGGTGGACCGACTTTCAGCAAGCCGATGATGAACAACGCCAGCAAATGGTGCGCAAACTCCAGCGCAGCGGCGGCAACAATCGACGTGGCCGCAATTCCCGTGGCGGACGCCGACGCAAGCCAAAGGCTGCCGAATAATGGAAAGGGTTTTTATCGGGCTCGGCAGTAATCTGTCTGAGCCACAAAAGCAGCTGCGCAGTGCCCTGGCGGCCATGGAGGAAATCCCCGACTGCCGCCTGCTGCGCTGCTCCAGCTTTTATCACAGTGCGCCCATAGGCCCTGGCGAGCAGCCCGATTATGTTAACGCCGTGGTTGAGCTGGAGTGCGCACTAACGCCCATTGAGTTACTCGACCAGCTGCAAACGATTGAGCAGGCTCACGGGCGCGAGCGCTCGGTGCGCTGGGGAGCGCGAACCCTCGATTTGGATGTACTTTTGTTTGGCGAACAGCAATTAGACGAGACGCGTCTGCAGGTACCGCACCCGCGTATGGCTGAGCGCAATTTTGTACTACAGCCACTCTCTGAGCTCGATCCACAACTGCAACTGCCATCGGGGGAGCTATTGCAACAGTTGCTGCAGAATTGCCCACAAAACCGCCTGGAGAAATTCTAGACAGCCTCAAATACAGCGCTAAAAGTACTCGACTGGCCGCCCCGCTTGATAGTATTTTGGCGCCTGTAACCCATCAGGGAAGACGCCCCAACCAGAGGAGTCGAACACGTGGTTATCGACAACAGCGAAACCAGTTCGTGTGAGTTTGGCCAGCCGGAGAGAACGCCACCGAAATTTATTGCCGTTGAGGGTAATATCGGAGTGGGCAAAACTACCCTCGCCAAAAAACTGGCCTGTACCTTCAATTACGACACTCTGTTGGAGCTACCCGAGGAAAACCCCTTTCTCGAACGCTTCTATCGCGACCCCAAAAACGCCGCACTACCCACCCAGTTACATTTTTTGCTGCAACGCTCTCAACAGATTCAGGCCCTGCGCCAGGATGATTTGTTTGAACCCGTGCGGGTGGCAGACTTTCTTATCGAGAAAGACCAACTGTTTGCCCAAGTCACGCTGGACGCGGATGAACTCGCGCTCTACCAACAGGTATTTCAGCATCTCACACTAGAGGCCCCCAAGCCCGACTTGGTTATTTATTTACAGGCCCCACTGGAAGTCCTGCAGGCTCGTATCCGCAATCGAGGCGTCCCAGCTGAACGGGTTATCAGCACCGAATATCTGGCCACACTCAACGACGCCTACACGCAATTTTTCCACTTTTACGACAGCTCACCGCTGTTGATTGTCAACAGTGAGGAAATCGATATCGTCGATAGCCCCGAGGATTACCAACAACTGGTGGAGTATATGCTCACCGTCACCAAGGGCCGTCATTACTACAACCCGGGAAGTTAACCGCTATGTATGCACCTTCAGAATTAGAAAAGCTCGTTACCGTGCAAACCCTGCGCAAAATGAAAGCGAACGGCGAGAAATTTATTACCGTCGCCCTCTACGATGCGCCCATGGCGGCCATGGCGCAGAAAACCGGAGTGGAAACCGTGCTGGTAGGCGACTCCCTCGGTATGACCGTACTGGGCTACGACAGCACAGTGCCGGTCACCATGGAACAGATGATCTACCACGTGGAAGCAGTGGCAAGGGGCAATAAAAAATCCCTGATCATGGGTGATATGCCATTTATGACATATGCCACACCGGAGCAAGCGCTCACAAATGCCACCCGTATCATGCAGGCTGGCGCCCATATGGTGAAGATTGAGGGTGGCGCCTGGCTTGCCGACACAGTCAAAATGCTGACAGACCGCGGTATCCCTGTTTGTGCTCACCTGGGGCTCACTCCTCAGTCCGTTCACAAGCTGGGCGGCTATAGGGTTCAGGGGCGCGACGAAAAACACGCCGAACAAATGTTGGAAGATGCGATCCTCCTAGATCAGGCTGGCGCCGACCTGCTCGTGCTCGAATGCGTGCCCAGCGCCCTGGCCAAACGCATCACAGAGTCAGTTTCCATGCCCACAATCGGTATCGGCGCTGGGCGCGATACCGATGCCCAAGTCCTGGTTATCAACGATATCCTCGGCCTTACCGAACAGCCGCCGAAATTTTCCAAGAACTTTTTAGTGGAGGCCGGCGATATCCCCGGTGCCCTGCGCAAGTATGCAGGGGACGTTAAACTCGGCGTATTCCCAGAAGACAGCCACACTTTCAATTAAGTTTCTACGGGGCCACTTAACGACAGTGCAGTGGCCCAGACACCTCCTCCGGCGGACTGCACAAAGCCCGCTCTCCCAGCGATAACACTATGACTTTTGATGAACTTCTCCTTGATTGGCGCGATAAACATGGCGCCAATGTGGTACCGACAGGCTGGAGCCAGGGCCGCGCCACTTTTGGCGGCCTGGTTGCTGCCATGCTCTATGAGAAAATGGCAGCGGAGGTGATTGCAGAAAGCAGTTTACGCTCACTCACCTTCTCCTTCGTCAGCCCGGTTAGCGCGGATGCGGTAAAAGTCGAAGCACAGCTACTGCGTGCAGGCCGCTCCGTCACCCAGGTGCAGGGCCAATTACAGCAAAATAACGCAACTGTGCTCGCTGGACTTGCCAGTTTTGGCAGCGGCAGGGAATCCTCCGTTAAAGTCGACACCCCTGCTGCTCCTGAGTTTGCCAGCCCGGATAAATGTATCGCCCTACCTTATATCGAGGGTGTGGTGCCAGAATTCACTCAGAAATATGACTATCGCATCGCTCGTGGCCAACTCCCCTTCAGTGGCACCACGGAACGGCAACTGGGTGGTTGGGTGCGTTTTAAAGACGGCAGCGAATCTACTGTAGGCATTAGCCATCTACTCACACTCATCGACGCCTGGCCACCAGCTACTCTACCGATGCTAAAAGTTCCAGCACCAGCCAGCTCACTCACCTGGACGCTGGAGCTGATGGAACCGCTACCACAACGCAGCGCGTCGGACTGGTGGCAATATTTGGCAGAGGTGGAGCAGGCTGAAGATGGCTATGCGGTGATCCAGGCGCGCCTTTGGGATAACGCGGGCAGACTCGTCGCTATATCCCGGCAAATGGTGACTATTTTTGCTTAAGCAAACTCACTACTGACCTCCCTTCTTTATAGCCGCGCCATATAGAAACCACACCCAATACCACGCAGGGCCATATTCTAATAAAGTTAAAGAAAGTGCTCTGCGACTAGGTTATTTCCTTAATTGCCAACCAGAAAATACTGACGCAGAAAAACCTGTGAGCAATCGTGTAGCTGGCGCCGCTTTATTGTCAGGATAATCTCAACTGACCGGCCTGTTAGTGTCTAACTTTTCTGACGCTGAGTATTTTCCTGGCAAAGCGTACAAATTAACGTCAATTAAAGTAAAAAATAAAATAAAAAAAACCATCCTTACTCCAATTTGTAATCTACGCTATCCATTATCCCACCCTCGAAAAATCAAAGACCGAGACAAAAAGGCCACGCCTTTTTAATTTCAATCCACCGGCGATAAGAACCATGGAGAATAAAAAATGATAAAAAAAATCTGTATATCCCTTGCTCTACTGATCAGCTATCCCGCTAGCGCGGCAGATTTTGAGGATGTATGGGATGCGATCACCTCATGCAACTGGTTCGAATTTATCGATGATGTGGATGACACGGGCTCAAAAGATCTGGATGGCTACGAGTATGGTGACACCAGCTTCGAAGATGCCAACTCAGGCAGCTTTGACATGATGGTGTATAACATGGATGGATTTTTACAATGTATTGGTGGCAACAGTAAGTCAGATTTCAAACAAATTATCCGCACTTTTAATGACGCCCCCAAGGATCTCTGGTTAATGCAGGAGGTGTGGAGTAAAACCAAAGCCAACTACCTGGATGACGATGACAAACTGAGCAACGATACGGTTCCCTATCGTTCAAAACACTGGAAAGGTGGCGGCACCTCTTTTGGTAACGGCTTGCTGACTTTTTCCAAATTTCCCTTTGACCGGGACAATCGCGACGATAACGATTATTCCTTTGCCACTTATGAAGAGGAAACTTTTGATAAATGCTCAGGAAACGATTGTGATACCGAGAAAGGTTTCACCGTGGCCAACGTTGAAGTGACGGAGAACTACCATGTACATATCTATAACACCCACATGGATGCGGGCCATCAGGATGCCGACCTAAACGCCAAGGCAAAGCAGCTTGATCAAATCGCCGATATGATTGTCTCCCACTCAAATAGTGCCACTGTTATTTTGGCAGGCGATTTCAATATGGCATTCGACGAAAATGATGATGGCTGGCGCGGTGTCAACTACCAAACCTGGAAGGCCTTTTTCGAAAAAACCGGCGGTAAGCACGCCTGCCAATATATGCTCTCTGGCAATGACACCAGCCTGGAAGCCTGCTCCGATGAGCTACAAAATGATACAGACCATGTAGTAATCATCAACAATAATCCCAACTACACGCTGGAAGTCACTGATTATTTTATCGGTTCTGCAACCTATTCTGGGTTAAGCGACCACGACCCAGTTTTTGTAGATTTTTCCTGGGTTAAACACTAATCCCTAAAAGGGCTCCTTCCACTGCAACGTGGAGGGAGCCTTAGAGCCATTTTTTCCAATAAAAAAAGGCGATTTGTCCGGCAAGTGCAGCTACTAACAAAATACAAAATACCAAGAATCCCTCTCGAGCTTGAGCCCATGGAATCCCACCAACATTAATTCCAAACAATCCAGTTAAAAAGCTCAGAGGCAGGAAAATTGCTGCAACCATCGACAATACATACATACGACTATTCAGCTGTTCGGAGCTACGGCTTAGTAGTTCCTCTTGAGCAATTGCCGCCCGTTCACGAATTGTATCTATATCATCGATATGCCGCTGCAGGCGCTCATTAATATCCGCTAGTAGGATATGGCTCCCTTCATCAAACCAGGGAGCCGACTCCTGCTGCATACGAGTTAAAACCTCCCTCTGTAGGCAGAGGTATCGGCGCAATGCTATTGTCCTCTTACGAAACTGAACCAGATTCGCCCCCAGATCTTTCACCGACCATTCGAGTAATTGATCCTCAAGTTCATCGACCTTTTCCTCAAAGTCATCAACCCGGTCTCCCATACGCAGCACTAGTAAATCTGCCAGGGACACTACCAATGCCGCTGTCCCCCGTGGCCCACAACCACTGCTCAACCGGGAGATCAAATCCTCCTCAGCCAACAGGCGTCTCTTACCAATACTGATGACACGATTCTCTTCCACCCATATTCGAATAGAGACCCGGCTCTCTCTCCGTGCTTTATGCTTTGGATCGACTCCACACAAAGCTAGAAATAATCCATTACCTACAGCCAGGGTACGCGGTCGCACCTCTTTGGCCAGTAATGCTTCTTTAACCACAGTAGGCAATTCACTACTATCGCTTACCCAAGCTAAAACCTCTTCGCAAGCACTATCAAAATGGAGCCACAACACCCCCTGGCGGGGATGCCAAGACTCCACCTCCGGCCAAGCCACTTCTCGGCCCGATCCATTTCGATCGAGCAAGGTTGCACGAACGTGCTCAGATTCCATGGACATAGACTTCCATTTACTGAACTTTCATTTAAAAAATTGCACCCCATAGGAGCGCTCTTAAACCTCACCCAACAAACAAAATTAAGTTACAAGAACATCCAGACATAACGCATACGGATTACTCGGCCTGACTCAAGTGCGCTAATCCCGCAGCATTCTGTTCCCAATTTTGCCCATCAAATGGCTCGACTTCTAATTCCTGCGGCACAATATCGAGACAACGCGCATTGAGGCTGTAACCATCGGGATTGGAGCGCGGTATGTAAAAGGGTTTTACACCGCAATGACGGCAAAAATAGTGTTTTGCCACACCCGTATTAAAAGTGTAACAAGTGAGGGCTCCCTCTCCCCGCTCCAGCTGGAAGTTTGCCGCAGGTACGATCAGATGTAAGTAACCCACCTTTTCGCACATAGAGCAATTACAGGCGTGCGCCACCAGCGGCTCTCCATTTTGGCGACGATGTATCGCACGAAAGCGCACAGCATCACAGTGGCAACCGCCCTGCAGCGGCAAGATAACTTCACTCATTATTAGATTGATCCAGATTAAATAATGGACGTGCCCACAATAGAGATAAAATTGAGAGGGCAAGAAGTAGGTGGAACCAATTAGTACGGGCAAGGCCCAACAGTCGTGAAGCTCCGGTGCCAATAAAGAGCCCATTAAACACTACTAACAGTGCACCAGCGCCAATTACCAGGGCTTGGTTGCGCTTGAGCCGGCGCGGCGCTATCAGCTCCAATAATGCTACCATTAACCACAGTACCAGCCCCACAGTAGAAAAGAGGTCGATCACTGTAAGGGCTGACATGCTGGTACTTTGCGCGAGACCAATTGCCCCAGCCAATATCAAAACCATTACCAGATAAGCCGGCGCGCGAGTATCTCGGCCCCAAGATATTTCCAGGCGTGCCCAGGCAAGACCTATGCCGATCAGCAGGAAGGAGGCAAAACCGGAGATCTGCGCAAGTGCCCGATGCAGCTCTGTCACTCCAGGATCAATGCCATAGCGATAAGCGCCCACCAGGGCGGCCAGGGCCATAATCATCAGGGCGGCCACGATTATCAGAGCTGCCGATTGAAAGCGCGCGCGGGTGAGATACCAATACTGGTTGGCAACCAGCAGGCTAGCGAGCCCAAGGAGTGCATCGAGAAGCCAGTAGTTGTGCAAAATTTTCCCCTTTTTCGACAAATTCTAACCGAAAAATCCCTGGGGCAAGTGCCTTTATTCCGTGTGAAGCCACTTTGAAAAGCGACAAAAAAACCCGGCACTGGGCCGGGTTTTTTCAGGCTTCATCAGCTCGAGAGGTTTATGCCTCTTCGGAACCCTGTTTCGCCTCTTCGGAAGCGGCTTGGTCAGCCTTTGCTTCCTTGATGGACAGCTTGATACGTCCGCGCTGGTCAACGTCGAGCACCTTAACCTTAATCTTCTCACCTTCACTTAGGTAATCAGTTACGGCATTTACGCGCTCTTCAGCAATCTGGGAGATATGCACCAGACCGTCTTTGCCCGGCAGGAAATTAACGAACGCACCGAAGTCTACGATACGTACCACGGTACCTTCGTAGATAGCGCCAATCTCAGCTTCCGCAGTGATCTCCTCGATGCGGGTTACCGCCGCTTCCAGGCTCTCACCGTCTTCACCGAAGACTTTGATAGTGCCGTCATCTTCGATATCGATGGAGGCGCCGGTCTCTTCAGTGATGGAGCGGATAGTCGCACCACCCTTACCGATCACGTCGCGGATCTTGTCCGGATGGATCTTCAGGGTCGCGTAGCGCGGTGCGTTCTCATTCACGGTGGTGCGGGAAGAGTCGATCACCTTGTTCATTTCCGCGAGGATGTGCAGACGTGCGTGCAGCGCCTGCTCCAGAGCGGTTTCCATGATCTCTTCGGTAATACCTTCGATCTTGATGTCCATCTGCAGCGCGGTTACACCAGAGGCGGTACCCGCTACTTTGAAGTCCATATCGCCGAGGTGGTCTTCGTCACCGAGGATATCGGTCAAAACCGCATAGCCTTCGTCTTCCTTCACCAGGCCCATAGCGATACCGGCTACCGGTGCCTTCAGCGGAACACCCGCATCCATCAGCGCCAGGCTGGAACCACATACGGAAGCCATGGAGCTGGAACCGTTGGATTCAGTGATCTCGGAAACCACACGTACGGTGTAGGGGAAGCTGTCCGGGCTCGGCAGAACCGCAGCGATACCGCGACGAGCGAGGCGGCCGTGACCGATTTCGCGACGACCGGTAGCACCTACACGACCCGCTTCACCTACAGAGTAGGGAGGGAAGTTGTAGTGCAGCATAAAGTAGTCTTTGCGCTCACCTTCCAGGGCGTCGATGATCTGTGCATCGCCAGTGGAACCGAGGGTAGCCACTACCAGAGCCTGGGTCTCACCACGGGTGAACAACGCAGAGCCGTGGGACTTGGGCAGAGCACCAACTTCCACTGCGATCGAGCGTACAGTTTTGCTGTCGCGACCGTCGATACGGGGCTCGCCGCGCACTACAGCGCCGCGCACCAGTTTCTTCTCCAGCTTGCCGAAGTAGCTTTTTACCAAATCGGCGCTAATTTCTTCAGTAGCCAGGGCTTCAGCGGCTTCGCTGCGCAGTTCCGCCAGGCGGGTGCTGCGCTCTTGCTTGTTGGTGATGCGGTAGGCTTCGGCAACCTTCTCGCCGAACTGACCTTCCAGGGCAGTTTTCAGCTCGGTATTTTCTGCAGGTGCCTGCCAGTCCCATTGGGGCTTGCCCGCTTCCGCTTTCAGTTCTTCACAAACCTTGATGATGGCCTGCATCTCTTGGTGAGCATACAGCACAGCACCGAGCATGATGTCTTCCGGCAGCTCTTGCGCTTCAGATTCCACCATCAACACAGCGTCTTTGGTACCGGCAACGACCATGTCCAGCTCGGAGGTCTTCAGAGCTTCATAACCCGGGTTTAACAGGTAGCCGTCTTGCTGGGTGTAACCCACGCGCGCAGCACCGATTGGGCCTGCGAAAGGAATACCGGAAACAGACAGCGCTGCAGAAGTGCCGATCATGGCAGCGATATCCGGATCCATGTCCTTCTCAGCGGAGAGAACGGTACACATCACCTGAACTTCGTTCATAAAGCCATTCGGGAACAGCGGGCGGATCGGGCGATCGATCAGACGGGAAGTCAGGGTTTCTTTTTCAGACGGACGGCCTTCACGCTTGAAGAAACCACCGGGAATTTTGCCAGCCGCGTAGGCTTTTTCTTGATAATGCACGGACAACGGGAAGAAGCCCTGATCTGGCTTGGCTTCTTTAGCGCCGACAACAGTACACAGGACGACGGTCTCACCCATGCTAACCAGGGCAGCACCGGTTGCCTGGCGCGCGATGCGGCCGGTCTCGATGGTGACTTGGTGTTGTCCGTATTGGAAAGTTTTGCTTACTGGATTCACTAGTTTTTTCCTATTTCCTTACGGTTACTGGCCCATTCCAGTAACCCCTACATAGTTGCCCGGGAGAGAGTTCCGAAAGCCTCACCCGAGGCGGCACGGGGATGTGCCACCACCGACCTGGGGTGGCCGGTGCAAACACTACACATCCAGCTCGGGTTGTTTTCCGCTGGCCTGTGCAGTGCGACTTCTGAAAAATGACAGTAAGGCCACTTTTCAGCAAGCATTAAAAAAGAATGCCCGCCAGAGGCGGGCATTCCAGGGTCTTAGCGACGCAGGCCGAGCTTGGCGATCAGCTGTGCGTAACGATTCAGATCCTTGCGCTTCAGGTAGTCCAGCAGCTTACGGCGCTGGTTTACCATGCGAATCAGACCACGACGAGAGTGGTGATCCTGCTTGTGCGCAGAGAAGTGACCCTGCAGTTTGTTGATGTTAGCGGTCAGCAGGGCTACCTGGACTTCCGGAGAACCGGTATCGCCTTCAGATTGGCCGTGCTCTTTCAGGATGGCTGCTTTTTCAACTGCAGACAGTGCCATAACGAATTACCTCGTCGTAATATGCTTTAAAAGATTCGGCTGGCCCGTGCATATTTACAGACCAGCTAATCGTGAATGCGGCTGCGCCGCGCGGACACCTTGCGGGTTACCGAATGTTGGCTTTCACCAAAAAGCAGCTTCCATTCAAGTGCCACTTACCAGACGTCGTGGTGCCACGCACCCTTCGTCGGTAATTTCTCCTACGCCCAGAAAATCACCGTTTTCCAGGAAGAGGCGCACCATATCACCTTCTGTACCGATACGGTAGACCTGCAAATCCATTACCGGTTGCCCCTGACGCACATAGTAACCAGAGTCGTCCGGCAGGACGAGTTTGGGCAGTGAAGACGCTGGAGAATCCATCGGCAACAAGTGGTGATCGAGCACTTCTGCCTTATCTTCACCGCGCTCTTCTGTAAGCTCATCCAGGGTCACTGCGTCGGCTTCATCGAAGGGGCCGGCGGCACTGCGGTGCAGTACTTCCACATAGGCGCCTACACCCAGAGCTTGGCCCAGGTCCTCGGCAATACTGCGAATATAGGTTCCCTTGGAGCAGTGCACCTCAACTTCCGCACGAGGCTGTGCACCCGGCGTAAAGCTCAGCAGTTCAAACTCAAAAATTTCCACTTCACGCGCTTCGCGTTCCACTTCCAAGCCCTGGCGCGCCAGCTTATATAGAGGCTGCCCCTTGTGCTTAAGGGCGGAATACATGGAGGGCACCTGTTTGATACTGCCGCGAAAGGCTTCCATGGCCTTGAGCACTGCTTTTTCGGTCAAACCGGAAGCATCTTTGGTTTCCAGTACATCGCCATCGGCATCGCCACTGGCAGTGGTCATACCGAAGACAAAGGTGCTGCGGTAACGCTTGTCAGCATCGAGCAGGTACTGGGAAAACTTGGTGGCTTCGCCAAGACAGATCGGCAGCACACCGGTTGCCAGTGGATCTAAGGCCCCGGTATGACCGGCGCGATTGGCAAAAAAGAGTCGTTTAGCTTTCTGCAGGGCGTCATTGGCGGTAATACCGGCGGGCTTGTTTAATAACAGCACGCCGTGAACCGGCCGGCCCCATTTTGGTCTGCGGCCCATGGATCAATCTTCGTTAGAGTCGCTGTCGTCTTGGTGCTTGCGATCGGCGCGCACCGCCTTGTCGATCAGAGCGGAGAGCTCCTGGCCACGCACCGAGGTCTCGTCGTAGCGGAAATACAGACGCGGGATGGTGCGTATCTGGATGGCGCGCGCCAACTGGCTGCGCAGAAAACCTGCGGCCTTGTTAAGCACTTCCATCGAGGTATTGATCTTACTGCGGTCGTCCTCACCCACAAAGGTGACAAACACTTTTGCGGTGGTCAGATCACGGCTGACTTCAACATCGTTGATATTGACCATGCCCAGACGCGGGTCGCGCACTTCCTGCTGAATCAGCTGGGCCAGTTCGCGACGCATAGCATCGGCGACGCGGTCGGCGCGTTGGAATTCTCTTGCCATTGTTTACCTATTGAGAATGGCGGTTTAAAGACAGGAAAACCCGCACGGCCAAAGCCGCGCGGGTTTTCCTTCACCAGGTGCCGGAACGCTTTACAGTTCGCGGGCAACCTTGACGATATCGTAAACTTCGATCTGGTCACCGGACTTAACGTCGTTGTAGTCCTTCACCCCGATACCACACTCCATACCGTTGCGCACGTCCTGCACATCGTCTTTGAAGCGGCGCAGGGATTCCAGCTCACCCTGGTAGATTACAACGTTGTCGCGCAGCACGCGGATCGGCTTGTTGCGGTAAACGGTACCCTCGATAACCATACAACCGGCAATCGCGCCAAACTTCGGTGAGCGGAATACATCGCGAACCTGGGCAATACCCACGATCTCTTCGCGAACTTCCGGCTCCAGCATACCAGACAGTGCCTGCTTCACTTCGTCGAGCAGGTTGTAGATCACGCTGTAGTAGCGAATCTCTACGCCTTCGGTCTCTGCAGTTTTACGCGCTGCAACATCGGCACGGGTGTTAAAGCCCAGTACAATAGCACCGGAAGTCAGTGCCAGGTTGATATCGTTCTCGGCGATACCACCCACACCACTGGAGACTACATTTACGGAAACCTCTTCGTTACCGATATCCGCCAGTGCACCCAGAATAGCTTCCAGGGAACCACGCACGTCGGCCTTGATGACAACCGGCAGCACCTTGCGCTCGCCAGCTTCCATATCCGCAAACATGTTTTCCAGTTTGGCCGCCTGCTGGCGCTGCATACGATCGCGTCGCTCGCTGTCAGCGCGCTGTTCAGCCACCTCACGGGCCTTGCGCTCATCGGCAACCACCATGAACTCGTCACCGGCATTCGGGGTGGAATCCAGACCCAGCAGTTCTACTGGGGTGGACGGACCAGCTTCCTTCACCTGCTTGCCGTGCTCGTTGGTCATGGCACGTACGCGACCATAGCTCTGACCAGCCAAGATAATGTCGCCGCGCTTCAATTCGCCATTCTGCACCAGCAGGGTAGCAACAACACCGCGGCCTTTTTCCAGGCGGGACTCAATCACAACGCCAGTGGCCGGTACATTTACCTTGGCCTTCAGCTCCAGCATTTCCGCTTGTAGGGACACCGCTTCCAGGAGGTCATCAATACCCTGGCCAGTATGCGCGGATACGTTGATGAACTGGGTATCGCCGCCCCAGTCTTCTGGGATTACGTCTTTTGCGGCCAACTCATTTTTCACGCGATCGGGATCCGCGGCTTCTTTGTCGCACTTGTTCACGGCAACAACCAGCGGTACACCGGCGGCGCGGGCATGATTCACGGCTTCCTCGGTCTGCGGCATAACGCCATCATCGGCGGCCACTACCAGGATTACCACGTCGGTGGCCTGAGCACCGCGGGCACGCATGGCAGTAAAGGCGGCGTGTCCCGGAGTATCCAGGAACGCGATCTCGCCCTGGCTGGTTTTCACTCGGTAGGCACCGATATGCTGGGTAATACCACCAGCCTCACCAGAAGCCACCTTGGTCTTGCGGATATAGTCGAGCAAAGAGGTTTTACCGTGGTCGACGTGCCCCATTACGGTTACTACCGGTGCGCGGGTAACCTCGGTGCCCTCTTGAGCCTTGGCATGCGCCACCAAGCTGTCTTCCAGCTCGGTCTCGGAGCGCATTACGACTTTGTGGCCCATTTCCTCGATGATCAACTGTGCAGTCTCACGGTCCAGGCTCTGGTTGATGGTAGCCATCTCGCCCATTTTCATCAGGCGCTTGATCAGCTCCCCAGCCTTCACATTCATCTGCTTGGCCAGTTCTGCGACGGTGATGGTATCGCCCAACTGTACTTCGTACACCTGCTTCTCCGTGGGCCGTTTAAACCCATGAGTCGGTTTAATTTTCAGATTCGGACGAGACAGGGAGCGCGTGCTGCGCTTGCTGGCTTCATCTTCCTCAAATACTTCCAGTGCCTGCTCGTACAGAGAGGTTTTGCTGGACTTCTTCGGGCCGGACTTGGAGCGACGACCTCGACGCTTGCGGGGCTCGTCCTCAGCACGAGCAGCTTCGCTTGGGGCGGCTTCTAGCTTGCGGCGCAAAGAGGGTTTAACCTCTTCGGTTTTCTCCGTAGCTTTGGTGGGCTTCGCCTTAGCAGCCTGAGAGGCCTGAGCAGCCTTCTCTTTTTTCTCTTGGGCGGCGCGTCGGTCGGCTTCTACTTTCGCCTTCTTCTCTTCTAACTCGCGCTTCTCTTGCTCAGCCTGCTGCTTGCGACGCTCCATCGCGGCGATACGCATCGCCTCAATATCGTCTACATACGTTGAGCGGATGGGTGCGGCGGGTTCCGCCTTTTTCGCTACATTATCTACGGGTTTACCCTCTGCCTTATTATCGGCTTTCTGTGCTTCTTTAGCGGCTTCTGCTGCGGCAGCTTCCGCGCGAGCCTTCTCTTCTGCCTCGGCAGCGGCCTTCGCCTCTGCCTCAGCCTTCAAACGTGCTTCCTCTTCCTCAGCAGCGCGACGAGCGGCCTCAGCTTCAGCGGCAGCCTTGGCTTCCGCTGCTGCTTTAGCTTCAGCGGCTGCTTTGGCTTCCGCTTCTGTGATAGCAGTAGCATCCGCGCCCTGAAGAGCCTCTTCCACCTCGGCAGCGCTCTCGGTACCAGCCCCTGTTTCAAGCTCAGCCTGTGGACGCTTCACATAAGTGCGCTTCTTGCGCACTTCCACGTTTACAGTTTTACGGCCGGTGCCAGAGCCGGTTTTCAGCGTGGTTGTGGTCTTGCGCTTCAAGGTGATCTTGCGTGGGCTAGCGCCCTGCTCCCCGTGACTGCTTTTCAGGAAACTGAGCAGGACCTGCTTTTCCTCATCTGACACCACTGCATTCGCAGAGGTGTGAGGCAAACCCGCTTCTTTCATCTGCTTGAGCAGACGGTCTTCGGTGGCACCAACCGATTTGGCGAGTTCGCTAACTGTTACTTCGGCCATTCTCTCTCCTAAAAGTCACTTGGTCGGAGGGGGTTACTTATACGTAATACTTGTTGCGGTGTGTTTAAGCCTGCTCGCCATCATCGTCGGCAAACCAGGGCTCACGCGCTTTCATAATCAGCGCTGCGGCGCGCTCCTGATCGAGACCCTCGATATCGAGCAGGTCATCCACCGCTTGTTCCGCCAGGTCTTCCATCGTGGAAATACCGCGGCTGGCCAGCTGGAAGGCCAGGTGGCGCTCCATACCATCCATATTCAACAGATCTTCCTGGGGCTCAGAAGCATCCAGCTTTTCTTCAGAGGCCAGGGCCTGGGTGAGCAGGGAATCCTTGGCTCGGGCGCGCAATTCTTCGGCGATATCCTCATCGAAGCCCTCGATTCCGAGCATCTCTTCGATGGGCACGTAAGCCACTTCCTCTAGGGAGGTAAAGCCCTCTTCCACCAGTACAGCGGCGACATCTTCATCAATATCCAGGCGATCGATAAACACCTGCATGATGGAGCTGGATTCAGCCTCCTGCTTATTCTGCCACTCGTCGGAACTCATGACATTGATTTGCCACTGAGTCAGCTCTGAAGCCAAGCGAACATTCTGGCCACTGCGGCCGATAGCCATAGCGAGATTTTCCTCAGCTACCGCCACATCCATAGAACCGGTGTCTTCGTCGACAACGATGGATTCAATTTCCGCCGGCGCCATGGCGTTGATTACAAACTGGGCCGGATTTTCGTCCCACAGCACGATATCTACACGCTCACCAGACAGCTCATTGGAGACTGCCTGAACACGCGCACCGCGCATGCCCACACAAGCACCGACAGGATCGATACGGCCGTCATTGGTGTTTACTGCGATTTTTGCACGCAGGCCGGGATCGCGGGCCGCGCCTTTAATTTCGATTACCTGCTCGGAGATTTCCGGCACTTCAATGCGGAACAATTCGATAATCATTTCCGGGCAAGAGCGGCTCAGCATTAGCTGAGGGCCCCGGGCTTCCGGCTGGATTTCCAACAGAATTGCGCGCACACGATCACCGAGTCGGAAAATTTCACGGCCAACCAACTGGTCGCGGGGCAGGCGCGCTTCGGCGTTATTCCCTAGGTCCACAGCAATAAAGTCGCGCGTCACTTTTTTCACAGTGCCGCTGACCATCTCGCCTACGCGATCGCGGTACTCGTCTACAACTTTGGCACGTTCGGCTTCACGTACTTTTTGCACGATAACCTGCTTTGCGGTCTGCGCGGCAATACGGCCGAACTCTACATTCTCTACCTGCTCGCGGTAGATATCACCGGCCTTCAGCTCAGCATCTTTTTCATGGGCTTCTTCCAGGGTGAACTGGGTACCCAGCTCCGCCAGGACTTCATCACCGACTACTTCCCAGCTGCGGAAAGTCTCGTAATCGCCCGAACGACGATCAATGATAACCTCAATGGTTGAATCTTCGTCGTAGCGCTTCTTCGTGGCCGTTGCCAATGCCGCTTCGATGGCCTGGAAAATAATCTCCTGGTCAACGCCCTTCTCGTTGGATACCGCCTCGGCTACCAGCAAGATCTCTTTGTTCATGCAACTGTGCCTCAAAATCGCCTGAGCTCAGGCTCCTACAGGTTACTTGGTAAATTGGGGAATAATATTTGCTTTCTCGATGCTGTCGATCGGCAGCAGGTATTCATTTTCACTGTCCACGCGCAGAACGACTTCATCCCCTTCCACACCGGCCAGCAGGCCGCGCCACTTGCGCTGACCGTCGAGCGGCATACGCAGGCGCACCTCGATTTGGGCACCGGCAAAACGCTCGTACTGCTCCAGCTTATACAGGGGACGGTCTAGTCCTGGGGAGGAGACCTCCAGGGTATATCTACCGCTAATGGGGTCTTCCACATCCAGTACGGCACTGGCCTGACGACTGACTTTCTCGCAGTCCTCCACACCTATGCCATTTTCAGAATCGATATAGATGCGCAGCAGCGCGTTGCGACCATGGGTCTGATAATCGATCCCCCACAGTTCACACCCCAGCGATGCCACCACCGGCGCCAGAAGTTCTTCCAGCAATTCGCGTTTGCTCGCCATTTACGTCACCACATACAAAAAATGGGCCTGCGGCCCACTTCGAAAATTATCTGCAACTTTTCTTGCAGATACGAAAAAGCCCCTGACGGGGCTTTGACCGCACATTCATGCAGCCAGTATGCATGAATGCAAAATTTGGTAGCGGGGGCAGGATTTGAACCTACGACCTTCGGGTTATGAGCCCGACGAGCTACCAGGCTGCTCCACCCCGCAACAACACATGCGCATCAAAGTTTTTGCTAAAAGCAAAATTGGTAGCGGGGGCAGGATTTGAACCTACGACCTTCGGGTTATGAGCCCGACGAGCTACCAGGCTGCTCCACCCCGCAACAACAAATGCACATCAAAGTTTTTGCTAAAAGCAAAATTGGTAGCGGGGGCAGGATTTGAACCTACGACCTTCGGGTTATGAGCCCGACGAGCTACCAGGCTGCTCCACCCCGCAACAACTCCGAGAAACAAAGCCTGGTTGACCTTTGTTTCCCTGCGGCGGGACCAGCCCAACCACTCAAGAGGCTGCGCATTCTATGGTTAGCGTCCCCATGAGTCAAGCCACAATTGGCATTTGTTTTCCCCTTCAGTCGGGAACAGCCTCGAATATACCTCGCTGATCAGTATAGAAAAGGAAGAAAATCCCGCAAATATAGCCCACTGCATATGCCGATCCTTACTTCCAATGCCACGGCCCTGTGTGTATTCATCACATCAAGCCTTGCTGTTTAGCGGGTGAGCTGGTGCACTATGGCACGCCGTACCGGTGGAAAATGTTCACTGATACGCAATATCGCTTTGCGTAATAATTTCGCTGGCAGTCGATCATCGGTGAAAAGGTCCACAACCCGGTTAGTACCGGTATAAATAGGGTGCGAATCCAAACGGTGCTGAGCCTGATAGCGAGACAACGCAAGGGAGAGCCCCGCCGGCTGATACAGCCGCGTTACATTATGCAATTGGCTAGCCAGAGTATTCGCGCCGGCCAAGCCCAGGTTAAAACCGTGCGCCGTAACGGGGTGCATCCCCACCGCAGCATCTCCCACCAGGGCAAAGCGCTCAGCAAGAAATCGATGGGCATAAACTGCCACCAGCGGGTAACAATGGCGCCTACTGAACGCCTCAACAGCCCCAAGAGCCCCAGCGCTCTCCCTCTGTACATGGGCCGCAAATTCCCTATCGCTGTAGGCCATCATTTCCTCGGCACAATTGGCGGATACCGTCACTACCGCCGAACAGGTTTGCGCATCGGACATTGGCAGTAGAGCAAGGGTTGAACCGTAGCGAAAACACTCCCGGGCAACGCCACCATGCTCCCGCTCTGTGCGCACCGGACCTAGCACCGCAACCCTGCCGAAGTCGCGCATATCTGCGCCAACCCCTGCCATACGACGCACCTCAGAAAAGCGGCTGTCCGCCGCCACCAACAAGGCCGCAGTAACAACCTGCCCCCCTTCAAGCTGTACCAGTCGCCGACTCGTCTCGCAACGTGTGCCAATCACCTTACTATTAGGCAGCAGCTGTATATTGCTATCCTCACGCACCGCTTCATAAAGCACCCGCCGAATTGCAGCATTGGGCACAATAAAGCCCAGTGGACCTCGCCCCCGAGTATCGAAGTCCAGACTAGAGGGGGAATCGCCATCCACCACCTGCGCAGACTGCAGCGAGCTCTGCTCCTCGGGCTTCAGCCGCTGCCAGGCTCCCAGAGACTGCAACAATCTTACGGATTTGTGAGTGAGCGCAATTTCCCGCCCATCGTTCGCTGGACACGCCAGCATTTCATCATCCTGGCGCTCCAGCAACGTTACCCTGCAATCCCGAGCAGCCAGCATAAGCGCCAAAGCCAGACCCGCAGGACCCGCCCCTACAATCGCGACATCTGTGTGCAGCATCCTCCCCCCCCTAGAACATCCCACTTCAATTTCTGCTTGTGATAAATAACTTTTGTTATCTACCGATCGAAGCTCACTGTATGCTGGAGTAACAGCGGAGCAACTGATACAAATCAGAAAACCTCAAGGCAGGCGCAACAAGAGAATAGACACATACAAAGGATCGTATATGCAGGTAGAAATCGATATCGTCGACGCTTTCACCAGCGCCCAATTTGGAGGCAACTCTGCAGGGATAATCATTACTGAAAAGTGGCTCAGCGAGCCCTTGATGCAATCCATCGCCGCACAAAACAATCTCTCGGAAACAGCATTCCTACTCAAACGCAGCGACAGCGAATATCATATCCGCTGGTTTTCTCCGTTAACCGAAATCGACTTTTGTGGCCACGCCACCCTGGCCTCTGCTTTTGTAGTCTTTCGAAAGCACCCACATTTAAAAGCTTTGGATTTATTTGCCGAGGCAGTCGGTGAGATGCATGTCACTCATAGAGGGGACGGCCTGATCGCTATGAATTTTCCCTCCCGCACCCCACAGCCATTAGCTAACATTCCCTGTGACCTGCTCGAAGGGCTATCGATCACACCGAGAGAAGTTCTGCGCAACAATCAAGCCTACTTTGCCATTTACGCTGAAGAAGAGGATATCCTACAGGTGCAGCAGGACCCCGCCAGGCTGGCAAAACTCGCTCCCTATGATGTGGTAGTCACCGCACAATCTAGGCAATACGATTTTATATCCAGGTATTTTTGGCCCACCAATGGCGGTGCTGAAGATCCAGTAACCGGCTCCATTCACACTGGACTGGCACCCTACTGGGGAGTAAAACTGGGAAGATCAAACCTGATAGCCTTCCAAGCCTCAAAACGCGGAGGCCTGCTACACTGCCAGCTTGATGGGGAGCGAGTGATCATCTCCGGTAACGCAGTGCCATACCTTAGCGGCGTGATTGATGTAGTCGAAAAGGACAAGTAGTTCTTAGTCACTGCACGATCGTCAGATTTCACGCACAAAAAATCCTTTGCCACAAAAAAATAAATGGAGAAAAAAATGAATCACAAAGGCTCATGCCTCTGTAATGAAGTCCAGTTCACAGTGGAGGGGGCTTTTGAAAGCTTCTTCCTTTGCCACTGCGACCACTGCCGTAAAGACACTGGTTCCGCCCATGCCGCCAGCCTCTTTTCCACCTCGGCCAAGCTCCACTGGAACCACGGGGAAGAACTCATCAAAGTCTTTAAACTCCCCTCAACCCGGCACGTAAAAAGCTTCTGCGGTCAGTGCGGATCCGCCCTGCCCTTTGCCGACAAAGAAGCAGGATTACTGGCAGTGCCCGCTGGCAGCCTTAACAGCCCCATAACCATCAGACCCAATGCACATATCTTTATGGCCAGTAAAGCCGATTGGGACAAGGACCTTGGCAAAGTACCAGAACTCGATGGTTTCCCCCAGGTTGATAAAGCCGACACCCCCTGAAAGGAACAACGGTGCCGCTTGCAAATAGGCAAAGCCGCACCTCACAACCTTTTGTAAGTTTTAGCCTGGGTGACCATCTACTCTGGGTTGAAATAGAACTGGGGTGTAGTAAATCAGGAAAAGTGAGTAACCCAGCACCCAGGCAACAATAGCCGCGAGAAAGCCACTGGGAGCCGGCGCCCAGAAAATACGGGCCAAGGCGGATAACGCCAGTGCGGCAAACGCCAACGGCATAAGACGCGGCGCCTGTAAAATACGGCCGGTATGCCCCAAACTCACACGGCTGGTCATAGCCAGAATCAAACCACCAATGCCACCCACCGCAAAAGCATGTAGCGCTGGGCTCTGCCAAGCGGGTGCGATTCCGCTCCAGGCCAAAGCAGCGAGAAAGCAACCCAAAATCACCAACCAATAACTGAGGTGTAGGGACCAAACCATGGGCTCCGCCCAGATCTTGGTGGGATGCCAGCGCAACACTCTTACCAGCTGCAAAACACCCAGGGTAATGGCCAGCAATGCCCAAACCATCTTGGGCAAATCCAGGGCCACACTAAGCAGTAAGAGTACGGCCGCAATATGCGTGCCCCATTCCACAATGGGTAACTTCTCACGCGGGCTCAAATGGAAGCGCCGCGCAGTAAAGAAAGGAATAACCCTGCCACCAATCACCAAAATAATCGCCGTCACCAAGAGCAGAGCCATCAACGCCACCCGGCTCTGTGCAGCGGGTAACAACCAGTGGCTGGCCGCCAGTCCAGCAAAGGCCAGCATAGCCGGCAGTACAAATAAGTTGCGCCATTGCTTTGTGCGCAGTACACGCGCCCCTAACAAGAATGCAGCCAGTAGGAAGAAAGATACCTCGGCCACGACCGGCATCCACAGAGGCACTGCCGCAAAGAGATATCCCAGGCGTGCCAGCAACCATAAACCCACCAGGCTTATTAGCTGAGTCCCCTTTGGTGAGGGAATTCCGGTCCAGGTTTGCATGGCGGTACCCAAAAAGCCCACCACTACTGCCGCGGCAAAGCCAAACAACATTTCATGGGAATGCCAGGCAACCCCCACACGTAGGGCGGGCAGCTGCCAACCGGACAGAGAGGCCTGCCAGATCAGTAATGCGATCATGCTCCACAGGGCACCACCCCAAAAGAAAGGTCGAAAAGGCATGCGCCAGAAAGGGGCGATGGATTCCGCGCTCGCGCGGTCGACAATGGGTATCACAATCTTTTCTCCTTAAACAAAGGGAGGTTAATTCTCCCGGGGCAGGTATTTGCCTTCACAAGGCTCCATTCACAGTTAACACGCACTGCACAACGCCATTATCACTGCTTCGAAACCAGCAATTTAAACGCAGGAGCCAAGAAAGGGGTCAGCACCAATAAGTCCCGTTTCTACTCAATGCCCAATGTAATGCCAGCCTGATGATTCATCACAATATGAATTAACACCTGAGAGTCCATTCTAAGAATTGAGCACTCCGCTTATTTTCCCCCAATCAACCCTATTAGTTAATAGGCAAGGGGCATAGTTTATAAAATTTATAACCCTATACAAAAAGCGGGCATTTTCCCCATAAAAAATCAAATAATGATTGACAAAAAAGCAACCTCAGCAAAAAACCGCTAACTTAAAGTTCAACTTTAAGTTAGTAAGCCAACAACTTTATTCAAAGAATCCTCACTGGCTATCGATAAAATTTATAAACACCGAAATATCAACAATTAAACAACTAGGATTTATATTTTACATTTTGTTATCTGCAGGCTTTCCTCGTACAAACAGAACACATACCAGCAGCGCCAATAAAGCCAAGTAAGCATTGACCACAAACGCACGATCAATACCTGTGGCTAAACTCGGGGCCAAGGATACTATGGTGGTATTCATTGCCAACCCTATCGCCCCACCAATAATCTGAAACATAAAAATCAGGGCTGCAGCAAGGCTAGCTCGATCAGGGCCCACTGCAGTAACAGCAGCAGTGGTAATGGTGGGAAAAAATAGACCCAGTCCAATTCCCAAAGAAATTAAGCCTGGCACTAAATGAATGTAACGAGTGTGCTCCAAGAGGTTCGATAACAAAAACATCCCTCCGCCAAGAAAGATAGCTGCCGCTGACAAAATCACCTTGGCCCCAAGCATGGCATAGAGCCTGCCAGCAACATAGGAAACAACTCCATAAGTAATCATAACTGGCAGCAAGCCGGCACCAGACCAGACAGCGGAGAATTTTAATTCTTTTATTAAAAATTGTGGTACATAAAGCAACATCGAGACAAAAATCACGGAAAGTAACAGCGTTGTAATGCCCACAGTAAAAAATCGTCCATTTGTTGCCACATCCGCAGGGATGAGCGGGTTTACCCTCGCATGATCCTCCACCCAGGAAAAAGAACAAAATGTAATAACAGAAACGATAAGCAAACCCAAAACCAAGGAGCTACTCAAGCCCATATCCACAACAAAATCCAGAGCCAGCAAGAGTGTTAATAAAGAAATCGACAAGAAAATAATTCCTGCATAATCCACCTGCTCACCAGATTTTTCTGGGCTGTCATCATCAATTACTCGCCAGCTAATCAACATAGCGATAAGCGCAATAGGGAAATTAATAAGAAATATCCAACGCCAACTAAGGAAATCAGTAAGCAGGCCTCCGAGTAGCGGCCCAACCGAATTGGCAAACCCGCAAACTGTCATAATCAAACCACCAGCCTGTCCAGCGCGATCCCCTGGCATAATCTGATAGGTCATTCCAAGAATTGCCGGCCACATCAAGGCCCCACCCACCCCCATCAGCGCCCGGCTGCCCAATAGCATCCAGACATTAACCGCAAAGCCACCCAATAGAGAAAACAGAATAAAAATACTGCTGCCAATAAAAAACAGACGGCGACGCCCAAACATATCAGCCAGGCGACCTCCGGTGACAATCAACACACCGAATACCAGTGCATAACCGTTAATTACCCACTGCATCGTAGAAATATCTGCCTGGAAATGCCTCTGCATAGCCGGTATTGCCACAGAGAAAGCTGTAAAGTCATTGGCGATTAGAAAAATCGCAAAGGTTAATGCGGTTAGAGCAATGATCTGCTTTTTTGAAAGTGCCTCTTTTGCCGCTGCCATAGGTGCTCCAGGCTGCCAATAGCTGAATTTATCGGCTCAATCTATTCACAATTTTAGAAGTAAAAAGTTGATCTCAAACTTTAAAGGAGAGGGTTCAATTTGATATTTTAAGAGCCGGGATCTAATTACTGATAACAAAGTCCTATATTACTGAGAAAACCCCCTTATAAACTGTAGCCAACCAATAGCCTCCTACTTTCTTCCCAGGATTTCTACACTTCTCTCTCATACCGCCTTCCCGTTTTATCACCAACACTTACCCATGTAACAAGGTGAGTCCGGAAAGTTACTCTCAGAAATGAATTAGGGTATCTCACGGCACAGTGAAAACGAGGCAGTATAATTCGGATTTTAATCCTATGCGTCATGAATTTAATTCCTCAGGATGAGAATAGTGAAACCCATCCTGATTCAAACTCCGCCATCGACCGGCACCTAGGTAAAGACAAGCAGTAGTGCCATTAACAGTGGTTTGGGAAGGGTTCTATTAAGCTGTTCTGGAACTGATCCGCCACTAAAGCCGATCCAATGCAGTAAACCGACTTCAGCGCCAGGCAGAGGCGGAAAGTAGTCGCCTGCGCTTGAAGTCGGACTTTTACGAACAAACAAAAAAATAATATATAGATATCAGTACCAGCTGTGAATAACATCCAATGTACACACTGTAACTACAATGGCTCACACTTACGATATAACCCCGCTTACTTAAAGCGATTTACCGTCATAGTTAAAGGTTTAGGCCAGACTACACTTACAGTCGAGCCAGGCAAAAGTAATAGGGCTGTTATTCTATAGCAACCACCCTAGCTATCTTTTTGTACTCACCATTTACTGTTACACCATATACGATCCCCGTGCGCTATATTCATATCTGCCAGCACTTTATCGAAAACACTATTAATTTTAATCTAGTGGAGAGCTACCGATATGCTCGAACGGAAAACTGTCGAAGAGGTATTCAACGCTCTCCATACCGACCCCCAGCCATTTTTAGAGCACGTTGCGGACAATGTGCACTGGGTTGTAAAGGGCACCCATGCTATGGCTGGTGAATATTCCTCCAAGAGAGAATTGGTTGAGCGTGCCTTTCATGGAATTGGCAAGGTACTCCAAGGAGGTAAGGTAATGATGGAGGTCAAGCGAATACTAATCGACGGGGACTATGCGGTGGTTGAAATGGAGAGCACCTGCATCGCATTAAATGGTAGAAGGTACAACAATACCTACTGTTGGATTGTTAAATTTGAGAATGGCTTAATTACTGAAGGCACTGCCTATGTGGATTCTGCACTGGTACAGCAGGTCTTGGATGAAAACTCTTAACCCAATTTTTTATTGCCGAAAAACTTGCTTTGGCTTCAGACTGTATAAAAATTATCTGTACAAAGCCCGGTAGCAATACTTGCTACCGGGCCCACTGATCAGTAAAGAGCCGCATATTTACGGCCCCAGATTTTAAGTCGCCACTATTAGTTAGTTTTGGTAATCGATAGTCATATCAAAATTACCCTCTACACATTTAGCGTAATCGCCTTGATTCAGTGCGGAGTAGGCGGTTTGATAGTTCACCAACTGACAGGCAAAACTCTCATTATTGGGATTGTCGGCAGACCAACCCCAATCCTTATCCCAATAGATACTCAGGGAGGCAGCACCACCGGTCTCAAACTGACCCATATTGGCACATCCCAACTCTTCATCCGCAGGAATGTTCACGCCCAAATAGTCGGTGAAACTTTTGTAGTAGTCCATGCGATTCTGAGAGCGAGCGTCCTCTGAACCCTTACTACACTCGATAGCGCCGTTCACAATATTGGTAGTGACACCAAAACCGGAACTCAGGTTATTGGCCCGGTCAACACTATTGGGCTCCCAGGTCCCATCAACCACATGCAACATGCTCGGCTTGGGCGGCTGTGGATACACGAAGAAGAAAATAGCGCTCGCCAAGTTCAACCAGGTATCCGCAACCAGCTCCGGATTTTCCAGCAGTGTATAAATATCACCGTACATGGCCTGAGAGAAAGGCCCGTAGTTATAGTTCCAGCTCAACTGCTTGGCACCGCGGCCAAAATAACTCTTGTAACCGCCATCGGCATTGATGGCACAGGGCCATACATCCGCCGCCCAGCTGCTGCTGGGTTCGCAGGCGCCATAGCCACCGGAAGTTTCCTCAGTCCAACCAATCTCTCGAATCCAGTAGAGACCCTGACGCCATTCCGGCTCATCCCAGGCCGCCGCATGGGCACCGGTTTCCTGGCCAAAATGGGCAAACATAACTGCCAGCGCTTTACGGCAAATTGCATCGGAATTGCGACCATCGGTGTAGTCGCCGCAAAAAGCCGGAAACTTGGCCACTGCGCGCAGGAAATTGGTGTAAGTGTATGCATCGGCCCGCAGGGGGAACAAATAGTCCCAGGTATCCTCAGAAATAATACTCTCAACACGCTGAACATTTGTCGGGTTAGCACTGCGACCGGGTTGAACCGCTTCCACAATCGCGTTATCTCGGGTCTCAACAGTATTTTTCACTTCTTGCAGAAGCGAATCAGTGGTACGGGCACTCTCCTCCGCCTTCAGTTCACTCAAGCCCATGACATGACCACTTGCGGAGGCACAACCCGTTTGATTGATGCTTACCTCTGCAACGTCACTGGCCGCAGAAGAATCGGTAGCCGTCAGCTGGAAGGTATAGGTCACATTGCTGTAAACCTCAGACAATACCGCCTGAGTGGAGCTGCCCACGTAGTTTGAGAGCTTGATGGAAGGGCCACCTGTCTGGCTCCAGATATAGCTCATACCGCTACCACCGGTAGTGTCAGAACCATCCAGAGTAATGCTGCCAGTACAGCCCACACTATTGGCAGAAGCGGAGATCACCGCATTCACTGCACCACCTGAGTTGCTATTATCATTTGCGTCATCACCGTTACCAGCGTCAATGGCGAGGTTTTTCACTGTAACCTGCGCCTCCTCACTGGTTTCACCATCGCTGACAATCAGACTAAAAACAAAGTTCACATCATAGGTTGTGGCCGGCAGAGTCACAGAAGTCGAGGCGCTTGTCGCTGAGGCGATATCCGCTTTAGGAGCGCTCGGTGAGAGCTGTGCCCAACTATAACTGAGCGCGCTATCACCGCCGGAAGCACTAGCGCTGAGCTGCACCGTACCACCACCAGTCACTTGCGTTTGTGAAGTAGACAGGTTGAGAGAGATCGGAGTATTGCCGGTATCACCGCTGTTACCAGTATCCCCTCCACTATTACCGCCGTTATTACCGCCAGAGTCTCCGCCGTTTTCGCTTCCATTGTTTTCATCGTTAACGCTACATCCATCGGCCTCTTTGCGAACCCAAGGTGAATCCCAAGTATTTTCCGCTGTCAGTGCATCAGAGGGTAAATCACTGCCATTTGCCCACCATTGCGCAACAAAAATATCGCCGGCATAGCAAACTTCACTACCCTTGCGATAGCTTTGCCCGGATTGGTAAGCGGCTACGTCACTGGAGCTATCACTACCGGAATTATCTGAACCAGCAGAATTTCCGGAATTATCTGAACCAGCAGAATTTCCGGAATCAGAATTGTCGTTGTCATTGTGATTATCGGAATGATCACTGTCACTACTATCATCAGAGGCGTCGCAGACTCCTGTTTCTTGCACGATCCAGGGGGAATCCCAGGTGTTCTGCGCAGTCAGGGCCTCAGCTGGACGCTGTTCTGCAGTAGCCCACCACTGCGCTTTAAAAAGATCGCCGCCATAGCAAACTTGGCTACCTCCCCGGTAATGCTGGCCTTCCACATAGTCTTCTGCGGGCTGATCGGCTGCCACAGCCTGGGCACCAATGATCAATGCCGAAGCAATCGCTGTACGAATAAAAAGGTGGCTCATAGAGTCTCCACTATTCATTTTTAGGGTTCTATTCAAAAATGGATGTATGCAAGGAGGTAGTTCAGCACGCTAGTGTTATTACAAGAAGCCCGGGCTAAGATTTTATCGTTAAACTCTGTAGTGGGTTTTCAATTTCTAATTATGTGGTCAGAATTTATAAACCATCTGACTTTAGCCCCAGGCATTGAGAGGAATAATATTTCCATCCAATTAGCACTCTTATTTCGGCACAGATAAACTGAGCCATATGATACCTTCAACAAATACTTAAAATTTTTCTGCGCTTTATAGCCAAAACCCCATACATACACTGCAAATTCGATAGAACCTTCTCAGAATGGTTCCCACCATAAAAAACAATTCTTTACAAAACAGCCACCTCAAAGCACACATAAAGTACTAGGAAGCGGAAGCAAATAGGAAAGCTATTCCAAAGCATATGAAAAACACCTCGGCCTAGATTCAACTCAGCCTATCTTAAATAGAAATTTAATTTTTAATAAAACAGACAAATCAATACACAAAAAGCACATAAATATCATTCCATAGATAATCTTTTGCATATTTCTTCCATATTTATATATTTCAGGCTGTCGGCAAATGTAAAAAAACTAAACGAGCAAATGTCATTCTCCAGAGCAATTTCTCTCGTACTTCCAACAATCCAGCTTAACAGCCCTCCCTTTCCCTATGAGTGGGCTAGAGCCTCAATAGAAAATCTCTGGTAAAACTATCAATTCCCATTCAGCCTCAACTCCAGCTTTACAATTGAATCGGCTATCGAACTTATCCCTTCAACCTACAGCCCAGCTTGAGCCTCATACGAATTACCCTTAAAGGACAACCAGGATTACCTAGCAACTGTTTCCCGCCATATGAAAAAATAGAGAAAAACATTAAAAAAACACAGAGAAAAAAACTAATAGATCAAAGAGCAAGATATTGGTACTAATCGCACTCAAGGCATTAAGTCATAATGCCAGGCTTAGCATCAATGACCCCCCGTAATTAGAGCAACCTCTGATGACTCTGAGATTAGCAATCATTAAAATAAAGCAACATTAAGAAACTTATTTGGAATCTAATCGATATAAAGATAAAGATACGAGCCAATAAGGCATCGGATGTATCACAACTTCTATTTCTCTTCCAGGCTCTACCCACTAAGTAATGAAGGGTTGCCAGCAGAGTCAGTGAAAACTAGGATACAACTTCAAGTCTGCTTGAGGTCAATACAGATGAGTGGTCAACAGGATATAGATATTCGCGAAGTCGCGAAGCGCAGTGGGCTTCCCTCCTCTACCCTTAGATATTATGAGGAGAAGGGTCTGATCCAATCTATCAGTAGACGAGGTATTGCCAGAGTCTTCCATATCAGTGTGCTGGAGCAGCTCTCTCTAATAGCTCTGGCACGCTATGCGGGCTTCTCTCTCGATGAGATCGCTAGTATGTTTACATACAACGGAAAACCCAATATTGATCGGGAGCAATTGCTCGAAAAGGCCGATGCAGTGGATAAGAATATCCGCCGCCTAGAAGCTATGCGCGATGGTTTGTGGCATGTGGCAAATTGCCCAGAGGACAATCAGCTGGAGTGTTCAAACTTCCAAAACCTTGTGAAAAGAGCAATGAAATTACAGCAAGAGCCTAGTGATGACTCTACCGAAACAACTCAGAACAAGCTAAGTCACAGCCAATAATTTGTTGTTCTCTTAAAGATGCCACCCCACTAACCTGTTGAGAAGCTTGTAAACGGTTAAAGATTTGATAGAGAGCTAAATGAATCACTACATATTGTGATACCTATAAATGCACCTTCCAAAGAAATCAATACTGGCAGCCCAAGATCTTATTGAGGATGCCGCCAGTTCTGAAAACAAGAAAAGCAATCTACAAATAAAACGATTAATGACCGGTACATTTAAAAAAGTCATAAAGGTATCGATTCACAGCCATCCATTTTGTACTTTACCAACCAGATACTTCCCTTGAGAGCTGTACTATCGTTGTGATAAGGAAAACAACAGTTTGCTATTATGAAGGTACTGATTGTCGGTGCGGGACCAACTGGTCTTACTCTTGCCGTGGAATTAGCACGCCGGAATATATTTGCCAGGATCATAGATAAACGTGATAGTGCCTCTACTCTGAGTAGGGCCGTTGGTATTACCTCTAAAAGTTTAGAGCTACTATCACACTCCGGTGTATCTAAAAGGCTGATTGAAGAGGGGGTGCCCATTCAAAATGCTTGTATCTATCAAGATAACCATCTTGCTTTGACCTTGCCGCTGCATTCAAGTACCTCTTATTTTCCTACCATATTGGGGTTACCCCAAGACCGCACCGAAACAATCTTAGCGGAGTCTCTGGCCTCCATGGGTGTGGAAGTCGAGTATAAACTCGCACTCAATGAGCTTCATGAGGAAGCGCAATCCGTTATAGCTCAATTATCCAGTGGAGAGGAGAGTAGCTTCGATCTGATTATCGGCGCAGATGGTGTTCGCAGCGCAGTTCGACAAGGCGCCAATATCCCCTATCCCGGATTTGATTTAAACGAAGACTGGTCAATCGCCGATGTGGAACTGGATGATTGGCCTCATCCGCAAATGTTCACCCTCACGCAAACCAAGCCGGGAATAGTGGCAGTGTCAGTCCCCATCGGTAAAAATCGCTATCGCTTTGTTGGTAACCGCGAGAAGGTTTTGGAAATTTTTCCGCTGCCGCTAAGAATTCACAAGGTGAGGCGGGAAGGGGTCTTCAAGATATCTATCCGTCAGGCACAGAGCTACTCCAAGGGCAGAATACATCTAGCCGGTGATGCTGCACATTGTCACTCTCCAGTTGGCGGACGAGGTATGAATTTGGGTATCGCCGATGCAGCCGAGCTAGCCAAATGTATTGCAGAAGGCCAGCTGGATAATTACTCGTCGCTACGCCGTCGGGAAGATAAGAAGGTAATAGATATCACAGAGCGAGGAAGAAAAATTGTCACTTCACAATCATTTCTCACCAGGCTCGAATTTTCTGCCTTATTAGCCGCAGCTAATCATCTACCATTTGTTAAAAGAAGACTCAGTAGGTTTGTGGTTGAGTTTTAAAGAGAGCAATAATACCGCGCGGCCCTCTTTACTAAGCCACACTAAACTCTGTCATCATTCCAGAGTCCTCATGCTCCAGAACATGACAATGCACCATGTAGGGCATATCCGGCATCGCCTCCAAAGGAAAACGTACATAGATTTCTGCACTACCGGCATTGGATATAGGCACAGTATCCTTCCAGCCACGCATATAGGCCGGTGGCGTAGCATCGTTAAATTTAACCAGGCGAAACTGGCAACCGTGAATATGGACCGGGTGTAGCATAGTGTCTTTGCCCTCAGAAATTCGCCAGTGCAAGTCTGTATTAATGGGGGCTTTGAACCCTGGCTCAGTGAATGAAAATGAAACACCATTAACCGCATTAGCGGTCAATTGTGCTTTCAAAGGCAACGCCGGCGCCTCAGTGATGAGTTTGAGCACCCTAGCTACCACAGCAGGGTCCGTTTTTCCCGAGGCTACCATTTTTTCCAATCCGGTCGCATCAATAAGTTTGTCTGCGATCTGCGAGCGGTTCATCTGCATTATCAACTTCTGGCTGATCGGCGGCAGCTTAGCCGGTATTTCAGGCATTGATACCAGCCGCTCAGGCAAAGAACCCCGCCCCTCCTCATTAGTAGGCACCACACTGAGAAACACTACAGGCCCATCGAATGGGGGCAACCGCATCACCTGTTGGGGCACTGGTAGAGTTATAAAATCAAAGGGCTGGCCATTGCGGGCATCCACCATTACCTCGTAACGCTCCCCGGCAGCTATGGGTAACTCTTTAACCTCTACGGGTTCCGGTAGAAATCCACCGTCTGTGGCAATCACATAGAAGGGCCGCTGATCACTAGTGGAGAGTCGGTAGTTACGAGCGTTTGATCCGTCCAGAATCCTGAAGCGCACCCATCCTCTTGGGGGATTAACCACCGGGTTGACCACGCCATTGGTAAGCAAGATATCCCCACAATAGCCCGCTGCAACCGTAATCTCATTAAAGCGATGAAAGAAGCTGCCGTCTTTGTTAAAGCGCCTATCCTGGATAATCACAGGGATATCATCCACCCCCCAGCGCTTGGGCAGAGGCAAGGCATCACTATTTTCATCATCAATGATAATCAGCCCTGCCAGCCCCTTAAGTACCAACTCGGCAGTGGTGGGATAGAGATGCGGATGAAACCAAAGTGTCGCCGCCGGTTGGATAATCGGTAATTTTGCAGTCCATGAATGGCCCGGCTTGATGGGCATATAGGGACCACCATCGGCATGACCCGGCACAATCAGGCCATGCCAGTGTGCAGTTACATTCTGGGTCAACTGATTATGTACGTTGGCCGTTACCGTTTCACCCTTGCGCAAGCGCAAAGCCGGGCCTAAAAAGGGGCCATTAAAGCCATAGGTCGGCGTTGTTACTCCCTTGAGAAATACTTTCTCTGCTGGCTTGGCTACTAGATTGATTTTTCCGGCTGAGTCCGCCCTCAACTCCGGAGGAATTGGCAGTACAGGCCTTGTAGAGGAATCCCAGGTGCCATTGGTTTGCGCCCTCATATTAGAATTAGCCAATAGAGATGCCGCCAAGGTACCAAGACAGAAATCTCGACGTGATAAATGAGACAAGAAGAATCCCTCCTCATAATCTTAACGTTAAAATCTGGTAATACTCTGGCGGCTTAAACCTCTCGCTAACTACACACCTTTAATAAGCCCCAAAGCAGCATAGACTGCGGTGGCATAAGCAATAAATGGTTACAAGAGTTGGGGTTAGGTGGCCTTACGTTTATCTATATTTATATACCAACAGCATTACTGTCATTTGAGATACAGGCCGAACTCTTATTTTTCCTCAGCACAACAATATCCATATCTAGACTCCATGCATATTAAAATCGCTGGCTTTATCATTTAACCGAAAAAAGCTGGGGCGACACAATCAAAAGCATGGCCTCTCAATAGCGCCTCAATATAATAAATCCGCCAGTGCACATATAGAAATGGACACTCAATAAATCTAAGAAAATATTCCTATAATGTTTACTCAAATAATCAATAAAGCGCCTAAAACTATAAAACAATTCGTAGAATAAATTGCCAAATCTTTTCAGACCTTCACTCTAGGTATATACAGAATCACAAAAAAGGCAACATACGCCAAACCCATACTTTTTTCTCATAATTTCAACACTTATTTCCCATGGCGGAGAATCTGACACCTATTGATACTTTTATGAGAAGATTTACTTAGAAAGGGAACCAACTCCAAAAGACCAAACCCAACGCTAAATAGAACACTCTCGTATAAACGGGACTCCCTCTAAATCCACGAAGGAGATCAGTAAAATCTTATTTTCCACTTAAAGAATCAAAAAAACAATTAGACCTCAATATAGACCTGCCATTTATTTCAGACTCACGCAGTAAAGGAGTCACACATGAAGCCATATTGCAACTTATTCACAGGGATAATTACATTTATTAGCATTACAGCCTTTGCCGCAGGGAATCATAACTCTCAGGATCACTTACAAACAGACCTCAACTCCAGCAGCGATCAAACAGAAAAAAATAACAATAATTTCAGGAGGAGCATTCAAAATGGCAATAAGAATATTGTGAACACCCAGCAAAATGACGAAACACTTGGAAGCAGCATACAATCCATTCAAATAGGCGACTTAAATCAGGCAAATATTTCTCAGCCAGGAACCATAACCTCATCCATTATTAATCGCCAACTTGGCAGTAAAAATATTTTATCTGCCACCCAGACTAACAGCATCAACAGCAACATCTTCATTAATCAACAGGGCAACCAAAACTATTCAAACACAAACCAAATTTCTAGAGACAAAAATAGAGTCATCAATACTCAGATAGGAGGTTCAAATTATTTCATTACCAAACAAGAAGGGAGCATATCCAGTACTATAAAAGTACATCAAGAAGGCAATGTTCAGCATACCGCTGCAGAGGAAAGCAAATCTAGCTTTTTCAATACTATCTCCATTACTCAACTGAACCAAAAAAATTCTACATTTATTAATTTAGTTACAACAAATAAAAGCAATGTCGATATATTTCAGCAGGGAGCCAAAAATCATGTAGGAATCTTACAAAGCTTATCTGCTAGGAATAGCTTACAAATTCGACAGACTGGGAACTCTAATGCGGTCTTAATCAGCCAGGCTAGCAGTTCTGACAACACTTCCGGTATATTTCAGAAAGGGGATAACAACCTGACTTCAATTACACAAAATGGTAGCAACAACACTATTGTCTTACGCCAGAGTGGAGACCACACATCTGATAACCCAAGCCAGAAATCCATTGAAAAAAGCAAAGGCATACAACTAACCAATTCCAACAATCAAGTAATTGTCAATCAGCAAGGTACTGAGTTAAGCAGCATTAACTCCAATCAGTTTGGCTCAGCTAACCAACTCACCATTAACCAGAGCGGTCTAAACATTAACACTTCTAATGAACAACAAGGCAATAAAAATGTTACAGGCATTGATCAAACTGGAGAGAACCTCACCATCCTTACTCGCCAGATTGGCAATGAAAATCAGTCAACCTTTCATCAAATGGGAAGTGACCTAAACATAATTGCCAAGCAGCTTGGCGATAGAAATAGCCTTTCAATTATTCAGAAAAGTAATTTTAGCGTTATTGAAAGTGTCCAGATTGGAAATGGGAACCGACAAAAAATAGTGCAAAACAACTCTAGTAGCCGGGCCTCTTTGCATCAAGTAGGGCAAGGTAATAACAGTCAGGTATATCAATGATAGATCGGCTCGCTTCGACTTATATAGACCATAAATATTGCAAATTTAAAACATAACCCATCTACTCAACACCAGCAAACCTCAAGCAACAAAATTAAAAACCCCGATATACGGGGCTTAAATTAAGAAACTATCTACAGAGAAAATTTGCTAATCGACACCTGGCTCATACGTAAGACTTTCACTCTTTGCCATGGAAGCATCAACCTCAACAACCTCACCTGTACTTAATCGCTCGACTGAAACAGATTTCACTTCAACCGAAAAAGCTTTACTCACTGACTCGACAGTTGATTCCGGGAGCGTAATTTTTCTAGATGAGTCACTGCATGCTGACAAAACTAACACCAATACCGCTCCACCAGTATTTTTAACCTTTCTCATATCTAATTTCATAATATTTTCTCTCGTGACCCCCAAATACTACAAATTATAATTAGACTTAAAAAGTATAAGTAACGAACCATCGTGTTTCACCAACAGGCAGCTGGAGCTTATCATCCAAGGTAAAAGTCAAGGTTGAATTGTCACTTGCGTACAGAGCGGTTCCCATATGTTCCGAGAACTCTATTGTACCGTCACTGTTGGCATCAAAATATAGCTTTACCTTTTTTAGATCCTCAACCTCATTTAGACTACCCTCAGCCTTCAAGGTAAGGCCATTCAAAACCGCATCTGCAGAATCACTTTCAAGTAGCAAGGAAAGAACCACCTGTTCACCCTCTCCCTGGAAATTATATTTATCAATCTCTTCCGATTTAATGGTCACTACTGGTTCAGTAACACCTAGTGTAGCAATAGCTCCAAGCTCTACTATGGACCCGTTTACGTCTCCATCAGCATCATTAGGACCACCATCCTCTATAGTTAATTGCAAACAATAATACCCTTCTTTAAGACCTGATTTATATTCATCACTCCCCGGAGAAGGGCAGGCACCAAGCTTACCAAAAGCCGAGGCGACATAATTTTTATCATCCTCAACAAAGTCCACCCAGCCAACACCCTGCCTATATTTTATATAGCGCGCATCCGCAAGAAGAGCTGCTTTTAGTGGAATTACAACCTGAGTATTACTGCCAATATCGGCTTCTCGTACGATGAAATCAAAAATTCCATGTAAGAATTGATAATTATTTTGAGTAGCAAGATTTTCACTGTAAAATTTATCAATATCACTAAGAGTAATATTGCTTGAATACCTACCTGCCATATAAGCGCTGTCCCCAAGTACCAAGAATGCACCCTCAACACTTTGAATTTGTGCTCCGCCAATATCTACTGGTAATAAATTACCATCTCCTTTTTTATCAAGATAATCAGGGATCTTGTCCTTATCTAAATCTATAACACCTTCAGCAAGATCACTGAGACCATCGCCATCAGTGTCTTCAGTATCGCTCAGCTCTGGCAATGACTCTTCAACCCGAATTAAAGTGGTAGTACTGGTTGAACCTCCACTTGAATGTGTAACCTCAAGATTAATTTCATGAGTTCCATTTATTTCAGCGGGATCAAAAATAAAACTATCTTTGTCAAAACCATTTAGCGGCACCAGTGTTGGACTACTCCAACTATAGGCAAGGCTATACGGTTCATCGGTATGATATAGAGCCATTTGTATATCTACTGTGACCTCACCTGCGTCACTGTAAACTTGCGGTAAATCTGTAAAA
Organism: Microbulbifer mixtoriginis (SeqCode); assembly: GCF_052467515.1. NCBI lineage: Bacteria > Pseudomonadati > Pseudomonadota > Gammaproteobacteria > Cellvibrionales > Microbulbiferaceae > Microbulbifer > Microbulbifer mixtoriginis (SeqCode). Next base: position 718,757 of record NZ_CP174314.1, on the reverse strand, counting down.
ACTTGGTGAGATGGCAAGTCCGATTGATGAAAATAAGTAGCAAGGCTCGCTATATAATTTCCGAGAGTAGGGGCGATTATTTCATGTCCATCGGAGGATGGAAAATAGTCTTGCCCATGACCTTCACCGAGAATGTGATGAAAGCTTTCCCCCCCTGAATTGACTTCGCTTCCAACATATACACTATCATTTATGATCATCACATCATGTGGAATTCCAGCCAGTTGCCCCCCGTGTTCAGCCTCACTCAAATTTATGTCAGATTTCCAGCTCACTTGCCAGCCTGGGCAATTTTTGACTAGTTGCGCAATAGGCAAAAGCATACCAACTGAAAGCGATACACCACTTTCACTAGCCTCATTTTTAGCACAAGAACCTATGTATGGATCCTGCTCACTGGTAAGAATTGCATGATCTCCATTAGCATTGATTACCTTAAAGTCAAAGACTGCATTCAATTCAAATCTCCGACACCCACTGGAAGTACAGCCTGTACTCACCCCATAAAGCGAAGCGCCTTCCAAGTTATTAATAATTTCATTGAAATCTGCCAAATCATTGATTTCTATCAAACCATCATCATCCAAATCAAAGTCGATTCGATTTACATCAGATAAAGCTGTAATAGATTGCAGTACTATAAAAGAAGTTAACAATCCTTTCAGAATGCTTATTCTTGTTAGCACATACCGATATTTCATTTAAAAATTTCCTTTTTTAATCCCTTTCAGTAGTCATAGCTAGGTGCTTGGTATTGTAGAGGCGTCAACTTTTATTAAAGCATGAATAGAACCAACTAAAAGAGTAAAAGAACTCAAGAATTACTAGGTTTTTATTGAGCCAAAATCAGAGTTTATGGTAAGAGTAAGTATTCAACGTCAAAGAAAAGCTAGCAACAGCCGTATATCACATTCCAATTACACTGAATTACAGAGTCCAGATTCACTACCTAATCAATGGATAAATCTTCGAAAAATATGGGGCACATTTCTGGATCAGCTGTTTCACCGAACAAATTAAAACCAGCCACAACAATATGCTCTATAGATTTTTTTGGGGGGATGACCCAGTAAAAATTAGAGAAGCGATAAAAATCAAAAAGCCCTACAATTCGGAGTTAACTGGATGATTCCGAACTTCTTTAGATCTTGATGTGGTGCCTAGGCGGGGCTATGAACATACATAGTGAAATCCAAGTATTACCAACAAGATACGCTACTAGACGAGCCATTCAAGAATGGTTGATCAAAAATTGTGTAGCAGATGTGTATCGTCGACAAGTATTTTGAAGAAAGAACTGAGTGCTCAATTGAACTAAATGCTTCAGTTTCTCTCCCCTCGGAGAAGGGGCACCCCAACTTCATTAGGAATAGACAGGCCAGAAACAAGGCGCCGTTGAGCCCTCAATAACTGTCTCTGCAACCTCCCTATCCGCGCTTGAAGTGTTGTAGCTTTTCTTTCAGGTCTTACACCGCTACTAAGAAACTCTTCCTCGGTCTCCTCTAAATCCAATTGAACCTGATGACCACTCTCAACACTCTCCCCTAAATATTCCGCTAAAAACTGCTTTGTATCATAGCTATGTAGAGCGTATCCCCCTTTACTCAAGAACTCATCCAGCCAATCATCACGAAATTTAATTGCCTGCTCGTTAGCGTTACATTTTATCAGCTCGTAGTCCATACCCAACCAGTACCATTGCTTGACCTTCCTTGCTAGGTATAACGCTCTCTTAGAGGCCTTATCTCTGTCAACTGTATGTAAGGAGAAGAGTAAGAACCGCGATGATTTAGGGAGGCGAAAATTGAAATACAGGTGGGGCTATTCGGGCGCTTCAACAGGTGCATGAGTGTGTACCAATTGTGTGCCAGCGGAGTGCCAGACATAAAAAAGGAGGCCTAAGCCTCCTTTTAACTCTTTGATTTGACTGAGGTTTTCTCTCAGTTTCATGTATGGTGCCAGGGCGGGACTTGAAAATCACTCTATAGGCCAGTAATTACAGGATACACATGGAGCTTCAACAGAAAAATAGCACCATATGTAGCACCACTTTGAATTCCTACCCCCAACTAGAGGGGTTTAACAGCAGTACGTACCACTGAAGCCTCTATACACATCTTGCCGTACCACCTGAATTTGACCCTAGCCTTAGCCTGTTTCCATGTACCTCAAACCGCGAATCTGGCGGTTTGGCTAGCATTCGACAGGGGATCGGCTTGAGTATGAACGGCTTCTTGAGCGCATAAGATGGAGCCGCGAATCGCGACGTCACCTCAGCATTCAGGTCGCCTATGTTTCATCACCTCCAAAACCGGCAAATCACCGGTTTTCACTGCCAGACAAAAACCGACGCTTTGTCGGTTTGAAACTCCCAGAACAACTACCTAATTATCACTCCCCCCTACCTGAATTAAGCCATTGTGAAATCTAAGCTAGGACGGCAGTGCCGGATACAAGGCTGCCAGATATCCAACCTACCCCCCGTGGGTTCAGCTGCTCAGAACACCAAACCCCGAACTAGGGGTTTACCACTGACTGACTCTAAGGAAGGTATAACCCCCCTAGGAAAAATCAGATATCTGTTAACAGAGCGGGGGCCGAATTACCCGTGTGTTGGCTCCTCAGGAGGACCCGTTGAACCCTAAGCTTGGCTTAGAGTTCAGCCATAGCCACCAAACCGATTAGCGGGCAGTTAATCTACACTCTGCCCCAGTAGCAGAAATATTAGATGCCGTCGCCCACCTAAGGCTCAGTCATAAACTAGAGCTACTTCGTTACATCAGGTAGATATTCACAGTCTGGGCCAATACAAATGGGAGTGAATTAAACTCACACTCCTACCATCAGGGGCCGGCACAATCTACCGATCCTGTACGAGAAGAAACCACAGTCAAATAGATTCGCCAATCCGTTACGAGTGGAGTCCCTAAAGTAATTCAGAAATGCTTTCTCTATATTCTGTTGAGGGCATCCCCCCAACATCTCACAAGTTGATGATACCCCCTACTCCGCAGTCCCAGTCTAGCCAAAGGGGTGAGGGGGGAGCAGCCAACTCCTACCTCTATCAAATAAAGGTGTTACAGGTGTACAGGTGTTACAGAATCGCTGTAAGCCGCATGGCTACTGGCTTTGCACTGTCACACCTTTCTGTTACCCCCAATGTCTCACAGTCCAAAGGTGTTACAGCATACTTTTAAAGTGAAGCAATTTTGGCTAGGTACAACTAGTAATCTTGTGACCAAACATTTCAGAACCGATAGCGTCTTACAGCGAATCAATCAGTAAAAGACAAAATGCTTGAGCCAAGCCTGTCCTCACTATGGTCAAACCACTGAGGCAGGCAGATTTTGAGCAGGGCTAAATTAAGAAAGGAGAGTAAAAATTCACGCGAAGCGGGTTGATGATTCCAGTAGCTGCAAGAATTGCCAGCCCGAAAGCAATAATGAAAGCAATATGCAATGGATGATTAGTTATAAATATTGATGTCACACTTGCCACCAGAGTAGTAAGTAATACTGGACAGGATAGAAAGGTCCCCCGGGTTAACGTTGATAATGACCTGTTCTGCGCATGTTGACCAAAATACATACCTCTACTGCAATCTTGATTGCTCAACAAGGGGGTACCCCCTCATTTCAACTTAGCTCCTTTACTTTTCATCCGAGCCTTAATCTGAGCCGCAAAAATAGTGGCCTTAGTGCGAGCTTCTTCTGGGGATATCTCTCCCTTCTGAGGCACCTGTTGCTTTTCTAAATCTGACAGTTTCTTAGTCTTCTTTGTCGTCATCCTTGCATATCTCTTCGATGGTTTTTTGGGTGCCAGAGGCGAGGTGATCAGGCTCCTCAGTATCCTCGGAAATTTTCTTTAGTTCATGGCTGCGGCGCTTGGCAAATTCTTCGATCTCCTTTTGCGTCCAGCCTTTCTTTTGTCTGGCCTCAGCCAGGCGTTTCACTTTATCTTTATCAGTCATCATAATATATCTCTTGTCAGGTAGTTGCCCTTGGCGATGTACTGATATCCGTATCTCTCGTAGAAGGCTCTCACCGAGGAGGAAAAGGCCATCCTCCCAGGGCTTATCTTTCCACTTAAACGCTCTCTACAGGAAAATGAATCATCCTAGCTCAATACTAAGAGGAAGATGTATACAGGAAGGCTAATGGGAAACATCAAACAAGAAAATGAGCCAATTATCAAAATTGAATCACCAGCAGACACCGCCTAATTGTTTAGCTTTCTGGTGCCACAAATTTTCACAGATGGGTTCAACTACTGATAGAACCTCAACACACTCATTATCAGTATAAATACAATAATGAACAATAGAATCTTCTCGATAAATATTGCAGCTAAACATGTGAAATCGCTCAATTAAATCTGATGTTCTTGTTCGCTGAAATGTAACGCCTGGATTACCTATCGTACTTTCAGGCGATAATAAAAAGCTTTCATCTGATCGGTGGTAGTACATAGGGCCAGCCAGCGGAAACCTTATACGTAATGCTTGCTTATTAGAGAACCTGTCACAGTTAGCCTCTAAAAGTATTCGAAAACCCTCCGAGTCGTCATGGATCGCATTAAAAGAGAAGTTTCGATATTCAGGAAATGGGTTTCAGCTTAAATCCATAATATTTCTGTAAACTTAACGCCCAGCGTTGGCTGCCGCTCTGCCGCTGATTGTTATGTGAGTTACCCTCGGTCCGCCGGATGGTTTACCCCATCGTATGTTGGGACAACACCGATTTTGAGAGGATTTACACCCTCCAGGCACGCCACATTGAAACCGTATAGAGTAGGGTTAGAGCGTCTTTGGTGATGTGTGTAAATACCGCAATTACCGCAATTACCGCAGAAATAGTGTTTCGCTGTATTAGTATTGAATTGATAGAGCTTTAAATGTTCCTGCCCTTCTAAGACATTAATGCCATCTAGCGATACTGATGCGGCGATTGCACCTCTCCTGCGGCACAAAGAGCAATCACAACGCCGAAGATCAATAAGACCATCAGGTAGATCCAGTTCAATTTTTACAAAGCCGCAGTGACATGAGGCTAAGTGTTTTGGCTGAATTTTTACTCCATCAATCTCTTTCAGATTTACGCCCATAGCTCTTTCCTTGTGCTCACATAAAGCCTCAATAACCAGTGCTCTTTATAGTGTCCAAGTTCATAGATTCTTTATGTGCAATCTCTAATGGTTTTGCTAAACGCTTGACTATTTCCCAAGCAGAATACTCGGAAACTTTAAAGTTTCCGTCATTAGAAGTTATGGCTATCGCGGCATTGATATCTGGTAAAATTACAAGCAATGCATACCACATAGTATTTGAGCCGTTGTGCCAATGAACATTACCAACACCTAACTCTTCCGGTGGACCAATTACCCAGCCATAAGCATAGCTATTAAGGTTTGGATGATGTAGACGCTGAAACGATTCTCTTTTTAGGAATGAACTACGCCCTTGTATGCCTTGAAGATGTTCATCAGCATACAACGCTAAATCATTAAGCGATAAATGTATTGTACCAGCAGGTCCAATTATTGGCGTGTTATCATCTTTTCCACTCTTAGTAAAACCAAATAATTTTTTATGCCCCCATGGCTGACTCAATTTCCCCTCTATGTCTTTAGGGGCACCAAAGCCGCCACTCTCAATCCCTAGAGGTGAAAAAACCTCTTTTCTAATTAAATTTTCCCATGAAACTCCTGCCTTCTTTTCAGCTATTACACCTGCAATCGTATATCCGACATTTGAATATACAAAGGTGCCACCTGGCGTTACTTCAGGCCGCTGAGAGAGTATATATCGCACTGCTGATTCTCTTGCAGCCGTTCTTTCACTACCAGCGTTTGGATTTTTTAAGCTAACCAAAAGCGAGAAATTGGGTGTTGCTCCCGATGTATGTGCAAGCAGGTTGCCTAGAGTCACATCATTCCACTCTGTATGGATGTCCTTTTCGTCAGGAAAAACATCTTTGATAGATGTATCCCACTTCAAATCACCTTTTTCAATCAGGCGAGCAATCATCGTAGCCGTAAAAGATTTAGTAATGGAACCAATATGCCATAGGTCCTGCTGTGAGACGAGAACACCATCGCCTTTTTTACGCTCGCCGCTAACCGAAAGTCCAATGATCTTGCTGTCCTGAATGACTACCGCACCAAGACCGACCAGATTTTCGGATTTTCTTATTTCGTCCACATGCCTTTTTAAAAGTTTGTCGATCTGCGTAATTGGGTTTGCTTCCGAAGCAAGGCTATTAATTGAAGAAAGCACCAAAGGGACTATTAAAAATGATAAGGCTTTCATTGCGTTCACTCAAATCACATAACGTTGTCAGCTGGGGCGGCCTGCGCAGCTAATGGGCGCAGCGCATAGCGTAGGCCGTCCCGCGGAGGCGCGTAGCGCCGGAGTGTACAGCCTGGCCTGGTTAAGCATTGGGTTCCGCACCAAGCAGCGAATAGGCGCCGTAAGCTAACAACCCTACTACCACCCAAAAGATAATGCTGAACAGAAAGACCCAGCCTGGCTTTGGTTCTTGGCCATTGCCCGAAAATGGCTTGCAGATATAGTAGCCAGGAATGTGGAACAGTAAATCTATGATGAGGCCAAACACAACCTCAAACAGGAACCTGCCAACAACCCGAATTGTTCCACCTAAAATTTCTTCCATAACTATCTATCAAAAATGCTTAACGCCCGTAGCATGGGAAAATTTGGAGCGCAGTGGAAAATTTTTCCCGTGCCTACGCTTGTATGGTTGTTCTTGTCCAATTCTGATGTTGAAAATCCTTTTCGCTAACGGGTAAATTGAGACCCACCTTCGGCGGCCACCGAAGGCCTTGTTTGTCACAGTCCGTTGCTGCGCCGGTTCATAAAGACCGTTAACAAGTATGAACGTGACAGACACTCACTAGGCATAACTCGAATAGTCATGTGGGCCTCGAGCCCGAATAGCAAGGCGGAGATAGCTTATCTTATGGAACCTCAAGAGATCAATGTCGGTATCGATACCAGCAGTAAACAACTCGATATTTATGTGAGACCTAATGGCCAATTCTTTAGTGTTACCAATGATAAAAATGGTATTAAGGATGCCATTAAACAACTACAACCTCTTAAACCTGAAAGAGTATTGATCGAGTCCACAGGAAGGCTAGAATTAGAATTTGTCTGTGCTGCTCATAAAGCGGGACTGCCGATAGTTGTTTGCAATCCTTCACAAGTAAGAAACTTTGCAAAGTCAGCGGGGCGGCTCGCAAAAACAGATAAGCTGGATGCAATTGATATCGCACATTTTGGTGAAGCAATGAAGCCAAGATTGTCATCGATCAAACCAGAAAAACTAAGAAATATCAGTGATTTGCTGACGGTCAGGAACCAGTGCTTAGAAATGAGCACAATGCAAAAGAATCGCCTCAAGAGAATGCCTAAGTCTGTTCACAAGCCCATTCAGGCTATCTTAAAGGCCATCAAAAAAGAGCTAGAAGGAGTCGATAAGCAACTTGATAAACTTGTTAACAGCGTTGCCGAGTGGCGACAAAAACGCGATCTCTTATTAAGCGCTAAAGGAGTCGGCAATGTACTGGCTTACACGCTAATGAGCGAACTTCCTGAGCTGGGCAAGCTGAACCGCAAAGAGATTGCGGCCCTTGTGGGTATCGCCCCGATGAATCGTGATAGCGGCAGATTCCAGGGTAAGCGCTATATTCGAGGTGGGAGACATCGTGTACGCACGGTTTTGTTTGTTTCTATGATGTCGGCAATACAATGCCACCCTAAATTAAAGCCAATGTATGAGCGCCTGGTCGCTGCTGGTAAACCAAAGAAAGTAGCCCTTATCGCTTGTATGAGGAAGCAACTTACCATCCTAAATACAATGGTAAAAAACAACACTTACTGGGATGAGAAAATGGCTTAAATACTTGACAAAGGACCATAGTCACTTGTTATGTTTTCACTTGCTTAAGCCCAAAGCTATTATGTAAACAAAGAACACGGCACAAAAAATACCTGGTATAAAACGCCGCAGCACTACACTGTACGATGCTTCTCTTTGCGCTGATAGAGCTTCATACATTCCACTGCCAACAGATAGTAAGAGTGCTGCTAAATAAAACGCCATCGGCAAGCCGTAAAGCACGCCTCCCCAGCCTTGCCTGAGTGACAATAGCAACCAGACAAGTAGAAACAACCAGCTAAATACTTCACTAATATTTACTATTTTATTCATGACTCTCTGAAACATAACGCCGTTAGCAACGGCTGACTTGTTGTTGTGGTAGCTGTGCAACAATGGCGAAGCCATGCACGGCTGGCGCAATGACAAGGCTGTCCAAGGAGCGAAGCGACTGATGTTGGCTAACTTTGTTATGTGGTGGACACACCAAAGATTTTGAGCCGCTAAACTTCTGCTGATCAGTCATACAGCAAATGAGAAATTTCAAAATATGCATCTTCCTCAGATTTCGGAACCTCACGTGAAAAAGATACATATACCTTTTCATATTTTGTATCAAATTTCCAAAGATCCCATTGATCCATTTCTGTTTCAGAATACCTTTTGATTAACTGAAACATTTGATTCATTTCATCTTTAGTCAGCTTATCTGCCTTACTCAAAATCAAACTCCAGTTGAAAGTTACGCCACATTAACCCCTAGAGCACATAACGACTACAACAGGGGCGGCTAGAGCGTAGCGTAAGCCGTCCCGCGAAGGGCCAAAGGCCCGTAGCAACCTGCTTGTACTTGTTAAATACTTTACTGCCTATGGAGCACATAACTAATTGAGTAACTTGTAACCTTGATGATTTCAACTACTAAACCATCTAGTTTTAGCAATTTTTCATTTGGATTAAATAAAAACTCCACAGTATTCGGAGGTAACTGCGTAACGGTTGACTTTGGCTTTTCGTAGTGGTGGATTGTAGTGTTTGTATTAGCAGAACCATATGCGGAACTGCCAACAACGGTAGCATTGGCTGTAGTATTTGAATATACCGTTGTAGAACTACTACCGTACCTACTCATAGTTGTCTCATTTGATTCAATATCAACATTCGTAAGCCTAAAAATAATTGCTCCTTCAGGAGTGATACCCATAAAGCGCAATTCACTGAAGCCTGAATTGACCTTGCCTCCGAAAATGTCAGCTTTCCCGAAAGCATTTGGTAAATCCCTGGTTTTTGTAACTCGGTATAGCTCACTACCAATCGATGCTGTTTTCTCAACACCGGTTGGTTCTGAGTATGATTCATATGTTTGTATTGTTGCGCCACAAGCCGATAAGAGGACAGCCAGCACTGCAACTATAAAACTTCTCACTTGTATCTCCTTGAGAATTTAACGCCCACAGCAGGGGCGGCCGAAGCGTAGCATAGGCCGTCCCGCGCAGGACCGAAGGGCCGGAGCAATCTGCCTGTGTTTGTTAAGCATTTTTCCCCTCCGACAACTTAAATACAACGCTTGTCAACAAAGCCTTTAACGATGTTAACAGAGTAAAAGACAAGAGCACTATTGGTGCCACGATAACATGCATTTGTGCGGCTGAAGTGCCTGAGTTTTCAGCGCGACCGTTCAAGGCGTAGTAAGCATATGCAACCAGGCTTAAGACCACAGCAAGGACGGCCGAAAATTTGAATTGTAGATCGGGCAAGCCTGATAATTTAGAAACACCTTGCAGGATCAGAGTAGCCAATATTGGCGCAGCTACAGCGCCAAGGTTTGCTAAGCAAAAGCCCAAAAAACTGAAATAGCCTTCTTCGTACCAGTTGTAAGCCGACAGCAAAAAAGTAAATGCTATGAGAATCCAAAGATATTTAATCATGCTTAACGCCCACAGCAGGGGCGGCTTATCTTGTGCACATTTTGCGCGAAAATGGGAGCAAAGCGACCGCGCAGAATGTGCACAAGGTGAGCTGTCCCGCGAAGGCCCGAAGGGCCGTAGCAAACTGCCTGTGTTTGTTAAGGCTTTCTAGCAGCCAGGGCCGAAAAACTCAGAAATACTACTGGGTGTAATGTACAGTGCCTGACCACTGTACCAAGACATGACAAGAAGAACTATAAGTACAGCTGTCACACCCACTGCGATTTTTAGAGAGCTACCAGAGATTCGATAACTGCTAACCACAGATAATACAAGACTTACTCCAGCTACCGCAGTAACAGCTTGCCGAACCCAAATGTAACCACCACATTGGTAGAAACCAAGAAATACAGCGCAGGTCAAAGCTAAAAACACTGAAATTATTGCGACTAGCTTCAGGGTAGTTCTCATGATGCCTTAACGCCCGGATCAGGGGATGATAAAAGCTGAGTGCAACGCAGCTTTTAGCATTCCCCTGGATACGCTTGTTACATGCTGACTACTTAAACTGCGCTTCATATGCCGCTACATGATTAGCAAATAATTCATCGTAAAGCTCTGAATCTAACCCCAATACATTTACTTGTATGCAGGTTTCGCCTGCTTCTTTTGACAGGTCTTCGATACCAATACCGCTGCAAGGTTCAAGCACTAAACCTGCTTCTGTTTGTACTTGCAAATTTAGACCTGACATAGTGTCAAAATTTTGTGTTTCAAAAACCTCTTGGTGCTGTGCATAATTTTTATTAGGCACTAAATCACCGAAGGCAACTCCCATGGGCGGATCTCCGCTTTCTAGTTCGGACTCACCAATTAGCTGGTTGTTTGCAAACACTTTAAATTTCATTTTTTACCTAAGCATGTAACGCCTTTAGCATGTGCGGCTGCGCAGCAGACGTCGCATGCCTAAATTTGTTATGTGCATTTGCCAACTGCCTTAATTGAATAGTGTACTGTACCTGCATGGCTTGTCTTTTTATATAGGCAAAGTTCTGAGCCTATTTTTACTTGACCAGGAGAGCTTACCGCCACATGAACTAAGCTGCCGTTAGCTAATTTGACCGAGAGCTTAGGCTCATTTCCAGTTTGGCTGCCATCATAGACCTGAGCTTGCGCGACACCCGAAACAAGCTCAGTGCTTTTAGGCAGGCCGACATATAGGAAGAGTACTCCAATGCCTAGCGTAACCAAGATTGCGAAAAAAATGCCTTTGCGCTCGGAACACCAGAGTTCAACTGTCGCAAATATGGCTCGTTTATCTCTCATATTCTGGGTACATAACGCTTTGTGCAGGGGCAGCTGGAACGCAGTGTAAGCTGTCCCGGCGCGAAGCGCCCTCGCTGCCACAACTTGTTAACTGGCCGCCAGCAAAAGATCATTGTAGACCTCCAAAACCTTTACTCGCCCAACAACTCTTGAACCCTCGTTGATATTTAGTTCTTTTCCAATATACAAACAGTGCGGATAGTGCTCAGGGGAAAGTAATCTTATATATGCGCGTGCGGACTCCCCAGGTATTAATATGTCGTTTTCAAAAAACATTTGCTCGCCAGTAGTAAGGATATCAGGTGTTACCTGATGAGCTGGGCGATAACTGCTTGTTATAGGCCAACCTCTATCTTCATTTAAAAACACCAGCCCCATGAAATCAGGGTTAAATTTTTTATAATCGAACTGAGATCGCTTTTCTTTTCCAAGCTCAATTACGTCTTCAATTGTGTATCCAGAAGGATGCTTCATACTAAGTTAACGCCTCAATAACCGGCAGCTGTAACGAAGCGAAGTGTAGTGTAAGCTGTCCGGCGCCGAAGGCGCGAAGTTGATTGATTTGTTAACTTTTGACACTAGCTACATGCTCATATGATTTTGAAATTGCGCCGGCAACCATGCCTGAAATGGCTGGGCACAACTTTACATAGTGATTGGCCATCTCTATAAACTCTAATTCTGGCCATTCATGCCGCTTAGTGCGCTCAACTTGAATCTTTGACGTCACACGGTGCTGAATCTCATTAAGCCACTTTAGCTGATCTAATTTCTCAGAATCCGAGGTGTCATCGTTTGACCAAACTAGCCTAGCGGATACGGTCAGATTGTGTGCAAGTGACTCGTAGAAGTACACCTTCCACTCCTTTGATAGTGAACCAACTAATTCTGGAAATTCACTCGCTTTGATCTCGATGCTCCTGGAAAGTTAACAGTTTATTAAAGAGCCAGTGGCTCACTATCGATTTGGCCACTATTTCTGAAGTAGACCCTTCAAGCTATGTAAAAAAGCCTTTATTTACTGTAGGTTATAAATTTACGATCAAATAATAACCAGAGATAGTAAGCCATCGGCTCAAGTCGCCTGGTAACACCTCCTGCTCTTGAACACATTTTACCCGCAATTAAATCAATAAGTTAGGGGGAACCTTTCTGCGGATGTCAGCCATGGCTCTATAATTCGGGGCTTGACACCTGTGATTATTGCACCCATAACTGTGTTTATATACAGTTGTGAGGGTACTATCATGGATGATATTCGTCACAGGCTTCCCAGGCATTCAACCAAATTCATCCCCAGCGTTCGACTTCATATTCGTGAGGCAGGTCTAGCCTATCGGACTGAACAGACTTACGTTCACTGGATAAAACGCTTTATTCACTTTCATAAACTACGACACCCTCGGGAAATCGGTATTGCCGAGGTCGAGGCGTTCCTAAACCACCTGTCGGTAAATCGGCATTGTTCAGTTAACACCCAGCGGATCGCGCTAAATGCGCTGGTATATCTTTATAAACGTTTTTTGGGGGTTGATACTTCCAACATTGGCTTTTCGCCTGCAAAGCAACATCGTCGCCTTCCAATTGTTTACAGTCGGGAAGAGATTAGAGCCATTATCTCAAAGCTGAAAGGTGTCTACTGCCTTCAAGTTAAACTAATGTACGGCACAGGGCTCAGATGTGCCGAACTCTTATCATTGAGAGTTAAGGACATCGATTTTGGCAGTAACAATGTGTTCGTACGGGGAGGCAAAGGTAATAAAGACCGAACCACAATACTTCCACAAGGCCTGATACCTGACCTGCGCACTCAAATTCAACAGGTCGAAATAACTCATGCATGGGATATCGCAAATGGCTATGGGGATGTCTATATGCCGGATGCATTAGAGCGGAAGTACCCCTCTGCTGCCCGTACCACAGCTTGGCAATTCTTGTTTCCAGCTTCGCGCGTTGGCCCTTGCCCCCGTAGCGGCGTGATAAGACGGCATCATCTTCATCCTTCGGCACTTGCAAAGCAGTTACGGCGTGCTGTGCAGGAATCTGGCATCAACAAGCCGCCCAGAGCACATGCATTCCGGCACAGTTTCGCCACTCACCTATTAGAAGTTGGCTACGATCTTAGGACAATTCAGGAGCTACTAGGGCATGCGGATATATCCACTATGGAGATTTACACTCATGTTGTGAATCGGGGCGGCAAAGGTGTATTGAGCCCCACAGACCGTTTGTAATCCTAATTGAAAAGATAGGATAGTAAAATGTTGGTGTTTGATTCTAAAACCTTTAAATGCCTAAGTAATTTAATACCGAAGAGGCATCGTCTACTGAGGCAGGCTTTGTGTAAAGCTTGAATATCTGGGTGGATAGTACACGATTACACATAGTCTGGTTCGCAAAGCTGCAAATAGAGTGCACTTTGAAATTGGCCAACTAAAGCCACCGGCAAGCTTTGGGTTTATCCCCTAAAAGCTAATTGTTTACCAAATAGGCAGTTACTTATTTGGAGAGTGTAAACGGCTGCACACCGCTTACAACACCTGTAAACGGTATGGGCTACGCGGCCTTTTTCTTAAGTAGTCCCTTTTCTCCATCATCTTCAACAGGAATCAAGTGAGGTCGAATGATTAGCACCCGTTCAGGGTTACGCCCACTATTCGGCAAGCGCGTTGGTATCGAGTATTTCCCGTTGCCATCACGCTCCAAAGCACCACAGGCGGCTAGTAGTGTCTTTGCCTTTCGATCACTGAGCCCCTTGCAAACCTCTGCTTTAAACGTAGCTGGGTAAACGTAGTAAACAGTCTCAGAGCAAGCCTGTCCCTCAAGGGCATTACTGTCTTGTAGCGTTTTCCGGTAGCCGCAACGCTTCAAAGTACGAACAGTGTGATCATCAGCCGTGAAGTCTTCTCGATCCCAACGGGTAAAGTGGGACTCTCCGTAGAGGTCAAAGAATAGCCTCAGAGCCGCCAAGGTATGTCGGTCCTCCAGGTTTCCAACACCGCCACGGGCTGATACCCAAGCACTAAAGCAGGATTTGGCCGCTTCCATCGCCATGCCTTTTGGCCAATCTGTAATTCCCGCAGTGGAAGCTAGCTCCCCAGCAAAACCAACGAGAGCAAACTTCTCTGCTGCCCTTCGTACCTGACCACTCACATCATCAGACAGCTCTGCGGCAAAGTTCACAAGTTCTCGACGAATCTGGCTTGCCAGCTTTTCCAAGTTGCTAGCGCAAAGCTCTCTGATAAACGTATAAAGGGCCACGCCATGGAATAAGGACCCTTTCTCAACCATATAGCGCGATAACGCAGCCCCCCCGGAAAACCCATGCAGTTCATCAAAGATACCGGCACCACTCCCTGTATCTGAGGGAATAGCCAGTAGTCTTACCTCTTGCCCGGCTTTTGCTTTCTTACCCACTTCAGCCATCTGCTGGCCAAGCGTGCGCTCTCCTGTAGAGAGGAAGACAAGCCTCCATTCAAACGCATTCCCGCGTACGCCTCCGCGATCATTAGCCCTTGCTTTACCAGTGCCATTCCCCAGCATATAGGCAATATCCCCCACAATACGGGGATCGCATTGGCTGATCTCATCAAGAATTAAAAGGCCATCAGAGTGGGAGGCAGCAATACTTTCCAGCGCGTTATCAGTACTACGCCAGGTGCGAACAAAGTCAGGCCCGCCATAAACAGAGGCTGCCACTTTAAGTAAGGTCGTTTTTCCTTGGGAGCTATCACCAAAGAAGTGAAAGCCGGTCGTTTCCATACCAATGAGATTTAGTAGAGGCCCTGCAAACGCTGCTGAAACCGCAAATAAAAGCCGGGTATTGTTCTTACAATAGCTCGCCACATGCTCACGCCATTGCTGAAGCCCTCCACTAAACTTTATCTTATTGAGATCCGGGCTAGTGGAGTAAAAATACAGAGGTTCTACAGGCGTTCCCAGGGTTTCATTCGGTAGTAAGTAGGCATTGCCATGCCAGCCGAGTTTATTCACCAGGACATAGCGATTAGAGCTTTTTGCCGTTTGTAAGTACTGAACGATTCTGCGCCTTGGTTGCTGCCCTGCCTCAGCACGAAGGCCCATGCTATACAGCTGCTTGAGTACTTCCGCACCGCCCTCAGTCGCTAGGTACTCACTGGGTATATTCCACTCTTTAACAATGCCATCAGGGTCAAGGAAGCGAACCAACGTACCCCAGTTTCTTCCTTGAGGGTCACGAGTTAAAGCAAGCACATCCAGGCGATCACAGATTCTCATGAGTGAAGGCTCATCTTCTGCCCCCTGAACCGGGAAGAAAACTCCACGATCATTTACTACAAATTGTCCAGACTCAGCCCCTTTATTACTTACTCCCTTATTTTGGGCTTGATGTTCTGTTGCCACAGGTTGATAGGACGTTAAAAACTTTCCCTTTGTAATTAAGGCTGTAAGCTGCTCTTTTGTAATACCGGCAGCTTCCACATCAGCCGCATCGCCTTTAGCTGGCCACTTAGGTCCTAAGGACTCTAAACACACCATAGAAACCTTACATTCCATAGTGTGCAGCATCGCAGCCAGCTTAAGCATACAGTCTTTACCTGCTGCATCATTATCCGGCCAAAGAAGTACTTCCCTTCCATGTAGGGGCTTAAAATTTGCTTTACCCAGCGCTTTACTGCCGCCAGGCCAGGTCATGGAAACATAACCCGGCAGCAGGCTAGCAGCTGCATCTGCAGCCTTTTCACCTTCGGTTAGCAATACCGGAGCTTTAGAGCGCTTTGCCAATAAATCCAGCTTATAGAGTGGCCGCTTTTTTACCGGCTGCTTCCATCTCCAAGAGTTACGACCATTCGAATCCCGGCAATAGGTTAAGGGGCGATAGTCTTTTGATCTTGCATCTCCTTTCTGAATGTCAAAACGCATCACCTTCATTAACAGTGAGCCGCACTGTCCCCGGTATTCCCAAACTTTAGAGGGTTTACCGTTATGGGGATGGGTTGTTGGGCAAGACTGCTCTGCTTCTAAAGGTACCGGCAATACGGCTTCCCAGAAGTTACCGGCTGGCTTTTTGGGTTTCGACTTATAGGTTGAGCTAGGCGGTATAGACTCCCCTTCAGAGAGCCCCAGAAATGCAGCAAGCCTTTGTGCTGCCTCTCCATTGTTTACCCCCTCAAGATAGGCAACCAGCGATACGAGGTCCCCACCTTTTTCATCTGCTGCAAAATCCGCCCATGCGCCAGTGTTGCGATTTACTGAGAAGGACCCCTTGCTGCTATCAGATCGAATTGGGTTAAGAGCAATATATTCAGCTCCCTGATATGAGCCATCTGGAGCCCAGTGCGCTAAGACTTCATCTGCCCGATCAAGGGCGAGGTCTGCCACTCGTTTAATATCAAAGCGTGCCATTAGCTTTCCTTATATTTTAGCTTTAACCCCCGCCCCATAAGGCTTCCAGCAGAACTGCGGGCCTCACTCCTGTTACACCTTTTTGCTGTAACACTCTTGGGGTAACAGAAAGGTGTGACAGCGGAAAGCCAGTAAATACGGGGCTTTCCGCCATGCTGTAACACCTGCACACATGTAGCACCTTCTTTTTAAAGAGGGGGTAAGATCGCCCCGAATAGAGGCAATAATCATATTTACCGTGGTGATAAATTTGGCGGTAGGGAAACCGCTACGCCCTTAGGTTCCGTAAACCGTTTTGCATCGCGTAAGTTGGCCAGACGGATGCGTTTTGCTTTGTCCTGTTCGTGATATTCATCATCACTGTAATGATGTAGTCGTGCCAGGATCGCTAATTTAGCCTGATAAAAAAGCCAGGTTTCTGAGTTGTCGGTAGGAACACAACCATCGTTATAAAGAAAAATTCGCCTCGGATCAGGATCTCCTTTCAAGGAGATTGCTGCCGCTCTTTTGGGTGTAATTCTGACATTGAAAAGTACAGGGTACTGTTCATAGTAGACAAATGATCTGCTGCTAAAACCAACTGGCTTATACTTGCGATTCAGTAATGCATAGCGACCACACGGTTGTAAATCAAGGCAATATGGCATGGCGAGGGCACGTATATTAGCTGACATTTTTAAACCCTCCATTGCGAAGCTCTAGGGCATCAGCTTCCTCTGATGGGTGGTATTCGAGTTGGATACCATCCCAAACTAACCAACCTCCCAGAGAGAGACCTGCTCTAAGGCGGTAAAGGTTCACCACCTCAGTATCAGGAAGGCCAAGTGCTATTGTATTAGGGGAGGAGAGATACCAATGGGCACGGCCATGTTGCTGATCAATAATAGGGTGAAATGAATCAGAACCTACCGCTAGAAACGCTGCTTCACCCGTTGGCCATAGGAACAAAAGCAACTCATAACCAGGGATAGGACAGCCCATATCAAATGTCTCCATGATAGAGCTGAGGAAGAGTTTCCGATCTTCAGGGCTCAGGTTTAAATTTGAGAGAAGTATTTTCTGCTCAAACTCAGCGCTTTCTGTTTTCCGATAGCTTCGAGCAAATTCAGCTACTTGCTGGTGTGTGTAGGAAGAGTAGGTGCGAAGAGTCATTACTTACCTCCCGCACGAGAAATGGCAACTCGATCTTGCACCCACTGGCAGACCTCAGAGGAAAGCCAACCACTGGCGCGCTCACCAAGTTTGATAGGGGTGGGGAACTCACCTTTTTTCACCAAGGCGTAGATGTAAGTTTTCTTGAGCCCAGTCTGACGCTCTACCTCTGGTAGGCGCAAAATATGGTCGCTCGGCGGGCTAGGTAAAACATCCGGCATTTGGGGATGAGTATTTGAGAGGGTCATATTCAGTCTCCTTTAACAAACCACAGTGAAAGTCTGTGGCGGTGAGGAGATTGAACCAGCTTTAAAAGGCGATCGCCGGACCTTTAGGTAGCATCAAAATTCAGAATTTTAAGAAGCGCTATTTTTCCAATGAGATTTTTGCTCCCAATCTAATGACCTATGAAGAGCTGTTAATAACTCGGTTTCCATGCAGCGAAAAGCATATGGCAGGCAGACTTTCTTAATCTTATCCTCATTAACTAGTTCATCAGTTAATGTATCTCCAGGAAAAACAAGCCTCAAATAATCTGCATTTGATAAAATTTCCCCCTCAACCACGGACCAGATATATAGGTCAATCAATTCCGGAACACGATAATCCCTTACTTTGTTCATATCGATCCGGCGGGTATCACGCTTTTGTAATGATGGCCCCAAAAACAGCTGACCCTTAAAACCTGGGTCTAATAGTCTTTCAGGAGCAGCCTGTAATAATTTTCGTAGCTTCGGTAGCAGTTCTTTTAACTCTGAAACTATCTGCTCATCCCTTGCCATCAAATCAATATTCAATGCTGCCAGGCCATGATGATAGTCATAAGCTTCACGATAATATTGATTAATTGATATATCTTCTAATTCAGGGAAAACCTCCTCATTACGATGATATCGAGCCCTCGATTCAGCCACGTCCTCGGCAAACTCTTCATCAGTAAAGCCCTTTAGTGCACCATCTCCCAAATCATCAAACATCCTAATAACATCTCCAACTCCCATTGGTTTTACTGAAGAACAGCTATATTTTTGTGATCTTAGCCAAGCGGGTGTCCAAGTTGAGGAGTCAATCGGTTCTTCAGCGTATTGTTCAAGGGAAACGTAATCACGTATATCAAAGGATTTAAGCTTCCTATAATCAGCATCATCCTCTCTAAAAGCTGTGAGGCAAGATCTCATTTCCTCTGCTAGTTCTGAATTGTTTGAGTTACGTTTAAAAAAGTTTCCCCCAGTCAAATGTAATAGCCATGAGCAAGTATTTGATCGATCTAGCAAAAATTTAAATAGAGAAAGGTCTTTTTTCTCATTTAGTTTTTTATAGTCTTCAATTCGAAAAATTTCCCTAGCTTTCTGAAAAGAAGATTACATATCTATTTCCCTGTTGGATTAAAAATAAAGGCGAGAGCGATTGTTCCTCTTAGTGTTTAACTTTGTGTTAACCCTGCTTCACAAAAATAGGAACTACCTTTCCACTTCCTCGCATCTCATCAAGGTAATTTGCCCACCACTGCATCATCTCTTTTCGCTCATCCATATAACGAGCGTGGTGGGTATATGCAGCCCTTACCCCATTCCTCTCCATGTGGGAAAGCTGCCTTTCAATGGCATCAGGATTAAAGCCGGTCTCATTCAGGATTGAGGAAGCAGTAGCGCGGAAGCCATGGGGATTTGCTTTACTTCTTCCCTCTTGGGAGCCGTCCCAGCCCATTTTAAAAATTGCCCTACGCATAGTGTTATCAGACATGGGCCGAGCCCTTTCCCGCTCAGAGGGGAATAGCAGAGAGTACTGGCCAGTTAAAGACTTCAACTCTTCAAGTGCAGCAAGAGCTTGTGAAGACAGCGGCACAATATGATCGGTACCCATCTTCATACGCTCACCGGGGATTCGCCAAAGAGAGGATTCAAAGTCGAACTCTTCCCAACGTGCACAACGTAATTCGCCAGGTCGAACAAAGGTGAGTATCAATAACTGGATAGCGAGCTTGGTTAATATCCGCCCTCGCTCCTGGTAAAGGTCTAACTCTTTCAGGAAGCAGGGTAACTCTTCTCGCGGGAGGGGAGCCCGATGGCTACTTTTTCGGCCACGCAAAATACCCGTTAACTCAATCGCGGGATTATGCGTAAGCTTGCCAACCTGAACCGCATAGCGACAAACACGACGAATATCTTGCAAAACCCGTTGCGCAACATCCATCGCATCCCGCTCCTCAATATCGCGGACAATGGCTATTACATCTTGGGGCTGAAGATCGGCTATGGGCCTTTGGCCAATTCGAGGGAAGGTATTATCTCGTAGCCTAGTCCATACACGGTTGGCATGGTCCTCTGTCCAGGTTCCTTTCTGGTGGTTCCACCACTCTTCAGCAACAGCAGCAAAACTCCGGTCAATACTGACTCTGGCTTGGTGCTTCTCAACTCGTTTCTGTGCTGAAGGGTCGCGGTCCTCTGCTAGCAGTTGTTTTGCTTCAGCTACTTTTTGCCTCGCCTGTTTGAGACTTACAGAGGGGTAAACGCCCAAGGCCAACGTCTTTTGCTTTCCTTGGAATCGATATTTAAGCCGCCAATACTTGGAGCCAGTAGGTTTGATCAACAGGCGCAGCCCCTGTCCATCCGTAAGCCACTGATCCTTATCGCTTGGTTTGGCCTGCTTGATTTGAGTATCTGTCAGAGCCATGGTGGTGCTACCAGTTTCTAAATTGAACTAGGTAGCACCAAATGTAGCACCAGATGACAATGAACTAGAGCGGAGGGCTGTGTAACCTCCAGATAGCAAAAAGCCCCGATTTACGGGGCTTTCTGGATGATTCCGAACTTCTTCGGATCTTGATGTGGTGCCCAGGGCGGGACTTGAACCCGCACGAGCATAGCTCACTACCCCCTCAAGATAGCGTGTCTACCAATTCCACCACCTGGGCAAAAATCTTTACTGTTGTTCCTCTGAATCAGTTTCCTGATTTACAGCTGGCTCTTGCGAATCGCTGCTTTCAGTCGGAGCCTGAGGAACATCACCGGCTTCCAGATCTGATTCAAGTTGCGGGATATCGCTTTCGATTTCTGGCAACTCGTTGGCCGGTCCAACTTGCTCAACTGCAGCGGGTATTTGCGGCAGATTTGCATCGACATCGGCATCTGCGTTTTGGCGAGCTAGAAAGGCCAGCCCCAAACTGGTGACGAAGAATACAGTAGCAAGAATTGCTGTCAAGCGGGAAAAGAAATTTCCGCCACCCTGACTACCAAAAACTGTCTGAGATGCACCTGCACCAAAGGAGGCACCGGCCTCGGCACCCTTACCTTGCTGCAATAAAATCAGGCCGATAATACCCAATGCAACCAGAACGTGTATACCTAAAACAATTTCTTCCATTTTCTGGAAACTCTCTACCGGGGTTGTGCTAACCCGTTTTTAGTATTCCCTAATCCGCTCGCTGAATATTATTCAGCAGCGCGACAAATTGCGGCGAACTCTTTCGCATCAAGCGAAGCGCCACCCACAAGGGCGCCGTCAATATCAGCCTGCGCAAACAGGGCGCTGGCATTAGCGGATTTTACACTACCGCCATATAAAATCTGTACCTGCTCACCGACATTACCGAGCTCACCCCGAATAAATTGGTGAACGTCCTGCGCTTCTTCAGGCGTTGCAGTTTTACCTGTGCCTATTGCCCAAACAGGCTCATAAGCCACAACTGAATGCTTCCAGGTATCACTTTCGATGATGTCGCTAACAGCTTTAAGCTGATTTGCGATCACCTCAAGGGTGCGCTCCTGCTCACGCTCTTGCAGGGTTTCCCCGACACAAAGGATCGGGATCAAACCAGCCTGCTGGGCAGCCACAAACTTCTTGGCTACCAGCTCGCTTGTCTCCCCATAGAGACTGCGGCGCTCGGAGTGCCCAACAATGACATAGCGAGCATTCCAGTCGAGTAGCATTTCAGCGGATATTTCACCGGTATACGCGCCACTGGATTCCTGACTGAGGTTTTGCGCACCAACACTAAAGCGCTCCCTATCTTCTGCTACCTGGGACACCAGGGGAATATAAGGAAATGGCGGGCAAACAACCACGTGAGCGGCAATAGCCTGCAAGTCAAAGTCAGAAAAAAAACGTTCGGCAAAGGCTTTATTGCCGTTCATTTTCCAGTTAGCTGCTACCAGCGGTATTCGCATGTGTGCTCCTTTAAGGGGCGCAAATCTTAGCGACATTGCCGCCAACATACAACCAAAAATATACGAGTTTGCCTATCTCACTGATGGCGCCCTATAGAACGCCTCAGGAGCACCCCTAATGAAGGGCTCAGCCGCCCCCAACCCTTTGTACTACAGCGGAGATCTGCTGTGCCAGTTGCTCTACCTGAGTGCTATCACGGCCTTCCACCATTACCCGGATAAGGGGCTCAGTACCAGAGGGACGCAGCAGAACACGACCATTGTCAGCGAGCTGAAGCTCCGCATCACTGACCGCTGCCATAACTTCCGGATGGTCAAGTATACCATCGCGATGTCCAAGTCGCACATTAATCATGTGCTGGGGAAGCATCTGCATGCGCGCCTTGAGCTGGTGCAGAGGTAGGCCAAATTCAGAAAGGGCTCGAAGCACCTGAAGAGCAGCAACAATGCCGTCTCCGGTTGTTGAGGCATCGGCGCAGATGATATGGCCAGAAGATTCACCACCCAGCATCCAGCCATTGGCCTTC
Source organism: Microbulbifer mixtoriginis (SeqCode) (assembly GCF_052467515.1). NCBI lineage: Bacteria > Pseudomonadati > Pseudomonadota > Gammaproteobacteria > Cellvibrionales > Microbulbiferaceae > Microbulbifer > Microbulbifer mixtoriginis (SeqCode). The sequence goes on along the minus strand of NZ_CP174314.1, from coordinate 696,396 downwards.
ATTTTTTCGAGCACATAGCGGTCGCCAACTTTAGCGCGCTCAAACGGGATATTGCGCTCCCGCAGGGCCAACTCAAAGCCGTAATTACTCATCAGGGTACCGACAATGCCCTTACAGCCACCAAGATGCTCCTGCTGGTAAAGACCAATAATAAAGAGCAGCTGATCTCCATCGACAAGATCACCATTACGATCAACAAACAAAACCCTGTCGCCATCACCATCGAAAGCGATCCCGAGATCTGCACCTTGCTCCACTACTGCGCTCTGTAACTGCTTGGGTTTGGTAGAGCCACACTCCAGATTGATATTTAGTCCATCCGGGCTAGCACTTAAGGCAGTCACTTCTGCCCCCAGCTCTCGAAAGACCTTTGGTGCTATGTGATAAGTGGCCCCGTTTGCGCAATCAAGAACGATTTTGAGACCACCCAGAGAAAAGTTCCAAGGTGTGGATGCTTTGCTGAATTCGATATAACGCGAGGCCGCATCATCTACTCGATATGCCTTGCCTAGATTTTCCGCCGCTTCCATGGGAAGTTCGAGCGCAGCTTCGATCTCGCGCTCTACCTCGTCGGGCAATTTGTAGCCTTCGGCACAGAAGAACTTGATGCCGTTATCGTGAAAAGGGTTATGGGAGGCGCTGATTACAATTCCCGCCCGAGCATGGAAAGTGCGAGTGAGGTAGGCAATAGCAGGGGTAGGCATGGGTCCCAATAGGCCCACATCAACTCCAGAGTAGATTAAACCCGCCTCCAGGGCAGCTTCAAACATATAGCCGGACACTCGAGTATCCTTGCCAATTAAAATATAGGGGCGACTGGACCTCTTACCCGCGGACATCTTTCCCAGTACCTTACCGGTGGCGTACCCTAACCTCAGCATAAAGTCCGGGGTTATTGGCCCCTTTCCCACATGTCCACGAATTCCGTCAGTGCCAAAGTACTTTCTTTCCATTTCTGTTCTCTACTGCAGCTAACTACGCCGCATTTAATTTGTAAAAATTTTAAAAATGCCTCTACAATTTTAGGAGGCTAATGTTTGTAAGAATTAGGCTTTAAACCCCTCGACAACTTGCTGTAATCGCAGAACATCAACTGTCTCTGCAACATCGTGTACCCGTAAAATCTTTGCCCCTCGCTGGGCTGCTAGCATAGCAAGTGCGAGGCTACCTGGAAGCCGATCCTCCACCTCTCGCTGCAACAGGCGCCCGATCATCGACTTACGCGACAAGCCAGCCAGTATAGGGACATCCGCTGGGCCCAATTGCGACAAGGCACCTAATAAAGCCAGGTTATGAGCATCGGTCTTGCCAAAGCCAAAGCCTGGGTCCAGCAAGAGGCGCTCTCGGTTAATTCCCACCGCACCACAGGCCTCAATACGGCCCGCCAGGTAATGGGCGACTTCCGTTACTACATCTCTATAATTGGGGGAAGTTTGCATGGTATCCGGCTGTCCTTGCATATGCATAAGGCATACCGGTAAATCTGTTTGCGCGGCAGCCTCAAGTGCACCCTCTCGCTCAAGTGCACGAACATCATTGATAAGCCCTGCTCCCACTTTAGCGGCTTCGCGTATCACTGTTGGTGTACTGGTATCTACCGAGACGACGACATCCAGCCTCGTACAAATTGCATCTACCACGGGAAGTACCCTGTCGAGCTCCTCCTCCTCAGAAATAGGAGAAGCTCCAGGTCGAGTAGACTCCCCACCCACATCAATAATTGCGGCCCCCTCGTCTAGCATTTGCTCGGCCCGGCGCAAGACAAGAGACAGGTCTAGCATGCCAGCCTGATAGTAACTGCCACCATCGGAAAAAGAGTCTGGGGTGGTGTTGAGAACCCCCATCACTACCGGTGAGGAGAGGTCTAGTGTGTGTTTTCCACAGGTAATTTTCATATACAGAGATAAAAAAACGGAATGTCGAACCGGGGTGGACTGACGCCATCCCGACCTACATTCCGCTTATGCCATTTGAATATTTCGCTGAGAATCAGTGCTCGTTTAACGGGCCACCAACCGGGTTACTCTTGTCTGCCTCCGTAGAGACCTCAGATGTATCCGTTTTATCCGCTTCATCGGTTGAGCTGTTGCCACCGGAGCCAAAATTGTTGTCTTCCCAGTCTTTAGGTCGACGCACTTTGCGACGAGCCATCAGGTCGTCCACTTGTTCTGCGTCCAGGGTTTCATATTCCATCAGGGCATCTTTCATCGCTTCAAGGATATCCCGATTTTCCTCTAGCAACTGGCTGGCACGTTCATAGCAGCTATCAATGATACGGCGAACTTCTTCATCAATATCATTAGAGGTCTTGCCGGAAACCGGGTTACCCTGCCCCGGCTGGCCACTTTCATCTTCTCCATAGTGCAAAGGACCAAGTTTCTCAGAGAGTCCCCATTTGGTCACCATACTACGTGCCAAGTCGGTAGCGCGCTCGATATCGTTGGACGCACCAGTTGTCACACCATCTATACCCAGGGTCATCTCTTCGGCAATACGACCACCAAACAGTGAACACAACTGGGATTCAATCGCACGTTTGGAAAGGCTGTACTTATCCTCCTCAGGCAAGAACTGGGTAACACCCAGTGCACGGCCGCGAGGGATAATGGTGACTTTGTGTACCGGATCATGTTCTGGGACCAGGCGACCAATTATCGCATGACCCGCTTCATGATAAGCAGTATTCACTTTCTCTTTCTCATTCATCACCATGGACTTGCGCTCGGCACCCATCATGATTTTGTCACGGGCGCGCTCAAACTCCTCCATGGTCACCGTACGCTTATTGGCGCGAGCAGCAAAAAGGGCAGCTTCATTCACCAAGTTGGCTAAATCGGCACCGGAGAAACCGGGTGTACCCCGCGCAATAGTCTGAGCATTGACCTTGTCATCCAGTGGTACCTTGCGCATATGCACAGTCAGAATCTGCTCGCGGCCACGGATATCCGGTAGGCCGACAAAAACCTGACGGTCGAATCGACCGGGGCGCAACAGAGCATGGTCGAGTACGTCCGGGCGGTTAGTGGCGGCAATCACGATCACCCCTTCATTGCCTTCAAAGCCATCCATCTCTACCAGTAGCTGGTTGAGTGTCTGTTCACGCTCGTCATGACCACCGCCAACACCGGCGCCACGGTGGCGGCCTACGGCGTCGATTTCATCAATAAAGATAATGCAGGGAGCTTGCTTCTTGGCCTGATCGAACATGTCACGGACGCGGGAAGCACCCACGCCGACAAACATTTCTACGAAGTCGGAACCGGAAATAGAGAAGAAGGGCACTTTTGCCTCACCGGCAATGGCCTTAGCCAGCAGGGTCTTACCGGTTCCGGGAGGACCACACATCAGTACACCACGGGGGATATTACCGCCCAGGCGCTGGAATTTAGTGGGGTCTCGTAGAAACTCTACCAGCTCCTGTACTTCTTCCTTTGCTTCATCCACACCCGCAACATCGGCGAAGGTGGTCTTGATCTGATCTTCGCCTAATAGGCGCGCTTTACTTTTACCAAAAGCCATAGGCCCGGAACGGCCACCAGCACCGCCCTGCATCTGGCGCATGAAGAACATAAAGACGGCAATAATAATGAGGATCGGGAAGCTCGCTACCAAGAGTTGCTGCCAGATACTGGGAGATTCAGGTTCACGGCCAACGAACTGGGTATTACTGCGCACCAACTCATTGGTGAGTTCATCGTCAATAATCTGTGGCTGGATAGTCTTGAAGCGACTGCCGTCGGCTTTTTCGCCAGTAATCACCAGACCATCCACAACGACGCTTTTCACCTGTCCCGACTGCACATCCTGAACAAAGTCGGAATAACTGAGAGCCTCATCCCGTGTCTGCGGCTTAAAATTCTGAAATACCATCAGCAGCACCGCCGCGATGATCAACCACAGTACAAGGTTCTTTGCCATATCATTCAAAGGGATAGCCCTCTCGCTTTCGCACTCAAAATCCGTTCATTTTGCTGTGCCAATCCTATCTATACCCATCAAATCAGTATAGGTGTAGGAGACAACAGCCCTGCCGCCCAATAGGAATACTGCTTATACCATATCGAGCAGGCAGACTAGAAATACGCCTTCGCGCCTAATTGCCCTTAAAGCCCCTGGCCACCAAATAGACTTCGCGAGAGCGAGGCCTGGAGGCGCCGGGCTTACGAGTCACAACACTGTTGTAGCTCGCGCGCAAGTCGCGGATCAGCTCATCAAACCCCTCTCCCTGGAAGACTTTGGCAACAAAAGCACCGCCGGGCTTTAATACCTGCCGGGCCATATCTACTGCCAACTCTACCAAATACATGGAGGCGGGCTGATCAACATCGCGTATCCCACTCATATTGGGGGCCATATCGGAAATCACAAGGTCTGCCATCTCATCGCCAAGATGTTGCAGCAGCTCGTTGAGCACTGACTCCTCAGTAAAGTCACCTTGCACAAAGTCCACACCGGCCAGGGGGTCCATCGGCAATATATCAGACGCCAAAACCCGGCCTTTGTGCCCCACTAGCTCCATCGCCACCTGAGACCACCCTCCCGGTGCAGCGCCCAGGTCGACAACCGTCATGCCTGGCTTGAACAGGCGGTCCTTATCCTGCAACTCCTGCAGCTTGTAGCTGGCACGGGAGCGATAGCCCTCTTTCTGGGACTGTTTGACGTAATGGTCATTAAAATGTTCACGCAGCCAGCGGTGGCTGCTCTTAGATCGGCCCATCGGGTACAATGCCTACAATCACTACAGCTTATTAGTAAGAGCGGTCATAAGCCGCGATCGGGTCAGCCAAACAACTGCTGACGAAGATCAAGGCTTTTGGTCACTCCCATATCGATATCCACAAAGTGGTAATGGAGTATTGTATGCCTTTAACCGCCGACCGCAAAAAAGCACTGCGCTCTCTCGGTCACAATCTCAAACCTGTCGTGACTGTAGCGGGCAATGGGCTCAGCGAGGGCGTGATGGAAGAACTGGAACGTGCACTGGAAGATCACGAGCTGATCAAGGTAAAGCTGATGATCGCTGACCGTGAAGTCAGACATCAGATTGTAGGGGTGCTCTGCCAGAAATCCTCTGCTGAACTGATCCAGGAGATTGGTAAAATCGCTTTAATCTATCGAGCTGCGAAGAAGCCGGATGTACGCAAGTCTAACTTGCTGCGCTGATGTTTTATCAAGAAGCGGCCTCTGCCGTTTCTTGATAATCTCCATCAAGTATCTTCATCAACAGCAAGCTCACAGGGTACAGACAGTTCCCACATCTCATCGCTAGAAAGTCGAGCAAGCCAACACTTCCGCCCATCCGTAAGTAACTGGAATTTGATGGGCTTCGTCATATCTCGACCAATTAATGCCATATGCTGCCGATTACGTTCAACGACCAGAATACTTTTTTCTACAAACACTTCAGAGCCCAGAGTAACTTTAACCCCACCCAAGGCTTCTGAAACCAGCACTTGTATCTCCGCAGTAACTTCTGGGCTAACCTTTTTCAAAAGCGCCGGTTGGACACTCTGAATATTTGACTGAGAGGCGCATCCCAAGCATATAACGGCAAGACAGCAGTAACCTATCAGGGCTGCAATTTTCATTTTATCTCACCATTATCCGATTGCTACGAGATGCTTCTTTTGGCACTTGAACATTTGATACTGGAATGCGTGAATTGATACCAGACTCAGAAAATGCACTAACGGCTATATCACCACACTCCCCTGTTTCAATATAGTTGAGGGCTGCCGCAAAACGAGCCTCATTGGCATCACCTAAAAGATGATAAAAGTCATCGCCGATATGACAACCCGGCAAATCAGCAGCTGTATTATCGGTACCATTAGGGACAAACCCATCTGAATAATCGCCAAAGCCTTTAGCATTCACACCAGAAAACTGAATTGTGAAATAAGTAGTACCACAATTATCCAACGGATAAAAACCATAGGGCTTGCCACAAGTAGTTTCACCAATCTGAATAACCTCTAGATCTACTCCGCGCAAGCCATTAATAATAGCTTCACTGGCCGAGCAAGTATTCTTACTGGTCAAAACAAATACACGTGGAAGGTTCAATGTAGGCAAAGGGGCTCCTTTCAAACCCTCATCTATAAGCCCAAGCGCAGAGGTATGAAACGGGGTCGAGTCAATTGGTTTCCCTGTGATTGGGTTTGTCTCTGGATGCTTATTATTAAACTTGGTCCGCTCAAAGGGCTGGCCAATTGTTACTGTACCAGCAATCATATAGGCTAACTCTGCGGCAATATCTAAATACCCACCGCCGTTATAGCGTAAATCCAACACTAAATCTTCAACAGAAGCAGTATCTAACTGGGTAACTGCATTAATTAATTCCGCCTCAGCTGTTGCAATATGATCATTGAAAAGTATATAGCCCACTCTGCGACCGGAGCCCGTCACCTCGGTCTTTACAAACTGAACTGGATCAGACTTCACTGCTGAGGCAACTAGAGTAACCTTTTCAATCGTGGAAGAACCCACTGGCCTAATTTCAAAAGTGTGGGATTCACCCTCTTTCTCTGGCCACAGGCCATTATTTAGCGTATCTATATCTTCACCATTGGCCAAGTCGACTCCATCCACACTGATCACCTCAGCACCCCGAGCAATAATATCTGGCAAACTTTCATTGCTTTCTTCATCTAGGTAAGCAACTACTGCCTTTCGTGGTGGCTCACTCGATAGAAGTGCCCACTGAAGTCCATAGCCAACATAGATTCCGGACTCGGTTTGCGATAACCATTCGCTGGTCGGAATCGTGTAGTGAAAACGATCCTTATCTCGGCCGGAGGACGTCTTCTTAAAAGTTTTCAGCTGATCAAAGTAAGCCAAAGAGTCATCAAAGCTTGCCGGATCCTTATCTGTAATTTCATCGTACCAAAGATAGACTTCATTACTCATGGAACGAAGCCAGTTGTTTTCGTCGACGTGTGTTCCCAGCTGATCGATATATTCGTAGCCAGTTGCTGGGTCGGTACCAGTTCTTGGTGAGACGCATCTAGCTACAAAAGTCGAGGATGGCAAAAAGTTATTCTCTACCCAAGATGCTCCAGCCGGGGTAGGAAGCTCTGCATTACCAGCAGTACCCGTAGCATTCGTTCTTTCAGGCGTATCATCTCCGCTGCCGCCGCCACTACCACAAGCAATCAGAGCAAGCGTTCCAAACGCCATCATTCCTTGCAAGGCAAGTTTACGAAAACGGGTCCCCATCCCCCAGCTCCTTTAATATTTTTTTCTAATACTATTAAAGTAGGGGAGGTTATCACTATTAATGAAAGCCAGCGATAGTCAAAGTAATTTAAGAATAATTTCACTCTGAAAAAACAAATGGAGCTGAAACATCCAATACCAATCTGGTATCAGCGTCTCAGCCCCATTGGGTAATGGCCACCTAATGATTAAACATCAGGCGCTATTTTATTAGTCGCAAACCCTCCCAATTACACCCTGCAGACTGTCTTTGGCATCGCCAAACAACATACGAGTATTCTCTTTATAGAACAGGGGATTTGCCACACCCGCATAACCAGAGGCCATAGAACGTTTAAGCACCACCACTTTGCGCGCTTTCCAAACTTCCACTACAGGCATTCCAGCAATTGGAGAGCCGGGCTTTTCTACGGCATCGGGGTTAACAGTGTCGTTGGCTCCGATCACCAGTACCAAGTCGGTGCTGGGGAAGTCGGGATTAATTTCATCCATCTCTAAAACTATGTCGTAAGGCACATTGGCTTCGGCCAGTAAGACATTCATATGGCCCGGCAGTCGCCCTGCAACAGGATGGATACCAAAACGCACTGTTTTACCCATACCGCGCAGGCGATCGGTCAAGTCGCTGACGGCTTGTTGCGCATGGGCAACAGCCATTCCGAACCCAGGCACGATAATGATGCTATCGGCGCTCTTGAGGTCATCGACAAGTTCCTGCTGGTCAATGGCAATCACCTCACCCTCGACTTCCTCATCGGAGACTTCCCCACCGTCAGAGCCAAAACCACCGAGAATCACACTGATAAAAGAGCGATTCATACCGCGGCACATAATATAGCTGAGGATCGCACCGGAAGAACCAACGAGTGCACCAACTACGATAAGCAGATCATTGCCTAGCATAAATCCAGTAGCCGCTGCGGCCCATCCTGAGTAACTGTTCAGCATGGAGATAACCACCGGCATATCAGCCCCACCGATAGCAGCCACTAAGTGGATACCTAACAATAAAGCAATAGCGGTCATCACTAGTAGATTGATAACCGTAGGCCCACTCACTTCTGCAGGCACAAAGAGCACACCTAATACGATACAGGCCAGGATCGCAATTAGGTTAAGCCAGTGCCGAGCCGGCAACATCAAGGGCTTACCGGAAACTATGCCCTGTAGCTTACAAAAAGCAACAAGTGACCCCGTTAAGGTGATAGCCCCAATAAACACCCCAAGATAAATTTCTGTGCTGTGCACAACATGTGCAGAACCATGGAGATTGACTCGAGGATCGAGAAAGCCTCCCCAACCAATTAAAACTGCCGCAAGGCCAACGAAGCTGTGCAGAAGGGCTACCATCTGCGGCATCTGCGTCATAGCCACGCGTTTTGCGAGTGACAGGCCTATTACAGCCCCCACCACCATGGCAATAATCACCATCCAGTAAGCGCCGGAGGCAATACCGGAAATAGTGGCTATTATGGCAACCGCCATACCAACCATTCCGTAGATATTCCCCCGGCGCGCAGTTTCATGACTGGACAAACCGCCCAGACTTAAAATAAACATTACCGCGGAAAAAAGATAAGCCATTGCAATCATACCATTCATCACTTATCTCCCTTCTTAACGACGAAACATCTTCAACATCCGGTAGGTAACAAAAAAACCACCGAATATATTGATACTAGCTACAAGTACACCAACAAAGGCCAGCAAGGTTACAAGCCCAGAACCAGTAGCTCCCAATTGCAACAATGCCCCCACCACAACAATCCCAGAAATCGCATTAGTAACACTCATCAATGGGGTATGCAGGGCATGGGTGACATTCCAAATTACCTGCCAACCGACAAAAATGGCCAGCACAAAAACGGTAAAGTGTGAAACGAAGTCTGATGGAGCTACCCGGCCAAGCCAAAGAAGTAATATTCCAGCGATTGCCCAGAAAACAAAAATAGATAGGGGAGATTTGCGCTTTTCAACTTTTTCTTCGAGGGAAACCTTGGTTTCCTCTGCGGCTTTTGTTGGCTTCTGGGGCTGCGCAGAGATCTTGGGAGTGGGAGGCGGCCAGGTGATCTCCCCTGACTTAACCACAGTTGCCCCACGAATAACCTCATCCTCAAAATTAAGGTTTATTTCACCATCTTTTTTCGGAGTGAGTTCACTGAGTAAATGGGAGAGATTGGTGGAGTACAACCGGGAAGATTGTGCCGCTGCGCGGCTGGGTAAATTGGTGTAGCCAATGATTGTCACATCGCTATGTACAGTTTTCTGATGAGGGACAGTGTAATCACAGTTCCCCCCCATTTCTGCCGCCAGATCCACCACCACAGAGCCAGGCGCCATGCTGTCAACCATATCGGCAAGCCATAGTTTTGGTGCCAGTTTACCGGGTATCAATGCCGTCGTAATAACAATATCCACATCCTTGGCCTGTTCGCGAAACAACGCCATTTCCGCTTCAATAAATTCCTTCGACATCTCCTTGGCATATCCGCCAGAACCCGAGCCCTCCTCTTCCACCTCTACTGTGAGAAACTCGGCCCCCATGGATTCTACTTGTTCACGCACCTCGGCTCGGGTATCAAATGCCCGAACAATGGCTCCCATACCTTTAGCTGTACCTATTGCCGAGAGTCCGGCAACACCGGCACCAATAACGAGAACTTTGGCAGGAGGGATTTTCCCCGCCGCGGTGATTTGCCCGGTAAAAAAACGACCAAAATTATGTGCGGCTTCGATGACGGCACGATAGCCGGCAATATTAGCCATGGAGCTGAGCGCATCCATTTTCTGGGCCCGGGAAATCCTGGGGATGGACTCTACGGCAAGTGCGTTAATATCATTATCGGCAAGCTTTTGTAGGAGCTCGGCATTTTGTGCTGGCTTTAAGAAGGCAATCAATGTTGCCCCCTTAGGGATTAAAGCCAACTCTTCATCCGTTGGCGGTTGCACTTTAAGAACAACTTCCGCCCCCTTTAGGCAAGCCACTATATCCCCACGGATCTCAGCACCAGCTTGTCGATATAACTCATCGGCAAAGCTAGCCTTTTCACCAGCCCCGGCTTGTACAACAACAGAAACACCCAAGTCAATTAATCGCTTTACGCTCTCCGGAGTTGCCGCAACACGCGTCTCCCCCTCTACGGTCTCTCTAGGTATGGCTATTATCACCGCCGTGCCCCTCATATTTAATATTATGAATTTACAACTACATCCACCTCAAAAAGGACTAGTTTGCCCATTTTATAGTCAGGCCGAGTGTAAACTCAGCAAACTGGGATTGAAAGAGAAGCTATCTAATAGCCACAATTGGTGAAATTTATAAGGCTATTAATAAGTTACAGCTGCAACATTAATTCAAGCACATCATAAGGTCACAGCGACAAAAAAAGAATAAACTGTGAAAAGGAACTTTCTTTCACCCGTGAGAAGCAACAAAGGAATCGGGCCAACTTAAATAATACAAATACTCTTTGGTTTCACACTGGCCAAACAATTGGGTTTGTTAATTCCCTAAAAGTTCTTTCTCATTAGGCTAATCATCACAAAAAAAACCTGGCAATAGGATCTTTCACCTATCAGAAATTGATAATGATATAAATTCTTTTCATATGCCCACCTGGAAATGGTTTCAAAAAACTTCTTTAGCATCTTCATTTCAAAGTGACCAGGCCAGATTTCCTCTCAAAAACTCCTCTTGTACTAAAAGATCAATAGTTCCAAAATGGCGTAATAAGAAACAACGGATATCTCATACTGTACTTCATGGAATTAGAAGAATTTATTTTATTTGCCCCTCTCTCACGATTTTGGCACAAGTTTTGATTGTACTTTGACAAGCCGTCTATCTAGCCACAAACGAGTGCCACTTCAAGTCGTGACGAATATTAGCCCTGCCATCATGTTGGTTGATGATAATCAAGAACGCGCTCACCATGTCTGTGAGTGTTTAAAATCTGCCGGATACACTATTGTTGCGCAAATCAGCAGTGCCGAAGGGCTTCTATTCCAAGTAGAGAAATATCGCCCCGATGTGGTGTTGATCGACATTGAATCCCCTGATAGAGACATCCTAGAGAGCCTTGCCATCGTTAATCGTGAGGCACCGACACCAGTAGCTATGTTCTCCAGCCACAACAGTGCGGACTTTATCAGTCGCGCAGTTGAGTCTGGGGTCAGCGCATATATGGCCGAGGGGATCACTACCGAAAGAGTTGCCCCGGCAATAGAAATTGCCATGGCTCAATTCAAGAGCTTTCAGCTGTTGCGACAATCACTTGAGAAAACCCAACAGCAACTCAGTGATAGAAAAACCATTGAAAGAGCCAAAGGATTACTAATGGCCAAGAAAAAACTCAACGAGGAGGATGCGCATAAGGTTTTGCGCAATCTTGCCATGAGTAGTAATGCCACCATGCACGCGGTAGCCGAACAGCTTATTCAATATTTTCAGAGCGAGCACTGAATCCCTAATGTCTTCCTTACTGTACCCGGAAAAGAAATCAATCAAGCTGCTGTATCTGAGACTCACCGACAGCGCCCCCCTAATCGTTGCCAAGGAGAAAGGTTACTTTAGTCAATTTGGCCTTGAGGTGGAGTTAAAGCGGGAGACTTCCTGGGCAACTCTGCGCGATAAATTGATCGGGCGTAGGGCCGATGCAGCAGCCATGCTGGCCCCTATGCTATTAACGCTCCCAGAAACTCTACCTGACTGCAAAGAGCGACTTATCAGTGGTTTGATTCTCAGTTGTAATGGCAACGCCATTACCCTCTCTGAGGATCTCTATCAACGCCTGCAGCACTACACAACAGAAGAAACGAAAACTGATATTGGTGTAGCACTAAAACAGTACCTGCAGAAAAACACTGGCATCTCACCTATAAGACTGGCCACGGTTTACCCATTCTCCAGTCACACACTACAGTTGCGCCATTGGTTACAGGCCGCAGGTGTGAATCCGGATCGGGATATACAGCTTATTATATTACCCCCCGAACAAATGCTGGAAAGCCTTCTCAGCGGCATTATTGATGGTTACTGTGTTGGCGAACCATGGAATAGCCTTGCAGCCCAAAAGGGTACTGGAGTGGTTGTTACGGCCTGCAATACACTATTACCGGCAATGCCGGAAAAAGTATTAGCTGTGACCCAAAGCTGGCATAAGGCCAACCCGGTCAGCCATCTAGCTTTGCGTGCAGCATTACTGAAAGCTTGCTCCTGGCTAATAGCAAGAGAAAATCGCTGCGAAGCCGCCGGACTATTATCACAGAAACACTATCTGAATTTACCAGAGTCACTGTTGCAGCGCTCCCTGAATGATCAGATTCTCTACCGCCGCAACACCAATATCATAGCCAATCCAGGCTGGCACCTGTTTGCCCATATCGATAATGATAACGGTCGTCCCTGTGAGACAAAAGCCCGGCAGTTAATAGAGATGTGCAGGGGGTTTAGTGAGATAGCAACGATAAACAGTCAAAACTTCAGGCCAGAGCTATACCATCAAACTGTGGATTTCCTCAATTCCAAGAAATAATGGCACATTAATTGAATGAGAATATATCGATGGTGCAATGGCTTGCCGCTAGGCGCATTCGCACAGTCAATCGCTCTTTCAACAAAAATATCGGGCAATGGAGTCCATTGACTGCGACCAAAGGGGCGCGGTGGTGGGCTTTTTTTATGCCTGTGAAGTATGCAAATAAAGGAAATACGCATGTCTAGTGAATCCCTCAATCTTTTTTCATTTCGAGGAAGGATAAAGATTCTTCACCTAACCTGGGTGGCCTTCTTTATTACGTTTTTTGCCTGGTTTAATCATGCCCCATTATTGATGGCAATATCGAAAAGCCTGTCATTGACTCCTGATCAGGTAAAAACGCTACTGATCTTAAATGTAGCCCTAACCATTCCAGCACGAGTAGTAATCGGGATGCTCACCGATAAATACGGTCCCAGGCTTACCTACTCCCTGTTGCTTGCTATCGGCAGTGTACCCTGCTTTATTTTTGCCTTAGCGGATAACTTTATGCAGGCGGCAATAGGTCGCTTTCTGCTCGGTTTTATTGGCGCTGGTTTTGTCGTTGGTATCCGCATGGTTTCCGAATGGTTCCCCGCCCGTCAACTGGGCACTGCTGAGGGAATTTACGGCGGTTGGGGTAATTTTGGCTCTGCCGCTGCCGCTATGAGCTTACCGACCATCGCTCTATTTTTTGGTGGCGACAATGGCTGGCGCTATGCGATTGGAATCACCGGAGTTATTGCACTGGTATATAGTGTGATTTACTACTTCTCAGTTACCGATACCCCCAAGGGCTCCACTTATTTCAAACCAAAAAAAATAGGGGCTATGGAGGTCACTAGCTCAGGAGACTTTGTACTGTTACTGATTATGAAGGTACCAATGTATGCCGCACTGGCGTTGTTGACCTGGAAACTTTCAAGCGGTGTAAACTTGATTTCCAGTCTCGCTGCCACCTTGATTTATTGTGGGCTCGGCTTACTTTACCTACTGGATGCACGCAAGACATATAGCATCAACCGGGAGATTTTCACTAATCCACCGGCTCCCGTACATCGTTATAAATTTAAGCAGGTAGCCGTACTCAATCTTCTCTACTTTGCTACATTTGGTTCAGAACTCGCAGTAGTATCCATGTTGCCACTGTTTTTCTCTGAGACTTTTACCCTAGACCCTGTAAAAGCGGGATTACTTGCCTCAGCTTATGCCTTCATGAACTTGATGTCTCGTCCAGCAGGCGGCTTAATCAGTGATCGCTGGGGACGCAAACCCACCTTGCTGATACTAACTGCAGGCCTGGCACTGGGTTACTTCACCATGAGCCTGATTGATGCCGAATGGCCACTCTACTTGGCGGTAGCCGCTGCCATGGCCTGCTCTTTCTTTGTGCAAGCCGGTGAAGGGGCTGTATTTGCTGTAGTCCCTCTAATCAAGCGCCGTCTTACCGGGCAGATCGCAGGTATGACTGGGGCCTACGGCAATGTCGGGGCAGTTTTTTATCTCACCGTGTTAAGCCTGGTTTCCTACCAAACATTTTTTATGGTTATCGGCATCACCGCACTTCTCGGCTTTACAGCACTGTTATTATTGGAGGAACCTGAGGGTCAAATGGCTGAGGTACACCCAGATGGCAGCGTGTCGATGATCGATGTCGCCTGATAAAGAACAGCACACAAAAACTCCGGTAGGGATACAAAACGCCCATGGAGCTTCTAAAAATTTGCAGAGTAAAGAGTTGCATGCTCTGCAAATTTTCAGTGCTACCTGTTCCGGTCATCGCCAACACAATGATGATGCTTGTGCCGTACGGCTACCCGAGAGGCTAGAGTTAAAGCGCTATGGCGCACTCGCCGCAGTAGCGGATGGCGTCGCCAGCGCCGAGGCCGGCGGCGAAGCTGCTCGTGCAGCCATCAACGGTTTTTTCTCGGACTATTACAGCACACCGGAAACCTGGTCTACTCGCCATGCTGTTGCACGAGTACTCCACTCCCTCAACAGCTGGCTATACCGGCAAAGTGGAGGCAGTGTGGAAATCCAGCGGGGTTGGCTGACCACTTTCTCAGCCCTGATTTTTAAAGGTACCAGCGCCCACATGGTGCATATCGGCGATACACGTATCTACCGCCTGCGCGCTGGCAAGCTTGAGTGCCTCACGCGTGATCACAGCCACCAGCTGTCTCCTGGGCGCACTTTTCTCAGTAGAGCCCTGGGAATGGATGTCCATATTGAAGTGGACTACCGCTGTGAAGCACTGCAAACCGGTGATATTTATTTACTGAGTAGCGATGGCATCCACGATTTTTTGCCAGAGATTTCTATCCAGAAAAGACTTTCTGAGTTTGACAAAACTACACCACAACAACTCATTGATGCGGCCCTAAAATCAGGTTCCAAAGATAACCTGAGTGCAGTCGTCGCCAGGGTTAATAATCTGGACTTTCCTCAATGCGACGAATTGGCAATGCACAGCCGAACGCTTCCCTTCGCTCCCGATCTGAACCCAGGACAAAAACTCGATGGTTTTCTTATTTTGCAGGAGCTTTATGCCAGTAAACGTAGCCACCTATACCTGGCCCAAGATCATATGACCGGAGAGCTTCGCGCACTGAAAACGCCATCGGTAAATTACTGTGATGATCCAAACTATATCGAGCGTTTTATCGCCGAAGAATGGACCGGCAGGCGAATAAATCATCCAGGGATTATCAAGCTATACGCTCCAAGAGCCGAACGCGCTTGCCTGTATCATGTTCTCGAATATATTGAGGGGCAGACGTTGCGACAGTGGATGCAACTTAACCCTCAGCCAGAAGTATCCCAGGTAAGGGAATTACTTTCTCAGCTGGTAAGTGCCCTGCGCAGCCTGCAGCGATTAGAGATTGTACACGGCGATCTGAAGCCGGAGAATATTATGATCCGCAACAATGGTCGTCTAGTGATCATTGACCTCGGAGGGGTCGATGGACCAGGCCTTAGGGAGCAATTACATTTCACAGAAATTGATACTCCAGGCAGTAAGAATTATGCGGCTCCTGAATTCTTTTTTGGCGATAGCGCCAGCCATCGTTCAGATATTTTTTCTCTCGGAGTAATTACCTATGAATTACTCACAGGAAAATATCCCTACCCTGAGCGCCTCGGCAATCTGCACTATCACCTCAAAAGTTATCAACAATTGCGTTATACAAATGCATATGTGCACCGCAAGGATATCCCCCACTGGATAGATAGTGCCTTGCAAAAAGCCTGTGCCCCCAATCCTAAACAAAGATACGATAGCCTATCCGAATTTATCCAGGACCTGCAGCATCCCAATCCAACCTTCAAACCTGCCCAGAACCATCCTCTACTGGAAAAAAATCCAATTTTATTCTGGCAGCTCATAGCGCTGATCCTACTGCTTTCCCACCTTCTGTATATTTTCTAAAGCCCCCTCTTGGTTAATCCCTCATTTGCCTCTCAGTAACTTAAGATGACATTTCCCGTTTAATATTCCACAAAATTTAACTAAGCACCAATTCAGAGCAGAAAAAAAGTTTTCTGCACCAACATACCGCAAAAATTGTGGACAATAGGAGCGGATAGGCGCCATCCCTGGGATAAATACTGGCATGAAGATTGAATGTATTTAATGACCAACAAAATTATCCCCCAATTCGAGGCAACGGCGCCTGTACTCTTCGGCAGAAGAGGAGGCGCCCTTGTCATATCATCCGCCCCTCCTGCCAAGAGAATCGCTTCTAGATGGCAGGAATATCAATGACTGAAAAGACAAAAAAGCAAAAGCTGGTTGTGATTGGTAACGGCATGGTCGGGCACCACTTTCTTGAGCAGCTGGCAGAAAAAAATGAAAGCACCGGTTTTATCGTCACAGTCTTTTGTGCGGAAAACAGACCTGCTTATGATCGAGTACATCTATCCGAATACTTCGCTGGGTGCAGTGCGGAAGATTTGGCTATGGGTCATATTGAGCAATATCGACAATGGGGTTTTGAGCTAGAGCTCAACAATCCGATAGCTTCCATCGATCGCGAAAAGCAAACTGTTACCACCCAGACTGGAAGCTTACATAGATATGATCAATTGGTCCTCGCTACTGGCTCCTATCCTTTTGTGCCCCCCATCCCAGGGCATCAACACGAGCGCTGCTTTGTCTACCGCACCATCGAAGATTTGAATGCGATTCGCGCAGCTGCGTCTAACGCGCAAAGTGGCGTCGTTGTCGGTGGTGGCCTGCTCGGTTTGGAAGCGGCAAACGCCTTGAAAACCCTAGGGCTTGACGCCCATGTGGTGGAATTTGCTCCAGGACTGATGTCCACTCAGCTTGATGAGGGCGGCTCCAATTTACTGCGAAAAAAAATCGAGGCCCTTGGCGTTACTGTACATACCAGCCGAGCTACCGAACTTATTACAGACGCTGACGGCCGCTTGTGTATGCAATTTAAAGGGGGGGACGAACTGATTACCGATATGATCGTGTTCTCTGCAGGAATTCGCCCTCAAGATGAGCTGGCAAAATCCTCAGGACTGCAAGTCGGTGAGCGAGGAGGTATTGTCATCGACAACCGTTGTCGTACATCAGACCCCAACATTTTTGCCATCGGTGAGTGCGCTCTCTATGAGGGGCAAATTTTTGGCCTGGTGGCTCCAGGCTACAGTATGGCTCGCACCACCGTCGCACAGCTCACCGGCATGGAGACGTTTTTTAATGGTGCCGATATGAGCACTAAATTAAAGCTTCTCGGTGTGCAGGTTGGCTCTATTGGCGATGCTCACGGCCGCAGCGAAGGCGCTGCAGCGATTACTTTTGTCGATGAGCAGAGCGGCGTGTACAAGCGTATGATAACCGATGCTACAGGCCAGAAACTGCTCGGCGCTGTACTGGTTGGTGATACTGGGGATTACGATACTCTTCTGCAATATCATCTCAATGATATCGACCTGCCAGAGCACCCGGAACAACTGATTCTTCCCTCAACTGACGGAGCGGAATCACTCCTTGGTGCTTCCGCTCTCCCCACTAATGCTACCGTGTGCTCCTGTTATAACGTGAGTAAAGGGCAAATTCTGGATGTTGTACATGGCGGCTGTCATACCTTGGCTGAAGTGAAGGATGCCACCAAGGCCTCCACGGGTTGTGGTGGTTGTGCCGCATTGCTGAAGGATATCGTCGATAGTGAATTAGCCGCTCTGGGAATGGAGGTCAACAATCATCTCTGTACACACTTCCCCTATAGTCGCCAAGAGTTGTTCCACATTATTCAGGTGGAGGAAATTAAAACCTTCGATGATCTCCTTCAAAAGCATGGTAGCGGCAAGGGCTGCGAAGTATGTAAACCCACCGCCGCCTCTATTTTCGCCTCCCTATGGAATGAACATATCCTGGAGCAAGCCCACGTTGGCCTGCAGGATACCAATGATACGTTTATGGCGAATATGCAGAAAAATGGTAGCTACTCTGTAGTACCGCGTATTCCCGGTGGAGAAATCACACCAGAGAAACTCATCGTGATTGGCGATGTTGCCAAACGCTATAACCTCTACACCAAAATTACCGGTGGCCAGCGTATCGATTTGTTTGGCGCACGCCTGGAACAACTGCCGGAAATTTGGCGGGAACTCATTGATGCGGGATTTGAAACCGGCCATGCCTATGGCAAATCTCTGCGCACGGTAAAGTCCTGTGTAGGTAGTACTTGGTGCCGCTTTGGTGTGCAAGACAGTGTTTCCATGGCCCTACGTGTAGAAAACCGTTACAAGGGGCTTCGCTCCCCACACAAAATAAAGATGGCTGTATCGGGCTGCACACGCGAGTGCGCCGAGGCGCAGAGCAAGGATGTGGGCGTTATCGCCACAGAAAAAGGCTGGAACTTATTTGTTGCCGGCAATGGCGGCATGCGCCCGCGCCACGCCGATCTATTCGCTACCGACCTGGATGATGAAACCCTGATTCGCTATATCGATCGTTTCCTGATGTTCTATGTGCGTACTGCCGATAAATTGCAGCGCACCTCGGTATGGCTGGAAAGCCTTGATGGCGGACTCGACTATCTACGTGAAGTCATTATCGATGACAAATTGGGAATCTGTACCGAGCTGGAAATCCAGATGGAACGCGTTGTCGATAGTTATCAGTGTGAATGGAAGTCCGCAATCAACGATCCGGAAAAACTTAAACGATTTCGTCAGTTTGTTAACAGCAATGAGAGCGATGACAATATTATTTTCGTCAAGGAACGCGGCCAGCCCCGCCCTGCAACTATTGAAGAAATAATAGAAACTGCTGAATCTGCATAGAGACAATCCTATACATTTAATTTATGAAAATTTAATTTCAATTGCTGATTTTTCTCTTAATCCCGCAAGGAAATTGTTATGCACCAAGCCAGCGCCAGACAAAGCTCACATACATCCAATGCCATAACCCACCCCCATTGGCTGCCGATCTGCCAAAGATCAGATTTAGTCAGCAACTCCGGGGTGTGTGCCCTTTGGGGCGATACCTCCTCAGAAAAAACGGACTATCTAGCAAAACCTGAGAGGAAAGGTATCGCCCTATTTTTTTTACCGGGGCAAGAGCGACAACTTTACGCCGTTGACAACTGGGACCCGATCGCACAAGCTGGCATTATTTCACGGGGAATAATCGCAGAACTGGATGGTGAATTAACTATTGCCTCACCACTTTATAAACATCACTTTCGCCTTGAAGATGGCGTTTGTATGGAGGATGGTAATATCCAGCTTGCCACTTACCCTTTAGCATTTAATGGAAATACCGTTTATATCGGTTGTGATAAATAAGCAAGAATAATAATGGCAGTAAAGGAATACCTAAGCACCCAGCGTTCCTGCACTACCTGCCCCTATTGTGGGGTGGGCTGTGGAGTAACTATTAACAAGGAAAAGCGGCAAAGTACTTCTGTAATTTCCGTCACAGGTGATAAACAGCACCCCTCTAATTTTGGCCGTTTGTGTGTTAAGGGCTCAGCCCTTGGGGAGACACTCGGTGAGCATGGGAGACTCTTACGCCCACATTTGCATGGCGAAGCCTGTGACTGGGATACCGCTATGTCTTATGTGGCCGATGAATTCGCCCGCAATATTCACGAGCACGGCCCGAATTCAGTAGCTTTTTACCTTTCCGGGCAACTCCTTACTGAAGACTATTATGTTGCTAATAAATTAATGAAGGGGTTTATTGGCAGCGCCAATATTGATACCAATTCACGCCTTTGCATGTCCTCAGCCGTAGCAGGATACAAGCGCGCCCTGGGTGCAGATGCCGTGCCCTGTTGTTATGAGGATCTCGAAGAGGCAGACCTTATTGTTTTAATAGGCTCTAATGCCGCTTGGACCCACCCGATACTGTTCCAGCGTATGCAGGCAGGCAAGGCCAAAATAGTAGTCGTTGATCCGCGGGCTAGCGCTACCAGCGAGATGGCCGATCTGCACTTGGCGATAAATCCCGGCAGCGACGCAGCACTGTTTAATGGTCTGCTTAATTTCCTCGCCCAGCACAACCGCCTCAATCACCACTATATTCAGCATCATACCCAAGGCTTTGAGCTGGCTCTGGAAGCGGCCCAGCACTGGTCCCTACAGCAAACTGCACTGAGTTGTGGTGTACCTGCAGAAAAGTTATTAGCTTTCTTCCGTTTGTTTGCCGAAACGGAAAAAACACTTAGCTTTTACTCACAGGGGGTTAATCAATCAAGTAGCGGCACAGACAAAAACAATGCAATCATTAACTGCCACCTGGCAACAGGTCGCATTGGCAAGATTGGAGCTGGTCCTTTCTCTATTACCGGCCAACCCAACGCGATGGGGGGGCGTGAAGTAGGCGGCCTGGCCAATATGCTCGCCGCCCATATGGAGTTTAAAGAGAGTGATATCGATCGGGTGCGGCGCTTCTGGGATGCTCCCAATATGGCACTGGCCCCCGGACTAAAAGCGGTGGATATGTTCCATGCAGTGGAGACCGGCCAGATCAAAGCAATCTGGATTATGGCCACTAATCCCGCGGTGAGTATGCCTGAAGCAGAGAGGGTGACTGAGGCACTACGTAAATGTCCGCTGGTGATTGTTTCCGATTGCATCGCCGATACCGATACCGCCCGCTGTGCCGATGTACTACTGCCGGCCACCGGCTGGGGAGAAAAAAATGGCACAGTTACCAATGCAGAGCGGCGTATTTCCCGGCAGCGCACTTTTATCGATCCCACTGGAGAGGCGCGTCACGACTGGCAGGCTATCTGTGATTTGGCCAGCCGCCTAGGGTTCCGCGAGCAGTTTAACTTTACCCATCCCGCAGATATCTTTCGAGAACATGCACAATTGTCAGGTTTCGAAAATAACGGCAGTCGCGCCTTTGATATCTCACTCTTTAGTAATATCGAGCAAAATGAATACAATGCGCTTGAACCAGTACAGTGGCCGGTAAATCGGGAAAATCCCCAGGGTAGTGCACGATTATTTGGCAACGGAAAATTTTTCACTGAAACTGGTCGAGCCAATTTTATTGCTGTCAAGCCGCGTACACCCCAGCAACAAATAAGCCCTGGTTATCCCCTATGGCTAAACAGCGGCCGCATACGTGACCAATGGCACACCATGACCCGTACCGGCCGCGCGCGGAAATTGCTGGATCACAGTGAGATTGCCGAAATTCAGATAAACCCCAGAGACGCGCGTAAATACGGTATAGACGAGGGCGTGTTGGTAGAGTTACACAGTGCCCAGGGTAGAATGTGCGGACGTGCGGTCTTAAACAGTGGCCAAAAACCCGGTGAGCTATTCGCTCCTATTCATTGGAGCCAGACCTTGGCCCAAGAGTCTAAGGTCAGCGCCCTTGCCGCAGCAGAAGTAGACCCAATTTCCGGTCAGCCCGAATTTAAGCAGGTACCGGTTCAGCTGCAAGCCCTCGACTGTAAGAGCTTTGTCACCCTTATTTGCCCGGAACCACTGGCACAAAACCTTTGGCGCTGGCTACAGACACATGTGGAAGAAAATCTACTGCACTGGTATCGAGTGCCCTGTCAAAATGGATATCGCTTTGAGTTGGCGCTCAGCACCCCCTTAAATGGCCGCCAACTGGGTGCCCAATTACTACAAGAAAATCCAGATATACGCTGGCAACAAATAGAGACCTTAAATAGCCAGCGTTGGCTCGCTTGTAGCGAACAAATAGAGCTGCTTATTTTTTCCAGTAATGATTGGCAGACGCTTCCTGACCGACGCACCCTGGAACGCTACCTACAACTGGAAATACCTGAAAACCCTGCCCAGTTTCTCCAGGCAATTCCACCAGGTGAACGCATAGTGTGCGCCTGTATGCAGGTTTCACATCCACAGATTGAAAATGCGATCAACCAGGGGGTCAATTCGATTGATGCACTGGGTGACGCCCTGGGTTGCGGGACCCGCTGTGGTTCCTGCAAGCCAGAGATTTCCCAGCTGCTGCGCACGAAGCTGCAGCAAAATGCACAGAACCAGGCAGTTGCGGCGGTGCTGGAAACAGAGATTGTCAGATCGGCAAAAGGCCTGCGGGAGAAATTTGATAAGGCTTATAGCGCTTAAGGCCAATATTGTTCGATAAATTCATATCCAAATGCGCGGATTGCGCTTTTCTCAACCAGCACTCCGCGCAAAGGCACAGCACTAGTTGCAATACACGCCCCACCTGGCCCATAAAGCCTCACACCCCCTACACTTAGAGCCGTTAATACACTGGCGCAGATATTTGGATCAAAGCTTTCAACCACAGCCATTATTGGCTTTTAGCAGCGGTGGCGGTTATTTGTATTATTTTTTATTCGCCAGATTAGCGCCCGCCACAATTATAGGGAATTCCAGTGTTCAAAATTCAACATATTGACCATGTAGTGCTGAGGGTTAAATCCCTGGCTGCAATGCGCGATTTTTATGAAGGAGTCCTCGACTGCACCATGGAGCGAGAGAATAAGGAGTTGGGTCTCTATCAGTTGCGCGCAGGGCACTCATTGATCGATCTGGTTCCAGTTGATCAAGGCATCGGTCGCGAGGGTGGTGCAGCCCCAGGCATAGAGGGGCGTAATTTACATCATTTCTGTTTGCGTATAGACCCTTTCGAAGCCGATAAAATCATTGCTTATTTGAAGGGGAAGAATATTGACCCCTCCGCGCCACAACAGCGCTACGGTGCCGAAGGCATGGGCCCATCAATTTATATTTATGATCCCGAGCAAAATTTAGTGGAACTCAAAGGCCCCCCCAAATTATTGAAATAACAGTATCCATCATTCGCCAGAGAGACATGCAACGATGAAAACCGAAGTGATCGAATATGCGGTAGATGGCAAGTCCTATAGCGGCTATCTCGCCTGGGACGACACAACTCAAAAAAAACGTCCCGGCGTTATGCTGGTTCACGAATGGTGGGGGCACAATGCCTTTGTACGCGAGCAGGCGGAAAGGCTCGCCGGACAGGGTTACTGTGCATTTGCGGTGGATATGTTTGGTAGTGGCAAGCAAACCGATGATCCCGCTGAAGCCCAGCAGTATCGCGATGAGGCACTTGAGAATCCTGTATCCCTCGAGGCATGTTTCCGCACCGCCCTCACCCTGCTTCAACAGCATAAAGTTGTCGAGGAAACTCAAGTCGCTGCTCAGGGCTATTGCTTTGGTGGTGGCGTAGCCTTGACCATGGCACGCCTCGGTGTGGAACTTCGTGGCGTGGTCAGCTACCACGGAGCCCTGGCCAGCGAGGTTCATACTAAAAAAGGGGGAGTCCAAGCGGAATTATTGGTTTACACCGGTGGTGCCGATAGCATGATCCCACCGCAACAGGTCGGCGCTTTTGTGGCGGAGATGCAGGAGGCCGAGGCCAAATTTACCCTGGTGAGCTACCCCGGCGTATTGCACGGCTTCACCAATCCTGTTGCAACTGAGCGCGGGCAGAAATTTGGTCTGCCGCTGGCCTATAACCAGGAAGCCGCGCAGGACGCATGGCTGGGCACTCTGGATTTTTATCGGAAAATTTTCCAGTAGTTTCAATCAAATATCTCAGGGGCCGAATAGTTCACCCCGCAAAAATACCTCGTTACTTGCCAATATCCAGATAGCGCGCCCCAGCCCCCTGCTCTGCAGCTTGGTCCCCTGGATTGCGGAGCGGGCAGCTCACCATGGAAAGACAGCCGCAGCCGATACAGCCTTCCAAACGGTCGCGCAGCTGGGTAAGCTGGCGAATGCGTTGGTCCAATTCCTCACGCCAGCCGGCGGAAAGCTTGGCCCAATCCTTCGCGGTGGGTGTACGCCCATCAGGAAGATTAGACAGGGCCTCACGAATTTCGGCGAGGGGAATACCAGTGCTCTGTGCCACCTTGATAATAGCCACACGTCGCAATACGTCCCGCGAGTAACGCCGCTGATTGCCGCTGGTGCGCCAGCTGCTGATCAGCCCTTTACTTTCATAAAAATGCAGCGCACTCACCGCCACATCACTACGCTCTGCAACCTCACCTACGGTCATCTCACGACGGCATTTCTTGTTTCCACAAACCGACTCTTTCTTTTCACTGGTATCAGACATCAGATGTCTCCGATAACTATTGACCTCAATATTACTTGAGGTTTTACACTGCGCAGCATTCCATTGCAAGCCCAGGGAGAATCATGATGAACCGTAACAGCAAACAAACCTACCCAGTCATAGAAGTACCGGCTACAACTGCCACTTCCCTTTTAGTGGCAGCACAAAGTCAAAGTATCAGCCTGGCGGTGCAAGAGGGGCTATGCCAACCAATCACCTCCATGAGCGTAGAGAATAGAGAAACCGATAGCGGAGGGCGCCGGTGATACTTAACAGCGCAGCACCAACCCGCGAAATGGCGGAATCAGCTATACCGGTGCCGATGCGATTCACATTGCTGTGCCTGGCGGCGCTCACAATTATGTCTGGTGCCACCATAGCGCCATCCTTACCGGCGCTGGAGGCACATTTTGCCCAACATGAAGATATTGCCCTGCTCAGTCGCCTGATTTTGAGCCTACCGGCATTAATGATCGCTCTATTTGCACCTATCGCCGGGTTTATATCCGACCGTTATGGTCGCAGGAAATTGCTGTTACTGGCGGTAACTGTTTATGCCCTGGCCGGCATCTCTGCACTGTTACAGGAAAGCTTGGTGGGACTTTTGGCCAGTCGCATCCTTCTGGGAATTGCAGTGGCGGGCACAATGACTTCAGTCACCGCCCTGGTAGGTGACTATTTCAGCCCCATTCAAAGGCAAACCTATATGAGTCAGCAGGGCGCCTTTATCAGCCTCGGCGGAGTTGTCTTCCTTTTGGCCGGTGGACTCTTGGCAGATTTACATTGGCGCGCGCCCTTTGCTATTTACGCAGTGGCACTACTACTAATCCCTGCCGTGTTGCGTTTTCTGCCAGAACCTAAACGCAATAGTATTGAACCACTCCCCAACAATGTCACGAATGGAAATCCCGATTGGCCAGCATTCGCCTTGTTGCTGGGTGCAGCCTTACTAAACAGTCTTATCTTTTTCCTGATTCCCACACAGCTCCCATTCCTGCTAAAAGAGATTGGAGCAGACACCCCCAGCCTCGCGGGCATTGCCATTGCTGCCAGCAATTTAATGGGTGCCCTGGCTTCACTGGTTTTCTACCCTCTGGCACGTAACTACTTGGGAAAAAGTGGCGTTTTTGTGTTAGGTTTTACTGTTATGGCCTGTGGTATGGGGCTGATCGCCGAGGCAGATTCATTTAATGCAATAATAATGGCCACCGCGATTTACGGCTGCGGTATGGGGACATTGATCCCCCATATTTTTGCCACCGGGCTGGAATCTGCCACTCCCAACATTCGTGGGCGAATATCTGGAGCTCTCGCCGCCAGTGTTTTTATCGGACAATTTATCTCACCATTTATCAGCCAGCCCTGGATAGAACGTTTTGGCCTCGCCAGTGGTTTTTCCGCAGCCAGCACTACGCTGCTACTTTTAGCCTCCCTGGCACTGCTCCTGCATTGGTTAAAACCGAAGCCCTCCGCAAAAATGTTTTTGCAGTAGGATCTATACACACTAAAAATATTTTGGCCGAGCCGCCTGCAAGGCCACGCTTAGGAGAGAAAGTGAAACCGATAATTTCTGTTAGAGGTCTCGACAAGACATATAGTGGTGGGTTTAACGCCCTAAAAAGTATTGACTTAGATATTCAACGGGGTGAGATCTTCGCACTGCTCGGCCCCAATGGTGCCGGCAAAACGACTCTGATCAGTATAATCTGTGGCATCGTCAATCCTGGTCAGGGCAACGTTACAGTCAATGGTTACGATATCCAACGTGATTACCGCCACGCACGGCGCGAAATTGGCTTGGTCCCCCAGGAAATTGCCACAGATTCCTTTGAGAGCGTGCTTGGCGCAATTCAATTTAGCCGCGGCTTGTTTGGCAAGCCGCCCAATCCCGCTTACCTGGAGAAAATCCTTCGACAGCTTTCCCTATGGGAAAAAAGAGACAACAAAATAGTCACCTTGTCCGGCGGTATGAAACGACGCCTGATGATCGCAAAGGCCTTATCTCATGAGCCCAGCGTGCTCTTCCTGGACGAACCCACCGCCGGGGTCGATGTGGAACTGCGCCAGGATATGTGGGGGATGGTGCGCGACCTGCGCGACTCAGGCGTAACCGTTATTCTCACCACGCACTATATTGAAGAGGCGGAGGAGATGGCCGACCGGGTCGGTGTTATTAATCGCGGTGAATTAGTATTGGTTGAAGATAAAAAAACTTTGATGCAAAAAATGGGGGAAAAAGAGCTCAGCCTACAATTACCCACGCCTCTGGAAACTATTCCTGACAGCCTCTCCGACCTGCCTCTGCGCCTCAACGGAGATGGTAGTGAACTCATCTATCGCTTCGATATCAAGAGTGAAAATACCGGTATTACGGAATTCCTTCGCCGCCTCACCTCTGCAAATATTGAATTTCGCGATTTATATACCAGGGAGAGTTCTCTCGAAGAAATATTTGTCAATCTGGTGCACTCTGCACAGCACCAAGGCGAGGAGCAACTCAGTGGGGAGGCACAATAATGAACTGGTATGGTATTGCGGCAATTTACAAATTTGAAATGTCACGGACTTGGCGCACATTGATACAAAGTGTCGCTTCTCCGGTACTCTCCACATCCCTGTACTTTATTGTTTTTGGTGCCGCTATCGGCTCGCGTATGGGAGACATCGAAGGTGTGAGCTACGGGGCCTTTATTATCCCAGGCTTGTTGATGTTGGCGCTTTTGGGAGAAAGTATTGCCAACGCCGCCTTCGGCATCTTTTTCCCGAAATTTTCAGGCACTATTTATGAAGTGCTATCGGCACCGGTATCCCCCTTTGAAATTGTTGCCGGCTATGTCGGCGCTGCGGCCAGCAAGTCAATTCTGCTCGGGCTACTAATCCTTCTCACCGCGCGATTTTTTGTGGACTATGAAATCCTTCATCCATTCTGGATGGTCACATTTCTGGTGCTAACCGCCGTTAGTTTTAGCTTGTTCGGCTTTATTATCGGCATCTGGGCCGATGACTTCCAAAAACTGCAAATTATTCCGCTAATGATTATTACCCCCTTAACCTTTCTCGGTGGGGCTTTTTATTCCATCAGTATGCTGCCGGAGTTCTGGCAAAAAGTGACTTTGTTTAATCCGGTGGTTTATCTGATCAGTGGTTTCCGCTGGGCATTCTACGGTGTGGCCGATGTAAACCTGGGCCTCAGCGTGGGAATGACATTACTCTTCCTTTTCCTATGCCTGGTAACAGTCTGGTGGATTTTCCGCACCGGTTACCGCATTAAAACCTGATCGGTGAGAGTTTAGGGATGGAGGAATTTCACGAAGGTGGCTGTGCCTGCGGCCTCGTACGATTTCGCGCCACTGGCCAGCCGCGCCGAGTGAGCCTCTGTTCCTGTAGCTGGTGTCGGAAACGCACCGGTAGCTTAATAGGCGTATCAGTGTATTTCGAAAAAAACAATGTAGAGTTCATTCGAGGCAGGCTGAAAAGTCACCGGTTAATGTCCGATGCGGGCCGTTGGATAGAGTGCCAATTTTGTGGGCAATGCGGCAGCGCCCTCAGCTGGACACTGGAATTTCTCCCAGAGCTTCGCGGCCTAGCTGGGGGCGCCTTCGACGACCCGGTATTTATCCGACCAGAGCGTTACGTCTACTACCAAAACAAGCCGGGCTGGCTGGAAATAAGCGGCGATATCAACCGTTGCCCAGCGATGCCGGAAAACCCCAACCAGTAGCTTGTCAGCGGTACCCCCGCATAAAAAGCGCCACTGCCTTACGCACCCGCTCGCGCCGCTCACCCTCGGCCTGTACCTCACAACAACCGATCAATACCCGCATGTGCCGGCAACCCAGCAGTATGCCCATAAAGTCCTCGGCGGCCTCAGCCGGGTCTGCCACCTGCAACTTGCCCATCTCGGCAGCGCGGCGCAGCAACTGCTCAATATCTCGAAGGATGCGCTGGGGGCCCGCATCGAAAAACAACTGAGCAAGTTTTGATTCCTGCGCCGCCAGAGCACATAAAAGCCGTAACAGGCGGATACTATCCTCGCTATCCACCATGCTTAGAAAAGCCTGACCAATGCGCTCCAGTACTTTTGCCACCGAATCCCCCTCTTTCAGATCGAAAATGGGCAGGGGCATCATCATCTCGCAGCGGGAGGTAATCGCAGCACTGAACAGCGTCTCTTTATCGGAGAAATGGCTGTACACCGTCAGTTTCGATACGCCCGCAGCAGAGGCCACCGCATCCACACTGGTAGCGGCAAAGCCTTTGGTCAGAAACAGCTCTTTGGCTGCATCGAGAATGGCCTGGCGTTTGGCCAGATCCTTGGGACGCCCGCGCTGGGCGGCCGTCTGAGTCTGTTCAGACATAGCACTCCATATACTGGACTCGCCAGTTTAATAAATTTACTATACTCGCTAGTATAACATTACCGGCCGCCCGGCCATGACTCGTCCACTTCCGGACTTACCTTGTCGCCTCGCCGCCGAGGAAGGGAGCCCCTATGTACCGATCGCTACTCTTCGCTGCCCTGTCGTTCAGCCTGCTGTTGTCCGCCTGCGCGCCATCAGAGTCCACCGAACAATTAGAAAAACCCCGCCCAGCGGTGATGGTCCAGCCACAAGTGGCCAGTGCCCAACAGGATTTTTATCCCGGCGAGGTGCGAGCCCGCTTCGAACCCGCTTTGGCCTTTCGCATCAGTGGCAAATTACAACGGCGCCTGGTTAATGTAGGCGACCGTGTTGAGCAGGGCCAACCGCTGGCTGAACTGGATACCGAAGACCTGCTCCTACAACTGGATTCCGCACGCGCACGCCTCACCTCCGCCGTGGCAGACCAGCGCCTGGCCAGCAGCGAGCTGGGGCGCCACCGCAAACTATTGGAGCGCCAGCTGGTCAGCCAATCACAGTTCGATGCGGTGGAGACCCGTTTCGAAGCCAGCGATGCGCGCCTGCAACAAGCCAAGGCGCAATTAGACGTAGCGCGTAATCAAGCCGCCTATGCGGAACTGAAAGCTCCAGAGAGCGGTGTTATCGCCCGCCGCATGGCCGAGGCTGGCCAGGTTGTCGCCGCTGGTCAGGGGATTTTCGAACTTGCCGCCGACGGCGAACGCGAAGTGCGCATCGATTTACCGGAGCAGGCAATTAGCCATTTCCGTGTCGGCCAACCTTTGACCGTAGAACTCTGGTCGCAGCCCGGTAAATCCTTCCCCGCCCAGGTGAGGGAACTCTCCCCCGCCGCAGATCCGGTATCCCGCACCTTTGAAGCACGCGTGGCCTTTACCAATAAGACCACCGGCATTGAAATAGGTCAGAGCGCCCGAGTATTCGTTCCCAAAGCAGTGGCCACCGATGTTTTACAAGTACCCATGTCGGCAGTGAGCGCCGATAACGGCAAAGCCTTTGTCTGGGTACTGAACCGCGAACAACAAACCCTGCATAAAACCGAAGTCACCGTAGGTGCCTTCGGCCAAGAATTTGTACCGATTTTCTCTGGCCTGCGCGCCGATGATTGGATCGTTGCCGCTGGTACTCACCTGTTATTGGAGGGACAACAGATTCGTCCCGTGGACCGTATGAATCGCCCAATCGATCCGGACCGCGCGCTTGCCCAGCAGGACTAACTAAACACCACCCCAAAATAACAACTGGACTGAACGCTAAAACGCGCTCCGATGAAATTGCCGAAGCACTGTTAGTTCGATCAATCCGTGCTTCCATACAGAGAAATAACCATGGGCTTTAACCTTTCCGAATGGGCGCTGAAAAACCGCCCGCTGGTACTCTACGCCATGATCGTGCTGGGATTGCTGGGCGCTGCCTCCTACACACAACTTGGGCAAAGCGAAGACCCTCCCTTCACTTTCAAGGTAATGGTGATCAATACCCTTTGGCCCGGCGCCAGTGCCGAGGAGGTGTCCCGTCAAATTACCGAGCGGGTGGAGAAAAAACTGCTGGAGACTGGTGACTACCAGCGCATCTCCTCTTTCTCCCGTCCCGGCCAATCCCAGGTGTTGTTCGTCGCCCGCGACGATATGCACTCGCGCTACATCCCCGATCTCTGGTATCAGGTACGCAAAAAGGTCAGGGATATCCGCCAGACCCTGCCACCGGATATCCAGGGCCCGTTTTTTAATGACGAATTCGGCACTACTTTCGGCAATATTTATGCGCTAACCGGCAGCGGTTTCGATTACGCCCTGATGAAAGACTATGCCGAGCGCCTGCAGTTGGCACTGCAGCGGGTCAAGAATGTGGGCAAGGTGGAATTACTGGGGCTGCAAGATGAAAAAATCTGGGTGGAAATTTCCAACACCAAGCTCGCCTCTCTGGGCATTCCCCTCAGTGCAGTGCAAAGCGCACTGCAGTCGCAAAATCAGGTCGCCGATGCGGGCTTTGTAGATACGGTGAGCGACCGCGTGCGCATTCGCGTTAGCGGTCAATTTCACTCGGTCGATGAAATACGCCGCTTTCCCATCACTGCCGGCGGGCGTACCCAGAGGCTGGGTGATATTGCCGAAGTACACCGCGGTTTCAGCGATCCTGCACAACCGCGTATGCGCTTTATGGGCGAGGACGCCATCGGCCTGGCCGTTTCCATGAAAGAAGGCGGTGATATCCTCAAGCTGGGCAAACAGCTGGACGCCACCTTTGCCGAGCTGCAGGAAGATCTGCCGATCGGCATGCAGTTACGCAAGGTGTCCGACCAACCCGCGGCGGTGAAACGCGGTGTGGGGGAATTCCTGCAAGTGTTGGCTGAGGCACTGGGCATTGTCCTGCTGGTGAGTTTTTTCTCTCTTGGCAGCCGCCCAGGCTTAATCGTGGCGCTATCGATACCATTGGTGCTGGCCATGACTTTCGCACTGATGAATTACTTCAATATCGGCTTACACAAGATTTCTCTGGGCGCCCTGGTACTCGCCCTTGGCCTGATGGTGGACGATGCCATTATCGCCGTGGAAATGATGGCCATTAAAATGGAGCAGGGGCTCAGTCGCCTGAAAGCCGCCGGCTTCGCCTGGACCAGTACTGCCTTCCCCATGCTCACCGGTACCTTAATCACCGCCGCCGGTTTCCTACCCATCGCCACGGCGGAATCCGGCACCGGGGAATACACCCGCTCAATCTTCCAGGTGGTCACACTTTCCCTGGTTGTCTCCTGGATTGCCGCAGTCATATTCGTGCCCTACCTGGGCCATTACCTTTTACCCAATCTGGCTCGCCACAATCACAGTGGCGAGGTTCAAGACCCCTACCAGAAGCCCTTTTACCAGCGCTTCCGCCGCCTGATCACCTGGTGCCTGCGCCACCGCAAAACTGTCATAGTGGCAACCCTGGCGATCTTTATTGGCTCCCTGGCACTTTTCCGCCTGGTGCCCCAGCAGTTCTTCCCCTCTTCCGGGCGTTTGGAACTGTTAGTCGATCTCAAGCTGGCCGAAGGCGCTTCGCTGAAGTCCACCGAGTACCAGGCCAAGCGATTGGAAACCCTGCTGGATAAAAATGACCTAGTGGAAAACTATGTGGTGTATGTGGGCACCGGCTCACCGCGTTTCTATCTGCCATTAGACCAGCAGTTACCCGCGGCCAGCTTTGCCCAGTTTGTAGTGATGACACGTAACGTAGAGGAGCGCGAGCAGATACGCAGCTGGCTGATCGAAACCATGGAGCAGGAATTCCCCACTCTGCGCAGCCGGGTATCCCGCCTGGAAAATGGCCCACCGGTTGGCTATCCAGTGCAGTTCCGCGTCTCTGGTGAGCATATTGGTGAAGTGCGCAGCCTGGCCCGTCAGGTTGCCGAGCGCGTGCGGGAAAATGCCAAGGTCACCAACGTCCACCTGGATTGGGAGGAACCGAGTAAAACCGTCAACCTGAATATCGATCAGGACCGCGCCCGTGCTATGGGCGTGAACAGCGCCTCGCTCTCCCGCGCCCTGCAAAGCTCACTCACCGGTATTACCGTTAGCCAATACCGCGAAGACAATGAGTTGATTGACGTGCGTGTGCGCGGCGATGAGCAGGAACGCTACGCCCTCAGCCAACTGGGTAACCTGGCGGTGCAAACCGACAGCAGCCGCAGTGTCCCCCTGAACCAAATTGCCACCCTGGAGTACGGCTTCGAGGAAGGGATTATCTGGCACCGCGATCGCCTGCCCACCGTCACAGTACGTGCCGATATTTATGGTGAAGAACTGCCCGCAACCGTGGTGAATGAAGTCTGGCCGCGCCTGCAAAACATTCGAGAACAACTGCCACCGGGCTACCTGTTGGAAGTTGGTGGCAGTGTGGAGGAATCCGAGCGTGGACAAAAATCAGTGAATGCCGGTATGCCGCTATTTATCTTGGTGGTATTCACCCTACTGATGCTGCAGCTGCGCAGCATGTCCCTGTCCACCATGGTCTTCCTCACCGCGCCTTTGGGACTGATCGGGGTTACCTTGTTCCTGCTGCTGTTCGGCAAACCCTTCGGTTTTGTCGCCATGCTCGGCACCATCGCCCTGGCCGGTATGATTATGCGCAACTCCGTCATTCTGGTGGATCAAATACAGCAGGATATCAGCCAGGGCTTGAGTACCTGGGAGGCAATTATTGAGTCCACTGTGCGGCGTTTCCGCCCGATCGTTTTAACCGCTCTGACTGCGGTATTGGCGATGATTCCACTGTCACGCAGTGACTTCTTCGGCCCCATGGCTGTCGCCATTATGGGGGGACTAATCGTTGCTACTGGCTTGACCCTGATCTTCCTGCCAGCTCTCTATGCAGCTTGGTTCCGAGTGCGAGAGGAGAAAACAGAGATAGCAGTAGAAACTCCAACGGAGTTAAATGATGCTGAACCCCAAGCATCCTGATAACTACAGATGCTTTAATAGCCGGGCTCAAGAAAGCCCCTAAACAAAAAGGCCCAGATAGAAATATCCGGGCCTTTTTATTTCAGTAACTTTTAATCGTCACCATCAATATGGGATCAAGACGTCTTGGATTTTGCAGCCAGGGAGTCATACACAATACCGGTCCATATATCTGGTGTCATAAAACCCTGTCCATACTGTTCGTCAAAATCTTTGGTGGGTTTGGCAGCAATGACTTGGTCACGGCTTTGACCATTATCAACCAGCTTCTGGATACGATCCCTCAGGGTCTGCAACATATCCCGTTGCACTTTTAACTCCTCAGGACTACTCAGAGGGCCATGTCCTGGAATGATTTTGGTGTTTTCGCCAGAAAGCGCCAATGCGGTGTCCATTGCTTCAATCATGCCATCCACCGAACCGCCAGATGAAAGATCGATAAATGGATAAGTGCCATTAAAATAGATGTCACCCATATGAATCACATCGGCTTTGGCGAAATGCACAATAGAGTCACCATCGGTATGGGCTGGGCCAACATGCTGCACCTTCACCTCATCGCCATTCCAGTGAAAAGTAGTGGCATCGGTAAAGGTGATTACCGGCAGTGCTGCCGGCGGTGAGGGCTCAACCTTACGCTTAAAAGCCTCAATAAACTGTTCGGTACTCACACGTTTACGCACATTCTCATGGGCAACGATCAGGGCGCCGCTTTTACCTAGGTTTTCATTGCCGCCAGTATGATCGCCATGCCAATGGGTATTGATCACAAAGCGCAGCGGCTGATCTGCCAAACCCGCCACCGCTTTCTGTATTTTTGCGGTGAGTGGCGCATATTGGTCATCCACCATAAAGGTGCCGTCCTCTCCGACCAGTACTGCGATATTGCCGCCGGCCCCCTGGAGCATATAAACATTTCCTGCCACCGGCTCACTACTAATTTCTACTTTGGTAAAGCGGTCTTCCGCCAATACCGGGGTGCTGATTAGAGACGCTAACAGCACCCCAATACCTGCAATCTGCTTCATAAACATTTCTCTGTTGTTATTGTCATATTGTTTTTGCAATGTTGCTCAATTTAGGAAGCCCGTTCAAGTAGCTTTGGTTCTACCTTTGGCTCCCGACTGGGCAACATACTCATCAATACATCCGGGCGGTCGGTAACAATACCATTCACTCCCATATCGATATAGCGCTGTAGATCGGCCCGCCCATTTACAGTCCACACAGAGACGTGCAGGTTAAGCTTACGCGCCGCACGCATAGTGCCCCTGGAAACCACATTGAGCCCCCAAAATTGCATGGGCAATTGCATAGTTTGATAACGGGGGGCTAGCAGGCTTTCCGCACGCAGTAACTGGGCAAAAAATAGAAGGGTCGCCTCCCAGCTTGTAGAACCGGTCGCCGTCTCCGGGCTCAATCGTCGAAATTCCAGTAGAACCTTGTGATTAAATGAGGAGACGATAATCTGACTGTTCTTGCCAGTGCGCTCGAGCAAAGCATTCAACTGTCGTGCGGCCCGTAACTGTTTACTTTTTATATCCAATATTAGTGGCGTCTTACCCACTATCTGTAAAGCCTCTTCTAGGGTAATTATTTTCAAAGGTTTATGTCGATAGGGGTAAGATTCTTGGTCACGACTCCAGTGGTGAGCTGCATTTAAGTTACGCAGTTGAGCCAGGGTAAAGTCCTCTATAAACCCACTACCATCGGTTGAATCTTCCAGATCAGGATCATGGCGTAAAACCAAATGCCCGTCAGCACTAAGCCAAACATCTATTTCAATAGCATCCACCCCCTGCATCACCATATTTTGCAGAAATTCCTGAGTATTCCCCGGGAAAAGCCCATTGCCACAATCATTGCCATGTGCGATAACCATAGGCCCTTTGCATAAAGGTAGCTTTAATGCTGATTTTGGCGCAATGCCCGAGCGGGCATATAGGAACAACACAAGCAAAAGAAATAAAAAAATAAGTAACATTGACATCTATTTCAAAAACCTAAGATCAATAAAAAGACGCTAAATTGATTTATCTGGGCTGCAATCATTACTTAAATAGCAGTCAGACACTAGCGGCTCCTCCTGTAGACACTTCTTTCTCAATATTTATTTCTGACTTGGATTGGCTTACTGGTGATTTCGACTTATCCGACGCAACATCTAATTCTGAAGCCTTACAAAACTGCCTATAAGTATGCTGCAACCAAAGAGGCAGAAATATTATTAGGTCATAGATACGATTAAGGAGTGTGCCACAATTTATTGCAATAACCGCCAGAAGACGTAAACCCACTGATAACACATTCAGGAAAAATACTAAGACACTACCAAACACCGTGCGGGCAGAAGGTAAAAATTGTTCCAAAGGTATTGCGATAAAGGCCAGGACCAAAGGGAGCGTAAAACCCAACATCATTTGTACGAGCCCGAGAGTCCAGTAAGCGTTTATCTCAGTAACAGCAGAACCGCTCGTTTCAGATAACCCCGTAAGCAACTGATCCTGTTGTAATAGTAACTCCCTTGAGAGTGATAGTCCCGCCTCAATAGAGGCCAAACACAAGAGTAGAAGCATCCCAAACCACAGCAAACGCTTCCGTACTGAATCAGTTAATGCGGAGATCGAGGGAAATAATCGCGTAATCCTCAAACACTCCATAACCACAATACCAGTGACAGTTTGTATTAAGATTAAAACCAAAGCAGCAATATCCGCTGTTCCATATCCCCCCAGAAAGCTGTTACTTCCAATGATTTCTGCCACTGGCCTGGCAATTAATTGGTGATTCAACCAAATCCCTGCCATTATCAAAAGCAATACCAGTGAAGAGATAAAAAAACGACTAAAAAACGAGGTGGATAGAAGGCGTAAACTACGATCACTCTCCTGTAATATCTCCTCGTAGCGTGACATATGCTCATCCAATACTTTGCTACGGTAAATTACAGATTCCACACTCTTATTCATTCTTCCCAGAGTTTTCAATATGGAACGCCAACCAGGCATCATGCGCTTTAGTAGCTGATGACGCTCCCTTATAGACTCCCGATAAGACTCCAGAGCTTTATTTTCAGCCTTGCGCATAGAGTGATTAATAGTCTCCAACACATCTGCCACAACTGTATCGTCTGGAGTAGGAATTTCCGCCACAGAGCGGATTGCCCGGGCCCAGCTTGATGGCTCTGGAGGAACCTCTGCGCTACGCACATAATCATCATCTATGGTTGTCATCTGCTCACACAAATGACGATGCAACGTAGGATATTGTGCCATATCCCGCTTTAAACTACTTTCTATTCGCTCAAACTCCCTCTCAATTTGCCACTCTGTTACCTCACGACCTCTAGCCAGCAGTACCTCTCGATTGCGTTCACGGAGGCCCTGCCCGGCAAGCTCAACAGCGTTTGCAGAAAACAATAATGAGCGATGAAATAGCCTTGCCAGGGAATAAATACTTCTATGAATAGGCCCTCTAGCTAAGAAAAATGTAATAACCGCCAAACTCACCCATAGCCAGGATGGTAGTGTCTCAAATAGGTGACTCATGACGTTACTTTTCCCTGTGGAACCGAGCGATATCACATCCTAACAGCTGAAGCTTTGACAATCGCCTAAAATGTCACACTTTGTGTTGCTATATTGCGTCACTTGCTAGCAGGCATGATTCACTATCTATTTATTGCTTCCTAATGGTAAAAATTGGACCACAGTCATCCCAGCATTACTACTCACAATATTCACCCTGGGAATACCATAAACCAGAGTTCATACCAGCACTTTCCCGCCTGCCAAAAACCCCCAACCTCATCTAAAGACTACATCAGTGACATATTCCACAAGTCACTTAAAAAACAATCACTAAGTAACTACCCTCATAGGTATATTTTAACTTCAGAGTTAAATTTGCCATATATTCACAAGCAAGCTTTAGAAAGAAAGAATCTTAGAAATCAACGCTCGCACCCAACCGACTATTCCTAACCAGCAACCCCCAGCCAACTTTCCCATTCAAAATAGAGACAAACTCACAAGCAAAAAGTAAAGCTTAATCAATCACATAAAATTCAACCAATAAAATTTACTGACGACATCATTCACTGCTCCCTTACCGTGAAATAAAAACAGGCATCATATTTTCCAGAATACCTCACACCCACGACTACACTCCAAACTAAATTCTCACGAAATGAGTTATTTTCCCTAAACAAAGAGGTACTTAGCGTTAACAGCAATATTTTTTTGTGGTCTTCAAAGATCAACCAGGAAACTTAAACGACAGGAGTCGACAACGGATTCCGCTCTTCAAACTGAGAGGATTCCATTTGTTTCAAGGAGAGGTACGAGGTATATGCCGGTTCTTTTTTTTAGCAATTCCGGCCTTCAGGGCGATCTTTTATTTTCACTGTTTTCTCAGTCTATTCCCATGCCATGGGAAAAAGCCTGTATAGGAAAACAAAGACACTGTTTACAACACTACGAGGCGATAATTATTGATTGCTGGCAGATTGGCACCAACAGCTACTCTAAGGATTTTCTTTCTGATTTAAAGAAAATCAGACACTCAAAAGCAATTCTTATTAACTTTCCTGCCGACTTACCAACCCACATCTCAGAAAAACTACGGCAAAGTGGTTTTTATTTGTTGTGTGACAATAACATCAGCCAGGAAAGACTTATTCAAAGACTCAGTACAGCCATTCACAGCTGTGAAAGCAGTCACGCTGATAATTCGCAATCCCCCCTTCCTCTCACTCGTAGAGAACAGGAAATCCTAGGGCAACTAACAACGGGAGAACCCAATAGCGTCATCGCTACGAAACTACACCTGAGCGAACACACCGTTAAAAATCACATGTATAACATTTTTCGGAAAATCGGCGTGAAGAATCGCTTACAAGCTAGCAACTGGGCAAAACTCAATCTCCAGGAAGAGAGAATATGAGATTAACCCCGCTGATTATCATTCTTCTCTCAACTGTAGTCTTTGCTCAGGATGACACCCAAGTTCCTCCTGCAGACACTGACTCAGGAAGACTTGAGGATGAAATCAGCGGGTTTAATATCGACAGAACAATTACTCGAACAGGCCACGACTTTGCCAGATATCTTAGTGAATATAGAAATCTGAATTATCCAGATGCCACTTACAATTTAACAGTTTACGAGCGACCCTCAGCTCGTTGGGGAAACTTAATATGGGTTACCTACAACGACAAAATTGTATTTCGACGATTTATCAGCCCAAGCACCAACAATATTCATCGCCTTGCAGACGAAGCAGCCCAATATATTCATCAAGCGGTCTTAAAGGATCGCGTGAGCAGTGCCCTAATAGATAATTTTGATTTGGGAAAGGAGGAATTCTAATGAACAAAAATTACCTTGTTTATCCAGCTAGCCTGGTAGCCGCCCTATTCTCGTGTGGCTCTGTGAACGCGACTGAATTAATTTATGAGCCAGTAAACCCGAATTTTGGCGGCAATCCTCTTAATGGAACCTACTTGCTGCAAAACGCGCAATCTCAGGATAGCCACGAAGACCCCGACAAGCATGACAGTCTCTACGAACAACCAAGTGCCCTGGATCGCTTTACTGACTCATTGGAAACAAGACTACTCAATCAACTGCTAACGGATGTCGGCGATGGCAATAGTGGTGAGTTAATTACCGACGATTTTATCGTACAGATCGTCGATAACGATGGCGTTCTTACGGTACTAATCACAGACAGAAGTACTGGGGACAAAAGTGAGATCGTTGTCAGTGGTCTCAATCCCACAAATTAGATAAGAATCAACACTGAAGGAAAACTGGCAATGCGCAATGCAATAACAAAAGCCTTAGCCTTGCCCGCACTGGCGTTTACTCTCACACTAAGCGGATGCTCAGCATTTAAAAGCCTTGGTGATGCCTTATTTGGCCCTGGGCGGACTGATGCTATGCTGACCCCACGAATGAATACCTATCGGGATTTGGTAAATCTTCCTGAACCTAAAGGGAAGATATTGGCTGCTGTATATAGTTTCCGCGATCAAACCGGACAATACAAGCCAGCACCAAACAGTAGCTTCTCCACTGCGGTTACTCAGGGTGGAGCCGCTATGTTGACCGATGTACTCAATGAATCCGGCTGGTTTATCGCATTGGAGCGTGAAGGCTTACAAAACCTTTTAACCGAGCGAAAAATTATACGTGCCGGGCTCAGTAAACCTGATGCTCCAGCCAATAATAATATTCCTCTACCAACTCTAATTGCAGCTAACGTATTGCTTGAAGGCGGAATTGTCGCCTACGATCAAAATATTCAAACCGGCGGTGCCGGAGCAAGATACTTTGGCATCGGTGCCAATGAGCAATACCGCGTCGACCAGGTGACGGTCAATCTAAGAGCAATCGATATACGCTCAGGCAGAATATTGCACTCTGTATTGACATCAAAAACTGTTTACTCCAAAGCAATCAGTGCCGATGTATTTCGTTATGTTAAGTTCCGACGCTTACTGGAGTTAGAAGCCGGGGTAACATATAACGAGCCAGCACAACTTGCTATGCTTTCAGCTATGGAATCTGCAGTGATTCACTTGATCAGTGAGGGGATTGTGCATAATTCCTGGGCCTTAGCGAATCCCGATGAAATTAACAATCCCATACTGCAATACTATTTAAACGACAGTACCGTCATTATGTGATGGTGAACTGAGATCAGACAGCACAATGAAGTAGAGGAATTTATGTTTGGCAGTCAGAAAAATCACCTCATATTACTCCCAATATTCATCGGGTTATATACCGGGGGATATGCAAAAAATTGTACAGCCTCTGATTTGGATGCCAGCAGTGAACTCGCCTTAAGCAGCGAATTGAGCGCAGCTAATCTTCTATCAGTCTCCAATCTCACAGTAATCAACCAAGAAGGTGGCGTGAACAATGTTAACGTGCGGCAGTCGGGCCGAACCAATTATACTTCTGCTCATCAAGATGGTAATAGAAACAGTCTTTCTGTAACACAAGCAGGCGAAAATAACATTGTACTTTCACGTCAAATAGGTGAACAAAACCTAAGCGGATTAATCCAGGTGGGCTATGAAAATCTGATTAATATAGAGCAATATGGTACAGCTAACTCCGCAGGCATATCCCAATTTGGCACACAGAACAGTGCTTATGTGGAAGAAATTGGTATGTTACACAAAGTTAATATCTATCAAAGTGGTCATGGCTTACACACTTCTGTAACGGTAATAGGCACTGCGACCACTACCTCTATCCGCCAATTTGACTGAAATTACGCGCCTTTGAGCCTCCTTAAATATAACATCTCACATATGTGTCAGAATTAGCAGCCTGACAGATTCCCATGAAAACATCTTAACGACAAAATTAGAGCTGAAAAATAACAACCCACTGTTCTTATTAAATTCTTCAATTTTGTGATCCATAACGTTCTATCTGCGTAAAAACATAAGTCGTGGCCATTTGAGCGGAATATCCGCCTATGAAACCTAATTCTTTTAAAAGCCAAATCACACATTAAAAATCAAGCCACAACAAAAGAACTATATTCCTATCTATTAGTGACTTATGTCCTATAGCGTATCTCCGCTTTACAGACAAAACTCATTACATATCTGATCAAATGTTGTTTTACACCTCTTGGACATTTTGTCATGCAGACATTAGGTTGTTTAGAGATCAATTTCTCAAAGCCAAACTGGCCCTCTCTCAAGAGTGGTCCCCAATGTAGTATCTGGGAGACACCATACCTCCCCATAGGCACAAGAGTAGTTAAGCCAACCAAGTAAATTAGCAATTTGAAGTATTAATCGCTGATTATTTTATTCAGCCAGAATTCAACGATGTAGCTTATTCCAGGAATTTAGGAATCCTGCATTGTGAATCCATGACATCTGGATGATGTCAGTAATTTCAGCACAATGTGTGCTGGATCAAAACGTCAAGAGTAAAGGAGTATCGCATGAAGGCGTTAACACCAATCGCAGCTGCAATTCTTATCGCTACAAGTGGCAGCGTTTTTGCAGCAGGTAACTTCACCTCACAAACCCAAGTTGGCATTGGCAATGCGGCATTATCCACTCAGGTAGGTCCGGGTAACGATAATAATCTGGTCTTTCAAACTCAAGTTGGCAACTTCAATGATTCTAACGCACTGCAAACTTTCGGCAGTGACACCAATGTTATCAACCACTTTCAAACCGGCAACCTGAACAGTGCCGATTCCATACAAAGTGGCGGAGCTTTGAATGCCGCTTCTATTACCCAAGTAGGTGACGGAAATGTCGGCATTACAGATCAGTCTGCATCTTCCTTTGCATCAGCGGCACTAATTAATCAAGCTGGAGATGTTAACTTTGGCTTGGTCACTCAAGCTGCATCAACCCTGGATCTTGCCGCTATTAACCAATTAGGCACTGCAAACTTTGCAACAGTAACTCAAATTCTTAGCGCTGGAAATAGCGCGCTCGTCAATCAGGCTGGCAGCCTTAACATTGCTAATATTGCCCAGGTTTTTTCTGCTGGAAGTACCGCGGTTGCTAATCAACTTGGCACTCTTAACATTGCTACCCATGCGCAATCAGGTTTACTGAATAGTTCAAACTCTTCACAAGCCGGAATCCTAAATAATGCTCTCGTTCTTCAAGCAGGCTTAGGTAACGACTCACTGATGCTTCAGGCTGGCTTTGGTAACTTCTCTGCACATGCGCAAGTTGGTGCTTTCAACGATGCATTCTCCGCGCAAGCTGGAATTCTTAACGTATCCACCATCACCCAAACAGGTATAGGTCATGATGCTGCGACCTCGCAGCTTGGGCTCGCGAACGTTCATACCACAATCCAGTTTGGGTTAAATGAAACCGCCCTAGCAAGTCAAGCTGGAGCCTTCAACGTCGGCTTCATTCTACAGTAGCTCTTACTGTAGTT
This sequence comes from Microbulbifer mixtoriginis (SeqCode), assembly GCF_052467515.1. Taxonomy (NCBI): domain Bacteria; kingdom Pseudomonadati; phylum Pseudomonadota; class Gammaproteobacteria; order Cellvibrionales; family Microbulbiferaceae; genus Microbulbifer; species Microbulbifer mixtoriginis (SeqCode). Next base: position 654,312 of record NZ_CP174314.1, on the reverse strand, counting down.
CCTTAGAGAGAGAATATCCTTTGGCGGCCGCTATTTGGCCGCCTTTTTTATGCTCAAAATATCTTATAGGAAAGAAAATTTCTTGTGACCCTATTAAAGTCAATGGTCCAAAAAGAAGGACTACCACCATTTTTTTTCGCTAAATTCACTATCCTATAGCTCACTGTTATTTAAGCAAAAACTCGGTGACACTCGATTATCTACATAGATGAAAAACATACTTTCTTCCTAGGTGATCGAAACTTATCTCCTATGGCTGTTTCGTATTTTCCCCACAAGACTCTACTCAGCATCAAGCTGAATTCTACGAGGTACCTATGCTTTTTTCTAGAAATCAATACGGACCCAGTTTCCAATTGAAACTCCTGGAAAAAGCCCTCAACGATTTTTCCCCACACCAGGAAAAGTAATTTTCACGCAAGCTTTCGATGCTGTTTTGATAATCTCTCTAGCAAAAAATTTTCAAGCCAAATCTGATATCTCTAAGGAGTAACCAATGAACAAGTACACACCAATTGCTGCTGGCGTGTTAATGGCTCTTGCCACTAGTGGCGCCATGGCCAACACCCTGATTGTTAATCAAAATGGGGCCGGAAACTCTGTTGCTCCAGTACAGGACGGCACTGTTTTCAATAGCACCATCATCGTTAACCAAACTGGTGACTTTAACTCCTCTGTTCCTCAGCAGCAGAACTTCACCAACAATAGCTGGATCAGTCACACTCAAGTCGGTGACTCAAATGGGGCCACATCTATACAGAATGCTGCCTCATTTTCAACAGCGTTCATAACCCAGACTTCTGATTCTAATAGCGCCACCACTACTCAAACCTCAGCTATCGGCTCATCTGCATCCATTTCACAAAGTGGATGGGGCGGTCAGATGGCATGGATCCATCAGGGTACGGTCTTCTCAAACCACGCTACAGTAAACCAAACAAAAAATTCCAACCTTGCTATAGTATCTCAGTTTAATGGATCAGGAAACGTTGCCACTGTTAATCAGGAAGGGCATTTCATTGGCAACAACGAAATGCAAGTAGTACAGGTAAATGGCAATTCCAATACTGTTGAGGCCACACAAATTGGTAATGCCCAAACTGGATTTGTTTCCCAGAATGGGGGATCGGGTAATTACTCCTACAGCTACCAATTTGGTAAATATAATGAGCTAAATGTTGCACAATCAGGTGACGACAACCACAGCCATATCGAGCAGTACTGGGAATCTAACATGGCTGCACACAACCAATCTGGTAACAATAACTATGCATGGACAGAACAGACCGATCAATTTAACGTGGTTGGTGTGGTTCAGTCTGGTGACTTTAACGAATCCACCATTACTCAATCTGGTGGTAACATGAACCAGTACTTTATTACGCAGAGTGGAAATGCTAACGTATTTAATGGCGAACAGGTTGGCAATTCTAACTTAATATCGGTCGTACAGGCAGGTAATGGTAGCATGATGGCTATTAGTCAAATTGGCGATAACAACGTTTTCATTTTCCCATAAACTCACCAGCCAAGCTTCTATCTGAGCTGACCCCAACAGGGTCAGCTCTTTTAATTTAACGTTTTTTTTGCAAACTAAATACTTCATATATTTTTTAAATATGACCTGGAAAAACTTGCCATACACCCTCAACTCACCACTTTCTCTAAGTATGTCAAGTATAATTACTTTGATAGTTACAACAATAATAAAATTTCGCCAGTAATGAATCACAATACAACTAAGCCCCCTTGGCGACCGAAAATTATTTAACATAGAAAAGTATTTTACTACAAAACAAAATAAAAACTAGATTCACCAACCTAATCCCCATAGAAAAAAGATACTGTTTGGCGCTAACATGTTTATAAAAACAGAAGGCATAGTTTTTTCTTAGATAAATGAGATATTCCCTCATGAAAAGCATAAAATTCTACACAGCGGCAAGCCAATAATCACGAGGTGAATTTTATTTACCCAGCAACTCAATTACATACCAAACACCCAATTGCAACTTTTCAAAACCTAAATAGTCTACCCCCACATCAGAAAAAGTAAGGCACTTGGTTGGAGGCTTGCGAAAGTATATTGGATTGTTCTAGAAAATATCTCTGCTTAGCTGAAAAGAGACCTCTCGGACAGCAGTTTTGCTTCAGCCCCAAAAGGGAATCTGAAGTCAGAAAAAAAACGAGGCAATGGTACTAAGTGGATGATGGTAGTTGATGACGAAAAAATTCCATTATTGCCTGCAGACTGATTAGGTTAAAGAAGTTATGAACAAGCTTTTAGGTGTTTTAATGGTAATTTCATAAGCGGTGCGACGGCCAATACTCTGATTGTTCCCCCAAGATGGCACTGTAACTAATAATGCAACTAATAATGTCACTCTCATTTACCGGCTCTCTTCAACTCCTGAGAAAATTAATAAAATTAGTCAAAGTCTTATTATCCACACACGAGTTGTCAGCATGAATAAGACATGGTCGCATCAGCGATAATACCTCTGATTCATTTACATTTATTAAATAAATGAACAGAAAAAATGCCAAAAGTCTTAGCTCTCTTTTAATTTTTCTGGTGCATCAATCTTTTAAAGTGGCTTTGCAAGGGTCAATCATGAAAAAGCATTAACTTTGTACCCGCAAACCAATTTGGTACTATTTCTAATATCACTACATTGACTCAAACAGACGCAGTGGCGTTACTGTAATACAGCCTCTCGATAGCTTTAATGGCATAGAAATCATTTAATATGACAGTTTGAATGGTGTATTATTTTGATAGTTAGGTGGATCTAAAAATACTTTCTCTCTCTGGCCAAACGGAATGAGAAAAGCAAATTAACGATGTTAAGTCAGGTGATAGTGACACGAATTAAATCTGGCAAGAGCGGGAAAGCAATATAGCTTTTGTAAATCAGTAAGGAAATAATAACACCTTTGATAAAGCTCAAAACGGTAACTCAAATCTAATATCAGCAGTAAAACAAACAGATGGTAATGCCTTTATGCTGTTCTAGTAATATCATATTATAATTTTTCATAAAGATAACCTTACCGGGTCAAATTTCTCACCACAATCGCACTTAATTTATAGATGGTATAGATACATAGGAGATTATTACTTTGCTATTGTTATGTAAAATATATTATTCAATACACCTAAATATTAAAATAGTAGGATACAAACTTTCTACCTAGCTAAATGAGACTAATCTCTCATGGTTAATATGCACTTCTCCTCCAAAATTAAACTAATGGAATGCGGATATTCACAAGGTATATGTAATTCTCCGTGACTTAGAGAAGAGCATCGCTTCTTGTAAATCTATGGAAAACCTTGAGTGACCTCCCTTACGCTAAGGAAAGCAACTTTCACGAAAAGCTTTCACTGCTGATTAGATATCATCCCTAGGAAAATAATTTTCAATCTAAGGACGATATCGTAAAGGAGTAACTAATGAATATTTATACCCCCGTCTTTGCAGGAATAACCATAGTTCTTGCTGCGAGTAACAGCATAGCCAATACCGTCATTCTAAACCAGAATGGTGTTGGAAACCTGGCTTCGCCAGTTCAGGATGCCTCTGTAATCGACGGCACCATCATTATCAATCAGGTTGGGGACTATAATGAATCCTATCCAGAGCAAACTAATAACACCAACTCTAGTGCTATTAGCCACACTCAATCTGGTGATATGAATAAAGCTGAATCACAACAAAAAAATACATCGAACTCATTCTCCCTTATTAATCAAGTGGACAACAATCACGAAGCCACTTCTGTTCAAATCTCAACAATTGACTCAGGATCCACTATTCATCAAAGTGGCTCTTTAGCTCAAACTGCACTTATTCACCAGAGAAATGTCACCTCAAACTCTGCTACGGTAAATCAGGATAATGGCTCTAATTTTGCCTCAGTGAGTCAGTTCAATGGTATTTCTAACACTGCTTTTTTCAACCAAGTAGCTAGTGATATTGGTGAGAATAATCTTACCACCCTGCAAAGTAATGGTTATTTCAACACTATTGTTGCCGATCAGGATGGTGACTTGCATAGCCTATTCATCTCACAAGTAGGTGGATCAAATAATATGTCTCTCTCACAACAGAGAGGAAAGAGGAATAAATTTAACGTAACACAGTCAGGAGATAGCAACACTAGTGAAATTTTACAGACTTGGGAGAATAATATAGCTTTTGTCAACCAATCGGGAAATAACAACTTCCTGATTATTGAGCAACTATCTAACGATAACTTTTCTTTAACTGTTCAATCAGGTGATATGAATATTTCTACCATATCCCAGTCTGGAGGTAATATGAACACATATCTTATCACCCAGAGTGGTGACTCCAATGCATTTAGAGCAACACAGACTGGGAATTTCAATTTAATATCTGTTATGCAAGCCAATAATGGTAGCGTAATGGCTATTAGTCAAATTGGCGATGGCAATACTTTCATTTTTCCATAGAATTACCAGCCAAGCGTCTATCTGAGCTGCCCCCAACAGGATCAGATCTTTAATTCAATAAAATATTTTTTACATTCCAAACACTTTACATTTTTACAAGTTAAATCAAAAAAACCTCCATAATCCCTCAACCCATCAAGAAATTTAATTCATCCACTCATTTCGCATCACCTCAAATAAAATAACTTAGATACATACAGAATTAAAAGAACTTTTCTAAAAAGCATCATTTAATAATTCACCGTAATATAGTTAAGGGGAACCACCTTAACAACCAGAAACTAACAAATATAGAAAGGCACCCCATTAAAAACACCAAGAAAACTCCAGACTCACCAATCTGAAACCTCCCTGATAAAAACAGACACGGTATGACGCTAAAATATTTATAAAAATATAAGACATACTTTTTTCTTAGATCAATGAGACTTACCTCTCATGGAAAACAAGAAATTTTCCACAAAACTTCACATAGCATAAAACCATTAATCTCAAAGTACATTTTATCTTCCCTAAAACTCAATACATACCATGCACCCAATTGAATCACCTGAAAACTTCATAATTTACTTCAACACCAGGAAAAGCAATTTTCACGCCAGCTTCCGGCACTGCCTTGACTATCTCTCTAGTAAAAATACTTTTAAACTAAATTTGATATCTCTAAGGAGCACCCCATGAAAAAGTGCATCTCCATTCCCTTAGGCATTTTCCTGACAATTACCACAAGCGGTGTAGCTGCCAACACCGTAATTGTTTTGCAAAATGGCATGGGAAATACTGTCACACCGGTACAAGAAGGCACTGTATCTAATAGTACCATTCTCATTTATCAGGTTGGCGATTTAAACTCCTCAAAAATAGAGCAGATTAATAACACTAATGGTAGTGCAATTAGTCATTTACAATTTGGCGACAGGAACACGATAGTTTCGCTGCAGAATAATTCATCGTCTTCTACTGCCTTCATCACCCAAGTAAATGATAACAATAGCGCATCCACTACTCAGTCCTTTACTAACGATTCAAAAGCATTAGTTATTCAAAGCGGTTTACGCGGCCAGGTCGTATTTACTAATCAGGGAAATACTTCTTCAAGTAGTATTTTTGTCAACCAAACTAAAAATACTAATTCAGCCACAATGGGTCAGTTTAATGGATCTGGACACAGGGCTACTATTAACCAAAAGGGGCTTTTCATTGGAAATAATAAAATCGAAATACAACAAGGAAATAGCAACTCTAACTCTGCTTATGCAACCCAGATTGGTAATACCCAAGCTGGATTAGTTATCCAGAACGGAGGTTCAGGCAACACATCTTATTCCTACCAGTTCGGCAAGGACAATTACATTGATGTCACACATACAGGGGATAGTAACACCAGTGAAATCGTGCAATCCTGGGAATCTAACCTAGCTGTACACATCCAGTCTGGTGATGACAACTTGGCCCTGGCCAAACAATCTGGTCAATTTAATGTTGTAGATCTATTTCAGAGGGGTGACATGAACATATCAGACATAACTCAAGTTGGCGGTAATCTCAATGAGTATGACTTAACTCAAAGCGGTGACTCCAACACCTTCTTAGCAACGCAGGATGGTAATTCGAACGTTATCATGGTGACACAAGCAAGTAACGGTAACTTCCAAGTGATCAACCAAATTGGCGATGGTAATATGTATATTTTCCCATAAGTCTCAAAAGCTGGCTATAACCGGTCAGCTTTACAATCAACCACCTCTATCCAACTAAAATTAGTTCATTAAAATCTAAAATACTCTTTCTAGCCATCATCAGATACAACCAAGTATTTCCGCCTAATAACCATTCTTGAATCTATAGAATATTAAAATACACTTGGTTTCGAATAATAAGTGCAACTGGTAAGGGAGAGCTCAGCTTGTAGAGTCGGCATCTCTCCCGACTTAGAGAAAGACACTGATGAGCTACTACCAACTGAGTTAGAACGAACGATACCAGATTTACAGCCAGAACAAGATCGGACACTCTCAGAAATCAATTGCAGAGTTCTTGGAGAGGTATCCCATATTGATCAGTCTCAGGATGTATTTATTACCGGCTTGCGAAGGTATGCCGAGCGATCCGGGATAGAATATCAAAGAATAAATTTTTTATGAGACTGCAAGGTAATTTGCTTGCATCATAAGGAAATTGTAATTATTACTTGAAGCCGAGAGATGTATCTTATGCTAAAGCTAATACAATTTATTCTTCATTATAAGTGACAACAATTTCGTTATATTTCTATAACCATATTGTAAGCCACCCCTTCTATAACTTGGACTTGATGTCTCTAAGGAGTAATCCATAAAGAAATATGCTTCGATTACAGCTGGAATATTAATAGCTTATACTTCAAGTGATGTACTGACATCTAACAATGTCTTTCTCAATCAAAATGATAACGAGAACCTAGCCTTTCCATTTAAAGACCCAATAGTTAACTTCAATATCATTATCATCGTTCAGAATGATGGTTTTAATGAATCTTTTTCTCAACAAACAAATCACAGCAAAAATAGCGTTATCAGTCATAGGCAGACAGGCAATATGAATAAGGCAGAGTCCTTACAGGATAATACTCTCAATTCTTTTGGCGTGATTAGCCAAATAGACAATATGTATGAAACAGCCACAAGCCAAACATCTGTCAACAATTCAGCAGCTGAAATTTTTCAGGGTGGCTTTGCGCCACAATTAACTACGATAAATCAAACGAACACCAACTAAAGTTTTGCAACTATTGCTCAAACAGGAGGTGCTCTTGACGGAAATACCTTAACCGCTGTGCAGGTTATCGGTAATTTAAATACTCTCGATGTCACCCAATACTGCGTTACGAAAAGCGCATCAATCTATCAAGCTGGAGGTTCTAGCAATACCTCTTACTCCATTCAAAAACGCTGTAAAAATCAAACTCACTTTGTTAAACCTGGAAACAACAATGTAAGTGACAACAGATTAATTGGAGAAAAACATTGTGACTGTTAATAAAATAGAAAATTACAACCGCTCCGTTACCATTCAGCAGATCATAGATAATTATGCTGCAACTGATCAATCTAGCAATCTAGCAATCTTATCCCAGTCCGGTAGCAACATGGATACGGCGCTTATAACTCAAATCGACAGCAGTACTACAATTGATGCGACACAGACTGTGTAGTTCCAACCTTATTTCTACAGTACAACGAACCAACGATAATAACATAGCCTCCTCTCAAATTGATGACGTCAATGTCTTTATACTTACTAAATAGAACAAGATAAAAAACTAAAATTTAACCTCAGGTGGATCAGCTTAAAAGGCGACATCAAGCTCATTTCACTCTGTTTTTTTTGGAAAAAACTAAACCTGTCATCCTCTTCCATTAAATTAATAAGCACAAACCAAAGTACCCAACGCCAATAGCCTTTATTCCATACCAGCTAGTCTAAAGTTAAATCAGCAAGCTATTACCTTCAAAATACTGAACACATAGCTAGCCTAGAAATACACTGAACCAAAATGGACACAGCAGTAAACAGGAGTTGAACGTGAGGAAGTTTCCAGTTCTTTCGCTGGCATTAATGATGTCTTATGGCGGACTTACATATGCAGCGGGGAATTCAACGTCATTAGAGCAAAGTGGCAATAACAATCAGGTATTGATTGATCAATCCGATAATAGTGCCATAGACAACAGCGTAAAGATTTCTCAGAACGGCAACCTCAATAATGCAGAGTCTATCCAGACCAATGTAATTGATAGCCTGATACACCAAGTTCAAGAGGGAAAATTAAATGACGTTTACAGCCTACAAATGGGGGGCTCAGGTAATAATGCCCTGATTTACCAAACTGGCATGGATAACCGTGCCAATACCTACCAAATTGCCACTCAAAATAGCCAAGCAACCATTCGCCAAAATGGTGCAGGAAATGAAGCAGAAATTCATCAACATTTGGGAAGTGACAACATTTCCGTTATTGAGCAAATTGGTAATGTCCATGGAGCTTTAGTTGGGCAGTATGCCAGCTTCAATGCTGAAGCTTACATATTCCAAGATGGTTCTTATCACGAGGCCATAATTAGACAAGAGGGCACCGGACACTATGCCAGTATCTCTCAATCAGGTATTTCTCACACTGCCGAAATAACCCAGGCTGATATGCACAACGAGGCCGACATTGTCCAAATGGGAGAAAGCAACTACAGCACGATTGTCCAAGTCTCTTGGTATAACAGCGCGTTTGTGACTCAAGATGGCTACATGAACCGGGCAACGATTATGCAGTCAGGAGGTGGCGCCATGGGTGGGGGCCATTTGGTTGTGGTCAATCAATCTGGTGGTATGAATACGGCTACAGTTATTCAGAGCGGATTCTCTGAGTCTGCAAATATTACCCAAACCGGCTACGGCAACACAGCTATAGTACATCAGTAAACATTGCTTCCCCTACAAATGCCAAAGATCAGGAACGATCTTTGGCATTTGTAATTATTTACTTACCCCCAATAAACCCCTCCCCGGAGCGGCTGTATATATTCCCCATTAAAAACAAATTTCGTAGTTAATTTTTTTATCATTATTTCCGACTAAAACTTATCTCCCAGGTAAATCAAACTTATATCCTATGGCTTTTCTTAGACACTGAAGCAACAATAATAAAGACGGAACGAACTTATGGACTCCTAAGCAGTAACAGGGATGCCAATCAAAATGAATCAGCTATTTCCTATCTTTGATTTCCCTTCGATTCTACCTTTTTGCACAGGCACTTACAGCGAGTGTATATCTGAGTAATTTATAGTTTCGCCGTTAATCCTAGCTTAGCGGTTTACTACAAAATACTCGGGTGACTTATGCTGTGCTCCCGCTCAGCCGGTAAATGCTGAACCCCAACGCGATGCTCTTTTCAAGTAGTAATGGAGATACTCATGAAGACTTTAACCCCAATCGCTGCCGCTATTGCTTTTGTAATCAGCGGTGCAGCCATGGCCGATAACAATACCGCTTACCAGGATCAAAACGGTATGGATCAACTCGGTTATATTGATCAAGCCGGCCCCGGTAGCCATCATAACCTGGCTGATCAAGAACAACACGGGGCACACAACACGGCGGTTAGTATCCAGGTCCATGAACACCACAGCACGGTTCTTCAATATCAGGATGGCTACAGTAATTATGCCAATGCCTTTCAAAATGGGGGATCTGGCAACACCGCTATGAGTGAGCAATTGGGTATCGACAATAGCTCCTTAACTTTCCAGTTTGATGAGCACCATAGCTTCTCCTACCATGCTCAGGAAGGCCACGGGAATACCGCCTGGACTTATCAACAGTCTGGCGCTAATAACCAGGCGACTATTTTACAAAACGGCGACTATGGCTACGCTACTGTCACTCAAGTAGGCAGCTACGGCAGTGAAGCTATGCTCTCACAGGTTGGCGAAATGAATCGAGCTGATGCTCTTCAAGTTGGTGAAGGCCATAAGGCTCACTTAATTCAGGCAGGAGGTGGCCACAACGATCTTGATTCCCGTCAAATCGGCTATGGCCATGAAGCTCATATGTACCAAGATGGTTGGTATAACGAAGGAGATATTTCTCAAGCCGGTAGCCACCACTTCGGAAAAACTATGCAAGTTGGCTATGGCAATGATGTCTATATAGGCCAAATAGGCGAAAACCACTATGCAGAGGTCACTCAGATTGGTTCACATAACAACAGCTTAGTAGCCCAATTTGGCTACAATGAAACCGCCAAAGTTCACCAACATGGCGACAGTAACAACAGTTTCGTTCACCAGTAAAGCTGCTCCTGCCCCCAAGAAAAAAGGCGGCCTCTGGCCGCCCTTTTTCTTACTAAGAGATCTTTTTATAGATGCTCTACAGTATCGATTTCATATTCCACCGTGCCGGAAGGCGTATGCACAACAACGACTTCTCCCACTTCTTTACCAATCAGTGCGCGGGCAATCGGCGAGTTCACTGAGATTTTTTGTTTTTTCACATCCGCTTCATCGTCACCCACGATTTTATAAGTCACTTCAGCATCGTCATCCAGGTGAATAATCGTTACCGTGGTGCCAAAAATTACCTTATCGCTGGGCTCAATCGACTTCACATCGATCACTTGAGCGTGAGACAACTTGGCTTCAATCTCTTGAATACGACCCTCAATAAAGCCCTGCTTTTCCCGCGCCGCATGGTATTCGGCGTTCTCCTTCAAATCACCGTGTTCGCGTGCTTCGGCAATGGCCTCTACCACCGCAGGGCGCTCGACTTTTTTCAGATTATCCAGTTCTGAACGCAGCGCTTCCGCGCCTTCAACGGTCATTGGTACCCGGTTCACTGTGGGACCTCCATTATTGTTACTACGCAACCGGGCCCTGTGTTGCCACAAGGCCCGGTCGGAAATGACGGATTGTTTTTAGATGATTAAGACAGCTTTACCACACGCTGGTGAAGGTCTTGCAGGCGGCGAACCTGTAGCGGCTGCTCCTGGCGCATGGCCATCGCCATGGCCTGGGCCGCTGCCAGGGTGGTGGTGTAACACACCTGGTGGTTCTCGGCACTGCGACGGATATCCGCAGAGTCGCGAATCGCCTGGCGCCCTTCGGTAGTGTTCACTACCAGTGCAATCTCGTCGTTCTTAATCATATCGACGATATGCGGGCGACCTTCACTCATCTTGTTGACGGTTGTAACGGGAATATTGTTTTCTTGCAAGACCTTGGCGGTGCCGCGGCTGGCAATGACTTCGAAGCCAAGCTCCACCAGATCGCGAGCTACGCCCACTGCGTCGGCCTTGTCGAAGTCACGCACAGAGATAAATGCGCGTCCGGACTCCGGCAGGCGGTCGCCAGCGGCAACCAGGCCCTTGTCGAAGGCTTCTGCGAAGGTAGCGCCTACGCCCATCACTTCGCCGGTGGATTTCATCTCGGGGCCGAGAATCGGGTCCACTTTCGGGAACTTGTTGAACGGGAATACAGACTCTTTAACGGAGTAGTAGTCCGGTACGATCTCTTCGGTAAAGCCCTGCTCCTGCAAGCTGATACCCGCCTGACAGCGCGCAGCCACTTTCGCCAGTGAAGTGCCGATGCACTTGGAGACGAAAGGTACAGTACGGGAAGCGCGCGGGTTCACCTCGATCACGTAGATCTCGCCGTCCTGGTAGGCCAGCTGGGTATTCATCAAGCCAACTACGCCCAGCTCGCGAGCCATGGCCTTCACTTCTTCGCGCATACGGTCCTGCACATCCGCCGGCAGGCTGTAAGGCGGCAGGGAGCAAGCGGAGTCACCGGAGTGAACACCACACTGTTCGATATGCTGCATGATGGCGCCGATCACAACGTCCTTGCCATCGGATACCGCATCGATATCCACCTCGATAGCGGCGTTGAGGAAGTGGTCCAGCAGTACCGGCGCTTCGTCGGAAACCTGTACCGCCTCTTTCATATAAGTGAGCAGCTCGTCTTCTTTGTAGACGATCTCCATGGCGCGGCCGCCCAATACGTAAGACGGGCGCACAACCAGCGGGTAACCCACATCTTTCGCCGCCTGGATGGCTTCGGAGACAGAGCGCACGATGGCGTTTTTCGGCTGCTTGAGGCCGAGACGCATAATCATCTGCTGGAAGCGCTCGCGGTCTTCAGCGCGGTCAATCTGCTCTGGTGTGGTACCGATAATCGGCACACCTTCGTTGGCCAGGTAGCGCGCCAGGTTCAGCGGAGTCTGGCCGCCGAACTGTACGATCACGCCTTCCGGCTTCTCTTTGGCAACAATTTCCAGCACGTCTTCCAGGGTTACCGGCTCGAAGTAGAGGCGGTCGGAAGTGTCGTAGTCGGTGGAAACAGTCTCCGGGTTACAGTTGACCATGATGGTCTCGTAACCGTCTTCGCGCATCGCCAGTGCGGCGTGTACACAGCAGTAGTCGAACTCGATGCCCTGGCCGATACGGTTGGGGCCACCGCCGAGTACCATGATTTTCTTCTTGTCGGACGGCTGCGCTTCGCACTCCTCATCGTAGGTGGAGTACATGTAAGCAGTAGAGGTGCTGAACTCAGCAGCACAGGTGTCCACGCGCTTGTAAGACGGGAATACACCCAGCTTGTGACGGAATTCGCGCACAGTCTTCTGGCTCACCCCCAGCAGGTCCGCCAGGCGGCGATCGGAGAAGCCTTTGCGCTTGAGGAAGCGCATTTGCTCAGTGGTCAGCGCCGAGGTAGGCAGTGACTTGAGCGGCTCTTCGATTTTGATCAGCTCTTCGATCTGAACCAGGAACCAGGGATCGATACCGGACAGGTCGTAAACTTCGCCGACGCTCATGCCCATTCGGAAGGCGTCGCCCACGTACCAGATGCGCTCGGCACCCGGAACGGAGAGTTCGCTGCGCAGGCGGGTCTCAGCGCCGTCTTTGCTCGGGTCAATCTTGCTTTCCAGGCCGAAGCTGCCCACTTCCAGACCGCGCAGGGCTTTCTGCATGGACTCCTGGAAGGTACGGCCAATTGCCATCACTTCACCCACAGACTTCATCTGGGTGGTCAGGCGCGCATCGGCTTCACCGAATTTCTCAAAGGTGAAGCGCGGGATCTTGGTAACAACGTAATCGATAGACGGCTCGAAGGACGCCGGGGTAGCACCGCCAGTGATATCGTTCTGCAACTCGTCCAGGGTGTAACCCACTGCCAGCTTGGCCGCGACCTTGGCGATCGGGAAGCCGGTGGCCTTGGAGGCCAGTGCGGAGGAGCGGGATACGCGGGGGTTCATCTCGATCACAACTACGCGGCCAGTCTTCGGGCAAACGCCGAACTGTACGTTGGAGCCGCCAGTCTCAACGCCGATCTCGCGCAATACCGCGATAGAAGCATTGCGCATCAGCTGGTATTCCTTGTCGGTCAGCGTCTGCGCCGGGGCAACGGTGATGGAGTCACCGGTGTGTACGCCCATCGGGTCGAAGTTCTCGATGGAACATACGATGATGCAGTTGTCGTTCTTATCGCGAACCACTTCCATCTCGTACTCTTTCCAGCCGAGCAGGGATTCGTCGATCAGCAATTCGTTGGTGGGGGAGAGGTCGAGACCGCGCTTACAGATCTCTTCAAACTCCGGCCAGTTGTAGGCCACACCGCCACCGGAACCACCCATGGTGAAGGACGGACGGATAATCACCGGGAAGCCGAACTCTTCCGGCACTTTCTTCGCCTCTTCCATGGAGTGGACGATCTTGGCGCGCGGAGTTTCCAGGCCGATGGCCTTCATCGCCTTGTCGAACAGGTCGCGGTCTTCCGCTTTCTCGATAGCGTCTTTGTCCGCACCAATCAGCTCGACATTGAACTCCTTCAGGACACCGTGCTTATCCAGGTCCAGGGCGCAGTTCAGAGCTGTCTGGCCACCCATGGTAGGCAGGATGGCGTCGGGACGCTCCTGCTCAATAATCTTGGCAACGGTACGCCACTCCACCGGCTCGATGTAAGTGGCATCGGCCATGGCCGGGTCGGTCATGATGGTGGCCGGGTTGGAGTTCACCAGGATCACCCGGTAACCCTCTTCGCGCAGCGCCTTACAGGCCTGGGCGCCGGAGTAGTCAAATTCGCACGCCTGGCCGATCACGATGGGGCCTGCGCCGATAATCAGAATGCTTTGGATATCTGTGCGTTTTGGCATCTTTCTTCCGTTCTACTACCGGCAAAGGCCGGCTGCGCTAAATTTCATTCGTTTCTTGTTAAAACCGCCGCAAAAGCGGCGGTTAAATGCCCTACCCTGGGCGGCTACGCCCTTAGGCGCGCTCTTTCATCAAATCGATAAAGTGGTCGAACAACGGCGCCACATCGTGTGGGCCGGGGCTCGCTTCCGGGTGTCCCTGGAAGCTGAAGGCAGGCTTGTCCTTCAGGTGAATACCCTGCAAGGTACCGTCGAACAGGGACTTGTGGGTAACTTCCACATTGTCCGGCAGGCTGTCGGCGTCCACTTCGAAACCGTGGTTCTGCGCGGTGATCATCACCTTGGTGCTGTTCAGGTCTTGTACCGGGTGGTTACCACCGTGGTGACCGAACTTCATCTTGGCAGTTTTACCGCCCACCGCCAGGCCCAACAACTGGTGGCCCAGGCAGATGCCGTAGGTGGGGATGCCCGCGTCCAGGATTTCGCGAATAGCAGTGATCGCGTATTCACAGGGCTCGGGGTCGCCGGGGCCATTGGACAGGAATACACCGTTGGGATTCATCGCCAGTACTTCGGAGGCCGGGGTCTCCGCCGGTACTACGGTGATGTCACAGCCGCGATCCACCAGCATACGCAGGATATTGCGCTTCACACCGAAATCGTAAGCCACCACTTTGAAGGGCTGTTCCGGCGCGGCCTTGTGGCCTTCGCCCAGTTCCCAGGTACCTTCGCTAAAGGGGTAGGCTTCCTTGGTACTCACTACCTTGGCCAGGTCCATCCCTTTCAGACCGGCAAATTCCTTGGCTTTGGCCAGGGCTTCTTCGCGGTCAATATTGTCACCGGCAACGATGCAACCGCTCTGTGCACCCTTGTCGCGCAGCAGGCGGGTCAGGCGACGAGTGTCGATATCGGCGATACCGACAATATTGCGCTCGCGCAGGTAGTCCTCCAGGGACTGCTCGTTGCGGAAGCTGCTGGCCAGCAGCGGCAGGTCGCGGATTACCAGGCCGGCGGCCCAGATATCAGCGCACTCTTCGTCTTCCTGGTTGGTGCCAGTGTTGCCGATGTGCGGGTAGGTCAGAGTCACAATCTGGCGGGCGTAGGAGGGATCGGTGAGGATCTCCTGGTAGCCGGTCATGGATGTGTTGAACACTACCTCGCCAACAGAACTGCCGAGGGCACCGATTGCGCGTCCTTCAAAGACGCTACCATCAGCGAGCACCAGCAGTGCGGGAGTTGTACTCTGCATAAAGTTGTGGGGCATGAAGGCCTCCGACGTAGGGACAGCTTTAGTCAAATTGAACTCCAATCTTCAGAACTGCTTCCGGGCGGGGTTTGTGGGCTTCGGAGCACGCGGCTCCTGACTGGCGCGCGCATAAAAAAGCGAGATGAAACATCGCAGCTTCATCTCGCTTTAAAAATCTGTTCACGCGCGGCTCTCACATATTGGCCGATGCTTGCCACCGGCTTTTTTTGGTGGGCTCGCGCTGCGCGATTCAGCTTCGCGACACCGGCCCAAATTCGGGCGCAGATTCTACGCGAATTCGCTTCTAGACGCTAGTGCAAAAATACGCCAAACCTGACGAAAAACTTCTCTTTACTCCAGCTTCTGCCCGAGGCGAAAGAGGCTATTGCCCATTTTTAGCTCGGCCTTTTCCAGCATGGTTTTGTTCATGCGCAGCGCCACTTCGCCGCCTTTATCGGCAAATTCAATCATGCCGCCAGTTGCCGCAAAGCGCTCGGCATCGCTCACCGTAAGAACGGGGAAGAACTCCACTGTAACCAGCGTCTTTAGCAGGCTCGAGCGGTCCATAGAGCCGAGAACCACAATCTGGCATTTGCGCGCGCGCAGTATATCTTTGAAGCCAATTTTCTCCAGCGCCACCCGGCGCCCATCAATACGCTGATTCTTGAAGCGCAGAGCCAGCTGCTCGCCGAGGGAATCCCCTCCCATCAAACACACCTTAAAGGGGGCACTGTAATTATCAAATGCGTTGACCGGCCACTGCAGGTTGTAGGCGAAGTGCACGATGTAATCCACCATGACACGCCGCCCCAGGGGGGTATCCGAAAGGTGTACTGCGGCCTGTACCAAGGGAGCAAGCAACAGGCCCAATATCAGGGAAATCGTCAGGAATGGGCGAGTGATAGAAAGTCTGGCAAAGAGTGTCTTCACGGTCATTGATACCCTGGAGTTCACACCTTCTGCCGACGGAAGGCGCGGTTCCGGCAGAAAGTGTCTATCGGCGGATACCTGGGCAATCAATCACTGCCGAGGCTCGAACGGCGCGCCAGCGAAAAGCCCGGCCACCTTTGAAGGTTAGCCCACCGAGCTTTGCACCGTCGGCGCCCCGTTCACTGTCGATTACTCGGGTACACGGTTATCCAAGTCGGCACTTCCATCCTGGGTTTTTGTTACGGGACGCCATTTGAGCGCCTTCTCGATCGACATAATCATCGCACCGGCCACATCCTTGCGCGTGGCACTCTCAATACCCTCGAGACCGGGGGAGGAGTTCACCTCAAGTAATAACGGCCCTTTACGCGAACGAATAATATCCACACCAGCCACTTTCAACCCGAGCGCTTTGGCCGCTTTAATGGCTATGCGCTTTTCATCTACTGTGACTTTAACCACCGAAGCGGTGCCGCCCTGGTGAATATTAGCGCGGAACTCTCCCGGTGCCGCCTCTCGCTGAATCGAGGCCACAACGCGGCCATCAATCACAAACAGGCGCAGGTCCTTGCCCTGGGCCTCACGGATAAACTCCTGCACCAGCAAATTGGCTTTAAGTGACTTGAACGCATTAATCACCGATTCGCCGGCTTTGCGGGTTTCCGCCAACACCACTCCGCGGCCCTGAGTACCCTCCAGTAACTTCACAATCAGCGGCGCCCCACCCACCATGTCAATTAACTCGTTGGTATCTACCGGCGAGTTGGCAAAGCCTGAAGTGGGAATACTCAAACCACTCTGCTGTAACAACTGCAGGGAAAATAGCTTATCCCTCGATTGGCTGATCGCGGCAGAGCCATTCAGGGCAAACACATCCAGACTCTCAAAGTGGCGAGTGAGGGCGCAGCCATAAAAAGTCTGACTGGGGCGAATACGGGGGATAATGGCATCCAGATTGTTGAGAATTCTGCCGTCGCGATAATGTACTTCAGGCTCATCGGCATCGAGCTTCATATAACACTGGCGAACATCCAGGAAGGTCATCCGGTGGCCGCGCTCGGCACCAGCTTCCATGATGCGGCGGTTGCTATAAAGATCCGGATTCGAGGCCAACAGCCCGATACGCAAGCCGGTGCCGGCGATATGGTGCTCGTCCCGATAAAATTCATCCAGCTGACTTTTTGGCAGTTCACCCAGACAGAAGCTCTCCGAGGGGTCCACCATCATGCGGCCGAGCATGGCCTCGCGCCCCAACAACATGCGATAGCCCATACTGTCACGGTTGGTCAGGGTCAATTCGATATCCCAGACACTTCCGCCGATAGAAAGCGCGGTACGAATTACCGGGCGCCGCTCCGACTCACCTGAGGAGCTGCGTACTAGACGCTTGTCGAGAATACGAGCCTCACAGCGCACGGTCGGCCGACGCTGGTGCTGCAATGGATGCGCTTCAAAGCTTACCCAGGGCTCACCATCCCTTTTAAACGTCTGAATATTATATGCGTGCAGGCAAGAAGTCTTAGCCCCGGAGTCCACCCGGGCCTTAACTGCGGGGATACCCAGACCGGGAAACGCACACCATTCTTCACTGCCGACAATCAGCTTTTTTTCCAAACAAAAAATCCTCAAAAAATTTTTGGTTTACCTAAAGGGTCGAAAACCCGAAGTATTGACTTTCACTATAAAAATAAGGCTCGCCTATCGATCAACCGTATAACTAGTGCCTTAGAACTATTAAATAAAGGCCGCCCCTTTACCGATTTTTTTTGTGTGATCCAATTAATTTAATCCCAGCACATCGCGCATATCGTAGTGGCCCGGCGCACGCACCGATTGCTTATTTCCCATCAACCATATCGCTGCGCGTACCGCACCGCGGGCAAAAGAGAGACGACTGCTGGCGCGGTGACTAATTTCTACGCGCTCCCCTTCAGCCAGGAACAGTACAGAGTGCTCACCGACCACATCGCCGCCGCGTACAGTGGCAAAACCAATGGTGTCGCGCTCACGGGCACCGGTCTGGCCCTCGCGGCCATAAATCGCCACTTTCTCCAGATCCCGCCCCAGGGTCTCGGCAACGACTTCTCCCATGCTTAACGCAGTGCCAGAAGGCGCATCCACTTTGTGACGGTGATGCGCTTCAACAATTTCTATATCGGCATCTTCACCCATTACCCGTGCAGCGGTCTCCAATAACTTGAAGCACAAATTTACGCCGGTGGAAAAGTTACTGGCCAGGCACAACGGTACCTTGCCCGCATTAGCCAGCACCTGATTTTTCTGCTCAGAGTCAAAACCGGTAGTGCCAATAACAATGGGGCGTCCGTTGGCTGCACAATAGGCAGAGTTATCCACAGTTGCCTGTGGCGCGGTAAAGTCGATCAGTACATCGAAGTCGGCTTTATCCAGGCTATCAACAATGGCGATGCCGTTGCGCCCGAGGCCCGCAACTTCACCGGCATCTGCCCCCACCAAGCTGGAGCCCGGCCGTACAACTGCCGCGCTGAGCTCAGCCTCATCACTTAAAAGCAGTGCCTCCGCCAAGGCCCTTCCCATACGCCCGCCAAACCCGGTGATCGCAACTCTTACTGCCACAACAACACTCCTGTCTACGCCCAATATTGCTGCGAATCTTACCTCGCCATACCAGAAAGCAGCTACAAAAACTCAATCTTAAAAAGTGATCATTTTTGGGGACCAAACTGACCATAAAACTTCCAGCCATAGAGGAAATAACAAAACATATTTTTATTACCAACTAACTGAAATTGAGTGAAAGCAATGACAAATCACGATGCTAGGCTTAAGCCAGAGGGGTAAATGGAGCGCCAACATGCGACTAATGATTCGATCAAACCACCTGCCACATTTATTGGTGGTGGTTATTTCTTTAACCCTGGCCTTTGGCAGTGCGCCCGTATCCGCACAACAGCAAACTACAAACCCAGACTTCTGGGAGAAATATGACGACATTACAGATTGGGTGACGCTGCGTCTGCAGCTCACCCCTGGCCAAGAAAAAGTAGTACTGCCCATCTTGCAAAAGAGCCTTGCAGAGAAAAAAGCCGTACTGGATGGCTATGGCGTTTTGGACAACCCTAAACTGATTTTGACGCCTAAGCAGCGCGGGGAAATCGGTGCGCAATTGGCCGCGATTAGCGCGCAGGCAAACAAAGAACTGGAAGGGATACTAAAAAAACAACAGATGAGGGAGTTAGGTAAGATTCAACACGAATTATTGATGGCACTGGCTGCCCGTCTGAGGGCCCGTTCTGCCCAGGGCAACTAACCCGGCAGAGATACCGGGCCAGTTTTCGCTATTCTTCCTGCTTTTAACTTTTAAAAGAGCTCATCCGTTAAGCAACTATATAAGCCCTAAATTACCGATGGTCGAATAGCGATTGGGGATGCTCGCTTAAAGTTAAAGCTTCATATCCCCAAAGAAGTTTTTCACCCCTTCAAACCAACCAGTCTGGCGTGGTGCATTTTTCTTTTCGCTCAGGGTATTGGCAAATTCCTGCAGTAACTCTTTCTGTTTACCAGAAAGGTTTACCGGTGTTTCCACTACAACCCGACACAGCAAATCGCCGGTAGCGCCACCGCGCACCGGAGTGACACCTTTACCACGCAGGCGGAACAGCTTGCCAGTTTGGCTCTCTGCGGGAATCTTTAGCTTCACCTTACCATCAAGAGTCGGCACTTCCAGTTCGCCCCCCAGTGCTGCAGCAGCAAAACTGATGGGCACTTCGCAATACAAGTTCTTGCCATCGCGCTGGAACAGCTCGTGCTCCTTCACCACCACCTGTACATACAAATCACCAGCGGGCCCGCCATCGGGGCCAGCTTCACCCTCACCGGACAGGCGGATACGATCGCCAGTATCCACACCAGGCGGAACCTTAACGGACAGAGTCTTGGTCTCTTCAACCCGACCGCGACCGTGGCAGCTGCCACAGGGATCGGAGATAGTGGTACCGCGACCGCGACAGTTGGGGCAGGTTTGCTGAACAGAGAAGAAGCCCTGTTGCATACGCACCTGACCGGCACCACCACAGGTGCTACAGGTCTGCGGAGAGGAACCTGGCTTAGCGCCTGAACCGTGGCAGGTATTACAGGAAGCGAGCGTTGGCACACGGATCTTGACCGTGGTACCACGCACTGCGTCTTCCAGGTCCAGTTCCAAGTCGTAACGCAGGTCTGAACCGCGCGCGGGGCCACCCCGACGGCCGCCACCGCCCCCACCGAAGATATCGCCAAATACATCGCCGAAGATATCGGAGAAACCGCCGAAGCCACCGGCGCCGCCACCACCCATTTGCCCTTCTACACCGGCGTGACCAAATTGATCATAAGCCGCGCGTTTCTGCGAATCGGACAGTATTTCGTAGGCCTCGTTGGCTTCCTTGAATTTGTTTTCTGCTTCCGCATCATCGGGATTGCGGTCCGGGTGAAACTTCATCGCCACCCGGCGGTAGGCTTTCTTCAGCTCTGCATCCGAAGCGCCGCGCTCGACGCCGAGGACTTCGTAATAATCGCGTTTCGACATAAAACTATGTTCTCTGGTCCGGCATCAAGAACGGCCAAACTCTTTCTACTTCTCGGTTTCTAACCAAGCCCCGCATTGCGGAGCACCACCAAACTGCGAACTCTGTACAAACTTTGATGGATACCTGAAACAACACAGGGCGCGGGGCCTAAAAAGAAGGCGCCGCGCCCCTGAAGTTCTCCGGCGGCCACTTTAAAAGCTGCCACCCGAAATGCAAGCGAACGCTTACTTACCTTCTTTCTTGTCGTCCTTTACTTCTTCGAACTCTGCATCTACCGCATCGTCGCCAGCGGAAGATTGCTGCTGCTCGCCCTGTTGAGCGCCTGCACCAGCGGCACCTTCAGCGCCAGCGGCCTGGGCCTGCTCGGCGTACATCTTCTGTGCAACCGGGCCAGAAGCTTCGGTCAGCTTGGTGGTGGCAGCTTCCATAGCAGCCTTGTCGTTGCCTTTCACCGCTTCTTCCGCTTCTTTGATAGCCGCTTCGATTGCAGACTTTTCTTCAGCGGTGGCTTTGTCGCCAGCTTCTTCCAAGGTCTTCTTGGTAGCAGAGATCAGGCCGTCGAGGGTATTGCGGGTTTGCACCAACTCCTCGAACTGCTTATCCGCTTCGGCATTCGCCTCTGCGTCTTGAACCATCTTATCGATCTCGTCCTCGGACAGACCGGAGGAAGCTTTGATCACGATGGACTGCTCTTTACCAGTGGCCTTATCTTTCGCGTGTACGTGCAGGATACCGTTGGCATCGATATCGAAGGTCACTTCGATCTGCGGTACACCGCGGGGGGACGGCGGGATATCGGCCAGGTCAAAACGACCAAGGGATTTGTTCTGGGAAGCCTGCTTGCGCTCACCCTGTACCACGTGAATGGTTACCGCAGTCTGGTTATCTTCCGCAGTGGAGAACACCTGGGACTTCTTAGTGGGGATAGTGGTGTTTTTGTCGATCAGCGGAGTCGCAACGCCACCCATGGTTTCGATACCCAGGGTCAGCGGGGTTACGTCCAGCAGCAGTACGTCTTTAACATCTCCGGACAGTACGGCGCCCTGGATAGCGGCACCCATGGCAACAGCTTCGTCTGGGTTAACGTCTTTGCGCGGCTCTTTACCGAAGAACTCGGTGACTTTCTGCTGTACCAGCGGCATGCGGGTCTGACCACCAACCAGGATCACTTCGTCTACGCCGGAGGCGGACAGATCGGCATCTTGCAGAGCGATTTTTACCGGCTCCAAGGAACGGGTAACCAGATCTTCTACCAGGCTTTCCAGCTTGGCGCGGGTCAGCTTAACCACCAAGTGCTTGGGACCGGTGGCATCTGCAGTGATATACGGCAGGTTGACTTCAGTCTGCTGGCTGGAGGACAGTTCGATCTTGGCTTTTTCTGCAGCTTCTTTCAGGCGCTGCATCGCCAGGGGATCGCCTTTCAGGTCGATGCCTTGGTCTTTCTTAAACTCGTCTGCGAGATATTCGATCAGACGCAGGTCGAAGTCCTCACCGCCGAGGAAAGTGTCACCATTGGTGGACAGTACTTCGAACTGCTTCTCACCATCTACGTCGGCAATTTCGATAATGGAGATATCGAAGGTACCACCACCCAGGTCGTATACCGCTACAGTGCGGTCACCGCCCTGCTTGTCCAGGCCGTAGGCCAGAGCAGCAGCAGTCGGCTCGTTGATAATACGTTTAACGTCCAGGCCCGCGATACGGCCGGCGTCTTTGGTGGCCTGGCGCTGGGAGTCGTTGAAGTAAGCCGGTACAGTAATTACTGCAGCGTCAACTTTCTCGCCGAGGAAGTCTTCTGCAGTCTTTTTCATTTTCTTCAGAACTTCGGCAGAGATCTGCGGCGGAGCTTTTTTATCGCCTTTCACTTCTACCCAAGCGTCGCCGTTGTCAGCTTCAGTGATGGTGTAAGGCACCATCTTGATATCTTTCTGCACAACGTCGTCTTTGAATTTACGACCGATCAAACGCTTAACCGCAAACAGAGTATTCTGGGGATTGGTCACCGCCTGACGCTTGGCAGACTGACCTACCAGGATTTCGTTGTCGTCAGTGAAGGCAACAATAGAAGGTGTAGTACGATCGCCTTCGGCGTTCTCGATTACACGCGCTTTGTCACCATCCAGTACCGCCACACAGCTGTTGGTGGTACCCAGGTCGATGCCGATAATTTTTCCCATCTGTAAAATCCTCATTTGTTACGCGCTGCCAGCTCTGTTCTGTATGCAGCGCGCGAATAATTCTTGATGTCAGCTATATTGGTGCCGGCCAGCGAAATTCAAGGCCGTTTCACGCATTTGCCGTTACGGGGCCTTACTAACCACAACCATGGCCGGGCGAACCAGTCGACCGTTGAGGCGATAGCCTTTTTGAAATACCTCTAGAACCGTGTTCGGCTCCACCTCCCCATTCGGCACCTGGGTCATGGCCTGGTGCAACTCTGGGTCGAAGGGCTCACCCGCTGGATCGACAACTTCCACAGAATTTTTCGTCAGGGTGTCGACGAAAGATTTGTGAGTAAGCTCGATACCTTCCACCAATGCTTTATTGCTTTCATCAGCGCTATCAATGGTGGCGAGGGCGCGCTCCAGGTTGTCCACAACCGGCAACAAATCCTGCAGCAGTTTTTCCACTGCAAATTTGCGTGCGCGATCCACATCCTGCTGGGCGCGGCGACGGGCATTCTGCTCCTCAGCCTGGGCGCGCAGAGCGAGGTCTTTCTGCACCACTAACTGCTCTTGCAGCTTGATAATTTCATCGTGCAGCGTATCCGCACTTTCGGCTTCTTCGTGCAATGCTTGCTCAGCCTGCTCGCGCTCGGTCGCGGTGGGATCTTCAATCTCCGCGGAAGCCGCCTCGTCTGTCGCTGTCAGGTGCTCATCAGCCAGTGCTTCCGGCTGCACCCCCTCTGTAATCTGATCTTCTTCGCTGCGCTCTCTGGCCACTGCTTTCTCCGTCGCGTCGACTCTGTCAGTAATGAGTTGGGCCCGTCCTGCGGGCTCTGGGGGCTATATGGGGCCATCCCCGCACAGTTCAAGTGGTTTTTTGCGCTAGCGCGCAATAGCTGGAGAATCTGCGCTTGACGCTATAGCTAACCAGAAAGGAATACTGTATAAATAACCACTGATTGGGTATTCAGACCCACCCATAAGAAAAGGACACAGAAGCGATCTCTATATGTTGCTGCACCTGTCTATCAGCCAATTCACCCTGGTGGACCAACTGGAGTTGGAGTTCGGCCCAGGTACCAGCACCCTCACCGGCGAGACCGGCGCGGGCAAATCCATCACCCTAGATGCACTCGGGCTCGCCCTGGGTGGTCGCGGCAGTGCCGAACTGGTACGCGCTGGAGCCAACCGCGCCGATATCAGTGCCACCTTCGATATCTCCGGCTACCCCAACGCCAGCGATTGGCTTAATTCCCAGGAGCTAGATAGCGGGCAGGAAGTGATACTGCGCCGCACCATCGGCGCCGATGGCCGCTCACGGGCCTATATCAACGGCCAGCCGGTGACGCTGCTGCAGCAGCGCGCCCTGGGTGAGCAACTGATTGATATCCACAGCCAGCACGAGCACCAGTCCCTGCTGAAGAAGGAAACCCACCGCCGCCTGCTCGATGAGTACGCCCAAGCCCAGGAACTGGCCGCCGAAACCCGCAGTCGCTACAAGACCTGGCAGGACCAATACCGCCGCTACCGCAATCTGGCCGACAGCGTTGAGGAGGCCGAGGCGCGCCGCAACCTACTGCAGTACCAGCTGCGCGAGCTGGAACAACTGGATTTGAGCGAAGGTGAGATAGAGGCCCTGGAGAGCGAGCAGCGTCAGCTGGCCAATGCCGGCGATATTCTTAACGGCAGCTATCAGCTGGCCGCGCTGCTGTCCGGCGGTGAGGGCGATATCGCCGAACAACTGCACCGCGCCCTGCAACTGCTTTCCGCCATGCCCGAACAGGCGCCGGCCCTGGTCGAGGTGGCGCAGATGCTCGATAGTGCGCGAATTCAGATCGACGAAGCGGCCGGTACTTTGTCGCGACATATCGATCGCTTCGAGATGGACCCTGAGCGGCTCAGTGAAGTTGAGGAGCGCCTCAGTGCTATTTACCAGGCGGCGCGCAGACACCGTGTACAACCCAGTGAGCTACCGGCCCTGCAGCGACAGCTGCAAGAGGAACTGGAAGATATCGGCACGGAAGATACCTTGGAGCGCCTCGCCGAAACCTGCAGCAAACTGGAAAAAGAGTTTCGGGCAGTCGCAGCAAAATTAAGCGAGCTACGGCGTGGGGCAGCGATCACACTCGCCGAATCGGTCAATCGGCAACTGGTGGATTTGGCCATGCCGCACGCCAAGGTCGAACTTGCCTTACAAGCTCTCGACAAGCCTTGCAGCCACGGCCTGGAGGAAGTGGAAATTTTAATTTCCACCAACCCCGGCCAGCCACCGCGCCCACTGGGCAGGATCGCCTCCGGCGGTGAGCTTTCTCGGGTAAGCCTCGCCGTACAGGTGGTCACGGCACAGACTTCACGCACCCCCACCCTGGTCTTTGATGAAGTGGACGTCGGTATCGGCGGCGCCACTGGAGACGTGGTAGGCCGCCTGCTGCGCCAGCTGGGAGAGACCCGCAATGGCTGTAGCGGCCAAGTGATCTGCGTCACCCACCTGGCCCAGGTGGCTGCGCGAGCCCACCGCCAATATCTGGTGGAGAAGCACAGTGATGGTGAGCAGGCGTTTGTGGCTTTGCGTGAATTGAAAAACGGCGAGCGCCGTGAAGAGATCGCACGCATGCTCGGAGGGCAACCCAGCCCGCAGTCACTGGCCCATGCGGAAGAGATGTTGACCAGGACCCTTTGAGCTGCCCCCAGGGCAATCTCAGAACAGCCCTTCAGCCGAGTTTCAAAGCTGACCAACAGGACAGCCCATCACTTTCAATGGAGCGGTGGGCAATCATATCTCGCAGATCAATAAATAACCGCCAACAATCCGGCAAAATAGCCGGCCTGCCGGTGATATATGCCGTTTTAGGACAAATAGACCAAATATGACTGGGTCTGGCGGCAGAAGTCACCATATACTGAGCCGCTTGTTTAACTTTGTTTGAGTAGTATCGGCCGAGTTTATGCAGAGAACGATTTTTAATACCCCGATTATCACGCCGCTGCTGCGCCAAGTTGCCAAGCTGCTGCTGAAGTTTCACGGCTGGCGCGTTAACGGCGATCAGCAATCATTAAAACTGAAAAAATATGTATTGATCGGGGCTCCCCACACCACTAACTGGGACGGCTACTACTTTATTCTCGCCGCACTCAAATTAAAGATGACCCCGCAGTGGATGGGCAAAGACAAACTGTTCCAGTTCCCCCTGGGCGGCCCCATGCGCTGGTTCGGCGGTATCGCCGTAGACCGCAGCAAGGCTAACAACTTGGTAGATGCCACCGTGCGCCAGTTTAAGCTGCGTAAAGAGCTGGTTATTGCCATCCCACCGGAGGGCACCCGCGGTTTGGGTGAGCGCTGGAAGTCCGGTTTCTACCATATTGCACGCAGTGCCAAGGTGCCTCTGGTATTGGGCTTTATCAATTTCTCCAAGAAAGAAGTGGGAATTGGCCCTATCGCCCAACTGGGGGAAAACCTGGAGGCAGAACTGAACAAATTAAGGGAGTTTTACGCGGATAAGGTCGGTAAATTCCCAGAGCTGTACACGCCGCCCTGCCAGCCACAACAGTAAGCGGGCATAAGATGGGTGCGGCGGACGCCGCACCCGACTGGATTACTTCTCTTTTTCCTTCACGTACAGCACTAAGCTGTGGCCTGTCAGCTCGTAGCCGTGCTCATCGGCGATCTGGCGCTGCAGTTCCTCAATTTCCTCATTGTGAAACTCGATCACCTTGCCGGTATCGGTACACACCATGTGGTCGTGATGATCACCACGATCCAGCTCGAATACGGAGTGGCCGCCATCGAAGTTGTGGCGAACAACCAGACCCGCGCTCTCAAACTGGGTCAGTACCCGGTAGACGGTAGCCAGACCGACATCTTCCCCCGCTTCCAGCAGTAGCTTATACACATCTTCAGCACTCAAGTGCTGCTCGCTGGTGCTTTCAAGCAATTGCAAAATCTTAACCCGCGGCAGGGTGACCTTCAGGCCAGCCTTGCGCAATTCCTGGTTTTCGTTCGACATGAATAAATATTTCCCGACAGGATTTTATGAATTGTCTTTACTTGCATCAGCTCACTGAAAAGGTCTATACCCGAATAAGACCACAGATTCCCGCCTGTCAGCGAGCCGGCTCTTCGGGTATTATCCCATGCCGAACGGAGTCAGCGGAACCCCAGGCACCATGAGAGAGGGAAATCGCAGAGGAAGGGAACTTTCCCTACGCATAGGGTCCTATTCCGGGCAACCGTTTAAAATTTGTACGAGAGGTGCCGTGTGAAAGAACATAATGGAGCAATGAATGCCGCCTAGCCTGAAATTTATCGCCATCGCCAGCCTCTGCGCCTTTCTCGGCGCCTGTACGCTGGTTAAGTTTCCCGGTGTGCACCGCATTGAGGTACAGCAGGGCAATATCATTACCCAAGAGATGATCGACCAGCTGAAGCCCGGTATGACCCGCCGCCAGGTACAGTTTGTTCTCGGCACCCCGCTGCTGGAAGACACTTACAATCCCAACCGCTGGGACTACGTCAACCGCATTCGCGACAAGAAGGGTGATATCAGCCAGGAGCGCTTTAGCGTTTATTTTGACGAAGACTCCCTGGTATCCACCAGCGGTGACTTGCAGCCGGCTGACTGGCCCTAAGCCTAAGCGTCTTCGGCACCTTTCTTTTTCTCGGCCATACGCTTGGCCTTCTCGGCGCGTTGTTTGCGCGCCTCTTTCGGGTCGGCGATCAACGGGCGGTAAACCTCCACCCGATCGCCCGGCTGCAACTCGTAGCTCTCTGCCGGCGCCAATCCTTTGCTCCCCAGAACCTGGCCAAAGATACCCATCTTGGCACTATCCGGGTCCACTTCCGGATACTCTTTTGGAATACCCGAACGAATCAGAGCCTCCCTTGCCGTAGTGCCCGGTTTTACCAGTAGCCGCATCAACCGCTGTTCATGGGGCAGTGCGTAAACCACCTCTACCGAAATCATTTTTTCTTCTGTCATTGCGGCTTCCCGTAAATGTCCTCGGCACGCTCACACATTACCGCCACCATTTGATTGGCCAGATCACTAAAAAGCTTACCTGCGGCGGCGGCGATCAAACGGCTCTTCATGGAGAACGACAGTGAAAAAGTCACCTTACAGGCGCTCTCAGCCAGGGGAGTAAACATCCAATGCCCGGTAAAATTTTCGAAGGGACCGTCTACCAGAGTCAGGGTCATGCTGGTCGGGCGCACCAGTTGATTGCGCGTGGTAAAACTTTGACGAATACCCGCGCGCGATAAATCCAACCGTGCCTCCAGGGTTTCTTCGTCCCGGTGCAGAATTTCAGCCCCGCGACACCCCGGTAAAAATTGTGGGTAGCTGGCCACATCATTGACCAGATCAAACATTTGTTCCGCGCTGTACATCACCAGCGCGCTGCGCTCTATTTCAGTCATTCCTGTTGTCAAATCCAGTCCGCCAGGCGAAATCGCCTGGGATTGTCGTTCGGCCGCTAATTTTGCCAGTCGGCGCTACTCAAGCAAGAGAATTCCTGCAACAATCGCATTTTTTGCCGGCGGGACATACCCGGCCCCGCTGGAAAACAAAAACGAAAGCTGTATCTGATAAAAAATAATAGCGAGAGTACTATGACCGCAGTGAGAGAGCATTTTGGGTCAAGGCTGGGCTTTATCCTGGCCGCAGCTGGTTCCGCAGTTGGTATTGGCAATCTGGTGGCATTCCCGGTAGCGGCCACCAAGAGCGGAGGCGGTGCTTTCCTACTGGTCTATGCCCTCTTTGTTTTTCTGATCTGCCTGCCCGTTATGATGGCGGAATTGGCTCTGGGACGCCGCTCCGATAAAGACCCGGTAGGTGCCTATCGTCAACTCTCCAACGGTTCACACCTGTGGCGTATCCCCGGCTGGCTAGCCTTGATCACGCCTTTTATGATCGCGGTATTTTATTTAGTGGTTACTGTGTGGGTACTCGGGTACCTGATTGAAACCGTCACCGGTAATCTCAACCTGCTCGCCACCCAGGATTTCTTTATCCACTTTATCAATACACCCAAGGTATTTATTTACCTGGTGGTACTGATGCTGATTATTAACGCCATTCTCGCTATGGGGGTTAAAGACGGTATTGAGCGTGCGGCAAAAACCCTGATGCCGATGCTGTTTGTAATGCTGCTGGGCCTGGTGATTTTTGTCCTGACCCTGGATAACGCCATCCTCGGTGTGAAGTATTACCTGGTGCCAGACTTCAGCAAAATTGATGGCAACGTGGTGAGCAAAGCCATGGCCCAGGCCTTCTTCTCGTTGTCTCTGGGTATGGGCATCATGATCACCTACGGCTCTTATATGAAGAAGCGAGACTCTATCCCCGGTTCCTCCCGCGCCGTTGCCATTACCGATACCATGGTGGCCTTTACTGCGGGCCTGCTGATTCTGCCGAGTATTTTCCACTTCAACCCGCAGATTGATCCCTCCGAATTAAGCGAGTCCTCTGCCGGAATGATCTTCCTGTTCCTGCCGAAGATCTTCCTTGCCTTGCAGGACAGCATCGGCTATGCCGGCGCAAGTGCCGTGGCTGCGATCTTCTTCTTCCTGGTTCTGGTAGCAGCGATCACTTCCCTGGTTTCCATTATTGAAGTACCTATCGCCACCCTGCGCGACGAGCGCGATATGGAACGTAAAACAGCCATTTACTGGGTTGCCGGAGTACAGTTTGTACTGGCCATCGCTTGCGCCGTCTCCTTTGGCATGGTCAACTGGTTCACTGAATTTGTACAGTTGGCCGGCGTTAACAAGTCCTTCTTCGATTTAGTTGAGATCATTTTCTACGACACCATCCTGCCCTTAAACGGCCTGCTGGTGTGCCTGTTTGTGATCTACAAATGGAAGAAAGCCAACTTTGACAAGGAGCTGCAAGAGGGCGACTCCGCCTTTGCCGGCTCTTTCTCACAAAAATACGTAAACTTCTCCCTGGGCACCTTTATCCCTCTGATACTGCTGTTGATCTTTATCAACACCGTGGCCCTGAAGTTTTTTGGACACAGTTTTATCTAGTCACTAGAAGTTTTCATGGCCAAGAAAAAGAAAGCGCAAACATCCAATACCATCGCCCTCAACAAGAAGGCCCGTCACGACTACTTCATAGAGGAGAAGTTTGAGGCGGGCGTTGAGATGCAGGGCTGGGAAGTGAAAAGCTGTCGTGAGGGCAAGGCCCAGCTCACCGACAGCTATGTCATTTTTAAAAATGGCGAAGCCTGGCTGCTGGGTTCCAATATCCAGCCGCTTGCCAGCGCCTCCACCCATTATGTGACCGAGCCCGACCGCACCCGCCGCCTGCTGCTCACCAAGCGCGAGCTGTCCAAGCTGATCGCCGCCGTGGAGCAAAAGGGGCACACCGTGGTTGCCACCGCGCTGTATTGGAAAGGCCATTTGATCAAATGCGAAATCTGCCTGGCCAAGGGTAAGGCTATGCACGACAAACGCGAAACCGAGAAGAAACGGGATTGGAACCGTGAAAAGCAGCGCCTGATGCGCGCCACGCACAAGTAGTGCACAGAGACAACTAGAAGAATAATTACGGGATTTACTATGAGTGCACCGCGAGGACAGTTCAGCTCGAATATTGGCTTTTTGATGGCCGCCGCCGGGTCCGCCGTTGGTCTCGGCAACATTTGGGGCTTCCCCACCAAGGCCGCCAGCAACGGCGGCGCCGCCTTTGTAGTGGCCTATCTGTTTTTGGCCTTCGCCCTCGCCTACCCGGCGCTGATGGCCGAACTTACCATTGGCCGTTACGCGCGGCGCAATATGGTGCAGGCACTGCGGGCTATTTCTATTGGCCCTGTGAGCCGCTTCTTCGGTGGCCTCACCGGCTTTGGCGGCATCCTGGTAGCCTCTTTGATTCTGAGTTTTTACGCTATTGTGGCCGGCTGGATGGTGGCCCACCTGGCCGAGCCTTTCGCCGCCCTGTTTGGCGCCCAGGAAGCCGTCCAATGGCTCACAGAAAACAGTACCCAGCGCAACCTGATCTTTACCGCAATCTTCAGTGGCCTCACCATGCTGATTATTGCCAGCGGTGTGGAGAAGGGCATTGAGCGCTGGTCCACCCTGTTGATGCCCTCGCTGATTATCCTGCTGCTGCTTTTGATCGCCTATGTACTCACCCAGCCCGGTGCCTTTACCGGCCTGGAGGTGTACCTGATGCCAGACTTCAGTCACTTCACCCCGAAGCTACTGATCTCTGCAATGGGCCAGGCCTTCTTCTCCCTGTCTCTAGGGGTGGGTACCATGCTGATCTACGGCTCTTACCTGAGCCAGCAAGAGAGCTTGCCGCGCCTCGGCGCCCTGGTCACTCTGATCGATGTGGGGATCGCCTTCACCGCAGGTCTGCTGATCCTGCCCGCCATGTATGTGGCCCAGGAAGCCGGCACCCAGATCTTCGCTGCCGACGGCGCCCTCATCGCCGGGCCCAACCTGATCCTGCAGGTGTTGCCAGCGCTGTTCGATACCATGGGCGAAGCCGGCGTGTTCGTCGCCATTGCCTTCTTTGCCCTGATGGTGATCGCCTCCCTCACCTCCTCTATCTCTATGCTGGAAGTACCGGTGGCTTTCTCTATTGAGAACCTGGGCATCCCTCGCCGTATTGCCACCCCAGGGGTGGGCCTGGTGATCTTTGCCATCAGCAGCACCATTATTTACAACTTCGACAGCCTGTTTGGACTGGCAGTCAGCATCAGTACTGAATACGGCCAGCCCCTGCTGGGTATTGCGCTGTGTATCTTTGCCGGCTGGATCTGGCGCCGAGACCAGCTACTGAGCGAGCTGAAGAAAGGCCACGAAGATATTGAGCACACCCTGTTCTGGAAGATCTGGCCCTGGTATGTGCGCATCGTGTGCCCACTGCTGATCCTGGTAGCCTTCGCCCAATCGATACTGTAACGCCTTTTCTAACTACCCCGGCGGGCACTGCTGCCGGGGCACCCCGCTTTCCCCCTGCCCCTGATCAAAGTTCCCAAAAATCCTTGGCGCATAAAAATTTATTGCAATGGCCGAGTTTGGGGTATACTTAGATGACACACGAAAGTGTTTCTTATCGGGGATGACTTGGATTCGACGCCGGTGACGAAACCTTGGGTGCATGCCGTGATGGCAGCGAATCACGTTAATCCAAAGCTGTATTTTATTAGTTGCCAACGACGACAACTACGGTGCCCAACTCGCTGCGTAAGCAGCTTGTGAAGCACTAACTAAGGGTTCGTCCCTTAGCAGTCTTCAGCAAGGTTCCAGTATCGCGCTGTAGACTGTTATACAGAACTGGATCGCCGCAAGCCATACTCGTGGGCAAGCGGTTAAACACTTTACGGGATCGCCCTATACGTCCTGACCGCCGGGCTGTAATGGGTTAAATCAATAGACGGAGCTAAGCATGTAGAGCCTCTGGCAGAGTGCTGACGGACGCGGGTTCGACTCCCGCCATCTCCACCAAATTGAAAAAGGCCAACCGCAAGGTTGGCCTTTTTTATTGCTTGGTCGACTGCCTACTCAATCTTCCTCCGACGAAAATTTTTGGCATAGCTTATTGATGGCGAACATTAACGGTCTCAAAAAGCTCACCATTAGCGTTTATTTAGGTTACTAACAATTCAAAAATCCCATTAAATAGAACTAAACAAACCAACTAAAAACCACTGGGTTACCGACCAGCTCACAATTCTAGGACGATCACTCCAGTCACTTTGATGACACGCAAATTTACCAGTCTATCTTTCTATAGCCCCTAAAATCAGCCCCTAAAATCCAAACATCTGTTTAAAAAGAAGTTATTTAAATCATCTGCAAAAAGGCGTGATCATTAGCAGCAAGGAAGACACATGCTAGCAACTCACAGCGATGCCGAATCAAGGTATGAAATATACCGTCAATTCACTGAGACCCCTTTCAGCCCCCCCCAAAATATCGCCGACATAGCGCAACCTAGCGCCTGTTTACACTGATCCTAGTCGGTAGTTCACTAATGCAGTGATGTATTAATAATATGCTCTACATTCTTTGATTAAAATATTCTTAATACCTAAAACAGAGAGCTGTAATGAGTGAAGCTAACCATGACGTTTACATGCAAGAAGCCATTAATGAGGCACGAAAAG
This sequence comes from Microbulbifer mixtoriginis (SeqCode), assembly GCF_052467515.1. NCBI lineage: Bacteria > Pseudomonadati > Pseudomonadota > Gammaproteobacteria > Cellvibrionales > Microbulbiferaceae > Microbulbifer > Microbulbifer mixtoriginis (SeqCode). The sequence goes on along the minus strand of NZ_CP174314.1, from coordinate 621,150 downwards.
GTTTAGCAACGGGAGGAATTCCTGTCGGTTGTGTAATAGTGCTGAATGGTGAAATTATCGGCAGAGGTTACAATCAGCACGTCCAGCAAAACAGTGTTATCAAGCATGCTGAAATGAGCGCACTGGAAAATATGGGAAAATTATGTTCTACAGATTACCAAAAGTGCACTGTTTACACGACTTTATCACCCTGCCCAATGTGCAGTGGGGCCATACGCCTATTCGGAATTAAGTATATTGTTATCGGTGAAAATAAAACATTCCAAGGCGATGAATCATTACTCAAGTCTGAAGGTGTAAGCTTGGTTATTCTTAATAACCTTGAATGTATTGGTCTTATGAATCAATTTATTCAGCAACATCCTGAAATCTGGCATGAAGATATTGGCCAGTAGGAACCATTAACTACAAAGTATATTTTTAATGGCCCACCAATAAACCAAATTACTAGAATAGATTGAGATTTTATTGATACTTTTGATGTTTACACTGTGGCTTTCAAGAATTCAATTCTGCTTGAGAAGCTCCACGGCCCTCTACTCAGCACCAATCTGACACACAACTAGTCAACTTGATAATTACTAAGTAGGCCCAATCGGTGAAGGTTGCAACAGCCACCAGATATGGGCCCTAGCCTGAGGTACACAACTAGCCTAGACCAAAATTTCAGCTCAATTTATAGACTAAGAAGTTAGCCCCTATAAACTATTAATGGGATTTGTTATACACCCCATCAATAACAGATACCATCATCTTTGCAAAGACAAACCTGGAGCCGAGCTCTACTTCTTATTTTTTTACTCTGGGTGCCCGATTGTATTACGAGGGCATTGTTACTGGCATGTCTGGAAGGGGAGCTGACAGCTGCATCTTGTACCAACGTGCATACTGGCTCTACAAATACCGGAAGGGCCGACCGTGCCCCCACCACAGACTTGGCCGGCGCACTCACAGCCACCAAGAAAAAGCATCTGACAGCAATTACAGACCCTGCTGAAGTTGGGCACCCACTAACAGCCATAGACGAATACCAGGGCTCCCCAGTAGTAAGAGCAGCCCTAAAACTATCCCCTCCCCTCTTCTGCCCCCCTGGAGAATTGCGAAAACTTGAGTAGGCGGAAATCAATTGGGATGCCACGCACATAGAACTGCCCAGCGAAAAAATAAAAATGGGCCAGCCACACATTATCCCTTTTGCTGAACAGGCTCTAGCCTTACTGCAAGAACTGGAGCCGCTAACAGGTCATGGCAAATATGTTCTCCCATCAGCTCGAGACCAGAGCCGGCCACTGTCTGATAACGGTGTGAAGACTGCGCTCAGGTCACTGGGCTATGACAATGAAACAATGACCGTCCACAGCTTCCGTGCAATGGCCCGTACTCTATTAGACCCCGACACTCGGCAGATTTAATTTAGAATTCGCGTTTTCATCAAGCAAAAACCTGAATGTGGCACATGCATCTCAAATCAGAGAGGTAGAACACATTCTTCAATGGATTTACGAGGATAAAAGGGTATGTCTATCAACGAACATGCAACCAAGGTACAGGTGAGTCGACTGGTTAACACCGCTCTGGCATGGATTAAGAGAGAGCCGACAGGTATGACCTTGGATGAAATCTTGGGTAAACTCAGATTAATCAGCAAGAACCTGAATACTGCTAAACGTAGCGTACAGCACTTTGGTGGAATGATGGCGACCGGCGCTCATGGACAAAATGCCTACCGAGCCAAACAATCCACGAACTCGAAGCTTAAGACGCTCTCATCACTTGAAGACTTCCTCGCAGAAGAATGGGAAAGGCTTGGTGGTGAGATTGACGGGGAGATAAGAAAGCTACCAGGGGAAGGCAAGACCGAATTGGAACTCCTGAATATGCTTGCGGGAAAAATTCAATCGTTCGATAAATTACTTAAGAAAAACTTCAGCCAGGTTTCAAAGCACCTATCCAATCCAGATCAAGCGACGACCATTCAAACAGAGGTCACCCAATTAAAGGCAATACCCGCTCATACAGCGCCAAGTATGATTTTATTAATTACCATCGGCCTTCGGTTATTTGCGATGTACGTCGGTTCTAAAAGAGTGACTAGTAATACATAGTCTCGATTTCCCTTTTAGTAATTCTCTAGGCGCTGGACGTTTTTCATCCGGCAGGCTCAATGCCTGTCGGAGCCTTCTAAATAAGTGGGGACGAATCAGTATTGTGTTAGGAATACCCACATTTCTACCCATTAACCAAGTTAAAAAAATACCTTAAAGAACCCACTTAGCCCCTCACTTCAAAAAGAACAAAGCCTCAACCATCGATCATGTGATGCACTCTTTACAATACTCACGAGATGCACTTATACACGAGAGAAAGGTCTCCCCACAGTCAAGGAGGCCGCTCGCCTGTAAACAATTATTGATATCGATAAAGGTTTTTTTCACATCAGTAAGCGCCCCAGGAATGCCTGCTGGGGCATGACGTATAGAGAGAGCCTAGGGCATATTTGAGTCGGATAAATCACGCGCCAAATTGGAGGTTACTTTGCTCTAGTGGTGGGGGTATCTGTGGGGTTTTGTAATTAAACCAAACAGAAACCGAGCAAATACGGTAGCTACAGCCAACTACTCAAGTCTCGTCATTTCCACCAAATCAAGAAAGGCCAAGCGCAAGGTTGGCCTTTTTTATTTCCAGATCAAAACTAGGGCACCTTCAGTTTCTAAAACTAAGCAACCTTCTTAGCCAAGATGGGATGTGATCCAAATACAGCTTCGCTCTTTGGCATGTTAGTTCGACTTTAAATCACTATTTAGAGCTTTGGCGCATCAGGATTACGAATAAATAAATCACAGAGTGGTGTATTGATATAGTAGTTAACTCGCCCAATTTTTTGTTTTTGTAAAAACTCGCTTTCAACCAGTTGATCCAGGTATTTGGTGGCGGTCAAGCGTGTCACTCCAAGATCGTTTACCACAAATTCAATTTTTGTATACGGGTGCCTGAATAGATTATTCAGCAAATCTTGGCTGTAAATTTTGGGAAGCTGCCCTCGAATGTCATGTTTATAGCGCATCATCAGGCTTTTGATTTCTTGAATTAGATAGATTGTTTGCCTCGCTGTAAGCTCAATCCCTGTCAACATAAAAACTAACCAAGACTCCCAATCGTTATTATCTCTTACTTCCTGTAAAGTTCGGTAGTAATCACCTTTATTTCGAATGATGTGACGACTCAAATACAGCACAGGTAAATCCAGCAATTCTTGCGTTACTAGATACAAAATATTGAGGATACGCCCGCAACGGCCGTTGCCATCGTAGAAGGGGTGAATCGATTCGAACTGAAAATGAATGACCGCCATTTTTACCAAGGGGTCTAAATCGGAGAGCGATTCATCATTGATGTATTCGACGAGATTATTGATTAGCCGTTCGACTTCTTGGCTATCTTGCGGTGGTGTATAGACAATTTCACCGGTTTGCTGATTTTTAAGCTCTGTACCTGGCAACTTTCTTAAGCCCGCCTTATTCCGCTCTAAGGTTTGCTGAATATCTAAAATATCGTTTAGGCGGATAAGTTTTTGATGCCTGACTTGTTCGAAGCCCTGCTTCAAGGCAACAGAGTAATCTTGAACTTCTTTGGTCGCAGTAGTGAGGTAATCTGTGGAAAGCTCGGCTTTATAAAGATCATCGTGACTGGTGATGATATTTTCAACTTCAGAACTGTCTTTCGCCTCCTGCAACGTGAGGGTATTGATAAGAATAGCTTCGTTAGGAATCGAGGCCGACACACCTTTGAGCTCCGCCAAATATCGGTGCGCAGAGGCAGCTTTTTTCAGGACCGGTTTAGTTTCCAGCCTAGCCTCATCCCCAATGGGTAATGGCTGTACTTGATATGGCATGGCGATCCTTTCTGGGCTGTACAAATTATAAAGATATGCAAGATATGCATAGATTTTTCAATAATTTATACACTTCTGTATCAATATGTATAGATTTCGCTATTTTTTTTAGGTATCACGAAATATATGATTAATAAAGCAATAGGTATATGTGTTTTGACCAATTCCTGCGCGCTGCGAGGCCTGGGCCCATGGTTGATAGCCCTAAAGGCCTCAACTTGCCAATATGTCTTACAGTAGGCGAATTTATCCTACACTATTGACTTCAGGTAAACCTAATTATCCTGACATAAAACTTCTTGAAAGCTACAGGATACGGGGGCTAGAATAAAACAATCTATCATCGGTAGTGTCAGGATTATTACAGTGTCAGTTTCTAAAAGCGTCCACCAACGAATCAAGCGATTCCAACGGGGCGAACCCTTCCCTGTCAACCGCCTGTACACGCTTGGGAGTGAAACGGCTGTACAGAAAGCTCTAAGTCGCTTAGTAAAGGCCGGGGAGCTCGTACGTGTCTCCAAGGGGTTGTATGCCCGCCCCAAAACCATCTCTTCAATACCTGGCTTAAAGGTCCAACCCAGTGCAACAAAGGTCGCCATCGTCTGGGCAAGGCAATATAAGCACAAGCTCGTTCCACAGGGGCAGGAAGAAGCCTACCGCCTCGGCCTGCAAACGCAGGCGCCAATGAAAACCATCTTTTGGACCAGTGGCCCCAGCAAGGAATTTAGGGTGGGCAATGAAGTAGTGGTAGCCAAGCACACCAGCGCCTCAAAGCTGAAATGGGGTCAGAAACCGGAAGGGGCGCTTTTACGTGGGCTTTCCACCATCCCCTCCAAATCCGCTTCTCCCCGCATTGTAAAACTTGCCATCGCCCGGTTGAGACTGGGAAAGACGGAAGCCCGCGAGACCCTCAAAAAGTTGGAACATTCCAATCTGCCAGAGAGGTGGATTGTTTCAATCAGAGAAACTAGAAAAACCATAAAATGACCAATATTCTCAACCACTACACCTCCAACAGGGGGCGTAAAGAATTAGCCGATCTATTGCGTGCAGGCGCCCAATACCATCCAGCTAGCCTGCCAGCTCAATATTTGGAAAAGGATCTTTGGGTAGTAGAGATTCTCCGCCTGCTTTATGACGAAGAACTTCTAGGGGGTATGGACGTTGCCTTCAAGGGTGGTACTGCGCTCAGCAAATGCTTCTCTGCCATTGATCGATTCTCGGAAGATATTGACCTCTCCATTCATTGGGGAGCACTAGCAAAAAGCGAAGACGAAGCGGCAGATTGGAAGACCACCACCCAAAGTGGAAATCAAAAAAAGAAGTTTCGCAATGCTCAAACAAAACGCCTGGAAGAATGGACACAGAATCTGGTCGATACCTTAAACGCACGCTTCACACAATATGGTATAGATAGACTCAGTGCCGAATATGTCACGGGCTCCAAGGGTGAACAGGTGGAAATACACTATCCACGCCTGATCACAGAGGTGGAAACCTACACACTAGACTATGTCCTTCTGGAATTCGGCGGCAGAAATCGCGGCAAACCAACCGTTCGCAGCCCCATCACCTGTTACCTCACTGAAGTACCAGAGCTAGCCGGAGCCAACCTCTCTTATCCAACGGCATCGGTTAGCGCTTATCATCCCGACTATATCTTGTGTGAAAAGCTGACCGCCCTTCACCAGTTCTCGACGCAGACTAAAGAGCCAGACCCCTACCGATTAGCCCGCCACTGGTCCGACACAGATAAAATCATTATTGCCGAACTGGCAAACCCTTTTGAGACCCAGAAAGCCATGGAAGACGTTGTAACTATGAAGTCTGCCCGCTGGTCTGAAAAGGGCGTCGAGTTCGAAGCGGTATTGCGCGGCGAATTAAAACTGATCCCCGACCAAAACCGACTCGCGCTCCTCACTGCAGACCATGAGGAATCCCTTGAAGGAGGCATGTTTCTTCAAGATCCTGGACAATTTCAGGATATTGTCGCCCGATTAAAGCAACTCGAATCTAAGCTGAACGCCCACTACAAATCAAAGCTCAGCAATAATAAAGAACCCAAATAGAATATTCTCATCTTTCGAGTGACGACCAAGGCTTTCAAAATCAACGGTCGTTCAATAATAAATTTTGAAATGGTAAAAATATGTAAATACTACGCACAAGCCTTCCCTACCGGATTACTGCGTTTTGAAGTTGAGATAAATATATGAACGATCAAATAAAAAAGGCCCTTGAAGACGCGGAGAAGCGACTTGAAGGACTATTGCCTGATATAGAAAAGCGTCACAGCGAAGCAACCCAGAACAGTCCTGATGAACCAGACAACCTGAAAGAAGGTATCGTAGATGATTTGGAAATCCCAAGAGCTATAAAGCAACACCCCTAAATAGATAACAACAAACGAAAACAATTATGGAAACCCTTAACCTAAAACTCCCCTATTCCGATATAACCCTAATTCTCAACTCAATACGTCACTACCTAAATCACATTGAAACCCTTGATAAAAATTCAATTGATGAAGACAGCCTGGCTGATTTACTCGACGATGCAGAGAACCTAAAGGGTGTTGAAACACACTTGGCAGAGCTATTCAGTAAAAAATTTGGTCCTTACTAGCATCAAACCCAAAGACATTTGGATAGTTACAGATGCCCTCCACATTTATCCACCTGATACACACCTACTTCTGCTGCTAAACAACCATCCCCCAAACTAACTCCCCCAAACTAACTCCCCCAAACTAACTCCCCCAATCACATCCCCCTAAAGCCCATCCTGTGATAGATTTAGTCGTAATAATCATTCAAAAATCGTAATGGGCCCGCTGTAGGCCTGCATCAAATGGACAAGAATCAGTTTTCCGAAGCGGATATCATCAGTAAATATATCCTCCCCACCAGTGAACAAGCCGGCTGGGACCGGCTCAACCAGCTGCGCCAAGAGGTAAAGCTGCGGGATGACAAAGTGATTGCGCGCGGGCAAGTCGGTGCGCGTAAAACCGTTAAATCCGCCGATATCGTCCTCTACCTCAAACCCGGTATGCCGTTAGCCGTTAGCCGTTAGCCGTTAGCCGTTAGCCGTTAGCCGTTAGCCGTTAGCCGTTAGCCGTGATTGAGCCTAAAGCCAATAAGCACGAAGTCGGCAAAAGTATGTAGTAATATCTTTTAGTACGCACTCAATCCATTATGACGGTTGGCCACGATTTCGAAGCCTACCTCTTAACGTCTTTTAAATCCGGCTTCCCACCGGGATTATCATCCCGCATTGCATCTTTACCCCCACTCAATAGCCCCGTCTGATCCACATATTCAGAACCTGATAACAGCTCTTCAGTTCGCTTTTTGGCGCGCTCCTTTCTCCACTTTTCATTTTCAGGAGTGCCCTTTAGCGGACGTTTTTCATTGGTCATACTATGCTCCTCCAACAGTAATCACCACGAGAGTTATAAGTGAAGCCCTTGCTGGAGTAATAGTCGCGTACCTTTTCGTTAACAGGCTTCATGATACGAATCCCATGAGCGCCTATCTGCTCTGGATATTCCTCCAATGCCAACAGTGTTAGAGGTAAAATCTTCGTACGCAGGGGGTGGTTATGTGGTGCCGCTTCGAGGGAGTCTAGCCGAAGCCGTGCCCCACTCCATTTGGGACGCCCCAATGACAGTGCGCACAACTGATGGCGATGCCAAATACTCAGCTCAAAACGCTTTGGGTTGGTAAATGAATACAAGTCATATTCCCTGGACCAGTCCCAATCCAGTTTTCTAAGAGGGCTTTCATCCCAGGACTTGGCCTGCACCAATGCCTGATTATTATGGGAATGAAAAAGGCGCTACAGCGCCTTTAGATAAAAAATATTATTTACTCTCAATCTTTAAATTCTACGAAGTCATCATCATCAGTGTCAGAGAGAGGATTCTTCTTACGATGTTCTTCAAACTGTTTACGGAACGGCTTGCCGAAACTTTCTTCATCTTGTGCTGGCCAACCCACGTCTATTCCACCAAGCAGCTCCGCTAGAGGAATCCAACCTACTATTTCAGCACTGTATCCGAGTTGCCATTGACCATCTGCCCATGAAGCCACATCGTAAGCACCAAATCCATGAGGATAACGAACTGCAACAATATACTCACCAGGTGCTGTTGGCTCACTTTTTTCTTGCCACATAGCTTGAAAACTACTGTCTTCGGCCACTGTTATTTCCTCATCCGAAACTGTTCAGCTTTATCGATCAGCCAATTCATGTAATTGAAATCCCGCGCTTTTTGGTGGGCTCCGGCAGCAATAAAGTCGATCACATAGTATGTGTTAGGTGTCATCGAAGCTTCTGTATAAATCAATGCACTATCACTGGTTCCTGCACGAATATGCACAGTCTTTACTTTGTCAAGAATATGTACATGACGCAACTTGGCTCTTTCTGCGTAAGGCTTTGGGTCATGATATGGAACATCCTTACCAAAGTAGTGAACCGTATTTCCAGACTTCCAACGTTTAAAGTCACTAATAAGTGCTCGCAAATCGCTATTGGTCTGACTTTCCTGATCAAGCTCTTTGCGGACGAATACTTTAATTGTTCCTTCTTTCACTATAAGGCCCAGCCGTTATCTATTTAACTTCCACGTAGTCAATGGGGCTGCTACTATTCTTGGCCTTATCGGCTTTAGTTTTAGCACGCTCAAACCCTTTTGCAACCTTTTCCAAGGATGCCTTATTTGGGGTAAAGGCCTCTTTTACTCGCTTCCTTTCACTCATGTATTTCACCTTCGGACATTAAATGCCTATAAATTGTACGCCTGCGATTGAGAATATCTCAAGATTAAAAAGTACAAATTTTATACCAACTCCACCTGATGTTTCTTAAAGTTCTCCGCCTGCTCCAAAATCTCTTTAAACACATCATCATTGGCAATCGGTGGGTAACCAAACTCCGCTAACAGCAGAATCAGCTTCACTTGCAGCTCTGCCTTAATATCATCCCGCTGATTCCAGGCGGGGAAGCTGGCGACGCTGTCGACTTCTTGTTTGGCTCGTTTAGCCAATTCGACCAGCTTGTCTTCCGGGTAAGAAAAGTCGTACTTTACCGAGAGGGATTTGAGGATGTCGTAGAAGGCTTTTTCTTCGTAATTGATCCCCATATCTGTAAATGAGGTCATTTCAGTTTTTAGGTCTTGGTAGAGGTCGATAATCTCGTTGGAGAAGTCCTCCAGCACACTGCTGACCAGAACATCCTCTTCCTTGCGCTCGTTGTACTTTTCTACCAGGGCCTTGAACTTCTTACTGAAATCGACGCTTTGCATCTTATTGGTTTTGGCCACTTCGCCGATGGCTTTTTCCAGCAACTTCTGCAAGAGCTTAATCTTGGTATTCGGCAGTTTGATTTTTTCAATTTTGGCCAAATAGTCCTCATCAAAAATATCGACGGGGCCACCGCCCTTCTCCTCTCCCAGCTTAAAAATCTCTTCCACTCCATCACTGCGAATCGCCTCGGCGATCATCTCGCGGACTTTGACGTTCATCTGTGCGGTATCTGGGGCGTCGCCCCGGGTGAGTTTAAAAATAATGGAGCGGATGGCCAAATAAAAGTGAATCTGGTCCCGCTCTTTTTGCGTGATTTCCTCATTGCCACAGCAGATGTCATAGGCCGCCTTTAAGCGCTTGGCGATATCCATAAAGCGCTTTTGGGTCTTCTCGGTTTGCAGGGCATATTCGGCCGCTTCATTGAGGCAGTTGAGCTGGCTTACCGGGTCGCCGCTAAAGTAACCGCTGCTGTCGAAGTGGTGGAAGGCCATATTGAGCAAATCCAGATGGTTGCGCACTTCGACAATCGAAGCGGCAATATCTTCAAAGTTGTCATCACTACTACCGCCGAAAGTTTTTAGCGCTTTATTCATATTGGTTTTGATACCAATATAATCCACCACCAGCCCTTTGCTCTTACCCTCAAATTTGCGGTTTACCCGTGAAATTGTCTGGATCAGGTTGTGCTTTGATACCGGCTTATCGAGATACAAGGTATCGAGAAACGGCACATCAAAGCCGGTGAGCCACATATCCACCACAATGGCGATTTTGAAGTTGGATTTGGCCTGCTTGAATTGGCGGTCCAGTTCTTTGCGATCTTCCTTGGTGCCGAGCTTGTCCCACAGCACCTTGTCATCGTCTTTGTTGCGGGTCATCACCATACGGACCCGCTCGGAGGGTTTTAGCTCCTTGCGCTCTTTCTCGGTTAACTGCTCACCCTCGGCACAGGTCAATACCTCAAACCACTCGGGGCGCAAGGCTTCCAGCTCTTGATAGAACTGGTAGGCAATCGGGCGGGAGCTGCTCACAAACATCGCTTTACCGGCGACGGTGGAGCCCTCTGCCAGGCGGTTTTCGTAGTGGGCGACAAAGTCCTTGGCCAGGGCGCGGATACGATTCTCGTCCCCCAGTATGGCGTTCATACTGGCCATGGCTTTTTTGCTTTCGTCTATTTGATACTCGTTAGCGCCGTCTTTCTCACACTCCGCGTAGTACTCCTCAATTTCCTTGAGCTTGTCGTTATCCAGAATCACCTTCGCCGCGCGGCCCTCATACACAATGCGCACGGTGATTTCATCTTTCACCGATTCATTCATGGTGTAGCGATCCACCGTGGGGCCAAAGACATCCAGGGTGGCGTCGATGGGGGTTCCGGTAAAACCGACATAGGTGGCGTTGGGCAGTGAATCGTGCAGGTACTTGGCAAAACCGTAAGTTTTCTTAACCCCTTTATTAATCCCTAAACAACATCTAACAACTTAGTGAAAACAGCCTGAATGACCAACCAAGGCTCGCGATATACAGCTAGCTAATTCGGGCCTCTGGCGCAAAGTACATACATACTCAGGTTTGAAGTTAGTTCGAAGCCTTTGCAATCTCTAGTCAAAGTACCACCATTAATCCTCCACCAAATAGGTACGATCGTACACTTTATCTTTTTGTTTCAAATTAAAGCTAATTTTGAATGCCATAACCCCAAATTGGTCAAGCTGCAAGCAATCCCAAACTAGATGCCAGCCATGTTTGGTCGATCTATTGATTCCCAGTGAATTTCCTAAGATCCTACGAAACTAACCCTTTACACGTTAAATAATAGAGATACGAAAATCTGTTCATTTAATAAGCAGCCAACCCTTAAGTGAGAGATAAGTGCCTACTACTGACATCACCCAAGAACAATATGAGAGTAAGCTTTTCCCTGCGAATAAAAGGAAGAAAGCTTTAGAGCATGCCTTAGATATTCGGAAATTTGAGATAGAACTCTACTGGAAGCGTGCAACCTATTTTTGGACATTTATAGGGGCAATCTTTGCTGGATATATTGCTATTCAAGCCTCCAAGTCAGACCTGAAACAAGACCTTGCTGTTATTTTGTCTTGTTTAGGTTTTGTTTTTTCAATTGCATGGTTCTGCGTAAATCGTGGGAGTAAGCAATGGCAAGAAAACTGGGAGAAGCATGTCGACTCTCTAGAGGATTCTGTGACTGGACCACTTTATAAAGTTGTCCTCACGCGGAGAAAAACTAAACCTTGGAAAACACTGATTAAAGAACGGAAAAGTCAAGACTGGAAAGAGAAATGCCATCATTTAGTAACAGGCCCTTCGCCACTGTCAGTATCTAAAATCAATCAAATCATTAGTTTATACGTATCTGCCATCTGGATTTACTTAGTAATTTATACTTTGCCTGAGTTCGATACTTCTCGAGATATTAATCCTTTTTATACAACCGTCCTATCCATGAGCTTAATGACTAGTGCGATGTTCTTCTTTCTTGGCCGCACGTACAACGGAGGGTATTGGCACAATGGAACAATCAGAACTTCAGCAATTAAAAATGACTAGAAGCTGTTTCATAACTTCTTTAACGTAATTAACATGCATGCAATATAGAAAAAAGCACGATAAGTGGACAAATATCGCTCCCATCTAACAACTAAACGGCGGTAATTTCCCAACCACGCAAAAGTCCTCTCAACTTTCCAACGGCGAGCGTACCTTCTAAGCTTTCTGCCATCCTGCCTTGAGACTTTTTTCCTATTTCTCCTGTGTGGACAGATAAGGTCAATTCCACGACTCAACAGGCTATCTCTAAGAGGATCCGAGTCCGCCGCTTTATCATAAACTAAGCGATGAATCTTTGTGTTTTTATACGTAACATCAAGTAATGGGTGTAATAACTTCACTTCTGCTGGTGAGGCCGAAGTAATGGTGCCTCCCAGTGGAATACCTTCGCCATCGACCACCACCATCCACTTTGAACCCTTGCCCCGCTTGGTTTTCCCGATTTCGAAGCCCCTTTTTTTGCTGGTGCAAAGCTGCCATCAGAAAAGACCTCCTCCCAGTTAAGCAAAGACTGCTGATCCAACAGCTCCAGAAATCTTCTCCATGCCTGTAACCAAGCTCCTTGCTCTTCCCAAAATTGAAGCCTTCTCCAGCATGTACTCGGTGATGGATAATGTGAAGGAAGATCTTTCCATCGCGCTCCAGAACGCAAAAGCCATAGGATGCCCTCAAAACAAGCTCGATTATCAATGGGTTTTGGGCCTCCCTTTCCTCGTTTTAACTCAGGAAGACAAGGTTCGATCAATTTCCATTGATCATTGGTTAACTCTGACTTGAATCGGCTCACTATTGCTGGCCTTTTTTCTATGTAATTGCGTGAGAATAGCCGATTTCAAGTTATGAAACAGCCTCTAGCCAACTAAAAGTTATCTACCCATATTTCAACTAATTGTTGTTATATTTTTTCAGGGCAAACTTGAGTCTTAAAACATCACAAACTGGATTATTTATGGAAAAAATTTTAGAAAAACTATCATCCTACAACATATTTAACTACCTATTCCCAGGTGTAGTTTTTTGTGTTATTTCTGACCGCTACTTTTCTCTACCTTTGCTACAAGAGTCGATCATAGAAGGGTTATTTCTATACTATTTCATTGGGTTAATTATTAGTCGCTTTGGCTCATTAGTAGTTGAACCTTTATTTAAGCGCTTTGGCATAGTTGACCGTTGTGACTATTCAGACTTTATCAAAGCATCTAAAGCGGACCCCAAAATAGAACTCCTATCTGAAACGAACAACATGTATCGAACAATATTTTCTGGCTTGATAATTTTGTGTATATTAATAGCCAGCAACCAATTTACAAGTGGACATCCAGACCTTACACCCCATTTGAAATATGTATTACTTGCAATGACAGTGACAATTTTTGGCTTTTCTTATAAAAAGCAGACAGACTACATCACAAAAAGAACCTTGACTAACAACGATACATAAACTGAAACGGTGATGAAAGTGCCAATTAAAAATAAAGTCACACGATTTAGAGCATATCAACTTGGAAATGCAGGATCTTCTTTCTCATACTTTAACGGCACAAAATTTACGCTCTTAGAGGCACGATATAACGAAGCTAATGAAGATAGCATCAAGCAAGAAATGCATTTATGTAACACAAATGAAATTCACGACTTACATATCACCTCTTGGGATATAGATCATTGCTCCCCAATCCAGCTAGAGAAAATACTCACCAACTTTAACCCAAAAAAAATTGAATATCCTGGCTATACTCCACACACTGAAGCAGGGAAGGAAAGCCTTAGTATAATTAAGAAATATGAGGAAAAAGACAGAGGAAATAGAAAAAGTATAGGAATAACACCCTCATATATTAGGAGCTTAGATAAGGCAGAAAGTTACGGATATAGAGATACCCTCCACCATCCAAAATATATTGATGAAACAAGCTCAAACAACAACTCAACCGTGAAGCATTTTAGATCAGGTTCATTCAATGTCTTAAGCCTTGGTGATGTCGAATGTAACAACATTGCATCGGGATTGAGAAGACAAAGAACCATCAACCAAGAAACCGACGTCATGATTCTTGCGCACCACGGAGCGGACAACGGATTTACGACATCGGCTTTTATTAGAACCGTTAGACCCAGTGTTGCTATAGCTAGTTCCGACTACGCCAATCAATTCAAGCATCCCAAGCAAGAAATAAGAGATCTTTTATACAAAAACGAAGTTAAACTTTTCACGACGAAGAATGGGGACATCGTCATTTATTCAATTGGTTCTCATGAAGGCAAATATAAATTGGTTAATTTAAAATCTGGAAGCACCGAAATCTCTAGCACTCACTATTTCCTCGCTCGAAAATCCAAATTCCTTAGCAACAATAGAGATACAATAAGAGCAAAAATCAATAGAGGTTATAAAGGCCCAAAACGCTAAACATCCGCTTATGCCTCACCACTTATTCCAGCACAGAGGTCACCTGAACGGATTTTTTAACGAGTTTCGAATAGTTACATCCCATATATTGTTAAAATCAATAACGTAAGGCGACTTTTCGACTCCCGCCATCGGTTGAACAAGACCCTCATTAGCATAACAGTCCCCCAACTGAATTTATGGATAAGACCTCTGCATCAAGCCAATAGTACATTTGATATCAGAATCACGTCCTCTCACAGAGCTTCCCTACCCTTATTGGCTTCCTCTAATGAAGTGAACTAATAATAATCATACATAAGTTATATGATTCTAATTTAAGTTTATATATAGTGTTTCTTGAATTATTAACTTCCCCTAAATAAGATTTATCTCTATGAATGACCTAAAAGCCATTCGTCAAAAAATGCAAGAATTTTCTGACGCTCGCAATTGGAACCAATTTCACTCTCCAAAAAACCTCTCAATGGCTCTAAGTGTTGAAGTAAGTGAGCTATTAGAACACTTCCAATGGTTAACCGAAGAACAGTCTTATTCATTAAAAGCTGAACAACTTGAAGCAGTTGCCGATGAGATTGCCGATATTCAGCTATATCTGGTTCGCCTAGCAGATAAAGTCGAGATAGATATAGGAACAGCAGTTGAGCAAAAACTACAAAAAAATGAAACCAAGTACCCCATTGATAAAGTCAAAGGGTGTTCGAAAAAATATAGCGAATATGAGTAACTAAAAGGATATATTTTGTGATTGTATATTCAGCCACTAAAAGGGAGTTTATTGATGATGTACGCTCCAATCGAATTGCTGAAATCATTGACAAGGAAGTACTGCGCAAACTTAATCGCAACTCGCCCCGAAATGAAAAACTATCGTGGGAAAATTCACTACAATATATGTCACAAGTTCTTTGGGATGAGACAATACCAGCTTCTGCAGGTGTGGCTATAGAGTACAACCTGCCAATGACTAACCGTCGTGTTGACTTTATTCTTACAGGCAAAGACCATGATCGTAATGACACTGCGGTAATCGTTGAGCTCAAACAATGGCAGGAAGTAAAGAAGACCAATAAAGACGCTATTGTTAAAACACGCTTTCAACATGGAGAGAAAGAAACTAACCATCCTTCATATCAAGCTTGGTCTTACTCTGCACTGATAGAGGACTACAATCAGACTGTCCGGCAAGAGTCAATCCGCTTAAAGCCATGTGCATACCTTCATAATATGAAGTCGCGTAAGGTTATTAATGATCCTTTCTATGATTCACATACCGCTAAAGCACCTGTATTTATATCACCAGACGCCCTAAAACTTGCCGAATTTCTTAAGCAGTATGTGAAATATGGCGATAGCGATGACATAATGTATCGCATCGAACATGGGGTCATTAAACCATCTAAGAACCTCGCAGATGCACTGGAGTCCATGCTAAATGGTAATCCAGAGTTTCTAATGATTGACGAGCAAAAGTTAGTATACGAGACAGCACTTGATCTCGCTCATAAAGCCCAACAAGGAGAGAAACATACCCTGATTGTTAAAGGGGGGCCTGGAACAGGAAAATCGGTACTAGCTATCAATCTACTTGCAGAACTTACGAAGCGAGAAATACTTGTACAGTATGTTTCAAAAAATGCTGCCCCACGTGAGGTATTTAAAAATAAGCTTTCAGGCACCAGAAAGAAGACCCATATAGATCAGATGTTTAAAGGGTCAGGAACATATATTGACACTGAAGAAAATAAATTTGGTGCTTTGTTAATAGATGAAGCTCATAGGCTTAACGAAAAATCAGGCCTATATGGGAATCTAGGTGAAAATCAGATTAAAGAACTGATAGTAGGATCAAGGTTAAGTGTTTTTTTTATTGATGAGGCTCAGCGAGTAACCTTACAAGATATAGGTAGCATAGAAGCCATTAAACAGTGGGCAACTAAGCTAGACTCAACTACAACTGAAGTTAGCCTGCCCTCCCAATTTCGCTGCAATGGATCTGACGGGTATTTGGCTTGGGTAGACAATAGCTTACAAATTCAAGAAACCGCCAACCCTACTCTTGATGATATAGATTACGAAGTTAAAGTTTTTGATGATCCGAATCATCTTAGGAAAGAAATATTCGAGAAAAATCGCTTAACAAACAAAGCTCGGATTGTTGCAGGTTATTGCTGGAACTGGCCAAGTAAAAAGGATAAATCAGCCTTTGATATCGTCATACCTGAATATGACTTTAAGGCACAATGGAATTTAACAGATGACGGTAGCCTGTGGTTGATTGCCGAAAATTCAGTAGAGCAGATAGGTTGCATTCATACTTGCCAGGGACTAGAACTTGACTATATTGGCGTAATTATTGGTGATGATTTTGTTATTCGTGATGGTGTTGCTGTCACAGATGCTTTAAAGCGCTCTAAGAATGACCGTTCTATTCGTGGCTTTAAGACCATACTGAAGAAAAACCCTAGCAGGGCACGCCAACTGACTACAGAAATAATTAAAAATACCTATCGAACTCTTATGACTCGCGGGCAGAAAGGCTGCTATATTTTTTGCACTGACCCAGAAACCCGCGACTATTTTAAAACCTTAGCTAGGCGAGAGAATAATAAGGATAAGCTGGAGTCATATCCGTATCAAGGGTTGGATTTACCAGTTGTATCTTATGATGAAGCTCAACCATATAAAGTCCATGTTCCAATCTACAATCTACATGCAGCAGCTGGAAATTTTAGTGAAGCCCAGGCTGTAGAGGAATTAGAATGGGTACAATTACCTGAACATATCAACATTAGTAAAAATATGTTTGTAATGCATGTAGTTGGCGAATCTATGAATCGTCGAATTCCAAATGGATCCTGGTGTCTATTCAAAGCAAATCCAAGTGGTTCACGCAACGGTAAGATTGTTCTTGTTCAACACCGGGAGATTGACGACCCTGATCACGGAGGAAGCTACACCGTTAAGAAGTACAGTAGCGAGAAAACCTCCGATGAAGACATAACTATCAATAAAAAAGTAGTCCTAAAACCAGAAACTAATGCTTATGGATATTCACCAATAGTATTAGAAGATGAAAATGAGGAATTGATTGTTCTTGGAGAATACTTAACTGTTATTTAAAAATTGAGGAAGTCAAAGTCTAAATCACATATATACCATATTCTTATGTGATTTAGGCAAAGACGATGATACCTGGGTCTATAAAAGACCAGTGGGAATAGTATCTAAATAGAAAAGTCTAGAACGTGAAAATCTTAATTCATGATGAAATTTAATGAAAATGACCTTCTTGTGAGACATATAGCAATTCACTACTCCCACAAGCTAAAAAATCAACTAGCCGAAGACATTCTACTTGGCAAAAGAGATATCACTTCAACTGAAGAAACTAAGCTACTGACTCAGTTTTTCTGGCAAATGGCAGATCAGGCAGCTAAAGATTATCAAATCGATGGACAACCATATATTGATGTCGATCTTGAGACCTGCATGGAAAAGTTAATGAATATCTTCATCGGCTATACCAAAAGAGCAGGCTTTAACCAACAATGGATTGAAGAATCCAATAGGATTAACGGTTCATAGTTCTCATTAAAAGGATCACTATTTTGGATTCCATTTTCAATGAGCAATTGCCATTCGGCAAAATGAACTCATAAGAAATATAGGCGCCCAAATAATCTTATTGGATTTTATTAAGTTTTCTTCAGCGTCAAAGCTGCGTAGAATCGATAGATACTTATCAATATTTTGGGCCGTGATCAAACCGGCTTCTACAAGCCAACCGCCCAAGATAAAACAAGAATTTTATAAAAGACCCATTCCCAAAGGAGAACGGTAGCGTGACGTAAGAGACAGTAAAAGGCGCTGACCCAAGGTGCGGCAACACCCGGGGCCAGCTAACCAAGTTGATATCTAACCTATCAAAATGGCTCCATGAATGGTACGCTAGAAACCCACTCGTCTTCAATAAAAGGTTGCAAATTCAGTAACCTGAGGCGATTCCCCAAGCACTGGGAGTCTAGCGCCCGCCTTTTTTTCTTTTACGCCTACCGTTCTCGCGCCCCTCCTAATGCCCGCAACCGATATTACTTTCCTGGCCTTCCCGTTGCGGGAGGTTTGCCAATGCTTTGCGTCTCATTAGGAAACCAATATGTTGATTTTAAACCGCCGTACAGGCGAGAACCTCAGGATTGGGGAAAACGTCTCAGTCACAATATTAGAAGTTAAAGGTAATCAGGTGCGGGTAGGTATAATCGCCCCCAAGACCTTGGCGGTTCACCGCGAAGAGATTTATAGGAGAATCAAAAGACAACAGAGGCAAGACAATGGGGATAAAAAGCAAATTTTCCCAGTAGAGTGAGCCCTAACAATCCTGCTTTGGTCCTACTACTTCAAAAACGATAACTACCGCAACCCTTGTATAATCGAACAATCTGTCCAGCATTTAGGGTTTCCCTATTCCAAAGGTCCTAAATGCTGGACAGAAAACTTTAACAACGCCTAGGCAATGTTAATTAATGTAACAATTTAGCCGGCTGTACCACTTAATGCAGAAGATACAAAAACCGGCAAAATACGTTGTTCAATCAAGCCCAGAGTTTTTTCTTCATCGCCGCGGCCGGTGATCGCAATCACCAAATCAAGTTCTTCAATAGAGATAACATACTGGCCACCACCGCCCCAGCCAAATTTCGCTAGGTATTTCTTGTCGCCAACCTTCAGAGGGGTTCGCCAGAAGAAATAACCGTAGGAGAAATTGGTGTAGTCAAACTCATCATCTGTAGGAACAGCTACCTTACCAGTGGCCTTGGTGATAAACGCTGCCGGAATCAGCTGGTGGCCATTCCATTTGCCTTTATTGAGTACCAATGTACCCCACTTTACCATACTGCGAGATGTCATCATGGCTCTTGACCCTGCCTGGGGCACCCCACTAACGGCTTCCTTCCAGTGATAGATATCTATCCCCATCTTCTCCAGCAGCTCTTTTTTAATAAAGTCGCTGGCGGAACCGGGAACTACGGCATCCAGAACCAGCATTGCAATCATTGGGTCTGAGCCTTGATATAAATAAGTTTGCGAATCTGAGGTTATCGGCTTACTGTGACTTAGATAGATTTGGGCCAGCTTTTTCCCGGTTAACTGCTCTTTGTTTTCCAGTAAGGCACTCAGTTTTTCCTCTTTAATTCGAATTCCTGACTGCATGCTCATGGCATGATTCAATGTGATAAGGTCTGCGCCTTTAGCAAGCTGCTTCCTATCCAATCCTTTCAGGAAGGAAGTGACAGGCTTGTCCAAGTCTTCCATGGTCAAATACCCTAACTGTATCGCCCGCCCAATCGCCAGGGCGGTATAGGCCTTGGTGGCAGATGCTTGCGGGTGAGGCAAGTTGACACGGCCAAGGGAATAGTAGGATTCAAATACCAGCTTGTTATTTTGGGCGATAAGCAAGCTGTCGTAAGGTGTATGTTGATTATCGGCTATTTCCTGGGCCAGCTTTTGCAAGCTTTCCTTAATTATATCTATCTCACCAACAGGAATACCGTCTTTTCTATCCGTTGGAGCTGTATCAATAAATGCTTTTTTTAGCTTTGGAGTGGATCTCTCCAGGCTTGGGAGGTCACTACGATAGTCGGCCATATTTATTTCTGGTGCCTGTAAGGCTCCCGCGCCTACAGTCGCGCTTATGCCGTACAATAGGCCGATTGTGATTAGCTTCTTAAAAATCATCTTATATCCTCAATTTAACTTTGAAGTTTTTATTAATATGTCTCGATATACCATTGATTAGTGTTTCAGCTTATCGGCAAGCCAATAAATACTGCGCACTGAAGTCTTCGGGAAAGCTGTAGTGTGATTCGCGGATTCGATAACCGCAGGCTCCAGAGCTAAGTTAGCTAATTCTTGCTCCTTTAACTCACTAACGAACCTTTCTACCGTAGCGCCCAGCTCCTTCTCTAATTCTCCGTAAGCAATAAATACGTTTGTTTGCTTGGGTAGTTCCATCAATGGTTTGTTAGGCTCTGATTCAAGCCGAGAATCCATATAAGTGCCTATCAATCTTGATGGACTACCGATAATGTAGTTTTGAAAAGTATCCGGTTGGCTCATTAAAGCATAAACACCAAAGAGCCCCCCGAATGAGTAACCGAAATAAGTCCGATTATTTGGATTCCCGCGGTAATTGCTTTCTATATACTTTATAACGTCATTTCTTATAAAGGTGAGATACTGATGGGCCTCTCCTTTATATGATTTTTTATCCTTTTTATTAGAGAGAACTGCCGGTTTAAAGTCCCGATATCGACTCGACCATTCTTTTTCAGCACCGGCCATATCCTTCTGCCAACTAATACCCACCAAAATGGCATCTTCCAGTGCGTACTCTGTGGTGGCTGATAGTATTTCAACTGCCCATAAAGCATCTGTATAGTAAATAACCGGATGCTTTTTAGTATCACTCTCCTTATATTTCTCAGGCAGCTTAATAAACAGCTCGTATTCTCTGTTATTGCTGGAATCCTGAATGGGTATTACTTGGATTGTGGATAACTCCAGGGCCTTATGCTCACCTGCTTTAAGGGCTGTTATAGGTAGCAACAAGAAGAGGGCGACTAGTAAGCGCTTTTTCATATCAATATTTATACCGTTACAAGTGATCGGAGAAGCGCTTAATCTAAGCAAGAAGCCTGTGAAACACCTGAAGTGCTCCTGATTTTTGGATGACTTTATGCTGCCGGCATAAAATGTCCATTTATCAATAGCTTACATGATGCGCTTTAGCTGTAATCAGGGTTTATGCTAGTATCGATGGCAAAAATTCAGCTCAAATTTTGCTCAGGTAGATACATCAATGGCTTCACAATATTGGGTGGGTGACTTCTTTATTGATTTATCCAGAAACCAGATCACCCGACATGAGCAATCACAAACTATCCCCCCAAAAGCCCTTGCTGTCTTAACCCACTTGGCAAAGCATCAGCGAAAGGTAGTGAGCCAGGATGAGCTACTATCTAAGGTCTGGCCCGATACAATAGTCACACCAAATACGCTGCAAAGAAGTATTGCGCAACTTAGAAAAGCCTTGGGCGAGGACCGAAAGCAACAGTCTTATATTAGAACTCATGCCAAACAGGGTTATAGCCTGGAATGTGATATTGTTTGGCAAGATGGTGATTCTATTCCACAGGATAAGATAGCACCGGAAGAAGACGCCCTCTCTCCTGCTCCCCCTGCACTCCCTGAGCCTGTAATAGATATACAACCAAGCAATCCGGATTATCAAATCCAGTCAGTTAAACCAAATAGATTCCCAATATTTGCGCTAATCGGGATGGTATTATTGATATTTTTTGGATTTAATTACTCTTCACCCAAGCAAAACGCTCAGCTTATATTTGATCGATTACAGGCAGTAACGGCTACGGATCACAAAGAGTTTGGCCCCTCATATTCGCCTGATGGTGAATATATTATATTTAACCGCTATTTAGATAAGCTCTGTGTGAATAAAATCTGGGCCAGGAATATACATACCCAGCAGGAAACGGAATTAACTCCCGAATGGGGCACTTATGGCCGCCATACATTATCACCGGATGGCAAGAAACTGGTATTTATTTCCGAAGAAGACTGTACCATACCGCTAACCCAGAATACCTGTTACAACCTGATAAGCCTGGACTTCCAAAAGGCATTAGCAAGCCCACAGCAGCCAAATATTTTAATGCGCTGTAGGAACTCGGCCATTAAGAATCCCGTATGGTTAAATAACAATGATCTCGCTATTTTGCATAAAGAGACTAACCGTTGGCGCTTGATCAACTATTCAGTCAGGGATAATACCAGTCGAGTCCTTTATGATCTGGAAGAGGGAAACCTAGCCCACTTTGATTATTCAATCAATGACGATTTAATAGCCGTCACAAGCTATCATCAAGATGGCCAGCTTTATATCGATATGCTGGATTCTAAGGGGGCGCTTTTAACCAGCCATCCGATTGACTATCCAGATGAAATATCTGAACACAGAGCCATTTCCCCTAACTTTTCACCGAGAGAGGATGAGCTAATCTTTAGTACAGGGCGAAGACTCTTCTCTCTCACTTATGATGGCAAGGTCAGTAAAATTCAGTTACCCCTGGACCAATCCGCCAGCTCTCCAGACTTTCATCCAGGTGGACATAGAGCACTGGTTATTAAAGGGCAATACGATAGTGATATTGCCTCGATACCGCTAAACCTAGCTGGGGCTAACACCACACCTTCAGAAGAAGATGTCAGCACAATTTACCCAAGCGCCACACGGTCGATTTCCGGGGAGGATGACGGGATTTTCCAACCCAATGGCAACTTGATTGCGTTTACCTCCAGGCGCTCTGGTGAAGACCAGGTGTGGGTGACTGATGGTAGTGATTTACGGCAGGTATCTCAGTTTCCAATCGATACCAATATCGACGGTATCCATTGGTCTGCCGATGGACAAAGTATCCTGGTAAATGCCAATAACAAGCTCAATAAAATTTTCTTGGATGGCCGTGTAGAGAGCTTGCCACTGAATGCGCCTGTTGATCAGCTCTTCCAGTGGGACAGTATCGATAATTCAGCGTTATTATCCTTGACGATTAAAGGGATTACAAAATTTTCAGAAGTCAACTTGGATAGCCTTGAGCCCAGGTTTATCAATGAAAAACCAGTTAGCTGGGCCCAAAGAGCTAAAGATGGCCGGTTGATCTATATAGATCATATGAATCGCTTCTGGCAACCTGGCGCCGCGGAAGACCAGCTTATTGAGAAGCTGGTTGATCAAGGTAGCGAAAAGAAATTTGTTATCGAAGATAATGTGATTTACTCAATCAATCAAAACGATCAGCTGTGGTCATACAATCTCGACACCGATAACTTTTCCATTTTGAAGGAAATGCATAGGGATATCGATTACTTGACCGATGTTAATCAAGAGAACCTGATGATTACCTATGTTGTTGCCGCTAAAAAGGAAGTGGCTGAGCTTTTCTTACGGCAATAGCATTACGACAATACACTCTTTTTATTTCTAAAAAAATAAGATGGTTTCCTAGAAACCATCTTACTATTCCATCACGATATGATACGGACTTTAATATTGCTAAAGCTCAATTAAAGAACTACATAGCTACGTAAATAATTTCATAAGCTGATCAACTACCCACATATGGAGCTGGCTGTGATTTGATCGGCTATGCCATGCTGCAATGACTTCGAATTTTGGGGTTTGTGTATCCAAATTAAGAGGAATCACTTTCTTATTAGGCAGCAATCTTGAGGGGTAAAAAGCAATTGTGTCGGTGGCAGCAATAATATCTGGTGCGGCTGAAAAGCAAGGTACTGACATTACGATATTGCGCTTTAGTCCTTGCATAGCAAACCATTCATCGTGAGACCCTCTCAAGTTCGGGCGAGAAGGCGAAATAATCAATTGTGGAAGCTCGGCTACGTCAGCCAAAGTCAATGACCTGCCCTTTAGAGGAGATTTTTTTCCTGCAATACAAACATGTTGCTCTTCAAATAACAGCTTGTAAGGCAGGTCATCCGGGATGAAATCAGGGAAAGTGAGCGCTAGATCGATCTCGCCGGCAACCATTAATTGATTTAGGTTATCTGTTTCAAAATCCCTGACGATAACTTTAAGCTCTGGGGCAGATTTACGGACAACCTCTAGTAGTTGGGGTAGTACCGATTGAATCGCATAGTCTGTGGCGCTAATGCTAAAAACCCCCTTATAGGTTGCCGGGTCAAAAGCTATTGGGGTCAGCAGTGACTCTATATCCTTTAAAATGCTGCTGATCCTGCCGCCCAGTTGTTCGGCAATAGGAGTGGGCACCATGCCGTTGCCTTGCCTAATGAACAGACGGTCATCAAATACTTCCCTCAACTTACGCAGCTGTTCACTGATTGCTTGCTGGGTTAACCCTACCTTTTCCGCTACCCGCGATAGGTTTCTCTCTTGCAGTAGCGCTTCCAATATACGTAGCTGTTTCAGGTCTAACCGACTTATACCATTCATATTTGTAACCAGGACAAAGAGTAGTTGTTTCTAATTGTATCTTTGCCTATCTATTATTCCCACCATCGTAAGGCACAGCCACATCTGGCTGGGGCTATTTAATAGCCCAAGTAGTTACTCTTCTAATTATCTGGAGATAGATATGAGCCGACCCACTAAGCGCTTTGCTCCTCAGGAATCTTATAAATTATTTATTGGTGGTGAATGGGTTAATAGCAACTCGGGGCGTACGATGGACAGCCTCAATCCTGCTACAGGCGAATTACTGACTCGCATACCATTGGCCGATTCAAGTGATGTCGATGCTGCTGTCATTGCGGCAGAAAAGGCGTTCCCCACCTGGAAACTTACTTCCGCTATTGAACGACAGGATGCACTGCTCAAAATTGCAGACATGCTTGCAGAAAAGAAAGCATTTTTCGCCCACCTTGAGGCATTGGAAACCGGCAAGCCAATTCGCGAAACTTCAAATATTGATATCCCACTGGCCATAGACCACTTTCGCTACTTTGCAGGGGTTATCCGCTCTCACAGCGACGAAGCGGTGATGATTGATGATCAAACCATGAGCTTGGTATTCAGCGAGCCAATGGGTGTAGTCGGTCAGGTAATCCCATGGAACTACCCTCTGCTGATGGCTGCCTGGAAGATAGCACCCGCTATCGCAACCGGTAACACCGTAGTGATTAAGCCATCCGAGATGACTTCGTCCACCCTGCTGGAGCTGACCAAGATTTTCAAGGAAGTATTACCAGATGGTGTAGTGAACGTTGTCACCGGCGTAGGCCCAGAAGCGGGCCAGGCTTTACTGGATCACCCTAAAGTCGCGAAGCTGGCCTTCACCGGGTCTACCGGCATCGGCTATAACGTGGCCAAAGCTGCGGCTGATAAATTGGTGCCAGCTACATTGGAGCTGGGTGGCAAGTCGGCCAATATCGTATTCCCCGACACAAACTGGGAAAAAGCACTGGAAGGCGGAGCCCTTTCTATCCTGCTGAACCAGGGACAAGTCTGTGAATCTGGTGCCCGCCTTTTTGTCCACGAAACTATCTTCGACCGTTTTACCACTGAATTAAAAGCCAAGTTTGAATCTGTAAATGTCGGCGATCCGATGGACCCTAATACACAGATGGGCAGCCAGATCAGTGAAGCGCAAATGAACCGTATTCTTGGCTACATAGATATTGCCAAAGAAGAAGGTGCGAAGATCCTTACCGGCGGTAAGCGGCTACAAAAACCGGGATTGGAAAAGGGTTTTTACATTGAACCTACAATAATTACCCATGCCGACAACGCTATGAAAGTCGCACAGGAAGAAATCTTTGGCCCAGTTGTGGTAGTGATTCCTTTCTCCTCTGAGGAGGAAGTTATAGCGATGGCCAACCAATCCGATTACGGCTTGGCAGGTGCTGTATGGACCCAGGATATCAACCGTGCACTGCGCGTTGCACGAGCGGTAGAAACTGGCCGCATGTGGGTGAATACCTACCACGAACTCCCTGCCCATGCACCGTTCGGCGGTTACAAGAAATCCGGTATCGGGCGCGAAACCCATAAGTCGATGATCGATGCCTATACCCAGAAGAAGAATATCTTCATCAGCCTTAATGAAAAGCCCTACGGTCTTTTTTAAACCTCACTGCAATAAGCTTTTAGCAGGAAAGTAGTTATGAAAAACGAAGCACTGTTCAGTGAAATCAACCTGGGCCCTTACACCCTGAAAAACCGTATTGTGCTGCCGCCGCTTACCCGATCGCGTAGTTCACAGCCTGGCAACATCGCTAATGACTTAATGGCCAACTACTACGTTCAGCGTGCCGGTGCCGGCTTTATGGTTACAGAGGGCACGCAAATTGAGCCCCGGGGTCAGGGCTATGCCTGGACTCCCGGAATTTATTCACAGGACCAGATCGAAGGCTGGAAAAAAGTGACCAAAGCCGTACACGATCAAGGCGGTATTATTTTTGCCCAGCTTTGGCATGTGGGGCGTGTATCCCACACATCACTGCAGCCGGGTGGAGGGGCTCCCGTTGCGCCGTCTGCAATCCGAGCAGATGCGGTAAAGGTATTTATTGAGACAGGGCCAGGGCAAGGTGCTTTGGCTGAACCCAGTGATCCTCGCGCGCTGACAACAGAAGAAGTTAAAGAACTGGTGCAGCTCTATGCCCAGGCAGCACGCAATGCTTTGGAAGCAGGCTTCGACGGTGTTGAGCTGCATTGTGCCAATGGTTATCTTGTAAACCAGTTTATTTCTGAGCATACCAACCAACGCGATGACGAGTATGGCGGTAGCCTGGAGAACCGACTGCGTTTCCTCAAAGAGATTGTTGCAGCGGTATCAGCAGAGGTAGGTAATGATCGTCTCGGCGTTCGATTTGCTCCGCTGTTTGAAAGTACCGATGAGGACCGTGTTTATCTTGGCCTGGTGGAGAGTGACCCACACACAACCTATATCGAAGCTATCAAACTATTGAACGAGGCGGGAATTGCTTACCTATCTTTAGCAGAAGCGGATTGGGATAATGCACCGGATTTACCTGAGAATTTCTACCAGGAAGTACGAGAGATCTTTGGCGGGCGCATCATGTATGCCGGCAAGTATTCCCCAGAGAAGGCTTTGCGGGTGCTGCAGGCGGGTAACGGAGATATCTTTGGTTTTGGCCGCCCTTTCATTGCCAATCCGGACCTTCCCACACGTATTCGCAATGATTGGCCTCTTAATAAGGTTGACCCGGAAACCATGTATGGCGGTACCGATGAAGGCTATACCGATTACCCTTCTTACCAGCCATAATTTTTAACAGTTCCTTAACAGGACATAAAAAAGCCCCAGTAATTGAAGGTTACTGGGGCTTTAAACTTACTCGTAAAACTTCTTGGATTCCTGAGGTAATTTTCAGTGTTTTTCTAGACACTAAAATAACTATTAGTCGCTTTGGACACCTCGACTAAATAGTGATTTATTTTGAGATGATTATTAAAAACTAAAAGTCCACTCAGGAATCCAGTTCAGAGCCCAGGTTTCCAGGACTTTATCAAAGCCACTCAACACCATAATCCCAAGCAACAAAAGTATGGCACCAAGTGCTACTTTGCCACCAACAGCAAAAGCACCAACTGATGGTGATAAGCGGCTATAAATTTTCCGTGATAGCCCGCCTGCCACCAGTAGCGCAGCGCCGGTACCAAGCCCAAAAGAAAACATCACCATAAATGACTGGCCTAGTTGCTGGCCCATGGAAGCAAGCGCGATTGCTGCACCTAGCGTGGGACCTACGCAGGGCAACCAGATAATTCCTGTGAGAAAGCCGATACCAAACTGTCCGGCCCAGGCGCCATCACTAGTAATGCTCGCCCCTGCGGTAACTTTCGACAAACGCAGAGTCACCCAGTCGGAAAGGGGTTTGATCAGTAGAATAAGGGCAACGGCCACAAGCAGGATTGCAGCAATATAGCGAAATAGCTCTGGGTCCAGCCCTAAAGAAACCAGCAGGAAACTGAGTACAGTTCCAGCCAGGGCAAATGACAAGCTGAGCCCTACGGCGAGCGCATAAGGCCCCCAGCGCCCAGCACTACTGGAGGCGCCAACCACCATTGGCACCAGTGGCCAAACACAGGGGGAGAGAATACTAAGTGTGCCCGCAATCAAGGCCAGGGGGATGGCGCTGACTTCAAGCATTTTCGCCGCAGGCCTTAACTGAGTTAAAGATATTCTGGCGAATAACATCAGCGCGTGTTTCAGCAACACTGAACCATACTTGCTTGTCCCCACGATAGAGCAGCAGAGTTGACTGCCTGGGCGCACGGAAATGCTTTACCCACTCTTTTTGCTTGTCGAAATTCACATTAAGGATTGTGAGGCCACACTGGGGGTTATCTTTCTGGAACTGCGCAAGAATTATGCCCTGCTTCTTGCAGGTAGGGCACCAGTCTGCCCGCACATCAATCAATACGGGTTGCTTGGCAGCTTGCAGCTCTTTGAAGCGCTCTTCGGAGAAGGGCTCTCCGGCTGATGCGAAAGGCATAGAGAGCAGTAAGATAGCTAAGAACAGGGTGCGGTGAAATACTTTCATGCTAATAATATCCCAAGTGAAGGGTTGAAAATTTCAATAAATAGGCAAGTTTGGCTGCTTACCTAGATTTGTCGTACTAGCTAGTAAATTTCTTACACCCGGTAGCTTTAAATATAAGCAACCTCACCTGTTCCGGAAAATCTGAGAACTGTGACAAATCTCAGGCTTCACTTATTGACTGGCTGTTCTTAACCATCTGTTGGGCCTATCTACCCACTAAGTCACTTGATTGCTGACAATATCCCTATAAGATCCCGCGGGTAATTTTTGCGACCGTAACAAGCGTGTCTCAAAACTCTACGTCAGTTTTCAATGTCAAATGGATTCAGATCGAAAAATGAACAAACTTTTTGCCCTTATAGCCATTACTCTTGCCACCACTTCCTGTATGCAACTCGAAGTCAAACCCGGCCGTGTTATTGGCGATACCGTGGATGCGGGCAAAGAGGCTTATCAAAGTATTCAACGCAGCCGCCGCGGTGAGGAAGAGAGAGGTTTCTCCCACAAAACCAGTTACGATTCTGCCATTTCTAATGCCGCCAATATTGCAGGCTGCAAGGAAGAGCTAATGGAGGTGGTTAGTGTTTCAGACCTCGTTGTATCCCAGGTGATTTCTGAGTCTTCTGAAGTGCTGGTTAAGGATGGTGATAAAACCATTTACTGCGCAATGCGAGCTGTAGTTCGCCCTAAGGCTTGAACACTGCAGAAAACAAAAGAGTTCTAGTGATTTCTTTAAGTATTAACCAGTGAATACTGCTGTCATCAACTGGTTTGGGCCTAGTTTTAGTGAATTGAATCCACTTTTGCAGCACCTGCATACGCAAGGTGCCAAGCTGTATGGGGAGGTGGATATCCGTTTTGGTTCCGGCGTCGCCGGCTGGATTGGTCGGCGAATGGCGCACAAGCTAGGGGCTCCAACGACAGCTGGCAAAGTGCCTTTTTCTGTAGACATCCATCACTCCCCAGAAAAACTGACTTGGTCCCGCACTTTTGCTAGAACCCATACTGTTACCTCAGAGTTCCAGCCAGTAAAGACCTACCAACAAGGTGGTTACTGGGTGGAATCCACTGGCCCTGTCAAAATACAGCTAGGGGTCTCAACAGAGGGGGGCAACTGGCAATGGCTACAGCAATCGGTATCACTTTTTCGTATTCCTATTCCAACAATATTCAGGCCAAGGGTTTCCGCTGGAAAAGCCGTTGTGAATGGGCTCTACCAATTTGAAGTAGAAATCTCCTTGCCGGTGCTGGGCCTTATCTTTGGCTACTCAGGTACATTAAAGAAGGCGATAGAAAAATGATCGATTAAGCCCGTGCAATTAACTAGACACTTGTTGTAAGAACAGTCACGGGATAGTCTCGACCAAAACGATAAGAGCAAGTTATGGAAAGTGAACTGCTGTCGCTCCGGGCTGAACTAGCCCTTCTGGAACGTGACAACCGGCGTCGGCTGGAGACCTTCGAAAGGCGACTCTCCGCCCTTGAGGCACAACTCAATCGAGGCAATACAGAAAACAAAGATGCCTTGTTAGAAAACACTACTGGGTTAGAGGATGATTTAGCCCTACTTATGGGCTCCCCCTCTGAGTCCCGGCAAACCATTGAGCCAACCCAGCCAGCAAACATACCCCTTACAACCGCGTCTGCTGAATCCAAATCAATTCCACAAGAAAACAGAAAAGTATCAGTAGTCACACCCTGGTTGCAGGAGGGATTAGCAAGCCTAGTGGCACCAGCTCTGGAACCACTGAGTCGCGTGTGGGAGCCCCTTGCAAACTTTTATCGCCATTACCAGCGCCAGGGTAAGGCCCCGGTATTCTTTATGACCGCTGCCGGCATACTGGCACTGGTCTTTGGCTTCGCATACTTGCTGCAGTTCTCTTTCAATAACTATTTGGGCCCGGCTGGCAAGGTTACCCTGGGCTTTGTTGTCGCAGCAGCCACAACTATTGGCGGTGTGACTTTCAGCCGGCGTATGCCCCATATGGCGGACTACGGCTCTGGGCTGATAGCGCTTGGGGTGATTCTTCTCTACCTCTGCGGGTACTTTGCCGGGTCCTACTATCAATTAGTACCTATTGCTGTTGGGGTCGGCCTGTTGGTGGCGACAACAGGGCTCTCTTACTTACTGGCCCTATTGTTTGAGACACGCGTGGTGTCTATGGTGACCCTGCTGGGCGGCGCCACCATGCCTTTGGTGGCGAATCATTTTGATCCTTCCGCACTTGTTTATCTCAGCTATTTATTGGCTCTCGCCCTGGCGATGCTGCATTTGTCCAGGCAAATACGCTGGCCACAGCTTGCGATCGTAACCATGGTACTGAGCGCAGGCATGCTGGAGTTTTCCGTCTCAAATCTGGATGAGGCTACATCTACCTGGGGGCCATTACTAATACTACACGGCTTCTTTTATGGTTTTGCCCATTACGCTCTGCGAGGACTAAGCGCTGAATTGATAGAGTCCAGGGGGCTGGAACGGAAACGCCTGATTATTATTGCCGCAAACCTGGTGCTGTTTATCCACATCAGCTGGTCGCTGGCACCCAACAGTAACGCACTGGGCATTGTGTGGCTGCTGAACCTTCTACCCTGGATGGCTCTGGCCATTTATTCACGCTGGCTGTTTGGCTACAACGCCACCAGCATTTCCGCCCGTGTTGTACAGAATATGTCTCTACTACACGGTGGATTACTGGCAGGCTTGGCAATCCTTGCGTTGTGCAGTCCCGCTTTATTGGGGATTGTCTGGTGCCTAGAGGGATTGTTGCTGATTTTTCTCGGTGCCCGTTTTGGTTTTATCAGTGTAAGAAGCGAGGGTTACATCGCCCTATCTGCAGCTGGCGTTACCATGCTGTGGCAAGCTCTGAACTGGGTAGCTGGCGGAGTTGTTCCCGCACCAATGTTGCTGTCATTAAGCGCAGATGCTGGTTGGGGTAACTGGTTGGCGCTCTGTGCGGCTGCCTTCGCATTAGCCCGACTGTTGCAGCACTGCGCAGATCGGATTACTCCTAGAGAGCACCATTTAACCTCTTTCGCAGATAACGCTTTTGTGGTGTTTTTATCCGCAAGCTTTCTGCTATCTGTTGGCATCCTCTGGCCCCAGGGTATGTGGCTGCTTGCCTTGCTACCGATGGGCTTTTTAATCTGGCACGGCAAGCGCACTGGCTCAGCATTTAGTGAATGGTTTGGACTCAGCCATTACTTACTGCTGTTTATCCCACTACTCGCGAGTGCATCGATTGTGGGTAACTTGCATTTCTACGATCAAATACCTTACGGAAAGATCGCTAGTGTAGAGGCCTTCCTTAGCTTGTGGATGATTGCAGCTCTGTATAAACATCTGGGTATGCAATCCACTGGCTTCTCTCTGGCACTCAATTTGCGCAAGCTGTTTTACGCTCTGGTGCCAATATTTTTCCTACCAACAGTACTTTATAAGGCCAACGACTACTTCCCCATCGCTGTTTGGCTGTCTGGCGCTATCGCCCTGGCACTTTATACACGCCTGAAACTGGAGATATTAAAACAGGAACTGCGCATATTGATCGCAGGCGCAGGCTTTGTAGCAATAATCAGTTGTGCTCTGCAGGAGTTCGCCAACTGGCAAGGGTTTGCCTTGAGTGGGTTGCTGTTGGGGCTGGTATCAATGGCGGCACTGTTGTGGATCGGCCAGGGATTGCGGCGGAAGCCAGTCGGCCAGGATTGGCGGTTGGCCCTGCATCGGGCACTTAAGCCACTCTTTCCATTGGCCTTTTACTATCTCGCGGCAACGCTACTTATTATTAGCTACGCGCTAAGCCGTGACTTGGCAC
This sequence comes from Microbulbifer mixtoriginis (SeqCode), assembly GCF_052467515.1. Classification (NCBI taxonomy): domain Bacteria; kingdom Pseudomonadati; phylum Pseudomonadota; class Gammaproteobacteria; order Cellvibrionales; family Microbulbiferaceae; genus Microbulbifer; species Microbulbifer mixtoriginis (SeqCode). Next base: position 589,035 of record NZ_CP174314.1, on the reverse strand, counting down.
TGGCACTTTTACTATGCCAGCTGTACTTCGCCGGTCTGTATATTTTTAAACCTCAACTAGCGCCGCTGCGCAACCAGTTGACCCCGCTTTATATGCTAAGTCTGCGCCTGTTTGAGTTTATTACCTTGTTGCAAGTTGCAGCAGTCATTGCCAATTCCACCAAGGCGCCAGTGTTGGGACTGTATAACCTGGTGGCCCTGGGAATCGCTTCACTGTTGGTTTATCAGCGCTTTTTCGCCAATAGAGCCGTATGGCCCGGTCGAAGGCTGTTTAACCTGTGGGTGCTACACCTTACAGCCATCCCAGCTTATATTGCGCTGCTGGCCCAAGTGCTGGAAACCATGTGGCTACCGGCAATATCATTTGCCTTAGTGGTGCATGCAACACTGCTACTATTCCAAACCCTAAAACCTGATACCAAAAAGTTACTGAAGCTCTCACTCATGTTGTTCGGCATTGCTGCACTAAAAATTGTACTGTGGGATATGCAGGACTTTTCCCTGATACAAAAGATTGTGGTCTGTATGTTGGTGGGGCTGTGCATGCTGGGGGCTGCATTCCAGTATCAGAAATTTCTGACCCCCAGAAATTGAAAATACCAAAAATACTGATCAGCTTATCTCAAAAATGTAATGGGCCTTTTTAGGCCCATTACTATTTACAGTTGTTAAATTAGTTATGATTTGTGTGGGGTTATACAAGAACTCCATATGCTCTATCTTTTGAAGCAATACTTACAAAGGCTTGGCACAGATCCCATCTATATATTCCTGCTAAAGACGTCTTATCACATCAAAGAACGCGTTACCCTAACCGCCAATTTGCCGACCAACTACACTGAATGCGTAACTCCATTTCGATAAAATGCGCAGGGAAGCAAGAAATGAAACGGCTTCAGTTGGCAATAACGCTTTTTGCCGCCTTACTCTTTAGTAGCCAAGCTTTGGCAGAGTATAAAAAAGGAGACTTTATAATTCGTGTTGGCGCTGCTGCAGTAGCTCCCAACGACGATTCCGACAATCTGCGTCTAAATGGCACCATACTGCCTGATACACGAGTTTACGTGGATACTGGTTACTCCGTGAGCTTTACAGGCACCTGGTTATTCGCCGATCACTGGGGGCTGGAGCTTTTGGCTGCACTGCCATTCAAACACGACCTTAAGGTGAGTGGCCTGCCAGACCCAAATACCGGGGAACCTCTGGGCAGGGTTCGCCTGGGGGATATCAAACACCTGCCTCCTACCCTTACGTTGCAGTGGTATCCGGTATGCACAGAATCCTGGGTGCAGCCATATATTGGTGTTGGAGTAAATTACACCCATTTTTTCAGCGAGCATATCAACCGTGTAGCCCAGAACTACTTTGAGACAGTTCTCGGAGCCGAATCACGGGCAAGACTCAAGCTGGACAACTCTTGGGGACTTGCCGGGGAGGTTGGTATAGATGTCGCCTTTGGCAGGGAGAGCCGCTGGTTGTTTAACGCGGCTATTTGGTATCTGGATATTGATACCAAGGCAAAGATCCATTTTCGCTCTGGAACTGATGATAGCTCTCACATTCGGGTGAATGTGGATATAGACCCATTTGTTTACTCCCTGGGTATCGGCTACCACTTCTGAGGTACTCAGCACACCGCCCCATCATTCTATTTATCAGAATGAATAAGCCTATTTATACCAATTTTCATTCTATTAAATATCACTAAACTGCTCCTTAAAGACATCGACTACTTAGCCAAAACCCAGTGTTATCCACTTATTCACATTTGAGGAGCATCCCTATGACCACTTCTACTTTATCCACAGCCCAGACAAGTACAAACTCGAATCTGTTTGCAGACATCGCCGACCTCAGTGGGCGTATCGGCCTAGCATCAATCTTTATACTAGCGGGAGTGAATAAGCTTCAGAACTATGAGGGCAGCGCCCAGTACTTGGCTATGGGCGGCCTGCCAGAATTCCTTCTGCCACTGGTAATCTTATTTGAGATTGGCGGAGCCCTGGCATTGATCGTCGGCTTCCATGTTCGCCTTGCCGCCCTGGCATTTGCGGCATTCAGCCTGCTAACCGCGGCCTTGTATCACCATAACTTAGCCGATCAGATGCAATTTTTGATGTTCTTTAAAAACATGGCTATGGCTGGCGGCTTCCTGGTACTGGCCGCTCATGGCGCCGGGCACTTAAGCATCGATAAGCGTAAAAATACCATTTGATAATTTAGCCAACATACTTTTATCTCGCCCTGGCTACCTCAGGGCCGATTAGCACGAATACTGATTCAGGAGAGAAACATGGGATTATTAGTCAACGGCCAATGGAAAGACCAGTGGTATGACACCAAAGATTCCAGTGGGTCTTTTAAGCGAGAGGCTGCTCAACTGCGCAATTGGATTACCCCTGATGGCAGCGCAGGTCCTAGCGGTATAGGTGGCTTTAAGGCGGAATCCGGGCGTTACCATTTATATGTATCGCTGGCTTGCCCCTGGGCACATCGCACCTTAATTTTCCGAAAGTTAAAAAAACTGGAGGAGCACATCAGTGTTTCTATAGTCAGCCCGGACATGCTTGAACATGGTTGGAGTTTTAATACCGATGAGGGCAGCAGCGGTGACTCGCTGTTTGGTTATCAGTTCCTACACCAGTTATATACACGTAATAAAGCTGATTACACTGGTCGCGTTACTGTGCCAGTACTTTGGGATAAGCTGCAAAATTCTATTGTCAGCAATGAATCTTCAGAAATTATCCGTATGTTTAATCAAGCATTTAATGAAATTAGCGGGGATACGCAGAACTTTTTCCCTGAGGAAAAACAAACGGAAATTGATACCATTAATGAACTAGTATATGAAAATATCAACAACGGCGTATACCGAAGCGGTTTTGCCACAACTCAGGAAGCTTATGAAGAAGCCTATACAAATTTATTTGATGCCCTGGATCGGGTAGAGAATATTTTAGGCCAACAACGCTATCTAGTAGGAGAAAAAATCACTGAGGCCGACTGGCGGTTATTTACTACCCTTATACGCTTTGATTCAGTCTATCACGGACACTTCAAGTGTAATCGTCAACGCCTTGAGGATTACCCTAACCTCAGCAATTATGTGCGCGAACTATATCAGTGGCCCGGAGTTGCAGAGACCGTGAACTTTCACCATATCAAGCGGCATTACTACTTTAGTCACACAATGATCAATCCAACTCAGATAATTCCAGTGGGACCGGATATCGATTACACCAACCCTCACAATCGGAGTTAAGCCTAGCCCAAAAAGCCGTTACTGCACACTTATCCACATATCCTTACAGTGGCCGCAACGCGGCCTCCTTTTTACTTTGGGGTCTTAAAGCGTGAGTCTGTTTGCAGATAAACCACGTCACAATAGTTTACAACTCACAGAGTTAATTACTGAGCAAGCTAATTTCGAGATTTTCCATGTACGGAATACAAAGATTAATATGCCAGAGAATATAAGACGTTGAGATTTAGCCAAGACCATTACGGTAAAGCAACAAACCTTTTCAATATCAATAGAAGCGTATTCATATTTTTCTCTGTATCTATTTCAAAAGAGGCATGAGCAATACCAGACTCAATTCAGAGCTTATCTTGCTTTTCATCCGACTGGCTTTGATGTATTCAAAAACAAAACCGCTAATTCGCTCATTATCTCCTCCCCTGGACAACAAGTGTAAAGATACAACACAAGGAGATACCGACATTTTTCCCCTTCCATAGCGCCTTACCAAGCCGGAGAAACAATTACTTTCAAAGCTTCACAGGAGTACCACCAATAATTTTCACTATCATTCTGTAAAATCAAGAAATAATGTATCCTTTCTGAAATGGCTCTTAGAAGAGGGAAAATTCATGCAAAAGACCACCCTTGAGCAATGGCGGATGTTCAAGGCCGTTGTAGATGCTGGCGGTTTTAATCAGGCAGCCTCGGTGGTTCACAAGAGCCAATCCAGTATTCACCATGCGGTAACGAACTTGGAAGCGTCACTCGGTGTTAAGCTATTTGAAGTATCGGGGCGTAAGGTAGTACTTACTGAAGCTGGTCGATTAATGCTGCGTCGTGGCAAGTTCCTACTGGAAGAGGTATCTCGTATTGAGGCTATTGCAGATAGCCTGAGTGAAGGGGTGGAATCGGAGTTACGCATTGCGGTAGATGGAGCCTTTCCACAGAAGGTAGTCTTCCAGGCCTTAGAGAAAGTGTCTGGAATCTACCCTCAGGTCAATATTGATATTGTGGATACTGTTTTATCCGGTACCAACGAATTAATTCAGGAAGGACTCGTAGACCTGGGCCTTTCGGCCTTTACCATGGATGACAGCCTCAACGATGAAATCTGCCGTATCAAATTTGTGGCCGTGGCTCACAATGCACATCCACTACTCCAGTTTGACCGTGAGTTGACATTTGAAGATCTAAAATCCTATCGGCAGATTATTGTGCGGGATTCGGCGATTCAAACAAACCGGGATTCCGGCTGGCTGGGAGCAGAGCAACGCTGGAAAGTAGGTAGTTTGCGTGCATCTCTAGATTTAATCACCCAGGGCATGGGGTTCGCCTGGCTGCCTATGCCACTGGTGGCTGACTCACTCAATGATGGGACTCTGAAGCTGCTTCGCTTAAAAAAAGGTGGGACACGTTCCACCAGTTTTTATATAAACTTCAAAGACCAGGATAAGCTTGGACCTGTGGCTCGGGAATTTATTGGAGAACTGCGCCTACTAACCCTGGAGATGCCAGCCTCTGAGTAATAGTGCTTATTCTTCATTTTTTCCTGCTTCCTTTCTTCTCCATAGATCCATATTTCTTTATCGCTTTCTCTTTTTTAGCATGGGAAGATGGGATAGACGAATGTTAAGTTGGAGGCCATTCATTCGATTAAGGCGAATTACTTGTCCGTTTTTATCCAATATTTGTTTTCGTAACCATTATCTATCATAGCCCTATCATCACAACCAATCTTATTAATAGGGATCAGGCTATGTATTATTACAGACCCTCACAAACACGTGGTAGAGCCCGTTTTGGCTGGCTAGACAGTAGACATAGCTTTTCTTTTGGGCATTATTACGACCCTAATCATATGGGGTTTTCTGTACTGCGTGTTATCAATGATGACACTGTTATACCTGGTGCAGGATTTGATACTCATGGCCATCGGGATATGGAGATTATATCCTACATTTTGCAGGGTGCGATTGAACATAGAGACAGTGAGGGTAATCGTTTGGTCGTATCAGCTGGAGAGATTCAGAGGATGAGTGCGGGAACCGGCATCACTCACTCGGAATACAACCACTCACAAACGGAGCAGCTTAAATTTCTGCAAATCTGGATTGAACCGAATCGCCGAGGCATAAAACCCAGTTACGAACAGCAGTCAATCCCACAACGGGATAAGCTGACTGCGCTTATCACCCCCGATGGAAGCGGAAACACACTCTCCATACATCAGGATACCAGTCTATACCGTTTGCAATTAAATACCGGAGAAAGCATTACAATACAAACCCGTGAGCGGCCCGGCTACTTACATGTCATTGAAGGTGAGGCCAGTGTAAATAATAAATCTATACTGGCCTCAGGGGACGGCCTGGGTTTATTCAAGAAACAAGTACAACTGAAAGCGATAAAGAATAGCATCACGGCCCTGTGGTTTGACCTACCAGCCAACTGAATCTAGGTAAGATTCTCTAAAAAATTATTTAATCGCATGGGCAATAAACCGCTTAACGGGATCAATAGGCTGCGGTTCTTTTATCGCAGGGCTGATAAAATGTGGTGCATGCAGATAGCCTTTATCAATCAACCGAGAAACAAGAGGCAGACATTCCACTGATACCTTACCGGTCATTAGGTTATTAAAATCCTTACAGTTTTCCATGGCATTTAACATCTGATGAAAACCTTGTAGATAAAGATAATCCTTGGTGAAGCCGCCACCTCGATAGACTCTCGTAGTAATCGTAAAGGCCAGATTTTCCTCCACCTGATATTTTTCTTTGAGCAGGATAAAAGTACGTTTAAAATCCCTCTCTTGTAACATGGATTGCACCGCAACCACCCGCAAGGCCAATACTTTTAGTCTTGGCAGAGTGAGGTATCCAGCCAGGAACTCACACAGAATTGCCAAGCCTTCCTGAGTAGTTGTATTGACCGGGCAACCCAACTCTAGAATTTTTAGCGTCTGGCTACGGGCGTTAAGAGTGGTGACCAGGTGAACCCCCAGCTCATGGTGAGCCAACGCAGAGACCTCAGTCTCCGAAATATTGGCATGGGAGTTGATTTTAATCGTACTACCAGCCACCAAAGCATTGGCAATCATATGATCGTCGATGCGAATATCGTAGCTATAGCCCTGTCTATTAGCGAAGTCACTGAGATACTTCATCATCTCATTAGCATTCAGAAACCGATCATCACTAGATTCCAAATCATCAGGCAAGTGCAGAATAAAATTGGCATTATTTACATCCTTATCTGTGGGCTCTCCAAAGTAACGCAAGGAGTTATAAACAAAATCATCCGTTCCCACAGAGTGAAACTGATCCAATTTATCGACATAAGATTCGATGATATCGCTATATAGCTGAGTCAGATCCTCATCTGGCAGGGATTCTACTGGAAGGGCATAAAGCAGCCGTTTGCGCTGAAATATGTCCATTTTTTGTTCACGGTATACAAACTGAGGATTAATGGAAAACTTCTTCGAGAAAAAATCTTCTTTCATCGCACGAAAATTTCTTGGCTCAATTGCCGCAAGAATTTCCACCCCACGCACCAACTCGAATAAATCTTGATCTAGGATCTTTAGCTCAGGATGTTCGTTAAGTGACCGACCCATAGTTGCATCCGTTAAGCATATTATTTATGAAATTAGTGAAATTCTTATCTTGCTCAACTACCCAGGAAGCCTCTAAATAACAGGTATTCTACCATCAAATTATTATCCTACTTCTATTTATGCAATATGGCGCAAATTCATACCCTCAGAAGAACATCTGACTCTAAGTAAGATAAATTTCTTAGTCGAACAAACCGACACTCACCAAGATATTTAGCTTGAGCCCCTAAATACCTCAGATTCTGTAATTGACGGTTACCCTATCCAGGTTTTTAAGCGATTCTAATAAGAATTATTTCCAACTAGCTGATTGACAATTACTTTTGGCAAAAACACTCCTAAAAAGTATATATAGAGGTAGCTAGTCGTAATTTCCATTCAATTCGATTCGTATTAATTGAACAGTATTCCAATCGACAGCAACATAATAATCTCGATACTAAGATTCCGCGCCAGCTCTATTGCCAATTCCCTCCTAAAATAGATCGAGGCAATCGGGGATGTATTGATGGGCGCAGTGGGCGACACGGAAGGTCGCAAAATCGATCAGGCTACGCCAGGGAGATGGATATCCCTACTCTCACCTGTGCTTCCGACTATTTTCACCATTATCTTAATGGTGCATATGCCGGATATTTCAGCCGGTAAGGAATTCTCCTTTGGCGTTACCTGGGTTGAAGCACTGGGAATTGACCTGCGTTTTTATGTCGATGGCCTGAGCTTCCTTTTTGCCCTATTAATTAGTGGCATTGGAATTTTTGTTACCATCTATGCTGCCGCTTATATGCGCGGCGACATCGATTTGCGCCGATTTTACTTTTACCTCTACCTTTTTATGGTGGGGATGCTGGGTTTGGTTCTGGCGGGAGACTTAATTACCCTATTTGTTTTTTGGGAAATAACAACCATTTCCAGCTATCTACTAATTAGCTATAACAACACCAGCGCCATTGCACGTCGCTCTGCTTTACAAGCCTTGCTGGTCACCACACTAGGTGGGTTGTGCCTACTCGTTGGGTTACTACTACTCGCCTCTCTGGCAGAGAGTTTCGATTTAGTCCAGGTATTGGCTACCGGTGAAACTGTACGAGCAAGCCCTCTTTATTTACCGATCTTAATACTGATATTAATAGGCGCCTTTTGTAAGTCTGCACAGCTGCCCTTTCATTTCTGGCTGCCCAATGCTATGGCCGCCCCTACTCCAGTAAGTGCCTATCTTCACTCAGCCACCATGGTAAAAGCTGGTATTTACTTGCTCGCGCGTATGCATCCAGTGTTAGCACATACCGAGTATTGGGAATGGATTTTGACCTGTACGGGTGCCGCTACGGCAGCGGTTGCAGCCTTGGCGGCGCTGCGACAAACCGATCTGAAGTTGGCCCTGGCGTATACCACCCTGATTGCGCTAGGTACCCTGACCATGTTCCTGGGCTCCGATGCCTCGGCTGCTGTGGCCGCTGCCATTACCTTTCTTATCGTGCACTCTTTTTACAAAGCGGCACTGTTTATGGTGGTGGGCATTATCGACAAACAGGCCGGCACACGCAATCTCAACAAACTGGGCGGACTCGGCCACTCAATGCATATTACTGTGATTGCGGCTTCAGCGGCGGCTCTCTCCATGGCCGGGTTTCCACCTTTTTTAGGATTTATCGGCAAAGAGCTTAAATATGAAGGCGCTTTAGCAGTGGCCTCAGAACCGGCGCTGGTTGCCACAGTGGCGGTTTTTGTCAATGCCGTCACGGTAACCGTAGCGGGAATGGTGGCGATCAAACCGTTCTGGAAAAAAAAGCCGCAACATATATCCAATGTTCAAGAAGCACCACTGGGCATGTGGATTAGCCCGTTAATTTTGAGTGGCTTGGGCCTTACTTTCGGTATGGCGCCAGATCTTGTTGGTGGCGGCTTGGTAGAACCGGCACTGAGCGCAGTTCTGGGAATCCCAGAGACCATCAAGCTTAAGTTATGGCACGGCATTAATATTCCCCTGCTGATGAGTATTCTCACTTTTGTTTTAGGAGTCACCATGTATCTGGGCTTACGACGCATGCGTGCTTGGTTGGCCTGGGATTTCAAATATGCGCCCACCAATGCCGATCAGTTGTGGGATAAATCTCTGGATTTACTCAAAGCCTTTGCCGCACTACAAACCCGTATACTACAAAACGGTATTATGCGGCGTTACCTAACAGTAATTTTTGTCACTGTGTCCCTGGCCCTCGCTTATGCCCTGATACGCAGTGGACAATTTCCTATGGAATACGCTTGGCCACGCCTCAACCTAAAGGAATGGGCCGCCCTGTTATTGACCGTGGGAGGGGCCTATATGGCGGGCTCGGCGCGCAAGCCACTTATTGCCATCTGTGCCCTGGGAGCCCTAGGAGTGGGAATTGCCCTGATCTACTTATTTCTTGGCGCACCGGATGTGGCGATCACCCAGCTGCTAGTGGAAACCCTTTACCTGGTATTGGTTGCGGCAATCCTGCCGCGCCTACCAGTATTTAATCCCGGTCGAAAGGTATTGTTCCGCCCACGAGATGCCACCCTCGGCGCGGTTTTAGGTCTACTGGTCACCTTCAGCTTACTTGCGGTACTACAGACACCTCTGGAGAGCCCAACCACCGAGTTTTTTGAAAAAGCATCGGTTCCGGAAGCCCATGGCCGCAATATCGTCAACGTCATTTTGGTGGACTTTCGAGCACTGGACACATTTGGAGAAATTATTGTGGTCTTCACTGCGGCTGTGGCTGCAGTCACCCTACTCGGCCATCAATTGCGGCGAGGTAAGCAATGAATTCACTGATACTTCAAACCGCAACCCGAGTACTGGTAGCTCTGATTCTATTGTTCTCTATCTATATGTTACTGCGTGGGCACAATTATCCAGGAGGAGGATTTATTGCTGGCTTGATCGCCGCCTCCGCATTTGCCTTATTTGCCATCGCTTGGGGTATGGAGTCCGCACAGAGTGCCCTAAAGATTCCCCCGAGCACTTTGGCTTCGAGCGGTGTACTCATCGCCGCAGTTTCCGGAATGCTGGGCCTTTTTTCTGGTGAAGCGCCATTCTCAGGACAGTGGCTGCAGATTACCGGTGGTAAAAATACTGGCGGAATCACTATTAGCAATGTACTGATTTTTGATATCGGGGTTTATTTCGCAGTGCTCGGCGCTGTGCTGACCCTGATTTTTGCCCTGGAGGAGTCCAACTAAGATGGAAGGTCCACTCGCTCTCGTTGTTGGCATTCTGATCGCTACCGGTGTCTACCTGATGTTGGCCAGAAATTTACTACATTATCTTTTTGGGCTGATACTCATTAGTAATGCCGCCAACTTGGCAATATTTGTCGCGGGGCGCGTCACTCGCGCCGCCCCTCCCCTAATTCCAAAAGGCATGGAAGTTGCTCCTGGGCCAATTTCCAACCCCTTGCCTCAGGCATTAATCCTTACCGCCATTGTGATTGGATTTGGCCTACTGGCCTTTGCTCTGGCCCTGATTGCTCAGGCCTATAAAGTACTCGGCACCCTGGATGTGGATTCGATGCGTATTGCCGAGCCGGTTTTGCCCAAGAGGGATAAATCCCCTTGAGCTGGTTACTGGCCCTACCCTTCTTAGTACCAATCCTTACCGCACTCGCCACTTTTCCAGCGCGAGGGCGAAAGCGCCTGTGTGGTGCTATTTCTGTCTTTGGCTGCACACTTCTACTCGGTGTGACCTTTATCATTCTGTACTTGGTGGAAACAGGCGGCACCCGTGCGGCACAGATGGGAGATTGGGCTGCGCCATTCGGTATCACTCTAGTCGCAGATCGGCTGAGCGCCATTATGCTACTGATTAGCGGTATCGTTGGATTCTGTGTATCGGTCTTTTCCCTGTCTGATATCAGGAAATACCGGGTTAAACTGGGCTTTCATAGTTTCTTCCAGTTATTACTGGCTGGAGTTTGCGGTAGTTTTATTACTGGAGATTTATTCAACCTGTATGTCTGGTTTGAGGTGATGCTGATTGCCTCTTTCGCATTGCTGGTGCTTGGTGGAGATCGTATTCAACTGGATGGCGGAATTAAATATGTAGCACTTAATCTAGTTTCCACATTGCTAATGCTGACCTCTATCGGCATGACCTATGGGCTAACAGGCACCTTGAACATGGCCCAGCTGCATGTCTCTTTAACCACTGTGGATAACCCCACTGCTGTTTCTGCTCTGGCGGTGTTATTTATCTGTGCCTTTGGTATTAAAGCTGCCATTTTTCCATTATTTTTTTGGCTGCCCGCCTCTTATCATGCACCACCTGTCACAGTGACCGCAGTTTTTGCCGGCCTACTTACAAAGGTAGGGGTTTACGCTTTAATCCGCACCTTCACTCTTATTTTTCCCAGTGAGCTGGAGTTCCCCCACACTATTTTGCTGGGCACTGCATTATTGACCATGCTCACCGGCGTATTGGGCGCAGCTGCACATTATGAATTTCGTAAAATTCTCGCATTCCATATCATCAGCCAGATTGGCTTCTTGGTACTGGGCTTGGCACTCGATACGCCACTGGCATTGGCCGGAGCGATCTTTTATACCATTCATAATATCGTCGCCAAAACCAATTTATTTCTTATCAGTGGTACTGCCAAACGCCTGACAGGCAGTTACGAATTAAGCCAGATTGGAGGCCTCTATCGGGCCAGTCCACTGCTTTCTGTTTTTTTCTTTATCGCCGCCTTCAGCCTGGCCGGTTTTCCACCGTTGTCGGGTTTCTGGGCCAAACTATTGCTATTGAAGGCAAGCCTAGATCTAGACGCTTACTGGGTTGTGGCCGTGGCCTTAATTACCGGAGCCCTGACCCTGTTTTCCATGAGCAAAATTTGGGCGGAAGCTTTTTTAAAGGACCACCCGAAGGACTATTGTCAGAGTTTAAAGAATATTCCCCAGCAGGAGCGCTACCAGCGCCTATTGCCGGTGGCATTACTAGCCCTGATCACTCTAGTGCTCGGGCTGGTACCGGGCCCTTTAATCGACTACTCACTGGCCGCGGCAGGGGAATTGTTGAATCCAAGTGATTACATTGAGGCAGTACTGGGAATGGAAACCCAATACGCGGGGAACCACTGATTATGCGCGTATTTTTACTCAATTTAATATTGGCCATTAGCTGGTCGGCCCTGACCGGTAATGCGACACTGACAAACTTTTGTTTTGGTTATTTTGTCGGTTATCTGGCATTGCGGGTTTCGCCCAAGATCCCTGAGGGAACCAAGTACTTCCAGCGTCTACCTCGTCTAATCCGCCTAGGCAGTTTTTTTCTACAGGAACTGGTACTTTCAAGTTTACGTGCAGTCTTGGAGGTGTTCTCACCAAAATTACAAAGCCGTCCACAGGTAGTGCGGCTACCTCTAGAAATAACCGATCAAACCCAGATTTTTATACTGGCGAATTTAATATCACTCACACCGGGAACGGTAGTTCTGGAAATCACTCCGGATAACTCTGAATTTTTGGTACACACTATGTTCGTTGATGACCCAGATATTTTTCGTGAGGAAATTCATCTGGGATTTGAGAAGCGCGTGCGGGAGGCGTTTTCCTGATGCACAGTACTATCGTTGATATCAACGCGCCGCTAATCGTAGCGGCCATTAATGTCTCATCACTCATTTTATTGCTGGCTCTGGCCATGTGTTTTATGCGAATTTTTCTCGGTCCAACACTGGCAGACCGGGTTGTAGCCCTCGATGTGCTGAATATTCTTGCTGTGGCCTATTGCGCTCTGTTGGCGATTGCCTCGGGAGAGCCAGCCTATCTGAGTGCGGCCATTGCTCTGGCGCTGGTAGCCTTCCTGGTGAGTGTCGCCTTCGCCCGCTTTATCGAGAAAAGCGGAAAAAAGACCGTATTACAAGAGGGAGGTGGCAGTGGTATTCGATGAGGTTTTTATTGCTACCCTTTTGCTAGTGGGCAGCCTATTCGGTTTTAGTGCGGCTTTGGGTTTGTTACGAATGCCGGATTTCTACACTCGCATGAGCACTTCGGGCAAAGCCGCCACCCTGTGCTGCGGACTGTTACTGGGGGGCGTAGCCGCAATGTTCCACGATACCCAGGTAACCGCACGCGCAGTGGCGGCGCTGCTATTTTTGCTCTTCACTGTGCCCATCGGGGTGCATATGATTGCGCGAGCAGCCTATCGGGTAGGCACCCCTATGTGGCGAGGCAGGACCGCCAGCCCCCGCTTCAAAAACCCGAAGAGGGACTTAAAGTAGATCCTGCCCAGGTGAATCAGTTACTGCTGATAGAGATCGGCAATCATCGCCTCACAGCGCTGAGCCAGCTCTGCTGAACTATCATCCACTAAGAGCACATGGCCCATCTTACGCCCGGGACGGAGCGTCTTGCCATAGAGCCAAACTCCCTCATTCTTGCCTGTTGGCGCTCGATCCACACCAAGCATATTGACCATGGCAGCGGGCCGCGGGCAGTCGGTGTCCCCCAGTGGCATATCCAATATCGCACGCAAATGATTGGCAAATTGGCTGGTGCCCGCACCCACTAAAGTCCAGTGACCACTGTTGTGGACCCGTGGCGCAATTTCATTCACCAGCAAGCCTTCACTGGTGACAAAGCACTCCACTGAGAGTACGCCCACATAGTCCCAGTCATCCATCAACTTTTGCAAATAGGCACGGGCACTGGCCAATAATTGCTCATCCTGATAAGGCGCCTTGGAGAGTAACAGCGTACCTTGGCGGTGCAGGTTCTCAGTTAATGGGTAAGTCTTTACTTCCCCTGAAACAGAGCGGGCACCGATCAGGGAAACCTCACAGGAAAAATCTACCGAGGCTTCCACCACGCAGGGCAGATCTTTGGCCTCTTCTATGGCTTTCTGCAGCTCTGCTGCATCTTTCACCCGCCACTGGTTCTTACCGTCATAGCCATTTTCACAGCTCTTGATAAACGCTGGATAACCGAGCTTATCCAAGGCGTTCATTAATTCATCGCGTCCCTGCGCCGGCATAAAAGGCGCAACCGGAAGACCACTCTCAGTAAGAGCCCTCTTCTCTCTCAAGCGGTGTTGGGCTTTCTCAAAAACATGGGGGTCTGGGTAAACGGGACAGAAGCGTTGCAACGCTCTCAACAGCGCCACATCCACCTGCTCACGCTCGGCGGTAATCACCTCAGGGCAGCCAAGTGCCTGAAATAAATCCTCGCCACTGCCCGCCTCATCCAGCCTGACTATTGTGCCGAGGCCTTCAACGCAACCCGCGTCCTCGTCCTTCTCCGCCAGGAAACTAAATGTTATACCGAGGGGCTTACCCTCTTGTGCCATCATCTGCGCCAGCTGCCCGCAGCCGACAATAGCGATATGTCTGGTTACTTCACTCACTGACTTCACTCCACCCTTAGCGGAACCTGGTCAGTTTGACGCTCGCGCCAAGCGATCAGTCGCTCCTGTAGTTCAGCATCGCCCAGGGAGAGCATCTGTGCCGCCATCAGGCCCGCGTTATAAGCCCCAGAGGCACCTACCGCCTGGGTAGCCACGGCGATACCTTTGGGCATCTGCACGATGGAAAGAAGGCTATCCATTCCGGTCATAAAACGGCTTTCAACAGGCACGGCAATCACTGGCAGCGGGCTCATAGCGGCAATCATTCCCGGCAGGTGGGCAGAGCCACCAGCTCCGGCGATAATCACCTGGGTGCCGTTTTTGTGGGCTTCACTGGCGAACTCCACCAGACGCTGGGGGGTTCTGTGAGCGGACACAACCGCAGTGGCAAAAGGAACCTCCAGCTCGTTCAAGGGTTTGGTGGCATTGGCCATGGTGGGCCAATCCGATCGCGACCCCATAACGATGGTGACTTTTTCAAAGGGCAGTGATTTCACTTGCGGCTAACTCCAATGTTGAACAAACGCCAGGTAGACGGGAATCGCCACCAGGACATTGAAAGGGAACGTTATCGCCAGGGACAGTGTGATGGACACGCTGGCATTGGCCTGCGGCAGAGCCACAGACATAGCTGCGGGTACCGCGATATAGGAGGCGCTGCTACCGAGTACTGCCAGCAGGAAAATTCCTCCCGCCGACAACCCCAGTAATGCTCCCAGGGCACCCCCGGCCGCACCGCCTAGCAGGGGCATAAATATACCAAAACTCAGCAAGAACGCACCCTGCCCGCGCACATCTGCCAGTCGCGCCGCCGCGACTCTGCCCATTTCCAGCAGAAAAAGAGCCAGTACACCGTGAAATAACTGGCCAAAGAAAGGCATTACTGTTGCAGTACGCTCACCGGCCCAGGCGCCGATGGCGATCCCGCCAAGCAGGAGAAGAACCCCCTGATTGCAAGTCAGTTCATGAGCCAGGCGCCCCTTGTTGCTGTTCTGCATCGATTTCCGTGCTAGAAGAATTCCCACCACGATAGCCGGAACTTCTAGCAGGGCAACAAATAAGGGGAAATAGGCTTCATAATCGATACCCTTCGCCTCCAACAGGGCCACCGCCACAGCATAGGTTGCCACACTGACCGACCCGTAGTGGGCTGCAGTAGCCGCTGCATCCAGCCGACTCCATTTGCCTATCCAATAGAGAAGCGGGAAGGCCAACAAAGGAAGCAGTGCACCAAAGGCCAAAATTGCGAGAGATTGAGGAATCAGGGTGGAAGCGGAATAAGTACTGAGCGCCGCCCCACCCTTGAGCCCTATAGCCAGCAGTAGAAAGATCACACAGCTTTGGTAGAGACCGGTGGGCAGGCGTAAATCACTACGTACCAGCTGCGCCAGAGCCCCAAGGATGAAGAAACCAACTACAACATCCAGCTGCATGATCAGTGCTTCCCGCGCTTGGAGCGATCACGGAGTTCAGATAGGGGTAGTCGAATTTTCTGGGGAACACGCTTCATTAGCACGTACCCCACATTGGCAAGCACCACCACCAGCCCCACCACCATTAGTGCGGCGGCATCAATACCAACCAGCGCCAATATCCATCCAATGGACATAACTAACAGTCCTACCAAGGTACCAAAGTAAAGTTGTGACTTGTGCATGCAGAGGCCCCCTATAGATTGAAGTGGGCGCATTATCCCTAGGTAGACCAATAGATAAAAATAGATAATGATTATGCCAACTATCATCTTTTATCTATGAATAAGAAAAATCATGTTATCCAGCAGAGCTCACTCCCGCATCGGCACTGTCAGGCAGTTGGAGGTTTTACTTACAGTATATGAACACCGTAGTATCAGTGGCGCCGCAAAAGCGCTGCACCTGACTCAGCCCAGTGTATCCATGCAGTTGGCCAAGTTGTCTGGTGCCGTAGGCTTGCCCCTCTACTACGCCGTAGGCAAGCAATTGCAATTCACTGAAGCCGGACAGACTCTGGTGGACAGTGCCCGAGAAATCCTCAAGAGCTATGAATATCTGGAATTAAAGCTAGCCAGACTGCGCGGTCTAGAAACAGGGCGTTTACAACTGGCAGTCGTCACTACCGCCAAATATTTTATTCCCCACCTGATTGGCGAATTTTACGAGCAGCATCCAAAGTTGGATATTCTCTTTCGCGTGGGTAATCGTCAGCAGATCATCGACTACACCAGTGAGGATGAGGATGATTTTTATGTGTTCAGCCATCCTCCCAAAAACCCTGATCTGGAATTGGTGGAATTCCTGCCCAATCGACTGTTGGCCATAGCACCGGAGAAGCACCCGTTAGCAGGTAGAAAAAAAATTCCCCTTGAAGAGTTTGCCAGCGGTCCCTTCCTGCGGCGAGAGGAGGGCTCTGGAACCCGTCACGCCATTGAGCGTTTCCTACAGGAGAGACATATCAACCTCAATATTCGCATGACCATCGAAAGTAATGAAGCGATAAAGCACGCTGTAATGTCAGGGCTCGGGGTATCTATTCTCTCCGAACATACTCTCGCATTTGGCGGCCATTCCGGCCTGTCAATTTTAGAAGTGGAATCACTGCCAATTATTACCCATTGGTATCTGGCCAGGCGAAAGTCCCGTCCATTATCTCCTGCCGCCGCAGAATTTCTTGAGTATGCCCGCAACCTTGAGAAGGTACCGGTAGAGAGCGGTATCGCTTGGCCTCTATCTCCCAATCAATAATCCATAGTGTAAAAGCACAGAAAAATTCAGTATTTGAATTGGCTAACTCCGCACACAGGTTAAACCTCTTGGCTGATAGCCAATCGTCCACCAAAAAATCCCGATTTAATACTCGTCAAATTTCCTCTGCACCTGCCGAATCCTGCTACTTTTTGGATACCTATTGGTGAGTCCAAAATCACCAGTTATCTAATGCAACGAGAAACAATAAATGGCGCCGGCCGTCATCGATTTTCACAGAAAGGTATAACGATGAAAATCCAGGGAATAATTTTCAGACTCTTTATATTCCTTTTAGCCACAAGCACAATCAGTGTTAAAGCTCAAGAGGATTGGCGCAACATTGACTGGGGTGAATTTATAGTTCGCTTCGGGCTCAGTTATGTTGCTCCCAATGATGCCGGAACTTCACTGAAATACCGGGTATTACAACAATGGGACTTATATAATTCGACCTGGGAAATAGACACAGCACAAACTTGGCAAATTTCCGGAGTATGGCGCCCCTCAGACCGCTTGGGGTTCGAGCTGATGCACATTAACAGTGCTGCCTATGATGTGACTCTCGACAATTTTACTGGCAACCCAGGCAGCAGCCAAATTCAACTGGGGGATTTTAAGGTATCGACCACTCTCGCCTTTGCTAACTGGTATTTTCTCGATCCATCCTATTTTTTTCGACCCTATCTAGGCGCCGGTATTAACTATACCGATTACCATACGGTTTCTATCAGCCGCCAATTTGATGAATATTTGATGGACTCAGGTATGTCAGTGGCGCCAGGGGCTCTTAATATGGGACATTCCTGGGATTGGGCTCTTCAAGGGGGAATCGACTTCAACCTAGATTTCCGTCAATTTCGTTATCCTCTGTTAATTAATCTGGCGGCTCTTTACTACTTATCAGATACCGACCCCACAGTTAACTTCCCCACAGAGTTAGGATCAGACCGCCTCTACGCACACTTCGATTACAATCCATGGATCATCAATGTTGGCATTGGCACCAAGTTCTGAATGGCGGAACTCTGTAAATGAAACTTAGTGCAGATACCCCAATGGAAAACTATAAATCAAACTTTTTCGTCCGCCAGTGGATTAATGCTTTACTTTTTTCTCCCGCATTGACACTAGCGATTATTTTCCCCTTGAAAGCCATTGCGCAGTGTACTCCGAGTAATACGGGTACTAGTGGCGCAGATCAAATAACCTGTGACGAAGATAATGATGCAGAAGAGGCCGATGTCGATGCACTAGGCGGCAATGATACCTTAGATTTAAATGGCGGTACTATCAATAGCGCCTTCGGTGGCGAAGGCGATGATGCCATTCATGTGAAAGGGGCAATAGTTAAAGATTCTGTCTTTGGCGGAAATGGAAACGATCTAATCGTACTGGATAATCGCAATAGCGACATTGGTAATTACCTCAATGGCGGAGGGATTTATGGCGGAGCTGGTGACGATAATATTCAAATTTTAGACGGGCTCACCTTTCATGTTTGGGGTGGCGAAGGTAACGACCAAATTACTCTGGATGGAGGTTTCATTTTTAATTACCTGGATGCCGGCGGGGGAGATGATTACATCCATTGGGATGAGGGAATTAGCAATGAGATACGCGGTGGTACTGGATCAGATACCTTAGTCATTGACTCCTATTCTTTCGAGGGTGATGCAATTTTAAATGGTGGTGATGACCTCAGTGCAGAAGATGGGGATATCGACACACTGATTTTCAAGCTAGACTATCGTGTGGATGGCAACAAACTAACCAACTGGGAACGTGTTGTTGTTTGGGGTAGTTCAAAAATTATTTTAACGGGCAGTTTAAATCTTGGCGGCGGCCAAGACGCTGAAAACAATCCATTAGGGTTACACATCAAATGGGGCGGCCAAATTTTTATAGATGCCAAAGAGTATAGAATTACCGGCAACGTTGCTAACGACGGCACTATCGATCTTACGAATAAAGAATTCAACACTCTAATCATTCAAAAAGATAGTGATAATAATTATGGACACTATAGCGGCGAAAACGGACGCCTGTGGTTAGATGTAGCACTCAATGACAGTTCTGCCGGCAGTGACCGGTTAATCATCAGAGGGGATACCAGCGGATCAACTTATGTAACCGTTTATAATCGCAACGGCACTGGCGCACGTACCCAAGACGATGGAATAAAACTAATTTCTATCGAGGGTGACTCTACTGAACATGCTTTTATTTTAAACGGCGACTACATTACCAAGGATGAGCAACCAGCAACTATTGGTGGAGCATACGCCTATACCCTGCACCACAGTGACGAAACTGGAAATGAGGATGGTAATTGGTATCTACGTTCTACGGTAAGTAATTCAAGTCGCCTTCCCAAAGGCGGTATGATTCGCTGGCAGCCCGCTGCGGTAATGTATGAAACCCTTCCGCAAGTGCTGCGCTCTTTAAATATCCCCTCCACATTGCGGAGTCGTGTAGGCAATCGTTATTGGGTTGGTAGCAGTTATCGGGACGTCTATAACACCGATTACACCAGTTCATTGGAAACCGCTATTGATCGCAAGGGACTATGGCTACGTAATGGCGCACGCTATATAACTACAACTCCCAAAGAGTCCACCACCTGGGCAAGTTGGGATCAAACTTATTATCAATTTCAGTTTGGTATCGACTTTCCTCTCAACCTATTAATTCTTGACACTACACCGATTGTTAGTTTGGCTTTGCACTATGGCGATTCAAGAAATACAGTAGAATCATTTTTTGGTGATGGCAATATAGATGCCAAAACATATGGCGTCAGTAGCTATTTAACCTGGTATGGCTACCAAGGCCTATACCTGGATACTCAGTTTAAGCTAAGTTGGTTTGACTTTAACTTCGACGCAGAAGACCTACGTGCTCTTCGCAATAGCAGTGAGGGCTATGGTTATGGATTTTCTGTAGAAGGAGGGTGGAGCTTCAAGCTCTATGATTATTATTCTATTACCCCCCATGCACAACTTATTTATACCTCTGAGGAAGCAGAGGATTTCGAAGATACCTACGCTGTAAAAGTAGGAGATATTAATAATAATGGGTTTTTATTGCGCCTAGGAACCACTTTTGAAAAGCGCAAAAGCCAGCGTAAATCAAGTAGAAATATGTACGGCTCCCTACCTCTGGAGCGCTTTGGTTACTATGTAACTCCCGGGGTCACTCTAAATCTCAACCAGGAAACTGACTTAGTCGTTTCTGGGGCCCGCCTCTACCAAAAACCAGATTTTTGGTATGCAGACTTAAGAATGGGGGCTAGTTATGAGGAATGTGGGGACCACTGTTCAATCTATACCGAATTATTTTTCAGCAGCGGCCTGGAGAGTATTGGGGACAGTTTTGTAGGAGGGCTAGAGCTTGGGTTTCGTTATAAATGGTAGACTCTAGCTTCTCATCTCAACGACAATTCAATCTTTTACTATTTCAGCAAATCATAGATGTCATATTCAGAGAAGACCTTCTTAATTTTGCAATCATTCCCCTGACGGTTCTTATGATTTTCCTTCATTAATGCATATTCTTGTGAGCCCTGAATCATTAAGAAGCGATGTCTCCAGCTACGGGAATCAGAAATACGCGCAGCCAAAGTCCCGCTTTTAATACTCATTGCCTTCAACCAAATATCATCTGCATTTGGGCACAGGGTCATAAATTTTTCGGGGTCAAACGCATCCTTATGCAAGGAGTTTGGAGGATACATAACTCCCCCCATGCCAGTTGGAAAGACTAAATGAGATGCCTCTGTGTCCCTTATGCTACTTTCCCAACTTCCATAAGGCAGTAGTGCTCCTTTTTTATCTAGACGCATTCGATGAGCCCTGTGGCAATAAATCTTGGATGGATCTTTTTCATATGCCTGATAAAGTAAATCAATCATATCCGGCGGATAAAGAACATCATCGTCAACAGTAACAATCAGGCTGTCAGGAAATCTTTCAAAAGCATAAGCATATTTTTTATAGGGTCCCAGATCTTCCTCAACAAAAAATATTTGCAGCCCTCTTTGCTGTTGCTTTTTAAGGGTCTCGGGCAAAGTCTTATTTGGAAAGTTCTTGGTAGACAACCAAAGAACAATTGCATCAGCCTTAAGGGATTGCTGGAAGAGGCTTTCAATACACAAATATAAATCGTGGATTCGCTTATCGAAGGACGTTAGAGATATAACAATATTATGTCTCTTAGCATTTCCCACTCCCGGATCTGTGTTGCTTGAAGCGTGTAGACCAAGCAACTGGCAGCGAACAAGTGCTTCCAACTTCAAATTATTGTTTAGGTCGTGCTTTTTTAAGCGCTTCTTTAAAAAATATTGGAACATTCAGGGCCATCCAGCAAACTCAACCTATTGTACCGAATAGCCGAACAGCAATCCGCTCAGCTTGGGAACACCATCAAAAGAGAAGAGGGCGGAAGTGGGTACAAACTTGGCAGATTATGCCAGATGCCACAGCCAATGGCCACTCAAACACCATATTTAGGACAAAAACCCAATTAAAGGCCGAGGGGCAGTTTCTTTCACCTAAAAAAAAGTGCTTGAGTAGCTTACCCCTATCTGGGGCAGCTCTAGTCTTTCACCCAAGTCACCCCCTAGTGAGGACTTAAAACAGGCTGATTTCGCTCCTGTAAATAGTCAAGTAATTGATACTCTGAAAACACCCTTTTAATCTTGCAGTCATTACCACCTGTGCCTCTCAAGTTGATCTCCTTTAACTGTTGAATCTGTGACCCCTGAATAGTAAGAAAGCGTTCCCTCCAGTATCGATAGTCTGGAACCCTAGTAACATATTTTCCTCGCAATAAACTCATCGCCTTCAACCAAACATCATCAGCAGCAGGACATAACTCCATAAATTTTTTACTATTGAAAGCATCCTCATGTAATGAATCCGGAGGGTACAAAACCCCAGCCATTCCCGTAGCAAAAAGGAAAGGAGATGGCTCACTATTTAGCCCATAAGAGCGCCAACTTTCGTAAGGTTTCAATTCCCCTTTTCCGTTTAACAGAATCTTATGTGCCCTATGGCAATGGATATGTGAGGGAGCTCTCAAATAAGATTGATATAGTAAATCGATAGTATCTGAAGGATAAAGCACATCATCATCCACAGTGACAATGAGACTATTTGGAAACATATCAAAGGCATACATATATTTCATATAAGGCCCAAAATCATTCTCCACGAAATGAATTTGTAGGCCTCTAGCCTGCTGTTTTCGAAGTATCTCAGGTAATCTCCTATCGGGGAAATCACGTAAGGATAACCATAGAATTATTGCATCTGCTCTCAAGGATTGTTGATAAAGGCTTTCTATACATAAGTAAACATCATAAATACGCTTATTATAAGAAGTCAGCGAAACGACAATATTATGCGGCTTATCATTGCCAACGCCGGATGACTCACAATTTAGAGCCTTCAAGCCTAGAAGATGACCTAAAACCAGAGACTCCACCTTTAAATTATTATTAGAGTCATGTTTTTTTAATCTTTTTTTAAGAAAGTACTGGAGCATGTTAGAATACCGTTGATTAGCCTTCGAGGACTCATTGGTGGCGATAAGCCTACATTAATTCCATTTTGTTGAAAGTAAAGTCCATTAGCCAGGTCTAAATCAGGGTTCCTTTCATTGTGGCGCTTAATTCCCCAGTATCCAGTTTAAATCTTAAATTTTTGATCAATGCCCTGAAATATAGAACCTAAAATCATATTCAGGGCATTTGGGACAGATGCTATTCAGTATACCCAGGGTTAACTCTATCCAGCCTCCTTAAAAATCCAGGCCAAGCCAATAGCCCCCCTTGATTACTGGTAACCATATCTCCTTCACTAACTATTTTATCCACAATATTTTGAGGCACCGGAGTGAGTGGTCGGTTACCAGCAAGAGCTGTAACCTGAATTTCACAGGCACGTTGCAATATAAACATTGCTAAAAAGGTATCAGGAATAGTAGAAGCACAGGTTAACAGTCCGTGATTGCGCAAGATCATATAGTTTGCTGATCCCAGGTCAGCCACCAAACGTGACTTTTCATCCTTGCGCACAGCAATTCCCTCATAGTCGTGGTAGGCAATACTTGAAAGGGGAAATAGTGATTGCTGCGAGATTGGCAGTAACCCCTCAGCATGAGCAGATACAGCTACCCCAGCAGTAGTATGGGTATGTATAACGCAGTGGGCATCTTTCCTCGCTTCATGAATTGCGCTGTGAATAGTAAACCCTGCAGGATTCACCATTGCCG
Source organism: Microbulbifer mixtoriginis (SeqCode) (assembly GCF_052467515.1). Classification (NCBI taxonomy): domain Bacteria; kingdom Pseudomonadati; phylum Pseudomonadota; class Gammaproteobacteria; order Cellvibrionales; family Microbulbiferaceae; genus Microbulbifer; species Microbulbifer mixtoriginis (SeqCode). Next base: position 565,805 of record NZ_CP174314.1, on the reverse strand, counting down.
CATTTTCATCCACTTTTTCCCCCTGCAAATCGATTTTTACCAAGCTGGAAGCAGTAATTTCATCGAAAAACATTCCAAAAGGGTTAATAAGAAAGTGTGATTCCGGCCCAGGAATACGTACAGAGAGATGAGTGAAAATAGTATCGTCCCACCCAAAATAGGCGATCAATCGGTAAGCCGCCGCCAAATCTATGCGTAATTGCCACTCTTCATCGCTAACGCGTCCCTCAAGTGAAGGTATGGTTTCCAGTTTCATCGTCCTCTCCCCAGCTTTATCAGAGCTCAAATTCTGAATCATCCCTGCTGTAAACACTGTCAAATTGTTTACACTTGGCGAATGAATAAAAACATTACTTTCCTTGATAAATGCCCACTACTAGCAGGCCTACCCAGTCAGGCTCGAGAATTCTTAGCCCAACAGGCACAATGCCAGTACTTTTCTCAGGGTGATAGCATCTACCCTTCGGGCTCCCATCAGGAGCGCCTTTCAATTATCGCTGAAGGACAAGTAAGAATATGCTCCAGTAATTTTGCCGGGCGCGAAGCGACCCTTGCGATTTTAGATAGTGGAGCTTGGTTTGGTGATACCGTATTTTGCCCTGGCACTCCGCGAGTATTTGGAGCAAGCGCTCACACGGACTGTGCTGTAGTCGATATTCCGGGTGAAATCTTGAGGGCAAAAATGAAACAACACCCCGAAGCCTACCCAATAGCATTGGAACAAATTAGCCTCAGGCTTTGGACAGTAATGTCCATTATCCAGGACGATGTACTACGTGGTACCGAAGCGCGAATTGCTCGACGTCTGCTTTTTATGGCCCAAATGCACAACGGCGGCGAAAAAAGTGGCCCAACCAGTTTCCGCCTCACCAAAGAACTACTCGCCAACACCATGGGGATGACCCGGCAGGGAGTACACCGGGTATTAAAGAATATTGAATCCAAGGGACTAATAGAGTGCTCTTACGGTCGCATCAGTGTGCCGGATATCTCGCACTTGGATACCTATATAAAGCTGTTGGACTGAGAGGATTTCATCCGACCCCGCCAGCTTGCGCCGCGTCTGCCTCCCCAGCTTCGCGCGCTTTCTTGCGACCATAATAGGCAAGCAACATCCCCGATGGAAACATAAGCACTCCATATACAGCTGAAGGCACCGACATTTCACTGGAGTGCATCAGTGTGAGGGTTACCATGAGACCAATAGTCCCGTTCTTGATGCCCAGCTCGGTAGCTACTGCCAGGCCATCCCGCCGGGAGAGCCCACAAAAGTGGCTGATGATTAAGCCAGTCAACACCCCCAGTAAATTCAGCAAAATTGTAGAGGGGCCGGCCAACAGCATGAGCTCTCCAATCCGGTCTCTCATACCCCACACCAATCCCACCACTAAAATGACCAGTACCAGCGCCCCAAAAATACTTACAATGCCCTCAGCGCGGCTGGCCAAATGAGGGTTCCAAGCCCGTATCAACATGCCAATCACCACGGGCAGCAAGACTATCACCGATAACATGGCCACAGTTTTAGCAAAAGGGAGAACGATTTCCTGCTCTGCTCCAAAGTATTGGCGCAGGGCAAAATTGGTGAAGAATGGCAGGGTCAGAATCGTAATTAGGCTTGCCGAAACCGTTAACACTATGGAGAGCGCTACATTACCGCGAGCGAGTAACGTAAAAAGGTTTGAGGTCGTTCCACCCGGGCAGGCTGCAATAATCACCAAACCCACAGCTATCGGTGCGGGTAAACTGAGCGCCCAACACAGAACAAAAGCCACAATTGGCATAAGTACAATCTGGGCAAGTGTGCCCACCACTAACCCACCTGGTTTTACCGTCACCTGATGGAAATCCCTGGCGGTCAGGGTCATTCCAATGCCCACCATAATGATAAACAGTGCGATGGGTAGACCGATCGAGATCATAGGCCCTGATTCCACATTCACCTCCTCTTTTTATTATTGTCTGGCTATATCTCCCCATATCCCATGTAGATTACGCTTTGGCAAAAACGGGTAATCCACACGAGGTGAGATATAGGGGGACAGCAGTTTTATTATTAAATATCTCTCTGGAAGATGAACCCTAGCACAGTCCCAAGTCAAGTGCCGACTCTGGTAGAATCAGAGAGTTTTTTTGCCGCTGACAGGGTTTATATGACCAATCGACTTCACAGACCTGTTGTAGATGACTGGTCCAACCTACTTTGGTCCCTGGGCAGTAGCGATATTGTTGATACTAGTGACAAATCAACTAGCACCATTGACCTGCCATGGCTACCTATGGCTCGCCGCAACCAATTGCACACTTATTTTTCCCGCAAAGAAGTCAAACAAGAATTAATAGATAAGCTCGAAACATACCTGATTGAAGGCGACCGACACAAACCCACCAACCGGCTTGGCGTTTACTTTGAGCGACTCTGGTCTTTCGCTTTTCAATACCACCCAGATTACCAGTTGCTGCACCAGAACCTGCCCCTGCGTATTGAGGGTAGAACTCTCGGCGAACTGGACTTTGTCGTTCACCACCTACCCAGTAATCGCTGCGAGCACTGGGAGGTTGCGGTGAAGTTCTACCTCGCTCAGCCCGTCGGCTTCTGGGTTGGCCCAGGCCTCAAGGATCGCCTGGATATCAAATTAAAGCGTATGGCGGAACATCAACTGCCTCTCATCCAGCAACAATCCGTACAAACTCTATTAGAAGCTCAGGAGCTTTATATTGATCGGCAGTGGACGCTGATGCCAGGCCGACTCTTTAACCGATTACCAACTCTTGGTAATCGGACAGCTGGGGGTAATCTGAAACAACTATGCAATAGTAATTGGTGGACCGACTTGGAAACCCTCGGAAACCTTGCCACTCAAGGAAATATCTCAGTAGGCCTGCGCTGGCTCCAACTTCCCAAAAAAGCCTGGCTAGCATCAATAGAATGGGAAGAGCCCCACGGCGTCTCTTTTGAGCAACTTATGGCCGGACTTCAGAGCTCAGCAATTGATAAGCCTCTATGTTTTGCTCTTATGGGCCAAGAAGGTGAAATGGGTCGCGGCTTTATTGTACCTAGCGACTGGCCGCGTAGAGCACAGGCATCACTCCCTCTGAAATACCCATAACGTCCTGAGAGAAAACACTTTCTGCCTACCACTACTTGTGGGCCCGCCCTCCCTGACAATTTACTTATCTACAGCCCAAAGCAAAAAACTTAAAACAAAATTTTTCCAATTATTTATTGACTTGGATCAATTTACATTTACAATTTTCAGAAATTTCTGAAACTTAAGAAGAAAATGAAACTATCCAGTCAAGCCCAGGCTTTTGTACTGCACTTTGGAGAAATGGGCAGCCGGTGGGGTTTTAATCGCACCGTGGGCCAGATGTTTGCCCTGCTTACCATCCACCCTTCCCCCCTAAATGCCGAGCAGCTGGCTCAGGCACTGAAGATCAGTCGCGGCAATGTGAGTATGGGCCTCAAAGAACTGCAAGCCTGGCGCCTTGTTGAGCTACAGCACCAGCCAGGTGACCGAAAAGACTATTTCACCGCTGCAGGGTCCATCTGGGAGCTTGCTCGAACTGTATTTGAAGAGCGACGTAAACGTGAACTGGACCCCACCCTGAGCCTATTGCGCCAGCTCTTGCTCAATGAGCCTCAGGATGAACAAGAAGCACAGGCCCAGGAAAAAATTCAAGAAGTCTACAGTCTGCTGGAATTACTTGAAGAGTTTGCCAACACCCTGAGCAAGCTGGAACACGACGATTTACTCAAGCTAATGAAACTGGGCTCCGGCATCGTCAAGCTACTGGAGCTGAAAAGTAAAATGACAGGAGGAAAGGCTCCAGAATAAACCTATACCTGAATTGCCCGCTGGGCAACCAAGACAGGCGGTAAAAGGGTAAACCGCCGCCGACACAACGTCGGCAGCCGCTCAATAAACACCGTGGGTCCATACTCCTGCAATGGTGTTTAACGGGCACCCCCGGGCCTATCAGGAAGAGTCGCCCGGTTATCTGGTTAATAAATTAGTCCGACCAGCAGAGGCTCCCATGCTAGATACTCTGATCCTCTCCCGAATACAGTTTGCGGCCAATATCAGTTTTCATATTCTCTTTCCCACCATCACAATAGCCCTCGCCTGGATTATTGTTTTCTTCAAGCTTCGCTACGACCAAACTGATAATCCTGTTTGGATGAGAGCCTATCGTTTTTGGGTAAAGGTCTTTGCCCTAACCTTCGCGCTCGGTGTCGTTAGTGGCATCACTATGTCTTTCCAATTTGGTACCAACTGGCCAGGGTTTATGGCACGGGTTGGCAATATCGCCGGGCCTCTCTTGGGTTATGAAGTGCTTACCGCTTTTTTTCTGGAAGCCACTTTTCTAGGTATCATGTTGTTTGGAATAAATCGTGTCCCCAGCAAAGTTCACACCTTCTCAGCCTTTGTAGTGGCTATTGGCACCACACTTTCCGCCTTCTGGATCATTGCACTCAATTCCTGGATGCAGACCCCATCCGGCTTTGAACTACGAGATGGTGTCGCCTACCCAGAGAGCTGGCTGGCTATTATTTTTAATGCCTCTTTCCCCTATCGCCTCACTCATATGCTACTGGCCTCTGGTCTCACTGCAGCCTTCTTTGTCGCAGGTATCTCTGCTTACCGGATACTTAAAGGTGACCCAAAGCGTGCACCGCGGCTAGCACTAAAAACCGGGTTGGTATTGGCAGCTGTTTTTATTCCAGTCCAGATCTTTGTCGGCGACCTACACGGTCTTAACACTTTTAAGTACCAACCGCAGAAAGTGGCGGCAATGGAGGGAGTATGGGAGACCGAAAGGGGCGCGCCACTATTACTATTTGCAATACCCGATGGTGAGAAGAAGACCAATCATTTCGAGATAGCTATCCCCAAAATGGCCAGCTTTATTCTGACCCATGATTTAAATGGAGAAATAAAAGGTATCGAAGAATTCCCCAATGATCATCCGCCGGTTGCACCCGTTTTCTTCGCCTTCCGAATTATGGTGGGTATGGGGATATTAATGCTGGCTGTCGCCTGGGGAGGTTGCTACCTCCTCTGGCGGCGCAAAGAGCTACCCAACTGGGCGCTCAAAACCCTGGTAGGAATGACGTTCGCAGGTTGGGTAGCCACCTTAGCAGGCTGGTATGTCACTGAAATTGGTCGGCAACCATGGCTTGTGACCGGGGTTCTCAAAACCGCAGATGCCGTAACCCAGATTCCACCTTCCCATGTGGGCTTCTCTCTCACCCTATATCTGCTTGTCTATGTCATCCTGCTCTATGCCTATATTCACACCCTAAAAGTAATGGCTTTGAAATCGGTCAAAGTGGAGGAGTTTGAAACCAAAGAACCTCTCGCCGGTGGCAGCCTGACCAACCTACCGAAATCCACCCAAGAGCAATCCAAGGGGGAATCCCATGAATGAGGCCGCATCATCCGCAGCCTATTGGCTACCCGTTGTCTTTATCGGCCTAATGGGTCTAGCAGTACTGGTTTACGCCATTCTGGATGGTTACGACCTTGGGGTGGGTATTCTCCTCCCCCTGGGTAAGGAAGACGAGCCCCAGCGGGACACCATGATTGCCTCGATTGGTCCTTTCTGGGATGCCAATGAAACCTGGCTGGTGCTCGCCATCGGCCTGCTGCTTATCGCCTTTCCCATCGCCCACAACCTAGTGCTGATGCACCTCTATATACCAGCGGCGATAATGCTGGTGGGCCTGATTTTGCGCGGCGTGGCTTTTGACTTCCGCGCCAAAGCAGCCGTGGGACACAAGCTCGCCTGGGACAGGACGTTTAAAGCAGGATCCATAATCACCAGCCTGGCCCAGGGTTATATGCTGGGGCAATATGTGATGGGGTTCCAGCCTGGCTGGCAGGCACAGCTTTTCTCTGCAGTCAGTGCCTTGGGGGTAACTGCCGCCTACAGCTATATGGGCTCGGCCTGGTTGGTGTTGAAAACCGAGTCACTGTTGCAGGAACGCGCCGTACGCTGGGCGCGTCGGACTGGGCGGGCGACTCTCCTTGGCGTAGTCTCAGTCTCCACGATCAATCCACTGGTCAATCCAGCCGTTTTTGATCGTTGGTTCAGCTATCCACTGGTGATGTTCGTACTCCTGATACCCACCCTGTGTTTTCTGGCTTTTATTTTTAATGACCTCCTGCTGGCCAGGTTACCCAAAGCCAACGATAGGCACAGTGCGCTGCCCTTCACATTGGTAGTGACTATTTTTCTGATGTGCTTTATCGGCCTGGCTTTTAGCTTCTTTCCCGACATAGTGCCTGGGCAGCTGAATATCTGGCAGGCAGCCAGTGCCACCGCTTCACTGAAATTCATTTTAGTGGGCGCCCTGATTGTAGTGCCGATCATACTGATCTATACGGCATTCTCGTACTATGTGTTTCGCGGTAAAGCTTCCGAACTTCACTACCATTAGCACAACCTTTTTCGAATTGTGTGGGATAGTAACACTTGATCAAAATTAATCCGCCAGCGCGGAACTATCCCACAATTCGAACAAAATCCCCTTGCTCCCCGAAATTGGTACGATAATAATCATCAATTCCAGAAGACAATTTTTTACAAGGAAGTAAAGCGCACTTCTGGCGCTTGCCAACTGCGCTTGTCTAAGGGGAGGTGAATTTGAACCAAATCGATCGACGTGCTATTAGCCGGCGCGACACTGCTAGTCCGCGCAAACCACAACGTAAAAACGGCCGTGAGAAGTATGAAAAGCTTCTCGACGCGCTGGAAACCCTCATTGCCGAGCAGGATTCCACGGACATAAGTCTAGCCAATCTGAGCCAGGTAGCTGGGGTCCCAGCTGCATCCGTGTACCACTTTTTCCCAAGCGTAGATGCCAGCCTTACCGCTCTGGCGGAACGTCACTACAAGTCATTTGGCGATGTGGTACTGGGGCACTCTGATTTCTCACCAGCGGATAGCTGGCAAGATATGCTCTACCACCTGTGCGACTTAGTGCGTAGTTATTACGAAGATAATATCTCCGCACTCAAAGTACACTACGGGCCACAGTCCAGCTGGGCTCTACGTCAATTACAGATGGAAAACAACTGGCGCTTGGCAGATACGTTGATTAAGAATCTGTCTCGTGAATTTGAGTTGCCTCCATCACAGGACTGGCGCGACCGTTTTATGTGCGCCATCAATATCAATGATTCGTTTTGTTCCCAGGCATACTCGCGTTTCGGAAGAATTACCGAGGAAGCCGCCGCAGAGGGCAAGCGTGCCGCTGCAGCTTACTTAAAGCTGTATCTCGGAGAGCTGTTGCAAAGACGTCAGTTGCGCTTTGCTCCATTAGAAGCCTCTGCATAAAGCCTAAATTTTATTAATTAAAATTTAGATAATATCGACACACCTAGGGCCTGGCAATAATATTTGCCAGGCTTTTTTGTGTACCCAGCCAACAAAACTTCCAATTAGTTAAATTTCATTTTTTATCAATATAAAAATTACGAATGCGGCAATACTGAAAGCCATTAACATTTCACCATCGCTTTCGCCTTACAATGTCATAAACGACACACTCAGAGTAAACTTCTGATCAATCACAAGCATACTCTCTAAAAAAACTGGCATTCTAAAATTTTCTTTTGTTAGAATTTTTCTTCATAAAGAATACCGCCTTCAAGAAATCCTATAATTGAACAACCTTTTCACACCTAAAAATTAGCCGCCTAATACGTTATCAGCTTGAAACAACGGGGGTAAATCATCGTCCAATGATTAGCAGCCCAGTCTGCTTCTTGGTGGTGGTTTTTGTGACTTCAAATTCACAAACTAATATTACCCTTGATGCTTTAACTGAATGGAGGGGAGGTTTTCTATGTCCATAGCCGCGCATGAGCTGGAGTTGGATTTTCCCGAGTACGCCGATACTATCAAGCACCTGATCAGGAATGACGTAGAATTCAAGCTAGATAACGACCAATATCGAAAACTGGATAAACAAATTAGAGGACTGCAGGATAGTGGCATCGGCACTGATGACGATCACTATTCAAGACTAAAAAAACAACGCGCCTATCTCAAACAACACCTCTATAACCGTATTACTGATGTCATTCCCCATCATTAGTAGTTATTTTGCAAAATTAGCGGCGCCTCATCACCAATGCCGACCATATAGAGTGGCTGAGTGATTAAGCGCCGTTATGCAACTCTTTCTGACTTACTCCTCCCCCTTTGCCCGAAAAACCCGAATTGTTATAGAAGAACTCAAGTTACACTCCCGCGTTAGTGAGGTTTTTTCTCACCCTTTTCACAATACAAATGATTTAATATCCAATAATCCTTTAGGTAAAGTTCCCTGCCTGACCTTAGATAACGGCAACGTTATTATGGATAGCGAAGTGATCTGTGAGTTCCTAGATAAACAACTTGGAGATGGCCACCTCAGCTCTGCGATAGACAATGACTGGAATTTAAAAACACTCTATAGTGTGTCCTCAGGTCTAATGGAGATCTTGGTTCACAGACAGGTAGAGAAAATTCGCGGGCGTGAAGGGCTTCAGTCAGAATTTTGGTGGCAGCGCTACAACAGTGCAATCAATCGTACCCTGGATTTTTTTGAAGCCAGAGTCCTTCAATTTCCCCAGACATTTTGTCTTCTACAAATTGCGCTCGGCTCAGCACTTTCATACCTAGATTTTCGGCACGAAGACTTCAACTGGCGCAAAGATAGGCCACAACTAAGCGCCCTGTCAGAAATCCTCGAAGTACGAGAAAGCTTCAAAATAACGCCATTACGCGACTAACTTAGCTCTTAAATCTGTAAGTAAAACTTAGCGTCGCCAAGACTGCCTGCAATTTCAACTTAATTAAGCATGACTTAAATATTTTCAACGTATCTCCCTACATCACTTTTCTAGCAAAGACTGCATTTTGGCGGAGTAATGAGTTTTAACCATTTCTCAGAGCCACATAAGTTTCTCTAAACTGTCATATCCCGCCGATAGCCTGTGGGCTTTTTTAGGGCCTAATTATGTCTGACAGATCAAAAAGCCCCATGTGGATACTGCTGCATGCTGCATTAGCAATAGCAGTGATCTGCAGTCTTTTCAGTGGGTTGCGTATTGCCACACTCACTAAACCCGCCATTGCCTCAATTGAAGAACTGCTGCCCCAGGGAGAGGTACACAGTGTACATTTCTTCTCTGCACTCCTGCTTTCGCTGGTTGCCCTTTCTTATTTATACTCGAATGCTATTCGACTTTATCGAATTGAACAATCATGCGCTCATAAACAATGGAATTACCACCGAGTAGTCACCTGGGGGGGCATTAGCCTCATTGGCATCTCGTTGGCCAGTGGCTGGCTGCTCTTTACTGGGATAGGCCAGTTATCACTGGTCCGAATATTACATTTTTTCGCCGCGCTTGGACTCAGCGTCTATATTTTTCTACACGCAGGCGTTTATCTACTGCAGTTCGGGCAAAGTGCTCTTCTCTATATCCTCAAGCCAGCCACAAACAGAAGAGTTCAACTGGCATTGCTATGTAGTTTGCTGCCCATCTTTCTGCTCAGCGGTTGGCTGCTTCTGACCAAATTTTCTTATTATCAACTGCCGGTAACCTCAATTCCTATCCATACGATCATTGATATTGATGGCCATGCCGATGAACCCCAATGGGCAAAAGCTCAGCCACTAAAAATCAGTACCGATGGCGGCGCAAATTTTTATCAGGGTCGTACTGATGTGCATCTCAAAGCTCTGCAAAATGGTGAGGAGATTTATTTTCATATTTCCTGGCAGGATCCCACAGAAAGCCTGACTCATTTACCCCTGATAAAAACGGATCAAGGTTGGAAGATCCAGCAGCAAGGCTTTGAGAATTTTGATGAAAAGAATTTTTACGAAGACAAATTTGCCTTGTTACTTTCCAGTCACTGTGACTTCGGAGGTGCTGGCACCGCCCATCTCGGACGTTCACCACTGGCAAACAAGCCATCAAACTGGCATGGCAAGGGGTATCACTACAGCCAATCGGGGCAACTTCACGATCTTTGGCACTGGAAAGCAGTACGCACTAATAAAATGTATCTGGCGGATGACAATTTTATCGGCGCGCCAGATAAAGTGCGTGCAGGTAAACGCCGCTACACGGCAGGTTACCAACAGGATGCAAAGGAATCCGGTGCTTATTTACTGAACTGGAAATGGTATTCCCCCACTGGCATCACTCCTAAACGCTTGCCTAGTGATGCTAATGTATTGGCTCCCTTTCAAAATGTTAAAGAAGGCCAGGAGCTTGATTGGACCATCTCCTGGTTTGATTACCAACCTTACTCAGCAGAAAGCGACCGGATAGCACCAGGAACTCTAATGCCTTCGGTACTTTATACCTCCAATCGCTTCGAGGGTGATCGTGCGGATGTTAGAGCCAAAGGTATTTGGCGTGATGGATACTGGTCGCTAGAGCTTGTACGCAAATTAAATACAGCCTCTCCCCTGGACATTCCTATCGAAGATGGCACCTGCCTGTGGGTTTCCGCATTTGATCGCGCACAAGTTGCCCACACCCGTCATACCAGAGCCATCCAACTGAATCTGAGTAAAGCGCTATGATCACGCGACTCTTTTTGATTTTTATTCTCCCCGCCTGTCTGATTGGTGCTGCCGTTATCCACACACCACAGGCTCCAAAACCGCAGCAATACCACCTTCTAAAAGTGAGCGCTGAGGGAAAAGTAATGGATACCTGGGAGGGCCCCTGGTCCTGTGTCTGCGATAGCCGCAGCGGTCTGCTGTGGGAGGTCAAGACAGATAGTGAGGACATTCACGATGGACGTTGGACTTATTCGCGACTATTAAACAATCAGGGCGTTGCCAATAATGGAGATTGTTATTTCGAAGCAGAGCGCTGTGACACAGAGGATTTAATCCGGCACACTAACCGGGAACAACTCTGTGATGCAAAACATTGGCGCCTGCCCTCCGCCAGCGAACTGCGTTCACTGGTGGCTCCAGACGCACAGCCGGGAAGCCCCAGTATCGAAACTGGATACTTCCCCAAAACCCAGCGCGGTGATTACTGGACCAGTGATGGCGATCTCCCCCTCGAAGGCATCTACTCCTATCTAAAAGTCGGTGGCGCATCGGTCAATTTTATAAATGGGCAAACCGTCACAATTCCCTATCGCAATGCAGCTTTCACACGCTTGGTAACCAATCGTTCAAGCATCTGTCACATCGTTCCCCAATAATTCCTGCGCGCCACCAACCTGCCCCCTCCAGGCGGTGGCCTCTCACAAAAAGTCCCAACTTTGCAGAGGAATTTCCGCAATGAGACGATATATAGGCCCCGCTCTCACTATTTCGACATTGTTGCTGGCAGTCAACGTCAGTGCCGCCACCAAACACTACCGCCTTGCCTGGGATGGCGATGCTTCCAGCAGTGCTGTCATCGGTTTTTCTCCAGATGGCAACAGCAGTAATCCCTATGTCAGCTACGGTTACTCCACCAATGAAAGCAGCTGGAACAGCGCATTTGTCAGCAATAGCGAAACATTCGATAGCGGTATCACCAGCCATTTTGTACGCCTGCAAAATTTGAATGCGGACTCTCCTGTTTATTTTCGTGTATGTGACCAAAATGGCTGTGGTGAGCGATTTTGGTTTAGGACAGCTCCAGCAGAAAACGCGCCTTTTGTAGTAATTGCCGGTGGTGATACCCGCACAGGACATACCACTCGTCGCCAGGGAAATACTCTGCTAGCTAAAATACGCCCTCTCGCAGTGATGCATGGCGGCGACTTCACCAATGCCAATAGCGCCTCAGAAATGCGAGAATTCCTCGACGACTGGGAGTTGACTTACTCCAGCGATACGATTGATGGTTATAGCTACAAGCGAATCTACCCATTGATCCCCACTCACGGCAATCACGAAGATGATAATTACTCGACCATCTGCGAAGTCTTCGGCGTGGATTTTAATGGCGATGGAGACTGTTCGCCCAGCGACACTTATGGTGCCGTGCAGGTGTCACCTTTACTGCGTATTTACACCTTAAATAGCCAGTTTCAGAATAGTGGATGGTCCTCTTACGCCAGCGCAATGAATAATTGGCTGTCGAGCGATTTATCCAGCTATGGCAGCGCCGCCAGCTGGCGTCTCGCCCAATATCACAAGCCCATGTTCCCCCATTACAGCGGCAAGTCTGACAATCCCACTTTATTTAACTGGTGGGCGCAGCCATTTTACGACTATGCGATGAACCTGGTGGTGGAATCCGATACTCATCTCACCAAAATGACTGAGGCCGTGATACCCAGTGGCAATAACTTTTCTACCACCACCAACGGCGGTACCGTTTACGTGGGGGAAGGGAGTTGGGGCGCTCCAGCGCGTTCCGCTAACGACGCCAAAACCTGGACCATCGACATGGCCAGTATCCAGCAGTTTAAGGTCATCCAGGTGAGTGAAAGTGGACTGGTAGTGCGCACCGCACAGTTCGATGACACTGCAGAAACTCTGACTCGGGAGGCGCGTGCCGCCGATCCACTCATCCTGCCAGATAATGTGAATTGGTGGACCGCCAACCGCCTGGGGGAATCCATGAATTTGATCGCTAATAACGCTGGTCGCAGCGTGATTCAAGAGAGCTCAGATAGTAACGGCAGCTTTTCCCTACCAATAAGCGATGATGTGTTTATCTCCTCCCGTTACGCATCAAGTAATTTTAACCATGACCCCGAAGGACTACTGGCCGATGGGAGTGACCACACCTATGGGACACTCTACACACTGATTAAATTTGATCTAGGCAGTCTTTCCGGCTGCTCCTCTATCAGCTCTGCCACTCTGCAGCTGAATGTCACGAATCGATCGGGTAGCACTTTCGGTATCTACCAGGCCGCCAATAACTGGAGTGAGGAAAACGCCACCTGGAACTCTGTGGGGGGCTCATCGGTACGTGGCAATCTGGCAGAGAGCTTTGTGCCTTTTTATAAGGGTTTAGAAAGTATCGATCTTCTGTCTTCCGGGCTTCTCAATAGTTGGCTTAGCGGTATAAATACCGGGCTTGTTATTGCCGCGCGCAGTGGTATTAACGGTGTGGACTTCACTTCCAAGGAAATCGGCATGTCACCGGCACTCAAAGTTGAGGCTACTTGTAACAATTTTGCTCTAAAAGCGAAGCCGGCCGCTTCCACTTATCAGGGACTCATACCGCAACGAGTAACGGGTGATATGAGGTCCGACAAACTGTTGCCCACCTTACCCGGCATCTCCCAATTAAGGGGTCACCAGGTTGAAGTTCCTATCAAACTTATCGAAGAGTCTGCCAAACTGGATCAAAGCCAAGGGATTGCCGCGCACCTTTAAGCGCCCCTCCTTGATCATGGTGGGAGCACCGACCAAACCACTGAACATCAGTCGCAGGTCGGTGCTACTTAGTGCCAAACTCGCTGAGGGGTCTTCACTGTGTCGATCTGGATAACCGTGTAAAACTCCATTTTTAACGACCACTAAGTATTTATTTTTGTTGTCCGTCATCTCAATATTTAAGCGGATATCCGCTTCCGCCGCCTTCTCCCCATTAAGGCGCACCGCCATGGCATCGAATAAAAGTTGTAGAGGCACCCGCGCTACAATTTCTTCCGGCGGCTGCATCTCTTCACGGAACTCAACTCCGTGGCGTAACTCCCTGGCACCGCTTAAATAAAAATTGCGCCAAATTCCAGACTCCGCCTGATACCCCAGCTGTTCGAAAGCATCCGCCAATAAATAACGTGCCTCCTGATTTTTTGGCTCAGCAAAAACCAAGTGCTTTAACACCATCGCCACCCAACGGTAATTTCCCTGGGAAAAATCCTGCCGTGCCCGTTTCATTATTTCTTCTTCCCCCCCCATATACTCTACATAGTGAAGCGCGGCTTCTTCCTGAGGGAGTGGGTGTAGATTGGAAGGGTTCCCATCAAAATATCCTAGATAACGGTTGTACACCGCTTTTGCGCCCACATTGACCGTACCGTAATAACCCCGGTTAGCCCAGGTGTGGGAGAGCGCCTCTGGCAATTGTATTTGTTCGGCGATTTCGATCATGTCGTGGCCATGGTTAGCCAGGCGTAGAGTCTGATCGTGAATATATTTGTAGAGATCTCGTTGCTTTACTAGGTAATCCAGCGCCTCACTATTTCCCCAGGTGGGCCAGTGATGGCTACTGAAAACCACCTGGGTATCTCCACCAAATTTTTCCATGGCTCTCTCTATGTAGCGACTCCACGCCAGCGCATCCCGAGTTTTAGCACCACGAAGCGTATAGATATTATGTAAAGTGTGATTGGCAATCTCACTCATACATAGGGCGTTAAACTGGGGAAAGAAGAAGACCATCTCAGTGGGAGCTTCGGCTCCAGGGGTGCTCATAAAGATGATATCTACACCATCTATTTTCATCTCTGCCCCTTCTTCGGGAATCAACTGTGTAGGCGTTGCAATACCGTGCTCTCCATCAGACACGCGATTGCCAAGACCCGAGGACACAAATCCATCTGGGCTGGATGGTAACAGGTCCCCAAATTGGTAGAGCGCCCGCCGCTGCATCACATTGCCCGAGCGGACATTCTCGCTGATTGCTTCCTCGGAAAATCCGTCAGGCGCGATAATTTCCACACTTCCTTCGGCTAGCTGTTGCATGGTGAGAACTCCCGCTACACCGGCAAAATGATCCGCATGGCTGTGGGTAAAAATTACAGCGCTAACAGGCCTATTGCCTAACTCCCTATTAGCCAGGGCCAAGCCAGCAGCAGCTGTCTCCATAGAGGTTAGGGGATCGATAACAATCCATCCCGTTTCCCCTTTGATCAAGGTCATATTGGCTAGGTCTAGTGAGCGAACCTGGTAAATCCCTTCAACAACTTCAAACAACCCATTGTTCAAAGCATTAAGTTGAGCCTGCCGCCAAAGACTCGGATTAACTGTATCCTTTGGCGCCCCATCTAGAAATTGCATCTGAGCCAGTCCATAGACCTCTCTTCCCATAGCGTTTGTAACCTGTGCTCCCGGAATCGTGGCAATAAACCCACGTTTGGCTAGGCGGAAATCCAAGTCATTGGAGAAAGGCAATTGCTTCGCTACAGACAAGTTATGCGCTTTGGTAACTTTACTCGCCGGCTTAACTTTGGCATTCAGTTCCTCAGAATGTTTGGTCGATTTTTGTGAATATTCACCACAAGCCATCAATAAAAGACAAAGCACCCCAAAAATAAAAAAAATACGCATACAGAATCTCCTTATAAATCATTGCCATAGGCTTAGCCCTAGAATAAGAAAATAGAATCATGGGCCAGCACACCTGAACGCAACAGCTTATCTCTGCGTATTGAGGTGGTCTTGTTTTAACTTCCCAAAGAAGCTATCGCTCACACATCATAAAAGCCACCAATATTAAAAAATAGTGTTAGGCACCCGTATTTATTTCGTCATTTTCAACAATTAAGTTTTTAAAGAAGCTTAACAACCAAATAGATTACATTTAATCCTTAGAAATTATTCATCAAAGACACAGGTGATTAGCACCTATAAAATCACGATAGATAAAAAAGGATAACGTCCAATATCCCCCCCAAAAACCACCTAGCCAATATTATTTACTTATCATCTACTGGAAATAAAACTCTTTCTCAGCTGCTTGGTCCGACAAAGCTCGCAAAAATTACGTCGCCAATATAGGCTATATACCTCTTTAAATTCGTAAGAAAGACCAAATTAAAAAGCTGTAATCTGCATTCCTTATCGTATGGAGATGATTGCAATGCGTTTCTATAGAGCTTCACTCGGTACCGCTCTTTTCATCACACTGTCATTATTGGCGTCAAATACGTATTCTGCTGAGGAGGAGGTAGTGACCGATCCCGTCACCCGCCAGGGCCCAAAGGACTTCCAACCTAAATCAAACCAATTCTGGTGGCCCAATCAGCTGGATCTGCGCCCCTTGCGGCAACACTCCCCAAAGTCTAACCCCATGGGAGGAAGCTTTAATTATGCCGAGGCTTTTAAAACACTGGATCTCAAAGCAGTAAAGAGTGACATTGAAACGCTGTTAAAAACTTCCCAGGAGTGGTGGCCTGCGGATTATGGGCATTATGGCCCCTTTATGATCCGAATGGCCTGGCACAGCGCAGGTACATACCGGGTTAACGACGGACGCGGAGGCGCAGGGGGGGGGCAGCAGCGATTCGACCCTCTGAATAGTTGGCCAGATAATGCCAATCTAGATAAAGCACGGCGTCTGCTGTGGCCTATCAAGCAGAAATACGGCGCCAATCTATCATGGGCTGACCTAATGGTGCTCACTGGCAACGTTGCTCTTGAATCCATGGGATTTGAGACCTACGGCTTTGCCGGTGGCCGTATAGACGACTGGGAGCCAGATCTGGTTTATTGGGGCCCGGAAACAAAGATGCTGGCCGATGAGCGCTACACCGGTAATCGCCAGTTAGAAAGACCACTGGCGGCCGTTCAGATGGGATTGATTTATGTAAACCCAGAGGGTCCTAACGGTAATCCTGATCCCAAGGCTGCGGCTATCGACATTCGTGAAACCTTTGCTCGTATGGCCATGAACGATGAAGAAACGGTTGCTCTGATCGCTGGTGGCCATACTTTTGGCAAGGCTCATGGCGCGGTAAAAGCCGATTGCTTAGGCCCAGAACCGGCAGCAGCCCCAATTGAGCAACAGGGACTGGGCTGGAAAAACAAGTGTGGTAAGGGTAATGCCGATGACACAATGACCTCTGGGCTTGAAGGGGCCTGGTCGGCCCTTCCAATTAACTGGAGCCAACAATACCTGGATAACTTATTCAAGTTTAACTGGGTAAAAACCAAGAGCCCTGCTGGTGCAGTACAGTGGATCCCAGATGATCAAGCTGCGGCCAACTTGGTGCCAGACGCCTTTGATAAAAACAAGCGGCATGCACCAATCATGTTTACCACCGATTTATCTTTAAAGTTTGATCCCAGTTACCGGGAAATTGCCAAGCGCTTTCAGGAAAATCCTGAGGAATTTAAACGCGCTTTCGCCAAGGCATGGTTCAAGCTGACTCACCGCGATATGGGCCCTCAAGCGCGTTATCTGGGTGTGGAAGTTCCCAAAGAGGATCTGATCTGGCAAGACCCAGTACCAAAAGTCGATCACCCTCTAATAGATGACAATGATGTCGGCCAACTTAAAACGAAAATCCTCTCCTCAGGCCTTACCGTGCCTGAGCTGGTAAGAACGGCCTGGGGCTCTGCTTCGACTTTTCGCGGCTCAGATATGCGTGGAGGAGCAAATGGCGCACGTATACGGCTGGATCCCCAGAAACAATGGCCAGTCAATGACCCAGAGGAACTTGCCAAGGTTCTAGCACAGCTAGAAAAAATTCAGCAAGAGTTTAACAGTGCCCAATCTGGGGGTAAGAAAGTCTCTCTCGCCGACCTTATTGTTCTCGGTGGCACTGCCGCTGTTGAGAAAGCAGCTGCGGATGGGGGGCAAAAGATCAGCGTTTCTTTCAAGCCCGGTCGTACCGATGCAAGCCAGCAACAGACTGATGTTAATTCCATCGCCATGCTTGAGCCCACAGCCGACGGCTTTCGCAATTATTTCAGCAGTAATAATAGCCGTACACCCACCGAGATGCTGGTGGACCGCGCCAGTCTGTTGACCCTCACTGTACCAGAAATGACGGTTTTGATTGGTGGTATGCGCGCGCTGAACGCCAATACTGATGGATCGAAAAACGGCGTCTTTACCGATAAACCAGGAATACTCACTAACGACTTTTTTGTCAACTTACTAGACATGTCCACAATATGGAAAAAATCCGATAAAGCAGAGGGGGTTTATGAGGGTAGCGACCGCAAAACCGGTAAGGTAAAGTGGACGGCAACCCCTGTGGATCTAATCTTTGGCTCCAACTCTGAGCTCAGAGCAGTCGCTGAGGTCTATGCCTTCAATAACTCTCAGCAGAAATTCGTGCAGGATTTTTCTAAAGCCTGGACTAAGGTAATGAATCTGGATCGTTTTGACACAGCTAGTCAGTAAATGGTTCTTACGATAATTACTTCAAGGTAAACCAGCATATCAGCCGGTTTACCTTGTCTCTTTTACCCACATCAAACTTTAATCCAAGTTTGCAAAAATTATTTCTCCTTCAATAAATTTCAACTGGTGCGATGATACAACTCTGACATCCTTATAGCCGACTGCAAATAATTTATTTGCCAATCTTTTTGCCCGTGTGCCACTTTTGCAGTAAACCAATACCATCTCGTCAAGACCTATTGTTAAATGCTCTCTCATTTCATCGAAATCACCTAGAGGGACATTAATTGCACCGTTTACATGTCCAGCCTCAAACTCCCCCACTGTTCGCGCATCAACTAGAGTCAATAGGGATTGGTCCTGCATATAAGCAGATAGTAGTTCTGCTTCAACTCCCACCATTTCGCGACTTACTTCCTGTGACGGCATCTCTTTTTCAGTTCCAACACCAGCACATCCAAAAAAACTTATCAATGCAGCTAATACAATAAATCTACCACCAATTCTATTCAACATAATTCACCCTAACCCAATATATTCCTGAACAGATCCACCAAAAATCACTTAGTAGATTATTTGCACTCCCAATTTCCTCAAACAACATAATCCATGAGAAAGAAAGTAAACAAAAAATATCAATCACCAAAAATGATTGAACACAATATGAGACAAATAGAGATGTTCTTGGGATGATTGGAGACTTGGTACAAAAAATGTAGAAGGAATAAGGATGGTATCAGTACTTCACTGATCAAACCCCAAGCTTTATTTGCCTGGGGTCCTGATATACAGAAAATAATATAACTAAAATTAGCTATCTTTGCGTAAATGTCGATCAAAGAAATCTCTGATCATTATGTACTGGTGAATCCGAGTTTGTTTACCGCGCAAACTATGCTTCTTGCCAGGGTAGGTCATCAATTCAAACTGCTGGCCATTATCCTGCAGCTGTTTGATCAGTCGGGTGGTGTTAGTAAACAAGACATTATCATCCGCCATACCGTGATAAATCAACAGGGAGCCCTTAAGTCCCTCAGTGTACGGAAAAACTGATGAAGCCTGATAGGCATCCGCATCGGTCTCGGGTTTCCCCATATAACGCTCAGTATAATGGGTATCATAAAGGGACCAATCGGTAACAGGAGCACCGGATACACCTGCCTTAAAATAGTCACCCGCTTTAAACATACTCATAAGAGTCATATAGCCCCCATAACTGTGCCCAAAGATACCAATATTCTCACTATCGACAAAAGGTAGTGTGCGCAAGAATTTCACCCCAGTAACCTGATCTTCAACTTCAGGGCTACCCATATTTTTAAAAATGGGGTTCTCAAAAGTCGTTCCGCGGTTAGCAGAACCTCGATTATCCAGAGAAAAAACGACATACCCTTGCTGGGCCATAAACTGGTTAAAGGCTTTATCCCAGCTATTGGTAACTACCTGAACATGGGGTCCACCATAGACATAAACCATAACCGGGTAACGCTTTGATGCATCAAAATTAGCTGGCTTATAAAGTCGATAATTAAGCTGGTGTCCCAGAGGGGATTCAATGGTACCGAACTCAGGAGTAATCCAATCAGCTTTGTATGGGTGTAAAGGGTGCCCATTAATAACCGCATTTTCTTCCAGCCAGGTCGTTAGTTCGCCACTGGCATTATGCAAGCTTACTTGAGGCGGGGTATTTACACTGGAAAATTTATCGATATAACCCGAGGCATCTTGGGAAAACTCAATATCATGCATTCCCTTCTTGCTAGAGATACGTTGTATCTTTCCATCCCCATTGAATGGCGCTCGATACAAATGTCGCTCTATCACAGTATCTTTACGCCCGGTGAAATACACCAGGCCCTGATTCTCATCAATCGCTTCAACTTCATCCACTACCCAGTCACCCTGAGTGATCTGGTTCAACAATTTACCACTTAGATCATAGAGATAGAGATGTTTAAAACCATCTCTCTCTGAAGACCAGATAAATTGATCTTTATTCTCCAAGAAGTGAAGATCATCACTCAAATTTACCCAGGTATCACTGAACTCAATCAACAGGGTATTACCAGTGTTCGTCTTCAGATCAAAAGCACGCAATTGCAACTTCTGTTGATTGCGGGACTGCCATTGATAAGTCAGTAGATTATCGCGCGCCCACTGCACGCGAGGAATATAAATATCCTGCTCATTACCAAGGTTTACCCAGCGGGATTTACCGGTTTCTACATTCAGAATGCCCAGCTGAATTTTTACATTCGCTCTCCCTGCGGCGGGATAGCGTTGCTGAATCAGGTCAATGCGATCAGCATAGATTTCACTGCGAGTCACCTTATCCACCGGAGACTCATCCACCTGCAGAAAGGCGATATGACGGTCATCTGGTGACCACCAGTATCCGCTCATGCGCCCCATCTCTTCCTGAGCAACAAATTCGGCCATACCATTTTTAATAGGCCCGTGGCCATCACTGGTTAATGCACGCTCTTTACCATTCTTTAGGTCAACAACAAAAATATCCTGGTCGCGAATAAAAGAAACATAACGCCCTTTAGGGGAAACCCGCACATCGGTTTCGAAAGTTTCAGCTTCAGTTAAGCGCCGCGCGGATTTACTATCCAGGCCGTAGTAATAAACATCTCCAGCTAACGGAAATAACAGGGACTTACCATCTTCCGACCAGCTGTATTCCATAATGCCACTGCCATAAATTCGCTGGCGCTCGCGTCGGGCTTTTTCTTCATCGGACAATTCCTCATGACCACTGTGCAGGCTATCGGAATTCACCAGGATACGGGACTCTTTATCGGCAATGTTATATTCCCACAAATCGTAACGGTTATAGTCTTCATCGCGCCCCTTCAGAAAAGTTACCCGACTACCATCGGGAGAGTACTCAAGGGCACGGGGCGCTGTGCCTCCAAGGGCCGGATCGGAGAATATTCGCTCAATAGTCAACGTATCCGCGGAACAGAGTCCCGCAAAGGTTGTACAGCTAAGTAGGGCAAGCAGTTTTCTTTTCATAGAAGGGCTCTTTGTTTTAGTGTTTTATGCTAGGCGCAAATCTGCGTTAAGAAAGGCGTTAAACCACTTTCTCTGCAAGCAACAAAGTCCTTGAATTCTACAATGTAATCTTCAGATAACGGAGGGCATCGAGCTCTCTTTCTGAATTTAACAGAGTGACAATCAAACCTTCTGCAATTGTCCTACTTTACCGTCATTTACTCTGCATCATCGATATTCGCAGTTCCTGAAGACAATCTTGGGGCTGGCTTTTGACGAAACAAAATCAGTAAAAAGAACCAACTTACTTCTTCTATTAAAACAGTTCTCACCTCCCTCCATAACAATTTGCTGCCAAAGATATCCAGGTCGCAGCTCTTCCCAGTTTCCACCGCGAACTCAATCACAATCGATCCATTTACTTATCTAACTCTGAGGGAGACTCTATAGTCGGAGCAGGCAAGTTGATAGAGGAACCATCTCAATATGCGGCGATGAAAAGAGTAGCCCCCCTAGCAAAATAGGTAATTTAAACCAAAAATAACCAATTAAAGAGCACAAAAAGCCTTACATTGATTCAAAATTTCTGAATAAATTTTATTTTGAAAGAGTATTTTCGATTTCAGTAAACTATTGTGTGTGGCCAATGATTAATAGGTCGTCGGGGCCAATCCCCCCATATAAGTAACCTTTTCCTGATCCCTAGCCTAGAAAATACCAAAACAAAACACTCCCTCTTGCATTCCAAGACGATCGGTCATATATTGATCACCAGTTAATAGACGACCGGTCTAATATTTATGGCTCGACCACCTAAAAGCGAAAACACCAAAGAAGCACTGTTAGAAGCAGGTACCGCAATGCTGACCAGCCAGGGATATCACGGCACTGGTATCAAGCAGGTGCTGGATGCAGTAGGTGTACCCAAAGGTTCGTTCTACAACTATTTCCCCAGTAAAGAGGCCTTCGTAGCCAGCATTATTCACCGCTACGGCCAGCAGATTGATGCGGAACTAGCGCAGACGATAATAAACCTGGATCAGGCACCTGGCTTGATCCAGCTCTGGTGCTGCTTTCATAACCGTGTTCAAAACAAAGTAAAAGTTGGTCAGTCTTGTGCCTGTCTACTCGGAGCGATGTCAGCCGAGGTAGCCCAGGCCAGTCCTCTTTGCCGTGAAGCCATTGAGTCTGTAGAGCACAGGTGGCTGGAAAATCTTCAGTCGATATTACATTTGGCCCAAGATCAAGGAGATCTACGCAGTGACGTCCCCGCCGATAACCTTGCGACACTGTGTTATAGCGTTTGGCAGGGCAGTATTCTGCAATACCAGGTATCCGGTGATCCCAATGATTTACTCCGACAGCTACGGACGTTTTTTAGCACCTTGGTGACGCAACAAGGGGGACAAACACTGGCCAGTATTAAAACTTACAGGCAGGACATTCATTTTGAAAAATAGTATCAACGCCTTAAAAAACACCGATCGAGCTACACCTCTCGCTCGTCCACTGAGTATTCTGCCGGGAACCAGTGTGAAAAACCGCTTGTTTAAATCTGCTATGAGTGAGCAATTAGCGGATCCCAATCATGCCCCCACCGAGGAGCTGATTCACTTATATCGCACATGGTCAGAAGGAGGCACAGGTTTACTGGTCACCGGCAACGTCATGGTTGATCGAACAGCTCTTGGTGAGCCGCGGAATGTGGTATTAGACGAGAAGTCGGACCTTTCCCTGTTCCGGAAATGGGCCCAAGCTGGGCGCCAAAACGGTACACAAATCTGGATGCAATTAAATCATCCTGGCAAGCAAACACCCAGCTTTTTAAGTACCGAACCCGTCGCACCTTCTGCAATTCCATTGGCTAATGGCTTAGAGAAGACCTTCAACCGCCCGAGAGAACTCACTGAAAATGAAATAGTAATTATCATTAAAAAATTTGCCTGGGCCGCAGCACAGGCGAAAGAGTTTGGATTTACTGGGATTCAGATACATGCTGCTCATGGTTATCTGATCAATCAGTTTCTATCCCCTCACCACAATCGGCGAAATGATCAGTGGGGAGGTACCTTAGAAAATCGCTTACGATTTTTACGCGAGGTATATAGCGCTATTCGCGAAGCCGTTGGTGAAGATTTTCCGGTAGGCGTAAAACTCAATTCAGCAGATTTTCAAAAAGGTGGGTTCAGTGAAGAGGAATCCATGCAGGTTCTGAAAGCCCTGCAGGATGAAGGTATTAACTTAATTGAAATCTCCGGCGGCAATTATGAAAACCCAAGTATGGTTGGTGCCAATGTGAAAGAAAGCACTATCAAGCGAGAGGCCTATTTTCTCGATTATGCAGAAAAGGCACGTGCACAGTTGCAAATTCCTGTCGTAGTCACCGGTGGCTTCCGTTCCGCAGCTGCCATGGAGGCCGCCCTTGTATCAAATGCCGTGGATATGATCGGCCTAGCCCGCCCATTAGCGGTTGACCCACGGCTATCGCACAAACTGTTATCGGATGGCAACCATAAGATAACATTGAAAAAGCTCACCACAGGTATTCCCAGACTGGATTTTATGGCTATGCTGGATGTCACTTGGTATGAACAACAGCTGGCCCTTATTGGCAAAGGAAAGCCAACGAAACCAAATATGAGTGCTTGGACCTCAGTATTAAAAACGCTGACAGCTGTCGGATTGCTTTCTTTTCAGAGGCGACGAGCCTGATAAAACTTTATTGCGCCTAGGAAAATTATAGTTCCTTACCGTAAATCACAGCAGATAAGTGAGACAATACAAGGACGTACCGCCGCCGGTCAAAACCAGGGTGAGTTCGTGGAAAACAAGTATTTTTAAAAGCCTGTAACAACATTTTGTTGTCAGATTATGACTTTTTTACAGGTCTTTGTGACTGAAGACAACTTCCTAGCGCGTCAGAAAATAAGTCTCTCCAGCTGCCGAGGAGACACTGTGCACCCTAAAATCAAACCTGAAAATCTGCTCTCTATTTCTCCTCTATAAATTGCCATAGAACTATAAAATCACTATATTTTTTAGGCCCTTTTCCCATCATCAAGCCATAGATCATAGTAAAAATAATCTGGGTAGACCTCTACGCATATATAAAACACAGATTTCAAGAGTAACTTATTTAGGTAAGAAGAAAATATCCGGTAAAGACCCCTAAGAAAGAAACACCTTATTGAATTGATTGACCTTAACAATTGTTTACTCTGCTTAACCGACGTTAGTACAGGGCAAAGGTCATACTGGAAACTAATTACTCACAGGATAACAACAATGAAGGCTAACCTCCTCTCTACTATGGGAGCTTCCCTGCTCATCTTCGGCTGTAGCTCCACGCCTAAGGTTCCCACTAACGAATCTTTTGTTGCTGATATCACTGAACTAGGACACAAACGCTTTGTATATAAGGCAAGCCTGAGGGCAGCGCCCCATGACGATGGAAGCCACGGCAGTAAACATAACGGTGGCCCCGGAATGGGCGGTAAGGGTAAACCAGCAAAGGGCAAGCCCAGCTCTGGTAAACCTGGCCACAGTCAATCAAACTCAGGCGATATTAAGAAAATGGCAATGGCGAGGGTGGAACTCCTCATAAATGAAAATGGATTCTGTTCTAACGGCTGGTTCCCGATTGAACAGACTTTCGAGAAAGGCCGGGCAGAGATACACGGTGAATGTCGTGCAGTTGCCGCTCAATCAGATAGGTGAAAGACACCCAGGTAAGCTCGATAAAAAGCTCATGTATTACAACCGGGCAATTATAAAGTGCCCGGTTGCAGCGCAGCTCTAAACGATATGACAGCAGCTTTAGGCAGGAATTTTATCGTTACTCAAGAGGTAATCCGCATGGAAACGCAGGTGCTCCTCAATAAATGAGGCGATAAAGAAGTAGCTATGATCATATCCAGCATGGTGCTCCAGTCGCAGAGGATAGCTACAAGCTTCGGCGGCCATTTGCAGGGCCTCGGGTCGTAACTGCTGCTCAAGGAATTGATCTTCATCGCCCTGGGAGACCAGTATCGGAAGGTGCGTTGTCGCTCGCCCTACTAAAACACTCGCATCGTAACCTTCCCAGCAGGTTGTATCTGCGCCCAGATATGCACCAAACGCTTTCTCTCCCCAGGGGCAAGCGATCGGATTACAGATCGGACTAAATGCTGAAACTGAGGTATATCGCTCAGGGTTACGCAAGCCAATAACCAGGGCGCCATGACCTCCCATGGAATGACCACTGATGGCGCGCTTCTTACTTACCGGAAAATGCCCTTCAATTAGCGCCGGTAATTCAGCCGCTATGTAGTCATACATGCGGTAGTGCTGCTTCCAGGGTTCTTGAGTGGCATTCACATAGAACCCTGCTCCCTGGCCAAGGTCGTAGGAGGGGTCATCGGCAACATCCTCTCCACGAGGGCTGGTATCTGGTATGACCAGCACAATACCCAGCTCTGCAGCCATACGCTGGGCGCCCGCTTTCTGGCTAAAATTAGCATCGGTGCAAGTCAGGCCCGATAACCAATAAAGCACCGGGTAGCGATGCCCTTCTTCGCTGTCTGTACCCTGAGGCAAAAAAATAGAAAACTGCATAGTGCAATTCAACACAGCGGAGCGGTGCCGGTATTCTTGTTGTAACCCATCAAACGATCTGGTGCTACTGACAAGCTCAATTGACATAGGTTATCCCACTCAAACGTTTTCGTAATGAATGACGCTGCGAATACTCTTGCCTTTGTGCATCAAATCAAAGGCCTCATTAATATTATCCAAGGGCATCGTGTGGGTAATAAAGTCATCCAACTTAAATTCCCCGGCCAGATAGCGCTCGACATAATCCGGAAGTTCAGAGCGACCTTTCACTCCGCCAAATGCAGTGCCGCGCCACACCCTACCAGTAACCAACTGGAAGGGGCGCGTACTGATTTCCTGACCCGCACCGGCAACGCCAATAATTACAGACTCGCCCCAACCTTTGTGGCAACACTCCAGCGCAGACCGCATAGTATTTACATTACCAATACATTCGAAGGAGTAATCCACTCCACCATCGGTAAGATCGACAATGACTTCCTGGATGGGTTGTTCATAATTTTTGGGGTTAATACACTCTGTCGCACCGAGTTTTTTTGCCAGGGCAAATTTATCTTCATTAATATCGATGCCAATAATACGCTCAGCACCCGCCATCTTGGCCCCGATAATTGCCGATAGGCCAATTCCTCCCAAGCCAAAGATTGCCACGGTTGAACCCGCTTCTACCTTAGCGGTATTCATCACCGCTCCCATCCCCGTAGTGACACCACAGCCAAGAAGGCAAACTTCCTCAAGTGGCGCCTCGGGATTAATCTTCGCCAGGGAGATTTCCGGTAATACCGTATACTCAGAAAAAGTGGAGGTGCCCATATAGTGATAGATGGGCTTTCCATTGATCGAAAAACGCGTGCTGCCATCCGGCATCAAACCCTTACCTTGGGTTGCTCGAATTTTTTGGCAGAGGTTCGTTTTGCCAGACAAACAAAACTTACATTCGCCACACTCGGGGGTATAGAGCGGGATAACATGATCCCCAACCGCCAGGCTGGTAACTCCTTCACCCACCGACTCCACAACACCCGCTCCCTCATGGCCAAGGATCGCGGGGAAGACACCCTCCGGATCCTCCCCCGAAAGTGTAAAAGCATCGGTATGGCAGACCCCGGTAGCCGTCAGCTTGATACGTACCTCGCCTTTTTGCGGCGGCATCACCTCAACTTCCTCGATAGAAAGCGGCTCGCCCGCTTTCCAGGCCACAGCGGCTTTACAGCGAATCGTCTCTGCACCCATGGTGTTATTCCTTACTGGTCGTTGTTTCAATCAACAGGTGCCCAGCATAGCCTGCCAGTATTTATGAGGCAAAAAGGGAAGGACAAAATAGGATACTGAAATCAGGTGGGACACTGCCGGGTAAATACCCTTTGAAAAACCTAGAAGTAAAAATCAATGTTGTAGCTTGCGCCACTGTAAGGGGGAATTCCCATGCACAGTGCGAAAAGCTTTGGAGAAGGCACTGGTATCGGTATAACCAAGGCTCGCCGACAGTAGAGCAATATCAATATTTGAGGACCGTAAATGCCATCGCGCCGTTTCCATGCGCGCTTCTTGTAAAAGCTGCTTGAAAGAGGTGCCGGCAGCACGTAAATGGCGCTGCAAAGTGCGAACAGGGGTATCCACCAGTTGGGCAACCTGTGCCAGGTTATGCTGTTGGGCCCCCAATGTCTGCAAGATCAGCGTCCGCACTTGACTCGCTATATCCCCCCTTTGCCCCTGAATGAGCAACTGGGTAAATTCCTCAAAATATTGCACCAATCCCTCACTAGCCGCATTCAAAGGCCTTTCTAACACTTCAGCATCAAACACGAGACAATCATATTCCTTGGCAAAAAATACCTCAGCTTCAAAGTACTCACGGTAACGCTGGAGTGAAGAAACCGGTACATGGCAAAAATGCACTTGGCGCGGGCGAATATCCGTTCCAGCCAACTCCCTAAATAGCCTGCAGGCGGCGCCCAAGGCCAGCTCGCTGTACTGCTCAGCTACTCCGAGCCCTTCATAATGGCTAATGCGATAAGCGTAGAGTCTGCTATCGCGCTCAATTATTCGCCAGTGATCAGCCTGGTTGTGTAATACCATGTAGCGGTGGCTGGCACTCAGCGCGGCATCCAGGTCTTTCTCTTTGAGCACCAACTTACCCAACACTCCAAGCATACGCAGGCCCTGCTGCTCCGCCAGCCGCAAGCCAAAGTCATTGCATTGCAGCTCACGCACACACAGGTTTAACAAGTCGATCAGAGTAGAGATTGGAATCAAGATATCCGGGCGACGCATACAATCCACGGGTAGGCCAACCTCAGCGAGCAAATCCGAAGGTATTCCGCCCAACTGGGGAACCAGAGTGTTGAAACCCGCGAGGGTGCCGCTGCGAATTTCATAGGTGGGGCTCATCAATCCATCTCCACTGCCTGTCACAGCTACAACCACGGCCATAGCCAGGCGCACCAGCTAGCATTGGGATCTACGGCCAATGCCAGGCGGTTAAAGTCCTAGGGAAGTATCCCAGGGATGATAACAGGGCAAATTTATTCCAGTAATCTTCACAAGACTGAAATGTGATAGGAAACCACCCTTCCCTTCGTAAACTAGTCCTGTATCTAAGGCTGGCAATCAATAGAGTTTCAACCAATTTTCTTGACGAACTTAGTCAGGATAACGATACGCTGCCCCTCGACACGCCCTTCAATGTGTTCTGGGTTATCCGTTAAACTGATACCACGAACTGCAGTACCGCGCTTGGCCACCAAACTGGCCCCTTTTACATCCAGATCCTTGATAATGGTCACACTATCACCTGCCTGCAGTTGCACGCCGTTGCTGTCGCGGTGAACAAGAATGTCGCCCGCTTGAGGTAGTGCGCCGGCTTGGGCCCAGTTAAGAAGATCGTCATCAAGGTAAAGCATGTCTAGTAAATCCTGCGCCCAGGTTTCCGTAGACAGGCGCTTGAGAAGCCGCCAGGCCAAAACTTGCACCGCCGGCTCTTGGCTCCACATGCAGTCAGATAAACACTGCCAATGAGCGCTGTCGAGTTCGGCTGGATTGTTCAGCTGATCGCGGCAGGTCTGGCACAGGAGTAAATGGCCCTCCGTCCCGACAGGGGACTCCGGCAGTTCATAAGCTTCCAAATTATCCTGAGCTTTGCAGAGTTCGCACTGACCACCACTGCGCTGAAGCAGCTGTTCCTGACTGACCGCCATGGATTACCTCAAAAAGTGCGGAGTATACGCCCTCACTCGCTAATTCGTGCAACCCTACCAGAACCTATGAATCAATAAGAAAGTAAAATAAGACTGGGCCCCATCGGAGAATTCCCCTCACAGGGCCCAGAAAAATAAGTTAAGCCCCATAATGGGGCTACGGAAACTAGTGGTGAGCCGAAACCGCAGAGGCGAAGTGACCACCCTGCTTACTGGCAATGGCTGAGGTGATATCGCCGAGACTGAGAATGCCGACCATGCGCTTCTCACTATTTAGAACTGGCATTCGCCGTAGCAGCTGCTGTTCCATTTTGTGTACTGCGGAGAGTAGGTCATCCTCTTCCCAGCACCACTCAATGCCCTCAGTCATTACATCACGGGCAGTTAGGGAAGAAAGATTGCCTCCCTGCACAACACCGCGACATACGATATCTCGGTCGGTCACCATACCCACTAATCGATCGTTTTCACCGATGGGAACCGCTCCGATATCCTCGTCCCGCAGGATTTTTGCCAATTCCTGTAGAGAGGTATCTGGTGTACACCAGGTCACACCCTGGTGCATTGCCTGTTTCACTTTCATTTGTTTACCTCAACTAATACTGAAAACATACTTTTAAAGCGACGGAAGCCCGTCGCATGAAAAAATCAGTGCACTTCGATACGCTTTCTCTGTGGCGGATGTCCTTCATGTCTGGGGACAGTCAGAGTCAGAATGCCATCTTTGAAATTCGCATCAATTTCATCTTCTCGAACATCCTCCCCCAGATTAAAACTACGCAGGAATTTGCCATAACGGCGCTCTTGTCGCAGAATCCGGCCATTTTTTTCTTCCTTGATCTCGCGATGTACTTCCGCCTCTAGGGTTAAAACTCCATTCTCCAAAGTGATATTGATATCATTCTTACCAACACCGGGCAGTTCGGCACTGATTTCATATTTGTTTTTCCGTTCACTCACGTCGATACGTGGTGAGAAAAATCCCTCCCTTTCACTGCCGATAGCGCGGCCAGGTGACAACATCTGCTCAAACATATTATCCAGATCCAGCAGGGAACCTCTGGGTATCAGACTCATACTTACAACCTCCATCTACCGCTATGTCGTAAGAGGCGCAAGCTAGACCCATGGATCCGGCTTGCGCCTCTCACATCTTGATTTCATTCTAGGTAATCTCACGCCATTCGGTAGGAATATGTGCCTGCAATAACCATCACAAAAGGCATAAAGACAACTGTGAATATTTAGATTTCATCTATTTAGAAAATCTATAACGCTCTACGAAATGAACCGAAAAGCATCGCAGGCAAATCCCACTCCTCTATCCACAATTAACTCTCCAATATTCTGGAAAATGAAAAAAATCAGATAGTTACCCAATTAAATCCAGACAGATAGTGGATGGCGCTGAAATTAACTAGGATAAGAGAGAGTAAAAGAATGAGGATACGCTCATGGCTTTAGCATGGGTTCTTGTGGCCAACCAATCGCAAGCCAGAATATTTGAAGCACAAAAACGCGCCGGCAACCTCCATGAAATTCAAGCCCTACTCCATCCAGAATCCCGACTATCAGGACGCGAAATAGATAGCGATGCACCTGGACGCAGCTTCGACAGCTACGGCCAGGGCCGCCATGCGATGGGAAATTTTGCAAATCTACACCGCCGCAGTGGTGAAGATTTTGCCAAGAAAATTGCCCATACACTGGAGCGTGGGCGCCAAGAAGGCCGCTTTGAAAAGTTATATATTGTGGCTGAACCCTATATGGTGGGGAGCTTGCGCGATGCATTGAAAACGCCTACTCGTGCCACCGTTGCCGGAGAGACCGGTAAGAATCTGGTAGAAAGCCAACCAGAAGAAATTCGTGCTCAGCTACCCATCTGGCTTTGATTGATTCCTCATTGAGGAAATCTGTTGGGAAGGCGGGGCTGAAAAAACAGCCCCTCAAGCCTTCTTAAGTAGCATTCGCCATAAAAATAGCCTGCGCCTCTTAAGCCCCTTTAGAATCACTCAATAGGTTTCCGATCAATTGATCCTTATCCTGCCAAAGTTTATACACCCAATGATTAAATTCAGCACGAAATACCTGGTCATTCATATAATCAGCCGTGAAAAATTTATCTGGTATGCGAATCTGCTCCACCCGAACGACTACGCGTTTCACTTTTCCCGCAAGGAAATCCGCAAATGATGGGATACCATCTGGGTAGACAATGGTTACATTTAACAGGCGGTTAAGTTGCTCCCCCATACTTTGCATGGCAAAAGCAATACCACCAGACTTGGGCTTGAGCAAATAGTTAAAAGGGGAACCCTGCCTATCATGCTTTTCCTGAGTAAAACGCGTACCTTCAAGGAAATTCATAATACTGGTGGGAATTAATTTAAAGCGCTCACAAGCCTTTTTGGTCGACTCCAGATCTTTGCCGCGCATTTCCGGATGCTTCTCCAAATATGCCTTGCTATAACGCTTCATAAATGGAAAATCCAGAGCCCACCAACAGATCCCCATTACAGGAACCTTGATAAGCTCCTGCTTGATAAAAAATTTCAGGAAAGGGATTTTTCGGTTAAAAATTGACTGTAGTACAAAGATATCCACCCAACTCTGGTGATTGGAGGTTACCAGATACCAGCCATCTTTTTTCAGCTCCCCTCCAATTTTCACATCCCACTCTGTCTTTTGCGTAAGTTTCATCCAGCCTTTATTCATGGTAATCCAGGCTTCAGCAATCGACATAAAAATGGATGTGTAGATTTTGCGCAGCGCTGAAAATGGAAAAATCAATCGCACTACTACAAAAAACAAAATGGGAATAAAGCAAAGGATTGTGCTGATGACCAGCAACACCGAAGCCAATATCAACAACACTGCCGAGGGAAGAAAATTTAACATCTTATGCTTCTAAAATAGTGGTAAAAGAGATTCCTAACGGACGCCTGAGAAAACCGTTTTTACATAGTAAACTCTGGCGCCCACATTCTTATTCTTATTCAACAACTCACAGATTCACCAGCCTAGAGGTTAGCCACCTCAATCATCATCGCCGTATACATTTTTAGGTTCAGCCGAAACTGTTCAACGGTAATAAATTCATGTTCCGAATGCCCGGAATAAGCAACTCCAGGCATAGAGGGCCCAAAGCTCACAGCATTAGGTAATAGCTTGGCATTGGTGGAACCACCAATCGCGACCGGCTCAGCCTTTTCCATACCGGTGAAATGACGAAAAACTTCTAGCAAAGGTTTCACGTGAGGAGCATCGTCGACTCGGTAGGGGTTCCCCAAAATCACTTTTGTATCTGCCAATGTGATACCCGAAAGTTCCTGCCACTCGGCCAAGGTAGAGTCAATCTCCTTTTCTAGCTGCGGGGCTGTTTTACCTGTGGGGCGACGCAGGTTGAGGTGGCTGATCAGTCCAGATTCAGTCTCTTTCACCATGGTGACAGCCGCCGTCATTGGACCCATAAATGCATCGCGATAAGCGATACTGCCAAACTTCTCAGCCAGGACCCCTGTGCCCACCAAGTCATTCAGATAGCGCACCGTCGCACCAGCGTCATTGGCGGGCCAATCGTACACACTGAGCGCATCCGCAAGATAGGCGATCGCGTTTACCCCATGTTCAGGCTCTGAGCTGTGGGTAGCCACACCGCGAGCCACTACCTCTAAAAAGCCATTACCGCTTTTAAACTCATATGAGACAAGCTTGTTCTGAGCGGCGCGAGCGCGGATAGCCGAAACTAGCTCAGCATTAACATTTCCCAACAACGCGCGCGCCTCATCCGGCACCTGGCTACGAAAATAGCCACCTGAGAAACTTTTTATATAAGGCTTATCGAAGTTCGCTGCCAGTACACCAGCAGTGGTGACCTGCACCTCACTCCAGCCCTTCTCGGCAGTCACTACCGGATAATTAGCGTCGATGGTGATGTTGTAGGCAGGGATAGGATAAGTTTTCAGGAATTCCTTGAGGGGCTCCCAGTCAGACTCTTCCGCCAAATAGACCAGAAGTTCAACCCTGCGCTTCATGGGCACCGCCTGATCCTTAATCGCTTTCATAGCATAAAGGGCCGTAGCGATCGGACCTTTATCATCCTCACTGCCACGGGCAATCAGCTTGCCTGACTCACTTTCCGCATCCAACACAAACGGACTTTTCTGCCACTTGGATGGGTTGGCTGGCTGGACATCCCCATGGGTAACAATTCCCACTTTCTCTGTCCCCTCACCCAGGGCAATTACCACCACATGACCGAAATCCTGATACTCCAGCCCCAGCTCCCGAGCCTTATCCTGTAGAGTGTCCTTGAAGCCTTTAAACTCAGGGTTGCGTTCCAAAGGCAGGTCTTCGCGAGCTACCGTTTCAAAGCGTACCAAGTTCGCTAAGGTCTCAGTCATGGCTTCTTCATATTTTTCAACTGCATAGTCAGAAGTCTCCTGTGCCTGAGAAGACACACCAGCGACAACAGGTGCTGACAGGGTTGCAGAGAGAAACAGCGGTAAAAGAGCATTTCGTAACTTCATAAGCACCCCAGGTAAATAAAAGTGCCATTGTACATCTCCAGCCAATGGCATGACCCACCAATTCATCCCAGTCTCTGTGTTAATAATCTCCAGTCACAGTTTCCTGAGCCGAGCCTATACCAATGCTCCACTGCTAAACTAATATCCTGGCAATGTAATAGGTGTTCCCAGGCCTCCTCAATCAGAACCACTTTAATATTCCTACAATTGAATAAATCTGGCGATAATTCACGGCTCGATTGGATCATAGCCAGCAAATGTGACTTCACTTATCACTTGCCAAGCCTATAAGCCACTTATAGTGGTTTTTCAGGGTTGCTAAAATTTGGGGAGCTTAACGCGAGGCTGGAGCAGCGCATGACCACGTCCAATGGCAAACATTTCCATCGCAAGCAATGGCTGAGTGTCCAGCAGGCCGTCAGCCACTTGAGCGCCCTAGCGGAGGAACCCCTAACCAGCATCCATCTTGCAGATTTAGCCGAGGAAAAGCTCCTCGATCTCTACTGGTATCGTCCGGGGCAGAAACTGATCTTTCTCAATCGCGAGGGGCAGAGGGAATTGATTGAGCCACTGCGCCTGTGCTCAGAGAACCGCAGTGACTGGCGGGCCCTTGTCGGTATCTTGCGACACAGCCCCGCCCTACCCGCTTATGAGCAAGACACCCCTCTACTCGAGGACGCCGAGGGCAATCGCCTGCGTATCACATTTGACTATCATCAACGCCCTGAGCCCTTCAGTGGCCGCTGGTACCCTAGCCTGGCAGAACTGGTATTGAAGCGCAGCGACTTGGAGAGGCTAGAGCCACGGCTGTTCTCCAGCCAGGAAACTGAAGACAAACTGGAGCGGCAGTTAATGCTCGACGTGATCTGGCAGCTTGAACAATTAGCCCTGGACCGCGAACATCACTCCACCAGCTGGCTGGCTGAGCAGCTGGCACAGCGATCTACAGCCCTGGACAGAGGGGCCTGCGAGCGGATTCTTCTTGCCGCAGAACGTGAGGGTAATCGGAGCCGCCACCACTAACAGCACAATTTTTGCGCTTTCTGTCTCTTTTATTCGTCACCTGAGCCTTATTGATCTCTCTCGCAAAGATTCCCTTCAGCCATTGGTCATAGACAACAAAAACGATACCCTAGCGCCAAGTTATAATCCGCTAACGGGGTGAGTGCGAATGTAGCCTCTCCAGACCTTCTTCAAGCAGAAAGAAAAACCCTGGCGGGATTCGAGGCTAATCAAATCAGCATACTAAAGCCTCATCAATTTACCCGATCAATAAACACACTTGGAGAAAGAGCTTGCAAGCTCGTAACAACCAAAATAACTACGGCTGGGTCGCGATTATGCTGCACTGGCTAATGGCCCCAGCGATCATAGGCCTCTTTGTGCTCGGCTGGTGGATGCGTCAGCTGTCCTATTATGACCCCTGGTATCAGCAGGCCCCCAGCATCCATAAAGGCATAGGTATTTTGCTCTTGATTGCTCTGGTGCTTCGTTTACTGTGGCGTTCAGTGAATATCACCCCCAGGGCTGCCCCAGGAACACCTCGCTGGCAAGCACTCACTGCCAGTGGCATACACAACCTCATCTACCTGCTTCTATTGGCCATTATGCTATCGGGTTACCTGATATCGACCGCCGATGGACGCCCCATTGATGTATTCGGTTGGTTTAGCGTAGCGGCTACTATCCAAGACATTCCCAATCAGGAAGATATTGCCGGGAGCCTTCACGAAATTCTGGCCTGGACCCTGATCATCCTGGTCAGCCTTCACGCCCTGGCGGCATTGAAGCATCATTTTTTCGACAAGGACGTAACACTTCGCAGGATGCTTGGACTATCTGGCATGCCGACCCGTCCGAATAAGCAAAATACAGTTACAACCACAAAAAAGGAAATCTCCCTATGAAGAAGCTCACCGCCCTTCTTTTCGCTGCCCTGCTCGGCACCACAGCCCAAGCGGCGGAATATAAAATCGATACCAAAGGCGCCCATGCCTTCGTCCAGTTTCGCATTAAACACCTGGGATATAGCTGGCTCTATGGACGCTTTGACGATTTCAACGGTTCATTCTTTTATGATGACAAGGCACCGGAAAAATCTACTGTAAACGTCAATATCGACGTAACCAGCCTTAACAGTAATCACGCCGAGCGCGACAAGCACCTGCGCGGTTCCGACTTCCTCCACACGGAAAAATTCCCCACAGCAACCTTCAAAAGCACCAGCTTTGAACCAACAGAAGACGGAAAGGCACTGCTGAAAGGTGAGCTAACCCTACGTGGGGTAACCAAGCCGCTAACTATCGACGTTACCAATATTGGGGGCGGTAAGGACCCATGGGGTGGCTACCGTCAGGGCTTCAGTGGCACTGCAGAGTTTGATCTGAAGGATTTCGGTATCGACTACAATCTGGGCCCAGCCTCCCAGAAGGTTGAAATGATTCTGGATATTGAAGGCATCCGTATCTAAACCTATTTAGAAACTCTTATTCCTTTGACAGCCCGATTTACAACAAATCGGGCTCCTATCCCTCAAATACCCATTTAACAGCACTTGGCAGAAACTGCCGCAAAAATGGCATTTTTAAGCGCTAGCAGATCCATTAGATTAGTGCCAAATGGCCTTCAGCTCCCTAAAGCTAATACCTAAAGAATCTCTCGGCTCTCGCTAAATACTGGAGAAAAGACATCTGGCAGCTAGCCCAGATGGCAGTAAAGAAACTGAAAGCACTTAAAATTTTAACCAGTTCACAATTAGTAAGCACAAACTATTACGCTACTTTTGACGACAGCAAAGTTTTTCAGTGAAAATAGCAACCATTAGTAGTAGCAGTGATTACAATCATTCCACAGTAGGTATAAAGAACCTCAAACTTATTTACAGCCAGACTTCTAGTGAGCGCCCACTTCTCCCTTAGAGGGGGAAAATAGCCAGACTCTCTTGGCCTTGTAGAGCGAATCTCAAAGAATCTGGACAATAGCACTTGTAGGTTACTTTTATTGCTGCCGAGTGAGCAATCCCATCTGCAGCATTGAACTGCCAACAATTCTGGCAAGCAGCTCTAGCTCAGCGCCCGACGCAACCCGGAGAAAAAGGACAAGATAATGGCTTGCTTACAGCATCCAGATAGGGACCAACCCGTATACCTGATGGCACACCACACCATCGGCCGCCGTCAAGGGGCCGTGGATACCCGTATCACCAGTGCCGAAATCTCTGGTATTCACGCGGCCATTCAGTGGACCGGCACGCATTGGAATATTCGCGATCTTAGTCGCAATGGAACCTGGCTAAATGGCCAGCAACTGGTTCCAGCCAAGAGCTACCCATTGCAAACCGGCGACAAGATCTGTTTCGGGCGAGTCAATAACCCCGCTTGGATTGTCGAGAATCTCGACGCCCCAGAAAACTTGTTGATTGACCTGAAGACTGGTGAAGCCCAGCTATTGGAGCAATACCACCTGCTACCGGACGAGAGCGAGCCCCTCGCCAGCTTGCATTTCAGCCCCGTTACCGCCCAATGGCAATACGAGTTTACCGGTAGCACCGGCGAAGGGGGCAGCAAAAGCATGGTCAATCATGGGGATCGTATTGATTGCGGCCTGCAGAGCTGGCAACTGTTTCTCGCCGACAACCAAGGGGCAACCAAAGAACTCTCTTTACAGCAGTTATCCATTACAGATTTCGGCCTGCGCTTCTCTGTCAGCTCCCACGAGGAACATGTACAACTGCAGCTGCAGCGAGAGGGTATGAAGCAGTCCCTGCCCGCACGAATTCACAACTACCTGCTGTTATACTTGGCTAGAGCACGCTTCCGTGATATGCAAAATGACATGGATACAGATTCCCAAGGTTGGGTTTCCATTCAGGTAGCCACTCACGAACTGGGTATCACCGTCAACCACCTGAACACCCAGATTTTCCGCGCACGCAAGCAAATCTCTGAATCCTTGCCAGATGCCGTAGATACCTCAAACTTAGTAGAGCGACGCTCCTGGGAAATCCGCCTGGGCTGCCACCAGTTTGAAATCTATAAAGGCACTCAATTGGAATCGAAGACCGAGCTGCAGGAAGCGTAATTTGGGGCTTAGGCCTTATCGCTATTCGTAGCTCAAAAGAATCGATCCGTACGTATAGCAATCACGCTTAAGGTACGGATCTTATGCCCCCCTTTGTTTGCCTTTATAAGCAGTAAAGCCATTCATGTCACATATGACTTTCCGCCAGGGTGGACTCACCAAAGATGTTAGAGTACTGAAACTCCAGCGCTTTTCCTCTGAAAATAAAGACTTTGTAGACATTAGGCAGTCACTTTTTGCAACCGATAGCAATCCAAAAGAAATGGAATAACGTGAACCATTTCCTCTGAAATGGAGACAGATAGCTTCACGAAAATGTACTATCGGGTAGAATCCCCTATCCATCCGAAAAGAACTAAATACAATGGACGTAGTTGCGCTGGAGAAAGCTGAGGTATATCAA
Organism: Microbulbifer mixtoriginis (SeqCode); assembly: GCF_052467515.1. Classification (NCBI taxonomy): domain Bacteria; kingdom Pseudomonadati; phylum Pseudomonadota; class Gammaproteobacteria; order Cellvibrionales; family Microbulbiferaceae; genus Microbulbifer; species Microbulbifer mixtoriginis (SeqCode). Next base: position 527,944 of record NZ_CP174314.1, on the reverse strand, counting down.
GGTCGCTATAGGGTAGAGCGCACCCTTGGCGCCGGCGGTATGGGTGTTGTTTATCTGGCTGAAGACGTAAAGCTGGGGCGCAAGGTCGCCATCAAGCAGCTGCGCTCTGATATGACCGGCAACTCTGCCGAAGCCCGTTTTCGCAGCGAAGCGCAATTATTAGCCAGACTGAACCACCCCAACATTGTACGTCTGTACGATGTTCTGGAGGAAGACCACAATATTGCCCTGGTTATGGAGTTGGTTGAAGGGGTTACCCTCAAAGAGTGGATGCGTGAGCGCAATGCCACGCTAGCTGAGAAACTCGATCTGCTGATGCAGATCTGCCAGGGATTGGGTAAAGCCCACTGCCTGGGAATTATCCACCGGGACTTAAAGCCCGAGAATATCCTTGTCACCAATGATGGCGTAGCCAAAATTACTGATTTCGGAATCGCCAAAGCCCTAGACTGCGACCAGCAACTTACTAGGGAAGACCATATCGCTGGCAGTGTACAGGCCATGTCTCCCGAGCAGTTACAGGGTACAACCCTGGATGCCCGCAGCGACCTGTTTAGCTTGGGCAGTATTGCCTATGAACTCTTATGTGGACGTAAACCCTTTGAGCGTGGTGACAAGAGCGCACTGGCTTTTGCTCAGCAAATTACCAGCAAACCCCATATTCCACCGCAACAGACTTGGCCAGAAATACCCAAGCCACTCGCTGCATTGTTAGACAGATTACTTGCTAAGCGCCCAGAACAACGCCCTGAGTCAGCAGAAAGGGTCTCAGAGGCTCTCGAACTGGTGCGAAAGCATGGTATTGATGCGAATACCCAACAGTATTCTGAGACGGTCACCCAACTACTGATTAAGCCTCGCAAAAAAAACAAGCTTGCATCTAAAGTCTTTGCCTTTGCAGCTGCATTAGTAATTGCCGCATACCTAGGCTGGCAAACTTTCATGCAGTTACCAGCGCAGTATATCGCGGTTCTACCCATTGAACTGAATGGTGAGGTAAATGGGGGGAATGACGCAACGACTCTTGTCAACGCCATGGTACGCCAGGCTCTTATGAGCACTCCTTCAGGCCTCAGATCTAGCGCCTTGGTCAGCCACTCCCCCCAAGCTGGCAGCTCTCTAGAAGAACAACTCCAAGAACTCAGAGACAAAGGTGTCACCGACGCTCTTCAAGCACGAATAGACTGTATGCAACAGCGTTGCAATATTGAACTGCAGAGGGTCGACCCCCTGGATAGCCAAATTAAAAGTCAAAGCAGCTTTGTTTTCCTCAGCGAGGAACGCCAGGAGGCCCAGTATATCATCCGTAATGCCGCGCTAGAGCTCTTCCCTACAAACTACAGGCAGGAGAATACCAGCGATATACGGATGGAGCCCACCGATTATAGGCAATACCTTACGATTCTAGCCAAGCGCGGCAATAGCGAGCCAATGTTGCCCTCTGACTTAGAGGCAACAGAGGAACTGATTTTTAAATATCCAAGAAATATAAATCTCTATTCTTTATATTCCTGGGAAGCAGCGACTAGGTATATGGCCACCAATAACACAAAGATTCTTACAAGAGCCTTGAGAGTTCTTGCTAATGCAGAAATTCCAAATAAACATCAAACTGCCTTACTTGAGGCTAAGCTATTAATCCAATCAGTTGGGCCCGATGGAAAAGGTTTTAAGGCAACCCTAAAGAAACTACAGGCAAAGGGGCACCCTTCCGCCCACCTGCTTGCCCAATTCTCGCGCTTTCAATATATGCAAGGAAACTATTCGCAAGGTGTAGCCTATGCCAAGCAAGCAGCAGCACTCCGCCCATCGGCTCTGAATCGATACCTTATCGCGATAAATCAATTTTCGGCAGGGGACTATATATCCCCAAGGTCGGTACTAGAGCAACTTCTTCAGGATTCCCCCAAGTACTATCCCGCCTACGCCCTCCTCGGGGCTATTGAGCTGGAAAATGGTAATTTACAACTTGCCGAAAAAGCAATCTTATCGGTTCCTAAAGATGCTCGCAGTTGGCGGACAAACTCTAACTTAGGAATCATCTTCTTTCTTCAGAAAAAATACCTGAAAGCCTTAGAAGTTTTCAAAAGAATCCTAGACAGTTCCCCTGACAATATACATATTTCTTTCCAAGTTGCTGAAACTTACTTAATGCTTTCAGACAAACATAGTGCTGATGAAGCATTTGCAAAAATTATTACCCTGACGGAAAGAAACGATGATATGCGCTCCAGGCAATTCCGCGCACAGGCCCTTGCTTATCTAGGCAATACTTCTGAATCCATATTCTTAATAAAAGAGCTCTTAAGAGAATCTCCAGATGATACTTTCGTAAAGTATGCTTCGGCACAGGTGTATTCTCTCGCTAAAGAGTGGCAATCATCTAATTACCATCTAGAGCAACTTCTTAATCAGGGAATGGGGGCAGAGTGGTTCGCGTTACCCGCTTTTCAGCGACTCTGCACCCAGTATCAAACGTCTACCAGAGTGAAAGAGGCTATTTGTCCTTAATTCTCAGTAGGCGGGAGCGGGTCAACCCCTGTTTGCGGATCACCTGAAACAAAGTGCATCCCAGTTGCCGGATCCACACACATCCACAGGAAATTAAACCGATCCGGGATTCGGTCATGATCTCTGATTTTAATTACCAGCTTAGTGTAGTCCCCATCTACCTCCCTCGCACGTGCACGGAATTGATGACGAAAATCGGGAGTTAAAGCGATAATACCGTCCAACTTATGGCCTTGCTTGTAGCGAACAAATTCCAACTCACGCCCTGGAACTTCAGATAAATCCAGGGTGATTTTCAGTGTAACCACACCACCCTTATGGGTTTTGAAAAGCATATTGCCAAAATGCTCTTCTGGATTATCGGCATTAAACAGCGGCCAGTACTGCGGCTCACCATCTTTTTGCTCTCTGGGCCGTAAAACCAGACCCAGCTTCAAGCCCTCTTCAGGTACCTCGCACTCCAGTACGGGTAAGTCGGCACAAGTGCTCATCGTTCATCCCCTTGTAAGCATTTGTTATTTGGTGTCATTCAAAGACGCTTTTACTCGTGTAAAATACGTCTGTGACTGCGTCATGATAACCAGTTCAGCTCTGAAAAAAAGCCGGCAGTATAGCCACTGCCGGCCCGGAATGATGGTCCCAACCATCGACGGTTACAACAACACTATCAAGAGCAAAATTTGGCATCCGTGCCTCGGGCAAGCTCATCCACAAGGTCCGACTAAGACTCTGCACCCGTCGGTTCCAGCTTGTCCGCTCAGCTTGCGCTGATTCTTCCCACTTCTCGCACCTCCAACAGTGCGAGAATACAAAATCCATCCGAAATGTTGTGGGGGCTGCCCATCCGTGGCAGGGAACCGCTTTCACAATCTCCCGTACCCCCTCAACTGGTCGCTACTTTACGAATTCAGGAATTACAGGTCTATCACGGCCAATTACAAGGAATTACACGCCAAGTATTTTATCCTTTCTCTTAGGCTGTTAGAGTCATCTAATAACAAAAAGCATCATCTAATGAGGATACGATGGAAGCGAATCTCGAAGATGTAAAAATTCTCTCTCCCCGACGCAACAGCACTGAGGCCACTAGTATTGCGGAGCTTGCTCGGGAGCAACTCCAGCATTTTTGTATTGATCGGGAGTCGGAGCACGGGCGCTTACTGGAGCAAACTGCGGCGCTGTTATATCAAGCACAGGGCAACTTGAATCAGCTGTGGAGTCAGGTAAGCGAAACTCTGAACCGATTGGATCGGTCCGACAAGATTGCCTACTTCAATGCCAAGCGCTTTATGAGTTTCCAGCTGGCAAAACTATTGGACACCCTTCAAAATCCGTTGCGTGCCAGCTTTCAGAGTCTGCAGGGAGATGATTTCAATATCACCACCCGCGGTGGCTACCCACTGTTCGATAATATCCCAGCGATTTTTTCTGCTACGCCGGTGATTGCACGCACCGCCACTTATATCTATGCATGTACCGAGTGGGTAGACGACGCCTTCCGCGGCCGTGAACCCAGCCACGATATTTACTCGCGCCTACTCAACCCCACCTCTATCTCCCTGGCCAACGCCATTGTGGATTTGGAGTGCGGACCGGCAGCCAATGAGTATATGGCCTGGAACTTCAATTCCGGTATGGCCGCCATTGACGCGCTACTCTCCAATCAGCTGCGCCGCGACGATATTTTGATCGTCTCGCGCAATATCTATGGCGGCGTACACCAACTCTTACAGGATTTTTACGCCCGCCCAGACAAACTGGCGATCCAGCTGGTTTGGTTTGACGGCACCAGCGGTAAAGACTTCGAAAAACTACTGGCCGACACACAGCGCGATTACGCCGATGCCCTTCAGCAAGGCTCCAAGCTCCACGTCTATATCGAATCGCCCTGTAACCCCCACGGTATCATGTTGGACTTACCCGCTATCTGTAAGGCTGCACACCAGGAAAATATTCTGATCAGCCTGGATGCCACCCTGGCCACCCCCTTCCTTTATCAACCACTACGACGCCAAGATCGCGAGGAGCGTCCAGACTTTGTTGTGCACTCCTACACCAAAGACATTGGCGGCACCGGTGCCGCAACCGCTGGCGTGGTGATTGGGGAAAACCACCGTATGTTTATTCCCAAGGGCGACAGTGCTAAGGGGCTGAACTGGGATCAGTGCATGTTCTGGGATGTGTATTACATCAAAGGCGCTTTCCTAGATGCGGATAAAGCCTGGGAGGTGCACTGTGGTATGCGCACTCTGGAAATGCGTATGTTGACCAAGTGTATCAATACCCAGTGCCTCAGCCATTTCTTCGCCAGTCACAGCAAAATTCGTGTGAACAGCCATGCGGTGGAAAGCCATCCGAACGCGAAGCTACGCAAAGCCTTGATGCGCTATCAGCTGCCAACCCCATTATTTAGTATTGATATGGAAGCGGCACAGATTCCCACTGAGGCTTTCAAAAGTTTCTTCGATGCGCTGGAGCCCGCGTTTGGACAGATGGTAAGCCTGGGACAGACCAATACCATGGTACTTTGCCCCGCGCTTACTTCTCACTCCGAACTTTCTCCTCAGGCCATGGAAGCGGCGGGTATATTCGCAACCACAATCCGAATATCGGTGGGAGATGAAAATATGGCTCAGCTAGCGGCTCATGTGATCAGCTGTGCGCGCTTACATCTTGACCCTGTTAGCCCTGGATTTAGTGGGGGCTTTATCTCACCGCAAGAAGCGGATGCTACCTTCACCCGCTTCTATCTGGAATCACATAAAAAAGTTGTAGAAGCACAACCGAAAATCACCGACTACCTGTAAAAAGCTGAAAAGCGGGCGCGCAGTAATTATCCCCTGCCGTGGCCCGCTTGTTGCACTACCCTATATCCCGTAGTATCACCGCTTCTGTCCATAATTTAATCAAACAAAATGCCGAATTTTTCTGCCCACTTTCTGGCCTGGGTGCTCTTCTGTCTCTCAACTCTGGCGCTGGCACAGGGATATGAGCAGCTTTACAGCGACTATCGCGGTAGCCTCTATCAAATACGCTTAATTGAAAAATCTTCTAATTCGAAAGCCGGGCTCGGCTCAGGATTCCAGATTTCCGCCGATGGTCTACTCGCCACCAATTACCACGTTGTCGCGCAAGCAGTTAGCGATCCGGATAAATATATACTGGAATATCTTTCAACCGATGGCACCAAGGGCACCCTGGAGCTCTTGGATATCGATGTCGTCAACGACTTGGCGCTACTACGCCAAGACAAGCCAGGCAAAGAATACTTGCAACTCGCCACCGAAACCCCAAAGCAAGGCGAAACCATAGTCTCCCTCGGTAATCCTCTGGATCTAGGGATGACCCTGATCCCTGGCACTTACAACGGTATCGCCGGAGGTAGTTTTTACGATCGTATTCATTTTGCCGGTTCTATTAATCCCGGCATGAGTGGTGGCCCGGCTATTAATACTCGCGGCCAAGTAGTGGGGATCAATGTGGCAACTGCCGGTAACCAGGTAAGCTTCCTGGTTCCGGTGGATAAACTGATCAATTTGTTAAAGCACTTCCATCAACGCAATGTGGCACTGGACCTACAAAAGGTCACCTACCAGCAGCTGCTCGACAATCAACAGCGTATTATCGACTCCATACTGGAGGCGGACTGGCAGCGCCGCTCCCTCGGCGAGGCCAAGGTTGTTGGGGAAATAGTGCCCGCCATTAAGTGCTGGGGCAACAGTGAGGAAGATAGCGACAATCCTATTAAACGCATCGATAAAGGTTGTACTGGGCAGGATGTGATTTTTCTCTCCGACGACTTTAACACCGGTCGGGTGGAGTACGAGTTTTTCTGGCTAGAATCTGAGGGTCTTCTACCGGCACGGTTTTATGCGGAATACGAGCATCAGATGAGCACTTTTTATCCTGGCAACAGTGCCGGTGAAGAGGATGTCACCAACTTCCGCTGCCGCCAGAGCTTTACCTCCCAGCCGCGCAATGACAATGGCCCCGTATCCAAACCAGAGCGCAGTAAAAAACCGTTAATTAGCCGCACCAGTTACTGTGTAAGACGCTATAAAAACTTCCCCGATCTATACGATATCTTTTTCTTGAGCCTCAGCGTGGACCAGAAGAATCGCGCGCTGGTCAGCCACTTTACTCTATCCGGCTTTACCCGGGAGTCTGCCGACGCCTTTGCCGAGAAGTTCACGAGCGAAATCCAATGGCACTGATAATTGAAGAACTCAACCGCGCTCACCGGGTGCAGGTGCGCTACCGAATGGAAGGTGAAAAGTTCACCCTGGGCCGCGCCTATAGCAACGATGCAATCTTGGAAGACATCCACACAGATGGGCGCCATGCAGAAATTCGTCGGGAAGAAGATGGCAGTTATATTCTGCACGATTTGAATACGGTGAATGGCAGCCAGCTACTGGGGAATCTGAAAAACCGATCGGTTAAGCCGGGGGAGATCTCCTCCCATCAGATTACCTCTGGGGATCTAATACAATGTGGTAAGTCGCGCTTACGAATATTTAATTGCGATGACGATGTTGCCGAGGCCACCCCTCTGCATTCGCTGGAAAATCTGTTTGCCAGCCTATCCAACCCTCTGTACGCCACACTCCTGGTACTCGCCGTAGCTCTGTCCACGGTACTGCTCAGCTACCTCGGCTACGCGCGTACTTATCAGTGGACCATCGCCGTCAACATCTTAGTCAGTGCGGTGATCGGCTTGGTTATTTATGCGGGTGCCTGGGCTTTTGTAGGCAGGGTGGTCCGCCACGAAACACACTTTTTTGCCCACCTTTCCATCGCCGCTATGGGCGTACTCACTTACGCCGTCTGGGAGTGGTTCGGCAGTATACTGAATTACAACTTCGCCATAGGGGATACCATGGAGGTTCTGGACTTCCTGGTACTCGCTGTCATTTTGCCCACTATGCTCTGGTGCGCTTGTTATCTGGCCACCAACCTAGGGCGCGCCTGGCGCTGGGCGGTAGCACTAGTACTGCCGCTCGGCTTTTTAGGCCTCAGTCTGGTGGAAACGATCAGCTCGATCGATGACTTCCGAGAAACACCGGCGCTCTCCACTGAGCTCAAATACGATAATATGCTGTTGCGTAAGCCGGTGCCCATGCAGGAATTTATCACCGGTTCGGCCGCACTATTTGATATTCCTATCAAAAAAGAAGAGCCGGAAAATGAGAGCAAGGAGAGCTCTCCCGCAGAAAACGAGAACGCAGAGGTAGAGCAGTGAATACAGTGTTTTGGAGCCCCGGCCTGGAACAGTTGGAACCTTACACTCCCGGTGAGCAGCCCAGCGGTACAACTCTGATTAAACTGAACACCAACGAGAACCCCTACCCCGCTTCGCCCCGAGCACTGGCACTATTGGCACAGAAAGATTTTGCCGAAGCCCTGCGTCGCTATCCCGACCCAGAGTCCTGTGAGTTGCGCGCAGCCATTGCCACGCGATATGGACTGAATGACAGGCAAGTTTTCGTCGGTAATGGCTCCGATGAGGTTCTAGCGCTAAGTTTTTATAGCTTTTTCCGCCGCAACGAACCCTTACTGTTTCCTGATATCACCTACAGCTTCTACCCGGTGTACTGCCAGCTTTTCGACATAGAGTCCCGCAGTATTCCCCTCTCAGAAGACTTTAGTCTCAATGTGGAGGATTTCTCGGGTACTGCCGCTGGAATTATTATCCCCAATCCCAACGCCCCGACAGGACGCTACTTATCACTCGATAGAATTGAAGCACTACTGCAGCTACAACCAGAGCGAGTGGTGATCATTGATGAAGCCTACATCGATTTTGGGGGGGAAAGTGCCGCCCAATTGATCGAGCAATACCCCAATCTGCTGGTCATTCACACCCTGTCTAAGTCTTATGCTCTGGCAGGTCTGCGCCTCGGCTTTGCTATGGGGCAGGAACACCTGATTGAGGGGCTGCTGCGCGCCAAGAACTCTTTCAATTCTTATCCTATCGATGCCATCGCACAGGAAGTGGCTACTGCAGCCATCCGCGATAGGGCCTGGCATGAAAACAACTGCAGCAAGGTTGTCGCCACACGCTCTCGCACAGAAGAGGCACTGCTTGAACTGGGGTTTGAAGTTATACCTTCCAAAGCGAATTTCATACTGGCGAAGCCCCCTGCCCCTGGTGCCGAGGCCCTCTACCTGGCACTGCGCGAACTGGGCATTCTGGTGAGATACTTCAATAAGCCCCGCATCAGTGAATACCTGCGTATCTCTATTGGCACAGATCAGGAAATGGACCAACTGATAGGGAACTGTAAAGAGATACTTGCGTCACAGAGCTAGTAAACTGTCAGTCTATACTCGTCGGGTCCGCGCCCAGCGCAACCCGACCACCAGACTTATCGGTAACTAGGGATTTATGTCTCTCTTATTTAATCGCCCCAAACTGTTCGCCAATACCAAGCTCTTCGCCAGCGCTCTGGCTCTAGCCACCGCCATCCTGAGCTATCAGGCCCAGGCCAACCCCTGGGAGGAGAGTGAGAGCCCCAGCGCACAGAACCCAGCCAGCATAGGCACCTATACCAATGGCTGTCTCGCGGGAGGAGAAACCCTGCCTCTACGTGGCGAGGGCTATCAACTGGTGCGCACCGGCCGCGATCGCCACTTCGCCCATCCGGACACCATCGCCTTCCTCAAGGACTTTTCCCGGAGTGTTGCACGGAATAATCTCGGCAGAATTCAGATCGGCGATATGTCCATGGCGCGAGGTGGTCCCTTTGGCAGTGGAGGGCACAGTAGCCATCAGACCGGCCTTGATGTGGATATTTGGTTTTCACAAGACAAGCGCGCCGCAGAGCGGGCACTGACAGAGTGGGAGCGCGATAATATCTCCGCTATACCTCTGGCGGATACTCGCGAACATCGCCTGGTCAAAGAAAATTGGGATGAACGAGTCCCCAAGATCCTGCGAATGGCCGCAGAGGATCAGCGGGTAGAGCGGATTTTTGTCCATCCCACCATCAAGCGTCACTTATGTGAAATTTCGGGCGTCGATAATGAATGGCTGCGCAAAGTACGCCCCTGGTGGGGACACAATTACCACTTTCATGTGCGGCTTGCCTGCCCGGCCGGCAGCAGTGACTGCAAGCCTCAGGCTCCAGTGCGCACCACACCCTGCGGGAATGACCTGGACTGGTGGTTCAGCGAAGAATTCTACGCAATACTGAACGGCACTAAGGCCCAGCCGACAAAACCCAAACCCAAGACGATACCGCAGCAGTGCCAGCAGGTTTTACTGGCACCTCCAGCTGGCACCACGATGGAATAACTTTATGATCAACACCTTGCTTATCTGCGGCGGTGGCAGCAGCGAGCACGAAGTGTCCTTGCGCACCGCAGATTTTATTGAAGGACAATTGGCCGAATCTGAAGATATCGCCCTGATGCGAGTTGAGATGGATGCTAGCGGCTGCCTGACTGATAAAGAAGGTCGCGTCTATCATATCTTTTACGATGGCAAGATTCGCGATGAAGCCGGCAATGCCTGGGATGTCGATTACGTCATCCCAGCAATTCACGGTTACCCAGGAGAAACTGGCGACCTGCAATCCCAACTCGAGATGTTCGGCATCCCCTATTTCGGTTCAGCACCGGAGGCGAGCAAAATTTGTTTTAACAAGATTAAAACGAAAATGTGGCTGAGCGCGCTAGGGATCGATAACACCCCCTATCTGTTTCTACACAGCCTGGAGGCTGAAGAGTTGAGTAAGGCCCACGCCGCACTGGAAGAGTGGGAAGCGGTCTTTATCAAAGCTTCAAACCAGGGTTCCTCGGTTGGCTGCTTTAAAGTCAGCCACAAGGAAGATTTGGAAGATGCAATCGCAGAAGCTTTTACCCTCTCATCCTATGTATTGGTAGAAAAAGCCCTCAATGCCCGCGAACTCGAGGTGGCAGTTTACACTTATGGCGAAGAGCTCATAGCCACTCATCCCGGTGAGGTCCGCGCGCCAGCGGATACTTTTTATACCTATAAGGAAAAATATGCCGCAGGCAGTCGCGCCGAGACATTTATTAAAGCTGAGGGTCTGAGCGAAGAGCAATTGGCTTGGATTCAGGAAGTCTCGATACGTACTTTTAAGGCCCTAAAGCTGAAAGATCTCTCTCGCATCGATTTTTTCCTAACAGACGAAGGGGAGCTCTACCTAAATGAAGTCAATACTTTCCCCGGAATGACTCCCAACTCTATGTTCCCCAAAATGATGCAAAACCATGGCCATGATTTTACTGAATATCTGACTGGTCAAATTCGTTCCGCGGTAAAACAATCGGTTAAATAAATATTACCTTGAACTCCACTCAGAAAAATGACATTAAAAAAAGGGGCAATAGCCCCTTTTTTTAATGTCAGTAAACGAAACACAACTAGTGCAACAACCAATCCTGTTGCCGTCTACGGGAAAATTGGCTGCGCAGAAACTCCATCTGATCCCCGCGAATCCGCTCACTATTAATCAAAGCCAGATATTCTGCAGCATTGGGACAAAAGGGCAGAGCCAGTAATTCCATATCAATATCTTCAAGTAAAAAATTGCCCTTATGCTGATTACAGCGGCGACAGGCTGTGACCACATTTTCCCAAGAGTCCATCCCTCCCTTCGACACTGGGATAACATGATCTCGAGTTAGCTCAGCTGACTTAAAAATACTCCCGCAATAGAGGCAGGTGTGCACATCACGAAAAAAAAGTGCGCGGTTAGTAAGCGGCGGACGGTTGCGTGGCCGCGCCATTCGAGCACCGCCACAGGCGATAATTGATGCCAGATCCAGGGCCGAACGCTCTCCATTCCGATTAAACCCGCCCCTTACCCTCTGTACTATGCCCCCCAAAGACCAGGTAACCAGATCCCGGACGTATAAACAGGAAGCCTCCTGCCAAGTGAGCCAGTCCAATGGCTGTCCCGCCAAATTCAGGCGCAAAATGCGTGCTTGCATGACTTCGCCTCCCCGCAGTTAGACAGAAGAACCCGGCCTACTACTACAACTAACCAAGCGGATGCTTTTCCGGCACTCAAGTATCTGATTTGACATGCTGCCTGGAAGAAAGAGATAGACAAATAAGCCTGAACTTGAGAGTCCAGTTTGGATAAGGCGTTAAAGTGATAAGGGCGATAACCCGCTGATGATTTCAATGGCGAGAGGACAAGAGTCCGGCAGTGAGAGAATGCCAGAGCGTAAACGGGCACTGCTAATGATTGATTGCTGAATGCGCCATCCTCCACCGGCCCGAGCAATAATGGCCGACCTCTCATCATTAAAGCGGATAAATATTACAAATTCCAGATAGAAGCAGACCTGGCTTACAAAAAGTACCGACCATGAATAATTAACGATTAGAGAGGACGCAGATTAAGTAAAGAATTACTATTAAAATTTATTTGAACAAATATAAAGTCTTCGAGCATGTAAAACACCGCCCAGGCAATCCGGCCCGGGCGGTGCGTCTCACAGGATGGTGCCCATATCCTTAGGGCGAGCGGCGCATTCCTTTTATCCTTTGCCGCAGAGTTGCAGTCCCTTTTGCGTCCCTGCCAGTTAATTATGGACATTAGGCGAAAAAAGAGTAGGGGTAATCTGCTGAATTTTATGTAAGACATATCTCACAAGATGAAATATTTCTTTAATAAATGAGAGGGAGACTCGATGAGTACACTGTGCTAAAACGGAGCTCAGTGCATGAGCGCGGCCACTATAAACACCTTTATTTCAAGTTCAATCGAAACAGGGAAAAAGACGTTGAAATATACGCTAATTTTTTTGCTTATCTTCAGCGCCGTTGTTTCAAGCGCCTTCACAGCAGTCTCTTCGGGTATTAGCGTTCCCTGGCGCCAAATCATTGGAGGCGCGAAAACCAGCGAGCAGGAGGTCACTCAAAATTTAACAACCGCCACTGGCTATCAACTACAACTATTTACAGATAATGTGCCCAATGCTCGCTGGCTGGCAATAACCCGTTCGGGGGATATCCTCGTATCCCAACCCAAGAAGGGACAGGTTTCCCTGTTAACCCCCGATCGTAACGGTGATGGGCGCGCCGACAGCCAGCGCATCTTAATTGGAGACTTAAACCGCCCACACGGACTTCTACTGCATGAGAACTGGCTATATATAGCGGAAAGCGATGCTGTAGGCAGAGTGCCCTTTGATCACTCCGATGCCCGCCTGGCAGGGCGTTACCAGAGAATCGTCGAAGGCTTGGCAGACAGCGGCCACTGGACCAAAACCCTTGAAAAGGGACCGGATGGCTGGCTGTACCTCAGTAGCGGTTCCAGCTGTAACGTCTGTGTAGAAAAAGATCGCCGACGCGCCAGTATTATGCGCCTGCGTCCCGATGGCAGTGACCTCAAAATATTCGCCACCGGCCTGCGCAATAGTGTGGGGTTTGACTGGTCTCCCAAAGATGGCGGCCTCTATGCCACAGATAATGGTCGCGACTGGCTGGGTGACAACCTGCCACCCGATGAGCTCAACCTTATCCAAGCCGACAAATTCTACGGCTGGCCCTACGCCTATGGTGACCGGGTACCGGACCCGGACTTTATCGACGATGAAGACCCCACCATCAAAGAAATGATTGCCGCTTCCCTCCCCCCTGTACACGAGTTCGCCGCACATAATGCCCCACTAGGCATCCGCTTCCTGCGAAGTCCGGAACAACCGACAGGTTATCGCGGCGCTGCCTTAGTAGCACTGCACGGTTCCTGGAACAGAAGCGTGAAAGATGGTTACAAAGTGGTATCTCTACACTGGGATGAAGGCGGGAAAATCACCCAGCGGGATTTCCTCTGGGGCTTCCTCAGCAACAACCGCAAGGAGGTTTCTGGCAGGCCAGTGGCAATTGCCGAAGATGGCAAGGGCAATATTTATATATCAGACGATTACGCGGGGGCCATCTATCGTCTCTCACCCACCGCTACCCCACAAAAAGTAAAGTTATCCGCGGAGAGAACACCTACCACACCTAGGGTACCCAAAAAACCACCACCAACCGATGCCACCGCCGCGCGCGAGGGAAGAGCGCTATACCTGAGCCACAATTGTGCGCAGTGCCACCAGCAACAGGTACCATTAGCAGGGCTCAACAAAAAGTACACCGTGCAAAGCCTGGCGGACTATTTTGATACGCCAACCCCCCCGATGCCCAGATATGATTTCACCGAGGAGCAGAAAAAAGCATTGGCCCACTACCTGCTTTCAAGGGAGGCTTTGCAATAACTCCCTCTTACCCCTTACTCCGTGCCAATTGACCCCTGCCGCGCCAGCGGCTAAGGTTGCCCCGCAATTACGAGGCGATGCTATGGCGGCAAAGAAAAAATCGGCAAGTTTTGAACAGAGCCTGGAGGCTCTTGAAGAATTAGTAGAACGCCTGGAGGCAGGAGACCTGCCCCTGGAGGAGGCCCTGGCCGACTTTGAGCAAGGGGTCAAACTCACCCGTGAGTGCCAGAAAAAACTCGCCAGCGCCGAGCAAAAGGTCAAAATGCTGATGGAGGAGAACGGTAGTATTCGCGAGTTGCCGTTCGAAGCCGATAACTCCTCAGGCGATTCCTAAGTGAGCTCCCCTACCCTGCCCGCCGAGCTGAGTGCATTCCTCAAGGATTCCTCTCAGCGTGTCGAAAGCCGTATCCGCGACACGCTGACAGAATCTATTCCCGGTGCCAATAAGCTCTTTGAGGCCATGCGCTATGCCGCACTGGGCCCTGGCAAACGCCTGCGCCCAGCACTCGTGTACGCCTGTGCCCAGGTCTTCCGTGGGGTGGATTTTGATCCTGCCAGATGCGACGCCAGCGCCGCTGCCCTTGAGTGCGTCCACGCCTATTCACTGGTGCACGATGACCTGCCAGCCATGGATGATGACGACCTGCGCCGGGGTCGCCCCACTTGTCATATCGCCTACAACGAGGCCACCGCTATTCTCGCCGGTGATGCACTACAAACCCAGGCATTCGAACTGCTGTTGGCCGATAACACCGAACCCGCATTGAAGCTACTACTTATTGCAGAGCTCTCAAAGGCATCTGGCAGCCGGGGGATGGTTGCTGGTCAGGCCATCGACCTGGATTCTGTGGATAAAACCCTCACCCTGGCACAACTAGAAGCGATGCATCGCCTGAAAACTGGCGCCCTTATTCGCGCTAGTGCGCGCATGGGCGCGCTGCACGGTGGTGCCACCAGCGACCAACTGGAAGCGCTAACCCTCTACGCAGAAGCCATTGGCCTGGCTTTTCAGGTACAGGACGATATCCTTGACGTCACAGTAGATACTGCCATTCTGGGTAAAACTCAGGGCGCAGACGCCCTTCTCAACAAACCGACTTATGTCTCCCTACTGGGGCTCAAAGGCGCAAAAGAGAAGCTCCAGGGCTTGCGCGGGGAGGCTTTAAGTGCCCTTTCAACACTGCCCGGCGATACACTACTACTGAAGCAGCTGGCCGATTATATCGTCCAACGCGGCCACTAAGTCGGGATCTCTACCCCGTCATTGGGATGCAATATGCCCTTCACAGGCATACAATCCCCTTCACTAATACCATCTGTAGCAATTGAACCGTTTGATGCTCGAAGAAATTCCACGCACACGCCCGCATACACCGCTGCTTGACGTCATTGACGAGCCGGCACAGCTGCGCGCACTCGATGAACGCCAACTGCCCGAACTCGCCAACCAGTTGCGCGAGTACCTGTTGTATTGTGTCGGCCAAACCGGCGGACACTTCGGCGCCGGTCTCGGTGTGGTGGAGCTGACCATCGCCCTGCACTATATCTACAACACGCCAGAGGACCGCTTGGTCTGGGATGTGGGCCACCAAACCTATCCTCACAAGATACTCACCGGCCGCCGCGAGCAGATGCTTACCATGCGCCAGCAAGGCGGCTTGTCAGGCTTCCCCAAGCGCAGTGAGAGCCCCTACGACACCTTCGGCGTGGGGCATTCCAGTACCTCTATCGGTGCCGCCCTGGGAATGGCCCTGGGCTCCCCCGACGAGCGCAAAGTCGTGGCGGTGATTGGCGACGGCGCTATGACCGCTGGCATGGCCTTCGAAGCGCTCAATCACGCGTCTCACACAGGCCGGGACATGTTGGTTGTGCTCAATGACAACAGCATGTCGATCTCTAAAAATGTCGGAGGCCTGGCTACCTACTTCGCCAAGATTCTTGCCAGCAAAACCTATCTCAATATGCGCGAGGGCAGCCGCAAGATTTTATCGGCTATTCCCAAGGCCTGGCAGTTGGCGCGCCGCACCGAAGAGCATGTTAAAGGCATGATCACTCCCGGCACACTGTTTGAGGAACTGGGCTTCAACTACGTGGGGCCACTGGATGGGCACAACATGCACGATCTGGTGCACACCCTGCGCAACCTGCGCAGCCAGCCCGGTCCCCAGCTACTGCATATCGCCACTACCAAAGGCAAAGGCTTTGGTCCGGCTGAAGCCGACCCGGTGGGTTACCACGCATTGAATAAGCTGGAGCCAGAGAGCAAAGTCCAGGTGGCTGTGCCGGGCAGGAAGAAGCTGCCCAAGTATCAGGATATTTTCGGCCAGTGGCTGTGTGACACCGCCGAAAAGGACGAGCGCCTAATCGGAATTACCCCCGCCATGTGTGAGGGCTCTGGCATGGTAGAGTTTTCCAAGCGTTTTCCAAAACGCTTCCAAGACGTAGCTATTGCCGAGCAGCACGCCGTTACTCTCGCTGCCGGCCTCGCCTGCGAGGGCCAAAAGCCGGTTGTGGCCATTTACTCTACTTTCCTACAGCGCGGCTATGACCAAATGGTGCATGATGTTGCTATCCAAAACCTGGATGTCACCTTCGCCATCGACCGCGCCGGCCTTGTAGGTGAAGACGGCCCAACCCATGCAGGCAGCTTCGATCTGACCTTTATGCGTTGCTTGCCCTACCTCGCCATCGCTGCACCCAGCGACGAGAACGAATGCCGCCAATTACTCTATACCGCATACAAGTACGAGGGGCCCGCCGCTGTGCGCTATCCCCGCGGTACCGGTATGGGCACCGCAATAGAAGAAGAGATGCGCGAGTTACCTATCGGTAAGGGCCGCCTACTGCGTAAAGGCAGCGGCGTGGCCATTTTGAATTTCGGCACTCTACTCGCCCCCGCTACGGCAGCGGCTGAGCGCCTGGGCGCCACTCTCGCCGATATGCGCTGGGTCAAGCCTTTAGATGAAGCGCTGATTGATGAACTGGCCGACAGCCATCAGTTGCTGGTCACCATCGAAGAAAATACCGTCGCCGGAGGTGCTGGCAGCGCCGTTATGGAGTATCTCAACAGCTCTGCGCGAACCCTGCCCGTACTGCAACTGGGCCTGCCGGACCGCATTATTGAGCACGGCAAACACAAAGACCTGCTCGCAGAGATAGGCCTCGATGCCGGCGGCATTGAGGAACAAATCCGCCGGCGCCTGCAGCTGCTTAACCGGCACAATTTTAACGACCGCGCCGCAGCCGCAAACTAACCATAAGGGCCCGATAACCATCTGGGATATCGGGCTCCTGAACCACAACTCAGCCGCTTACTATTGATTTGACGATACCGCGTGACTTAACGCCCTTCTATCAATCAATTTCCGCACGCCTTGGGGGAAAGATGTCACTACTCAAGAAAACTCTTGTCGCATCCATCGGTCTGTTCGCCAGCCTCAATGCAACCGCTATGGAACAGGAAGATTTTAAGAAGGCCTATCGGGCGCTGCCGAAAGAGAATGCCTCTGAAAGACTGGTGGCCCTACAGGATCTGCGCTATCGCTGGATTATGGAAAGCTTTCCCAGCCAGGCCACTTATGAGGGCTATCCAGGGCAAAATGATCGCTGGGTAGACAACTCAAAGAGAGGCATTGAGGCTCGACAAGAACAGACTCGTCAACTTTTAGGTGCTACCCGCAACCTCGATGTCAGCGAGTTACCCGAGCAGCAACAACTGGACTACCAACTGCTTTACCAGGATTTGCTCGGTGGGGTGAAGGGCTTCCAGTTCCCCGAACATCTACAACCCATTACCCATATGAGCGGTATCCAGCTCGATGTGCCGAATGTACTCAACAGTATGCCGCGCAGTACGGTTGCTGATTACGAAGATATTCTGGCACGCCTATCAAAGCTACCAACTTTGGTAACACAGACACAGACGCTAATGCAGCAGGGATTAAGAAAAGGGGTTACTCCGCCGCAAATCACTCTGCGTGATCTACCCCGGCAGATCCGCGCGCTGATCCCCACAACTCCCGAGCAGAGTCCTCTACTCAGTGCTTTTGCGGAAATGCCCAGCGCCATCCCCAAAGCGAAACAAAAAAGCCTGCGCCAGCGCGCCCTCGCCATCTACGCAAGCCAGTTATTACCGGCATGGCGAGACATGGCGGAATTTATCGAAAGGGAATACATTCCTGAAGCACAGAAAGGCATCGCCCTCAGCAGTCGCCCAGACGGTCTACGCTGGTATGCCTACAAAGTAGAAAAGAGCACCACCACTCACCTTAGCCCGGAAGAAATCCACCGCATAGGCTTGGCCGAAGTGAAGCGTATCCGTGCAGAGATGCAAGCTGTCATGCAGAAAACAGGCTTCCAAGGTGACTTCAAGGCCTTTACAGAATTCCTGCGCAATGACCCACGCTTTTACCACACCAGCCGTGAGGCCCTGTTACGAGACTACCGGGATATTGCCAAGCGCATTGATAGCGAGCTGCCCGCCCTGTTTGGTACCTTGCCCAGGCTGCCCTATGGAGTTAAACCCATTCCCGGCTACTCGGAGCAGTCACAGACCACAGCCTATTACCAGCCTGGCTCCAACGAAGCCGGCCGCGCGGGTATCTTCTTTGCCAATACCTACAACCTGCCCAGTCGACCCAAATGGGAAATGGAAGCGCTGACGGTACATGAGGCAATGCCTGGCCACCACTTACAGATTGCCCTGGCCCAGGAGCAAGCTGATATTCACCCATTGCGACGCATGGCTCTCTATACCGCTTTTGTGGAAGGCTGGGGCCTCTACTCCGAAAGCCTCGGTTATGACCTGGGTTTGTACAAAGATCCCTACAGCGAGTTTGGGGCGCTGACCTACGATATGTGGCGCGCCGTGCGTCTGGTTGTAGACACCGGCATGCATCAGCTGGGCTGGAGCCGTGAGCAGGCAATTGACTATTTTATGGAAAATAGTGCCAAGCCTCTGCACGATGTCACCGTGGAAATTGATCGCTACCTGGTTTGGCCTGGACAGGCACTGGCCTATAAATTAGGGCAATTAAAAATTAAGGAGCTACGTGCAAAAGCAGAAGAGAAACTCGACAATAACTTTGATATCCGCAGCTTCCACGATGCCCTTCTTGGCGCCGGTGCCCTGCCCTTAAATATTCTCGAAACACGAATGAACAGCTGGATTGAAAGCCAGGGCTCTGCATCGGCCCAGGTTACTCCCCCTGTAACATCACAAATCTCTGCAGGCTAGATAAACGAAAGGGCAGGTATTTCCTGCCCTTTTTTATGACTGAAGTCTCCGCTAAAAGCCCTCTAATCAAATCACCACTCTGAAGATACAGATAAATAGATTGCGCGTGGCTCCCCAGGAAAATACCTGTCCCCAGCAAAGCTGCTATAGTCCGCTCGCTCTGCGTAAGCCCTATTGGTTAGATTTAACATCCTTGCTGAGAGAGCCCAACGATCAAATTCCCACCGGGCTCGCAGGTTCAATAAGTTGTGCCCAGAATATTCATGCTGATTTTGGGGGTCGGTGTAATAGCGCCCCTGATACAACCACTCCAGTTCAGCGTTTATACCTTGCCGAGGTTGCCACTGCAGGCGATAGCTACCGAAAGCCCTGGGAGCTGAATCCACAAGATTGCCATCCAGTAGTACTCCCCTCAGCTCTCGCTCACCTCGATAACGGTGCTCCGCATAACTGGAAGAAGCTTCCAGTCGCCAGTCCTGAGCAAATTTATAGCCAAGAGCCATCTCTACACCGCGATGTGAGGTTTTCCCATTCGATTGGTTAAAGTACTCCGTATCCCGAAAAATTACATTGCGCTTGCGCATTCCATAAGCGACGAGCTCATAAGAAAGGTTTTCCTTAATAGCTCGTACCCCCAATTCAATACTGCTGATTTGCTCGGACTCCAATTCGGCAACAGTTTGTTCTCGCTGTAAACGATAAAGTTCTGTTGCCTGGGGAACCCGATATCCTTGAGCCATATTGACAAATAATTGCAGGCCTGATGTGAAATCGTAAGTAGCTCCTAGTTTGGGTGACCAGTTCTGGAAACTGTCTTTGCGGTCTTCTGGCCGGCTAAACCTACAGCCACCAAAGCCACAAGGGAGACCATCCTCGGCCGTACGGCCAGAAAGCATTTTATTGTTGTAGTCATACTGTACCGACTCAAAACGTACACCGCTGTAAAGCTTTAAAGTATCGGTAACATTCCAGGTAGCCAAAGTAAAAGGAGCAACGCTGTAAGCATTTACTTGATAGTCATAGTGCTTACCTACAGGGATAGTCTCCCGCAAAAAATCTGATCCCTCAGTTGGATCTTTTTGCAGTTCTCGTAAGTAGCCTTGAGTAAATTCTGTATCTAGCCCCATTACTACTTCCAAGTTGCCTTCCCAGCTAAAAAGATAGCTACTCCGCAAGCCGATACTCTCCTGGCCACTTTCTTCCAACGCCTGCCCCGGCAAATAATGCTGCAGAAAACGCATATCTGTTTTTCTAAGATAAGGGGCCAGTGATAGCTTTTTTCCCGAGCCCAAATCAATATCGAGAATGGAGTAAAGCCGTACCGCGGAGGCATCGCGGAATGCTTCTGGATTCGGGTTTTCCCTGTCCCGCTGATCATCCCGATAGGCATTGTATCCTTCGATATAACCCGCTGTTTCCTGATTTAAATTCGTGACTGCCAGACGAGAACGGATTTGTGTCTTCCCTGTAGTGACAGAGTGCAAAAGGCTGAGCTTTTGTTGATCGTAACCAGAGTGGTCCCGATAACCACCATCAGATGCCAGGGAAAGATCTGCTCGCACTCTGCCTTTGTTAGAAAAGTTAGATTCTGCCGAAATACTGGCTCGATAGTAATCGTGAGGACCACCTTCAAAGCCTAAAATGCCAGAAAAGGACTTGGTATTTTCTTCAATTTCCGGACTCAGAGTATTCACGACACCATGCATAGCATTGGAACCATACAGGGTGCTGGCCGGGCCGCGAATAACTTCAATTCTCTGAGCCATTTCACTATGGGATTCAAACAACTCATTAATATTGCAGAATCCATGTGCCCGCAGAGGGATGCCATCCTCCATTGTCAGCACACTGCCACAGGCTCCAGCCCCAGACAGTACTGGCGAACGCAATGCGGGTAAATATTCCTGGCCGTTACCCCTTGCCACATTGGCCCCAGGAACCCGCACTAAACTTTGCTGGATATGATTGTGCTTAATCAGCTTTAACTCGAAACGATCAACCATGGAGAAACTTTCTGGATAATCCTGAAACTGTTTCTCAACACGACTGGCTGTGACAACGACCGACTCTATTTTCGCCGAATCCGACAAAGCCACCTGACTGACCGACAAAAGTATTAGCACCAGGCTCTTGGTTTTTATTAACATGCTTCCAGCTTATTTTTCCTTCGATATCAGTCAACCATACAGGACCTGGGCAGGGTTTTCCCACACTTCCCCTACTTCTCTCAAAGTCTCCTTCCGCATTAAGCTATCAAGCTCCCTGTCAAAAGCTATACCGAAGTAAAAACACGCTATAAAAAGGCGTCATCTGCAAATTAGTCAATCTATTTCCCCTAACTTCTAGGCAAAGTGGCAGATAGCTATTCTCCGACCTAACCTCCAAGAGGAGGTCGAAATAAGATTTTTTAAAAATTACCCTTTAAAGAGGAAAAGCATGGCCTGGTTCTACCTGTTAATGGCCGGTCTTTGTGAAATAGGCTGGGTGCTGGGGCTAAAAATATCCCAAGAGACATCGACTCGCCTGCTGGGTGTTGTAATGGCGGTCGTATTTATTGGCCTCAGTGGGTTTTTATTGTGGTTGGCCCAGCGAGAGATTCCCATTGGCATCTCCTATGCCGTCTGGACCAGTATCGGTGCGGCCGGTGCCTTTCTGATGGGAGTCATTTTCTTTGGTGAGACAGCCAGTCTCGGACGATATCTCGGAGTACTGTTAATTATCGTCGGGGTAGTCACATTAAAATTGGCCCGCTAGCTTGTATAAAGGCTTTGAAGGGCAGCGAATGCTGCCCTTCAAAGCCTGGTTAAATAGCGCTTAAAAAAATAGAGGTGTAAAAAAAGAGGCAGTCATTTTTTCAATCCTCTCCGTGATACTTACGTTTACGCGCCTGGTTTTGCACAGATCGATACATCTGGGATAGCGCTCTCTCCCCTGCCCGTTTCTGCGCCAGAGTTTGACCGTTACGGCTTAGTTCATGTTGCAGTTTTTGCCAATTGCGCAAGCGCCGATCATCCAACGAACCGCCCGTTATTGCCTCTTGTACCGCACAGCCTGGCTCCGATTGGTGCTGGCAGTCAGAGAAGCGACACTCTCTGGACAAGGCCTCAATATCAGAAAAAGTCTCCGCCACGCCATCTTCAACATGCACCAACCCCAGCTCCCGCATTCCAGGGCTATCGAGTAACAACGCTCCCCAACTCAGGGAGTGAAGAGAGCGTTTCCGTGTAGTGTGGCGCCCTTTGCTGTCGGCTTCACGAATGGTCCCAGTCTCAGCCAGGGATTCGCCAGACAGCGCATTTAGCAAAGTGGATTTACCCACTCCAGAAGAACCTAACAGCGCGATAGTTTCCCCAGGTAAGCACCACTGGCGCAGCTGTGCCACGCTTTCTTGATCCAGGCTATTTACCATTGCAACAGGTAATTCACCGAATGGGCGCAAAGCCTGAAGAAAAGGGGCAGTATCTTCACACAGGTCGGCCTTAGTCAGTATCAAGTGTGGGCGGCAACCGGACTCCCGCGCCAGAGCCAAATAGCGCTCAATGCGTGAGAGGTTAAAGTCATCATTCAGGGACGAAACAATAAAAACACTATCGACATTGGCGGCGATCATCTGCACCTGATGCCCCCCAGGTGCCATGCGCTCAAACTGGCTGCTACGGCTCAACAAACGCATAAAATATCCACTGCTCTTCTCTAACAACAACCAATCCCCCACCGTCGGCAAATTAGCCACAAGACTCCCGGTTAGGGGAAGGGACACAGCCCCCTTCTCGCCGGCCAATTCCAGGCGACTGCGGTGTACAGCCATAACCCGCAGCGGCAAACACTGTTCGAGTTCGTCGAGTGTCAGCTGCTGTTGGAAAAAAGACTTCCAACCAAGTTTTTGTAGCGGAGAAGCTTCCCGCTCAATTTTGATAGATGGGGATTTAGTGCCGAATCTATTAACAGACCGGCGGGTAAAGTGAGATTTACTCAAGATTGAAACCCTCTGGGCGCAACAAAGCACCAAGCGACCGCAGATACGCGGCCAACAGAGCTTTCTCAGGGAAAGCCCGACGTCTAGGAATCTATCGCCGGGCGTGGGCAGCTGGAGGCTGCTACTGGACCCGACGGAGGGTTGCAACAATCATCAATCATCCTCCGCAGTTATTGAGTTTTGGACTCCGCCATTGTACTTGGCGGGTTATGGGCAAATTAGCACTACCAGGGGACAGGAGCAAGTCTGTAATCCTGGGAAGCCTCTTAGTAATTGCCCCGCCACAAAAAGCAAAGCCGGCAAAAGCCGGCCTTCGAATCCGATTACAGCGAGTGCATCACCTTTCTCGACTCACTATAACCCGATCAGTTGAGTATAGATCCGGCTTTTTCTTTCGCCATCACGTTTACTCGGGAAGCATCTTCTCCTGCGAGTGTTTCCACCAAGTGACGAATTTATAAAGGTTTTATGACACCCCCAACCACCTCCCCCAGACCTCCACCTCCTCGGGGTGGGAGGCCGTCAATGCGTGACTGCGATTCAATACCAACTGAGAGAACCGCAACAAGTACAACAAAAAATGGGAAGCGCTATGCCAACAACAAAATTTACAGGCCCCGGCACAAGGGCGGGGCTGATTCTGGGGGCAGTCTTCTGCTCCATCCAATTACCGGTTTGGGCATCTGACACACCAGATCCCACAGAGGTCAATATTCCCGGCAACCTACAAAGCCAACTGGGCTGCGATGGCGACTGGCAACCAGGTTGTGTTGCCACCCTGCTCCGCTATGACAGCGAAGACGACAAATGGCAAGGCAGCTTTTGGATACCCGCCGGCAACTGGGAGTACAAAGCCGCTCTCAACAACAGCTGGGATGAAAATTATGGCTGGGGCGGCCAGCAGGACGGCGGTAATATTTCCCTCAGCCTGGATGAGGCCCGCGAAGTTAAATTTATCTACGACCACGAGACTCACTGGATCACCGACAACCACAATAGCGTGATCGCCGCTGTAGCCGGCAACTTCCAATCCCTGCTCGGGTGTCCGGGAGACTGGCAACCCAGTTGCCTACGCAGCTGGATGCAGGATGCCGATGGAGATGGCACCTACACCTTTATCACCTCAGCGCTGCCTGCCGGTTCCTATGAATTCAAGGTAGCCCTGCACGAAGGCTGGGAGGAGAGCTACGGCAACAATGGAGCTAACGTCAGCTTTACCGTGGCTGCCGATTACGACGAAATCTACTTTGCTTTTGACTCGAATAGTAAAGAAGTAACCGTCAGCAGTGACGGCTTCGCCAAGGGCGACCTGAGCAGCAATAAAGCGCACTGGGTGGATGCCAGCAGCTTTGCCTGGGATATCCAGGTGCAGGAAGGTGCAAAGGTTAAATTGCACTACAGCAACAGCGCCGAGCTAAAACTGGAGGACGGTGATATCCGCTCCGATGGCACCATCGATCTCACCTCTATCGCAACCCTGCCCGACAGCGCCCAACAAAAATTCCCACACCTGGCCAGTTTCAGTGCCTGGCAATTGCCGGGGCAGGCTTCCACTAGTGATCTGGTCACCCAGCAGCTCGCCCTCGCCGCTTACGATGCAGAGGGCAAGTTACTGGATGCGACTGGTGTACAGATGGCCGGCGCCCTCGATGACCGCTTCTACTACGACGGTGAACTCGGTGCTCGTGTCGGCGAGGAGATTATCCAGCTCGATCTTTGGGCACCCACTGCACGGGCAGTAAAGCTGCACCTGTTTACAGACCCCAGCAGCAATAGCGCCGATCAGGTGGTATCCATGCTGCGCGATGAATCTACCGGGGTTTGGAGTGCCGATATCGATAAGCAGTGGGACCGCAGCTTTTACCTCTACGAGGTCGAGGTGTACTCCTACTTCAGCCGCCAGATTGAAACCAACCTGGTCACCGACCCCTACTCCCTGAGTCTCTCCATCAATAGCGGCAAAAGCCAGATCGTCAACCTGGATGACCGGGACCTGAAGCCGCGCGGTTGGGACCGCCTGCGCAAGCTCAAGTTAACCCAGCCGGAAGATATCAGTATCTACGAGCTGCACGTACGCGATTTCAGTATTGCGGATCAAACTGTCCCCGAAGCAGAGCGCGGCACCTTCAAGGCTTTCACCCGCAAGCACAGCGACGGCATGCGCCACCTCAATAAACTGGCCCGCGCCGGCCTCACCCATATCCACCTGCTGCCGGCCTTTGACTTTGCCACAGTCAATGAAGATCGCACCCAGCAGCAGCAAACCCCGGACCTCTCAGACTACGCATCGGACAGCAGCGAGCAGCAGGCCCAGGTGGATTCTGTTCGCGATACCGATGGCTTTAACTGGGGCTACGATCCATTGCACTACACAGTCCCCGAAGGCAGCTATAGCAGCGCTCCCGATGGACCTGCGCGCATTCGCGAATTCCGTCAAATGGTGCAAGGGCTATCCCACTCCGGCCTGCGACTGGTGATGGATGTGGTTTACAACCACACCAGCTCCTATGGCCAATACGACAACTCCGTACTCGATAAAATCGTCCCCGGCTATTACCACCGCCGCAATCTGGAGGGCGGTGTGGAAATGAGCAGCTGCTGCGCAAATACCGCCAGTGAGCACGCCATGATGGAAAAGCTGATGATCGATTCCCTGGTCACCTGGGCCCGGGCCTATAAGGTGGACAGCTTCCGTTTCGATCTCATGGGACACCATAGCCTCGACAATATCCTCAAGGCGCAAGCGGCATTGCAATCACTGACCCCGGCAGCCGATGGTGTCGATGGCAACGCTATCTATCTGTACGGCGAGGGCTGGAATTTTGGCGAGGTGGCTGACGATGCTCGCTTTGTACAGGCCCGCCAGGGCAATATGGCCGGCAGCGGTATCGGCACCTTTAACGATCGCCTGCGCGATTCCGTGCGTGGTGGCAACCCCTTCGGAGGCTTTGAGGAGCAGGGCTTTGGTACCGGTCTGTTCACCGACAGCAACGGTAAGTTTGAGGGAGAAGATGAGCGTGCCACACTGCTAACCCTGGCAGATAAAGTCCGCGTTTCCCTCGCCGGCAACCTGGCGGATTATCCTTTTGAAGATGCCAACGGCAATATCATTACCGGCAGCGAGCTAGTCTATAACGGCCAGCCCACCGGCTATACCGCCGACCCGCAGGAATCCATTAATTATATTGCCGCCCACGACAACGAGACGCTGTTCGACGGAGTACAGATCAAAGCCAGCGACAGCGCCGACTTGGCTGAACGAGTGCGTATCCAGGCATTCAGTAATTCCCTGGTTCTGTTCGCCCAGGGAGTGCCGTTTATCCACGCAGGCCAGGATTTCCTGCGCTCAAAGTCGATGGATCGGGACAGTTACAACTCCGGTGACTGGTTTAATGCACTGGACTTCAGCCTCGCCACCGATAATTGGGGTATAGGTTTGCCTATCGCGGATAAAAACGAAGATAACTGGTCCCTGATGCAACCTTTACTGGCAAACCCGGAATTGGCTCCCGAGCGCCGGCACCGTTTGTGGAGCTCCGCTCTATTCCGCGAGCAGCTGGCGATTCGCAAAAGCTCTCCCCTGTTCCGCTTGTCTGATGCAGAGTCCGTAGAGGCACACCTCAATTTCCTCAACACTGGACCCGACCAGATTCCTGGGTTGATTGTGATGGAGTTATCCGATTCCAATGGCAGCATCGATCGCCGCTTTGAACGTATTGTGGTGCTGTTTAATGGCGATAATGAAATGGTGGAATTTAGCAGCGAAAACCTTATTGGTGAGTACCTGTTCAAGCATCCACGTCAGCGCCGCTCGGTAGACTCACGCCTGCACAAAGTGAAATTTGATCGGAGCAGCGGCACCTTTACCCTGCCCGGCCGAACTACCGCAGTATTTGTGCAGCCACGCCGCAGATATTAATTCTCTGCAGATTAAAAAAGGCCGGATTTTCCGGTCTTTTTTTGGATTTTTTAGAAACTTATTTCCGGCTCTCACCAAATAATAAACCCAGAATTGTCATATTCCGCAGATTGATTTAGCGTGTGCCTAAATAATAAATAGGTGTACAAATCATGAAGCGTTTCCTTCTCAGCAGTATCGCAGCGACTCTTTTCTCTTCCTCAGTACTGGCAGAAACCATTATCCACGCAGGCACACTGCTCAGTGTTCCCGGTAAAAAACCTTTGAAAGAGCAAAGCGTAATAATCGAGGATGGCAGGATTACTTCCATCCGCCCTGGTTATGTGAACAGAGATGATGCCGAAGTCATTGATCTTAAGGACAGCTTCGTAATGCCGGGCTTAATGGATATGCACGTTCACCTGCAAACTGAGTTGGGCCCCAAAAACGATTCCGAAGCCCTAAAGATGTCCATGCCATTGACCCAAATGCGCTCGCAAATGTTTGGCATGCGTATTCTGAAATCAGGTTTTACCACTGTACGCGATGCGGGTAATAGCGGTGAAGAAATGTATGCGATGCGCGATGCTATCAATAATGGCTGGGTAGATGGCCCACGTATTATCGCAGCCGGCGGAGTGGGTATTACCGGAGGGCACGCAGATATCAGTGGAGTCAGCCCCGAGTTAATGGCACTGCATGACGATAAAACCAGAACGGTATGCGACGGCCCCTATGATTGCCGCCGCGCGACCCGTCATGCAATCAAATACGGCGCTGACTTTATCAAGATTACCTCTACCGGTGGTGTACTTACCGATCGCGCTACAGGTACCGGCCAGCAGATGGAAATCGATGAGCTAAAAGAGGTGGTCCTGGCAGCCCAGCGCATGGGTCGCAAAGTGGCCAGTCATGCGCATCAGGAAGAAGGGATTATCGCCGCACTGGAGGCCGGTGTAGACAGTATTGAGCACGGCACCTACGCAGGTCCCCGCGCCCATAAGCTATTTAAAGAAACCGGCGCTTACCTGGTTCCGACTCTCCTCGCCGGCGATACCGTGGTACAGCTGGCAAAAAATACCGATGTCTTATCTGAGGCTCAGAAGGAAAAAGCCATTCGTGTTGGCACAGATATGCGCGGCAATTTCCGTAAAGCGGTCGATGCCGGAGTAAAAATTGCCTTCGGTACCGACTCAGGTGTATCCAAGCACGGCATCAATGCCCGCGAGGCGGTACTGATGAGTGAAGCCGGTATGGACAATATGGCCATCCTACAATCCGCTACCGTTAACGCCGCCGACCTGATCGATATGAGCGATTCACTGGGCACCATTGAGTCCGGTAAGTACGCCGATATTATCGCCACCGATGGCTCGCCACTGGATAATATTGAGGAACTCTTAGACGTGGACTTTGTGATGAAAGGTGGCAAGGTCTTTAAAGATTAGAAGCCCAATATTTTAGGAGCTTCTGAATTATTCAAAGCCGAACTCCAAATACTCGAGCTGACTTTAATTAATTTCCACAAAAAAAGGCCTGGATTATCCGGCCTTTTTTTGTGGGGGTGTCTGAAGGAGGTTAAAAGTTATTTTTCTTCTTTCCCTTCCTCATCCTCATTTTCAATCAAATGGCCAAGCTTGCCTTTCTTGGTGGACAAATACTTGGCATTGTGAGGATTGCGCCCGGACTGGTGCGGCAGGCGCTCAGTCACATTTATACCCAAGTCCTCCAACGCTTTTACTTTGCGCGGGTTATTGGTCATCAAGCGAATGGCATGAATACCCAGGTGGTCGATCATCGCTTTCAGAATTGAATAATCCCGCATGTCGGCGCCAAAGCCGAGCTGCTCATTGGCCTCCACGGTATCCGCACCGCAATCCTGCAAATGGTAAGCACGGATCTTGTTTAAAAGGCCTATGCCACGGCCCTCCTGGCGCAGGTAGAAAATAGCTCCACGTCCTTCCATGGCAATGCGGTGCATGGCATGTTGCAACTGGGCACCACAATCGCAACGCAGGGAAAACAGGGCATCACCGGTCAGGCATTCCGAGTGAATGCGGGCTAACAAGGGTTCATTGGTGTCGAAATCCCCCATAGTGAGCACCACGTGCTCTTTACCGGTTTCCACTTCCTCGAAGCCGTGCATTTCAAACATACCCCAGGAAGTGGGCAGCTTTGAGGATTCCACATAACGAATGGTCAACTTAATACCTCTTCACGTCAGTTGCGGGCGCGCAGTATCAGCACACCCCTCTGCTGTTCCATATCTAACCGGCCGAGAAAACTGTTTCCCAGAAGCACCACTTGGGGAAAGTTATCAGTGTGCACGGTAGCTTCTACATTGTGTAATTTAATGCCACCGATAGTGACACTGCTGAGATTGATCAAATAAGCACTGGTGATACCACTGGCCGTCGACACCGGTATGCGCTTGGCACCATTAAGATTTAAGCGCAGACGCTGGGCGGTGGGGTAATTGATTGCCAGAGTGGTCGCCCCGGTATCCACCATCACCGGAACCCGCATCCCATTAATCCAGGCATCGGTATTGAAATGGCCACGACTATCTCCCATCAAACGCACTTCGGCGCGCTCAGCCTGGGCATAGCTTGCGGCGATGGGCGCATCCAGGGTGAGCTTCTGTTCGCGTCCATTCACGCGAACACGCGCGTAACTGGTCGTCGATTCAATCAGGCCAACCCCTTCCGGTGATTGTTGGCCTGCCTTAAGAATGCGTTGGCGGCCATCGATTTCCAGCATGGCGCTATCGCCAAACAAACCCTTCAGCTGTACCTGTTGTGCCCAGGCTGTACTGGAAACCAGTAACCCCAGCAGAAGCCAAAATGCCTTGTGCATCGATAATCCCTATCCGCTAACCCCCTACAAAAAACACGGTTATTTGCAATATTAAAGCCGCATAAACGGCGGCCAGTATATCGTCGAGCATAATTCCGACGCCACCCTGTACCCGCCGATCTGCCCAACCGATGGGCGGTGGCTTGGCGATATCGAACAGGCGAAAAAGTACGAAACCGTAAAGTGCCCAAATCCAGCCAGCCGGGGCCATAAACATAGTGAGCCAGTAGCCCACCATCTCATCCCAAACGATGCCCCCATGGTCATGTACACCGAGCTTCTTTGCCGCAGCGCCACATAAATAACACCCCACTAAACCCGTCACCACTAGGATTCCCAGGTACCAAGATGGGGGGAGATCTTTCATCAGCCACCAAAAAGGTATGGCAACCAGGGTGCCAAAAGTACCCGGTGCCTTGGGTGCCAACCCCGAACCAAAACCAAAAGCCAGCAGCAGAGTAGGATCGCGCAAAAGCTCGGAAAAACTGGGGTTATGTATTCTCATTGTCTTATTTCCAAAGCCACCACCGGCACTTCCGGGCCAATACCATTTAAAAATGCTGATAGCCAGTGACAGCTGGCGACCAAGGGTTGCCATTATGCCAGCAGCGCACCCCGGTACCGCCCTCAACGAGGGCGCCGATAGCAGTTACTTTCAGGCCCAGTTGGTCCAAATCTGCAACCCGCTGCTGGGGAACGGTAAAACAGAGTTGGTAATCATCGCCACCGCCTGTAGCCAGAGCCATTGCTTTCTCTGCGGCAAGAGTTTGCGCCAAGGGAGAAACGGCCAATCGCTCCAGATGAATATCAGCGCTGACACCGCTGGACTCACAAATATGTCCCAGGTCCGCGAGCAGACCATCGGAAATATCCAGAGCCGCACTGGCCAACTCGGCAATCGCCGCAGCCACAGGGAATTGGGGTTCGGGATAATAGAAGGCGCGTTCACACTGCAACTGCACATCGGCATTCACCCGCTGCTCTCCCAGCACCACCGGCAGAGCGGCGGCAGCAGCACCTAGAGGACCGCTGACATAAACGTGATCACCGGGGCCGGCAAGATCTCGGCGCAGTGGCGATTCCGTGTGTCCGATCACCTGAATGGTGATCGACAAAGGGCCCGCAGTGGTATCGCCCCCCACCAAAGAAACACCAAACTGTGCCGCGGTCTGCAGCAGGCCATCGGCAAATTTGCGCAACCAAACTGCATCACTGTCAGGTAGGGTCAGGGCCAGAGTAAACCAGAGCGGGCGCGCATTCATTGCCGCCAGGTCACTGAGATTAACCCTGAGTGCACGCGCGGCAATAGCAGCGGGGTCCGCATCAGCGGGGAAGTGGCGGCCTGCCACCAGGGTATCCATAGAGGTGGCCAGCTGCCCCGAGGCGGGTGCCTGCAGGAGAGCGCAGTCGTCACCTATACCCAGAGCAACCCCTTCGCCCACAGGAGCACTGGCGAAAAAATCGCGGATAATTTCAAATTCGCCCGGCGCAGTTCCCATAAGCGTGACTTCAGGACTTCTTGTCTGCAGCCACTTCCGCAGCGCGCAGGTCTGCAGCAGTCTTATCCAGGATGCCGTTGATGAACTTGAAAGCGTCGGTGGGGCCGAATTTTTTCGCCAGTGCCACTGCTTCGTTAATCACTACTTTGTAGGGCACATCGATGCGGTTTTTCAGTTCATAAGTGGCCATGCGCAGCAGGGCGCGGGACACCGGGTCCAGATCTTCCACTTTGCGATCCAGATGGGAGGAGTAAGCGCCTTCCACTTCGTCGAGGTTTTTGGCTACCCCGTGGAAGATATCGCGGAAATATTCCACGTCGGCTTTGCTCATATCGTTGTCGGTATGGAACTCGGCTTCAATCGCATTGAGGCTGGCGCCGGCCATTTGCCATTGGTAGAGCGCCTGCATGGCGTAGTGGCGCGCCTTGCGGCGGGCAGATGCAGTTACGGTCATTGTCTTTTCCGGTAGATACTTCTCAGAATGGACAGCGCCAACGCAACTGGCCGGCGCTGTGGCAATTAGATTTTGCCGAGTAGGGAAACCATTTCCAGGGCGGTTTCGGCGGCTTCACAACCTTTGTTGCCAGCCTTGGTGCCGGAGCGCTCGATAGCTTGCTCAATGGAGTCCACAGTCAACACACCAAAGGTCACCGGAATACCGGTATTCAGGGATACCTGAGCCAGACCTTTGGTGCACTCACCAGCGACATATTCGAAGTGCGGAGTGCCGCCACGAATCACCGCGCCCAGTGCAATAATCGCATCAAATTTTTTGGTTTCCGCCAGCTTTTGCGCGGCCAGCGGGAATTCGAAGGCACCGGGGGCGTAATAGATGGTGATATCCTCATCCTTGATGCCCTTGCGGCGCAAGGTATCGAGGGCGCCATCTTTGAGGCTCTCAACCACAAAGCTGTTCCAACGGCTCACCAGCAGCGCGTACTTACCTGTACTGCCGACAAAATCCCCTTCAATCACTTGAATGTTGCTCATAATGTCCAATCCGTATTTCTTTCCATACCCGTGCCATTTCAAATGCGCCGGGAAACATTCTGTTATTACTCTTCGACGTTCAAGTACTCTTCCACTTCCAGTTCAAAACCGGAAATAGCGCTGAACTTAAACGGCGCACTCATCAGGCGCATCTTGCGCACCTTGAGATCACGCAGTATCTGCGAACCAGTACCCACCTGCTTGTACACTAAGTCCTGGCTGGGGCGCTGCTGCTTGCCGCTGATCAGCCAATCGATACTCTCCTCGATTTCCTCGGTGGTCTCGTTATGGCAGATCAATACCACCACACCTTTGCCCTCTTTCTCGATGCGCTGCATGGCGCGGCGGAAAGTCCAGGGGACAAATTTTTCATCACCGCGCTGAATCGTGAGCACATCTCGCAGGGTGTTGCCCACATGTACGCGCACCAGGGTTGGCTCCTCCGGCGTGGGCTCGCCTTTAATAAAGGCGAAGTGGCGCTCGCGGCGGGCCTTGTCGAGATAGGTGCGCAGTTTAAACTCGCCAAACTCGGTACGCACTTTGCGTTCGTTGACGCACTCCACGGTTTTCTCGTTGAGCGCGCGGTAAGTAATCAAGTCGGCAATGGTGCCGATCTTCAGGTTGTGCTCCTTGGCGAACTTTTCCAGATCCGGGCGGCGTGCCATGGTGCCATCGTCATTCATGATTTCAACGATTACCGCGGCCGCCTCGAAACCCGCCAGGCGAGAAAGATCACAGCCGGCCTCAGTATGGCCGGCACGGCTCAGTACGCCACCGGGCTGGGCCATAATCGGGAAAATATGTCCGGGCTGAACGATATCGCTGGGTTTGGCATTTCTATTTACGGCGGCGCGCACGGTACGCGCACGGTCCGCAGCGGAAATACCGGTGGTCACCCCTTCGGCAGCTTCGATAGAGACGGTGAAGTTGGTGCTGAACTGGGCACCGTTATCCCGCGACATCAGCGGCAGGTCCAGCTGCTCACAGCGCTCCTTGGACATGGGCATACAAATCAGGCCGCGGGCATGGGTAGCCATAAAGTTAATATCTTCGGCGCGCACCTGCTCCGCTGCCATCACCAGGTCACCCTCGTTTTCGCGATCCTCATCGTCCATCAGGATCACCATTTTGCCCTGGCGGATATCGTCGATCAGTTCTTCAACCGTATTTAATTCCATTGCTAACTCTGGATAAATTAATCAATTGCAAATTGAGCGGCTTTCCCTGCAGTTACACTCACCCGCCCTCACTGGCGCGGCATGCCGGGATAAAGCCAGCTAGCGCTTGTAAAACCCGTTCTGGGCGAGAAATTCGAGTGTCATACCACCGTCGCTGGATTTGGCCGCCTCCTCGCCAAGAAGCAGGCGCTCCAGGTAGCGTGCGATCAAGTCCACCTCAAGATTGACCCGGGTGCCAGCCACGTAGCCCTGCATAATCGTTTCCTGCAAGGTATGCGGCACAATGGTGAGTTCAAACTCAGCACCGTCCACCGCGTTAACGGTGAGACTGGTACCATCGACAGTAATCGAGCCCTTGTGGGCAATATAACGAGCCAGATTATCCGGTGCGCGCAGGCGAAAACGCTCGGCACGGGCCTCGGATTTACGCCACACCACCTCGCCGATACCGTCCACATGGCCGCTGACAATATGGCCGCCAAGGCGGGTTTGTGGGGTCAATGCCTTCTCCAGGTTGACCCTATCCCCGCGCTTCCAACTGCTGACACTGGTGACATCCAGCGTCTCCGCGGAAACATCCGCCCAATAGCCATCACCGGGCAGCCCCACTACGGTCAGACAGACCCCGTTGGTGGCGATACTATCGCCAAGCTGTACATCGGCGAGGTCCAGCTTGCCGCTCCTAACGCGCACGCGCAGATCCCCACCGCGCGGCTGCAGATCGGCAATCTCGCCGACCGCTTCAATAATTCCAGTAAACATCAGCGCTCGATATCCGTGGTTGCGGTGATGCGCCAGTCGTGGCCGACCGCGCGCATATCGGTAATCGTGATCGGCAGCACCGAGCCCATACGCTCAATGGGCAATTCAAACAGCGGCCGTGCCGTGCTGCCGAGCAGCTTGGGCGCCAGATAGACAATCAATTCGTCTACGTGCCCCCGGTAGAGAAACTCACCGGAAAGGATCGCACCGCTTTCTATCAGTACTTCATTGCATTCGCGTCGGGCCAACTCTTTGAGCAGGGCAAGCAAGTCTACCCGACCGTCCTTGTCCTGAGGCAAAACGACAACTTCGGCACCGGCGTTTTCCAGTCGCTGGCGGCGCTCTGGATCGGCGCGCTCAGTAGTGCACACCAGTGTGGGGGCGTCCCCCTGCAAAATAAAGGCCTTTGCCGGCGTGCGCAGCTGGCTGTCGACAATAACGCGCATGGGCTGAACTTCTGCAGCCTGTTCCGCTTCGAGCAGCTCCAGCGCCATCTCATCGGCGCGCACATTGAGATTCGGGTTGTCGAATCGCACAGTCTCTACGCCAGTTACCACTGCACAGCTGCGCGCACGCAGGCGCTGCACATCGGCGCGCGCAGCCGGGCCCGAAACCCATTTGGATTCACCGCTGGCCATGGCGGTGCGACCATCTAAACTCATCGCAGATTTGCTGCGCACCAGGGGTAACCCCAAGGTCATACGCTTGATAAAACCCGGGTTGAGCGCACGGCAGCGCTCTTCCAGCACTGGCCCCTCTACCTCAATGCCCGCATCGCGCAGTTTCTGCAAACCGCTTCCGGCAACCCTGGGATTCGGGTCTTCCATACCGTAAACCACGCGGGCGACACCGGCCTGTACCAGTGCCTCAGCACAGGGACCTGTGCGACCACTGTGGCTACAAGGTTCAAGGGTCACATAGACGATGGCGCCGCGGGCCCGCTCGCCCGCATCGCGCAGGGCTTCTATTTCAGCGTGGGGTTCGCCAGCACGCTTATGCCAGCCCTCGGCAATTACTTGGCCATTAGCATCGGTGATCACACAGCCGACCCGGGGGTTCGGCATAGTGGTATAGAGACCGCGCTCCGCCAGCTGAATAGCGCGGCCCATCAGTGCCTGGGCACTCTCTACAGCCATTTGACTCATTGCGTTTGGTTTTCCTTACTGGTCAGGCGCTCAATTTCTTCACTGAAGTCGCTGACATCTTCAAAGCGTCGATACACCGAGGCAAAGCGCACATAAGCGACCTCATCCAGCTCGCGCAGCTGCTCCATAACTAACTCACCGATGGCCCTTGCGGGCAACTCGCGCTCACCCGTTGCGCGCAGTGCATGCTTGATTTGGGAGACTGCGGATTCCACCCGCTCGATACTGACCGGGCGCTTCTCTACCGCGCGCTGGATGCCCGCGCGCAATTTGTCTTCATTGAAGGGCTCGCGCTGGCCATTTTGTTTGATCACCCTGGGCAACAGCAGCTCTGCGCTTTCAAAGGTGGTGAAACGTTCATGGCATTCGAGGCACTCGCGCCGGCGGCGCACCTGATCGCCCTCCGCCACCAGGCGGGAATCGACTACTTTGGTTTCTTCTGCGCTGCAGAAAGGACAGTGCATGTGGGATCGTCCCCAGGGGAATGGAAAATGGGCCGCAGTTTATCACAGCCGTTGCCCCCTGTGACTGCACCACGCACCGCTGCGGTGCAGCACACTGTGATACAGCCATAAAAAAAGCGGCTCACCGAGCCGCTTTTTCCAGCAAAGCTAAATTAGGCTTTCTTGTACACAGGAAACTGTGCACAGATCTCCAGAACTTTTTGCTTCACATCGGCGATGGTGGCTTCAACATCGCCGCCTTCCAACGCGTCCAGGATATCGCAGATCCAATGGGTCAGCTGCTGGGTTTCCTTCACGCCGAAACCGCGCGTGGTAATCGCCGGAGTACCGACACGCAGTCCACTGGTGATGAAGGGAGAACGCGGGTCATTAGGCACCGCATTTTTATTCACCGTGATATTGGCATTGCCCAGGGCCTCATCGGCATCTTTACCGGTGTATTCCTTACCGATCAGGTCCACCAGCATCAGGTGATCATCGGTGCCGCCAGAAACGATATTGATACCGCGGTCGAGGAAAGTCTCCGCCATAGCGCGGGCATTCTCTACCACCTTCTTCTGATAAGCCTTGTACTCTGGGCTCATGGCCTCCTTAAAGGAAACCGCCTTGGCCGCGATAACATGCATCAGCGGGCCACCCTGACCACCGGGGAATACCGCGGAGTTCAGTTTTTTCTCGATCTCTTCGTTGGCACGGGCCAGGATAATGCCACCGCGCGGTCCGCGCAGGGTCTTGTGAGTGGTGGAGGTCACCACGTCGGCGTGGGGAATAGGCGATGGGTATTCACCAGCGGCAACCAGACCGGCTACGTGGGCCATATCTACAAACAGGTAGGCACCCACTTTGTCGGCGATTTCGCGGAAACGCGCCCAATCCATGACGCGGCTGTAGGCGGAAAAACCTGCCACGATCATCTTGGGCTTGTGCTCCAGAGCCAGACGTTCCACTTCCTCGTAATCCACCTCACCGGTTTCCGGGTTCAGGCCGTACTGCACCGCATTGTAGATTTTGCCAGAGAAGTTGACGCGGGCACCGTGGGTCAGGTGGCCGCCGTGAGCCAGGCTCATTCCCAGCACGGTGTCACCGGGGGCGCACAGGGCTTGATATACCGCCGAGTTGGCCTGGGAGCCAGAGTGCGGTTGTACATTGGCGTAATCCGCACCAAACAGTGCCTTGGCCCGCTCAATCGCCAGGGTTTCCACTTTATCCACATACTCACAGCCACCGTAGTAGCGTTTACCCGGATAACCTTCTGCGTACTTATTCGTGAGGCTGCTGCCCTGGGCTTCCATGACTTGTGGGCTGGTGTAGTTCTCGGAGGCGATCAGCTCAATGTGGTCTTCCTGGCGAGAATCCTCTTCGCGGATAGCTTCCCAGATTTCGGGATCGTAAGAAGCGAGCGTGACAGATGAATCAAACATGGTGTTCCCTCGGTAATGCGGGCTGAGTAGAGACTGGTGTAACTAGGTACCACTGTGCTCAGGCCTTGCAACTTGGCCTCAGGCGCCAATAGGCCCCACTGACTACTCAAAGAATCCTGAGCATTTTAGAAAGGCGCGCATTGTACACCAAGGCCACAGGGATTGCGCGAAAACCAAAACCCGGCCAGTTAGCCGTGTTTTGGACTATTGATTGCCTTAGAAATGAGCAATTCAGGGGCCGGACTCATAAGCCACCTCTTTAAAAGCTTGTTTTACTCAAATACCTTGTCACTGCTGGCCCTTAAGCTAAGCCAACACCAAAACCATACTAGGATCACCAGTCACTGCCTCATTCTCACACCAGTGACTTATACCCGCCACCAGCTTGTGTGGACCGGTAGGACACCAATAGAAATGTATGGCCTATCCTCCTATTGATTTAACCGTTGATCCCTGTGATAAGAGTGCACCACAGCACTCAGCCTACAAAATAAAAGTGAGGGACTTAATACTCAAACCCTGCGTGGCAATTAACATGCTTGAGCTCAATTTCATTATTTTACAGCCTTTGTATGACTCTAACTCGACAACTGGTTTTGGATAATCTTTAAAATGGTGCCCTTTAATTTCTTTACTGCGCCAAAATCCTCAGGTTGTACCACTTTTTTTTCGCTACTTGATCCACATCAATTCCTCTCTCGAGTCTGCTGGCAACAATAAGCTTCGAAACTGATCGCGGAGGTCTGGGATGAACAACATCTACCGACAACTCTGTTTAGACCATAAAAATATGCAGCAAATGCTCAATGCCTTTGAGCGCTTGCTACAGGACCTTTTTGGAACTCATGAGCGAGACCCTAACACCCTCTCTCTGATTCTTGACGCACTGGATTATTTTTCTGTTTACCCAGATAAATATCATCATCCGGTAGAAGACTTGATTCTTGCTCGCTTGCTGACCAAACCTGTGCATGACCGAAGTGCTATTTATGAAGCGCAGATGCAGCACGAAAAAATTGCTGCAACCACCAAGCATATGTGTGCACTTTTCTATGCCGTAGCCAATGACGCCATGGTTGAGCGGAGAGTGTTACAAGGAGCTAGTAATAGCTATTTGCAGTTACAGCGAAATCATATTGAGCTGGAAAATTCTGCGATTTTCCCTCAAATAGAGCAATATCTACAAGTAGAAGACTGGAAACAAATATACAGGCAGGTCAAGCAGTTAAGAGATCCTTTTTTCGATAAAAACACCAGAAATGTATATGAATCTTTACGCGAATATCTGACTCAACCAGAAACACCCTCACAAGTATTTGCTTAAGATGACCGGGTCATTTCACAAACTATAAAAAGGCGGAGACATGAAAATCAAGCGTCACGGAATCTCTATTGGTATGGAGAGAATTGATGATGATTTCTTCCTGTATATCAAAGCTGTTGGGCAGTTGACCCATGAGGACTACGAATATATTACGCCTTTGCTAGAGTATGCTCTTGAGGGCGTTAAAAAACCACAGGTACAAATGCTGATTGACTTGCGGGATTTTGAGGGCTGGGGTCTGCACGCGATTTGGGATGAATTCAAGCTAACCCTTAAACATGGCAATGAATTCTGCCGCATTGCTGTACTTGGGGATGAAGGCTGGCAACAGCTGGCCACCAAAGTTGGAGGATGGTTTGTAAGTGGCGAAGTGCGTTACTTTGAAAAGCAGCACGAGGCCATGGACTGGCTGTCACAAGCACCGGAAGAAGTAGAGAAAAAAGGTGCAGAAAAGGAATTAGCTTTCTCCACACACTCCTGATAAGTAGTGGATTCCGGGGGCGTTTTCGCCCCCTTTTTTATTTTTTGAGACTCAAACCCTTATCCTCTCCAGAAAAAACTTTCGCCACTTCAAAGACTTCTAAACCTCGCCCTCATAACCACAGTGGGTTCCCGCTATTTCACTAAGCCCCAGTAAATTTTGAATCTGCACTACCCTGCCATTTACTTGGATAACCCCCTGCTTTTGAAATCGAGTAAACAGACGACTCACCGTTTCTGCAGTTAATCCTAGGTAATTGGCAATATCTGTACGCGACATTGAAAGGATAAATTCATTGGGGGAATAACCTCGACAGGCATAGCGACTGGAAATATTCATAAGCAATGCGGCAAGGCGAGTATCTGCAGAACGCTTGCCAAGCAGCATTAAAATTTCATTCTCCTTACGCAACTCTTCGGAAAAAATGCTGTAAATCTGTTGCTGCAAGGCCGGAACCTGTTGCGCCAGTACTTCCAGTTGAGCAAAAGGCAGAAGACAGACACTGCTGTCTTCTAACGCCTCAGCATAGCTAGAGTGAACACGGGTACTATAAGCATCGAGGCCAAGTAATTCTCCCGGCAGGGCAAAATGTGTTATCTGGGTATCACCATCTGCGGCAATTACTACATTTTTAAAACTGCCAGAGCGAATCGCGTAGAGATTTTGAAATGAATCGCCAGCCCGGTAGAGAGATTCTCCGGCCTTTATGACCTTCTTTTTTCCAGTGACCTGTTCGAGGCGATCAATCTCTTCCAGAGACAGGCCCGCAGGCAAACAGAGACGCCTGACAGAGCAATTACTGCAACTTACTGCCACTGGTGAATCAGCCATACCCAAATCGCCTTTTTACAATATAGGAAAATTGTAACGGTATTATTGAAAAGCGTCGCCACTCAGAAATAAAACACTAAATATTAAAAAATTAGTATCAAGGCCAACCATCTTTCTAAAATAACGGACTAATATATACTACGTTTACACAATTTCAGACATTACTCTTCTACATGAAAATAATGACTAGCGGGTACTTCTGGGCTTATCTAAATAAACAAAGGCCTGCGAAATCAATGAACTTTTCGGTAAATCATTGATTGGCAGATAACAGGGTATCTATCACCATTTTCTGCTGAGCTTTACCACTTGGATCTGCATCCGTTTTATAAGCACAAAATTCATTGGCCCAAGGAGAAGTACGGACCCGAACCGGTGGATCTTCACTTTCAACAACATCTAAAACTACCTGCGCCACCTGCCCGGCACTCTGGTAAAGACGGGCCGTTTGTTCTGGTGTGCGCCTCTGGATACCACTCAGATATTGTGCGAATAAGCCCTGGTAATCCCCTTCTGGCACACCACCATCCACTTGCAGTTGAGATAAAACACTGTTGGCAAATTCAGAGTAAATGCCACCAGGTTCAACCGCAGTGAACTGAATGTTAAAGCTGGGCTGGATATAGCTAGCCATAGCCTCTGTGTACCCCTCTACAGCAAACTTGGCAGCACAATAAAGTTCATTAAACGGCTGCCCCACTAACCCACCCACAGAGGAAATGTTGATAATCCGACCGCTGCGTTCCTTTCGCATATGGGGGAGTACCGCCTTGGTGCAA
Organism: Microbulbifer mixtoriginis (SeqCode); assembly: GCF_052467515.1. Taxonomy (NCBI): domain Bacteria; kingdom Pseudomonadati; phylum Pseudomonadota; class Gammaproteobacteria; order Cellvibrionales; family Microbulbiferaceae; genus Microbulbifer; species Microbulbifer mixtoriginis (SeqCode). The sequence goes on along the minus strand of NZ_CP174314.1, from coordinate 487,352 downwards.
CGCACTACCCCGTGGAAGTTCACATCCATAACCCACTGTGTCTCTGCTTCTGAGGCCATTTCGGTGGTTTTCACAAAGCCGGCACCGGCATTGTTAACCAAAATATCGATACGCCCCTGCTCCTCAATAATGGTGTTCACAGCATGTTGAATACTTCCTGCATCCTGCACGTCTAGCGCTAAAACGTTGAGCTTGTGCCCAAGCCCGGCATCTTTCAGCAGTGGGCCCACTTTGTCCAAATCCCTCATGGTGGCGTAGACAACATACCCCCGCTTCGCCATTTTGGTGGCCAAACTCTGCCCCAAACCTGTAGATGTTCCCGTAATCAGTACTACTTTGCCCATAGACCCACTCCAACACTCAGAAAAAGTACACTGCCTGGTGTATGTTACACCTTTAACCCACAAAGTAAACCATCTAGTTTACATTATTATAGTCTTGCGGCTTCACCAGCCATGCCCGGGCCGGCAGGTTAGTGAATGGCTTTTCAGCCATAAGGAAGAAGCTGTTACCATTACCGCCAATTTTTCCGGCTGTTGAATCGATGCCTCCGGCCCGGGTAACAGCTCCCACACTTATCTCCAATACAGTTATTACTATGAGCATCGCCGATCTGGATTTTATTAAGACTCTCCCCAAGGCAGAGCTGCATTTGCACATTGAAGGCTCGCTGGAGCCAGAACTAATGTTCGAGCTTAGCCGGCGCAATAAAATTGAAATCCCCTTTTCCAGTGTTGAGGAAATTAAGGCTGCCTATAAGTTTCACAACCTGCAGTCCTTCCTGGATATTTACTACCAGGGAGCCTCGGTCCTTATCCATGAACAGGACTTTTACGATCTAACCATGGCCTACTTGCAGCGCTGTCGTGAAGATAATGTTGTGCACACTGAAATTTTCTTCGACCCCCAAACCCATACAGAAAGGGGTATTGATATCGGTGTGGTTATTCGGGGCATCCACAGCGCCTTAAAAGATGCCGAATCTGAGTGGGGAATTAGTAGCCACCTGATTCTCTGCTTCCTGCGCCACCTGAGTGAGGAAGAGGCCATCACTACTCTGGAATCCGCCAAACCTTACCTGGAATTTATTAAGGGTGTTGGCCTGGACTCCTCAGAACTGGGACACCCCCCCAGCAAATTCCAGCAAGTCTTTGCCATGGCTAAAGAATTAGGCCTGGAGAGGGTCGCTCATGCGGGGGAGGAAGGGCCAGCTGAATATATTAAAGAGGCCCTGGATTTACTCGATGTAAGCCGCATAGATCACGGCGTGCGCTGTGTGGAAGACGAGGCTCTGATTGGGCGACTTATCGATCAGGAAATTCCCCTCACTGTATGCCCTCTGTCCAACACCGCACTGTGTGTTTACGACGATATGAGCCAGCATCCCATATTACAGTTATTGGAGCGCGGGCTCTGTGTCACGGTAAATGCCGATGATCCGGCCTATTTCGGCGGTTACGTAAACCGCAATTACCAAGCACTGAGTGAAAGTCTTGGCATGACCAAGAAACAGGCAAAACAGCTGGCTATCAACAGCTTTAAGGCCAGCTATATTTCGCAAGAACAACAACGAAAATGGGCCGAGGTCATCGCCGCTATTTAATTAAGGCAACTCTAACGTAAAAAATTTGAAAAATTTTATAGGGCCTGCTAATTATTTAGCCTGGGCCCTTTTAATCAACTAAGCCTATCAAACTCTGATAGAGTGCTTAATCAGTCTTCATCGTAACCGTAATGGGTTCCGGCCAGTTCACTGAGACTGATCATATCCAGTATTTCCACCGCCCGGCCACTTACCTTAATCAGCTTTTCTTTTTGAAAACGTGAAAATAATCGACTTACGGTTTCTGCAGTTAATCCAAGGTAATTGGCAATATCTGTGCGCGGCATAGACAACACAAATTCACTGTGCGAATAACCGCGGCGAGCATAGCGGCTGGAAATATTAATCAGCAAAGCCGCTAAGCGGGTATCAGCCGATCGCTTGCCCAGCAGCATTAAAATATCATTTTCCTGACGCAGCTCCTCAGAAAAAATACTATAAATCTGTTGCTGCAACGCGGTGACCTGATTAGCCAGTAATTCCAGCTGGGTAAAGGGCAACAGGCAGACACTACTGTCTTCCAGCGCCTCAGCGTAACTGGGGTGTACGCGGCTACTATAGGCATCCAGCCCCAACAGCTCACCTGGCAGGGCAAAGTGAGTGACCTGCGTATCGCCATCCGCTGCGATAACCACAGTTTTAAAACTGCCTGAACGAATAGCGTAAAGGTTTGCAAAAGGATCACCGGAGCGATACAAGGTCTCACCGGCTTTTACAATTTTCTTACGGCGCGTAACCTGCTCTAGTCGATCGATATCTGCTTGAGATAACCCCGCAGGCAGGCATAAACGTCTAACCGAGCAGTTGCTGCAACTAACCGCTACTGAGGAATCCATCATACTAAACCAGTCGGTAAACTAATTTGCGGCTATTGTACCCGCTGTGAAGACAATCGTCTCCTGTAGAACATTAAAGAACACGAGAATATTGCGCATCAGTTAGCTGACTGTGTAAGTAAATATCAAAAGCCGAGGCAACATTGCGTACAAACCAGCGCCCCTGCTCCGTGACGCTGATCTTTTTTTCATCCTGATAAATAAGACCATCCTCAAACATGGGTTCCAGTCTTTTAAGCTCCTGGAAAAAGTATTGATTAAAAGGTACGCCAGTGCGACGCTCAACCTCAGTTTTATCCAGGCTTAACCGGCACATCAGTTCAGTAATAACCCACTGACGCAACTTATCTTCATCACTCATTAACCAGCCTCGACACGAAGCATTACCCCGCTCAGTCACGGCCTGGGTATATTCTTTCAGACGGTGCAGGTTCTGCCAGAAACCATTACGGCTGTAGCTGATTGCGGAAGCCCCCAGTCCAACTAACGCATCGGCGGGCATTAATGTGTAGCCTTGGAAATTCCTCTGCAACATCCCCGCATGAGCGGCCTTGGCCAGCTCATCTCCCGGCCGGGCAAAATGGTCCATACCCAGGAATTCATAACCGGCCTGGCCCAAGTGCTCTACCGCAGCCAGCTGCATTGCTACTTTTTCTGAGGCGGAGGGAATAAGTTCCGTATCGATAAGACGCTGGGCTTTAAAACGATGGGGTAAATGCGCATAGTGATAGAGGGCAATACGATCCGGCTGTAAATCTAGCACCTTATCCAGGGTGCTGTGCAAACTGCTGAGGTTTTGTTTGGGCAAACCATAAATCAGATCATAGGAGATAGATTCGAATCCCCGCTCACGCGCCGCAACCGTTAATTCAGTCACCTGGTCGGCACTGCAAATTCGGTTGATGGATCTCTGCACCTCGATATCAAAATCCTGCACGCCCAGGCTCAAGCGATTAAATCCGAGCTCTCTTAGGGTATCCAAGGTCTCCAGCTCCAAGGTGCGTGGATCGGCTTCAATGCTGTACTCCACTCCATCGCCTGGGCGTAAATCAAAAATCTCACCCAGTCCTTCCATCAAGCGGCGCATATCTCCATCGCTGAGGAATGTGGGTGTACCACCTCCCAAGTGCAACTGGGTGACCGGTACCTGGGCCACCTTGTCCCGATACCAGCGAGCTTCCTGCAAGAGGTTATCCAGATAGCTGGAGGCGAGACCGTATTGGGAAGTAATTACCTTGTTGCAAGCACAGAAATAACAGAGAGAACGGCAAAAGGGGATATGCACATACAGGGATAAGCTGCGAATATTTTTTAGCGCATCCCAAGGTTTGATGCTGCCATCCAGAGGTTTAAATCTATCGGCTGTGGGATAAGAGGTGTAGCGCGGGCAGGGGCCACTGTATCGGGATAACAGTTGTTCTGATAGGCCACCTATAGTGCTTTTAGTCTCTTGCATCATATTTCCACAACCTCAATCAATTGTTTGCGACAGCCTCCCGCACAAACTAAAAGGCAGTCGCCGAGCTCCCACGGGGAAAACCGCAACGACTGCCACACTCCAAAACTAGAGTGCTGCCACCTTAGAAGCGGTAGCCGAGACCCGCCATATAAACCAGCGGGTCGATATCTACTTTAGCGGTGACATTACCCACACCAGGTACCTTTACGGTGGCGTCGGTATCAATATCCATCCAGAACACGGACATATTAAACAACCAGCGCTGATCTGCGCCGAAGGCGAAGTCGATACCCGCTTCAGCCGCCAGACCGAAAGAGTTATCCAAGGACAGTTTTGAGTCTCCAGTTGCGCCAATGCCTTTAAGGGTGGCATTACCGGTGCTGCTAACTTCCTCATCAAAGAAAGCGGTGTAGTTCACCCCCAGTCCTACGTAGGGCTGGATTGTGGATTGAGTATCCATTGGGTACCACTGCACTAACAGAGTGGGTGGCAAATGCTTGGTTTCACCCAGATCAAAGTTGCCAAGGCCTTCACCAACAACTTCGATATCGTGACTAAAAGGCGTTGCTGCAACCAGCTCCACGCCCCAGTGATCGCGGAACATATACACACCGGTCAGACCCAGGGCTGAGCCGTTGTCCACATCAACCCCAGTATTACCAATCTTGCTCCCATTCGCAGACAGTGCGCTGGAACTGGTGTCGGGCGCTACTGTGGCCATACCACCGCGCAAAATAAAGCTGCCCTCTTCGTAGGCCAGTACCGGTGCAGAAAGTACGGCTGTCAGGGCGGCTGTCGCACAAGCAGTTATACGATTCATTAACTTCTCCATATAGCGATTTAGCATTTTTCCCGACTTTGGAAGGCCCCCTCCAGGCACAATCACAAGTCGCAGGCAGGTTAACCGCTGGCCGCAATCGTGAGCTTGATCCAAATCAAGCTGTAGAATTTCGCGGAATTAAAAGCAGCGTATTGCCCATAACACTTGTCTTGCCAATCATCAGATGGCCTTCCGAGCGGGGCAGCGAAGATAGCGATAGGGGGGTAATGAAGGAACGGCTAGGGGGCTAGTAATTGGTACCTATTGCCAATTTTGCGAACTGGTCCAAATTTTTAACGTTAGGCGACACCGAAGCAAAGCTCCCTCTCTGGTACTGGCCAGAAACAATCAACTGAGGAGGGAGCCCGCGGAAGCTAGATACCTACCAGGTCAGACCACCTGCCGGGCGGCGGAACATATTCTGGATACTGGAGAAATCCAACTTCTGGTTTTCATCACTGGCTCCGTGTAGCTGATAAAGGTTTTTTGCCAGAGCCCCCATAGGCGTGGAAGAGGCACTGGTAGTTGCAGCATCCATGGCGAGCCCCAGGTCTTTCAGCATTAACGCCACGGTGAAACCACCAGAGTAACCATTTGCCGCAGGTACATTCTCCATAGCACCTGGGTAGGGGTTGTAATTGGCCAGAGACCAATTGTTGCCAGAGCTCTGCATCATGATCTCGCTCAGGACCTTGGGGTCCAAGCCTTTGTCGACCCCCAACTGCAGGGCTTCGGCGGTACCGGTCATATGGATCGCCAGAAGCAGGTTGTTACAAATTTTTGCCACCTGTCCTGCCCCAGCCGAGCCGGCATGAAAAATCTTGGCGCCCATCGCCTGTAACGGCGCCCGCGCGGCATCTACTGCCGCTTCTTCACCTCCACACATAAAACACAAGCTACCAGCCTGAGCTGCCGCGGTACCCCCTGAAACTGGCGCATCAATGGCGAGTAGGCCCCGCTCAGATGCGGCCTCATTTACCAGGCGGGCATCTTCTGCAGAGATGGTTGAGCAATCGATAATCAGAGTATTCTCAGCCAGGCGGTTCAGCAGCCCCTCTTCTCCCAGATAAAGCCCTTTCACCGCCGCACCACTGGGCAACATCGAGACCACAATGGAAGCCCCCTCAGCCGCCTTCATTGGGGAGTCGCAGGGCCTACAGCCATCTTCTTGCGCCTGCGCCAGAGCCGTGGGATTGAGATCGAAAGCCGCCACACTAAAACCGGCTTTCACCAGATTGGCCGCCATAGGGCCGCCCATATTCCCCAGACCAAAAAAGGCTATTTTTTCCATAAAAGCCACTCCATATTTTGTTGTTGGTATCCCGTGCGCAAAGCGGCCCGGGTCGCTTTATAAATCCGCAAGCGGATGCGCCCTGCTCCAGGGAGCAGTAAAACAGCTCTCCAGCTGTTGTGGACTAATTTCCTCCATGCTAAGAGGCCGCCACTTTGGCGTGCGATCCTTGTCAATCAATAGAGCCCGCACCCCCTCCTTGAAATGACCACTGGCACAGAGGTTTACCGCAAGAATCAGCTCCATCCTAAACACATCGGCCAGAGACAAGTGGCGCGTACGTCGCAACTGCTCCCACACCACCCAGGGGGTCAATGGCGAACCACCGGCCAGAGTAGTGGCGGCACGCTGCAGCCATTTATCCACTCCTTGGTAGGCGCTGATTGCCGCGCAAACCTCAGGCAGGCTGGCAAAGTCGGTAAGCTGTTGAATCTGGTCGTAGTGTTCACGCAGCTGTGATTCCGGCCGCTGCAATGGGGAGAGTTCGCAACTTTTAAGGCAATCGCTTACAAGGCGGTGGTTAAACGCACTACTGGCCGAATAATCCAGCGCCGCCAGCGCCGCCAACACGGGCTCGCGCTGATCCTGGGCAATAATACGGTCGGCCATACCGGCAAATAGGGCATCGGCCCCATTAAACTGAGCCCCTGTCAGCCCCAGGAAAAGCCCCAGGCGACCCGGCATACGGTTCAGGAACCAGCTTCCACCCACATCGGGAAATAAGCCGATAGTGATTTCCGGCATCGCCATACGTGTGGTTTCAGTCACAATACGGTGGCTGGCACCTGCCATAATGCCGATACCACCGCCCATCACAATACCGCCCCCCCAGACCACAATCGGCTTCGGATAAGTGTGTATTTGGTAATCGAGGCGATATTCACGAGAGAAGAATTCAGTCGTGTAACTATATTCCGGCGTCTCACCGTAGGCGGCCGATTGCTCATACAGCGCCACTACATCGCCCCCAGAACAGAGGGCTTTATCTCCACTGCCTTCTATCCACACAGCGGCCACGTCATCGTCATGCGCCCATTGACCTAGTTGCACTGAAAGCAGATCAATCATCTGCAGGTTGAGCGCATTAAGCGCCTTGGGCAGGTTGAGGGTCGCGATCGCCAATGCGCCGCGCCGGGAGAACAACACCGGGGAGTCCTGATCCATTGCTATCTGTCTTATTGCTCTTGTACTAATTAGCGTCGCAGTTAAGCACAGATCAGATTCAACGTCAGCCACACGCGAGTACAACGGCGACATGCTTGGCGGCGCGGTTGCACTTTTTACGCAAACTGATAAGTTGCGCGCAAAATCTGAGCGATTGCAACACCCAGTTACGGAACCCCAAATGGCTGAATACGTATACACCATGAACCGGGTGGGCAAAGTAGTGCCCCCCAAACGCGAAATTCTGAAGGACATTTCCCTTTCCTTCTTCCCCGGCGCCAAAATCGGCGTACTCGGTCTCAACGGCGCAGGTAAATCCACCCTGCTGCGCATTATGGCTGGGGTCGATCAGGACTTTAACGGCGAAGCCCGCGCAATGCCCGGCATCAAGGTCGGCTACCTGCCCCAGGAACCGCAACTCGATGCCAGCAAGACCGTGCGCGGCAACGTAGAGGACGGTGTACACGAAGCCATCGACGCCCTTGCCGGCCTGGAGCAGGTCTACGCCGATTACGCCGAGCCCGACGCGGACTTCGATGCCCTGGCCAAGAAACAGCAACAGTTCGAAGACATTATCCAGGCCTGGGACGCCCACAACCTGGAGCACCGCCTGGAAGTTGCCGCAGACGCCCTGCGCCTGCCCCCCTGGGATGCGGACGTCAACAATCTGTCCGGCGGTGAAAAACGCCGTGTGGCCCTTTGCCGCCTGCTGCTGTCCCGCCCGGATATGCTGCTTCTCGACGAACCCACCAACCACCTAGATGCGGAATCCGTATTCTGGCTGGAGCGCTTCCTGCACGATTTCACCGGCACTGTGGTTGCCATCACCCACGATCGCTACTTCCTCGACAATGTTGCCGGCTGGATTCTGGAACTGGATCGCGGCCACGGCATCCCCTGGGAAGGCAACTACACCACTTGGCTGGAACAGAAAGAAAAACGCCTGGAGCAAGAGCAGCGCGGCGAACAGGCTCGCGCCAAAGCCATGCAAAAGGAACTCGAGTGGGCCCGCCAAAACCCCAAGGGCCGTCAGTCCAAAAACAAGGCCCGTTTGTCCCGCCTGGAAGAAATGCAGTCCCAGGACTTCCAGGCCCGCAATGAGACCAACGAAATCTACATTCCGCCCGGCGAGCGTCTCGGCGACAATGTGATTGAGTTTAAAGGTGTGAGCAAAGGCTTCGGCGAGCGCCTGCTGATCGACAACCTGTCTTTCCGCGTGCCTAAGGGCGCAATTGTAGGTATCGTCGGCGGCAACGGTGCCGGTAAGTCCACTCTGTTTCGTATGATCAGCGGCACCGAGCAGCCGGACTCCGGCGAGATCAAGACCGGTGAAACCGTTAAGGTCGCCTACGTTGAGCAGGGCCGTGAAAATCTGGATGACAGCAAGACCGTATGGGAAGCCATCTCAGACGGCCACGATATGCTCAAGATCAACAACTACGAAGTGGGCTCGCGCAACTATGTTGGCCGCTTTAACTTCAAGGGCAGTGACCAGCAGAAGCGCGTAGGCGAACTCTCCGGTGGTGAACGCGGACGCCTGCACCTGGCCTACACCCTCAAGCAGGGCGCCAACGTACTGCTGCTGGACGAACCCTCCAACGATCTGGATATCGAAACCCTGCGCGCCCTGGAAGAAGCCCTGCTCAACTTCCCAGGCTGCGCCCTGGTAATCTCGCACGATCGCTGGTTCCTGGACCGCGTTGCCACCCATATCCTCGCCTATGAGGGTGAGAGTGAAGCGGTCTTCTTTGAAGGTAACTACACCGAGTATCACGAGGACTTTGTGCAGCGCAAAGGTGAGGATGCAACGCCTCATAGGATGCATTATAAGAAGCTGAAAACCTAAGAATAAAAAAGCCCGCGTAATGCGGGCTTTATACTAGCTCGATATTAATTCAAATTACTACTCCAGCTTTTTTAATTGCCGACAGATGGAGCCGGATCAAATCCATCACTAGGACTCACTTGAATATAATTTTCGACTTGCTTTATGTTCTCTTTTTGTAAAATTTAAGATTTAAAAAAACCACGCGTTAAACCGCTAGCTTTATGCAGCACAGCAGTTTCACTTTGATCTAATTATCTTTTTACCATTTTTTATACTCAAAATAAGCTTTAAAATATCCAACAGCTGAATCAATTGCAGTTTCTGGATCAGGCTTAATGTCGATCTTAATACTCACCCCTCCCCTTTTTCGATAGGATCCGCCTCACAATTTAAAATCGGAAATTTCCATACACCAATTAAAAAGGCCCCTAGTAGTGAGTTGATTCAAGTATGAATTGATTGATGATCATCGGGAATAAATCAAGCTCTTCCCTACTGGTTTAAAATGAAGAAAGGAGGGCAAAAGCTCATTGACAATCAAACACTTAATAATCATACCCTATGGGCTTTGTATTCAGGAGCACGATGAAAAGACCCTACCTCCCACTATCCATCACTGAATATTTGTTGAAGAGGGCTTCAATTTAGGGAAGAGTAAGGAGTTTTCTTACAAGCCTAGAGAAATATCTGCAGCAACTGAACCAAAAGTCTTTGCTCAACGGGAAAGGAGATTTCTCTAACTGCTGCTTTATATCAGCAAAAAGGAACCATGAAACCGGATAAATCAAGTTTGGTACGGATTTAAAGTGGATGATGGTAGTCAATGACAAAGCCATCCCACTGATACCCCCCTTATTTCGACATTATCTGCAGAAGTAAATTTATTACGTCAATTACCTGATAAACACAAAAATGCATCGCTTAGAGTATGACAAACCGGCAGACTCTTATCCTCCTAGAGATAGCCGCTGAGTCGCGGAATCGACCGTATCTGCCCACACAAGAGGGACAGAAAAACCTCAAGGCAATAAGATGATAGGGAGCTCAAATGACATGCCTGAAGCTGAAAATTGAGTAAACCCTTGCACAACTGAATAATTACTGTCATTTGACCACTAAATGAGAGAATCATTTAGCCCTGCTTCAAGATTCCCGCTACCAGAAAAAATTAAAACTGCGCCAAGCAAGAAATAAAATCACCATCACCAACAAAGGAAGTGAACTTTTTGGCAGCCCTTCAGCTACACAAAAATTAGAAACAACTCTCAATTAAAGAGGAAGTAAAATTATTTACGCACATTAAAATTTCACAACAAACCAACATCCACCGCTTATAAAATAGCAGACTAGATTAGAATCTACAATTAGAAAAAAATAAGGGGTTACTGACAAAAAAACCACATCTTTATTAACCTCATAAGGGAGCCGCATAATAAACCAAAAAAGCAACTAAACTGTAAAATCAACAATGCAGCACAAAAATATTTCTGAAAAAACTATCAACTCCACACCTATTTCACCTACAGCGTTACAACCCCAAATAAAATCCCTCTAAGGCGAAAATCTATCTCCTCACCTTAGAGGATTAACTATTATGCGGCAGACATAGCCATAGCTTGGGGGGGAGGATCAATTCCTGTCATTGGTCCAGCTTGAATATCAGTGTCTATATACATATGCTTGCTCCTTTTAATAGTAAGGCAATAGTTGCATCCAACAACGGTGCTGGATAAACATAGCTTAACCCGCTTTATACCTGTCACACCACAATTAACCAAAAATTATGGGTGAGCGATCACAATCAAGCTATTCGAATAGTTTTGTACACAATGAAACGATCGTCTTAAATTGTCTGGATCTAAAGCTGCAAAACTCTCATCCAGTACCAACAACTCGGAATTCTGTAAAAGTGCCCGTGCAATAAATAAGCGACTCATCTCACCGTGAGATAATCTCCACCCCATTTCTCCCACCATCTGTAACATCCCTGCAGGCATTTTTTTAATCAGTGGAGTCAAACCTAATTCATCACAAACTTTATAGGCTCTACGAACACTCTCCGCCTTTGGTGGCCATTCATCACCCATTAATAAATTAAATAAGAAAGAATCGCCAAGTACATGGTTTTCATGAAATTGTGGTACTGATGCAACCAGCCTGCGCCAATACTCAGCACCAATACTGGTTCTATCGTACCCATTAATAAGTAATATACCCTCTCTTTGCTTTTGGATACCGGCAATCACATTTGCAAAAGTAGATTTACCTGAACCAGAAGCCCCCTGTAAAACTACTCGATCACCAGGATAAATACTCAGCTTACAGTTTTTTAAGACCATCTTGTCTTGATTAGGGTAATTAAAACTTAAGTCACGGATATAGCACAATGGCTGCTTGGGCCCTTGTATGTCTGAATGAACTTTATTGGCCAATGAGATAGAGGTAACGCCCCGCTTTAAAGCAGCCTCCAAGGAAAAAAGTTCACGCACTTTTTCCCAAGTCACCAGGGCGCTGAGTCCACTGGAATACCCTGTCATGCCTTTCAGTACTGCGCGATATCCAAGCAGTACCCCCCCCAAAGCCGCAGCAATTTGCCCACTCTCAGTATTGCTATTGACAAAAACAGGCACCAAGCCAGTTATACCCAATAGCAACCAGAAACGTGGCAAAAATGCGACGAGGCGAGTCATGTTGCCATCCATTGCCGTAGAACTTCGCAAATACTCTTCCAGTTCCTGATCTTCCCCCCGGTGCCAATCCGAAGGTTTCTGCTGTGCCAATCGAGTCCGATGGCCAAGCATTTTCTCAATTAGACGGTGGGTCATACTCAAACGTTGACCAGTCCAGTATCGACGAGCCAAATACTGGGCACGCCCTAAAGCGATGGCTATAAGTAAAAATATGGTCAAAATCCCCAACGATATTGGAGTTCCAAGACTTAGCTGTAGCACCATGAAAGCCAATACCAGCTCTACACCACCGAGTAGTAGCATAAAGCTCGCCTGTAGCGCACTGGCTTCTATATTTTCTGCATCATAAACACGCCCAAGTATCTGTCCCGAACCCATATGCCGCACCTTGCCTGGATCTATTCGCAAAGCGCTGGCGAGTAAGCGCTGCTTCAACAGTGCACCGGTTTCTAGCGATATGGAACCTTGTAACCGAGCAGTTAAGAGTGAAAGGGGGATCTGTGTTATCAGTAATAATACCCAGGCTACCAGCCAGCCACTATCTACATGGCCATCAAGAACAGCACGACCTATCAACCACCAGCTGGCTATAAACAAGAGTATTTGTATTGTGTGGCAGGTGATCATACTTAGAAAGCGTAAATGCTGGCGATGCTGGCGCAGCTGCTGCCAAAAAGAGCGATGGGAAGGCTGCCGCAACAACCAGCAATCATCGATTTCTAGCCCTACTAGATTTTCTCGTAATAATGCCTCTGTGGCTTTTTTACGCCGTCGCCCAACTATTTCGGCACTATCCAGTAGGCGTGCAATACGTTGACGCTGAGGTGTTTCTTGTGCGCTTGTTAGTGCTCTCAACACTTGACCTGGACGCAGCTTTACGACTTGTTGTGATGGCGTAAGAAGATGTAAAAAACGACGATTACCACCACACAAAGCGATGAAATATTCCCCCTCCGCAAAGCGCAAACACAGTAAGGCTGGTGCGGCCCGAACCAGCATCTGCTCCAACTCCCCATATTTGCAGTTAACTCGCTCAATATTTAAATCGAAAGCTTCTGCCTGTAACTGTAAGCGCGCATCTGTATCCCAATATACTTGCGCTTTGCTTTCGGAGTCAGGAACTGCAGGCTCAAGGCCGCTATGAAGAGCCAGGGCTTTCACTGCACCATCTAGCTGGGCAGCAGGCCAACAGAGATGGCGCAGCTTGCTTATGGAAGCTTCAGGTTTCACTATGCACCTCTTGAGACTGCACAGCGCCTCTATCTTGAGCCCGTTTTTTTATTGCCGATTGAAGCTCAGTAATTCGCCCTTGTTCCATACGCAGATGGCGCCAATCAGCACTTTGCCAACACTCTTGCCAGAGTCTCTTTTCCGCTGTAAGAAGTTGGACATAACGAGATTCAGTTTGTGTTTCCAGATTTGCGGGTGCGTCATCCTCAATAATTTGCCCATCTTCTACCACCAATACGCGAGGAAAATCTTTGGTTTCTGAAATATCATGAGTGATGCAAATTAAGGTGGTGTCTTTCCATACTCGCCTTACACGAGCAAGTAAGCGCTGGCGTTGCCCGCGGTCTAGCCCGCGAAACGGCTCATCTAAAATGACACAAGCTGGAGACTCTCGGCCTAGAGCACGACCTAATCGCACGCGCTGCCCCTCCCCTCCGCTGACAAGCGCACCACTTTCCCCCAAGGTGCTCTGTAAACCATCAGGCAAGGAGGCAACTAGGTTTAATAGATCAGCCTGTTGTAGTGTTGGGAACAAGGAGGAAGAGGAGTCATTACCGTAGTGTAGGTTATCCAGCAAACTGCTATTCCAAAGTTGTATTACAGGGTCGACCCAAGCACAACTTAGACGAAAACGACACAGTAATTCACCCTGTAACTTCTCGCCATCTAACAATAGGATTCCACTCTCAGGGTTATGCCAACCCAACAATAAACCGGCCAAGCTCGACTTGCCTGCACCAGATGAACCAACAATGGCGATATGCTCTCCTGAAGCAATATTCAGATTAATATTCTTAAGAATACTTCTGCCACAGGTTTTAACACTGACATTATCAAAACGAAATGATACAGGCTCTTTTAAAGGTTGAACCCCTAAATCTTTAAAAGACTCTTCACTAGCACCAACTGTAACCGCTTGCAGTGGCTCTAAAGCTCTCAACAAGGTATTTCTATGACGAGGGTAGCTCCGCATTAACTGTGCGATATCTTCCCCCAGTGGCGGTAGTGCCAATACCCAATAAATAAGCAGAAGTAAGTAGGGACTTGCCCCCAGGATCTGAACACAGTAAATCACCAGTACACAAGTGAGAACCCCATTCACAATCAGCTGCACCGCTTGGCTATTAAGCTGGAAACGCAAAGAGGAATAGCCTGCTTTAATCCACTCGGTGAGCAAACTTTCATGTTCACGGCGAACAGACTCTCCAGCACCGTGTGTACGAATTGGTATTATTCCCAGCAGGGCATCCATATAAAATCTAGCCAGAGCGCCAGTATGGGTCTGGACACGCATATTATGATCACTAAGTACTGGCTGAAATAACAGAGGGATAACTACCTGTAACCCCGTTATTAATAACACCAGAGGCGCGGTTGTGGGCGCTATCCAAACGATACCAGTAGCTGTTGCGAGCAGTGACAACCCTTTGAACAGTATCCCTCCCCCCAGTAAAGGCAACTCTCTCAGAGCTGCTATACGATGACCTCTCTCTGCGGTATCTGAGGTTGGGCGGCTTTGAAAGAAATGGTCTGGTATTTTCGGCAAGGCGGAAAGAAAGCGCATGCGAAAACGATTTTCCAAGTGCTTACCAATAATTAGCTGCAGCTTGGTCATCGGCCACTGCACAAGTATGAGTGTCAACATAAATCCCAGTAATAAAATGACAGCGCCGATTCTCTGCACCTCCGTAGCTAGTTCCGAGTGGATATCGATCAAACCTCGAAATAGCAGTGCCTCAACCATCACACCAAGCACCGCAGCAAACATCGCTAGCATCACGATACTCGGGGCAAGCAAACCATCCTCTCGCAAAAACTTCCATAACTGACGGAGTGGGCTTATTGACTGTACTTGTAAAGCTTTGCTTAGAGCCTCCGATTTAGGTTTGATTTCTTTCCTTTCACGTACTCCCTTTACGCTGACTATTACGGCGCCGCTAAACTCCAACAGCTCTGGTTCAAGCTCAACTGTGTCAACTTCTTCAGTACCGGGAGAACTGGAAGGGCGTACACACCAATAGCTCTGTGGCACTAGTTGATAAGCGTTAATCGTGTCTTCTGAAAAGTCACTTATCAGCCTTTGCAACAATGCACTTGTTTCTGCCCCTCGTCGTACCGCACCAGAGCCAACGAGCGCTGCCAACATTCTTACACTGGCATCTAGAAATGCCAGTGAGAGCCAGTCCCCTTTCTTCAAGGCTTGCTCACACATTACTTCGCTGATGGATTTAGAAATTCTCAGCTGTTCCATCCGCTCTTGCAGGGGATCGATAAAATCTTTTCCTCCAGCCCAACTTCTCCACCCTTGCGGCGGAACGCGCATAGTGTGGATATGCAACTCATCGAGAAAGTGTCGCGCACTGGGCCAACGCCTTCCCGAGGCTGGGTCCATAACCTGCATAATTCCCCGGTGATTACGCCAAGCCACAACAAAGTGAGTATTACCATTGGGCAAGCGCACCACCACCAGCCCCGGCAAGTAGCCAGCTGAACCTAACAGTAAGTGATCTTTGGGCACGACCATCTGTGCCGCATCCAACCCCAGCTCAACCGCAATTTTCTCTAGGGTATTAATAGAAGTGCCGTCTACATCAGTTTGACAGGCATCACGCAAGTGGCCGTAATGTACATTTACACCAAAGCCTTCAAGCAAGCTCTTAAGGGATGCAGGGCCACAATCCATATTGGAAGTTTGCACAACTTCGGGAACCAACCAGCGAACTTGTCCCTTCACTACAGGGTCTCCAACGAATTTACGCTACTTTCTTTTTGCCCTGATAAGAAGTCGCCAGCACTTTGCAATAGCAACTGATATGGTGTCTTTACTCCAGTGGCAATCTCTACCCTTGCTGGTAGGTCATGCAATAGCGGCAACTGTGGGGGAATCTCTCCACGGAGAGATAACTCAACGAGAATCTTTCCTTTTTGCACAGCACTAGCGACCCGCTCTACACGGGCCTGTAACTGACCATAACGCGCCCAGGAAAACCCATCTAATTTTACTCGCGCACTCTGCCCTGAACGAATATGTCCCAAAGCAAGGGCAGGAGAGAAAAACGCCTGTACGGTGATATTACCCTCAGCTTGTAGTGTGGCAATCTGCTGCCCCGCGACTAATACCTCCCCTTCCTGAATATCCGCCAGTGAAGCAAGTTTACCGGAGATAGGCGCACGCAGACGCTGTTCATCTACCGCCAAGGTGCTCTGTTGAATGCGAGTATCCACCTCCGCCAGCTGTCTATGTAGATCTGCTCGACGCTGTTCCAATTCACTCATGGATAACTGGTACTCGCTAGCCAATTGTTCCCGGCGATCATGGGTTGCTCTTATTGCCGCTTCCGATGCGAGGGTGGCCATGGCCATTTGCTGATAGGTACGTTTAGCTGCAAGGTAATCAAGTTCAGAGCTTTGCTGTTTCTTCAGCAAGCGTTCATAGCGCTCCGCCACATCTGCCTGAATCTGCTGGTTGTTCATCTGAAGTTTGTGCTGTTCTTGGAGTAGCTTCAGCTGATCACTTAAAGCCTTGTCGTCTTCAGTAAATTTTTTATCCCGTAAACGCTCCTCTCGCTCTATTCCCAATAATTGATCCGAGAGGCTCTGAGATACTCGAAGATCACCATCTAGATCCAAATCAAATGCCCTGGTATCCAGCTCTATCAGCAAGTCTCCTTCTCTCAAGGTATCTCCTAGCGAGGCAGTAATAGCAACTACTCTTCCTGTACTCTGGGTGCTGACATGTACAGTATTCTGCTCTTGTTCAAGTCTCGCCTGGTCACTAACGCTATAAACTGTGATTTCTTTAAAAAAAAACCATATCCCCCAGCCCAGCAATAGAAATACCCCTAATGTGCTTATCAGCGCTAGAGAGTAGATTGAGTCGGAGTTGATCGCGCGGGAAGTTTGAATAAACGGTGTTGGCAATACGATTCACCCTGTTTGTACCAGTTAAGGCGAGAAAGATATTCATTGTATTTATGCGAAACCAGTGTGATCTGTGAGCCGCGGCGCCAAATCTAATTCTCTATTATCTGATAGTCAAATTCGAAGAAATTTTACTTACTGGAGAAGTTTCACATCCCGATCAAACCCGTGATAACAGCTCAAGCAGGCCTGGAAATACCTAAAAAGGCAAGGGCTGATAAGTCACCCCTCTTTAGATATTTGAAATGTGAAATTAGGATATCAAGCAATACCTCTGGGGTCATCTGAGGACTTCTACGCTCTATACTGAGTAGATTGACGATAAAATTACAGCCAATTACAAAAACCCTGGTACTGATACACGGTCTGTTTCATAGTGATTGGTACTGATCTAAAGTCAATCAAAGGCTCGCGCTGGGTCTTTAGCCTAACCCAAACAGGCCTAGGTGAGTGCCAACACCTCCTTTCCACTAAGGTGGGTATCAGTACTTTCTTTGACGATATAGTCAACCTGATAGCATGGAAGGAGTTACAAGAAATATCGGTAGTTGGGCACGGCCTTGGTGGAATCACAGCCTCCACTTTAGCTGATAAATTAAGAGACCGTATTCAGCATTTGATTTATCACAATGCTGCTACCACTCAGGTGAGCCATTGCCTCTATGAGTAGCTGCCATGAAAACAGGGCCCAGAGATTCGCTAATAGCCTATTAGTTCGGGGAAGCCAATGTTTTATGCCTACCTCAGCCTCCAGTTTTGATATAACAAATCCGAATGATATAGCTTAGGTGGAGAGCCACCTTACCCTATCCAGTTAGAACTTATCTAGACTCTGTAAATATATCGAAGCTTGTTGGATCAGGGTTAGACTGCACTTACATCGCGTACAGAAAAACTCTACACACCTCTTTTTCATTCAAGCAGACACTAGGTAAAAACCAAAATAACTAGAAAATTAAATATACAACAACAGTGCACAGCGCCCCCATTAATGACCCTGATATTGCCAGTGATACCCTAATAGATTTGTAAAATTAGCAGCTTATTTTTTAACAGCTACACTAACTGTATATTAGTTGCTCGAAGAAGCGAGAGCCTCTTCAATAGAGATATTAGGAATTCCACATATGTCCAGCTGTAAAATATTTGTAGAAGTCTCGAAGATAATTCCTGACTCTGCAGCCAATATCTTCAATGAGATAGTGACCAAGCGCCTGGAAACAGAGGGAGAAAAAATTCCAGTTGTCGTGATCGAATCCAAGCAGGTTGAGCCGGCCGGTTGTTATATCGAAATTCTCTGTAATAGAACACCTCATCGCACTCATGAGGTGATACAAAGCATGGCCATTGAGCTTGACAATACAGCTAGAAGTATATTTCAGATTGACGAACCTATCGGAGTAAGGATTCAAATGGTGGATGATGATTTTTTATCCAGCATAAACTAGGCCTTGAGAGCAAACATGAACACTCTCGATAAAGGAAGCCTTCTTTTTATAGAAGACCTCCAGCAAAAAATATCAACTTACAATAAGTTTTAGCTAGAACCTAGCACTTGCCCCAAAGCGAAAATACCGAGGGACTTGATATTCTTGATTTACCCCCCAGCTTGGATCTAACACACCGGGACTTGACTCAGCAAACTCATAAACCTCTGTTTCAGCATCCGCATCAAGCAGGTTAAAGACCTCAGCTCTAAGCTCCACATCAGCCAAACCAATGCGAGTACTATAGACAAGGGATAAATCTATCTGATTGACCCAACTAGTTCGCCCTCTACTGCCTCGACTTGTCTTAATAAGATTTCCATTTGAGTCAGTCACATAATAAGTATCTCCATAAGCCGGGGTTCCATCGGGATGGCCAGCACCAAAGGAGTTAATTGGACGTCCTGATTGCAAAAGGAAATTAGCCCCCAACAAAAGATTCTCCATCACCTGATAGTTCCCATAAATTTTTATTTTATGAGTACGATCATTTGGCAAATATCCGTTGGCTCCATCCATCAACTCGGGGAAATCAAAATCTTGGGTAATCCCAGCATCATCCTGGGCGTTGTCCGACTTAACGTACCCCTCACTATTCCCCTTACTCTGAGACCAGGTGTAACTCGCACTTAAACCCCAAATACCATCAAAGGCGCGCTTCGCGGAAAATTCTAACTCCTTATAAGTCCTTTTGGCCTCTGGATAGTTAAGCAGTTCAGCCGAAAATGTTGTCATTTCCAACTCGCCCGTTCCATAACGATCGTAAGGTATGGTGATATCACTTCCCGGGTTTGCAAGCACATAACCATGACCATCACCAGTGTGCTCATATCCCAAAGCATCTACCGCATGGTCAATACTCACATCATCAATATGTGATTTTAAATCACGATAGGTAGCTTTAATTCCCAATGTCCAGTCATCAGCAAAAAGCCTCTCATAACCAAGAATAAACTCATCCTGATACATAGGCTTGAGGTCTTTATCCGAGAGCTGAGCACTATCCGGCACATTACCATCTGAAGTTACCCTTGCGGATCCAACTTCTTCAGATGTAGGAACGCCATCGGCACCAACATTTGTAGGGGCATATGTTTTCGGATCGTATTCTCCATCAAAAATGAAATACCTTTCAAACCCCAATTCACCGCCAGATAAGCGCACATTGGTGTTGGAAGCGATAGGCATAAAGTAACGACCCCAATTGCCATATACTCTGGACTCACCATCACCACCGGGATCCCAAGAGAAGCTTAACCGTGGCGCCCACTGATCATCAATTTCAATAAAAGTATCGCCCTCTCCATTAAAGTTGGAGAAAGTTTCATTACGAATTCCTGCACTTAAAGTAAGTGTATCCGTAATATCCCAGGTATCTTCGATATAAAAAGCTTTTGACTCAACCTCAAAGTCCCCTTCTACATCGCCAACCCGATAAGATACTATATGCACTGGAGTCTCAGCGCCGTTAGTAGGTGGCACTATTCCACCATTTGGAAGCTCTACATCCGGCAAGTACGTATAGTATCTATAGTAAACACCCCCACCAGCTCTTAATCCTGTACCCGAATAGGTTTCTTTGGAGGAGGATGAGTTAGTTTCCTGATCGTAGCCAAAGCGTATCGTGTGATCATCAATCACCCATTCAAAGTCAATGCGATCAGCTACTCTTTCATCACCCCCAGTTTGAACCCTAGAACTGGCTTGACACCCCGGTCTTTCATCCGTATTCCCAGGTAAAGCACCGGCACTAAAGTCCCTTACGTAAGGGCACTCCAAATCTGTTGTACTAATTGTAGTGAGTGAGTATTCATTCTGGCCATGGAGCATAGAAACACTGAAATTATCTGTTATCTGACCATCATAACGAACCAGCCAGTTATCTCCGCCACGCTTATCCCACTTAGTGCCCGTATACTCTTTTTTATCTCTATTAAAATAGTCGTAATTGAATTGATCATTTTCCCTGGTGCGCTTGTCTGAAAATTGCATATAAGAGAGGATATGGTTATCAGTTACATTCCAGGTTAAATTGACTCCCCAGAAATCATCATCAATACTTCTATCGTTGTATCTGCTTGGACTTCCTCTTGTGGTGAATTCTTCAACCGTTTCCTGCTGTTCGTAAAGGGCATAGAAAAATAATTTATCCGGAATGATAGGGCCACTAACATAATAATCTGTTGTGTACTTGGACTCCTCATTTTCCGAATTTAAGTCATAGAGAGTCCCATCTGCAGAGAGAGAGTCCGGTGCTTCTGAACGCAAGGCTGCCGGCTCATAATAGGCAACAACACCATATTCAAATTCGTTGGAGCCTTTCTTGGTAACGGCGTTGAACACTCCCCCCAAAGAGCGACCAAATTCAGCACTATATCCCCCCGTTTTTATTTGGAACTGGTCATAAAATTCAAAAGGTACCGATGATCCACCCAACCCGTTGCGGAAATTAGTGACATTGAGGCCATCAATGTAATATGCGTTTTCTCCTACGGAAGCCCCCCCAAACGATATAAGATCCTTATCTTCACCAAACCCAGAATCACCTAAAACAGTACCAGGAGCCAATAAAGCAACCGATTCAATATTACGAGCAACCGGTAACATCTCTATATCTGACAAGCCTATATTCAGTGCAGATTCCGCCGTGCCAGTGCGGATCTGGGGAATCGCCTCCCCCACTACAACCACCTCCTCCAGATCTCCCAATATCAACGGTATATCCAACTTGGTAGAGCTACCTATTGAAACGGCAACGGCTTCAACCACCGCGGGCTGGTAGCCATCTTTCTGAACAGTCACCTTATAGATGCCTGTGGGCAAATTCACACGGAAGTCACTATCCTCACCCGTGGACATAGTCCTTCTAAAGCCATTTTTAACATTTTCTATGATAATTGTAGCGCCACTCAGGTCGTTACCACTGCTACTAATAACTGTCCCATCAATAGACCCATTCACGTTGCCTGCTGCCAACGCTTGCCCCCCAATAACCGGCAAGCTAATAGATGCAGCCAGCAGCACTCGCTTGAAGTTCTTCATAAAGCCATCCTTTTGATTATCAATAAATTTATAATTTATTATTTACAAGCTTTACTTAAACCGATGATCGTCCCCCAGCGACCCCATTTTCAACTCTAATAAAATAGTGATTCAACCAGCTAAAACCGCCATATTATTCCCCTTCAAACAACTAACACAACAGGCATAAAAACTTATTTAAAATGAAAAATATTATTAACGCCAAAAAAATAGATTCTATATCCACCCCAACAAAAACAAATCAAAAAAATATTTAGAAAGCACTAAATGGGACGCAAATGAACACACAAACAAAACTTCAAAATCATCACGGGATAAAAAGAAAGGGAGGCAGAGACAGTCCGTCTCAGGTCTAAATCAATAAACGAGAAGATTTTATTAAATCATCAGAAAGATGATCATCAATTCATCTTGTCAATTTAAGAATAAGAAGGAAGAATATTGAAAACTAAATGGCGAACTCAAGGGGCAGTATTATCTACCCCTTGAATAAAGCTACTTGCGTAAAAACTCCAGCATCCATTTTGCAACCATATTCTCGTGAATATCGTTTTGCAGGGAGGCCTGGCCCTTTTCCACCACATCTGTACCAAAAGCTTCTCGACGTAACTCCATCAGGCTATTGGAATAAGGTTTGGTAAACTCCGGGTGGGCCTGGAAGGTGAGCATGTGGTCATCAACCTGGAGCATCGCCATTGGGCAGAATTCGCTGGAAGCCAGTACTCGACCGCCGGGAGGAAGGGTATCTACTTGGTCCTGGTGAGTAACCAACAGGTTGAAGCTATTCGTAGGCTCCGACATCCAGGAGGGGGTTTCCTGCATTTCATAGGAATGCACTCCCAACCCCCAGCCTTTATCGGATTTCCGAGCCCTTCCACCCAATGCCTGAGCAATCA
The DNA here is from genome assembly GCF_052467515.1 of Microbulbifer mixtoriginis (SeqCode). Lineage (NCBI taxonomy): Bacteria > Pseudomonadati > Pseudomonadota > Gammaproteobacteria > Cellvibrionales > Microbulbiferaceae > Microbulbifer > Microbulbifer mixtoriginis (SeqCode). Next base: position 465,085 of record NZ_CP174314.1, on the reverse strand, counting down.
GCTGATGACCAAAGCAGATTCCAATAGTTGGTTTTTTTTGGTCATGCAGCTTGCGCACAAAGTCCATCAGTGGAGGAATCCATTCCTTGTCATCATAGACACCGGTTTTACTGCCGGTAATCAGGTAGGCATCCACCTCATCGACCTGGGCCGGGTACTGGCCGTGCTGCACTTCATAGGTGGAGAACTCCAGTGTGGGGTCCTGGCTGCGCAATAGATCTGCGAACATCTCCGGATATTCACCGTATTCGCCCACCAGCTCCTTGCGCACATCGTCGGTTTTTAAAACTCCAATCTTCATTATTTCACCGCTGGGTTGACTGCTGAGTTTTCGGATTATGGCATATTCGGGAATGCAAAGGCGGCTTGTCTGTCGCTTGAACAAGTCATCTAAAACGTTAAATACCAGCTCTTAAGCTTCAATTCCCTACGCATAGGTGCTTTTCATTTCCCGCCGCCTGCCAATATAGCCCTCTTCCACGTAGGGCTTTTTACTTTCCGACTTTGCCGACCCACTAACCAAGAACATTCCGGTGCGGGCATTCTTACCTAAAGGACTTTTGTGTATGATCGCGCACTTAGCACATTTTTCAGCCAATTATTGGGCTAACGGGTATCCCAGAGGCAATTAGGGCTACTCGCCAACTAAATTGAGGACACACAATGACCACAACGACCTCCCCCAGCGACCAGCAGGATAGCCCGCCCGGACGCAAAACGGCCTTTACCCGCTTCCTGGATGTGGTGGAATGGCTCGGCAACCTGCTCCCCCATCCCATTACGCTCTTTGCGCTCTTTGCTGTGGGTGTGGTGATTCTAAGCGGTATAGCCTCCTACTTTGGCCTTTCTGTGGCAGACCCACGCCCGGTGGGTGCTGCGGGACGCGATCCCGATGGGGTAATTGAGGTCTTCAATCTATTAAGTGGCGACGGCCTTCGGATGATCGTCACCGGTCTAGTGAATAACTTTACTGGCTTCGCGCCACTGGGTACCGTTCTCGTAGCCCTTCTTGGAGTAGGTATCGCCGAGCACTCCGGGTTGTTGAGTGCCGCCGTTCGCGGCTTGGTGCTGCAAGCCTCCAAGCGCACAGTCACCGTGATCGTGGTATTCGCCGGCATCATCTCCAACACAGCCTCTGAACTTGGCTATGTGGTACTTATCCCTCTCGCCGCCATGATCTTCCACTCTCTTGGCCGCCACCCACTCGCCGGTTTAGCGGCTGCCTTTGCCGGCGTATCTGGAGGCTACAGTGCTAACCTGCTACTAGGGACGGTGGACCCACTCCTATCGGGAATCACCGAATCTGCAGCCCATATGATTGACCCAACTTATAGCGTTGGCCCGGAAGTGAACTGGTTCTTTATGATCGTCAGTACCTTCCTGATCACCATTGTTGGCAGCTGGGTCACAATGGCCATCGTTGAACCCAAGCTGGGTAAGTACGATCCCAATGAGGCCTCCGTTGATCTCAGTCAGGACAAACTTGGTACGCTTACCGACGATGAAAAACGCGGCCTTAAGTACGCTGGCCTTGCGGTTCTGGCTGTCTCCGCGGTATTTGCCCTGACGATTGTGCCCGAGTGGGGTGTGTTGCGTAACCCGGAAACTGGCCTGGTAGCCGGCTCGCCGTTCCTGAAAGGTATTGTGTCTCTTATCCTGGTGTTCTTCGCTATCCCCGGCTTTGTCTATGGCAAGGTGGTGGGCACCATGAAGAATGACCGTGATGTCATTGATGCCATGGCCAAAAGTATGAACAGCATGGGCATGTATATCGTGCTGGTATTTTTCGCCGCGCAGTTCGTCGCCTTCTTCAAGGTGACCAACCTGGGGACTATCTTCGCCGTACTGGGCGCCGATGCCCTGCAGAGCATCGGCCTGACAGGCCCGCTGCTATTCCTGTTCTTTATCATGATGTGCGGATTTGTGAATCTGATGCTGGGTAGTGCCTCAGCACAGTGGGCCGTTACCGCTCCAATCTTTGTGCCGATGTTGATGCTGCTGGGCTATGCGCCTGAGGTGATACAGGCTGCTTATCGAATTGGCGACTCGGTTACCAATGTCATTACCCCGATGATGAGCTACTTCGGTCTGATCATCACCTTCGCCGCCCGCTATAAAAAAGATCTGGGTATGGGAACACTGATCGCCACAATGATCCCCTACTCCATCTTCTTCTTTGTTGGCTGGACTGCATTGTTCTATATCTGGGTATTTGCCCTGGGCCTCCCCGTTGGTCCCGGTGCAGCAACTTATTATGGTGGCTAAAACCCACTTATTGAAAAGGCCCGCTTTTTAGCGGGCCTTTTCAATTGTGAAAGAAATATGCACATTTAAGATCAATTCTGTAATTGAAAGATCTCGAGCGTCTCATCTAATCCTCCACGACCCCTGATATAATTGGTACCATTGAGCCAATATTAAATTTTTTCTCCGTCCAGACTAAAAAATTTATATTCCCAGTGACGCAGTCGTCATAAAACAAAAAATACTTAAATTAAAAAATTAGGGATAAAATACCTAAAAAACAACAATAAAAAGATTTATTTCCCATGCGGCAACTTCCGGGAAGTACCCCCAAGTTATCTTTGGCCTTTAAAACACCTAAATAAAACGAGTAACATTACGCAGTAATAACGTTTTGCGGAGATCGATACGCGGATTATCGCCAGCATAGACCTGCCCTGATCTAACTATCATTCATTTTTCCGCTCAGGACGAGCACCGTGGTTGTGCCCTACCTTGCCCTTTTGAAGGGTAAAGATTGCTATTGCCCTCCATTACCGACATTACAGGACGTCGACACAGAGCAGGCCCTGGCCAGAGAGACTGTCCTTTAAACCAGTCATAAAGAAGCCTTCACTAGATAAACAGTTTGAGCCATATGGCTCTTTTTTATCTTTGGCGTCCGCCCAGATCCGATCTATTCCGCTGGATTAACCCTTCTCCACCTGGGAAATGTATAAAAGTAATTTTTTCCAGGGGATTCACAGGATTTATAAAAATTGACTCAACAAATAAGAACGACCCTGTTAACAGGCTTTTACGAGTTGGTGAGCCAATTAAAAGGTAGCCCCGAAGCCCTGCTGATCAGTTCCCGTATTAACCCCCAACAGGTTGAGAGCCTTGATGGGTATCTGGCACTAGATCAAGTGGCTGAGCTGCTGAACAAGACCGCTAGCCAGTTGAACTGCGCCGACTTTGGACTGCGTCTTGCCTACAGTCAGGGGGCTGCCGCACTGGGTTCTCTTGGGGCAGCTGTACTGCAGTCCCTTACTTTGGGTGAATTCCTTAACACAGCGATAAAACAGCTAGGCAATTCTCCCTATAATCTGCGAGTTGAACTCACAAAAAAGGGGAAACACACGCATCTAAGTTTTCTGTGTATCGATGACCTGGAAGCTCAGCTTACCGAGGACGCTCCTCCCCCCCAGCAACAATCCCGCGAGTTTCTACTCGGTGTTTCATTGGTAGCTCTACAACACCTTTGTGGGAGTAATTTTCAGCTGGAAAGTGTTCACCTAAAAACCGAGCGCCCCGTACATGACCATTACGAAAACTTCTTTGGGGTTTCCGTACACTTCGGCAAGGAAACTGATGCATTTATCCTGAATAGCAGCTCCCTGCTGCAACCTACAGAGAAATGCAATCCCAGCCTGCGTCCACTATTGAAAACCTATATCGAAGAGCTTCTGCAAAAGGGGGAAGCCAGTTTGGTGGAACAGGTGCAGCAGCTGATTTATTGCCTGATGCCTTTAAAAAGGTGCAGCCTACAAGAAGTCGCCAATCAGCTGGGTATGCACAAGCGTACTCTACAGCGCAGGCTGAGGGACCGGGAATTGGTATTTGAGGATCTTTTGGATCGCATTCGCCGGGAGCGTGCAGAGTATTATTTAAGCGGTAAACAACCCCCCATGTCCCAGATTTCGGATATGCTGGGCTATCGCGAACAGAGCTCTTTCAACCGCGCCTGTTATCGCTGGTTTGCCACCACCCCAATGCGAGTCAGACGCCAGCTGATGGCACAGATAGTAGCCCGCGAAGCCGCACAAGAGTTAGCTGAAGTCGAATAAGCACTGCTGACAAGAGGCTTTGGCTGCGTAAACCCTGCTTCAGCTTAAGTCTCTATTTAGCTCCTCTATTCAAAGCTTCTACTCATTGCACGACTTCACAATCACCACTCTATGCCTCTGCGAGCGGCAATACCGGTATTGAATGCGTGTTTTTCCGAACACATTTCGCTCACAGTATCGGCTACATCCTTGAGGTACTGCTTGGCCCCACGCCCGGTTATGACAACCGTCTGCTCCCTGGGCCGCTGCTGTATCGCTTGTACTACCTCTTCTTTGTCCAACCAGCGGTAATTCAGCGCGTAGGTGAGCTCATCCAAAACCACCAGATAAACTCGCTCATCCCGCAACGCCTCCCGCGCCTTCTCCCAAAGTGCCATTGCCGCAGCTTTATCGGCCTCAAAATCCTGGGTTTCCCAGGTGAAATCAGTGCCCATTTGATGCCACTGTAACGGGTGGGCGGCGCCCATTAGAAGATTCTTTTCTCCACACTCCCAGGTGCCCTTAATAAATTGAGTCACCACGGTAGAGTAACCGAAGCCCAGGGCACGTGTGACCGTGCCCATCGCCGCAGTGGTTTTACCCTTGCCATCGCCGGTATAGAGAATCACTATGCCGCGCTCCTCCAGCGCTTTAGAAACCGCCTCATCCACAATTTTTTTACGGTTCTGCATACGTGACTTATGTCGACTCTTTTTATCCTGTGATTCTGAACTCATAAAGACCATCAAACATTTAAAGTAAAGGGAGCGTGCAGATTGCACTCAAGTGTGCGTCGTTATTCAGAGGCTTCTCACTCTGTCATTGCTAAAAATGCAGAAATAAAATCCCAAATCAGATCATCCTGCCAGAGAACATTGTGGCCACCGGAAAAAATGCCCAAGCGCGAATTGGGAATCTGCCGAAATAAAGCCCGCTGATTTTCAAAAGGGGCGACACTATCGTAGCGCCCGGCACAGATCAGCGTTTCTACCTCCAGAGTCGGTAGGCGAGCAAAAGTATCGTGGCCTTTTCTCGCCTGAAGCTGTCGAATACGGCACTGGGCTCCGTCAGGCTTGCTTGCCGCCAGTTCGCAGACCTGGCGATAATATTTACTTAAAAAAGCACAAAGTGCTGATTCTGAATGTATACCATCGGCACTTTGCAGGCGGCTATCGCCCGCAGTCACCCATAGATTCACTTTTTCCTCGAGGCTCATAGCCTCAATATCGTACTGATGAAACGGGAATGAAGCGCCTCCGCGGCCTCCGGAGCTGGTTACCAATAAAACCTGTTTTCGCACCAACTGGGGATATTGCAATGCAAATTCCTGAGCGACCATGCCACCAAATGATTCTCCCAGTAGATACGCATCCCGCCAATCGAGATGATCCATCAGTCGTTTAAGGTCTAGGGCGTAATCGGCCATATTGGGAGAATCGATGGGTGAATTAGACTGACCGATGCCACGGGGGTCAAAGGTTAAGATTTCAAACCGATTCGCCAACGGGGAGTCGAAAATAGTCGGGGCTACCCTGAGATCACTGAGGGTACCAGGGTGAAACACCAAGCGCGGGCCCCTTCCGCGAACTTCAAAATGCAATTCCACGCCATCATTACTAAATACCGCCACAAAATAGCTCCCGGAAAAAACTAGACGCTGCAATAGTAGCCGCCGGAAAGAGAAACACCGGGGTTGAATCGTTAGAAGAGAGTGAACAGAGAGATAGCCCAAGGGGCTATCTCTCCAAACATTTTTATAGGCTAAATTCTATACCGGCATAAACTGCTGCGCCTGCTGTGTAATAACCCGCAACTTCGCGATAGTTCCGGTCCAACATATTTTCACCGCGTAGATTAACCCGCATATTGGGGGAGACCCGATAGACGGCATTCAGATCAACCTTACTGTAGTTCTCCAGAGCGATTCCGGTATAACCATCAATACGATCCTCAACCCGCTGCCAGTTACCACTCAGAGTCAACTTATCTCCCAGCCATTGTTGGCTGAGGCCGAAGTTAAATACCCTCTGGGGAACTCCGCCACGCTGAGCGCCTGTGAAGTCCTCTGAGTTCAGCCAAGTGCCAGTTATAGACCAATCCAGGTTGCTATTAAGGTTGCCGCCCAAGGACAGTTCCACCCCCTCAGATTGACTATCACCATCATCCTGCTCATAAGACCAGGTTGTGTAATTATAAAAAATAGCATCGCTGATCTCCTGGTCGAAGTAGGTCAGCTCAGCCTGTAATAATTGTGCCCACTGGTATTCCAGACCCAACTCATAACCACGACTGGTTTCAGCCCCCAAAGAAGCATTGGTAGTATATTCGTACGGGCTCGGAGCACGGTAACCAGTTCCAAAACTCGCGCGATACTTAAGCTGCTGATCATCACCTAGAGAAACAGGTAGAGCTGCAGAGACACGCCAGCTATTGTGATCCTCAGTCTCCAGGTTATCGCGACGGTAGCCTAGGGTATAGAAAACTGTTTCGGCGAAATCACTGTGCCACTCCGTAAAGAAGCCAGTACTTTCCAATACCTCATCGGCAAACTCTGTAGCATATTTCTGCTGTTCATACTCTCCGCCCCACAGCAGTTTTCCACTGTTCAAGGTATTGCTGCCGATATAATTTGCCTCACGAATTTTACCGTTTGTTATAAATGGAAAGGCCCCAGGGCTGATACCCTCTTCGCGGTCAATCTCCTGTTGAGAAAGGCTTACTCTATGATTCCAGTTGGCAAACTGGTAATGACTACTAAAGATGAAAAATTCCTGGTCGAAGCGACTCAGGCAATCATTAGGAGAATCCGAAAAACAGTTGTCGTACTCAGTCTCAGTATCCACCTTGCGGTACTGGCTCTCGAGAGATAGATTTTCATTTATCTGGTAACCGAGACGTGCACTGGTGGTAAAATTATCGTAACCATCTTCCTCACCAGAAGAATCTTTTTCGGTTGCATTAAAACCGTCAGTGGAAAAGTCAGAAACACTTAAATCGTAGTACCAGGATTCAATGCTTCCCCCAAGGTTCGCACTGGTATTCTGGCTTCCGTAACGACCCACCTCTACAGAGGCACTGGCGTTAACACTCTCAGCAGGCCTTTTGCTAATAATATTAATCACGCCACCGGCGCCGGCACCGTAAAGCATGCCCTGGGGCCCGCGCAGGACTTCAATACGCTCAATATCGCTAACCTGCAAGTGCTGCAATTGGGTACTTACCTGTAAACCCGTCGGGTCGGCAATATTCACCCCATCCAGTAACACCAGGGTGCGGAAATTACTTTCCCCACGGATAAACAAGGAACTGACCTTACCCGCTCCGCCGCTATTGCTGACAGCAACACCTGGCAGAGTGCGCATCACATCCAGCAGGCTGGTATAACCCAATCGCTCAATATCGGCAGCATTAAGAATTGAAACAGAGACACCCAGCTGGCTCTTGGGCAGATCCAGACGGCTGGCAGTCACTGTGATTTCTTCCAGGTCCGCAGCCGCAGACAATAGCGGTTGCACCGCGGCAAAGACGGCAGCGGCTAATAAAGTTTTTTTCATTGTGGTTCCCCAATCTCGAACAGAAAAACGGATTGAGGGAGGGTGAGTACAATCGGTGCGCAACCCAGGCGGGCACACTGACCAGACAAAGCCCTCCGCTTTATCCTCAAGGCCAGATATAAAAACTCCGGCTTAGTGCCGAGGGCCGGTATCGGGCTTATCATTTTGTAAAGAAAAATGATTTACCGTTGCGGGGGCAGCGCCGGACTCTGTGTACACATCACCGGACTTCCCGTTTACCCCAGCCAAGTGTAAATACACTGCTGGGCACCCAAAGCGGCGGCAAGTATAACAGCGTGGCTGGCGCTTCCCCAGCGAAAGTGAGACGTTAAATCCACGGGGTAATTTTCAATAAAAATCTGTTTTTCAAACACCACTCAGCCCTTACTCGCTTGCACACTTCTTTACCAAAAATCCACATTCCTTGCGCATTCCTGAACTATGTTGGCTATCAGCGGCTGGTTAAAAAACACCTCCCAGGAAGGGGGATACTGGCCGCCGCTAATCGCCCGCGCCTGCTCTTCAGTGCAGGCGCTGTCCAGCTGCCTTCAATGGAGAGCACCATGTACAAGGTTTTATTATCTGTCGCCCTAATGGCCATGATTTCCTCTGCAAACGCACAGCCACGCAAACCTCCTCAGGAAGCCTTTGATGCCTGCAAGGCCATGTCGAAGGGTGATGCCTGCAAAGTGGAAACGCCGCACGGTACCCTGGAAGGCACTTGCCGCATGCCCCCTAGAGAAGAGCAACTGGTGTGTGTTCCCACAAAAATGGAAGGCCGCAGACCGGGCAAAGATCGAAAAGAAAATAACGAGTAAATCATTGGGGCCCTTGCGGGCCTCGCAGTTCGAGAATGCAGTATGAAAAAGTGGCTATTAGTGGGCCTCACCTGTGTCACCCCGGCAGCTCTGGGACACCTGCCGGAAACAACCGTGGAAGCCTGCCAAGGGTTAACCTCCGGCTCAAGTTGTAGCATCGGTCACAGTAGCGGCCAATGCTTGCGCTTATCTGAAGATCAGGCTCCGGTCTGTGTGACGGGCACATTGGCTATTGCCAGAATCCCTTCTCAAGAGCGCGCTAACGGCAGACCACCGGCGCGCAGGCATCGGGTGGTGCAGTCGGAGGGATTACAATATAGGGTTCCCGCCGACCACAGCCCAATCACCACCAGCCGCGTTAAAGTCACAATCGAGGGGCCCTGGCGGGTGATTGAAGCCAACGGTATCTCCACGCATAAAACCGGTGCCTTCCCAAACTCCGGCAATCCCCACAAAATCGAAACCCAACGCTACAAATACCGAGTACCCGCAGCCCCCAAGTTGGCAAAAAAATCCACACCAGTAAGCCTGCAAAATTTTGGTATTGGCATTAACGGCGTGCCCTTTGATCCCAGCGCCGCAGAGTGGTACCTGGGTAATCGCGGCCTCTGGCGCTATGAGGCGCTCTCCGGTGCAGTTCCCCTCGGCGTTGACGACAACTACGCCCATGTCCAGCCCAACGGGGCCTACCATTATCACGGTCTGCCCACCGGACTATTGGCAAGACTACAAGTTACCCCGCAGCATCATTCACCACTGATTGGTTGGGCCGCAGATGGTTTTCCCATTTACGCACTATATGGTTATGGCGATGACATGAATGAGGAGACTGATGTAGTAAAAATGCACTCCAGCTATCGGGTGAAATCTGGACATCGGCCAACAAGCAACAAGCAACCTGGCGGCTATTACGACGGCACCTTTGTGGCGGACTACGAATATGTTGAAGGGGCGGGCTCCCTCGATGAGTGCAATGGCCGCTTTGTGCGCACCCCTGATTTTCCTCAGGGTATTTATGCCTATTTCCTTACTGAGGAGTGGCCAATAATTCCGCGCTGCTACAAAGGAACACCCTCCGAGGACTTCCGCCGCGGACCCGCAATGGGGCGGCCACAGCCCCCGCGCAGGCGATTTGGCTGAGACAGGAATTTCTAGCCACTGGATTTTCGCAGCAAATCCAGTGGTACAAAGTCTGCGATGCCGTCGCGCCAACGGAATTCACAACTCACCCCGTAGGCTTCGCCAATCAACGTCGGAGTCAGTACCTGTTGCGGTGTTCCCTGAGCTAACAATTCTCCATCCAGCATCAAGAGAATCCGATCGCAAAAGCGCGCCGCCAGGCTGAGGTCGTGCAGTGCCAACACCACGTTTTTGCCACTGTCGGCCAGGCTGCGGAAGTTCTGCATCAGCTGAAGTTGGTGACGGATATCCAACGCCGCAGTGGGTTCATCGGCGATCAGCAGCGGTGCCCGCCCCACTAACAGGCGGGCCAATTGCACGCGGCGCAGCTCGCCACCGGATAATTGAGTGACCGGGCGCTGGGCAAACTCCTGCGCATCGACCAATAACAACGCCTGTTGAATTCTCTGCTCGCGATCTGGCAGGCGTCCCCAAGGCAGTAAACCCAGGGCCACCATATCCGCCGCACTGAGAGACCAGGCCGGAGTTTCCGACTGCGGTAGGAAAGCCCCCAGCCTCGCACGCTGGGATGCCGGCAATTGCCCCGCATCGAGACCATTCAGCTCAACATGACCCGCATCGGGGGACAAGACGCCCGATAAACACTGCAACAGGCTGCTCTTGCCGGCGCCGTTGGGGCCCACCACGGCGGTCAGCTCGAAGGGCTTAAAAGCACAATGGATTCCCTGCAGGACACTCTTGCGCCCTCGCTGCAATTCCAGCGCAACGCAGGCGGCCTCAATAGTTTTCTCACTAGCCATATTCACAACCACTGCCCCCTGCGCGCCGTCAAAATCAGCCAGAAGAAAAAAGGTGCACCGATAAAAGCGGTGACCGCGCCAATGCGCAGCTCCTGCGCGCCGACAAAATTAATCACCAGAATGTCTGCCAGCAGCAACAGCAGCGCTCCAGCTAAAGCGCTGATCCACAGTAAACGGGCGGGGTCCTGGCGCACCAGAGGGCGCACCAGGTGCGGCACCACCAATCCGACAAAACCGATGGTGCCAGCTACTGCCACGGCACCACCCACGGCACTGGCGATGCCCAGCAAAATAAGAAAGGGATAGGCGCGGCTCTGGAAACCCAAGGAAGCCGCACTGTCTTCACCCAAGGCCAGCGCGCGCAAATAATTGCGTGTGAAAAACAGGCACAGCACCCCCACGGCTAAAAAGGGCAATGCCAAAAACAGTTGGTCCCAGCCGCGATTGGCCAGCGAGCCCATCAACCAGAACACCACCTCCTGCATGGCGAACATGCTCGGCGCATAGTTAAGCGCCAGTGCAATCAGTGCCGATAGGAAAGCGTTAATGGCCACCCCCGCCAACACCAGCCGTCCGGCACTGGCGCCGCGCCCCGCCAACAACCACACCGCCGCCGCCGCGCTAAAGGCACCACCAATAGCCAGAGCCTGCAACAACCAACCGGATTTCCAGGCCGCGCCGTAATAGAGAAACAGTACCGCCGCCAAAGCCGCACCGCTGGAAACACCGAGCAGCGCCGGCTCCGCCAGAGGGTTACGCAACATCCCCTGCATGGCGGCGCCGCCCATTCCCAAGGCAGCGCCCACCAGTATTGCCAACAGGGCACGGGGCAGTCGCAATTGCCACAGAATCACCGCATCGCTGCTCTGGCCACTCCAGCCCTCAGCCAGCGCATTGGAAAGGTCCACCGAAACCGGGCCACTGCCCAGTGCCCCGAGCAGGGCCAGCGGCAGGGCCGCCAGTAATAACAAAACCGCGTTTTTATTGTACAAACGCTTCCCTCTTATCCATCAGCTGTTGCAGTGTATCCACCACTGCCAGTACCGGGCACAGGCTCAGCTGCTTCGGCAGGGTATAGGTGCGGCCGCTATCGATATAGCGCTGAAGTACCGGGTGGCGCGCGGCCAGGTAAGCCAGTGCGAAATGCTGCTCGCTGCCATAGAACACCAACAAATCCGGTTGCAGAGCAATCACCTCTTCCAGGCTGATCCGTGCCAGTCCCTGAGTGGTGGCGAGATTGTCAAAACCGGCGCGCTGCAGCAACTGGTGCTCCAGCATGCCGCTGCCGTAAGTGATGTTATTGGCAGAGAGAATCACCGCACTGGCGCGCTGTTTAGCAGCGGGCTGATCGAGTAGTTGTGCCAACGCGCGTTTCTGCTCTTGCAGCGGAGGAAGCGGGCCCAGTACGGCTTGCAAAGCACCGAGTTGTTGTTGCAACTGCTCCAGACTGTAGGCATCGGGGATGGTCACCACATTCATACCCAGTGCCTGCAGCCGCTCAGCCGCACGCTGGGCACCGTACTGCCCGGCAAGCACCAGATCTGGCTTTAATGGCAGCAGCTCCTCGGCGCGGGCGCGATTGAGCTGAACGTGTTCGGGAATCGGCAGGGAGCGATACTGTTCGGCGGCGGACAGCCAAGTCAGGGAGGCAATATCCGCAGGTTGTGCCCAGTTCAGCAGTACTTGGTCCAGACACAGGTTCAACGAAGCAATGCGCTCATAGGCCTGGACTTTCGCGGCCAGAATGAACACTGCACCGAGTAATAGTTGCCAGCAGAGAAGATTACGCCTGGACGTGCGGGTACTCATCCGACTCAGCTCATGTCGATCACGGCGAGGGCTTCCGCCAGGGTTTTTACCGAGTGCATTTCCATACCCTCGATATCGTTTTTCAGGCGATTGGCGGCGGGCACTATCGCTTTGCGAAAACCGTGCTTAGCGGCTTCGCGCAGGCGCTCCTGGCCCGAGGGCACGGGGCGGATCTCACCGGAAAGTCCCACCTCACCGAAGACCACCAGATCCCGCGGCAACACCCGATTGCGAAAGCTGGAAACAACTGCCAGCAAAAGAGTCAGGTCGGCACTGGTTTCCATTACCTTGACGCCGCCTACCACATTGATAAACACATCCTGATCGCCGACCAAGACGCCGCCATGGCGGTGCAGCACCGCCAGCAGCATATTCAGGCGGTTCTGGTCGAGGCCCACCGCTACCCGGCGCGGATTACCGAGGCTGCTGTCATCCACCAGTGCCTGCAGTTCCACCAGCAGCGGACGGGTGCCCTCCCACACGGAAGTCACCACCGATCCCGCGGCGATCTCCTCGGCGCGCTGCAGGAAAATAGCGGAGGGATTAGAAACTTCTTTAAGGCCCTGCTCGGTCATGGCAAATACCCCCAGCTCATTCACCGCTCCAAAGCGGTTTTTATGGGCACGCAGGGTGCGGAAGCGAGAGTCGTGAGTACCTTCGAGCAATATGGAGCAATCAATAATATGTTCCAGCACCTTGGGGCCTGCCAAACTGCCGTCTTTGGTGACATGGCCCACTAAAATCAGCGCAGTACCAGTCTGCTTGGCGAAGCGGGTCAGGTAAGCAGCACTCTCACGCACCTGGGCCACCGAGCCCGGAGCGGACTGCACATCGCTCATATGCATCACCTGGATAGAGTCCACCACCATCAAGCGTGGATTGACTTCTTTTGCCGCCAGGCAGATGCGCTCCACATCAGTTTCACTGAGGAGCTGCAGGGAATCAGTGGGCAGGCCCAGGCGTTTGGCGCGCATAGCCACCTGCTGAAGAGATTCTTCACCGGTGATATACAGCGCCGGCATTGAAGTAGCGAGGTGGCACAGAGTCTGTAGCAATACCGTGGATTTACCGGCCCCAGGATGACCGCCGATCAGCACCACCGAACCCGGCACCAAACCACCTCCCAGCACTCGATCCAGTTCCGAGGCGGAAGTGGGAATACGCGGCAGCTCACTCAGGTCGATTTCCGAGAGCTTCTGCACCTTGCCAGCACCGGCGGCGCCGGCATAGCCACTCTGGGCATCGGTGAAATTAGCCGCGCGGCTGTCTTTGTGCTCCGGCCCCAAACGCACTTCAGAGAGGCTGTTCCAGGCACCACAAGCACTGCACTGCCCCGCCCACTTTGTATAGTCAGCGCCACATTCATTGCACACATAGGCAGTTTTGCGTTTAGCAGCCAAGGTTACTCCCCCAAAGTGTCACCCAGTCAAATTGGCGCACAGTTTACCCCTTATCTCCCTTCAGAGGGCAGCGCTTAACAGACAGATATGACTCTCCTTTACCCAAGTGGTGTATTGGCACTTTTTCCCACTTTCTCTGGGATCTGCGCGATTGATCTAGATCAATTCTTCGTATTTTCACCGGGCTAATATCCGGCGCGTCTCGCCTCCTCCTATAGGCAGAGTCATTACAACATCACCGACTACTCAAAACAGGAAGTAAATATGTCGTCTATTACTCTTCGCAGTGCGCTTCTCGCACTCGTCATGGCCTCGACGTCCGCCCTGGCAGCAGATCACGAAGTTAAGATGCTGAACCAGGGCAAGGACGGCATGATGACTTTCGAACCCGCGTTCCTAAACGTTGCAGTGGGCGATACTGTCACCTTCCTGCCCACCGATATGGCACACAACAGCCGTTCCGTACTCTCCCCAGCCGATGGCGACAGTTGGAATGGCGGCATGGGCGAGAAAGTCAGTGTGACCTTGAATAGGGAAGGCGTTTACCTGTACCAGTGCGATCCGCACCTGCCCTTGGGCATGGTCGGTGTAATTCAGGTAGGCCAGGCCGGCAACCTGGAAGATGCCAAGAAACACGCTCAAGGAATGAGTGAACGTATCGCCGTCAACAAGGAGCGCCTCAGCCAGTACCTTGACCTAATTAAATAAGAGAGGCCGCGGCGTGGACATTTTATTTGAGCAAGGCCCTCACCTGGTTGCGCGTTTCTGCGATCTGGTTAAAGAACAGAATGGCAGCGATGGAGTGCAGGCCAACCAGTTTGTGATTCGCCGCGGCACCCAAGGTGCGCTAATTGATCCCGGCGGTGATCTCACCTACACACCCCTAACCATTGAACTCAGCCGCCACCTGAACCTGAGCGATCTGGAATATATCCTTGCCTCGCACCAGGACCCGGACATCATTGCCTCACTGCCACGCTGGATGCTGCACTCGCGCTGCAAGGTAGCGGTATCCAAACTGTGGTCGCGCTTCCTGCCCCACCTAGTATCCGGCTTTGTCGCCTCGCGTGCCGGTAGTGAACGTTGGCAGGACCGTATCATTCCCATCAGCGACAAGGGCGAGGTGCTGCCTTTTGCCGACAGCGAAATCTGGGCCCTGCCCGCACACTTTATGCACTCCTGCGGCAACTTCAGTTTCTACGATCCGGTTAGCCGCATCCTGTTTTCCGGTGATGTGGGCGCCTCTCTCGGTGGAGAGGAGGGCGAAGTCATCGATTTTGATGCGCATATTCCATCCATGGAAGGTTTCCACCAGCGTTATATGGGAGGCAACTGGGCCTGTCGTCTGTGGGTGAAAATGGTGCGAGAACTGAATCCGGCCATGATTGTGCCTCAACACGGCGGGTATTTTTCCTCTGAAGAAGTTAAGGAGGGCTTCCTGAGCTGGTTGGAGCGGTTGGAATGTGGACCCGATCTGCTGCGACATCAGGACTATCGCTTGCCTCTGAGGAAACCCTAAAGACCTGTCTAAAGGATAGTCTTTACAAGCGATAACCCTGTAGGCTCCGAATCAATACAGGCATAAAACCAAGGGAGAGCGGGACGCTTTCCCTTAACCTCCTCCAATCTCTCGCTGTGCTTGCGCCCCCTGCTGCCCACACATACACTGACCGGCATACTTCTCCTGGGCTGCTTTATGTATATTGCCTACCTTCGCACCTTGTTGCTGATACTGCTGTTGGCCTTCGCCGGCCTAGCATCGGCCGTGCCCTGTGCGGAACCTGTAGATATGCTGAGCATGGAAAGCAGCGAACAGGGCCACTGCGAAGCGGATAAAGCCGATGATTGCCACAGTGAGCACCGCGGTGACTGTGGTATCGAATGCGGCTGCTGCCCGGGATTGAGCAATAGCCTCGCCGTAATCTCCGCCAATATCCCGAATTTTTCGCGGCCAATTTCCCTGGCAACAGCTTACACAGTATTTAAACCTTCCCCCGACCCGGAAAGCGCCCTGCGGCCTCCTATTGCCACCTGAGCCTCGGCTCCAGCAATAAACTTCGCCAATAAATCTTTTTTGCCCGCCACTAGCTGCACCTATGCTGCACTGACGATGTGGTGGGTCAGTTGATATGAATGACAGGAGTAATTCCATGTACCGATCTTTTTTAGCCGCAATTGCCGCGCTTGTTACTACATTAGCTCTCAGTGCTTGTGCCGAACCCACCGAGCCCAAAGAATCTCAAGCGCAGAACCTAACTACCTATAAATCCGCTACCTGTGGCTGCTGCAAAGTTTGGGTGGACCACGCTCGCAACAGCGGCTTCGAAGTGGTGGCAAAGGATGTCGATGACCTCAACGGCGTCAAAAACCAGCACGGAATCGAACCCCGCTACCAGTCTTGCCACACCAGTGTGTCCAAGGAAGGCTATGTTTTCGAAGGGCATGTGCCAGCCAAGCTGATTCAGCAATTTTTGCAAAGTCCGCCTAAGGGTGCGCTGGGGCTGGCTGTGCCCGGTATGCCTCTCGGAAGCCCTGGCATGGAGATGGGCGATCGCTTCACCCCCTACCAGGTAATGCAGTTAAACAAGGACGGCAGCAGCGTGGTTTATGCAGAAATCAACGCGGCCGGAGAACAGTTCTGAGGACTGTCGATGACAAAACCTCCGCGGTGCGGCTCGGTTTCGCGCCGCACCTTTGTAACCGGAATCAGCGCCGGCATGGCCCTGCTGGGCCTGCCCGGCTCCCCTACCCCCGCCAGGGCGCGAGTCCCCCCTCCCACGACTTTAACTGGCGAGAATTTCTCCCTGCAGGTAGACCAAAGGACAGTCAACCTGACCGGACAACCCCGCAACGCAATTTCAGTTAACGGTTCTATTCCCGGCCCAATCCTGCACTGGCACGAGGGGCAAACTGTCACTCTCAATGTCCTCAACCAATTAGATAAAAACACTTCGATTCACTGGTATGGCATCAGGGTGCCCAATCCTATGAATGGTGTACCAGGGCTCAATTTCTCCGGTATTAGGCCCGGGGAAAATTTTCGATACCGCTTTAAAGTCACACAAAGCGGAACTTACTGGTATCACAGTCACTCCGGCTTCCAGAGGCAGCAGGGACTCTACGGAGCTATCGTCATCGATCCAGCTGGGGGAGACCCGGTGACCTATGACCGGGATTATGTAGTGTTGCTCTCCGATTGGAGCGATGAATCTCCCCAGCGGATTTATTCAAACCTGAAGAAAGATGGCCACTATTACAACCGGCGCCGCCACCGCACCACCACAGATCTCTGGCGAGATGTACGCGCGAAAGGCATAGAGCAAACCTGGCGTGAACGACACCCATGGAACTTCGCAGGCATGTCTGATCGAGATGTGTCTGATGTCACAGGCTACACCTACAGCTACCTGATCAATGGACAAACTCCGGAAGACAATTGGACTGCCCTATTTGCCCCCGGTGAGATAGTACGGCTGCGTTTTATCAACGCCTCTGCCATGACAATCTTCGACCTACGCATTCCCGGTCTGGATATGACCGTGGTGACTGCTGATGGCCAGAATATTCAGCCGGTGAGAATGGATGAATTCCGCCTAGGTACTGGGGAAACCTACGATGTGGTAGTTAGGCCCAGTGGCGACAGAGCCTACACCCTTTTTGCCCAGGCGATCGATCGCGGCGGTTACGCTCGCGGTACCTTAACGCCCGCTCAGAGTCTTTCTGCCGAAGTTCCCCCCATGGATCCAATCCCTATTCTCGATAAGCGCGATATGGGATTCATCCGTGCCAGTGGTGCTAGAGCTGCTGATAGACAGTCCACTGCAGAAGAAGGCAATGCCAAACTGGCCCCCGCTGGCCTGGGAAGCCATAGCCCCATCATCCACCAGCCAACAGAAAAAGGCCATGGCGTAGCCCTGCGCGCGCTCGCTCCCCAAAATGGAATGGATGATCCCGGTGTTGGACTCCGTGAACACCAGCAACGCTACAACCGCCGCATCCTAACCTACAGAGATCTTCGCAGTCTCACACCATCATTAGACCAACGCCAACCGCAGCGAGAACTACAACTACATCTCACCGGTAATCCAGCTCGTTACCTATGGTCCATTGACGGTGTTAAATATAAAAACGCCACACCAATATTATTGGCTTATGGCGAGCGTCTACGTATCACTCTGGTGAACGACACCCTACTCACCCAGCCCATGCACCTGCACGGTTTATGGAGTGAGTTGGAAACTGGTGACGGAGAGTATCTACCTCGCAAGCACACGGTGATGGTGCAGCCCGGTGCCAAGATCAGTTACCTGGTAAATGCCGATACCCGGGGGCGCTGGGCATTACACTGCCAAATGCTTTATCGCACATACGGTATTTTCCGAGAGGTGCGCGTGGTATGAGGCGCACTCTCTGTACCAAAGCGACAGTGATAATAATTGTTACCCTGTGCTTGCAACTAAGTTTTCAAGCAGCTAAAGCGCAAAATCGGGAAGACCAGCACCACAGCTTCCAAGCCCCCTCAGAAGAATCAGTCGCTGGAGAGGACAATGGTATGGCCGGGGAGGGGGACAAGCCGGTAGCCAAACTCAGCCTTGACCAATTCGAACGGCGCGGTATGAACGGCGCGGCAATCGAAGGCGATTTCAGTTATGGAGATGACGTCAATAAAGTAGTGCTGGAAGTAGACTTTGAGCGGGGAGGAGGAGAAACGGAAAAAAATGAGCGATGGCTGGTCTACAGCCGGTCCATTTCCAAAGATTGGAATTTCCTCGCCGGCTTCCGACACGACCTACAGCGGGAAACTACCAGCCGCAATTGGCTGGCGATTGGGCTGGTTGGAGAAACCCCTTACTCATTAGAAATGGATGCAGTGCTATTTCTGGGAAGGAACGGCAGTACAGCTTTTCGCCTGGAAGGGGAATATGATGCAAAGCTCGCAGAAAAAGTGAGCCTTATTCCGCGCCTGGAGCTGAATTTCTTTGGCCAAAATGATGAAATCGCTGGCAGTGGCAGCGGATTGTCTCAAATAGAAATAGGATTGCGTCTACTCTACGAAATTCACCCTAAATTTTCCCCCTATGTCGGCGTTCACCATGAACGAGTTGTGGGCAATGCCGCAGATTTTGCCCGTGAAGAAGGGGAAAAGGTGTATAGCACCGTGTGGGTTGTCGGTTTTCGCGCCTGGTTTTAGCTCCCGGTTCGTTAAAAAATTCTGTTCACAGCAAACTATCCGCCAAGTAAATGCAGCAGGAAACCAGAATTTCTCTTGGCTTACAGTCGTAATTCACACTTTTTCTTAGGATTCATTAATAGAGAGATTTTATCAAATTTGAAAGATTAGAAAGGCAATATGCTTATACTGGTAAATATTCCTTACAACAAGCAAACTCAAAACTTTGTAAAATGGCAGAATACAGAAACAACTTCTATTAAATGTATGAAATTATTACATCAGGAAGAAATGGTATAGAAAGGGCAAAAAGTGTCGTACATAAACACTTCAGCTCTACACTTTATTCACTCACCATATCTGCAGCAAGATTTCTCCTCATTGAACCTCATAGGTCGCACCAAGCCTATATGGGGTAAACGGGAGTCCAGACGATACGCAAGTGAAATTCTTCTACGTAAAATATCAATAACTCCAGCGATTACTATTTCCTTACTAATGGGGATGCTGGCTATCGAAGGACAATCCCAAGAGGATTTACATCATGGCCTTCAGTATCACTCCACATCTGGAAGTAACAATGATGCAACCCTAGGAGAAGACAAACCCATCGCCAAGTTCAGCCTTGATCAATTTGAATTACAAGGTAATAACGGAGCCACCATTGAGGGGGACATCAGCTATGGTACAGACCAAAGCAAGCTATCCGCAGAAGTAGACTACGAGCGCTCCAACGGGGAGACGGAGGAGAATGAGCTATGGGGCATTTACAGCCACGCAGTTTCTGCTAATTGGAATATTCTCGCAGGAATTCGTCATGATTTTTACCTGGAGAATACCAGCCGCAATTGGTTTGCAATTGGTATTATTGGCGAGACCCCCTACTCATTTGAAATGGACGCTGTATTTTTCCTTGGTAGAAGCGGCAGCACGGCCCTTCGCATAGAAGGGGTTTATACATTTAAACTCTCAGAAAAGTTCAGTTTAGCACCCCGTGCAGAATTTGATTTTTTTGGGCAAAATGACAAAAGTGCAGACGGAGGGTCTGGTCTATCTGAAATAGAAATTGGCATACGCTTACGCTATGAATTTCATCCAAAATTCTCCCCATATATTGGCATACATCAATATCGCAATATCGGAAGAACTGCAGATTTTGAACGCGAGGAGGGAGAAAAAGTATACGACACAGTGTGGGTTCTGGGATTTCGAGCTTGGTTATAAACCAAAACTAATTCTCCCTTAGCTAAAATTGGTACTATTAATAATAGCGGCACCTCTGAAAAGCTATCCTCTTCATCCTATGAACCTTAAATCTTTAATTGCCCAACATCAAACAGGATAATAAGAACAACTCACAGAGGCGCCAAAAAAGATCAACCGTGCAACTAAAGCGTTAATCTTCTTTAAATATTTCCCTAATTCCGATATTGTAACCCACCACTGGAACCGTTAGGTGATTCTCCCCCTTAAATACCTTTTTCGACAATTTAAGGCTAGGATAATTGCGCGACTCTAACCTGCGCACAAATTGCTTCATATCCTTCACCATAAATCCTTCTTCCTTACCGACAAACATGAACATATGCTTCTCCATATCTATATTATTTTCTGCATAAATTCGTTCCTCGGCAAAAATCACTTTATCATCCCACCAGACACTAGGGCTTGCTATGATGTAACGATGAAAGCTATCTGGCTGATTAAACAAAATATGAAGAGCAAACAATCCCCCTAAAGAATGCCCCATAAAGGTCTGATCCTGTTGATCAGCAGGGAACGTATTGTTAATAAAGGGCTTTAACTCTTTGTTAATAAACTCAAGAAACTGATTCGCACCACCCCCCTGAACTTCCCCATCCATCTCCACAGCAGTTGGCGTCAAATCGAGACGCCGTAACTTCCCCAAACTATCATCAACATAATCAATACCTACAAAAATAAAAGCCGGAATCTTTCCTGTTACACTCTGCTTGAAGAAATTTGGAGCCATCATTGGAAAATCGAGATAACCATCCACCATATAAACAACTGGATATTTAACGGTATCGTTCTCCGGATCGTATTCTTTTGGCAATAGAACATCAATTTGATACTGACGCGCCAAGAGGTCTGACTGGTAATAAAAAGACAATATTTCGCCACGAGTAAAAGAGACTGGCTCGGCAGTTCCTGCAGACACCGCCCCCACAGAAACGACAAGTATAAAAACAACCGTTGACAATAATATTCGCATAAACTTTCCCTAGCTGAATGAAATTACTATCACCAATGCAATCAGCGACACCCCAGTTTTTAATTCAGAGCAAACCATAATGTCAACTTAGACACAAAAATTAATAGCCATGTAAATAGATAGGCATAAAACTCACATTTATTTAAAAACAAAAAAATCGCGGAGTGTAGCCTTTCATAGCTTTAAGTAAAGATAAACCAACACAACATCCTACAACTTTGCAAAATAAGACATCATTGTATCTTTTGAGACAACTTACCCAGGATCCACTCTAATCTTTACCCTACGCGTTGAATATGGCGACACACCCGATTCTCAAATAGCCTAAATCCAATACCCAAAACTACGGTTACTAGCTACAAGAAAATATTGAATCACCATTTTAACCCCGGAAATTTAGGCAACCTTTACTAACTGAAGCGTAAAAATACCACTCAGCGGCAACCCAGTATTCTGACTCTCCAGAGTCAGCAGGAATACAACCCTTCCAGATTATCAATAAGGCCCACAGCAAGGCCAAGTGGATAATCCAGCTCTAGTAAAACAGTGAAATTTTATGTCTTTTCATTACTTACAATACGCTTAAATACTTTCCCCGATAGGCGCAGCAGTTGCGCTCGACTCAGAAGTCGAGAAAATAAAACCAGAGCCCACTTTTGCTTACCTGACAATACATAACTTTTTTGAGACAAGAATCCTTCTAACCCTACTTGAGCAACATACTCAGCAGTTTCGTAGATACTTTCATCCACCTTGACTTGATTATTCGCCACCTCGGCAAAATTTGTCTTGGTTCCACCGGGGCAAAGGCAGGTTACTGTTACACCGGTTCCTTGTAGTTCATTGTGCAGAGCTTCCGAAAAATTCAGTACGTAACTTTTGGATGCAGAGTAGACTCCAGCATAAGGTACCGGCATCAGGGCTGCTCCAGAGGCAACATTAATGATACCGCCTGTTTTTTTAAGTCTCATCTCTGGTAGAAATAAGTAACACAGCTCTGTAAGGGTGTTAATATTGAGCTGCAACATATCCCTATAGGTTTCAAGAGTGAAGCTTTCAAAGCCTCCCCACTTGCCAAAACCTGCGTTATTAATGAGAATGTCAACTTCAATACCCATCTCTTTAGTTTTATCAAAGAGCTTTTGCGCAGATCCTTCTACGCTTAAATCCATAGGAATAAAGCTTGTATCTACTGGGTATAATTCATTAATTTTTGTTGCGATATTCGATAAGGAGTCTTCAGATCGAGCAACCAAAATTAGGTTTGCACCCCTTTTAGCACATTCATACGCAAATGCTTCGCCGATTCCCGAAGAAGCTCCCGTAACTAAAACAGTCTTTGATTTCATTTACTACTATCCCAATACAACTCAAATCCTATTTATTTAGGTCGCCCATTCGATCCCGACATCGGGCAGGTGTGCAGACAAAATCCTTTATAGCCAGTGCTCAGGCAGAGCCCTTGCCCATATCCAACGAAGCTCCGGTTATCAATATAAATTGTTTATCCATCTGCATTTCCCTCTCGAAAGATACTCAACTGAGTTGGCAAGACCGTCTTTATGGTTGAGTAGCCAGCTCAACCTGTTCCTCTACAGTAAACTTCCTCCACCAGGCCTGTGTCGGGGCGGGCGTACGCACATTCACCGGAACACCGATAACAGGCGTAAGAACTGTTGCCCCATGAGCTTCTGCGGCCACTGACGCGCGCTCTAGGGGTTCAAACCAATCGTGCAGGGCAAGATCAAAGGTACTGTTGTGGATAGGAACCATGGCACGGCCACGCAAATCCAAATGAGCCTGCACGCTCTCCTCCGGTAGCATATGGACTTCACTCCACAGATCGTTGTAAGCACCGGTTTCTATCAGGGTTAGATCAAAGGGCCCGAAGCGCTCCCCGATTTCCCGAAAGCCACCGAAATAACCACTATCACCGCTAAAGAAGATTCGTGCCTCGCGCCCTGCAATTACCCAGCTGGCCCACAAAGTTTTATCCCTATCAGTTAGGCCGCGCCCGGAAAAATGTTGCGCCGGAGTGGCCGTAAATTGCAGACTCCCTATTGAAAAGGACTGCCACCAGGCCAGTTCGATAATCTTGCCTGAAGCGACTCCCCATCCCCGTAAATAATCGCCTACCCCTGTAGGAACAATAAAGCGTTCAACTTTCTTATCCAGGGTGCGCACGCTGGTTTTATCCAGGTGATCGTAGTGATCATGACTGATTATTACGGCTTTTAACGCCGGCAGATCTTGTAGAGACAAAGGTAGCGGATGGAAACGTTTCGGCCCCATCCACTGTACTGGTGAAGCCCTCTCGCTGAATACCGGGTCAGTAAGCACAAACTCCCCATCAAGATGGATCAAAACGGATGAGTGCCCCAGGCGATAGATCGTTGGCTGACCCTCATTAGTTGTGAGTACTTCCTTTGTGATCATCTGTAGGGGAAGAGGTACTCTAGGTACCGGTGCCACCCTGTCAGCACGGGCATAGGCTGCAATGATGTCCACCATCTTACCCAGCCCCGCTTTATAAACGGTCTCCGTGTTTTGAAACTTTTGCGGCTGTGTAGCACAGCTATTAAATAGACCAACGGACATACCTATCACTCCTAGTAATAACCACCAGCGCTTCTTCATAGATGCCACCAAGTAAACTATACAGTGCAGTTTATTGTTGATAGAAGAAAAAGTAAACCAGTTAGTGTAAAATTAATCACTTAGATTAATTTCCCGCCAGGTAGCTTTCCTGGCGCAAGCAGAGATATCGAGAGTCACATGAGTGAAAAGAAGCCGACCAGAAGCGAAATTAAGCGCCAGGCCATTATTGATGCCGCTAAGCAGGCCTTTCAGGAACTGGGCGTTCAGGGAACCAGTATGGATGAGCTGGCAGCCCGTGCCCAGGTGTCCAAGCGCACGGTATATAACCACTTTGCCAGCAAGGAAGCCTTGGTAATGTTTTTGATTGGCGAGCTCTGGCAGCAGGCAACCCAGTCCCCAGGCTGTGACTACAACCCGGATAGCGACCTTTATGCTCAACTACACACGCTTTTGGCGCTGGAAATTAAAACTATCTGCAACCCGCAGTATATTGAACTAAACCGTATGGCCTTCGACTACTTCTTCCACCAGCCGGAAGCCCTGCGTCAGGAAATGGAAAAATACAAAGCCCATGAAACCGGCGTACAACGCTGGATTAAAGCCGCCGCAGCCGATGGCCGACTGAAGCCACTGGACCCAGAAATCGCCAGCGGGCAGATACACAACTTAATTAAGGGAAGCTGTTTTTGGCCACAAATGTTACAACTCTCCGGCCCGCCTAGCTCAACCGAACAAGCCGCACTGGCGGAGCGTACTGCGGAGATGTTTTTGAGTCATTATCAGGTTTAATACTCTGATTGGCAGCTCTAAATAGCAATCAGGATTCCCCAGGAAACTCAACTGCAAAAATGAATCAGGTATGTCAATATCGTATTAATCTTCCCTTAGGCTATTGAGCCTAGGTTTAATGGCTCAGGATATATACTGACAATGATTAGAAGCTACAACCCAATCGACATAGAGCCCATCATAAATATTTGGCTAAAAGCCTCCATTAGGGCACACAATTTTATCGCAGCTGACTTCTGGGAGTCTCAAATAGATAATATGCGCGATATCTATATACCAAACTCAGAAACCTATATCTATGATATACACTCAAAGATATATGGCTTTTACTCTCTAGCTGACAATACTTTAGCCGCGCTTTTTGTGGATCCAGAATTCCAAGGCCAGGGCATTGGGAAACGGCTTATAGCACACGCTAAATCACAGAGAAACCCGTTAAACCTAACGGTTTACAAAGAGAATGTTAATAGCTATCAGTTTTACCTATCTCAAGGCTTTCACTCACAAAAAGAGCAAGTAGATAATCATACGGGACATATTGAGTGCTTGATGAGCACAAAGATATAAAGTGCCTACCCCCAAAATATAAGTAAAAGACAATGCTCCCTGACAAGATATATTTAATCGACAAATCAAAAGAGCTGACTCAAGCATGGCATCAGGTTTTTAGTGATATTGAGATTTTTGAAATTATTGAGGGTGATTATTTCTCAAAACCTGCCGATGCAATGGTAAGCCCAGCAAACAGTTTTGGAATTATGGATGGAGGCCTCGACCTGTCGATTAGAAATGAATTAGGGTTTGAGGTGGAAGATCAGTTACAAAAGCGAATTAAATCTGATTTTCATGGTGAGCTGCCCATTGGATCAGCAATAGTGATTTCAACCTCGAATGCCAATTGGCCTTACATGATTTCTGCCCCCACTATGCGTATTCCTGAGGACATATCAAATACCATGAATGCCTACTATGCTTTCAGGGCCATTTTAAACTCAGTAAAACTATTCAATAAGTCAGGCCCCACGAAGAAGATAAACTCCATAGTTTGCCCAGGCTTGGGCACTGGCATTGGGAATTTACCGGCTAGGCGTTGTGCTGGCCATATGCGAGCAGCCTACAATTACTTATCCAAACCTCCTAGAATTCCCAGCTTTAAAGAAATTCATGAAACCCATAGAAAACTGCAAATCACATACTAAATAGAGCCAGTGCCCTATTGGAGTAGCTCAACGTAAGTAAAGCACATCGTAAAATACAAAAAGGCCCCTAGTGGGGCCTTGTTTGGTTAGTTGGATTTATAATTTTTCCCAGGCCATCTGCCAGTAGCTACCTCTGCCAGGTTCATACTGGTTTGCACTTCTGCTCCACTGGACACAGTAGCCAGAATTAGGGAATGGCTTACATTGATAAATATTCCCATCACTGCCCATTACTTTAGTTCCTGCCGTATAGGATTTTAGGCCTTCTGGGAAAACAAAGTCGTAGTCACCTGCTGGCGGTGGAGAAGTTTCGTCTTCCATCAAGTGGAAATCTTGTGTAGTTTGATCAATCAAATTTCCATCAATATCTTTTGTTACAATAACGAGCATATGATGGCCAGGTTCAGACTTTGAAAGTGTCAAAGTCCTATCTAATCTCTGACCGTCACTCATATTGACTTCATAATTAGCCAGTGTTTCACGAGCATGGTTCAAGACTTTTAGCTCAGCCCTGATATTTCCTTTTGCGGTGAGAGCAAGCTGTAGTGAGAGTGGATCATCAGATATTGTGTACATATCCTCAAGTCCTGACACATTTAAATCATAATCTGGTGTTGGACTATTGATTTCATAATGAATTTCAACACGCTCTAAGCCGCTGCCATCCTGTAAATATATTGGGTTTGAGCCAAAGACAGGGCTAAATTGATCTTCGCCATTAAACTGGCCTGCGCGAATACTGGTCTGTTCTTGATTGATTTTGGTTGCAAGGCCATGTGCCCAGTTATTAGCCATACCCTGCTCATCAGTAGCAATTTCCAGCACTGTTGCATAAGCTGGCTCTTCATTACTGCTACTATAAACACGTGTGGAAACTTTATCGCCAACTTTTAAGTTTTGTGTGGGATTAATTGTTCCACCTTGATTCCATTCTGATTCGGGTATGCCATCGCCATCAAATTCTACGTCGATAACATTGTAAAAGGCCGCGGCTGTATCAGCCACATCCCACACAGCAAGGATAACTTGGTACCCATCTCGCTCAGGCACCACGCATTCGTGATGCATATCAATGGGTGGCTTTTGATTATTTCCATCAATAGTACAGAATGGATTTAAATCAAATGAAGCTCGGGATAATGGTTGATTGGGGTTCCAATCCGGTTTGGTAATATAATATTTCCAGTCACGAGCTACGTGATTCGCGGTAAAGTGCCACTTAAAAGTTTGTTTACCAGCAGTTATGGGGGTTTTCAGCCAGCGGTCAGCAGTTTGTTCATTTAATGGTGACCATACATTACTACCGGCACTAGCGATCATGCCATCAGCAGGGCCACTCTCTGGAAACCCTTCGGGCCCTTCAACACTTTGCGGCTCCCATTGAACGGCTCCACAATTTATGTTTTTTTGACCTGTAGAGGCTAGAGGGTATTTACATAAAGTACCCCGCGCAGATGCCACACCTCCACCATATTCTTCCACGTAGCCATGGCCAATTGTATTAGAGCTGACCCCCACCAGAATCATCGCCAATAGAGTTTTGTTTAATGCAGGTTTCTTCAGTGACGAAACCGCTTTTTTCATTCGTAAAGTCATATCAACAGCCATTATTTATGCATGTGCGATTTCCTTCCTGGGTTTATTTACTTCCTTATTTTTGCCCGACCAAGTAAACATCGCTTTATTTAAGAAATACTTGTGAGGCGTTATTGTCAGGTTAATGGACTTTGACCTTTAGATACGGTTCCAAATAATTTCGCAATTATGCAAACATAGTGAAAAATTGTCACCAAAAGCCATGCTGCCATTTTAAGAAAGGAATAAATTATTCATGTAAGGAAATTTCTATTTAAGTTTGCTGTCCTGACAAAAGAAAAATAAAAACCACATTTAAATATTTAGAAAGATCTAGACAGATAGACAACGGGAAGTAACTACCTAGACAGCAAGAAAATCTCTCTGAATATATGACTAAAAATTAGGAATTATTCTTAAAAAAATAATCAAGACTAGAAGACCAATAAACACCTCATTTTTATTTAGTAGTCATAAAGCTACACATCCCTGTGTTACCTAGACATATTAACTCAGTAGACGAGTCTTCTAAAAACTGGCTAAAGGGCAAAAAGATTAAATCATCCATATGTTATGCCGCCATAAAAGGTCTACTTAGAGGCAGGGGCAGAAGGAAATGAAACCCTCAAGGCCCAACTGCCAAAGAAGTCATTTATGCTCCAAAATATAAAAATACCATTATTTAAACCTCAATATCTAAGATTAGGCGCAAATATGTTACTTAACGATAACTGAGTGACTTAGATGTTTACGGATATCGATCATTATTAGCAGATTGGCAATAAACCAAAGATCTTTAATAATAAATATGCCGCTAGAGGCCAAAACTCCAGGGCTTTGCCAGCTTCCGGGATAGCTGAATAAAAAAGTCTGAGTTGTCACAAACACCGCACCACAGAGCAGTATTCCCGGCCAAAACAGGGGCCGGATGACTAACCCCAAAGCCAGAATGATCAGAGCGATCAAGTCATAGATGCCAATCAGATTGGAGGCCTGTTGTATATTGAAGACACTATACAGCCATGCCATCAAGGGTGAACTACTCACCAGGCCCTCAATACCCTGGGCTTCTATTGCAGTGAACTTCATTCCGCCAATCCACAACAGAACCAACCCCACTGGTAAATAGTTCAGCCAGATATAGCGCATTGACTGACAAGCACTACAGCTCAACAGTGTCAGACCCATCGCGGTGAGGGCAAGGTACTTGATCACGCCCTGCCCGGAGCCAATAGCGGGAAACCCACCGAGGCTATCGATCCAATGCGCACTTCCGAAGAGACTTAACAAAGGGACCAAGGATATACATATAATCAGGAGTGCCAGGGGGCGAATATATTGTGGTTTTAACAGTGATAGCAGGGCTAAAACCGCAGCTACCGCAAAGAGTAGTGCTACGGCTATTCTAACGATGTGCAAGCCCGCCTCACTATTAACGCCATAAAATCCGAAAATGGAGGCCAGGCCCCCATTCTGGCCAAGAAACAAGGCAGCAGCAATCAATGTAAATGAAAGGCCCAGCAGGGCCCTAGAAGTTTTTTGCAAAAAGGTGTTCATTATTTAGGGACCAAATCGTAAATAGCACTTCTGGAAAACCTAGTGGCTTCCCCTCTGTCTCCTCCGGGCACTTCCCTATGTTCCTATGACCCATTAAGTGTTCTAAGTCGGGTTAGCTTTGAAGGAAGTGCCTGAAGGCCTATTAATGTTGTCGGTCCTGACTGGAAAAAATTACACCTTAATTGACTTGTTCGCAGAAAATAAACTGACCTCTGCCGGTTGAGTTCACTTTATTCCAGGGTAAGCGTCCCACGATACATCTGCATCTGGCAGCTAAAGGGATATTTTCCCGGTTTGGCCGCAGGGATTTCTACCGTGGTTTCTTTATTGAGCGCTAGCTCAGCACTGATTTCGAGATCGGGGAAAATCACCCACTCGGAGCAGGGGCTGGGATCTTCCCGTAAAAAATGCAGGGTGGCGGCATGACCCGAAGGCAGGCGAATATGATCCGGCTCATAAACCCCATCTTTGACCAGTATTTGCAGTTGTTCACTGACCGCCACCGTCTTTGCCGCACCGCGCCTTGGGCCCAGCCAGAACCACCAGATGATGGCAATAATTAGCAGTACTCCGATCGTATTTACCAAGGTCGCAATCATTAGTGCACCTCCGAGGGCTTAAAGAAGCGTAGGCGGTTGGCATTGCTCACCACGGTGAGCGAGGAAAGTGCCATAGCGGCACCTGCTACGATCGGGCTCAGCAACATGCCGGTGAGCGGAAATAGTACCCCTGCGGCGATGGGTATACCTAGGGTGTTATAAATAAAGGCTCCAAAAAGGTTCTGTTTGATATTGCCGAGAGTCGCCCGCGATAATTCCACCGCATTGGCGACTCCATGTAGGGAGGAACGCATCAGGGTGACATCGGCACTTTCGATAGCGACATCGGTACCGGCGCCGATCGCAAAGCCCACATCGGCGCGAGCCAGTGCTGGGGCATCATTGATACCATCTCCCACCATGCCCACACGCGCACCGTCTTTCTGCAGTTGCGCCACTATGCGCTCTTTGTCTTCCGGCAATAACTCAGCGTGCACTTTATCGATTTTAAGATGGCGGGCAACGGCCTCGGCACTGGCTTGGTTATCACCAGTCAGCATCTCCAGGCGTAAGCCCAACTTACGCAAACGGGCTATGGCCGCTGCGGCATCATCCCGAATCGGATCAGCCACAGCGATAATTCCCTGCAGTACACCATCCACTGCCGCATACATCACCGTACGCCCTGCCTCCGCCAGATTGTTGGCGCGGGCCTTCCAGTCACCCAGGGGAATATTTTCCCGCTGCATTAACTTACTGTTACCGAGCAGTATCTTTTTACCGGAAATAACCCCCATCACCCCATGTGCGGTAATGGCTTCGAAATCACTGGGCTTTTGTAGATCAAGCTTTTTCTCATGGGCCGCAGTCACAACCGCCTCAGCCAGCGGATGCTCCGAGCCCTGTTCCAGGCTCGCCAGCAAACGCAGTAACTCATCGCTATCGCCTTCGCTCTCGATATCGGTGAGGCGTGGTGAGCCCTCGGTGAGCGTGCCGGTCTTATCCACAACCAGCACATCCAGATTGCAGGACTGCTGCAACGCCTTGCCGTTGCGCACCAGCACACCGTACTCCGCACCCTTACCCACGCCCACCATCACCGACATGGGCGTAGCCAGCCCCAGGGCGCAGGGGCAGGCAATAATCAGCACCGAGGTAAGAACCACCAGCATATGGGCGGCGCGCGGATCCGGTCCCAGGTTGAACCAGACCAATGCCGCCGCCACAGCGATGATCATCACCACCGGCACAAAAATGGCCGAGATTTTGTCTGCCAGGCGCGCAATGGGCACCCGTGAGCCCTGGGCGTTTTTGACCATCTCAATAATTTGTGCCAGGCGGGTGTCCGCCCCCACTTTTTCCGCCCGGAACAGCAAGCTGCCGTTCTTGTTCAGGGTGCCAGCAGCCAGATTGTCCCCCTCGCCTTTCTTCACCGGCACCGGCTCGCCGGTGAGCATGGATTCATCCACCAGGCTACCACCCTCCAGCACCACGCCATCCACCGGGATCTTTTCTCCGGGGCGCACGCGCAACTGGTCACCGGCCTGAACCTGCTCAATCGGCAGATCCACTTCTTTACCGTCGCGAAGAACCCGCGCCGAAGTGTCCTGCAGCTCCAACAGTTTCTCCACCGCCGCACTGGTGCGCCCGCGAGCCCGCACTTCCAGTGCCTGGCCCAGGCTGATCAGGCCGATAATCATAGCGCTGGCCTCAAAGTACACATGGCGCGCCGCTTCCGGCAGCAGGTGGGGCACCAGCACCACCAACATGGAAAAAAGCCAGGCCGTACCGGTACCCAGGGCCACCAGGGTATCCATAGTAGCGCTGTGGTGGCGTAGCGCTTTCCAGGCCCCACTGAAAAATTGACCACCACAGAACACCAGAATTGCCAGGGTAATAAGCCCCATGGCGCCCCAAGCCAGCTGATCTGCGAAGCTGTTGACGGACATCTTATCGGTGATCAGGCCCCAGGCCATCAACGGCAGGCCCACACCCAGGGCAATAGCGGAGCGCCACAGCAACTGGTGATAGTGGCGCTCTTCTTGGGCGCGCTGCTCTTCGCGCCGTTGGCGCTCGCTACTCTTGGCCACCTCGGCGTCATAACCCGCCTGGCGCACCGCCTCGATGCAACTTTGCGGCGCCGCCGCGCCCTGCACCTTAAGGGTTTTATCGGCCAGGTTTATGCGGGCATCCTGCACCCCCGCAACACCCTGCACGGCGCTTTCAATCTTATTCACACAGCCGGCACAGCTCACGCCACTGAGGCGGAATAGTGTCTGCGCTGCTTGCTGTTCTCTCGCCATAATGCTCTCCCTCAATACCGTTTCTGGCGACAAAGTTACAACCTTACCCCAGGGGTAAGGCAACGGGTTACAGCCACAATTTACCCTGCCCTATTTTCGGGCCGCCATTATTCAGCTTAGCGGCTGGACTGGCGCGCCTTGCCCTGGCAAAAGCAGGCCATAAAGAGCCACTGTAAAGGCCGCGCAAGCCCCACGCCGGAGTGTTATTATCGCGCCATGAAACACCCCCTGCTCCCCGAAAGACCCCTGAGTATCTCCCCAACTCTGGCCTCAACTGTTGGCCTGGAGGAAGCGGTATTGCTCACCGCCCTGGGCGACCTGATACCTTTCCTGCCCGCAGAGCCCTACGCTGGGCGGGACTGGTTTACCGCCACCGGCGAGCAACTCTATCTGCTTCTGCCGTTCTGGCAGGCAGCAGATATCCAGCGGGTAGCCACCAGCCTGCGCAATCAGGGCGCCCTGATGCTGGGCGCAGCCCCTTTCGGTAGCAGTGAAGTCCTCAAATTCACCCTGCCCAGTGAACACCGCCGCCCTACAGCCCTGGCTCAAACCCCGGAACCGAGCCGCGCCCCGGCACCAGCCAACCGCAATGCCAACACCATTGCCCCCAGCTGGCAGCCAGATGCCGAAACTATGGCGCGCATCGGCCAGCTCGGTATCCCGGAACACTTTGTGCGGGAGCAGTTACCGGAGTTTGTCACCTACTGGCGCGAACGGGCCGAGCCACGCCACTCCTTTGGCTCACTGTTCCTGCGCCAGGTAAAGAGCAAATGGGAAGCCTTTCGCGCTACTGCCCAACGCAAGCAGGCCCTGCCGGATAACTGGCAACCGAACAACGACACCCTGCGCAAACTGGCCGACGAGGGGGTACCCAGTACATTTGTCAGCCGCGGCCTACAGCGCTTCCTCGACTATCACCGTTCCAGCGGCAAGCAATCCATTTCCTGGGATCTGGAATTCAATGACTGGATCATGGAAGACTGGGAGAAACAAGAAACTCCATTTATTGAAAAGCGCAAACCCACTGCCATGACGCGCGACTGGCAACCCAGTGAACATACCTGGGAACAGCTACAGCGCCTGGCAATCAACCCGCGCTTTGCCGCCGAACTGCTGCCGGAATTTATTTACAAGTGGACAGAGCGCGGTGGCCACAGCGCGCGCTGGGGCGAGCTGTTTATTGAGTACGCTCGCGAGGAATGGGCCTACTACTGCCAGGGTATTGAGAAAAACCCGGTAGCCAAACCCATAGCGCGCAACTGGCAGCCCGGCGGCGACTGCCTGAGCCATCTGGTGAACCAGTGCGAGATAGAGCGTGACTTCGCCCTATCACTGGTGCCGGAATTTATTATTTACTGGCGCGGCCAAAACGCCGCGCGCAAAAGCTGGGACGCCGTATTTGTGCGTCACGCTCGCCATCAATGGGCAGAGCGCAACAAGTTGGCAATAGGAAACTCTTATGGCAATCCACAAGACGCCCACAACAGCGCAAACCAGCGCACCCGCGACCGCTCAATCGGCGACATACTCACAGACACAAACTGGTAATGCGCAAGATCAGGAACTACTGAACGAAAAAAAGCGCGCGATTAACGAAGTCTTCGCGTTGTTTAAACTGAATTACCACAACCAGTTCAGTGCCGCATTTCCAGATACCGAAACCCTGCATCACGCAAAACGCCTGTGGCTCGAAGCGCTGGCCGCTTTTGAAGCCCAGGATATTATGCAGGGCGCAAAGCGCGCGATACTGCAGAGCGAATACCTGCCCACAGTTCACAAAATGCTGCAGCTCTGTGCCGCCGGCGAAAACGGCCTGCCAGAAGCCCGCGCCGCCTACCGCGAAGCCTGCAATGCGCCCAGCCCCAAAACCAATCACAATTGGAGTCACCCAGCGGTTTACCATGCTGGGCGTGAATCCAACTGGTATTTTCTCTCCAACAACCCAGAATCTATCGCCTACCCGGTATTTGCAGAGCACTACCGCAAGCTTTGTACGCGCGTACTGGAAGGAGAAAAACTCGGTGCCCCGGAACAGTTAAAGCTGGAAGAAGACCCCGGTACTCCACTCTCCAAAGAAGAAAATGCGCAAAAGATGGCAGCCCTTCGGGCTGAGTTAGGTATTTAAATCTTCTTCATCCGGCGCTAGGGAATACCCTTAGCGTCCTCCCCCTCCAACATTCCTATTTCCCCACATACTCTCAAAAAATATGACCGAATCTACTGAAAGATTTAGATCACCTTGATCACTCTTTTTATCGAGCCTCCGCAAAAAGATAGAACGCCTCTTAAACTCAAAGAATTGTAGATTTATTGCTCTATCAGCCTCTGGTATGCACCATGGAACCATTTAGAAGTGGCAGATTGATTTATTATGTTTTTTGGGAGACATTAGCGCAGAAATGCGTTTGGAATAGAAATCAAGGTGGTAGAGGTCCTGTTAATCACCATATAAATGTTTTTTCTTAGGACTATTAATCGAAAATGTCTAAAGTAAACATTCGCACTGCAAATGAGCTAGATCTGGATAGGTGCTATGAGATTGAGTCTGTATCCTATACCGGTAACGAGGCCGCAACTAGAGAAAAAATTTTAAAGCGAATTAAGACCTACCCTGATGGTTTTCTCGTTATAGAAAACAGTGAGGAAATTATTGGTTTTATTAATTCAGGAGCAACCCATAAGGTTGAACTATCCGATGAAAACTTCAAAGAATTAATAGGCCATGATCCGAGTGGAAAGAACATTATCATCATGTCTGTGGTAGCTCACCCTAAATATCAAGGGAAAGGCATGGCAAGTACGTTAATGGAGAGATTTATTGAGTCCATGCGGGATATAGGGAAAATAAAAATTTACCTTATATGTCAGGCTGAACTTATTGGCATGCATGCCAAATACGGCTTTATACACCTTGGAAAATCGGATTCTGATCATGGCGGGCTTAGCTGGCATGAAATGTCACTTACATTACAAAATACGGAGTGACAAAAAATACCAGCAATGAATATTGGATTAAAAAAATGCGTAGGAAGCGATTAAATCATTATGCAGATATAGTTTGTAAAATGTTTTTCGGCTGGCGCATGAGCAATGACCTAGAAATGATGTCCGACTTACCAGATGGCACTATCTTTGTAAATATTCTTTCGGGCGAAGCTCATCATTCTATTTCTGGCGCCGTAGATCTACATATAGCCAAGCAGATTAAATCTTGGTTTAAGTATCAAAGCAAAAAAGACAGTATTGACATTTCGCAACTAGAAAGTGCCATCCTGGAAGTAGACATCGACACAGGCAAAGTAGCTACAAATAAAAAGAAAATTGTTTTATTCAATATGGAATGTCGCAGCACAATCAAAACTAATGATAAAACTTACAAGGCGATGATAAAGGATGTGAAACAATGGCACACCAGAGTCATAACCTAAAATTTGGTTACTGCCAGAAACAATGGGCAACTACTAAAAACGTAATCACCGGAGTTATATCAAAAAACAATATAAACTAACAGCATGGCTATAGTGTCAGGTGAGTTCAAGGACGTACAATCATTTAAGCACCTCAAAAACACCATTGGTATTATTAAAGTCATTACAGAACAAAGGGGGGGCTGTAATAGACTTTCAAACCGCTAGGCTCTAAACGCCTGATCAGTGGTCAGATACTTTTTTTGAACCACGGAGACCTTCTTTACAAAAACATGTTTTTCTAATGTAATCTCCCGAGAAAGATGGAATTTGGTTACATCCAAGGGGGATGCGAATATTTTGAATGCCCGACATTAGCCTGGTGGGTTGGCCAGAAAAACATCTTCATGATGGGCATAAGTTGGCAAGCAGATTTATAGAAATGTATGCAAAGGGTAAATTCCCGGAGTCCGGTATTGAGATCAAGATCAAGGGATTGCCAAGAGGTATGCATACACAACTCAAAGATGGACACGAAAACTTAGACTTAAAAAACTACCACATTGAGATAAAATACAAAAAAACAACATAAATTGTAATTTTGAATTGAACATATACACAATGAGGACATATTATTGTAGGGTATACCGACTGGTGAAATTTACACCAGTAATGATTGAGCTAAATATTTTATGACCTTTTCCCGTTAAATGGATTTATTTATGGAAGAAAATCCTAAAAAACTAAAGTCCCTCTCACCAGGAAGATTAGAAGCAGAGTTAAGGCAAAACTTAGAGAAAATTACAGGTTCTAAGTTTCACTCAATTTACATAAGTCTATTTGAATACGCATCAGGGGGATGCTCTGATGATGGCGCTATTGAATTTACGATAGAAATTGATTGTAACAACTGGTGAGAATAGAGGTAGACAATGGATTTAGATAGAAATAAAGACTTAATTTGTATTTCTGCAGAAGATCTCGAAAAATCTTTAACTGAAGTTATAGCAAAAATGACTGGAGAGCAATCCTATGAAGTTTCTGTTAGCTCTTTAGTATTCAAGAGATCTGAAGGTGGAAAACAACAGATACGAATGATCGCCAAAGTAGGCGAAAAACATAGTGTTAGTGGATGGTAAATATATATTAATGGTTAGCTGTAATTATAGCCGTCACCCCCTAACGATACTCATCCGAGCATAAAATTTCAACACCAAGCCCCCTAAGTTCCTGGCAGTTTAAGTTGGACTTAGAGGGCTCCGCCTAGTTAATAAGTGAAAGTGATATTGTGATGATGCTTATTCCAGCTTCAGACACCACATAATATCATGACGAAAAAAAGTGTATGGGACTGTATCAAATAATGTCAGACTTATTAACTGATTTTGAGCATCAGGAAGTTATTTAGATCTCGGAAAGATCGCCGTATGCAGCCTTAAAGAAAAGCTTAAATAAATTGAGAGGATAAAAAACAACTTTCATCTAAGCGCCCTCTACCAGACAAGAATAAGATAACAATTCAAAGATGCCAGCAAGCCTGCTACTTAAGCCATAAACAACACTCTATGTTTAAAGCTTACCCCATCTGGATCCTAAGGCTTTGAAAAAGCCTCCGTGAATAAATTGGCAATTTAAAAAGTATATTTTTCATGCCTACAGAAAAAAACTAACAATAAAATGACCAATTTTAAGTGTTACAAAAAATGGAATTATATGCTTGACCCTTGGACATGAACTTCAACATTAATTCACAATAATAGTTTTGGCATCTGTTGCAAAAAAAGCATTAGAGTAGAAATTAAATCTGTCATTTAACGATACTCAGCAAGAGCCTTACTGCTCACATGGTTGCTCATGGAATAGCTTAGGTAAACTATATGATCTATTAAAACCGACATTAGGTGAAATAAGAACTAAGATAATCGATTATTCATAGGCATTTATTCCATTAGATATTGAGTTACTTGATAAAAAACGTCACTGGCCAACACTTTCAAACTCAGATGATTCTGAATTGCGTATTTTAAGAAGCAATGAATCACTTTTTTATGATGATTGTGAACTTTATATTTATTGTGAATTATTGGTAGCCATAAAAGAGGAAAATATACATGGATTGCTGCTATGGGTTAGTTAACCTGATATCCTTTTAATCAACTTGTCATCTTCGGTAGCATCATTTGTATTTAAGAAAGGGAGGGCACTTTATGACCAATCGTCGTAATTTCGTTAAGGTTCTAGGTGCTTTTACTGCAGCCTCTCTACTGAGTGGCACCAAGGAGTCATTTGCAGTAATGAATAGTAAAAGTACTTGGTACATGCCAGATGAGGGTGAGCCTCACCTGCGTACTTGGATGGCCTTTGGTGCAAGCCGCAAAATTTGGGGACGGAAACTCCTTAGGGAAGTCCAGCAGAATTTGGCAACAATTGCACTGACGATTGCGGAGTACGAGCCAGTTTCAATGCTGGTTCGACAAGCAGATCTCCCACTTGCCCGGCGACTAATGGGAGATAAGATCGAACTAGTTGTTTGCCCTCTAGATGACTTGTGGATACGTGATACAGGCCCCGTTTTTATTGTAAATGAAAACGGTAATAAAGCGGCTATTGACTTCAACTTCAATGGTTGGGGAGAAAAGCAGGATTTTGATAATGATGCAGAAGTTGCTGCATTCACTGCTCAGTCGGCCGGTGTGCCCAGTATCCAAACTAACCTGATACTCGAAGGCGGCGGGATAGAGGTTGATGGGTATGGTACCGCGATCATAACCGAGAGTTGTGTGCTCAACGATAACCGTAATCCAGGTGTTAGTAAGCAACAATGCGAACGGGAATTAAAGCAGCTTCTTGGTCTAGAGAAAATTATCTGGTTACCTGGCATTAAAGATATGGATATCACTGACGGACATACAGATTTTTATGCCCGTTTCGTACATCCAGGTGTAGTTGTTGCCGGCTTTGATCCCGATCCCAACTCTTTCGATCACGCCGTAACAAAGCGGCATCTTGAGATTCTACGCTCTGTAACGGATGCCAGTGGCCGCGAACTAGAAGTTATTGTATTAGAGGCACCTTCAATAGTTCGAGAGCGGTTTGACAACAGGGATTTCGCCGCTGGATATATTAACTTCTATGTTTGCAATGGCGCGGTCATAGCACCTGAGTTCGGCGATCACTATGCAGATGCCTCAGCCAAGCGAAAATTACAAAGAGCATTTCCTAATCGCGATATTATACAAATCAATATTGATGGCATAGCAGCCGGTGGTGGAGGTATACATTGTACAACCCAACAGGAACCGGAAATTTAACTGCTCTTAACTTAAAGTGATTAACGGATATTTAATATATAAATACTTGCTACCTTAGATATTCGCCATAAAGAAGTGTGTATTAATTTTGAGTATATTTGAGCAGCAATAATTTAGCCTATAAATACATTGACTGCATAAATATCCATGAAAAATAGAAATTACAAATAATTACATTTCTATAGTAAAACATCCTTCTTTTAAGAATCTATGGCAAGATAACCGTCTTGCTATAACGTTGATCATATTCTTTATAAAAAAGACAATTCAGCTATAAAGCTCCCCCAAGATTGGAAAACAATAAGGATATATATTGTTTATGAATTATATGCTTCGATTACTAACTAGACTACGCTTAACAATTCCAGCTGTTGTTATGATATCCTTCAGCTTTCCAGCATATGCAGACTCTGTGGATAATCTTATCAAAAGTATCATGGATAAGCGCCAAATCCCTGGTCTCCAATTGGCCATCGTTAAAAACGGTGAAATAATCAAACTGGGAAATTATGGATTATCTAATTTACAAGACAATGTGCCGGTAAGATCCAACACTGTATTTCCAATTAACTCAATGACTAAGGCGTTTACGGGTGTTGCATTGCTACAGCTCGCAGAGCAAGGACGCCTTTCCTTAGATGATGAGATTGGCAAACACCTTACTGACTTACCTGCCAACTGGAAGTCAATAAAGATAAAACATTTAATGGCACACACTTCTGGGCTGCCCAATATTTTCAGTGGTTATCTTGCTGACTTGGTTGTTCGTGGAAACCCAGATGCTGCATGGAACAAAGTAAAATAATTACCTTTAAAATCTGAAGTAAACACACAGTTTAGTTATAATCAGACGGGTTATGTTATTATCGGTAAAATAATCGATAAATACGTACAAGGTGGCTTCCCAAAATTCATTACCGAAAATCAGCTTAAAATCGCCAATATGAAATTAACAGCTGATGCCGGCTTTGAACACATGACGCGTCCTATTAGCAATCATGCAAGGCAATATCTCTACGATTCCGATAAGGGCCAGCACAAAAATAACTACGTTGAATTCCCTTACATATTACAAAGTGCAGCTGGCATGAATTCAACAGCAACAGAAATTGCGCAATATCTTATTGCCTTGCAGTCTAAAAAGCTGCTCAAAAACCTCCATTCTCTTTGGACACCGATCACTTTAAAGAATGGCCAAACTGCTGGGTTTAATCATGTAGAGAATGGTTATGCTATTGGATGGCAAGTTATCGATCGGAAACATCACCGTGCAGTTAGTGCGAGCGGCGGAAATGCGTCAACTATGATTCACTATCCGGAGGATAAACTATCCATAGTTGTTCTTACAAATTTAATTGGCGGATTGCCAATCCAGTTTGTAGATAAAATTGCAGCTGAATATATTCCTGAATTTAAGCTTTAAAGTAGCAGGGGCAGTTAGTAGCTGGGATTTTAAAGAGCTGGTTAATAAGCAAACATACCACCTATACAAAACCTGCCCCAACAATTAATCCATTAATAAGTCAAAAATCATTATCGGAGATGCAGCGGAGCCTCTAAATAATTCCGAAATAATCCCACGGCCCTTTAGGGTTACAGAGGTTAACCGCAGCAGGCCGCGAATATCCCTATTACAAGAGCTGGAACGTGGCAGATATGGCCTACCCCTCAAGGGTTTCAGAGCGATTTACATTTGGTATTGCAACTTCTTGGAAATTCTAGGTATTCCTGCAAAGTAGCATTTTGATTGAAAACTACTCTGAAGGCCAGAGGAATCACGGAATTATTCAGAGATCCCCTAGATTTAATCTTTCACCAAATTTTGATTTTTTGACTCAGATGGAAAATTTAATCAAAATCACTATAACCAATAACGCTAGATCATAGCTTGGAGCAGGAAATATAAAAAACAATTTTTATTATGTATATCAGGTTTATAGCAAAGACGAACCCTGATATTTTTCATAGCAATTCTATAGAAAATTCCATCATGTTTTTGTCATAATAAATATAAATGGTTAATTTTTAACAAAGACCGACAAACCCAATGCCTCACTCACCGTATACCAATCAATCAATTTGAAATTCTGCTTGGCATTGGGCAGACGATTCCTGCCATCTTGGACAACAAGCAAGCCCATTGGATATTCCGGCCCAAGATTCAGGCTGGTAACATCCAGACCGTCGGTTTCAGAACTTCCATCGATACCTGAGCGCACATTCATTGTTACCCTAAAATGACCAACAAAGTCATTACCATCACGTGTGAATAACGCATAACTGTCATTACCCTGGCTAGAGGCGATCAGGTAACCACTATCCTCTGTTAGGTAGAGGGCGAGCCCTTCCACATCATCCACCAGGGTCTGACCATCCACTTCAGCAACCAATTTAGCCTGGTATTCACTATTCTGTTGCTTTTTAAGGCCCAGTGACCAAATCCCCCGATCCTCCTCGGCAAAAAAGAGCCTCTGCCACTTATCATCAACGACACAGCCTTCAACCTGGCTATTTACGACTATTTCTGTATGCTTTTTTAACGAAAATTCTGTGGGATTCT
Source organism: Microbulbifer mixtoriginis (SeqCode) (assembly GCF_052467515.1). Lineage (NCBI taxonomy): Bacteria > Pseudomonadati > Pseudomonadota > Gammaproteobacteria > Cellvibrionales > Microbulbiferaceae > Microbulbifer > Microbulbifer mixtoriginis (SeqCode). The sequence continues at coordinate 424,271 of NZ_CP174314.1, read as the reverse complement.
CGCCAAGATCAATTTCAAACTGGTGCAAGGCAGCATCTTTATCCGATACCCAAGCAAAAAGTTGATTATCGGTTTTCTGCAAACATAGGCCATAAGGATCTTGCAAATTTATAGCACGTATCCCCAGGTGCTCCACATGCCCCTCAGCTGTGATGGCAAAGAGGTTCACCCCGGCGGTCGAGCGATTAGATGCTGCCGCTAATGCACTATAATGCGGATGTTCTATACTGCGGATATCCACATTGTTCACACGTCCCACAGCAAAATGTTCGAGCAGCTTTCCTGATAAATTGTAAATATTCAGGCCACTTTTTTTGTCAGTTGCCAAAATCAGGCTATTCTGTGGCTGGGATTTATTGGCCCAGATAGCAGGATCATCGGCAGCATCACCAAATGACTCTACAGGGTCCGTCTGATTGCGAGCAAATACACTGACGATTGAATCACCGCTCTCGCGGTCAAACCCTGTAGACTCAGTTTCTAAGTAATCACTTTCCACATCATCAAAAACCAACAGCTGATCCCGACCAACATCCAGGGCCCAGAGCTGACCATTTAAGAATACTGGGGAGACTACCGAGTGGTTCTCGTTAATATGAAGGTGCCACTCTGGTTCCTCTGAGGAAAAAGGCAGTCGGTAGCGATGTATCTGATCACCTGCACTCAGCCACAGACTTTCACTACGAGCATCAAACCATAGATTGCCGAAGTCTTCACCAAGCCATTGAGCACTGAGGAATAATTTACGCTGCTCATCCTTTTCCGCGTTTGTATTTAAGCTCAGGATTCCAATGGGTGGTTGAGATACTAGCAGGCGTTGGGAGCGTGGGCTTACTGCGCAAGCATTAACTTGCTCACCAAAATAGAGTGGACGTACTTCTTGCATCTGCCACTGTTGTTGGGCTGGGAATAATAAATATTCACGACCTATGCCATCTTCACCAATGCTAAACAAATGAGTGCGCTGTTCTTGTTGGGAAAAGCACAGGGCACTCTGTGGAGTTGGCATTTTCTGGCTACCCAGTAGCCTAAAATTTACGTTTTTTGAAGCATCACTGTGGCGTATTTCATGTAAATTTATTTGCGCCAGGCGCTCATCGTAGGAGGCCACCAGTAAATTTTCATTAGGCAGAGCTTTCACGGCTAGGCGTTCCACCCTTCCCTCTTGGGAGGCGAGTATTTCTCCGTAGGAATTTATTACAAGCAAACCGCGACGCTCGCTGGCAAGCAATAAATATTGCTCAGTCCCAACCCGTATCGGCAGAATCTGTTCTGCGTCTATCGCACCCAAGGGAATTACCCGTTCCGGCAAGGCCTTTTTAATGCGTAAAACAGAATCCACATCGTGACCACAGCTAACGAGTAGCGCAGCGGCGAGCATGATCGCAATAATAAAATGCAGTTGTTTCATGGAGAGCCATTCAATTCCGGAGAAAGAACCCCACCTGTGTGAGGCTCCTTGCAGTGAATAAACACCGTAATTTTATTAAAAATGCTTTAGATGTTGTCCCGCTAGAAAGTGCTGTAACTCAGGCCCAGGGCATAAGTCGGCCCGTATTCTTCATATTGACCGTTGAAACCAGAGTTATGCACATAATAAGGCTCATCGGTCAAATTCACTCCGGTGAATGTCAGCAGTAAACCGTTTTTCAAGTGGTAGCGCACAGAGAGATCCAATTGTAAGTGATCCTCTTCATAACGATCACGGGATGCATCCTCCATATCTACCTCCAGCAATCGCTCGCTGCGAAAAGCAGCAGACAAGCGCAGGCTAAAAGTGTCTCGCTCATAACCGACAATAAAATTCCCCACCAGATCTGCTTGGAATGGCATAGATATTCCATCGCTACGTTGACGATCCGGCCCCAGTCCTAGACGGGCTTCAGAGTCTGTGAAGGTCGCGTTAGCACGCAGTAGGAAACCATTATCGAAGCCCTGTGTCCAAGCCAGTTCCGCACCGTTAATCCGTGCCCTTTCACCATTGATAGGCTGAAGTATTTCGGCCTCTTCCACTATCAGGTTACCGATATACTGAGTAAAGTCCGCACTACTGGAAACATCGGACATCACAATAAAATTATCGATAGACTTGTGGAACAATCCCAGCGATAGCATACCCAGATGATCCGCGTAGTATTCTGCGGAGAAATCCAGGTTGCGAGATTCATAAGGTTGCAGAGCTGGATTGCCGGCTTCCACTTCTAGCTCACCATCGTCGTACTCAATTTGCGCCGGCGAGGGATTCAGATGGCCAAATGAGGGGCGCGACAGGGACTCGGTGTAGGCCGCACGCAGCACAATATTATCGCTATAATCAAGCTTGAAGTTTACACTGGGGAAGAAGTGATCGTAATCGCGCTGATAATTGACCGCACTTGCATAGACCTCATCGGCAATGAAATCGGCACCGGGTACTGGCTCTTCGGATTCAATCACACGCATTCCTTCGGCACTGAAATCGGTGCGTTCATAGCGCACTCCAAAGACCCATTGAGCGCGATCAAGTTCGATGCTATTCATTACGTAGAGCGCACTGATGTCTTCCTGCATCTGGTAATCACGCGCAGAAGAGAGGGCGGTTTCAGTTTCATCCATCTCAAAACTGGCAATATTGCGATTAATAAATCGATTGAGATTGCCTGGATTAACTCCCGGTCCGAAGGTATCGAGACGGTAATCAATATCGTTACGAACAAAATCTGCCAAGGTATAGTCACCGGCAAAACCATCATAAACGCTGGCATTCAGATCACCACGTTTTTCCCTCTGGCGTTCGTGCAGGCCAAATTGCACCGTTGAGTCATAGGTGCCCCAGTTTATCTCCCTGGTAAAATCCAGACGTAAACTCAACTCTTCATCCTCGGAGAAATTATCCTCAATAACCAACTCGTCCAGTTGATAATTGGCGGGATCTAATATTTTTTCAGCGTCGCTACTGTCCACTGCCATACGCGGAGTTTTACCCGCTTCCACATAACCCAGGCGCAGTGGTTCAAGGACAAAGTCGGTATCGCGGCGATGTGGCTCAGATTCCTCCGCGTAAGAATAACCCAGCACGTAGGCAAGACCCCATTGTTCGAAATTATGCTCTCCACCCAATACTGTTGAAATAATCTCCTGTTCTTCCAGGCGATCTTTCAAGGATTTTTCCAGTGCCGCCTCTTCCCAAATGGCGCTATGTCTGGAGATCGTCTCTGGCTCATCGCGTTCTGCATCCAGTTTCCAGGAATTGCGTTGACGGATCTCCTGATCTGAGAAGTCGGAATAGAGATTGTGCAGATAGATTCGTGCACCACTACTCAATTTCAGGTCGAAATTCGCGGCCATACCGGTGCGCTCACGAGTAATCGTGTAATCCCGCTGTTCTATTTCGGTTGCCCCAATACCCGCACTACCGTCCTCGGCCACAAGCGCTTCCCAGCTACCATCGGTTTCAATATTTTCAGAACCGAAATCTCGCTGCTGATGACTGACTGCCAGAGCGACACCAAAGCGCCTGTTGCCATCGAGATCGAAAACATTGGTCATGGTGGCTGCATATTTTGGACTGTGCTCCTCTTGCAGTTCGCTATAACTGTTTTCAACACTGAATTTATAGCGGCTGCCATCGTAGTCCAGCGCGTTAATACTCTTGATTTCTATGGCCCCGCCGATGGAGTCTGCACTCATATCCGGTGTAAGGGTTTTGAATACTTCTAAGCTGGCAAGTAGGTCTGAGGGGATGACATCCAGAGCCACAGCGCGACTGCCAATTTCTGGTGCGGGCAGACTGACGCCATTGATGCTGGCGGCATTCAAGTTGGGATCAATACCGCGCACCCCCACAAAACGTCCCTCACCCTGGTCGCGGGCAATAAAAACTCCAGCCATCCGCTGCAGGGCTTCTGTTACATTGGCATCCGGCAACTCACCAATGGCATCAGAAGTTTGTACTGCCACCAGCTTGTTGGAGTCACGCTGGCGATCCAGGTCGCTGCGCGCATTGTTGGCCTGAGCGGTAACCGTCACCGTTTCCATGGTGCGGGCCTGGCTCTCTTGTGCATAAGCATTGCCACTCAAGCCGTTATTAGCACAAAAAACTGCTATGGCAAGCGTGGTAACGGGGGTGTTGGGCGTTCGAAAATTGATGGTTGTGCTTTTCATGGCGTCCCACTCCAATTAGTCCCGGCGGCGTATTTATTGGGGCGCAGACTAGTAGGCGACTATGAACTTTACATGACGGTTTTTTTAAGCTGTCATCAAGCTTTCAGAAATAGCTGGAAAAATTCCCAGATAAATTAAATATCCTTATTTATTTATCGCTTTTTATTAACCTCTTTTAATTAATCGATTGCGTAAAAGATATGTCATCGATTTAATTAGGTCAGGTTAATTTAATTTTATTAGGTTCCCCGCAACGGAGCAGCAGCAATGAAAGATTCTCCTAAAAACCCTGACCGTAGAAAGCTATTGAAGGCCATTGGTGGTGCCACGGCTGCGGGCGCCGCAACCAGCTTTATGCCTGGCTGCGGATCGGAGCATCATCGGGAGAATCTCTCATTTCAGGAAGTTCCCCACAGCTTGGACTTCAAACATCATTTACCGCAGGGTTACAGCGCCGATATCCTGCTACGGTGGGGCGACCCCATTGTCGCTAACCTCAAAGAATTTGAGCCGAAACAATTGACGGCGAAGGGGCAATCTCAACGCTTTGGCTATAACAACGACTTTATCGCCTTTATGCCATTGGCGGAGAATACCCCTGCCGGGCACGGAGATATCCACTGCCAGAGTGGTAACAGCGATCGCGGCCTACTATGTGTAAATCACGAGTACACCCAACCACACCTGATGTTCTCTGGTTACAACGATGAGTATAGTGCCACGCGGGGAGTCAGTGCCGAGCATGTAGCCATAGAACTAGCCGCCTGTGGCCACTCGGTAATAGAAATTACACGTACCGACAAAGGCTGGCAGCCGGTTTTGGAGAGCCCCTACAATCGCCGCATCACCGCGACCACGCCGATGCAAATTAGTGGCCCCGCCGCCGGAGACAAACGCTTGCAAACAACCGCAGATCCCTCTGGCACCCAGGTGCTCGGTACCATTGGCAACTGCGCCGGTGGCAAGACTCCCTGGGGCACGGTATTGGTGGCCGAGGAGGGATTTGGTGGCGCCTTCCAAGGAGATCCCAACAAAGTCGAGGATACTCGCGAGGCGCGCAATCACCGTGACTTCGGCGTAAGGCCCCACAATCGCAACCTAGGTGATTACGACCCACGCTTCGATATACAGCAAGAACCCAACGAACCCAATCGTTTTGGTTGGATGGTGGAATACGACCCCTACGACCCGCAATCTATACCGCGCAAGCTGACCACCCTGGGCCGCTTTGAACACGAGGGCTTTACCCTGGTCTGTAAACCGGGCCAACCGGTGGTGGCCTATGGCGGCGATGACGACGAACATCAGTTCGTCTACCGCTATGTCTCCAAAGAGACTTATCTGCCCAAAGATCCAATCCACAATCGCAATTTACTGACCGAAGGCACCCTCTATGCGGCACGCTTTGATGCGGATGGAAGTGGGAAATGGTTGCCACTAGTTTTTGGGCAGGGCCCTCTAAACAGCAGCAACGGTTTTCACAATCAAGCAGATGTCTTGATTGACGCACGCCAGGCCGCTGCACTGCTGGGCGCCACTCCCATGGACCGCCCGGAGGATGTAGAGACCAATCCCCACAACGACTGCACCTATGTGATGTTAACCAAGAATAAAAGCCGCGCCGAAGACGGTGTGGATGCGGCTAATCCCCGTCACCAAAATACTGCCGGGCATATTTTGGAAATTGTGCCCCCCACCATGCCTGGTAAAAGAACCGGCCGAGATCACACCAGCGACCAATTCCGCTGGCAACAGTTTTTACTTGGCGGCAACCCCAATGCGGAGAATCCCGTGGAGCGCGGCGCTTACGGGCAGCAATCCACTTACAATATTTCTAATCACGGCTGGTTTACCAACCCGGACAATGTCGCCTTCGATCCTCATGGCAACATGTGGGTGGCCACTGACGGCTGCGAGCGCTTCGGCTTTCACGACGGCCTCTGGGCCATGGCCACCGAGGGGCCAATGCGCGCCGCGCCGAAACACTTCTTTGGATGCCCGCAGGGCGCTGAGGTGTGCGGCCCCGAGTTTACTCCCGATGGCACAACTCTGTTTATCGCAGTGCAACACCCGGCCGACGCGCTCAACTCTACTTACGACCACCCCTTGCACCGCTGGCCGGATAACAATCCGGAGCTGCCACCGCGCCCCTCGGTATTGGCCATCTACAGGGACGACGGCGGTGAAGTGGGCAGCTAGTCATCCCAGAACGGCGCGCTTTCACACGAAGCCGCCGGTCCTGCTAGAATTTTTTAATCGAAGCCTTTTTGGCGGCTCGTCGCTGGTCTCCAATAAGAGACCGGCGACCCTTTAGTTGAGGTAGCCCATGTTATCGAGGTACACCGCGGTACTACGCCGCCTTGTAGCCATACTGGCGGTGACCGCTGGCATTTCACTCTTCGGCCTACAAGTGCAAGCCCAGGTGCCGGAAAACCCCGTTAATCTGCGGGGCAGTGGCGCCAGTTTCCCCTATCCGATTTATGTGGAGTGGTTTCGCCAGTTTACCCACCGCGAGAACAATATTTTTATTTTTTACGAAATGAGCAGCAGCGGCGACGGCATCCGCGATTTTCTCGGCCATACTGTTAATTTTGCCGCCTCAGATGCGGCCATAGAAATCGATGAACTCAAGAAGCTTAAGGAGGGAGGTGTTGTATTACCCGTCACTGCCGGGCAAGTGGTGTTAGTGTTTAATTTACCGGGTATCGATAAATTGAAGCTGTCGCGGGAAGCCTATGTGGGCATTTTTATGGGCAAGATCCGCCATTGGGACGACCCGATCATCGCCGCCAGTAATCCAGATATTAAATTACCACGCACAGATATTTCAGTGGTTACCCGCTCCGAGAGCTCCGGAACTTCCTATATTTTTTCCGGCCACCTCAGCGCCGTTAGTGAAGAATTCCGTGAGAATATTGGCCTGGACCGCACACCCGACTGGCCCCGGCTGTCGACCTTTAAAATCGCACCAGGTAACCAGGGTGTAGCGGCCAAAGTACGAGAAATACCCGGCGCTATCGGTTATGTGGAGCACGGCTTTGCCAACATAGTCAATTTACCGGTAGCAATCCTAGAAAATCGCGCGGGCCAATTTATCGAAGCCAATGCCAAGAGCGGAGTAGCTGCTTTAGAAGAAGTGGAATTTCCCGATAGTAAACTGCCTGTGAGCGGCGCACCCAACCTGATCGCCTGGGTCTGGGACCCCAAAGGGAAAGATGCCTACCCGATTACCAGCTTTTCCTGGTTGCTGCTCTACGCCAATCAGAAAGATGATGTTGCTCAGGCTCTAAGACAGATGCTGGTCTTTATGTTGAGCCAAAATTCCCAATCGGAAGCCGGCAATATCGGTCTGGTACCTCTACCGGAAAACGTGCGTATCAGGGTGCTCAACGCAGTGACCTATGTGCAGTAGCTCAGCCCTCCGCCACCGCATACTCTAATACACGATTGCGACCGGTCCTTTTGGCCCGGTAGAGAGCGTTGTCGGCATGCTGCAATAATTCCAGCACGTCTCTCTCTCCCTGCAGCTGGGCCACACCGATGCTAGCGGTAAACTGCACCGGCCCCAGAGCGGACTTGATCATAATTTTGGCGATATCTTCATGGATACGCTTGGCAACAGACAGCGTACCTGGGCCATCGGCACTAACCAACAGTGCAAATTCCTCACCGCCTATGCGCCCAAACACATCCACCTCACGCACATGCTGGGCTATTACCCGGGCAGTAGCACACAAGGCCTGATCACCGATCAGGTGGCCGTGGCGATCATTGATTGATTTAAAGCGGTCTATATCCAACATCAATATACCCAGGGGAATTTGCTTGCGTTGAGCCAATTTGAGCAAAAGATTGGCCTCTTCAAAAAAACTGCGGCGATTGTGAATGCCAGTTAGTGGATCGGTACGTGCCTCCAGTTCCGCCCTGGCCTTAGCAGCTTCCAGCTCTCTGGTGCGTGACTGCACCAACTCCTCAAGATCAATCTTGGATACTTCCAGCTGTTGCAGGTATTTTTTTTCCGCCCGATCCTTCTGTAACCGCAGGCGCTGCACCATTAAACCGATCGCTGCCATAATCGCCAGCATCTCCACAAAAGAGGCCACCGGCGGCCAATAGTAGTTGACTGGGTTGTGCACCACATAACCGAGATCACGCATTGCCTGCACCAGTAGTCCCAGCACTAGGGTGGCCCACCCCAGGGCAAACACTCCTGCAGCATTCTCTCCCTGGCGCCAGCGAATCATAGCGATGGGCACGATCAGGGGATAACAAAGCAATGCGATGATCATGGATATTTGGGAAAGGGCCTTCAGCTCTAAAAACACGCAACCAATCAGGAAAGCACCGTTGAGCAACATCAGCTGTAAGAGGAAGTCCAACTTTGGCGTGAACTGACGGGTTTCGAGAAATGTCCGTGCAAAGACAAGCCCGGCCATAATTGCCACAGCCCCACTAAGAGAGCCGTATCCCCAGTGGAAGCTGCCTGTCATCAGGTATTGATGGGTATATCCCAGCACCGTGCCCCACACCAGGATTTTGCTAGCGCAGTAGAAAGAATAGATATAGAGAATCTTTTCTTTGATTGCGATCGCTCCCACCAGAGCAAAGACTGCCATTAGAAAGTAGCCTCCAAACAGAAAAGCGATCAGGCTCGTCTCACCCTTACTGTTTTGTTGCAATGCCTGGGGGCTCCAGATACGCAGACTGGGAAAGACCACACCCAATTCGCCAGAATCGAACCTTACCATTAGCTCCTGAGTGGTCCCCGGTGCGATGGTCACTGGAAAAACAAAACGGTTATGCGCCACCTGCCGACGGGCAAAAGGCTCATAAATAGAAAGGTTGCTCACTTCGCGGAAGAGATCACCACTGCCCGCCTTCCGACTAAAAGCTTGCAAACCGACCAGCTGGTGATCGACATACTCAATATTTAGGGTTAGCGGGTGGCTGTCGCGATTGCGCAACGTAAAGTGAGACCAGAAAACACCGGCGCTTAGACCGGAGGAACCCGCTGTTTCCAAAGTGCGAAACTTCCCCTGCTCATGAGCTTGTCGTGCACTATAAATATCACTCTCTCCACCCTTGTCGTGCCATATCGCATGGAGTCCGGTGGAATTTTCCCCCTGCTCATTGGTGTTCACGTCCAGAGGAGTATGCGCCCATACCGGAATCTTGGGCAGGAAAAGGACATAGAAGGTTAAAAGTAGAAAAACATAGAAAGAGGGACGGATGTACCAATATTTAAAAATAGAACGCCAAAGATCCAGTAACCGCAGTCTTATTATTCTGTCTTTCATAGTCTTGGCGCGCGGGGATAACACTTACCCCTTATAATGCCTTCCTCCAAAGCAGTAAATGACAGCCTCTCACTTAACGCGAGACATTCTGGCTAGCTAACGCTTTCACAGTGATCAATCCGCCCCCTCAATGAAGTTTTGCCTATCTTTTGGCTCTCAATCGGAGCACCATAGGTACTAGCAACCACTAAAGTTCGAATTTACATAAAAGACACAACATTGCAGCAATTCCCCTATTCATTACTAATCCTTAATCACAGAGATTACTCCACTGTCTCAATGCTTATCGGTATAGGCTCGTTTTGCGACAAGTACCTAACTGAGTAAGGTGATATCAGAAAAAACATCTGGTCTTAACTGAACAATTTGTGTCAAAGATCGTAATGCGAGAAACACTCCACAAATGAACATTAGAGCGAGCATATAGTAATGAAAGCGCTGTGTACTCATACGCAAGACGCGATACTTACCAAGGTAAACCCCAATAATCCCTCCAATACCAATAGCAACGCCATAACTTGCCAAATTCATGGTGATAGCACCAAAGCTAAGATAGGTCATTATTTTGGTGGCCTGTAAGACCATGGTGTTCAACGCCTTGGTTGCAATCAAATTTTCCTTATCAACACCGTAATTGATAAAGAAGGGATTCTGCACCGGGCCAATAGCACCAATAATCCCAGAGAGAAATGCGACTACTACACCAAGTAAGAAAAAGTAGGGTAAACGCATTGGAAAAGAAGATTGTTTTCTACCGAGCCGATATTGAACCAAAGTGGACATCAAGAAGATGCCCACAAAGAGCTGAAGCCATATTGGGTGCATTTGACTATAAATATAGGCACCAACCATCGCCCCCAGAATACTACCGGGTAGCATCCAGCGAATAACGCTCCAATTAATATATGGCCAAAACAACAACACGCGGGAAGGTGCGGCAATAACACTGCCAATCGTAATCGTAGGAGCCACCAAATGTGGCCCTATCAAGAGGCCGACCAGCGGTATCATCAGCATGGCCCCACCACCGGCAGCGAGGGTGCAGATATACCAGGAGAAGGCCCCAAAGATTAGTAAAACTGGGATTAGTATCATGCTCTTATCCGCAGCTCAAAAATGCCTCTACTAGGTAGGCAATAAGTTTGCTGGCGATTGATAGCCCGGAGAGTCAGTCAATATAGACCATAGAAAGATCGGTAGGAATAACGAAGAAAAGTCACTTCTCCAATAGACTTAATCTTCACCGCGAATTACCCAGGGAGAATTTACTAGCGGTTGCCCCGTCTCAGCCACCTCACACTCCAGAATTGCGCCCTTTGCAAAGCCAGAGATATCTATAGAAAAACCGACGAAACCACCACGGCCTGCACCATTTGCGCGTAGATCAGCACGATATTCATTCGCTAGAACTTCGCCCTTATAGGCCCCATCAACTTTCACACGCAGTACAACCGCATCATCGCTTTGCTCGGGAATAGCACACCCTAGAATATGTTCCTTGGCCTGACCGCTAAGCAAGCCGGCCACAAATTTCATGCCGTTCTTGAAAAGTGAGACTCTCCATTCAAATTGTGACACTGCCTTATCATATAGATCAATTTCACGAGCATTCCTAATACACGTTTCATCTAATTGGTCCTGAGGAATATCATATTTCCCCTTAAGATCCTCACGCCCTAAATTCATTGTTAAATACGGTATTTCTATTCCATATTTATTATTTAGCAACTGTAGGGATTCATCATACCTCTCAGTCAAACCAACAAAACCGAAAAGTGGCCAGGAAAACCTACGGAAAATTTTTAGCTGCCGGTTGGTGAATGATGACTTTCTATAAAAAGACTTAAAACTGTCTTTATACCCATTATGTCGAGAATAGTGTTTATATTCTGACACTAACCTCTGTATTGGATCTCGCAAAATTGTTACTGTATTTTCCAACCCAAATATTGGAAGATAACGTACTGAATTTGAATGACCTGCAAGCATTTTAACATTTTTGTATTTCATCTTCTGAAAAAATACCCACAGATCAGGATTATCACCCATCCAAGCTTTCACAATATCGCTGGTATGCTTCGATCCTGGGCCGTAATCAAGACAAATACTACCATCGCCAAAATATGTTGATGCGCCAAACCGAAAGCTTGTTCCTGCAGTTTTTGGAACATGAATAAATAAAAGTGGGTTCACCACCATAAAAATCCCTTAAGAATGGTGTGTAATATGTTCCCGATGCTCCCAAAATGACAACAAAAATACAGAAGGGGAACACATCAAGAAAATGATAAAGGATTGTCTTTTGAAGATCTTATCTCTTAGCCAATTCATTTCTTGTAAAACAATTACTTATCATTATGCATCACTTAATCATAGTTAGGTTTAGTGATGTGAACAACCATCTGATTATTGCCTGACAAACAAAGGGCGTAACTGTGACTACAGTCTTCTTTTGGCCATTTATTAATGATATTTAGAAAACAAAATAATAAGCCATAAAATATTACTCAGACGTATTTTGGCTGTACCGGCATAATAAAGTCACAGAGAAAGCATGCTTCACCATAGTACAATACAGTATTCAATAGCATCTTGTTATTGAGTAAAACACATCTTTCATGGGGAAATCGAAACATGGAATAATCGAAACTAGTCGGCAAGAGAACTTGTACAGACACCCCAACTGACGTTCGAAGTGCCTGCTCATTCTGACTGGGCAGCTTAGATAGAGAAGAACTGCTGTATACCCAGTAGTACATTGGTGGTGGCTACCGAGGCGAGTATCAGGCCCATCACCCGGCTGACGATACTGGCGCCAGCATCCCCTATAAACCGATAGATCCAATTTGCGGTTAGTAATAGTGCAATCACAATCCCCAATACCGCCAGCATCGCCGTGGCAGTGTTGAGTTGATGCATCATATCAAAGCGATGATTATCGGTAAGTACCACTGCTGCTAGCATGGCGCCCGGCGAGGCTATTGAGGGCACCGCCAGCGGGAATATCGCGGTCTCGTGGCCTTCCCGGACAATCTCCATCTCCTGTTCTGGCTTACTATCGCCAAATATCATGGTGAGGGCAAACAGGAACAACACTACGCCACCCGCCACTTGAAAAGCTGACAGCGGTACACCGATTGCCTCCAACAGGAATTGACCGACCAATAAAAAGAACAGCAAGATGCCAGCGGCTACCAATACGGCCAGCCAGGCGATTTTGCGTTTTTGCCATTCGGCGTGACGGGAAGTGACGGCAATAAATACCGGCAGAGTGCCCACCGGATCGATCACCGCAAAGAAAAAGACAAAACTACTGATCCAATCGTTCAACTGGTACTCCGGCGTGCCGTGCTACTATCCGCTTATTCCCTGCCGCGGGGAGATCGGCAAGCGCCGGGGCGGTGGAATCTGGTAAGGCGCGGGTTAACCCCGTCAGCCACCCCAAATGCTCCCCAGGCAGATGCTTAACCTGAAACACAAAAACCAAGTCTAGTGCATGACCAATCACTCACCGACCGCCCGCCGCATCGCGAAGACCATCCTGAATGGTTTTGATGCGTATTTCGCAGACTATCAGAACATCACTCTGGGCGCCAAGGCGCGCTTTGAGACCGCTTCCTGGCAGGCCGCACATGAGGCCAACAAGGAACGCATCGACCTGTACAAAACCAAGGTCAACCAGGTGCTCAAACTAGTGCACTCAGTTACCAGTAAAGATACCAGCCAACTGGAATTGTGGCGGGATGCCCGCGCCACCTACGCACAACTAATCGCCAATCACAGCAACTACGAGATTGCCGAAACCTTCTTCAATTCGGTCTTTTGCAGCCAATTCCGACACGCGGATATTCACGACAAAAATATTTTTGTCAAACCCTCTCGTGCACCAGATGACAAACCGCTGCGGGATTACAGCATTTATATCAGCTATAGCGGTCGTGATGGACTCGAATATATGATCGAGGACATCCTCAAAGACTTCAGCTTTTCCGCCCCCTGGGAAAATATGCAACGGGATATCGAAAATATCTGTGCGCTTTTACGCGAGGCACCGCTGGCCAAGCTGGAGAATGAAAAACAGCTGCGTGTAGATATGCTGGAGTCTGTGTTCTACCGCAACAAGGCCGCCTATTTAGTGGGTCGCATGATTTTTAATGGCGAAGTGGTGCCTATTATTCTGCCCTGCTTGAATAACGGCCGTGGTGGTATTTTTGTGGATACCCTGCTGCACAGCAATGATTCCGCTAGTATTATCTTCAGCTTCACCCGTTCCTATTTTATGGTGGATGCGCCCATTCCCTCGCGTTTCGTGCGCTTTCTCTCCACTATTATGCCGCTCAAGGAAAAGTCGGAACTGTACAACTCCATCGGCTTCCACAAGCACGGCAAGACCGAGTTCTACCGCCATATCCTTGCGCATATGAAGGTGAGCAACGATCAGTTTGTGATAGCACCCGGCATCAAGGGCATGGTAATGAGCGTATTTACCCTGCCCTCCTATCCAGTGGTGTTCAAAGTCATTAAGGATCGCTTCGATCGCCCCAAAACCGTCACCGAAGAAATTGTGCGGGAGAAATATAAATTTGTATCCCGCTCAGACCGCGTTGGGCGTATGGCCGATACTCAGGAATACACCAATTTCATCTTCTATCGCAATCGCTTTAGTGAGGAACTACTGCGTGAGCTACAGGAGGTAGCGCCCTCCAAGCTAGTCATTAATGAGAAGTGGGTAATTATCCGGCACCTCTATGTAGAACGGCGCATGGAACCTCTCAACCTCTATTTGCAAACCTCCAACGAAGAGGAAACTCGAGAAGCGATGGAGGAATATGGCAATGCCATCAAGCAACTGGCGGCAGCCAATATCTTCCCCGGCGATATGCTTCTTAAGAACTTTGGTGTGACCCGCCACGGCCGCGTGGTCTTCTACGATTACGACGAGCTGTGCCCGCTGACGGAGTGCAATTTCCGCAAGATTCCCGAAGCGCAAACACCCGAGCAGGAACTGGCAGACAAACCTTGGTACACCGTGGATGAAGCGGACGTCTTCCCCGAGGAGTTCCGCCTGTTCTTCTCCGGTAATCCCACCGCGCGCTCAGCTTTTGAGAGGTTGCACAGCGACCTCTACGATTATCGATACTGGAGACGCCTGCAAGACCGTATCCGCGCCGGGCATGTGGAGAGCGCCTTCCCCTACCGGCGTAAGTGGCGCTTCCATCGCCGTGCTCCGGCCATCGCCCGCAACAAATAAGCACTCAATCTATGGCTATATTGGTAGGAGGCCCCCACAATTCGAATAGGTGATCAGTGCGCATACTTGCATGGGCCGCAACTCTAGCGGCCCTGGCTCTATTAACGGTCAGTGGCTGCGGATATCTGCCCAGTGAAATGACCATTCCCGGTAAGGAAAAGGCGCCGCCTCCTCACGCCCGTATCACAGGAAAACCCCAAGTAGTCAGCTGCGCAACTCCAGCACAGGGGTTTCGCCCAATTCCATTCGACAACCTCTACACCTTCACCGGCAGTGAGCCCCAGCCTTTTCAGGAAAAGGCCAGTGTGCCAATGCAATACGATGTACTGGCCTATGTTTGGGGTAGCGAACCCTGCGCACCCAGCGCCTTTTGCAAAAGAGGGGATTACTATTGGCTGATCGGGAGAGGACCTGGCAATGATTTCCAGACCTGGGTAGTTACCCCACAGTTTCCACGTATGATTATCCAGTCGACTTGCTATGAATGGCTGCAAATCGGACAACGCTATCGCTTTTCATTCAGTCGAGGAAAGTTGGTGGGGTTCAGCCTGGACTAAGTGAGCCAAATTACTGTGAGTGCTTTTAACGCCTGCAAACCAGTTCTTGTCGAAACCAACTAAGTTCAAGCGTCAGACTGCTTCTTCAAATAGCGGTATATAGCATCCTGGGAACGACAGTTTTTTTTGCCAGAGTTGGCAATTTTAGTATTACTCTGTCTCGCATCCACAATCCGAGCTTTTTGATTATCACTCCATTGCAGCTCCAAAATTTTTCGAATCATCTCACGGTGATCAGCATTCATAATTGGAAAAGTCACTTCCACCCGGTGATCTAAATTACGAGTCATAAGATCTGCTGAAGAGAGCCACATTATCTCCCCTCCACCGTTATAAAATATATAAACACGCGCATGCTCCAGAAACTTATCTACCAAACTGACAACTTGAATATTGTCAGAAAGACCTGCTGTTTCACACACTAAGGTGCACATACTTCGTACAATAATTCTTACTTTTACTCCTGCGGCACTTGCACTGTAAAGCCGCTCCACTACCTGGCTATCCACCAAGTTATTACACTTAAAAAACAACTCAGCTCTATCGCCCCTTTGGGCGGCCTCAATTTCTCGATCTATTGCCCCCAAAAGCGCAGCACGGTTTGTCAGAGGTGAAACTGCGATATGCTGAAACACCGGACGACGTCGAGTACGCCGAATAAATTCGAAAACATTGTAGACATCCTGGCCCAACTCCTGATTATTAGTTAACAAACTAAAATCACAGTAAATTCGCGCAGTACTCTCATTAAAATTGCCTGTTCCCAAATGACTGTAAAGCTTATCCTTACCCTCTTCTCGACGAAGAATAGAAATCAATTTACAGTGGACTTTCAATCCTGGAACACCATAAATAACCTCTACTCCCGCATCGGAAAGCTCCTTCGACCAGTGAATATTTGCCAACTCATCGAATCGCGCGCGCAACTCAACAACAGCAATGACCTTTTTATTATTCCGCACGGCATTGATCAAAGCAGCCACCACCCGTGAATTCTTTGCAACCCGGTAGAGGTTGATCCGAATTTCTCGCACCTGTGGATCAATTGCTGCAGATGCGAGCAAATTGGTGATTACGCGAAAATCATGATAAGGGTAATAATAAAGCCGATCGGCACTGCGAATATGTGCAAAGGCGCCCCCCTTACCAGGTAACGTTGGCAGCGGTAATAGTGGCTTATAGATATAACTCCCAGAATCTGCGGGGAACTTCATCAGATCTTTGGAGTTGTGGTAGCGCCCACCAGGTGTATAAGTATCATAGCGCCCCATTTTTAATTTTTTCTTCACCATATTTAGGAGTACTTCAGGCATTTCTGCATCGTAAGCAAGGCGCACCGGATCGGCACGCTTACGCCTCTTGAGAGATTTCTCCATACGGTCCACGAGGTTTTGGGTTATCTGCTCACCCAATTCAAGCTCAGCATCACGGCTAATCTTGAACATATACGCTTTGGCCGAGCGAATCGGCAAAACCTGGCGAAACACCTCCACCAAGCAGGCCCGTATAATATTGTCGAGAACAATATATACTTTTTCACGCATTCCCTCACGGGGTGGAATCACAACAAAACGCGATAAAGTATTAGTGGGAATTTCCATTGCCGCATAACGCTGGATACCATCTTTTAAACGAAGAAAAATGGCAAAATAGATACTCGCCTCATTAAGCAGCGGCATAGTATCAAGGTCATCAATAAAAAAAGGCTCCAGCTCTGGCAACACTTCCCGATGGAAATATTCTTCGACAAAGGTGCGTTGGTGCTCAGTTAGCGTGGTTTCCCTAACTACATGGATATTGTGTTTATCGAGATCTGCCAGTGCTTTAGCGTAAGCTCGTGCGTAACGTCGCTGCAGGCGCAGTACACGCTCATTAATTTGCCCGAGTAGTTTGGCAAAATGTCTTTTCTCCTGTTCAGCCCCTGCGAACGCGGCAAGACGGCGCACATCTGCTACACGTACACGGAAAAATTCATCGAGATTGTTAGAGAAAATTCCCAGGAAACGCACCCGGTCAATAATGGGTACAGTTTCGTCTTCAACTTCCTGTAGCACTCGCTCATTGAACGACAACCAGCTCAACTCTTTTGGGTATAGAGGGATATCGTTAGGTATTGAAGGTTTGTAAAACATATTCAACCGGAGTGAATTTCCCTGCCCCAAGAATTCGATGCCAATTTAGGGGAAGTACATATCGAACAACTTATAGGGGCACAGGCATCAACCTATGACGAGCTATTCTCACGAAAGGAAGATTTACGCGCATTTTCGCCACAACCAGGGGGAAGACCCCGCCAGATTGAAATAATCAACATGAGCACAAGGTTATACAGTTAATAGTAGAGTAGCTTGCCGTCTTAACTAACACGGGTCTTAGGATGTCGATGCAATCACCAAGTGAGCGCTACGTTGCGCTCGACCTCGGCTCCAACAGCTTCCACCTGTTGTTAGCGGAATTTCGCGATCAACGCATGGTACGCCTGCATACCGACCGCGCCATGGTGAGACTGGCAGAGGGGCTGGACGCCCACCACCACCTAAACCCCGTGGTATCGGAGCGCGCCCTGACCGCTCTCACTCGCTTTCAACCTGTACTACAAAAACTACCGGTGGATCATATTCGCGTCGTCGGTACCAATACCCTGCGCGCCGCCGCGGCTAATGCCGATGGTTTTCTCGAAGAAGCCGAATCCATTCTCGGCGTGCCCGTGGAAATTATTAGCGGTATTGAGGAGGCACGCCTGATTTACAGTGGCGTAATGGCCGCCGCCGACGGCCCACCACGGCTTCGCTGCATTATCGACATCGGCGGTGGCTCCACCGAACTGGTGCGCGGCAGCGAATCCCCCCAACAGTTACAAAGTCTGGAAATGGGTTGCGTTTCCTACAGTAGGCGCTTTTTTGCCGATGGCCTGATCAGTGAAAATACCGTCAACCACTTTAAGCGCGCACAGCGCGCCGCCCGCGCCGAGTTGCAAGGGTTACAACACATTGCCGCCGAAGCGGAAGTTATCGGCTGCTCTGGCAGCGTGAAGGCGGTTTCACGGGTACTGAATGGAGGAGAGGTGGCGGATATCGTGCACGAGGATATCGACCGTCTCGCCAAAGAAGTTGCCAAAGTGGAGCATATCGCCGAACTGGAGCTGCCCGATCTCGACGAGGAGCGGCACCCTGTATTCGCCGCCGGCCTGGCAATCCTGCACGCCATCTTCTGTGAATTGGATATCCAGCACATGGAGGTTTCGCCCTATGCCATCCGCGAGGGCATAGTGCATGACCTGGCGGGACGGCTGCACGGTGGCGATCGCCGTGCCAGTACTGTAGACGCTGTGGTACAGCACTGGCAGATTGACCAGAACCAAGTGCGCCGAGTGAACGACACCGCCCTCAAACTATTGCAGCAATTGCGCCCCGAATACCCGCTGGAGGGAAGGCAACGACTGCGCTGGGCCATCCAGCTACACGAAGTGGGGCTGGCACTCACCCACAGCAGCTTTCGCAAGCTCGGTGCCTATATGATCAAGCATGCGGATATGGCTGGATTCTCCAACGGCGAACAGGAGCACCTGGCCTACCTAGTGCGCAACCAGCGCGGTCCAATCAAAGCACCAAAAGAGCACTACGGTTTCCACCCAAGCCCAGATTTACTGCTGTGTCTGCGCCTTGCCAGCATTATTCATCGCGACCGCACAGAGCGCACTTTGCGGGGAATCAACTTGGCAGACCAGGGAGATGCCTATCGCTTGCAAATTGAGCGTGAATGGCTGGATAGCAGCCCGGCGATAGAGGAATTGCTTTACCAGGAGGAGCAGCACTGGCAATCACAGACACGCCCTCTACGCCTACTTGCGGTATAAGCGTCCCTGCGAATAGCGATTAATGCCGGTAACATGCCTGGCAACATTTATTTTTAGCCCAAACCCAAAATCTATGAAACTCAGCGAAGTTACCCTCAGCCACCGCTACGCCGATATGGGCGATGCCTTTGGCCGCCGCATCAACCCCACTCCCTTCAAGCATCCACAGCTTATCGATATCAATCCCGCTGTGCTGCAGCTGCTGGGTATCAATGCCGCTGAGGCGAGTAATCCCGACTGGGCCCAACTGGGGTGTGGTGCCAAATTGTTTCACGGCAGCCGACCCTTTGCCATGAAGTACACAGGCCATCAATTCGGCGTCTACAACCCGGATCTGGGCGACGGCCGTGCCCTGCTGTTGGGGGAAGTTGAACACCAGGGCAAAAGCTGGGAATTACACCTGAAAGGTGCCGGCCAAACCCCCTATTCCCGCTTTGGCGACGGCCGCGCAGTGTTGCGCTCCACCATACGCGAATATCTCGCCGGCGAGGCCCTAAGTGGCCTGGGCATCCGCTCTACCCGCGCGTTGAGTATCGTCGGTAGTGACGAGCCGGTAACCCGCGAGCAAATTGAAAAGGGCGCCATGTTGATCCGCGTGGCCGAAAGCCATGTACGCTTCGGTCACTTCGAATACCTGTTTTACACCAAGCAGCTGCAGGCCCAACAACAGCTTATCGGCGAGATCTGCCGGCGTTTTCTCCCCGACTCCCAAGAACTCAGTATTGGTGAACAGGCAGAGGCCATGCTGCGCTTTACCACCAGACGCAGTGCTGAACTGGTGGCGGGCTGGCAGGCGGTGGGTTTCGCCCACGGCGTATTGAATACCGACAATATGTCGATTATTGGCGACACCTTCGACTACGGCCCCTATGCCTTTCTCGATGACTACGACCCCACCTTTATCTGCAACCATTCGGACCATACCGGCCGCTACGCCTTCGAGCAGCAGCCCGGTGTAGTACTTTGGAACCTGAATGCCTTGGCTCACGCTCTCTCCGGCTTTGTCAGTGTAGAGGCACTGCGAGACTGCCTGGAGCAGTTCCAACCCCAGGTGACCGATGCCTTTGCTGCGAGGATGCGCGCCAAATTGGGGCTCACCACCGAGGAGGAGGGCGATCAGGCTCTCTGCGCAGATCTACTGCAGTTGTTACAACAGGGGGAGGCAGACTATACCCTCTTCTTCCGCGCTCTATCCCACTACCGCGGAGAGCGTCCCGCCCAAGGAATTCAGGAATGTCTCACCGAGGCTCAGCACAGCGCCCTCGAGCAGTGGCTGGGGCACTACGATCGACGCCTGGCGCGTGAGCACAGTGATTCCTGCGCCCGCAACCGAGCGATGCTGGCAGCAAACCCCAAATACCTATTGCGCAACTACTTGGCACAGAAGGTTATTGAGGCCGCCGAAACCGGTGATTACCAACCCTTGCGTACCCTGCGCCAGCTACTGCAGAGCCCATTTGACGAGCACCCTCAACACGAAGTCTGGGCCAGTGCCCCTCCGGAATCCGGCAAGCGCATCCCGCTGAGCTGTAGCTCTTAATAGGGCCAAATTGGTACAACTTGCGAACAAATTGCTGGTATTTGCGGTCAAATGTCGTCTGTATGCGGTTATTTTTTTACCCGATGATGACTTATGCGGTGTCGCTGCAAGTGACTTGCTGTAAGATCTGGGTCACCCACTGAATAGAGGAAAACCTACAGATGATCAGAAACCTGCTCCTGGCCACATTCGGCCTGTTGTTCGCCCTGCAGGCCAATGCCGCAGATGTTGTAGGCAAGTGGCGCACTATCGATGACGAATCCGGCAAGCCCAGATCCATCGTGGAAATTTATGAAAAGGACGGTAAGTACTTCGGCAAGATCGTTCAGCTGTTGCTGAAGCCCAATGACACCATTTGCGAGAACTGCCCTGGTGACCTAAAGGGCAAGCCTCTGGTAGGAATGGACGTGATCACCAATATGGTGCAGAAAGGCAAGAAATACGAAGGCGGGGAAATTATGGACCCGGTGAAAGGCAAGGTGTACGACTGCAAGCTCTGGCTGGAAAACGACAACACCCTGAAAGTGCGTGGGTACCTCGGTTTTCTTTACCGCACCCAGACCTGGCACAGAGTCGAAGAGTAAATTACAGGGCCCGCATTGCGGGCCTTTTTTTTGGCCGATTGCCACTGGTTAGCCAGATTCTGACAGCCAAACCGACCGCTCCAACGCACAGCGCAAATCCCAGCCACTGAAGTGCTTCTAGAGAACCACCCTGCCACTCTCATCGGTAGAGGCGCGTGCGGATACTACCTTGGCATCCTCACTGGTATCGATACGCACCTTAGCACTCATACCCGCGCGGAGCGGCGGCGCATCCTTGAGGGGGTAGAGGCGCAAACGCACCGGTACCCGCTGTACTACCTTGTGCCATTCACCGCTGGCATTCTGCGGCGGAGTAGGTGAAAACTCACTGCCACTGGCCGGACTCATGCTGTCCACCTGGGCCTGCCATTCAAAGTCCGGGTAGGCATCGAGGGTCACCTCCGCCTGCTGGCCCGTGCGCACCCTGGCCAGCTCGGTTTCTTTAAGGTTGGCCTCTACCCACAGGCCGCTGGTGCCCACCATAAACAGAAGGCTCTCGCCGACGGTGGCCATCTCTCCGACTTGTGGCAGGGTATTGGCGATCACGCCATCCATAGGTGCAATAATACGGGTACGCGACAGTTGATAATTGGCCTTGTCCAACTGCGCCTGGGCCACCTTGAGGTCGGCCTGCTCTTCCAGGGCCACACTGGGGTCGCCGCCCAGCTCGGCACGCAGACTGGAGAGCTTTTCCGCATTGATGGTGATCTGCGCGCGGGCCCGCTCCAGCTGCTGACGGGCGCTATCCAACTCCGCTTCAGAGAAGGCCACCTTGCCCAGTTTTTCATTGCGCTCCAGTTGGCGCCGGTAGAAATCTGCATCTTTGCGCGCCTGCTGCAGGGCGGCATCCGCCTCGGCATATTCGGCGCGGCGCGCCAGCAGATCATTGCGCACCTGAGCCAGGCGCGCCTCAGCTTCGGTCACCGCCAGCTCATAAGCCGTGCGGTCAATTTGAATCAACAACTGGCCCTTAAAAACCGGCTCATTGGCACTGACCAACACCTTGGTCACCACACCATGAACTTCTGGTGCCAGGGAAACTTTATCCGCCTTTACATAGGCGTTTTGCGTCTCGACGATATCGCCGCCGCCATACAGGCTCCAGCCGGCCGCCAGGGCGACAAACGCCAATCCCAGGGCGGCCCCCAGCTTGCGCATCGCACTCGGCTTTAGCTTCAGGTGCAGCTTGTCAGTCACATTCAATCTCTTCGCCTACCAGATTCTTGCGCAGCCGCCCGAGCAGCGTCTGCAGTTGTCCTATTTCCGCCGCAGTAAAGCCATCCAAGGCGTGACTGCGGGTCTCCTCCGCCAGGTCTCCCAGCAGCGCCATAGCCGGCTGTGCCCGGTCGGTCGGATAAATCCTAAAACAGCGCCGATCCTGTGGATCGGGCCGTCGCTCCACCAGTCCTTCGCCCTGCAACTTGTCGAGCAGGCGCGCCAGGCTGATCGGTGCCATCTCCAGGCGTCCCGCCAGGGCAGTTTGCTTCAGTCCCTGCTCCCGTGTCAGATGCCAGAGCACCTGCCAGCGGGCATCGCTGAGGCCGTGATCCCGTGCTCGGCGGTCAAAGTTACGCCGCAACAGGCGCGCCGCGCTATGCAGCGCAAAGCTCATCTCGGTTGCGCTGTCTTTTCCGGACCCGCCCATCCCTGACATAGTCTCCCCCTTTTTGAGGGCGCTCATTATAAGCCTGCTTATTATTTCATCAATGCGCGGCTTATCAATACTAAAAACTGGCAATAAAAAAGCGGTCACAATGACCGCTTTTACCGTGCCACATTAGTAAAGGCTTATTTTTCCAGCACCTCGATGCTATCGACCTTCTGAAAGCCCCGTGGCAGCTTGTTGCCCCGTCGGCCACGCTCACCGCGGTAGTGCTCCATTTCCGAGATCTTGATCTTGGTATGGCGCTTACCGGCATGCACGACCAGCTGGTTTTTACCCTCCAACACGGCGATTCCCACCACCACTTCCTCGCGGCTAGCAGCCCGTGCGGCAGTGATATTGATAATCTTATTGCCCTTGCCTTTCGATAATTCCGGCAGCTCTGTGACGGGGAATACCAGCATGCGACCCTCAGAGGTTACCGCCGCCAACAGTGCCTCTTCGGGACTATCTAACAACTGCGGCGGCAAGACCTGAGCACCTTTGGGCAGGGTCAGCATGGCCTTGCCCGACTTGTTGCGCGACTGCAGGTCGGCAAGCTTGGCGATAAAACCATAGCCCGCATCGGAGGCCAACAGAACCCGCTGGTCGTCCGACCCCATGAGCAGCCCCTCAAATGTGGCACCGGAAGGCGGGTTGATACGGCCACTCAATGGCTCGCCCTGGCCCCGCGCTGATGGCAAGGTATGGGAGGCGATGGAATAACTGCGCCCGGTGCTGTCGAGCAACAGCGCCGGCTGGTTACTCTTGCCGCGCGCGGCAAAACCGAGATTGTCACCGGCCTTATAACTCAGTGCCGCCGCATCGATCTCATGACCTTTAGCGGCACGAATCCAGCCTTTCTCAGAAACCACCACGGTAATGGGGTCGGAAGATAGCAGCTCCGATTCGCTAAATGCCTTGGCTTCCTCACGGGCCACGATGGGCGAACGGCGTTCATCGCCGAACTCCTTAGCTGCAGCCAGTAATTCTTTCTTGATCAAGGTTTTAAGGCGGCGCTCACTGTCCAGAGTCTTGGTCAGGGTATCGCGCTCTTTCTCAAGCTCCGCCTGCTCACCGCGAATTTTCATCTCTTCCAGGCGCGCCAACTGGCGCAGCTTGGTATCGAGGATGTAATCCGCCTGTATATCCGTCAGCTCGAAGCGGTCCATCAGCTCCTGCTTGGGCTCGTCGCTGGTACGGATAATCTCGATCACTTCATCGATATTGAGGAAGGCTACCAACAAGCCGGCCAACAGGTGCAGGCGCTTCTCTACTTTATCAAGGCGGAACTGCAAGCGGCGGCGCGTGGTAGTGGCGCGGAAGGTTAGCCACTCGCGCAGGATCTTATCGAGGGACTTCACCTGCGGACGGCCATCGATACCGATCATATTCATATTGACGCGGTAGTTGCGCTCCAGGTCGGTGGTAGCGAATAGGTGATTCATCACCGATTCCATTTCCACCCGGTTGGACTTAGGCACAATCACCAGGCGGGTGGGATTTTCGTGATCCGACTCATCGCGCAGGTCGCTCACCATCGGCAGCTTCTTCGCCTGCATCTGCTGGGCGATCTGCTCCAGCACCTTGGCGCCACTCACCTGGTGGGGAAGCGCGGTAATCACAATATCGCCGTCTTCCTTACTCCACAGGGCGCGCATTTTGATAGAGCCGCGACCACTGGTGTAAATCTTACGAATGTCTTCGCGCGGGGTAATAATCTCCGCCTCAGTAGGCATATCCGGACCGAGAATATGCTCACATAGCTCTTCCACTGTGGCCTTGGGGTTTTCCAGCAGTGCCACCGTTGCGTTAACCACTTCGCGCAAATTGTGCGGCGGAATATCGGTGGCCATACCCACGGCAATACCGGTGGTACCGTTTAACAGGATATTCGGCACCCGCGCCGGCAGCACACAGGGCTCATCCATGGTGCCATCAAAGTTTGGCTGCCAATCCACTGTGCCCTGGCCCAGTTCCGACAGCAGCACTTCAGAATATTTGCCCATACGCGACTCGGTGTAACGCATAGCCGCGAAGGACTTGGGATCATCCGGCGAGCCCCAGTTGCCCTGGCCATCAATCAGCGGGTAACGGTAGCTGAACGGCTGTGCCATTAACACCATCGCTTCATACACGGCACTATCGCCATGGGGATGGTACTTACCGATTACATCGCCGACCGTGCGCGCGGACTTCTTATACTTGGCGGTATTCTTCAGGCCCAGCTCGCTCATGGCGTAGACAATTCGCCGCTGTACAGGCTTCAGGCCGTCACCAATATTCGGCAGGGCGCGATCCAGGATCACATACATGGAGTAATCCAAGTACGCCTTCTCGGTGTACTCCTTTAACGGCAGGCGCTCTGTGGCCTCATAGACAGAGGTGTCGGTCATACAGCACTCGTTATTCGATTCGGAAGGAGCGGATTATGGCGGACTGGGGCGGGAGGTTCAAAGGGGGGTAAGTTACTATTGCTAGGCCAATATCTCTAGATTGGGAAGAACCTCGACATCGGTAAGCTTGAAAGCAAAAATTATTTCACCCGGCTACTCGACTATAGACTGCTGCAACTTGCATCTACTGGGGTTGCCAGACCCAAGCCTGAACCTGGTTACCTGTCCACAGCAAAACTTATAAGAAGTAGATCAAGCTTATTAGCTCTGCAACACTTTCATCTCTGGCAAAAGCTTCTACTTACAAGCTTAAAGCCTTTTAACTATCCATAAATCGCTTATTATTAATTTTTTACAAAGTAAATTTTTTCTTGTTTTAAAGCAACAACTACTATCTTTTATATGCCGAGTAAACAACATCAAGATCTTCAAAAAACTTCATACTTGGCAAAGCAATCCTGATTACCTACTTTTCACTCAACTCTTGATTACATATAAACCGTAGGGAGTTCTAAAAAATGAGGCTTTTGTTTAGAGTTCCCTAAAAGCAGAGTGAACGCTCGGCGAACTTGATTGAAAGGGTAAGGTGTGAAGAGCAACGAACCCCTTCATCATGCTGGACTATTTGAAGAGCCTGCTAGAACCGCCAAGCTTGCTTTTCTACGAGCCGCTCGTCTTCACTACCAAACTTTTTACCTTTACTAATCTCTACTTTTCTTGTTTTCCCCGCAAATGGGTACACATGTCGAAATAAGCGTCGATGGATCTCACATAGATGTACAAGATCAAAGGTGGGAGTCACGGGAGAGGCTATCAGATCTGCCAATGTGCGCTGAGTGATCACCCTTTCCGCTTCGTTAAGAGATGACGTATCAGTAAATCCTAACAAGTTCTTTAGGCATTCTGAATTGTGCAACAAGTACGGATCGTACTCATAAATATCATATTGGGCGTAGGCATCCATGTCTCAAAACTCTAATGGTCTAAAAGCTAATAAATTTATTCTTTCGTTTTGGTATTTTGAGCTTTGAAGGCATCCACTATTTTCTGAATATCTTCTTCTGCATCAACTTTTCCAGAAATGATATCTCTCATCCGCTCTTCCTCTTCAGGAGCCACCTTGAGGCCTTCTATTCGGCATGAACCCGCAGCCTGAGCAGCGAGGAATTCAGCGGTGATACGCTTATCCTGCGTTTTCATAAAATCCTCCCCTATTCTGGGGAAATACTGTTTTAGACGTTCGATCTATTGTAAGGCTTACCTTAGGACCTCTGTCCCTTCCTGTCTATCAGGTGGTTTAAGGATAAATTTTGTGATGACTGACACTCATTACGCCACTATCAAATCCTAGACTAACTGGTTCTCAGGCAAGTCTTCATAAAGCATTGAGCCCCAAAGTCTCATCAGTAGTTTCCACTTAATCCATGACTGACCGCGGCCTAACTGCCTTATCAGTCAATCTCCCTTTACCCAACTAGCCATATACACTGGATATGCTATCCAGAAGTACATTACATGCTTCTTTTCTTCCACCTAAGAACCCGTCTTGTGTCAACCCATTTCACTGATTCTAAGATTAACCTCAAAATAACATATCAAACTTGACTTAACTGAAAAGACAGCCGAAAGATTGATATATCCAAGCATTTTTAAGAAACTTATTTCTTGACCTAGAAAAGCAGCCAACTAGGTGAAAAAACCAATTAAACCAACTCATATTTATAGTTACATTAAGTAAATAAAAAGCAAAAACCTACACAAGCATGCATCAGGACCTTCTCACCAACACTAATTCAACATACTCACCGGACTCGACAATATTCAGTTTGACCCTCCTTTTTTACCTTTAAAACAATGCAACAATTAAATTATTTGACAACAAAAACTTCGTCTATCCAAAAAAAAACAGGATTATAAAATTTTTTTAAAATTTATCTTAAAAACTTTTTCAAGCACCCTCAACCAACCACTCACATAAATATTTTCAAAGCAGCACTAAATTCAGCCGCTTTTTATAGGCAGACCCAGCACAATTTCCAACAGGGAGATTTTCACCTAACAATCTTTCGAGATTGCTATTCTTCATCAGAGTTCATGAATACCAAAAGAAGATAGGCCTCCAATGAGACTCACCCCCCTATCAACCCATTCTAAAATCATATTAACAACTGACACAGATAGCAGCCACTAAAAATATTAGCATGAAAAATTTAACCCATTAATATGACATTTAGCTTCCAAATTATTTCATCAGGAAAATTAATATTCTGGTTATAATATCGAAGCAGGTTTATTTATAGAGAACAGGTTTATCCCTCAGTCCTTAAGAAGCCTAGAAACCCAATAAATAGAAGTAAGCAGCAAGAATCATGTCTAAACTACATATAGAAAAGCTGAGTAACGATTTACTTCAGAAAGTAGATCTAGCTATAGCGCCAGGCGAAGTTGTTTGCTTATCTGGCCCCTCAGGATCTGGTAAAAGCCGCTTACTACGTGCCATCGCCGATGTCGATCCTCACAACGGCCAGATCTCTCTTGGCAATAATTTACAAGAGGCTATGTCTGGTCACCAGTGGCGCCGCCAGGTTATGTTGGTACCGGCACAAAGTGCCTGGTGGTACGAGACAGTGGGCGAACACTTTAATCAGCCGATGGAGCAAGCGTTAAAAATATTGGGGTTTCCCGAGGAGGCAACAAAGTGGCAGGTAAGCCGGCTCTCTTCCGGGGAGAAACAGCGTTTGGCACTTATTCGTGCGCTTTCCTACACTCCACAGGCACTTTTACTGGATGAACCTACTGCCAATCTGGATGCAGATACTACGAGCAAAGTAGAAACATGGCTTATGGGTGAAATCAACAAGCACCAATACCCCGTCATCTGGGTGGCGCATAATAGAGAGCAAATCCAACGAGTAGCCAGCAGACATATTGAAATTCAAGGCAGCTGTCTTGTCGAGCGGGAACTATCTAAATGAGTATGATCGACCTTTCCTGGTGGCAGTTATCGCTGGCTGCAGCACTGGTAGTTGCCCTGGCAATTTGCACCCATATTGCCCGATTACAGCTCGGTAAACCGCTGATTATTGCGGCGGTGCGCACGGCGATACAGCTGGCGCTTGTAGGAATCATACTGGAAGCGCTATTCGCCGTAGGCACCCTGTTATGGGTGAGCCTGTTAGGGCTGGCGATGTTATTGTTTGCCGGGCAACAAGTCGTCTCACGGCAAAAATATCGTCTACGCGGAGGCTGGAGTTTTGCCATTGGCACTTTATCCATGCTGGTTTCCGCATTTAGCGTGACAATATTAAGCTTGGTGATTCTCATTGGCCCCCAGCCCTGGTACCAACCGCAATACTCTATTCCACTACTGGGGATGCTTCTGGGGAATACCATGACCGGTGTTGCCCTGGGCCTGGATCGACTAACAGAAAGTATGCGGCGTTCACAGGATATTATTGAAAATCGTCTAATGCTGGGGGAAACCTGGCGGCAAGCCAGTATTGAATTTCGACGGGATGCGATGCGCGCGGGGTTGATGCCAACGATCAATATGATGGCTGCAGCCGGTATTGTCTTTCTACCCGGTATGATGACCGGGCAGATACTAGCCGGTACCGCGCCTACTATCGCGGTGAAATATCAGATTTTGATTATGTTTACGATTGCTGCGGGTACTGGGTTTGGTACTTTTGTGGCAGTCGCATTGTGTGCGAAACATTTATTTGATGATCGTGAGAGGCTTTGCCTAAGTAGATTAAAAATAGAGAGTAACAGTTAATTGAGACATTGAGTGCTGCCATCTTTTTAAGAAGGCTTATAAGTTCATATTAAGAAGAACAAACCCTAATTCAAACAGAAACATATGAGACATGAAGAAAAAACAAAAAATAAAAGTTTAATTGTTCCCCCAAAAATCTACCCAAGCACCCAAGCACCCAAGCACCCAAGCACCCAAGCACCCAAGCACCCAAGCACCCAAGCACCCAAGCACCCAAGCACCCAAGCACCCAAGCACCCAAGCACCCAGAAAATGTAATCACTGAGTACCTGGAAGCCTAATAAAAAAATGAGCAAGTAAGTTAGATCGGACTTTATCTCACACAGAAGCTTCACTAACTTCAGCCACTATCTGCACTATAAAAAGTCAACACGCTAACGTTTACCAGACCTCTATTTCTTATATGTTTTTTTCAACATTTCATGTTGTTTTAACCAAGTCTTATCTTGAGATTTTTTCGTAACACTTACAAGAAAATCTAAATCAGAGTACAAGTCACAGGAAATCTTTAAATTTGACTGACCTAGCACCTCCACATCCTTCCCATAATATTTAAGGATCAACATAAGATTATCTCGAATCTCTGTACTTAAATCTTCAGATCCCAGCTCATAAGGGTTCTCCCCAGGTTTTACATTCATAAAAACCGGACGAAACTCACACTCAAGATCTTTTGCGCACACCTCGGCACCAGCCATCAAGAGTGCGAAAGCTATAGTGCTCTTAATAATTGAACTTACCATTTCACGTTCTCCGTCCACTCTGATTGCATATCAAATTCCTTCGCCCTTCCACCTTCTACCAATTTATTTCCTGACTCATCGCCGACTCTTCCAAAAATTGGGACTGTCGCACTCAAACCATCGTGCCAATCATAGCGATCATACCAAACATGTCGAATAGTACCTGTAATGGTTACTGTCCCATCTCCCCCTGCTTCGAGATTGAAATATCCATATGATGTAAGAGTCGAGGTTCCGCTAGCATAATAAAACTCAGAAAACAAATCTGCCTTGACTTGAACATCCCAATAATCCGCATCCCAAGTTGTTTCTCCGGAGTTCATTAAATCAGCTTTTTCCATCAAGGTATCGTAAAAGCGTTGCTTATTTAGTTCTACTCCTTCCTTAATTGATGGTTGCTGAAGAAGCCATTCTGAAGGTATTTCAAAAGGATCTTTTTCTTGGCTCATAAAGTTTTCTAATACACCAGCAGCAATATCCCAACCTTTCCTCTTGGCTCCGACAATCATAGTTTTGTACCTAGCTTCGATTGCTAGTAACTCCGCTTTATTAGCTACCTTCCCTCTTCCATCATTTAGCTTAATGGCAGCTTCGCCATTCGGATCCACATAATTAATTGGATTATTTCGCGCATAACGATAAGGCGTCCAACGCTGTGGATCTACAAAACGTCCCGAATGGTTTAGCACTGGATCCGGGCTAATAAAAGTACCAAAGTCAGACTGCAGGTAGCGTCGTTCGAAGTAACCTAAACCCGTGGACTTATCCAGCTCTTTACCCGCATAGCGGTAAGGTGCTGCGGTACTATCACCGAAGACATTTTCCAGCTCGCCGTAAGACTTATAGGTAAAGGCATTAACGATCTTGCCAGCCTTATCCAGAGTCAGGTCGGTAGAACCTACGTGTGTGTGCAGGTAATACTCAGTCGGCGTGAACACTTCCCCACTCTGGTCACTGCGGGCAATACGTTTCTGGCCAACACTGATGTACTTCAGTAATTTGCCATCACGTACTTCACTATCTCCGTCAATATACAGGGTGACACTGCGGGCTCCGCCTGCACGTTCGGTGATTTTAAAGCGGCGCTGGTGTTTAAAGTCATAACCGTACTGGTCAGCGGCTTGCTGATTACCGGCGTAAGTCAGGCGCTGGTCGTGGTCCCAGTGGTAGGTCTGGTCACCGGCTTGCGTACGATTACCGTTGTCATCGTATTCAATCAGGCCTTCAGCCCAGCTCAACGCTTGGGGTCCGGGCAGGCTGCCACGGCTGCTGCGGTTGGAGGCGCCGTTGTTATTATTGTCATTGCTGCCGCCGTAACGCAGATCTGTGATCTGGGTATTTCCAGCGGTGGCCATATCTGCCAGGTCGACACTCGCGCGGCCCACTTGCAGCAGGTTGCCAATTTTGTCGTAGCTGTAATAAACCTGCTCGATATCGTCGGCAACACCGGTCAGGCGGTAGACATCGTCGTAGCTGTAGACAATATTTTTTGCCAGGGAGGCTGCCTGGGCACTGGTTGCGCCGAGTTCGGCAGCCATTGCGGCGAGAGCGTCGCTGGGGCGTTTGTCGTCGATACCGAGTACATTGGAGACGGCATCAAAACGGTAATCCCACTGTTGCAGTGGCAGGGCGTCCCCGCTGCGCTGGGTGCGCAAGCCAGCCAGTCGCTGGCGCTCGTCAAAGCCCCAATCAGTTTCAACACCATTGGCCAGCCCTTGGTGCTGCAAAACCCCATTGGCGGTATAGTCCAGGCGTTCCACCACTCCCGGGATACGCTCGAGTAAACCGCGGGCGTTGTATTCGAAGTTCACCCGGCTATTGTCGGGGTAGAACTGCTGTGTCATACGCCCGGCACTGTCATAGGCGAAGCGCGAGGTATAGAGGGGGCTGTCAATTTGCGGGCCGATGATCTTACGCTGGCGCTGTACCACTCGGCCGCGTGCGTCATAACCCCATTGCTCGAAGCCGGCTTGGTCGGTCACTTTGGCCAGGCGCCCAAGCAGGAAGGCACCGCCCTCTTCGCCGCGCTGGTCGTACTGGTAGCTGACTACCGGTGAAGTAGAGCCCAGCTGCAAGCCCGGTTGCCAATTTGCGCCGCTGGGAGCTTCTCCTCGCGGCGATAATTGATACTCGGCAAAGAGACGGTTGGCGCCGTCGTAGCGATAGTGCCGCTCCTGCCCCAGGGCATCGCGGGTGGCCAGTAGGTTGCCGGCATCGTCAAAGTACTGCCAGCGCTGTCCGCGGTTGGGGTCGTCCAAGAAGCGCATGCGCCCCAGGTCGTCGTAGTGCATGGTGCGCACATTATTTTGTGCATCCTGCAGGCGGGTAAAATTACCATTGAGGTCGTAGTCGTAATAGGTGGACCAGGTGGCACCACCGATGCCGCCCTGGGTATTGGCTCCAACAATTTCATCGACTTGCCTCAGGCGGTATTCACCCTGCGCCGTTTGCAGGCCATCAAACACCAGTTTTTTGGCGGCGCCATGGTGAACACTGTTCGCACGGGTTTGCTCTTCATCTTCCAGCACCTGTGCCATGGGCAAATAGGTGATGCGATTGAAGACACTTTCCCCACTTTGCGCGGTATAGGGCTGATAAACCTCCTGGGTACGCCCTTGGGCGTCGTAAAGATATTGTCGGTGGTGCTGACCTTTATCATTAGCGCGATAGGCGAGCCCCTGAGCAAAGTAAGGCAGTGCGGTCTGCACTACCTGGCCGCGCGCATTAAAGTTACTGTGATCGCTGACCACAACCTGTCCCGGTTGCTCGGCTTCACTGCGCACCATCAGGGTGCGGCCCAGACCGTCGTAAAAACGGCGGCTGTCGATGGTACCGCTAGCACCACTCCGCTCGCGCTGGCGAGTCTCTACCCAGCTGATACGGTGACCATCTACCATCTGCGCCAGTTGGTAATCGTACTCGACCGTGGGGAGTTGCAGGCTGTCCCCTGGCTTGGCCATGGCGGTGAGGCGTCCATGGCTATCGTAACCATATTGGGTCTGCTGCCCGTTAAAGTCGGTGTAGTCGGTAAGTACACCGAGGCCCTTGTCATAACCCGCACGAGCGGTGAGCCAGCGGCTGCCGGTATGCAAACCCACTTCTGTTGGGAAGGTGTGATATTGCGAGTCGTAAGTGACTTTGGTTTGGTGGCCTGTGTTGGCGTCCCACAAGGGGTCATAACTTTGAATGCGGTTGCCGAAGGCATCGTAGCGGTGGCGCTCTGCGGCAACATAGGCATCTGCACTCTCAGCATCGTGCCAGAGTCGACGCAGGGTCAGGTTGCCCTTGGAGACCGCGCCTAAATTACCAGCGGAGAAACTTTCATCATCGTAGAACCACTGCTCTTTGGCCACAGCGCGGCCCGATAGGTCGGTAACCTTGCGCTCTAGCGGTAGGTGCAGGAACCAGTGGCCCTGTGCAGAGGCGGATTCCGCACTGAAGCGCAATTGGGTAATACGCTCATCCTGCCAGTTGCCATCGGTACGGCCCAGCTCTTTGATATAAGTGGTATTGCCGTAATTATCGTAGTCATACTCCCAGGCAAGGGTCACGGGGGTACCACTGCCCCGCTCCAGCATATGCTGCTGGCGTTCGGTCATAGCCGCAAACTCGACTTTGCGGCTTTCCTCGGCATAACCGGACAGCAGTTGGCGCAACTCCCACTGATTTTCCTCGCGCCAGAAAATTCCGCCGAAGGCATCGCGGGTTTCTATTTGTTTGATCTTGCCCTGTAGGGCCTCCTGTTCGGTGCCATCGGCTTTTTGGCCCAGGTGGAATTCGTAGCGGGTTGCCAGTGTCGGGGTACTGGCATCGCCCACGCGACGCTCTTCACTGTGTGCAAAGCCCTGGAATTCTTTATCGGCAGCATCGTAAAAGCCGTCCCAGTAATCCATCTCGGTGGTTTGCTGTTCACCACCGCGGCCATCATCCACAACAACGCGCTTAAGTACCTGCATTGCCACAGGGATACCCTGCGACCAGGGGCTGTTACCCTCGCGGTCTCTCACCATCTCCTCGACAACAGAGCCGTACTCCAGGGTCGTCAATGCACCCAGGCCATTGTCGATTGTTTTTAGCTGGTTCGGTTGCTCAGTGGGGAACAGTTCGGCGAAGTAAAAAGTATCAGCACCGCGACCGGGGCTGTACCAAACAATATCCGTAGAGCCGTTACCATTAATATCGACCAGGCGCACCTCTTCGGGAGCAACATTGCCTTGGGCCTGGATCAGTTGTGGCTGGCTAAATTGGGCTAATTGATGTTGGTTGCTGTTCAGGCCCTGGTTAAGCCAGATGGATACATGGGTTCCATTCAGATACACCAGGTCAGCGCGGCCGTCGGCATTGATATCAGTAACACGAACATTCTTGAGGTTGTGTAACGTATCGGGACTATTGGCAAACACTACTGCGGGAGCAAAACCCTGCAGGCCACGGTTAGCGTAGTAAGCCGCGTAGCCATTGCTGACCCAAACCAGATCAGGCAGACCATCTCCGTTCATATCCCGGAGAAAGACATTGGGATCACCCAAACGCATAGCTGCGGTGCCTGTGGGCATCGGCAATTGAATAGGCTGTGACCAGCCATCGGGATGGTTCAGCTGCACCACATGGGATAAAACCTTACCGCTGCTATTGGTTATCGTCGCAAAGACATCGATACGTTTGTCATTGTTGATGTCCAGCATATCCACATGGGGACTATCGAGAGGAATATAGAGTCCATCTATAGCACCGCTATACTGCCAACTATAGTTATCATCAAGATGAAAGTAATGGGTACTACCAGAGCTATACTGCAATAGATTCACATCACCAGCGCCATCAATATCAGCCCAGGTGACCGAGTCACTGGAAATACGGCTGGTAGTGAAAGTATTCATTTCACGATAACTCTGCCATTGCGGCAGGCCATCTTTATCAGGACCTAAATTAAGCCAGTAAACGTCTTTATTCGGTGCCGTGTTAACAACATCTGGCAAACCATCCCGGTTAATATCCAAGAAGGCAACGTCGGGGTTATTCAGTGGTACCTGACTCGCAGCCGGCATCGGTGACATAAACACCTGATCCTGCTGGTAGTGGGTGTAGCCATAGCGCATTGGTGGCAGGGTTACCGTAGATTCGCCCTCGCCTGCACTGGAATGGACTTCCTGTAACAAAGAGAGGCTTTGCCATTCCGTTAGCGGCTGATAGGAAAATTCGTATTTACGTAAGTGGCGCCCGGCAAATTGTGTTTCCACGCGCAGTAAGCGATAAGCGGTTTTAATCTCAAAGCCCGCTTTATAATTTGTGAGGATGTCAGGGCGGTCTTCATAGTGAAACTGCACCGCCATATCGCCATTCGTATTATATTGAATCCTGTCCAGATAAATCTGAACACCATCATCCAACTTGCGATATTGATAGTCGATACGATTGCCATGGGTATCTTCTACCGCCTCTAGATACCAGGAGAATACCGATGTGCCGTTGTTGCCACTGACTCGGCTATTAGAGTCTTGCCCCAAATACCAACGCAGGCCGTTGGATTGAGTCACCAGCCAACCCTTCGACAGGCGCTCGTAGCGAGCAAAATCGCTGGCATTTTTGGTGCGATAAACACCGTCTTCCACCAGAACTAATTCTTCGCCCAGGTGATTGATAAACGTATCAAACTCATCAAACTCATCGATGCGACCATCGCGGTCGTTATCCTGCCGATCAGTCTGGCCCCACTCTGAATAATTAGGCAGGCCCTTGTCGGTTTGACGCTGGATATAGGGAATAACCAGTTT
Organism: Microbulbifer mixtoriginis (SeqCode); assembly: GCF_052467515.1. Classification (NCBI taxonomy): domain Bacteria; kingdom Pseudomonadati; phylum Pseudomonadota; class Gammaproteobacteria; order Cellvibrionales; family Microbulbiferaceae; genus Microbulbifer; species Microbulbifer mixtoriginis (SeqCode). The sequence goes on along the minus strand of NZ_CP174314.1, from coordinate 388,710 downwards.
ATGCCCCAGTCCCAATAGCCCGTTACCAAACCCGCTGTTGTATTCCAGTGATACATCCGGAGCCAGTCCATTACGCCCAGGGGGCACAGCCAAGTTCACTAGACGTGAACTGGTGCCGGTATTTAAATTAGGGGTGAAAGCCTCACCGAGCCCGGAGATACTGCCCGGGCCTGTCGGCAGATTGAGAACGGGTGCTTGCAAAGCGGTGTGTTCATTGGCGGCAACAGCAGCCGTAGATGACACAACCATGCAGCAAGAAAGCAATAAATTGCGTAGCATAAGCATCCTTGTTTTTAAAATCAGTGTTTCCTCAAAAAACACTTTAAAGACTCGTAGTATTTATCGATAGACTCCAGCGTGAGTCATGCTGTAAAAAATAATCTTCAATAAAGACGGCAACCCAGCAGTATGATTACTGCTGGGTTGCCGAATTAATACTCTAATTATTAGGCATTAAAAAAGAGAGTTAATGGACTACCGGCTCGCGCAGTAGTAACAGTGGACCAATATCATCATCACCACAGCTATCAACATTTCTCGGCTTGAAACGATGGTTAAAGATCAACTCAACATCCTTAACCGCATTGAGATCTACCAATGAGCCATAGCGATCTGCCAGCTTGAGTGATAAGCGCCAGCCAGTAGCGGCGACACTGCGTTCTTTAAACGCACTGGTAATCGTGGAATTTGAACCTGTGCCACTATTAAGCACATCCAAGTTCGCAGACATAGAAACACGGTAGCTATTTCTGAACGCCAGCCCAGTTCCCTCAACGGCATCCCAAAATCGAGTGCTATGAGTTATAAACTCGTCCTGAATACCGACTCCATCCGCATTTTCCACCAGAGTTCCCGGAGTTTTACTGCGCAGGAAACTAGTGCCCCCATAAGTCAAAAATGCAGGCGTTTCGGTTTCACCACTAACGCTATAGGCAAGGGGGATATTAAGACCAACGGTTTCAATTTTATCCAGGTAATTACCACCAGTTGCCAAGCAAGACAAATCACCGTTGTCGGCAATAACTGGCCCCAGGAAGAAGTTACTGCGCGGTAATTCTTTCACAGTACTAAATTCCACAGTTACCCAGGTATCACTGCCGTATTTACGCGACAACAGGCGCAGCTTTTCCTGCAAGGCTTGCTGCGGGCTTAAGCGCGGACCGCCTTGTTGAGCCGGATCCGGATGGACGTAGGTCTGTGCAATACCGTTGATATTATCTACATAGCCAAACACATCATCCTTCAGAGAGAAGGTGTCCGTCGCCTGCTCTATACTTCCAAGCTTATGGAGTTGATCGAAAGCCAAAAGCTCACTATAGAAATCTCTAAGCTCCTGCGCATTACGCAAACGGAAAATACTTTCCTTTCTGAAGCCAGTGACTGATCCCACAAAAGATTCTTGCCACTTGTATTCCAGTGCACTGGCCGCGTAGAACAACCACTTCTGTGCTTCTTCAAAGTAACGCTCCGCACGCAGTACTTCAGTCGTCAGGCGGCTGGCATGGATCGGATCGGCAAAATAACGCTCAGCCAGATTGGCATTAGTAGTGAACATCTGGTTCATAACCCGTTGTGCCTGATTCAGCATGCCGGTCAAACGTTCCACTTCCTGCTCAACTGTAGCTTCCGCTTGGGCAATATCCAGCGCAATGGTATTTGCTTCCAGCCACATAGTGCGCACGCGAGCCTTACTCTCCACACCCAGTAGTCTATTTGAGCTGTCGTTTAAGGTCGCGCGCTCTTCCGCCGCTAGGCGGGCGCTCTCTGCCTCCAATTTACCAATATCTTTAATCGTTTTTATATTGCGATTGTGCTCAGCAACGGTTTCTGCGGTTTCTTTTACCGTTTGCGCTAGTTGAGCCCAATTTTGACTCACGATAGCTGCTACCGACTTCACAATCCCTTTAAACAGGCTACCCCGCTTTCTAGACTGTTCCGCCTTTTTGCGAATTTTGGCAATCTGCTGCTTAATTGAAACCTGCTTGGAGCCGTAATCCAGGATGATCTTCGACATGCCGTCGACGATACCTTCCTCCTCCGCGCGTCGTTCGATTTCGATTTCAATCGCACTCAGCAGGTCTTCCATACGCTGCAGGTTGTTGCTCAGTGCAATTTCCGCAATATCGATATTGTTCGCCTGCAGAGAAATTTCACTACCGTTCTGCGCATCCTCCGTGACAATCACACAGTCCTCGGCAAAGCAGTTACTTGGGAACTCCAAGCCCAACAGGCTGTACAGCCAGTTGCCCAACTGCTGGTGGCGGTCGGTATATTCCGTGGCCAGCTTGTCGGCACTGTGGCGGTAGTTCTCGTAGCTGGTTTTTGCGGCGGCGAGACTATTCTGTGCGGTGGCAATAGGGCCACTGCTGTCATTACCGAGGAAGTCACTCAGTGCATTGAAGGAATCAAACACGGTGTTGCCATCGATACCGTAACCCTGTACCAGCAACACTGAGTCCTGTGGCAGGCCCAGAATATTGGTTTCGCCCGTGAGCCAGCTCACGGAGTTTTCCAAATCGCTGAGATGGGTTTGCCATGCATACACCGCTTCGGGCAGACCAGAGAAACCTTGCACCTGGGTAAAGTCGGTATTCGGGAAGATCGTACGCAATGATTGCTCTTTAGCAATCAACTCACTGCGCAGCGTATTCATCTCGTCAACCATTTGTGCCAGCAGGGTGGTATTGGTCTGTCCGGCAACGACGGCCAGACGCGCTTGCTGCACTTTAGTAGAAGCCAATTTGCTCATCAGCTGATAGAGCATGGTGACATCTTTGTAACCGGTGAACAGTAATTCTGCTGGGGTTACATCTTTTTGTGCCAGGTCGTTGGGGTCGTAGTAGCGGGGGCTAATTTGACCACGGGAGGGACCCCATTGTGCTAAAAACTCCGGTGCATAGGTCAGCAGGGAGTTGTACTGCTCCAGGGCATCCTTCAACAACTGGTGTGCAGTTTCTATATGGCCAACTTCGACCTCTACCGCTTCGTTACGCAGGCGGCTAATACGGGCATTATCCAGGGCTTCATTAGCCAGGATCATTTCTGCTACCGCGCGATCGTAGTAAACATCCAGCGTGAAACGTTGCAGGTTTTCATTGTTGGGATGATGAGTGAGCTGCTCAAAAATAAACGCTTCTACCTCTGTAGCGCGGTTACGCTCGGCAGTGTCATACAGGCTGGAAAACTCAACCGTGGCTTCACCACTGGCATAAGGATTAATCACCGTATTGGTGTTGGTATCAACGATATACATCAGGTCCAGGTAGCGGAAGGCCGCCCTATCCCGGGAGAAAATACCCTGGGCAGGATTTTCCTGGGCCGCAGGTACCTGATCGGCTTCGTTGTAGTACAGCTGCTTGCGAATCTGTACCGTGGGATCCAGCTCCATCGTTACCGTGAAGGTATTACTAAAGTCGGAAGAGCCCGCTTTGTTCGCGGCCTGTACACGATAATCGTGCGTACCGAATACTAATGGAGAGGCATTGTATTTATAGCTGTTGCCAGCACCGTTATACACGGTTTTCCAGCTGCCATTATTCATACGTTGCTGCAGCAGATAACTATCAGTTTCGGCAACTGATGGCCAGCTCACGGTATAAGCTTCGCCAGTAGAGGAAGGTACAGTGATATAACTAGGCGCTACAGGTGGCTTCAGCAACGCTACGGTGGCGCAAGCTTCCGGTGAATAGTTGGACTGATCTGTTGAGGTCAGTGCACGTACCCGGTAGCAGTGGCGACCATCCTGCAAGTTACTCAGCTGGTAGCTGCGTGCAGTGCCGCGATAAAGCTGCTTATTTGCACTGTCTACCACTTGATATTCAACGGTAAGACCGCCTTTTTTAACTTCGCTCCAGCTAAGCTTGACCTTGCCATCCCAGCTGTTGGTTGGCGAAGCTGAGGCTACGGGCACACCAACAGCGCGATCGACTTTAACTGTTACTAACGAGGAGTAGTTGGAGCAAGTGCCCTTGGCATTACAAGCGCGAACCTTATAGCTATAAGAGCCATTGCTAACACCAGAGAAACTCTTACTTAAACCAGAACCATTGTACAGAGTGGAGCCACTGCCATCGACCAACTGATAACTGGTGGCAAACTGCTTGGTATTCCAGCTGACAGTATATTTACCATCGAGGCTGGTGGTGGTATTTAATTTAGGTGTTGGTACGCCAGGACGGAAATAGACTTCTAAATCTTTACTTTCTCGATAGCCAGAGCAAGTGCTATTACAGGCCCGCACTCTAAAGCGGTAAGTACTACCATGGCTCAGGGAAGAAACCGTTGTACTGGTAGATGAACCAGAATAAATATTGCCGGACCAATTGCCGTTATCCTTGCGTTGTTGTACCTCGTAGCGAGTAGCCCCGCTGCTGGCAGCCCAGCTGATGTTAACGCTGCTAGAGGAGGTATAACTGGGAACAGTGATAGAGGTTGGGGTTGATGGCGTCCGCTCTACCTTTATGGTTCCGCCGTTCTTATAAGCACCACATAAATTCTTTGCGGTGTTACAGGCTCGTACACGATATTGGTAGTTACCACTAGAGCGGCCACTTTCATCAAAGCTAGTTTTAGAACCGTTATAAACCCTGCTCCAGGAGCCACTATTTACCCTACGGTAGAGCTCATACCGGCCTGCACCAGTACTGGAAGACCAGCTAACCTTGTAAGCCCCATCACTATCGAAAGTGCCGTAATTGATACTGGAGGGCGCTGCTGGTTGAAATATAACGTTAACGGTATGAGTGCCTAACTTAACCCTATTGAATCGGGAAGCAGGGCAAGATGTAACTTTATCTTCCCAATCATCAGGGGAGATAATATCTGGAGTACAGTGTTCATGCCAATACTCATAAAAGTATTTACCGGCAGAAGAAACGGTTACAGATTTAGTAGAGTTTGAACTGGAAAACCCATAGTCTAATGAAATATTCCGAGTAAAAGTTCCATTTTTATACTCTTTTAGATATACACCCATTATCCCAAGTGGCGCTACAGACTTATATGACAAGGAATATTTCCCATCAGTATCTGTGCTCGGCCCGCTCAAGGCAGACCCATAAGCAATAGCACTGGCACTTAAAACCTGCAGCACAAAAAAGTTACGAACAAGAGTCAACATTTTAAAAACCAAATTACTATGATTTACATAGACACAAAGCCAATAAGCTTTGAAAGCGCATAATAGCCAAACAACCACTACGAGCAGCAAAAAAGCTTAAGACCATCCTTTATACAACAGAACCGCAGATGACTTTCCTCCCTAAATTTACTTATGTCCATACCTAAAAATCTACAACTTAAAAACCACCCCAAAATAATCCACATAAAAATTTATTGTCGAACATAACCCACCAACAATGATTTTTTAAAAATTTATCGCATTACCCTAGAAAAATAAAAAACCGATCCTAACCCACTAAAAATGACAATCATCACCAAGCGAAGTCAACAGCGAAACAGAACCTCACTCAACCAAAAAATCACGCAACACAACTAACACTACAACCATCCACACTGGAGCTGCATGCAGCAACACATAATGACAATGAAAGCCACTACCGATAACTCTATAGACGCATATAAACATCAGAATCTACTGCCCCGCACCAACCACCAAAAAAACTCACCTTCTTTACGGACAGCTATAAGTCACACCACTAAATTCACCCTTAGACTCTTTGATCTAATACAAACTTATTCTGAATGACAATAATGGCTCATAAATTAATACATTTATGAGCCACCCTGAACATCATTGCCTCACTGTTTTCCAGGGATATCTATATCACAAGAAGCATCACTCACATCCTTTAAGCTCTCTTCTGCTGGAACAACTCCTCCATACGCCTCAAGCAAATCAAAAATCTGCTTATGACAGTGGTTTATTGCATACCACATGGGCGTACTTAAAAAGTCATCTTGCTCATTCGGGTTTGCACCATTATTAAGCAACAACCAGACAGTACCAACCCAACCATTAATGACAGCGTAATGAAGCGCAGTTTTACCTTCATCATTTCTAACATTTGGGTCTGCCCCATAAGACAATAGCAACTCTATAATTCTTACTTTCTCAACAGACCTTAATTTATTTCCACTTTCTATCTCCACATACTCGGGCTTAAGTAAATTTGCGCCAGACGCATACATAAGAGCAGTATCCCTACCCACAGGAACATTAACCTGAACTCCTTTCTCAAGTTCTTCCTTCACCTGAGGGTAATCACCTTTATCAATGGAGAAAACCAATTTTTTCTCATCGGAAACTGAACTAACAGGATCCGCACAAGCTGTCAAAAAACATACCAATAGAATCAACTTTCTCATTAATTACTCTCATCAACTCCCAATTTATCAATCGCCCACTGCTGTAATTCAGGTATGGGAGATTCAAGTGGATTAAATGGATTTGCTATTGGCCGCTGTGTCACCCACCTTGCATTTATAGTATCCCATTTATTATCAGGGTAATGAGTATTATAGAGACCAAGCGTACTATTAGTTTCCTTCCAATAAGGCTTAACTTTTGTAGTACCCCTAACAAGCTCAGCTTCTCCCTCTCCACAGCCACACTTATAAAACCCTAATATTTCTTCAGGGTTATATCTCCCATATTCTGACCAATCTCGAACATCAGTATCATTTTTATATTTTTTTTCACCTCCAGTATGAGCCTTACAAATAAGATTTGATGAGGTGCAAGAATTTTTCTTTTGTACAGTTTTTCGTTCAAAGTCTAAATTACCATGGTGTTTACTTTCTAGATTTTGTGAGCTGTTTACCACGCCCCCATGAGCACCTAGCTTGCTTTCATTACTCGTATTTGCACCCCTAGAACTATCACCGGCAACTCCATTACCACTGGAATAACTAACCGACATACCACTATTTACTTGTGCTGAGGAGTTATTGCTTTGGTTATACTGCCTAATAGCCGTTTCACCATTGGGATCCACATAATTAATTGGATTATTCCGCGCATAACGATAAGGCGTCCAACGCTGTGGATCTACAAAACGTCCCGAATGGTTTAGCACTGGATCCGGGCTGATAAAGGTACCAAAGTCAGACTGCAGGTAACGTCGTTCGAAGTAGCCTAACCCTGTAGACTTATCCAACTCTTTACCCGCATAGCGGTAAGGTGCTGCGGTACTATCGCCGAAGACATTTTCCAGCTCGCCGTAAGACTTATAGGTAAAGGCATTAATGATCTTGCCAGCCTTATCCAGAGTCAGGTCGGTAGAACCTACGTGCGTGTGCAGGTAATACTCAGTCGGCGTGAACACTTCTCCACTCTGGTCACTGCGGGCAATACGTTTCTGGCCAACACTGATGTACTTCAGTAATTTGCCATCACGTACTTCACTATCTCCGTCGATATACAGAGTGACGCTGCGAGCTCCGCCTGCACGTTCGGTGATTTTAAAGCGGCGCTGGTGTTTAAAGTCATAACCGTACTGGTCAGCGGTTTGCGTATTACCGGCGTAAGTCAGGCGCTGGTCGTGGTCCCAGTGGTAGGTCTGGTCGCCGGCTTGCGTACGATTACCGTTGTCATCGTATTCAATCAGGCCTTCAGCCCAGCTCAACGCTTGGGGTCCGGGCAGGCTGCCTCGGCTGCTGCGGTTGGAGGCGCCAGTGTTGCCATTGTCATGGCTGCCGCCATAACGCAGATCTGTGATCTGGGTATTTCCAGCGGTAGCCATATCTGCCAAGTCGACACTCGCGCGACCCACTTGCAGCAGGTTGCCGATTTTGTCGTAGCTGTAATAAACCTGCTCGATATCGTCGGCAACGCCGGTCAGGCGATAGACATCGTCGTAGCTGTAGACAATATTTTTTGCCAGGGAGGCTGCCTGGGCACTGGTTGCGCCGAGTTCGGCAGCCATTGCGGCGAGAGCGTCGCTGGGGCGTTTGTCGTCGATACCGAGTACATTGGAGACGGCATCAAAACGGTAATCCCACTGTTGCAGTGGCAGGGCGTCCCCGCTGCGCTGGGTGCGCAAGCCAGCCAGTCGCTGGCGCTCGTCAAAGCCCCAATCAGTTTCAACACCATTGGCCAGCCCTTGGTGCTGCAAAACCCCATTGGCGGTATAGTCCAGGCGTTCCACCACTCCCGGGATACGCTCGAGTAAACCGCGGGCGTTGTATTCGAAGTTCACCCGGCTATTGTCGGGGTAGAACTGCTGTGTCATACGCCCGGCACTGTCATAGGCGAAGCGCGAGGTATAGAGGGGGCTGTCAATTTGCGGGCCGATGATCTTACGCTGGCGCTGTACCACTCGGCCGCGTGCGTCATAACCCCATTGCTCGAAGCCGGCTTGGTCGGTCACTTTGGCCAGGCGCCCAAGCAGGAAGGCACCGCCCTCTTCGCCGCGCTGGTCGTACTGGTAGCTGACTACCGGTGAAGTAGAGCCCAGCTGCAAGCCCGGTTGCCAATTTGCGCCGCTGGGAGCTTCTCCTCGCGGCGATAATTGATACTCGGCAAAGAGACGGTTGGCGCCGTCGTAGCGATAGTGCCGCTCCTGCCCCAGGGCATCGCGGGTGGCCAGTAGGTTGCCGGCATCGTCAAAGTACTGCCAGCGCTGTCCGCGGTTGGGGTCGTCCAAGAAGCGCATGCGCCCCAGGTCGTCGTAGTGCATGGTGCGCACATTATTTTGTGCATCCTGCAGGCGGGTAAAATTACCATTGAGGTCGTAGTCGTAATAGGTGGACCAGGTGGCACCACCGATGCCGCCCTGGGTATTGGCTCCAACAATTTCATCGACTTGCCTCAGGCGGTATTCACCCTGCGCCGTTTGCAGGCCATCAAACACCAGTTTTTTGGCGGCGCCATGGTGAACACTGTTCGCACGGGTTTGCTCTTCATCTTCCAGCACCTGTGCCATGGGCAAATAGGTGATGCGATTGAAGACACTTTCCCCACTTTGCGCGGTATAGGGCTGATAAACCTCCTGGGTACGCCCTTGGGCGTCGTAAAGATATTGTCGGTGGTGCTGACCTTTATCATTAGCGCGATAGGCGAGCCCCTGAGCAAAGTAAGGCAGTGCGGTCTGCACTACCTGGCCGCGCGCATTAAAGTTACTGTGATCGCTGACCACAACCTGTCCCGGTTGCTCGGCTTCACTGCGCACCATCAGGGTGCGGCCCAGACCGTCGTAAAAACGGCGGCTGTCGATGGTACCGCTAGCACCACTCCGCTCGCGCTGGCGAGTCTCTACCCAGCTGATACGGTGACCATCTACCATCTGCGCCAGTTGGTAATCGTACTCGACCGTGGGGAGTTGCAGGCTGTCCCCTGGCTTGGCCATGGCGGTGAGGCGTCCATGGCTATCGTAACCATATTGGGTCTGCTGCCCGTTAAAGTCGGTGTAGTCGGTAAGTACACCGAGGCCCTTGTCATAACCCGCACGAGCGGTGAGCCAGCGGCTGCCGGTATGCAAACCCACTTCTGTTGGGAAGGTGTGATATTGCGAGTCGTAAGTGACTTTGGTTTGGTGGCCTGTGTTGGCGTCCCACAAGGGGTCATAACTTTGAATGCGGTTGCCGAAGGCATCGTAGCGGTGGCGCTCTGCGGCAACATAGGCATCTGCACTCTCAGCATCGTGCCAGAGTCGACGCAGGGTCAGGTTGCCCTTGGAGACCGCGCCTAAATTACCAGCGGAGAAACTTTCATCATCGTAGAACCACTGCTCTTTGGCCACAGCGCGGCCCGATAGGTCGGTAACCTTGCGCTCTAGCGGCAGGTGCAGGAACCAGTGGCCCTGTGCAGAGGCGGATTCCGCACTGAAGCGCAATTGGGTAATACGCTCATCCTGCCAGTTGCCATCGGTACGGCCCAGCTCTTTGATATAAGTGGTATTGCCGTAATTATCGTAGTCATACTCCCAGGCAAGGGTCACTGGGGTACCGCTGCCCCGCTCCAGCATATGCTGCTGGCGTTCGGTCATAGCCGCAAACTCGACTTTGCGGCTTTCCTCGGCATAACCAGACAGCAGTTGGCGCAACTCCCACTGATTTTCCTCGCGCCAAAAAATTCCGCCGAAGGCATCGCGGGTTTCTATTTGTTTGATCTTGCCCTGTAGGGCTTCCTGTTCGGTACCATCGGCTTTTTGGCCCAGGTGGAATTCGTAGCGGGTTGCCAGTGTCGGGGTACTGGCATCACCCACGCGGCGCTCTTCACTGTGTGCAAAGCCCTGGAATTCTTTATCGGCAGCATCGTAGAAGCCGTCCCAGTAATCCATCTCGGTGGTTTGCTGTTCACCACCGCGGCCATCATCCACAACAACGCGCTTAAGTACCTGCATTGCCACAGGGATACCCTGCGACCAGGGGCTGTTACCCTCGCGGTCTCTCACCATCTCCTCAACAACAGAGCCGTACTCCAGGGTCGTCAATGCACCCAGGCCATTGTCGATCGTTTTTAGCTGATTCGGTTGCTCATTGGGGAATAGCTCTGCGAAATAAAAAGTATTAGCACCGCGACCGGGGCTGTACCAAACAATATCCGTAGAGCCGTTACCATTAATATCGACCAGGCGCACCTCTTCGGGAGCAACATTGCCTTGGGCCTGGATCAGTTGTGGCTGGCCAAATTGAGCTAATTGATGTTGGTTGCTGTTCAGGCCCTGGTTAAGCCAGATGGATACATGGGTTCCATTCAGATACACCAGGTCAGCGCGGCCGTCGGCATTGATATCAGTAACACGAACATTCTTGAGGTTGTGTAACGTATCGGGACTATTGGCAAACACTACTGCGGGAGCAAAACCCTGCAGGCCACGGTTAGCGTAGTAAGCCGCGTAGCCATTGCTGACCCAAACCAGATCAGGCAGACCATCTCCGTTCATATCCCGGAGAAAGACATTGGGATCACCCAAACGCATAGCTGCGGTGCCTGTGGGCATCGGCAATTGAATAGGCTGTGACCAGCCATCGGGATGGTTCAGCTGCACCACATGGGATAAAACCTTACCGCTGCTATTGGTTATCGTCGCAAAGACATCGATACGTTTGTCATTGTTGATGTCCAGCATATCCACATGGGGACTATCGAGAGGAATATAGAGTCCATCTATAGCACCGCTATACTGCCAACTATAGTTATCATCAAGATGAAAGTAATGGGTACTACCAGAGCTATACTGCAATAGATTCACATCACCAGCGCCATCAATATCAGCCCAGGTGACCGAGTCACTGGAAATACGGCTGGTAGTGAAAGTATTCATTTCACGATAACTCTGCCATTGCGGCAGGCCATCTTTATCAGGACCTAAATTAAGCCAGTAAACGTCTTTATTTGGTGCCGTGTTAACAACATCTGGCAAACCATCCCGGTTAATATCCAAGAAGGCAACGTCGGGGTTATTCAGTGGTACCTGACTCGCAGCCGGCATCGGTGACATAAACACCTGATCCTGCTGGTAGTGGGTGTAGCCATAGCGCACTGGTGGCAGAGTTACCGTAGATTCACCCTCGCCTGCACTGGAATGGACTTCCTGTAACAAAGAGAGGCTTTGCCATTCCGTTAGTGGCTGATAGGAAAATTCGTATTTACGTAAGTGGCGCCCGGCAAATTGTGTTTCCACGCGCTGTAAGCGATAAGCGGTTTTAATCTCAAAGCCCGCTTTATAATTTGTTAGGATGTCAGGGCGGTCTTCATAGTGAAACTGCACCGCCATATCGCCATTCGTATTATATTGAATCCTGTCCAGATAAATCTGAACGCCATCATCCAACTTGCGATATTGATAGTCGATACGATTGCCATGGGTATCTTCTACCGCCTCTAGATACCAGGAGAATACCGATATGCCGTTGTTGCCACTGACTCGGCTATTAGAGTCTTGCCCCAAATACCAACGCAGGCCGTTGGATTGGGTCACCAGCCACCCCTTCGACAGACGCTCATAGCGAGCAAAATCGCTGGCATTTTTGGTGCGATAAACACCGTCTTCCACCAGAACTAATTCTTCGCCCAGGTGATTGATAAACGTATCAAACTCATCAAACTCATCGGTGCGACCATCGCGGTCGTTATCCTGCCGATCAGCCTGACCCCACTCTGAATAATTAGGCAGGCCCTTGTCGGTTTGACGCTGGATATAGGGAATAACCAGTTTATGCCCCAATCCCAATAGCCCGTTACCAAACCCGCTGTTGTATTCCAGTGATACATCCGGAGCCAGTCCATTACGCCCAGGGGGCACAGCCAAGTTCACTAGGCGTGAACTGGTGCCGGTATTTAAATTAGGGGTGAAAGCCTCACCGAGCCCGGAGATACTGCCCGGACCTGTCGGCAGATTGAGAACGGGTGCTTGCAAAGCGGTGTGTTCATTGGCGGCAACAGCAGCCGTAGATGACACAACCATGCAGCAAGAAAGCAATAAATTGCGTAGCATAAGCATCCTTGTTTTTAAAATCAGTGTTTCCCCAAAAAACACTTTAAAGACTCGTAGTTTTTATCGATAGACTCCAGCGTGAGTCATGCTGTAAAAAATAATCTTCAATAAAGACGGCAACCCAGCAGTATGATTACTGCTGGGTTGCCGAATTAATACTCTAATTATTAGGCATTAAAAAAGAGAGTTAATGGACTACCGGCTCGCGCAGTAGTAACAATGGGCCAGTATCGCCATCGTCATCACAGGTATCTATATTTCTCGATTTGAAACGATGGTTAAAGATCAGCTCAACATCTTTAACCGCGTTGAGATCCACCAGCGAACCAAAGCGGTCTGCCAATTTAATTGACAAACGCCAACCCGTCGCGGCAACACTCCGCTCCTTAAAGACGCTAGTCATTGAAGAGCTGGAACCTGTGCCACTATTAAACACATCCAAGTTCGCGGTCATGGATACACGGTAGCTACTGCGGAAGGCCAGATTAGTTCTATCAGTAGTATCCCAGAATCGAGGTGTATGGGTGATAAATTCGTCCTGAATACCAACACCGTCCGCATTTTCTACCAGGGTTCCCGGAGTTTTGCTGCGCAGGAAGCTAGTGCCACCATAGGTTAGGTAGGCCGGAGTTTCTGTTTCACCACTGACACTGTGTAGCAGAGGAATATTAAGCCCAACGGTTTCAATTTTATCCAGGTAATTACCGCCGGTTGCCAAGCAAGACAAATCGCCGTTGTCGGCAATAACCGGCCCCAGGAAGAAGTTACTGCGCGGTAATTCTTTCACAGTACTAAATTCCACAGTTACCCAGGTATCACTGCCGTATTTACGCGACAACAGGCGCAGCTTTTCTTGCAAGGCTTGCTGCGGGCTTAAGCGCGGACCGCCTTGTTGAGCCGGATCCGGATGGACGTAGGTCTGTGCAATACCGTTGATATCATCTACATAACCAAATACATCATCTTTCAAAGAAAAAGTATCCGTCGCTTGCTGAGTTCCGTTAAGGCTACCTAACTGATCAAAAGCCAGCATTTCACTATAGAAATCCCTCAACTCCTCAGTATTGCGCAAGCGGAAAATATCTTCCTTCCTGGAACCCGTGATCGAACCAATAAAAGATTCCTGCCACTTGTATTCCAGGGCACTTGCCGCGTAGAACAACCACTTCTGCGCTTCCTCAAAGTGACGCTCTGCACGCAACATTTCCGTAGTCAGGCGACTGGCATGGATCGGGTCAGCAAAATAACGCTTAGCCAGATTGGCATTAGTAGTGAACATCTGGTTCATAACTCGCTGTGCCTGATTCAGCATGCCGACTAAACGTTCAACTTCTTGCTCAACCGTGGCTTCCGCTTGGGCAATATCCAGTGCAATGGTATTTGCCTCCAGCCACATAGTGCGCACGCGGGCACGGCTTTCGACATCCAACAGTTTATTGCTGCTGTCATTTAATTCAGCTCGCTCTTCTGCACCCAAGCGAATACTGATTGCCTCAAGCTTACCAATTTCTTTAATACTCCTGAGATTGATATGACTTGAAATTACCTGGCTAGTACCCTGTTCAAGTAGACCTGTATTTGTTCCCCCTGAATAGTATGCCTGTATCGCACCGCCTATTACTTTCAGGAAACCATCGCGTTTTCTGGATTTCTCCGCTTCTTTACGAATCTTAGTGATTTGCTTAGAAATGGATTCCTGCTTGGAGCCATAATCCAGGATGATCTTCGACATACCGTCGACGATACCCTCTTCCTCCGCACGTCGCTCGATTTCGATTTCAATCGCACTCAGCAGGTCTTCCATACGCTGCAGGTTGTTGCTCAGTGCAATTTGTGCAAGTTCAATATTATTTGCCTGCAACGCAATTTCACTACCTTGCTGCGCAGACTCTTCCACAATAATGCAGTCTTCGCTAAAGCAGTTGCTCGGGAACTCCAGGCCCAACAGGCTGTACAACCAGTTGCCCAACTGCTGGTGGCGGTCGGTATATTCCGTGGCCAGCTTGTCGGCACTGTGGCGGTAGTTCTCGTAGCTGGTTTTTGCGGCGGCGAGACTATTCTGTGCGGTGGCAATAGGGCCACTGCTGTCATTACCGAGGAAGTCACTCAGTGCATTGAAGGAATCAAACACGGTGTTGCCATCGATACCGTAACCCTGTACCAGCAACACTGAGTCCTGTGGCAGGCCCAGAATATTGGTTTCGCCCGTGAGCCAGCTCACGGAGTTTTCCAAATCGCTGAGATGGGTTTGCCATGCATACACCGCTTCGGGCAGACCAGAGAAACCTTGCACCTGGGTAAAGTCGGTATTCGGGAAGATCGCACGCAATGATTGCTCTTTAGCAATCAACTCACTGCGCAGCGTATTCATCTCGTCAACCATTTGTGCCAGCAGGGTGGTATTGGTCTGTCCGGCAACGACGGCCAGACGCGCTTGCTGCACTTTAGTAGAAGCCAATTTGCTCATCAGCTGATAGAGCATGGTGACATCTTTGTAACCGGTGAACAGTAATTCTGCTGGGGTTACATCTTTTTGTGCCAGGTCGTTGGGGTCGTAGTAGCGGGGGCTAATTTGACCACGGGAGGGACCCCATTGTGCTAAAAACTCCGGTGCATAGGTCAGCAGGGAGTTGTACTGCTCCAGGGCATCCTTCAACAACTGGTGTGCAGTTTCTATATGGCCAACTTCGACCTCTACCGCTTCGTTACGCAGGCGGCTAATACGGGCATTATCCAGGGCTTCATTAGCCAGGATCATTTCCGCTACCGCGCGATCGTAGTAAACATCCAGCGTGAAACGTTGCAGGTTTTCATTGTTGGGATGATGAGTGAGCTGCTCAAAAATAAACGCTTCTACCTCTGTAGCGCGGTTACGCTCGGCAGTGTCATACAGGCTGGAAAATTCAACCGTGGCTTCACCACTGGCATAAGGGTTAATCACCGTATTGGTGTTGGTATCAACGATATACATCAGGTCCAGGTAGCGGAAGGCCGCTCTATCCCGGGAGAAAATACCCTGGGCAGGATTTTCCTGCGCTGGCGGTACTTGATCGGCTTCGTTGTAGTACAGCTGCTTGCGGATTTGTACTGTGGGATCCAGCTCCATGGTGACCGTAAAGATATCACTAAAGTCGGAGGAGCCCGCCTTGTTGACCGCTTGTACACGATAATCGTGGGTACCGAATACCAATGAAGAAGCATTGTATTTATAGGTATTGCCAGAGCCGTTATACACAGTCTGCCAGCTGCCATTATTAATACGTTGCTGCAGCAGATAGCTATCAGTTTCGGCAACTGATGGCCAGCTCACGGTATAAGCTTCACCGGTAGAAGAAGGCAAAGTGATATAGCTCGGCGCTGCTGGTGGATGTAGCAAATCTACGGTGGCACAGGCTTCTGGCGAGTAATTGGACTGATCTGTTGAAGTCAGTGCGCGTACCCGGTAGCAGTGGCGCCCGTCTTGCAAATTGCTAAGCTGGTAGCTGCGTGCGGTGCCGCGGTAAAGCTGCTTATTTGCACTGTCTACCACTTGATATTCAACGGTAAGACCGCCTTTATCAATTTCTGTCCAGCTTAATTTTACTTTGCCATCCCAGCTACTAGTGGGTGCTGCAGACAGCACCGGTATACCAACAACACGATCCACTATAACGTTGACCGGTGGAGAGTAAACGGAGCAGGTGCCTTTAACATTACAAGCGCGCACCTTGTAGCTGTAGGTACCATTGCTAATGTCAGTAAAACTCTTGCTCAGGCCAGAACCATTGTAAACAGAGGAGCCATTGCCATCTACAACCTGGTAGCTGGTGGCAAACTGCTCAGCGTCCCAACTAAGCTCATATTTACCATCGAGGCTGGTGCCCGGATTTAATTTTGGCGACGGTACGCCTGGACGAATATAAACTTGCAGGTCGCCACTTTCCACATAGCCGGAGCACGTGGTATTACAGGCGCGCACTCTGTATCGATAGGTACTGCCATGAACCAAGAAGGAAACCGTTTTACTGGTAGCAGGGCCTGAATAAACACCTGACCAACTGCCATTATTCCTGCGCTGTTGCAGCTCATAGCGCGTAGCGGTGCTGCTGGCAGACCAGCTGATGTTAACGCTGCTAGAGGAGGTATAACTGGGAACGCTGATAGAGGATGGAGTTGGCGGGGTCTTTTCTACCTTGAGGGTCCCACCGGTTTTGAAACCACTGCACATATTGGATGTACAGGCCCTTACCCGATATCGGTAGCTTCCATTGGATTTACCAGTTTCATTAAACTTGGTGCCAGATGAATTATAAATTCTACTCCAAGAACCCCCATTTATACTGCGCTCAAGTTCATAACGACTGGCTGCAGAACTTGATGACCAACTAATGGAATATGAACCATCGCTATCAAAAGTCGGATAATTTATAGCTCCAGGTATTGTCGTTACTGCTGCCGAATGACATATCGAATTTCTCGCCGATTTCGCCATTTTTTTTGTTGAAAAATATCCTGTAGGACCAAATGCCTCGTAGCAAAATTTGTAGTTAACACCAGTTGTCAAACTGACAACACGGGAACCCGTTGCTGCGGGGTTACTATCTAGAACTGTTGTAACCCCATTTCTAGTTTGCTTAATTGTATTACTTTCCCTCCTTATCTCTCCAGATGAAAGGGAGTATTCCTTCCAGCTCAAAGTCACTTTTTGGTTTGAGTAGCTGAGATTGAAATATTGAGGTAAATCAACCGTACAATATTCAAATGGGACTGTCCCTGGCTCAGCTGGTTCAGGTTTACATGCTGCCAAAGCCTGTTCTGAGAAACCAGCCATAAATGCAACTGCAATTGATGCAGTTACCAAGCCAGTGCTTTTTAGTAAATAATTTTTCATATAAATATTTTAATTTTCATCCATATTGAAATATGAAAAGCAACCATTATTAATCTAATAAAAGACAATCCAAGCACTAAAACGCGACTGAATTGTCAATTTATTAGACTGTTAATGAAATAGTACTAACAATGAAACTATTGTACTGTTGGCTCACGTAGTAGCAGTAAAGGACCAGTATCATCATCGTCACCACAAGTATCTATATTTCTCGACTTGAAGCGATGATTGAAGATCAACTCAACATCCTTAACGGCATTGAGATCTACTAATGAGCCATAACGATCTGCCAACTTGAAAGATAAGCGCCAACCACTGGCGGCAACACTGTGCTCTTTAAACGCACTGGTCACTGTAGAAACGGAAGCTGCACCGCTATTAAATACATCGAGATTTGCAGCCATTGGCACTCGAAAACTGTTGCGGAATGATAGATTTGCTCCATCAACGGTATCCCAGAAACGCGGGGTATGGGTAATAAATTCATTCTGGATACCTACACTATCCGCACTCTCCATCAAGGTTCCCGGCGTTTTACTGCGCAGGAAGCTAGTACCACCATAGGTTAGGTAGGCCGGAGTTTCTGTTTCAGCACTGACACTGTGCAGTAAGGGAATATTGAGCCCAATAGTCTCAATTTTATCCAGATAAGACCCACCTGCAGCTAAACAACTCAGATCATTATTACCTGCAATAACCGGCCCCAGGAAGAAGTTACTGCGCGGTAATTCTTTCACAGTACTAAATTCCACGGTTACCCAAGTATCGCTTCCATAAGTACGCGACAACAGGCGCAACTTTTCCTGCAAGGCTTGCTGCGGGCTTAAGCGCGGGCCACCTTGTTGGGCAGGATCCGGATGAACGTAGGTCTGTGCAATACCATTGATATTATCCACATAGCCAAACACATCGTCCTTTAGAGAGAAGGTATCCGTCGCCTGTTGAGTGCCACTGAGATTACGTAACTGATCAAAAGACAACATTTCACTATAAAAATCCCTCAGTTCCTGGGCATTGCGCAAACGGAAAATACTTTCCTTTCTGAAGCCAGTGACTGATCCCACAAAAGATTCTTGCCACTTGTATTCCAGGGCACTGGCCGCGTAGAACAACCACTTCTGTGCTTCTTCAAAGTAACGCTCCGCACGCAGTACTTCAGTCGTCAGGCGGCTGGCATGGATCGGGTCGGCAAAATAACGCTCAGCCAGATTGGCATTAGTAGTGAACATCTGGTTCATAACCCGTTGTGCCTGATTCAGCATGCCGGTCAAACGTTCCACTTCCTGCTCAACTGTAGCTTCCGCTTGGGCAATATCCAGCGCAATGGTATTTGCTTCCAGCCACATAGTGCGCACGCGAGCCTTACTCTCCACACCCAGTAGTCTATTTGAGCTGTCATTTAAGGTCGCGCGTTCTTCCGCCGCTAGGCGGGCGCTCTCTGCCTCCAATTTACCAATATCTTTAATCGTTTTTATATTGCGGTTGTGCTCAGCAACGGTTTCTGCGGTTTCTTTTACCGTTTGCGCTAGTTGAGCCCAATTTTGACTCACGATAGCTGCTACCGACTTCACAATCCCTTTAAACAGGCTACCCCGCTTTCTAGACTGTTCCGCCTTTTTACGAATTTTGGCAATCTGCTGCTTAATTGAAACCTGCTTGGAGCCGTAATCCAGGATGATCTTCGACATGCCGTCGACGATACCTTCCTCCTCCGCACGTCGCTCGATTTCAATTTCAATCGCACTCAGCAGGTCTTCCATACGCTGCAGGTTGTTGCTCAATGCGATTTGCGCGATATCGATATTGTTTGCCTGCAACGCAATTTCACTACCTTGCTGTGCAGACTCTTCAACAATAATGCAGTCTTTGCTAAAGCAGTTACTTGGGAACTCCAAGCCCAACAGGCTGTACAGCCAGTTGCCCAACTGCTGGTGGCGGTCGGTATATTCCGTGGCCAGCTTGTCGGCACTGTGGCGGTAGTTCTCGTAGCTGGTTTTTGCGGCGGCGAGACTATTCTGTGCGGTGGCAATAGGGCCACTGCTGTCATTACCGAGGAAGTCACTCAGTGCATTGAAGGAATCAAACACGGTGTTGCCATCGATACCGTAACCCTGTACCAGCAACACTGAGTCCTGTGGCAGGCCCAGAATATTGGTTTCGCCCGTGAGCCAGCTCACGGAGTTTTCCAAATCGCTGAGATGGGTTTGCCATGCATACACCGCTTCGGGCAGACCAGAGAAACCTTGCACCTGGGTAAAGTCGGTATTCGGGAAGATCGCACGCAATGATTGCTCTTTAGCAATCAACTCACTGCGCAGCGTATTCATCTCGTCAACCATTTGTGCCAGCAGGGTGGTATTGGTCTGTCCGGCAACGACGGCCAGACGCGCTTGCTGCACTTTAGTAGAAGCCAATTTGCTCATCAGCTGATAGAGCATGGTGACATCTTTGTAACCGGTGAACAGTAATTCTGCTGGGGTTACATCTTTTTGTGCCAGGTCATTGGGGTCGTAGTAGCGGGGGCTAATTTGACCACGGGAGGGACCCCATTGTGCTAAAAACTCCGGTGCATAGGTCAGCAGGGAGTTGTACTGCTCCAGGGCATCCTTCAACAACTGGTGTGCAGTTTCTATATGGCCAACTTCGACCTCTACCGCTTCGTTACGCAGGCGGCTAATACGGGCATTATCCAGGGCTTCATTAGCCAGGATCATTTCTGCTACCGCGCGATCGTAGTAAACATCCAGCGTGAAACGTTGCAGGTTTTCATTGTTGGGATGATGAGTGAGCTGCTCAAAAATAAACGCTTCTACCTCTGTAGCGCGGTTACGCTCGGCAGTGTCATACAGGCTGGAAAACTCAACCGTGGCTTCACCACTGGCATAAGGATTAATCACCGTATTGGTGTTGGTATCAACGATATACATCAGGTCCAGGTAGCGGAAGGCCGCCCTATCCCGGGAGAAAATACCCTGGGCAGGATTTTCCTGGGCCGCAGGTACCTGATCGGCTTCGTTGTAGTACAGCTGCTTGCGAATCTGTACCGTGGGATCCAGCTCCATCGTTACCGTGAAGGTATTACTAAAGTCGGAAGAGCCCGCTTTGTTCGCGGCCTGTACACGATAATCGTGCGTACCGAATACTAATGGAGAGGCATTGTATTTATAGCTGTTGCCAGCACCGTTATACACGGTTTTCCAGCTGCCATTATTCATACGTTGCTGCAGCAGATAACTATCAGTTTCGGCAACTGATGGCCAGCTCACGGTATAAGCTTCGCCAGTAGAGGAAGGTACAGTGATATAACTAGGCGCTACAGGTGGCTTCAGCAACGCTACGGTGGCGCAAGCTTCCGGTGAATAGTTGGACTGATCTGTTGAGGTCAGTGCACGTACCCGGTAGCAGTGGCGACCATCCTGCAAGTTACTCAGCTGGTAGCTGCGTGCAGTGCCGCGATAAAGCTGCTTATTTGCACTGTCTACCACTTGATATTCAACGGTAAGACCGCCTTTTTTAACTTCGCTCCAGCTAAGCTTGACCTTGCCATCCCAGCTGTTGGTTGGCGAAGCTGAGGCTACGGGCACACCAACAGCGCGATCGACTTTAACTGTTACTAACGAGGAGTAGTTGGAGCAAGTGCCCTTGGCATTACAAGCGCGAACCTTATAGCTATAAGAGCCATTGCTAACACCAGAGAAACTCTTACTTAAACCAGAACCATTGTACAGAGTGGAGCCACTGCCATCGACCAACTGATAACTGGTGGCAAACTGCTTGGTATTCCAGCTGACAGTATATTTACCATCGAGGCTGGTGGTGGTATTTAATTTAGGTGTTGGTACGCCAGGACGGAAATAGACTTCTAAATCTTTACTTTCTCGATAGCCAGAGCAAGTGCTATTACAGGCCCGCACTCTAAAGCGGTAAGTACTACCATGGCTCAGGGAAGAAACCGTTGTACTGGTAGATGAACCAGAATAAATATTGCCGGACCAATTGCCGTTATCCTTGCGCTGTTGTACCTCGTAGCGAGTAGCCCCACTGCTGGCAGCCCAGCTGATGCTAACGCTGCTAGAGGAGGTATAACTGGGAACAGTGATAGAGGATGGAGTTGATGGCGTTTTCTCTACTTTGAGGGTCCCACCGGTTTTATAATCACTGCACATATTGGATGTACAGGCTCTTACGCGATATCGGTAGCTTCCATTGGATTTACCAGTTTCATTAAACTGGGTGCCAGATGAATTATAAATTCTACTCCAAGAACCCCCATTTATACTGCGCTCAAGCTCATAACGACTGGCTGCAGAACTTGATGACCAACTAATGGAATATGAGCCATCACTATCAAAAGTTGGATAATTTATAGTAGAAGGCGTAGAGGTAACAGTTACCTCACGACAGGTCTCCCTAGTAAATGGACGTCCTACAAATCCATTCCCATCTAACCCCATAACTCCTTCTGCCTTAAAACAAAAGGAATAAGTACCATTGGCTGTTAAATTAACAACACGAGAACCAGTTAAAGGCGGATAGTGATCTAAAACGGTCTCCTTTCCGCTAACTCTTTGAACAATGGAATTATCTTCATTTCTTATTTCTCCGCTCGATAGAGAATACTCCTTCCAGGCTAAAGTAGCCTTGCGGTTCGAATAGCTGAGTGTGAAGCTAGCTGGCAAGTCTACCCTGCAGTCGTAAACAGTATTTCTCACCCCTAGAGAATGCTCACCATCCTTTATACATCCAGCCTGTGCGTTTTGTGGCAAAAAACCAAAAGACACAAACCCAACAGCAAATAGTGAGCCTGTCAATTTGAATATCTTTATCATGCTAAATATTAAATACTCTATTCATAAAATAACCTAACAAGCACAACGAAATATGCACAAAAACTTAAGCACAAGAAGGTTAAGATTATTAACGATGCACCTCACACAATGTGAGATGCACCTATTTATGAGATTAATGAACTACAGGCTTACGTAGTAGCAACAATGGACCAGGGCCATCATCGCCACCACAGTTATCTATATTTCTTGATTTGAAGCGGTGATTAAAGATCAATTCAACATCTTTAACCGCATTGAGGTCTACCAGTGAGCCATAGCGATCTGCCAGCTTGAGCGACAAGCGCCAGCCAGTGGCGGCGACACTACGTTCTTTAAATACATTAGTCACCGTAGAACTAGAACCTGCACCACTATTAAGTACATCTAAATTAGCGGCCATAGGAACCCGATAACTATTACGGAAAGCCAAGTTGGCTCCATCAACAGTATCCCAGAATCGAGTGCTATGGGTAATAAACTCATCCTGAATACCGACGCCATCCTCACTCTCCACCAGAGTTCCTGGTGTTTTACTACGTAAAAAGCTGGTACCGCCATAAGTTAGGTAGGCTGGAGTTTCGGTTTCACCACTAACGCTAAATGCAAGGGGGATATTGAGCCCAATAGTCTCAATTTTATCCAGGTAAGATCCACCTGCAGCTAAACAACTCAGATCGTTATTGTCTGCAATAACTGGCCCCAGGAAGAAGTTACTGCGCGGTAATTCTTTCACAGTACTAAATTCCACGGTTACCCAGGTATCACTGCCGTATTTACGCGATAACAGGCGCAGCTTTTCCTGCAGTGCTTGCTGCGGACTTAAACGAGGACCACCTTGTTGGGCAGGGTCTGGATGTTGGTAGGTCTGTGCAATACCGTTGATATCATCTACATAGCCAAACACATCATCTTTCAGCGAGAAGGTATCCGTCGCCTGCTGAGTGCCACTGAGATTGCGCAACTGATCGAAGGACAACATTTCACTATAGAAATCCCTCAGTTCCTGGGCATTACGCACGTGGAAAATATCTTCCTTTCTGGAGCCAGTCACTGAACCCACAAATGATTCTTGCCACTTGTATTCCAGCGCACTGGCCGCGTAGAACAACCACTTCTGCGCTTCCTCAAAGTGACGCTCTGCACGCAACATTTCCGTAGTCAGGCGGCTGGCATGGATCGGGTCAGCAAAATAACGTTCAGCCAGATTGGCATTAGTAGTGAACATTTGGTTCATAACCCGCTGTGCCTGATTCAGCATGCCGACTAAACGTTCTACTTCTTGCTCAACCGTAGCTTCCGCTTGGGCAATATCCAGCGCGATGGTATTTGCCTCCAGCCACATGGTGCGCACGCGCGCTCGGCTTTCTACATCCAACAATTTATTGCTGCTGTCATTCAGCTTCGCTCGCTCTTCTGCACCCAAGCGAATACTCATTGCTTCTAGCTTGCCAATATCTTTAATGCTCTTGAGATTGATATGACTAGAAACCACCTGATCGATACCTTGCTCTAGCGTGCTTGTATCTCCGGTGTAGTAGGCTTTAATTGCACCACCCACTACTTTCAGGAAGCCATCGCGTTTTCTGGATTTCTCCGCTTCTTTACGAATCTTGGTGATTTGCTTAGAAATGGATTCCTGCTTGGAGCCGTAATCCAGGATGATCTTCGACATGCCGTCGACGATACCTTCCTCCTCCGCACGTCGCTCGATTTCAATTTCAATCGCACTCAGCAGGTCTTCCATACGCTGCAGGTTGTTGCTCAATGCGATTTGCGCGATATCGATATTGTTTGCCTGCAACGCAATTTCACTACCTTGCTGTGCAGACTCTTCAACAATAATGCAGTCTTTGCTAAAGCAGTTACTTGGGAACTCCAAGCCCAACAGGCTGTACAGCCAGTTGCCCAACTGCTGGTGGCGGTCGGTATATTCCGTGGCCAGCTTGTCGGCACTGTGGCGGTAGTTCTCGTAGCTGGTTTTTGCGGCGGCGAGACTATTCTGTGCGGTGGCAATAGGGCCACTGCTGTCATTACCGAGGAAGTCACTCAGTGCATTGAAGGAATCAAACACGGTGTTGCCATCGATACCGTAACCCTGTACCAGCAGCACTGAGTCCTGTGGCAGGCCCAGAATATTGGTTTCGCCCGTGAGCCAGCTCACGGAGTTTTCCAAATCACTGAGATGGGTTTGCCATGCATACACCGCTTCGGGCAGACCAGAGAAACCTTGCACCTGGGTAAAGTCGGTATTCGGGAAGATCGCACGCAATGATTGCTCTTTAGCAATCAACTCACTGCGCAGCGTATTCATCTCGTCAACCATTTGTGCCAGCAGGGTGGTATTGGTCTGTCCGGCAACGACGGCCAGACGCGCTTGCTGCACTTTAGTAGAAGCCAATTTGCTCATCAGCTGATAGAGCATGGTGACATCTTTGTAACCGGTGAATAGTAATTCTGCTGGGGTTACATCTTTTTGTGCCAGGTCATTGGGGTCGTAGTAGCGGGGGCTAATTTGACCACGGGAGGGACCCCATTGTGCTAAAAACTCCGGTGCATAGGTCAGCAGGGAGTTGTACTGCTCCAGGGCATCCTTCAACAACTGGTGTGCAGTTTCTATATGGCCAACTTCGACCTCTACCGCTTCGTTACGCAGGCGGCTAATACGGGCATTATCCAGGGCTTCATTAGCCAGGATCATTTCCGCTACCGCGCGATCGTAGTAAACATCCAGCGTGAAACGTTGCAGGTTTTCATTGTTGGGATGATGAGTGAGCTGCTCAAAAATAAACGCTTCTACCTCTGTAGCGCGGTTACGCTCGGCAGTGTCATACAGGCTGGAAAATTCAACCGTGGCTTCACCACTGGCATAAGGGTTAATCACCGTATTGGTGTTGGTATCAACGATATACATCAGGTCCAGGTAGCGGAAGGCCGCTCTATCCCGGGAGAAAATACCCTGGGCAGGATTTTCCTGGGCCGCAGGTACCTGATCGGCTTCGTTGTAGTACAGCTGCTTGCGAATCTGTACCGTGGGATCCAGCTCCATCGTTACCGTGAAGGTATTACTAAAGTCGGAAGAGCCCGCTTTGTTCGCGGCCTGTACACGATAATCGTGCGTACCGAATACTAATGGAGAGGCATTGTATTTATAGCTATTGCCAGCACCGTTATACACGGTTTTCCAGCTGCCATTATTCATACGTTGCTGCAGCAGATAACTATCAGTTTCGGCAACTGATGGCCAGCTCACAGTATAAGCTTCACCGGTAGAGGAAGGCACAGTGATATAGCTCGGCGCTGCTGGCGCTTGTAGTAAATCTACGGTGGCACAGGCTTCCGGTGAATAGTTGGACTGATCTGTTGAGGTCAGTGCACGCACCCGGTAGCAGTGGCGCCCGTCTTGCAAGTTACTCAGCTGATAGCTGCGTGCAGTGCCGCGATAAAGCTGCTTATTTGCACTGTCTACCACTTGATATTCAACGGTAAGACCGCCTTTTTTAACTTCGCTCCAGCTAAGCTTGACCTTGCCATCCCAGCTGTTGGTTGGCGAAGCTGAGGCTACGGGCACACCAACGGCTCGATCGACTTTAACTGTTACTAACGAGGAGTAGTCGGAGCAGGTGCCCTTGGCATTACAAGCGCGAACCTTATAGCTATAAGAGCCATTGCTAACACCAGAGAAACTCTTACTTAAACCAGAACCATTGTACAGAGTGGAGCCACTGCCATCGACCAACTGATAACTGGTGGCAAACTGCTTGGTATTCCAGCTGACAGTATATTTACCATCGAGGCTGGTGGTGGTATTTAATTTAGGTGTTGGTACGCCAGGACGGAAATAGACTTCTAAATCTTTACTTTCTCGATAGCCAGAGCAAGTGCTATTACAGGCCCGCACTCTAAAGCGGTAAGTACTACCATGGCTCAGGGAAGAAACCGTTGTACTGGTGGATGAACCAGAATAAATATTGCCGGACCAATTGCCGTTATCCTTGCGCTGTTGTACCTCGTAGCGAGTAGCCCCGCTGCTGGCAGCCCAGCTGATGTTAACGCTGCTAGAGGAGGTATAACTGGGAACAGTGATAGAGGAAGGGGTTGATGGGGTTTTTTCTACTTTGAGGGTCCCACCGGTCTTATAATCACTGCACATATCGGATGTACAGGCTCTTACGCGATATCGGTAGCTTCCATTGGATTTACCAGTTTCATTAAACTTGGTGCCAGATGAATTATAAATTCTACTCCAAGAACCCCCATTTATACTGCGATATAGCTCATAGCGGTTAGCTGCAGAACTTGATGACCAACTAATGGAATATGAGCCATCACTATCAAAAGTCGGATAATTTATAGTAGAAGGCGTAGAGGTAACAGTTACCTCACGGCAGGTTTCTCTGGTCATTGGGCGCCCAATAAACCCAGGCCCAACCAAGCCCGCCTCCCCTTCCGCTTTATAACAAAAAGAATAAGTACCATTGGCTGTTAAATTAACAACACGAGAACCAGTTGAAGGAGGATAGCCATCTAAAACTGTCTCTTTGCCATTAAATGTTTGAATAAGAGAGTAATCTTCATGTCTGGTTTCTCCGCTGGTGAGCGTATACTCTTTCCAGGCTAATGTCGCCTTACGATTTGAATAGCTGAGTGTGAAGCTAGATGGCAATTGAACAAAACAGTCGTAAACAACCTGTCCCCTAGATCCACCTATAGAATGCTCACCATCAATCCTACACCCGGCCTGGGCATGTTGTGGCAAGAAACTAAAAGACACAAACCCAACGGCAAATAGTGGGCCTGTCAATTTGAATATCTTTATCATGCTAAATATTAAATACTCTATTCATAAAATAACCTAACAAGCACAACGAAATATGCACAAAAACTTAAGCACAAGAAGGTTAAGATAATTAACGATGCACCTCACACAATGTGAGATGCATCTATTTATAAGATTAATGAACTACAGGTTTACGCAGTAGCAACAATGGACCAGTGCCATCATCGCCACCACAGCTATCAACATTTCTCGGTTTAAAACGATGGTTAAAGATCAACTCAACATCTTTAACCGCATTGAGGTCTACCAGTGAACCATAACGGTCTGCCAACTTGAGCGACAAGCGCCAGCCAGTGGCGGCGACACTGCGTTCTTTAAATGCACTGGTAATCGTGGAATTTGAACCAGTGCCACTATTAAGCACATCCAAGTTCGCAGACATAGAAACACGGTAGCTATTTCTGAACGCCAG
The DNA here is from genome assembly GCF_052467515.1 of Microbulbifer mixtoriginis (SeqCode). Lineage (NCBI taxonomy): Bacteria > Pseudomonadati > Pseudomonadota > Gammaproteobacteria > Cellvibrionales > Microbulbiferaceae > Microbulbifer > Microbulbifer mixtoriginis (SeqCode). The sequence goes on along the minus strand of NZ_CP174314.1, from coordinate 361,361 downwards.
CCCAGTTCCCTCAACGGCATCCCAGAATCGAGTGCTATGAGTTATAAACTCGTCCTGAATACCAACTCCATCCGCATTTTCCACCAGAGTTCCCGGAGTTTTACTACGCAGGAAACTAGTGCCCCCATAAGTCAAAAATGCAGGCGTTTCGGTTTCACCACTAACGCTATATGCAAGGGGGATATTAAGACCAACGGTTTCAATTTTATCCAGGTAATTACCACCAGTTGCCAAGCAAGACAAATCACCGTTGTCGGCAATAACCGGCCCCAGGAAGAAGTTACTGCGCGGTAATTCTTTCACAGTACTAAATTCCACGGTTACCCAGGTATCACTGCCGTATTTACGCGACAACAGGCGCAGCTTTTCCTGCAAGGCTTGCTGCGGGCTCAGCCGCGGACCGTCTTGTTGAGCGGGGTCCGGATGTGCATAGGTTTGTGAAATACCATTGATTTTATCCACATAGCCGAACACATCATCCTTCAGAGAGAAGGTGTCCGTCGCCTGCTCTATACTTCCAAGCTTATGAAGTTGATCGAAGGTCAAAAGCTCACTATAGAAATCCCTCAGTTCCTGGGCATTGCGCACTTGGAAAATGTCTTCCTTTCTGGAGCCAGTCACTGATCCCACAAACGATTCTTGCCACTTGTATTCCAGCGCACTGGCCGCGTAGAACAACCACTTCTGCGCTTCCTCAAAGTGACGCTCTGCACGCAACATTTCCGTAGTCAGGCGGCTGGCATGGATCGGGTCAGCAAAATAACGTTCAGCCAGATTGGCATTAGTAGTGAACATTTGGTTCATAACCCGCTGTGCCTGATTCAGCATGCCGACTAAACGTTCTACTTCTTGCTCAACCGTAGCTTCCGCTTGGGCAATATCCAGCGCGATGGTATTTGCCTCCAGCCACATGGTGCGCACGCGCGCTCGGCTTTCTACATCCAACAATTTATTGCTGCTGTCATTCAGCTTCGCTCGCTCTTCTGCACCCAAGCGAATACTCATTGCTTCTAGCTTGCCAATATCTTTAATGCTCTTGAGATTGATATGACTAGAAACCACCTGATCGATACCTTGCTCTAGCGTGCTTGTATCTCCGGTGTAGTAGGCTTTAATTGCACCACCCACTACTTTCAGGAAGCCATCGCGTTTTCTGGATTTCTCCGCTTCTTTACGAATCTTGGTGATTTGCTTAGAAATGGATTCCTGCTTGGAGCCGTAATCCAGGATGATCTTCGACATGCCGTCGACGATACCTTCCTCCTCCGCACGTCGCTCGATTTCGATTTCAATCGCACTCAGCAGGTCTTCCATACGCTGCAGGTTGTTGCTCAATGCGATTTGCGCGATATCGATATTGTTTGCCTGCAACGCAATTTCACTACCTTGCTGTGCAGACTCTTCAACAATAATGCAGTCTTTGCTAAAGCAGTTACTTGGGAACTCCAAGCCCAACAGGCTGTACAGCCAGTTGCCCAACTGCTGGTGGCGGTCGGTATATTCCGTGGCCAGCTTGTCGGCACTGTGGCGGTAGTTCTCGTAGCTGGTTTTTGCGGCGGCGAGACTATTCTGTGCGGTGGCAATAGGGCCACTGCTGTCATTACCGAGGAAGTCACTCAGTGCATTGAAGGAATCAAACACGGTGTTGCCATCGATACCGTAACCCTGTACCAGCAACACTGAGTCCTGTGGCAGGCCCAGAATATTGGTTTCGCCCGTGAGCCAGCTCACGGAGTTTTCCAAATCGCTGAGATGGGTTTGCCATGCATACACCGCTTCGGGCAGACCAGAGAAACCTTGCACCTGGGTAAAGTCGGTATTCGGGAAGATCGCACGCAATGATTGCTCTTTAGCAATCAACTCACTGCGCAGCGTATTCATCTCGTCAACCATTTGTGCCAGCAGGGTGGTATTGGTCTGTCCGGCAACGACGGCCAGACGCGCTTGCTGCACTTTAGTAGAAGCCAATTTGCTCATCAGCTGATAGAGCATGGTGACATCTTTGTAACCGGTGAACAGTAATTCTGCTGGGGTTACATCTTTTTGTGCCAGGTCATTGGGGTCGTAGTAGCGGGGGCTAATTTGACCACGGGAGGGACCCCATTGTGCTAAAAACTCCGGTGCATAGGTCAGCAGGGAGTTGTACTGCTCCAGGGCATCCTTCAACAACTGGTGTGCAGTTTCTATATGGCCAACTTCGACCTCTACCGCTTCGTTACGCAGGCGGCTAATACGGGCATTATCCAGGGCTTCATTAGCCAGGATCATTTCCGCTACCGCGCGATCGTAGTAAACATCCAGCGTGAAACGTTGCAGGTTTTCATTGTTGGGATGATGAGTGAGCTGCTCAAAAATAAACGCTTCTACCTCTGTAGCGCGGTTACGCTCGGCAGTGTCATACAGGCTGGAAAATTCAACCGTGGCTTCACCACTGGCATAAGGGTTAATCACCGTATTGGTGTTGGTATCAACGATATACATCAGATCCAGGTAGCGGAAGGCCGCTCTATCCCGGGAGAAAATACCCTGGGCAGGATTTTCCTGGGCCGCAGGTACCTGATCGGCTTCGTTGTAGTACAGCTGCTTGCGAATCTGTACCGTGGGATCCAGCTCCATCGTTACCGTGAAGGTATTACTAAAGTCGGAAGAGCCCGCTTTGTTCGCGGCCTGTACGCGATAATCGTGCGTACCGAATACTAATGGAGAGGCATTGTATTTATAGCTGTTGCCAGCACCGTTATACACGGTTTTCCAGCTGCCATTATTCATACGTTGCTGCAGCAGATAACTATCAGTTTCGGCAACTGATGGCCAGCTCACGGTATAAGCTTCGCCAGTAGAGGAAGGTACAGTGATATAACTAGGCGCTACAGGTGGCTTCAGTAACGCTACGGTGGCGCAGGCTTCCGGTGAATAGTTGGACTGATCTGTTGAGGTCAGTGCACGCACCCGGTAGCAGTGGCGCCCGTCTTGCAAGTTACTCAGCTGGTAGCTGCGTGCAGTGCCGCGATAAAGCTGCTTATTTGCACTGTCTACCACTTGATATTCAACGGTAAGACCGCCTTTTTTAACTTCGCTCCAGCTAAGCTTGACCTTGCCATCCCAGCTGTTGGTTGGCGAAGCTGAGGCTACGGGCACACCAACAGCGCGATCGACTTTAACCGTTACTAACGAGGAGTAGTTGGAGCAAGTGCCCTTGGCATTACAAGCGCGAACCTTATAGCTATAAGAGCCATTGCTAACACCAGAGAAACTCTTACTTAAACCAGAACCATTGTACAGAGTGGAGCCACTGCCATCGACCAACTGATAACTGGTGGCAAACTGCTTGGTATTCCAGCTGACAGTATATTTACCATCGAGGCTGGTGGTGGTATTTAATTTAGGTGTTGGTACGCCAGGACGGAAATAGACTTCTAAATCTTTACTTTCTCGATAGCCAGAACAAGTGGTATTACAGGCCCGCACTCTAAAGCGGTAAGTACTACCATGGCTCAGGGAAGAAACCGTTGTACTGGTAGATGAACCAGAATAAATATTGCCGGACCAACTGCCGTTATCCTTGCGTTGTTGTACCTCGTAGCGAGTAGCCCCGCTGCTGGCAGCCCAGCTGATATTAACGCTGCTAGAGGAGGTATAACTGGGAACAGTGATAGAGGTTGGGGTTGATGGAGTCAGCTCTACCTTTATGGTTCCGCCGTTCTTATAAGCACCACATAAATTCTTTGCGGTGTTACAGGCTCGTACACGATATTGGTAGTTACCACTAGAGCGGCCACTTTCATTAAAGCTAGTTCCAGAACCGTTATAAACCCTGCTCCAAGAGCCACTATTTACCCTACGGTAGAGCTCATACCGGCCTGCACCAGTACTGGAAGACCAGCTAACCTTGTAAGCCCCATCACTATCGAAAGTGCCGTAATTGATACTGGAGGGCGCTGCTGGTTGAAATATAACGTTAACGGTATGAGTGCCTAACTTAACTTTTTTAAACTGATTTGCCGGACACGATGTAACCTCTTCTGGTGGAAATCCAATATCACCTACTTGGCAATACTCATGCCAGTACTCATAATAATATTTACCCGCCGAAGATACAGTTATATAAGCTCCTGAGGGATCACCATCACCTGGAGACATCAAAGAGATATTTCGGGTGTAGTTCCCATTTTTGTATTCTCTCAAATAAAGAGCCATCGTACCAAATTTAAAGGTACTCTGAGGCTGTAGAAAATACTTACCATCAATATCTATGTCCGGCCCGCTCAAGGCAGACCCATAAGCAATAGCACTGACACTTAAAACCTGCAGCACAAAAAAGTTACGAACAAAAGTCAACATGTTAAAAAACCAAACGACAGAGATCTAAACAGATCGAAAAATAAAAACCTCAACCTCAAAAACAACAGCAAATAGAAAGCTCTTCACCTTTAAAGAACCCAAAAGCAGCTACTAAAAACAACAACACATGTGACTTTCCTCCCTTAAGCACCCATCATTCCTTTAAAGACAGTTTATTGCGGAATCCCCAACAATAAAATACACGCCGAATTCTATCGACGAGCAAGGACCTCTTTCAAGAAAAACACGCCAATTATTTTATTTATTTTTATTTCCACACACAGAAAAAGGATATTAATAACCTCAAAATGGTACAAATATCCTATTTAAAAACTGAAAAATAGATTTTTCTCCACTAACCTAAAAAACAAACAAGCCTAGCGAAAGCTTTTACACAAAAAAACGAACAAAATTAAAATTTCAGAAAACCTTGAACAAATTCAACAAGAACAATTAAACACCCCACTCAAACCGACATCAAAACTTAAGAGGTTCCTGCAATTTAAAAAAACCACAATTAAGAAATAATTAACCCGAACAAAAATAACTTATATTTTCAACACCCTAAAAACACAGCAACATCAAAAAATTATATATAGAACCTTTAAGCACAGAGCAGGCATCAACACTAAAGTTAATCACACTCAACCTTAAAGATTAAAAAATGTAATCTCATAAATCCTGCAATTAAAACAGTCTGCAGTAGCAAAGAAATGTAGCAGGAAAATGTAGTAGGGAAATATTCCGGGAGAGATACGCGCTACTTAAAAGTAACGCGCAATAAATCTAGCGGCCTAAAAATAAAACCAAAATAGCAATAACCAAACCAACCAACAACACCCATACTCCTCGAAGCATCAAAGAGCGAGCATACTCCGCTTCTTTATACCGCAACGCATAGGGAATTCCGGTAATCGGGCCAAGAAATATAGTGACAATTCCCCAAACCCAGTGCTTATTACCCAAGGCAGTCAATGCAGCCATTAGGCCCCCAAACCAACACAGGGTCACACCTATGACACATACTACCAAGGCGATTATGGACCACCACTGATTGGCCAGGAAAATTTCTACTATCTGTGTTTCTGTCATGGCACTCTGCCACTCCCTATTACTACTTGATCATTGCAAATTTTCAGGCCCTTTTCACAGCTTGATAATGCTGCTTCCAGATAGCCCAAATTACCCACGATTTGCTATGGGCACAGCCGCTTTCAAACCGATAGCGCTGTTAGCGAACAATAGTAACCTTAAAGGGGGACAAATGGTCCCCCCAAAAGTAACCAGGAGTGTGTGATCACTTACTCTCCGGAAAATTCAGTGACCAGCTCCAGGCCGGTTATGTTTCTGGTCTCATTGGCAAAGCTATAGTATGTGGGCTTTTCATCAATAAATATCTGATGGGTCATTGTCACTTCTGGGGGAAGTTCGAAGATACCCGCAGGAACTGAATACTGCTGGGTTTCCTTTAAACGGTAGAAGAGATGGGAGCCACAATTGGAACAGAAACCGCGTTCAGCCCAGTCCGAAGAGTCAAATACAGATACATGCTCCTCACCAGAGATTTCCACACTGGTCTGGCAGTCCACCGCCAACAGTGGACCACCGCTCCACTTTTTACACATGCTACAGTGACAGACTCCAAGGTCAGAAGAAGGCAGCTCGGCCTTGATGGTCACAGAACCACACAGGCAGCTTCCCTGTACTGGATTAGTATCACTCATATTTTCCTCTCTCTTCTGTAAAGCTATAGAAGCGTACACTTACTAACTGTTGCCACAGGGCAATCTAAGACTCATAAAACTTACAACGGCGCTTGAACCAGTTAATTCTTTTAGTGTGATTCTCTGGGCAGTTTTCCATACACTGGCTACCAAGCGCTTTCAGGGTGATTGCCTCTGGGTAATTTGCCACTACTTCCCCCGCAACGATATGACGAAAACCTGGTTCGTCTGCCGTAATAAGAAAGTGGTTTTCTTTATTACCAATTAAGATTTTTTCTCTGGCCATAGCATAAACCTGGAATTCCCACATCCCCCAGGAGCTCCATTTATTCATAACCAGGCATGTAGACATGGTTTTTAGAGGTTGCTGCTGCTCAATAGCAAATGAAGAACTTGAGAACAGCAGTAGGAAAAATATAATTATTCTCATATTCAATCCCTGAATACTTATAGCAGTAAATAAGTTGACAGATAGTCGCAATATCAGTAGTAAATAGCACTACCCAAAGAGAGGTATACTCATCCCAACTATGTCACAAAATTGAGAAGCACTTCAAAATATGATAATATGATTTACCTTTTGGGCATTTATAACCCAAACTTCACTGAAAAAACATAGAATATCTTGCAGATTTTATTGATAAATAAAGCAAGCTAGAATATAGAAAGTATTTCATTTATTAATAACAACATATCTCCACACTGATAAATATAGCCACTTAAACTTCTACTAAACACTCATCCAAGAGGATGATATATCTCCACCATAGAGAATAAGGCACCCCATCAAATATCAACTTTCTTTAGAAATATACCACTGATATTAATTAGAAAATTCAACTCTTGGATCACCAAAGTCACGTCCCATATAATCCGGTGCGCAAGGAATAAGCTCAGCAGCCGGGATACCTGCATCAATCAAATAGCGCTCAACTTTTCGACTGCGTTCTAAAGCTAGCTTCTCGAATTCTTCACGCAAGAAAATCGGCGGCCTACGGTAGAAATTTGATAAAAATCTGCGACTACCGCGTAGACCAATTGTTGAATTTGGGTACATTGCATTCCAATCCCTGGCATTGGCAATACCACAAACACCAGGACGTGCATCCGGATGTTTATGTAACACTGCAACCATTTGCTGAAGTTGTGCCAGCGCCAATCCACTTAACTCCGCACTGCCGGGAGCAAAATCGATAGAATCAAAGGACTTCGCCATAAATCGCCCCCAGGCCAATTTAGCCAAAAGATAAATACCATAGGGGGTGAAGTAACTAAATAAAGCATCCATAATGGCTTTATGTAATAACTCGCTGAAGACATACTCCATAGAAAATTTTGGATCGCGGATATTGCCGGTTACGGGCATACCAAATTTCACATTCCCCTTACCATCTTTTAACAACCAAAGGGCAAGGTTCAGAGGGATAAACCTCTTCTTAACTGGTAATTGATCATCTTTTCGTACACGCCGAACCTTTATTTTTTCCAACACCACATCGGCAAAGGCATTTAATTGATTTTCATAGACATGGATATTCACCACCGCATCCATCTGCCCCTGCAGTATCTTGAAACCGAGTAGCTTGGCCATATAAGGCGTAGCCGGTATCAGATTTACATTAGCTAAGTAACCGGTCAGATCCGCATTCCATTTTTTTTGCCCCAAGTAGTCTATTGTCCCCCCTAATTGAATATCGCCAAATCCACCGGGGCGGCCATTCGCGACAATCACAGCTGGAGGATGCTCCCCCACATTACTGATATCGCTGAGATTAAGATTGATATCGCGTACTGGCAGCCGTGCGCGAAACTCATGTTTTCGATCCACCCAGGTAAAAGTACCATGGCGTAGGTGGATATCACCAATATGGTATAAGAGTGGAGGCCGGTGTTTTTTCTTCCTATGCAGATATTGATTAATCGGTATCCCTCGCAGTTCGGCAATCTCCCAGGTTACCGGAAACTGACCCTGCTCATCCCTCAACAAGATAAAACGTGGGCGCAGGAAATCGATAAAATCAATCGTCAATAACTCCATACGCTTATGGAAACTCAAGCCTTTAATATGCAACAGTCTAAAGTCCCCAATGGTACTGTGGCGTTCAAACTCGGGAACACCAGGATCCCGGTTGAAGAAATGGAAATGTACGGCCTCCCCCCAGGCGAAGTACCATTCTTCTGAATTCATAGAAAAGTGGGCAATCTCTATACTCTCCCCCTCTACTAATAATTCGCCTCGTGGTGAAAAAAGATCAATATTCTCAACCTTAAACAGTGGAAGAGTTAGCCCGTGTACGCCATTGAAGTTACCATCCAACTCAACGGCTCCGAGTTTGAAGCAATGAATCCCTTGATCAAAATAACCGGCGGGAATACAGCTGGCGATACTCAGAAGCCGTAGTTGTTGTACTCCTAGAGATCGTCCCTCCAAACGCAATTGCTCCACTTGCAATCTCTGCGTCTTCAACAACGGGAAAGACAATGCTTGCGTAAAGCCCTTCTCATGCATTTGTATTTCCGCCACACTGATGTCCCTGAGCAGAAAAACCCTCCCGGTCGCCCCTTGTAGACTTTCCATACCTCCCAAGCGTAATTGGCTCAACTGATAACAAGGGGCAATATTTTTGTCTTTCAAAAGTCCGGCGGGTAAACAGCCACTGGCACCCTGCACCCGTACCAGTGCCTCCCCCTCAAAAGAGATATTATCCAGCTGAAAGTTGGGTATTTTAATTGGCTCAGTACTTTTGCGTGGAATAGAGAGACCAGCTAAATGTAAGGAGCCCTCAAGAGTAAAAGGCCGACTTAGGGATACGCGCTGCAAACCTGGCATATACAGCTCATCGACGCCATAACAGCTCCGCGTATCTCCAGCTCTGGATCGCTCAAGCCTTTCTATCGTTACAATCTTGCCGGAGTCTGGCAGGCACACCCGGGTATTGAGAATCTTTAAGTCGGCAACAGAAAAGTCCTTCCCACCATTCCAGTTGACTCCCCGCCAACTCAACTGTTGCAGGCCTGCCTGCAGGAAATCTCTGCCTTTTTGCCAAAAAGCGATTGGACCAGTGTAAACAGCGCCAGAACTAATCCGATCAATGCTACTTTCAAAGCCGATACTAATTGGGTTACCCGTAAATTTTATCTGTGGTGTTTCAATACAGTCAGCCAGGTTTGCCCTATCGATTTCACTAGGGAACAGGCGCTGTAAACCACAAACTAAGATATTGTCGATCGTTAAATCGTAGAGATCGATGGAGCCGGGGGAAAAATAAATCCGAGGAATGTCAAGTTTTGCAAACTGCCAAATGGGCTCGGCAGAGGCAGCACGGGTAAATTCTGTCACTCCCAGTGACACCCCACTGCTATTGATAGAGTGCAAGTCCCGACTGTATATACAATGGGGGAGTTTTCCCATTATGCCCTGTCGCTGTGGTAGACAAGCCAAAAGGGACTCTGCAGACAGCTTGTCAAACTTTATTTCTGAAGTGGCAGCACCATTGCGGGACCAGAGAAATTCCAATTCTGGCAGAGAAAGCTGTTGAATATCCAGCGCAGCTATTCCGTCCATCTCCAGCAGTTGAATCTGAGCAATGCTGGAGTCATTCAAATTGGCCGATGCTTGCTGTCGACCAAACTCCAAGTGGAAGGCTTCGCCTAAATGCAACTTCTGCAGGTCTATACAGCGAATGTGAATATCAGAAAGTACCGCGATATCCGGTAGGCAAATATCCAGTATTTCCAGTGCACTTTCAGGCAAGGCGATATAAGTGCTGAGCGCCGCTGCTGGTAAATAACGGATTCTAACCAGTGGTAAATTCAGGTCTTCAATATTTAGCAGGGAGCGATTTTGCGTCGTGTGTGCCAGAGCACGCTCGATAGAAAATTCTGCAGTGGCAATATCAAAGCCTCCGCGCCAAGCAATGCGAAGAGGCTGTTGCTGGCGCAAGTCACGAAAGTCAAAGCAAGTGGGCATTTCCTCAAGTGGCAGAGAATCCCGGTAAATTAACCGTGCCCAGGAGTCTGGTAAGCAACCATCTAAGCGCTGCAAACTGGCATTTTCCAGTTTGAAGTTTGGCGCATTCACACTGGCCATTTGGTTACTGGCCTGAGGCCCCTGTTCCTCTAGATTGCCCTTCTCCGTACCATAATCCGCGTCTATCGGGCCGATACTTGATGCCATGGCGCTGGCAGCCCAGGGATCTTCAACGGCTTCGCGGCGAAAATATCCGCTGCCGTTGGCCATTTTCTGTAGTAAAAGCCCTTTATTACCGCTGGGGGTTTCCCCCAACATAAGTCGTTGCACCCCCAATTTGCCAAAAATGGCATACCCATCCTCACCTGGTTGCCAGGCAAAATTACCTCGTCCCTTAAGACTGCTGAGCTGGGCGCACAAGGGCCCCAAGCCCTCAGGCAGCAAGCCTCGCGATAAACAACCGGAAAGGGATTCCAGGGAAAAATCCTGAATAGAGTAAGGTGTATCCGATGCTAAAGTGTCGATACCCTCCCATTTTAATTGACGCAGTCGCAGCCTCTCTTCTGCCAATCCCTCTAGCTGCATCTGTCCCAGATACATTGGCCCACTAGCAGCTCCCCATGGAATCGACTTTGACTGCGAACCAAAACGCAGCGCCACTTTTTCCTCTCCACGTAAACCAGCTAAGCGCACGCAGTGGTCGGGTTTACCCCACAATTCACCGGGCACACAGCCGCTGGCACTATCCACCGATAAACTGCCCACTGAGAGAATTCGGCTGGCCTTATCAAACTCCAGTGGACCCAGCCGAGCTTGCTGTGCTGTCAGAGGCTGCCTGTGGGGCTGGGCGACATCCACATAGCGCACCTGTTGGGCGCGACTGGGACCGGTAATTATTTTGAGCGGTTGATTCCAGTCAAACTTGGTAGGACCGGGGAGATTCAGGGTAGTGGCTCGCACACAAAAGTGGTGTTTGGCATCGCGTAAGTGCTGTGGACACCAATCGAAGGCGGTAGCGCCCGCACGACGCCAGCGCAGCCGTTTAATCGGGCGAACATAATCAAAATCGCGGATAGTAATGGTTTCTGCGCGCCAGTCCTGCCAACGCTGATCGCTGCGCCGCAATAAAACACCTTCGCCATTGGCACGGCGCCACTGCGCCATAGCGACACGACCAAAATCAAATTTTAAATCCCCAGCGACTTTCAGACGACGCGCTGCGGCACAGTGGCCGATCAAGCGCTGTAATCCGTGAATCGCATCGGCCCACTGTTGTGGCGGGCAACTGGAAAAAAATTCTGCGTGGAAGGCATCCGCTTCGGTGCGCAAACTAGGCCAACGAAAATCCCCAGACTTCAAGTGCAGATGCGCCAAAGTAGTGTTATATCGCCCAGACTTTCTCTCTCTGGCTAATAATTCGTGTAATTCAATCCCAGCAGCGGCAATATCAACTTTTAGGGGAGCATTTCCTTTGCGCCACAGCCCCAGGGTGAAATCCCGCGCTCTTATATCGCCAATGTAAACGCAGGAGGCTGTAGACCAGATGGGCTTGTGTAAATAGCAGAGTTCGCTATTACGAATTCGTGCTCGCTCAATTGCCAGCTTAAAATCCCTATCCTTGCGCTCAACCTGTGCCAAATCCCAGCCGCCCACCTCCCATTCTCTGCGCCATTCTCCCGGCACAGATTGCAGATCCATATAGGCGCCACTAATAGAGACTCGAGGCAGATTGGCGCGACCACGCAGCAACTGCCACCAACTGTAATCCAGCAGAATTTCCTGGGCGGAAAACCCTCTCCCTTCGCGGTTGATTGCACGCGCATCCACAAGCAACAAGCTTAAGTCCAGCAGAGACACTCGAAAGTGTTGCGCCTGAAAATCCAGTCCGCGTTCGGCCATCCATGTACTGGCCTTATCGCGTACCAAACCGGAAAGCACGAATGAAAAGCCTTCCAGCAATAATAATCCGCCAATCAACCACCACAGCAGGTGATGAAAGCGGGCATTATGACGGGCAGGCTCTGTTGGCATTGGAAAAATCGCGCCGCGAAATGAGTTGAACGCAAGCTGCAACGACAGCCAAGCCCATAAAGTAAAGACCAGCCCCACAGTTTTTTTTACCCTGGCGTCGCGATTCGCGATAATGAAGGCTGACGTCGTGTGATCAGTCTCGCCCCAACTCACGCTGTCTAAAATTTATCCAGAAGTGAATTTGCACGGCGGGAGAATTTGGCTGGCGGGCAATGGCTTTACCCCAGCAACTGTTGCAGAAATCAGTAGTGAGCAAAAATGCAGGAGCATCCTAACTATCAGGATATCGTTCTGGTCGGCGGTGGCCACACCCATGCCATTGTGTTGCAAATGTGGGCAATGAACCCGCTGCCGGGTGCGCGCCTGACATTGGTTTCTCCACAAATCCAAACCGCCTATTCCGGCATGTTGCCGGGGATGGTAGCGGGCCACTATTCACTGGATGACACCCATATCGATCTGGCGCGCCTGTGTCGCGCTGCAGGCGCTCGTTTTATTCAGGCCTGTGCCCACCATATCGACGTAAAGGCGCACACGGTATCCCTGCTCGGGCGTCCACCATTAGAGTACGACCTCTTGTCCCTGGATGTCGGTGCCACCCCGGTGCGTGAGCTGCCCGGCTCAGAATTGGCAATCCCCATCAAGCCTATCGGACATTTTTACAACTTCTGGCAAAAACTGCAGAGACATGTACAGAAAAATCGCACATCTCTGCGCCTGGGTATTGTCGGCGGCGGTGCTGGTGGTTGCGAACTGGCCATGGCAATGGCTTATAGCCTGGAGGAGCAGATCTATTCCGGGCGCGTACAAATACACCTGATACACGGAGCTGATGAAATCCCCCAAGGCTATCCTTTTCTCGCGCGAAAATTAGTGGCCCGTGAGCTCGATAGCCTCGGCGTAGAGATACATCACAACTGGCCGGTATCAGAAATTACTGAGCAGGGCGTACGCAACAACAATGGCGAGTTACTCGACCTGGATCAGGTGCTGCTCTCAACCAACGCTTGTGCTCCCCCCTGGCTGGCGGATTCCCAGCTAGCTCTGGACGATAAAGGCTTCGTAGTAGTAGACCGTAAACTGCGTGCCCAGGGACATCAGGAAATCTTTGCCGCCGGTGACGTGGCCAGTTTTTCCGCCGGGCCGCTGCCCAAGGCGGGTGTCTACGCAGTGCGGCAAGGGCCGGTGCTGTTTCACAATCTGCGCGCCACTCTCACCGGACAGCCATTGAAAAATTACCGACCGCAAAAGCGCTTTCTGAGCCTGTTGGCCTGTGGCGGCAAGCGCGCGGTTGCGGTGCGTAATGGACTTGCCGCAGTGGGAGCCCCCCTGTGGCGCTGGAAAGACCATATTGATCGCAACTTTATGCAGCGCTTTAGCGATCTACCCATCAGCATGGAAGAGATGCCGAGCGCCCAACCTCGCGAGACACTGAACCAGCGCCAGGGCATCTCTCTGGCGAGCATGCGCTGCAATGGCTGCGGTGCCAAGGTAGGCCCTGAAGTACTACGCGGCGCTCTGGCCAAGCTTCCCATACAGCAATCTGAGTACCTACTGCGCGGACTTGGAGATGATGCCGCCGTGATGGACCTGCCCGCCTCGCAATTATTGGTGCAGAGTTCCGACCAACTGCGCGCCCCGGTTGCAGACCCCTGGCTGTTCGGGCGACTTGCCGCTTTGCACGCACTCTCTGACCTGTTCGCTATGCATGCCCGCCCGGTGAGCGCACAGGTATTAGCCACCTTGCCCACCGCGGCAGAAGAAATCACCCAACGGGACTTACAACAGCTGCTCGCCGGTACGATTTACGAACTCAACCGCCACCATTGCGTACTCTCCGGTGGCCACACTGCCGAAGGAGCGGAGATGCAGTTGGGCCTCACTGTGAACGGCCTGGCTGAGCGCGAGCAACTGCTGGAAAAATGTGGGGCTCACACAGGAGACTGTCTGATATTGAGTAAGCCCTTGGGCATCGGCACCATTCTCGCCGCCGAGGGGATGGGGGAAGCCAAAGGTCGCTGGCTGCAAAAGGCATTGGAGACCATGCTGCACAGCAATGCCGCCGCTTCTGGGGTTTTCGCCCAACACGGCGCCCACGCTCTCACTGATGTCACGGGCTTTGGTTTACTCGGCCACTTATTGGAAATGCTGAAACCCGATGGGCTCAGTGCCACTCTAATCGCCGAGCCGCTGCCACTGATTCCCGGCGCCCGTCAGTGCATTGAGCGCGGCTGGTTATCCAGCCTACAACCGCAGAACGCCAGTGCCTATTCCTTTGTGGAAAACCCCCGGGAGTGGCAATCCCTACCACACTGGGCGCTACTCACTGATCCACAGACCTGTGGTGGCCTGCTCGCCGCTGTTCCTGCCAGTAAGGCTGAAGCCTGCGTTCGCGCCCTACTACAGAGTGGCTGCAGCCAGGCCGCCATCATCGGAGTGATCAACACTAGGGGCAACCCCCAGCCAAAGATACGCCTGCGTCGGGATGGCCACTGGCGGCAGTTAATCACTCACAATAGCGAGGCGGAACACAGCCAAGTGTAATCATTCCGCTTTTATTTCTATTTATCATCACTTGTTCGGGCCTGTTGATATCACTGCCAATGCGGAGGATACTGACAGCAAAACAAGCGCCGCTAACCATGTATTGCGGCGATAGGTCTTCACAGATTGGGGAGTCGGCTTATTAGTAATCGACAGGAAGACCACCCACCATGAAAAAAATTGTGATCATCGGCGGCGGCGCTAGTGGGCTACATCTAGCCACGCGGCTCGGGCACTATTTCAGTTTTACCCCGTTCATGGGAAAAAGACGCAACTCTCCCACAGCACAAATTACTCTGGTCGATAAGAATCGTACCCATATCTGGAAGCCCCTGCTCCATCAAGTTGCCGCTGGCGCATTAGACGCCAATATGGACGCCCTTAACTATCAAGTACACGCCCGCGCTAACGGCTATGAATTCCAGCTCGGCGCGCTACAGTCTCTCGACAGAAAGCGTCGAGTTGTCACTTTGGGGGCGGTGCTGGATGACGAGGGCCATGAGTTGGTGGCTTCCCGCGAACTGGAATACGATTATTTAGTTCTCTGTATCGGCAGCAAGAGCAACGATTTCCACACTCACGGCGTACGTGATCATTGCGTCTTTCTCGACAGCAGTGAGCAGGCACAGAAATTCCACCAGCAGCTTCTCAATCATTTTTTGCGCCTGGAAACCCACACTAACAACAGCTTGCAGATTGCTATAGTTGGTGGCGGCGCTACCGGAGTGGAGTTGTCGGCAGAGCTGGTGGATGCAAGCAAGCAGATGGGCAACTATGGGCGAATCAGCTCGGACGCTATTGATATCACCGTAGTCGAAGCCGGACCGCACCTGTTGCCGGCCCTGCCGGCGCGCTTGGGCAATAACGCCGAGCGCGAACTGAGTAAAATGGGAGTGCGCGTACTCACCGGTTGCAGTATCGCGAGTGCCAATCCCACGGGTCTCACCACCGGTGACGGCATGGAAATTCCCGCAGCGATTCGCGTCTGGGCCGCTGGGGTCAAAGCTCCCGATTTTCTCAACCGTCTCGATGGGCTCGCCACTAATCGCCTCAATCAAATAGAGGTGAAAACCACACTGCAAACTCAAACTGATCCAAGTATTTTTGCCATGGGAGATTGTGCCAGTTGCGTCGATGGTGACGATCAGCGGGTACCGCCGCGCGCTCAAGCAGCACAACAGATGGCCAAACTCACCGCCTCCAATTTGATCGCTTTGATTGAGAACAAACCCCTGGAACATTTTTACTATCGGGATCGAGGCTCCCTGGTTTCACTGAGTAAATACACTGCGGTAGGAAATTTGATGGGCACCCTGGTAAAAGGCAGTCTCACCGTAGAAGGGCGTATTGCAGGTTTTGCCTACCGCTCACTCTATCGCATGCACCTGGCGGCAATCCACGGCTGGCCAAAGGCGATGTTGCTTTATCTCATTGGACAGGCCAACCGCGCGGTGAGCCCTCGTCTTAAATTACACTGAGGAAACCAAAAAAGTTACCTCAATAAATTAAGCGGTCAATCTTGGCCGCTTTAACTTGGCCATCTGATTTATGCCTATCAACCGTAATATTTTTCTTGCTCTACATAACTAAAGCTTTCAGGCTTTCGATAAAATATTGATCTCCGTAAACTGTCCAATATATTTTTATGCCCTAATCACAGCAGCTTGACGAAATTATTTCCTATGCAATATCAACGTATCGTGGTGCTGACCGGCGCCGGTGTCTCCGCAGAATCTGGTATCCGTACTTTTCGCGGGGCCGACGGCCTATGGGAAAACCAACGTATCGAAGATGTCGCTACCCCCGAAGCTTTTGAGCGCAATCCTCAGCTGGTACAGCGTTTTTACAACGAACGTCGTCAACATCTAATATCTGGAGATGTAGTACCCAACGCAGCTCATCAGGCTTTGGCCGCACTGGAAAAAGAATTCACCGGAGAATTTTTGTTGGTTACCCAAAATATCGATGACCTCCATGAGCGCGCCGGCAGCCATCATCTGATCCATATGCATGGCGAACTGCTCAAAGCGCGCTGCAGCAGCAGCGGCCAGCTGTTTTCCCTGCGGGAGGATTTGTTGGTTAGCGATCACTGCGACTGTTGTGGACTGTCAGGTACCTTGCGCCCCCATGTGGTGTGGTTTGGGGAAATGCCGCTGCAGATGGAGGCGATTTACGAAGCCCTGAGCCAGTGCAACCTGTTTATCAGTATTGGCACCTCCGGCAATGTCTATCCGGCTGCCGGATTTGTAGAATGTGCCAACCTGGCGGGAGCACACAGTGTGGAATTAAATTTAGAACCCAGCAGTGTGGGCGATGCTTTCACCGAGCACCGATACGGACCGGCCTCAGCGATTGTTGGAGATTTTGTGCGCGAGCTGCTCGACTGGCGTATACACAACTAAGCGGCTACTGCGTTTGTGAAAGTTCAGCTACGTGATGTTGTCTGCTGTCCTTACCGTAGCGTTGTAACAGAGTGGTTACCTGGCCTCGATCACGAATAACAATATAGAGGCGATCGTATTCATTGGATTCTCTAATTGGAGCACCTTGTTCCCCTCCGAGAAGGGCCACCATTTCCGGCGTAGTATTACTATGCCCAACGACCAAGATTCGATCGCCGGCCTGGTCCAAATCCACGGCAAACTCTTTTAATTTACGGTAATCATAGCTTTGTACCGGCAAACCTCGCTGTTCAGCCAATGGGCGGGCAGTTTCCCTGGTGCGAGTAAAATCGGTGCTGTATACCGCATCAATTTCCACACCTTTGAGTATCCGCGCCAACTGCTCGGCACGGGCCTTGCCAGCTTTTGCTAGTTGTGGATCTTTGCCAGCATTAGGCCCCAGCTCTTTTTCCCCATGGCGCACCAAATAAATAACCTGGCTATTGGTATTTGATGTCGCGCTTTCCGCCCAAGTGTTGACCCAAGGCGAACTTATAAAGCCAATGATTAGCAGACTGGTAATTCGGGTAAACACAAGAAGATACTCTCAATCCAATAGTGGTTGGAGGTTATGCAAAGGATATAGGGGTAGTAAACCCATATTCGATGAAATACAGGAGAATGCGTTTAAATTTTTAAGAAATGTAAAGAATTCCCTGGTGGAGATTATCCAGCACCAGTATTACCGGTGCTGGATAGGAAACCTGAAAGGAATTAGATCTTCCACTCTTTAACGGTTTCCAGACCGTATTCATCGATCCACTGGCTCAGCGCTTTAGGGTTGCGCTTTTTCTTCTCTACAGTGGCACCGGTATACGGATTGCGGTAGTGACCGGTTTCCAGCTTGGGCTCTGCAGACTTGCTCGCAGTAGCTGCAGCACGGCGGCCGCGACGGGGGCTATCACCCTCTTTTTTCAGGTGACGGGCAACGCGAGACTTAAGAGTCTGTACGTAATCAGGAGCGTCTTCATCATTCAGCTGGTCTACCAGCCACTCAACGACCTGGCGGCCACGTGCAACGAAGAATTCCTCTTCTTCCATCTGATATTCGGCAGCCAGATTAACCAGTGCCTTATCAAACGCGATAACGCCATCTTTTTTGCGTTCTGCCTGAGCCATTTGCTCCTGCAGTTCTTCGATTCTTGCCTGATGCTCGGCAATTTGCTGTTCGAGTTGTTCGTATTCCTGGAACATTCAATAAACCTCAACGACGGTTATTAAAAATACAGAGAAAACACTGTGGCGGAGGCCGACACAGAGTCGAGTCCGGTTATTCGAAATATCAAAATTGTTAACAGCACCACTAGCCGATTACTGGCGGTTAAGTGATGTTATATTCGGCATATTACGAATTAGCCGAATGAAAAACGAGATACCCTTGCACCGGTCGACTCCAGCGCTAGATATATTCGGCAAATGCATTATTAAAAGCTAGCCGACTTCAGCCTTTTCCGGTATTGAAACCGAAACACTGATTATATTTCTCGGCTGAGGTCGCGAATAATAATCTTTCGCCAACAAATATCAACCGTTTACGCTCTATCATTTGAATATAATAGGAATCTTCACGGTTATTGCTAACAAAATGTAACAAAGGCGTGGATATTCGCCTGAACAAAAGGATATTCAAACATCCCTATTTTGGCTATATTGTAACCGCAGTCGCCAATTGCAAATTATTGCGCTGACTTTTGTTATAGCGCTCATTGCCAAAAACCATTGGATACCTGACGCTCGCTATGTCCAATACCCATAATATTCATCACATGCCCACTTTAGCGGCTCTGATGACGCCGTTTCCCTATCACATCGATATTGATGCCACCGTTGAGGATGCCCTTGCGCTAATGGAAGAGCACAAGGTGCGTCATCTGCCAGTAACCCGTGCCGGAGACCTGGAAACGGTCATCTCCAAGGGAGATATCGAAAGGGCCAACGCCCCCGGACACCGACTGGAAGAGCAACAACTCTATGTCCACGACCTGTGCGCGCGCCGGCCCTTTATTGCCGATATCCACGATCCGTTGGATAAAATCCTAATGGCTATGGCCGATACGGGTATCGGCTCGGTACTGGTCATGCGCGAAGGAGAACTGGTGGGTATCGTCACAGTGACCGATATACTGCGCTTTTGTAGCAACTATCTTGCAGAATTAGCGCAGCCTGTGGACGACTCCATCGCCTGAGCTTAGAGCGGCCATACCCACAGCAACATGGGGATACTTACAAGCACCACCAGTATCTCCAGGGGCAGCCCCATGCGCCAATAATCACCAAAATCGAACCCCCCCGGCCCCAGAATCAAGGTATTGTTCTGGTGGCCCACCGGGGTTAGAAAAGCGCAGGATGAGCCGATGGCCACAGCCATTAGAAAGCTGTCCGGATTCACCGCCAGTTGTTCAGCGGTACTAATGGCAATTGAACACATCACCGCCGCAGTAGCCACATTGTTCATAAAGTCCGACAATGTCATGGTAACGATCAATATCAACACCAGAGCCAATACCGAACTACCCTGAGCCAAACTATCCAGCAGCACCTGTGCCACCAAGTCCGCCGCCCCTGTACTTTCCATCACCTCGGCCACGGCAATCAATGTGCCCAACAAAACAATCACAGAGCCATCCAAGGCCTCGTAAATGTTTCGCAGCGGCACAACCTTGAGTGCCATAAAAGCCAGCACACAGGTAGCAAATGAGACCGCTGCGGGGACCAGGCCAAAGGCTGCACCCGCAACTCCCAATGCCATAGCAAGCAGGGCAATGACTGCCTTCTCTTTGTTCGGCATGCCGATATCCCGCTGAGCCAGAGGCACGCAGCCCTGTTCCCGGGCAAACCTATTGAGATGGTTATCCGGCCCCATCATCAGCAGGGCATCGCCCGCCTGTAACGGCGTAGAACGCAGGCGCTTCACCGATCGGCGCCCGCGCCGGGAGAGGGCCAGCAGATTAATCTGATAGTTGGTCGAAAGGTGTAAAAACTGAGTCGAGCGCCCCACCAAAATAGAATTGGGCATTACAACCAGTTCGCGCAACTGCATTTCCTCACCGGCGGGGACGCTCTTTTCCTTACTCTTATCCCGAGAATCCTCGTCCTGCAGCGGCTTTGCCCCTCCCAGCTGTACAACCACTTTCTTGTCTTTTTCTGTCTCAGCCCCACCAACCATGGTGAGTCCAAGCCTGGTAAGACTCGCTGCTAAGGATGCGGGTTCTGCCTCGATTACCAGAATGTCCCCGCTTTGCACCCGCTGCCAGGGCGCTACTGCCGCTACCCGAGCATCGCTTTGCACCAACCCGACTACCTGTGCATCCTCAGCCCCCAATACTTTGCCAATTTCACCCAGGCTCTTACCCACTGCCGCGCTCTTTTCCCCAACCAGTGCCTCGGTGAGGTAGGTCCCGGTATCGAAACTGGACGCACCCGCTTGGCCGCGACCTGGCACCAGGCGCCAGCCAAGCAGACCGATAAAGAGCAGGCCAACCAGGGTCACTGCCAAGCCCACCGGGGTGAAATCGAACATGCCGTAACTGCCAGCCCCGGCGCTGTCGCGGAAACCGGAGACCACCAGGTTTGGCGGCGTTCCAATCAGGGTAGTCATGCCACCGAGTATCGTGGCGAAAGACAAGGGCATTAGCACCTTACCCGGAGCCAGGCCCTGTTTTTCCGCCATATCCGCCGCTACCGGCATCAACAGCGCCAAAGCCCCCACATTGTTCATAAACCCTGATAGAAGAGCACCGAGCCCAGTCAGGAGTAACATTGATACTGTGATATTGCCGCTTCGAGGCACTACCCGCTGGGCCAGGGCTCCCATAGCTCCGGTATTCTGCAGGCCACGACTGAGGATCAGCACGCAGGCCACAGTGACCACTGCCGGATGACCAAATCCAGCAAATGCTTTTTCAGGGGGAATTAATCCAAAAAACACACAAGCGAGCAGGGAAGAGAGCGCCACCATATCGTGGCGCCAAGGCCCCCAGATAAACAGCGCTATCGTAATCGCGATAATGATTAGAATAAGCAACTGATCTAGGGTCATAAATACGTATTTCCTGAATGTAGCACTCGTGAAGAATTCCACGGGGCAACTCATTCAGGGTATACAAGGATAAGGTATTGACGGGAATAAAGGCGCCGGAAGACCACTCTTCACTGATCATTTAGAGGCATAATTTGCGCCAACCAAGTTCAATGGCTCGGTTTCAATGGAAGTCGAGAGCAATCTTCCAATAGTTTTATGGACCAATAGGAAATCTATATTTATTATTACAATTAAGAGAAATTTTAATTGGACTTATGCTAATAGGGCAAAGTGTAAAATTAGATAAAAATATTGGAATATCCGGAGATATTTTCTGCCCAGGTATTTTAGTGGCGTCAAATTTCACTAAAAATTATGATATCCAAACCATAACGGATACCAAATTATTAATAACTGCTCCCTATTGAAATTCTCACCCTATTACTAACCATATCTTTTCTTCTTATTTATTAATTGAGCATAAAGGGCCCTGCCCTAAATTAACCCAAAGCGTTACATACACCTTTAGCTAATTACCCACAAGTATTCGCGACTAATGCTCTACTAGCTCCTCAATTATTGGTGGCGGCATACCCTGGAGCCATTTTATTCGGTTAACCGCTAAAGCGGATTGGCGCACAAACAAGCAAAAGCCTTACAATCGACCAAAGTTTCTTTGATTAACTCTATAAGAGCCTCAGAGTGGTCAGCCCTCATTAATGAGTGAAGCTCTCCACAGCAATATTGGAGACCCTCCTTGCGCAAAAATACTACGAATTACCGTGATCTATTCCTACACAATATTCCGCTGATGGATGTACGAGCACCGGTGGAGTTTCAGCGCGGAGCATTTCCCCATGCAGAAAACTACCCGTTATTAGACGACCAACAACGGGAGTTAATTGGTACCGAGTACAAACAGCAGGGGCAACAGGCCGCTATTGATTTGGGATGGCAACTAGCCACGGATAAAGTCGTAGAGCATAGGCTCAAAGCTTGGAGTACATTTATTCATCGCCACCCCCAGGGTTACCTTTACTGTTTTCGTGGCGGCCTGCGCTCGTGCACTACACAGCAGTTATTGCGAGATGTGGGAATTGATTATCCACTGATTGATGGTGGCTACAAGGCTATGCGCACCTATCTGCTCAGCCAGCTAGAAGGCCTGAGCCAAGAGCTGCCGCTGATCGTTATTGCCGGTCACACCGGCAGTGGTAAGACAGAGTTAATCCAGGGTGCAGAACGCGCACTCGATCTGGAGGGGATTGCCAAGCACCGCGGCTCCAGCTTTGGCCGTACGGGTTGTGATCAGCCTTCTCAAATCGATTTTGAAAACCAAGTGGGTATCGATTTACTCAAGCTGTCGCAAGCTACCGGACCAGTTTTTATCGAGGATGAAAGCCGGCTTATTGGCCGCTGTGCCCTGCCCCCAGTATTACAAAATGCCATGAAAAGCGCTCCCAGAGTCCTGGTGGAGGAACCGCTGGAGCAACGAGCCCGGCGTATTGTGCAAGATTATGTGTGTGAGGCCCTGCCGCGCTTTAAAACTGCTGGCAACTCCGCAGCGACATTGGGAGAAGAACTGCGCAACAACCTGAGTAAAATCCGCAAGCGCCTCGGTGGATTACGCCATCAAACATTGGATGCACAACTTATGGATGCAAATCGAGAATTACAACAGAGTGGAAACAGTGAGGCCTATATTCCACTGGTGATGTGTTTATTGCGAGATTATTACGATGGTGGTTACAACCACCTGATGGAAAAGCGTGACAGCCCTATCCTATTTCGCGGTAGTTTTTCAGAAGTGAAGGACTGGCTGAATCACAGGCACGACTGTTAGTTAATGGCTAAAAATTTTATGTGGATAATTTTAGTAATGCATCGAGCAGAAAAGTAATTAATCACTCAAATGAAAAACACCGGGGAGGCAGTCCTAAGCCTCACTTATACCTTGTGCGCCAAACGGTTTAACTTGAAACGGCGCAATAAAATCCAGTCCCGCAATTTATGCGGTAACCAGCGCGCAAGCCAGGGCAACAGGCGGCTGCGATTGCCGATACGCACCAGTGTGCGCGGCCGTTTGCGTAGAAGTTCACGTACCAACTTGCGCGCCAGGGAACTAGCCAAAGTGGCGTTCTGTTGTGACTCCTGAGCGCGGGCGCGCACCACCTCCTCCTGGCGCTTATACATTGAATCCGGAGGCAAGAGACCGCGCAGTGATACTTCCGCGTGGCGACCGAACTCTGAGGCAATAGCCCCAGGTTGCACTGTCATTACGCGAATGCCAAAAGGTTTCAGTTCCAGGCGCAAGACTTCCGAGAGTGTGTGCAGGGCCGCTTTGGAAGCGCAGTAGGCCCCAGAGAAAGGGGTAGCCAAAACACCGGATACGGAACCGATATTACAAATTACAGCACTCTTGCACGAGCGCATCAACGGCACACTAGCGCGCGCCAGTGCCAGCGGTGCAAATACATTGGTGCGAAATTGATTTTCCAGGGAGCGGGTATCCAGCTCCATCAGCGGGCCCATCTGCCCGTAACCGGCGTTGTTGATCAATATATCCAGGCGACCGTAGGCGGCCTTGAGAGCGTGTAGCACCCGGTTAATATCTGCCTGGCTATTAACATCCAAAGCTTCGGTAGCGATGCCCAGGTCCGCCAGTTCCTGCAGGCTTTCCGGGCGTCGCGCGGTAGCGATAACAATAGTACCGCGGCGATGCAAGGCCAGGGCCAGCTCGCGACCAATACCACTGGAACATCCCGTAATCAGAGCGACTCTGTCTGGCGCCACATAGCCCCGGCCAATTTGGGCAAGGCTCTCTGCGGCAAAGCTATCAGGAGATTTTCGAAAACTGGAAACTGGTGGTTTGTTCACGGGGACTGCTCCGTTTACTGGTTCGAATCCTCCGACACGGCCTGGGATTGCTCAATCAGGCCAATAATATTGCCGTAAGGATCGAGAAAACTCGCCATCAGTACGCCCTCGCCAACATCCACCACATCGCTGTGTTGTCGCGCACCCATGGCTCCAAGACGCTCGACCTGTGCGGCCATATCCGCAACCGCCCAGTAGGCGATCACCCCATCCGCGCGGCTGATCGCGCTGCGCGCATCCGGATTCAGGCCCAGTTCACAATGGCCGAGATGAAAACCCACATAGCAATCGCTATCGAAATAGGGCTCTTTCTGCAGCAGCTGCGCATACCAGGCACGGGCCTCTGCAATATCTGTTACACCGTAAATTACTGTACGCAGGCCGAGAAACTGCTCCATTAAGACACCCCGTTGTTTAATTTTTATCCGCTGGGTGGGGCACTATGGCGCAGCTTATTGCAGCTCCTGCTCCAATTGCTCCAGCAGGTCGATGGGTTCCAGCTCCACACCTTCCAGCTCATTGTTCCAGTTCAGCCCCACCAGCAGTACATCCTCGTGCATACCGGTGAGCCAGTCATCCATAAATTCTTCCAGGTCGATAGCTACCGCTTGGTATTCCGCCCAATCGCCCTCACAGTGTGCCTGGGCAAATTCCCGCTGGGACCAAAAGGGCATCACTTCAGTCTGTGGGCGCTTTTCGGATTCGCACAACGCAAAGCCCTCTTCCCCCTGCAGCGCCCAGACGCAGCCCTGTTCGGCTGCCTCTGGCAAAAAACGTGCGCAGTTTTCTTCAAAATCATCAGTTAAGGGTTCGCTTTGCATAACATCTTCGCTTGATAAGTTTGCCAGCAGTTTACGCCAGTTTGCCCCCCGCACCAACGCACAGGCCACTGCTCTGGCATCAGGTAAAACTGCTTTACCTCCGCTCCTCAGGACTTTTTAAATGACACACAGAGACGGAAAAAAATTGAATAAATGGCTTTAGGAATCCAGCTCAAATACCGCCATGGATTCCACATGGGCTGTTTGCGGAAACATATCCATAACACAGGCCTGCTTAAGACGGTAACCCAGCTGGGTCAATTCTCCCGCATCCCGCGCCAGAGTCGCCGGGTTACAGGACACGTAAACAATTTTCTGCGCCTTGAAACGGGCAATGCCACGCACCGCCTGCAGGGCGCCATCGCGCGGTGGGTCCAGCAAAATTTTATCGAAGCCGTCACTGGCCCAGGCCTTTTTCACCATTTCCTCATTCAGGTCGGCAGTGTGAAAGCGCACATTGTTCAGCCCATTAAGTTCGGCATTATCCTTGCCCCTTTGAGTGAGAGCACCCAGGCCTTCGATACCGATGACCTCCCCGGCGCGGCGTGCCAATGGCAGGGTGAAATTT
Organism: Microbulbifer mixtoriginis (SeqCode); assembly: GCF_052467515.1. Lineage (NCBI taxonomy): Bacteria > Pseudomonadati > Pseudomonadota > Gammaproteobacteria > Cellvibrionales > Microbulbiferaceae > Microbulbifer > Microbulbifer mixtoriginis (SeqCode). The sequence goes on along the minus strand of NZ_CP174314.1, from coordinate 336,023 downwards.
CCCAATCCGCAAAAAAGATCCAACACCCTCTCGCCGGGTTGCGGGTCCAATAACTGCACAGCACGACTCACCATCTGTCGGTTGACCTCGAAATTCACCTGGAAGAAATCCATCGGCTGGAAGTGCAGGCTCAGGTCAAATTCTGGCAGACGATAACTGAGGTAATTCTCGCCATTCTCTGGCCACAGAGGCTGAATCGAAGCCGCATCACCAGGTTGTATATACATGTGTATACCTGATGATTTAGCGAAGTCTTGCCAGCGCTGTCGATCCCCTTCCGATAAAGGCTGCAGGTGTCGTAACACTAAGGCCGCCACATCATCACCGACCGCCACTTCCAACTGGGAAAAGTGCGCGCGCCCCTCGCTCTCCGCCACCAGTAGCTTCAACGCGGGAATATGTTGAGCGATGGAGGGGTGCAAAACATGGCACTCATTGATATCGGTCAAATCGTTGCTGCGCTTTTTGCGAAAACCAAAAACGAGTTTTTTACCTTTTGCCGATTTCACCAGGCGAATACCGATACGCGCCTTGCGCCGGTAGCCGTAAGGTTCTGCTAGTAGTGGAGGCAAAATTTCCTCAGGTTTAATACCACCAAAACGGGCCAGCTGATCCAACAAGATTTTTTGTTTTTCGACAATTTGCGCATCGGCCTGCAGGTGTTGCAGGGAGCAGCCCCCGCACAGGGACACATGGGGGCAGCGCGGTTCACAGCGCAGTGGCGAAGCCTGAATTATCTCACTGGTAACACCTTCATCGAAGCGAGCCCGATGAGTGCTATAACGAAAACGCACTTCTTCACCAGGCAGGGCATTATCGATAAATACTGTTTTTTTACCCACACGGGCAAGACCGCGCATATCGTGGCTGAATTTTTCCACGCAGGCTTCTGCCTGGGTGGGCAAAGATTTTTTTACCGTCTTACGCGGAGTGATAAAACGCGGTTTTCTGCTCATAGGAAATTACTGAATATTCAAAACATCTGAAATCAATGGGACCTGTCGGTAAAGTCTATACCGTGAGGCGGTGGCCATTATCGCGCAACCAGCGGCGCAGCTCCTTATAGCGAGGGCAAACACTCTGTACCAGCAGCCAAAAATCGCGGCCGTGATTATGGTGACGCAAATGGCTGACCTCATGGGCCACCAGATAATCCACCACCGGTTCCGGTGCCAGGCATACCAACCAGTTGTATTGCAGGTCTCCACGAATACTGCAGTGCCCCCACTTACTCTTGGTGCGCCGAATTCGCAGTGTGGAAAACTGCAAGTCCAGTTGTTCGGCCAAGCGCTGGGACTTTTCTGTTAATAGGGCCAACGCCTCGCGCTGGTAGAGGCGCTGTAGGGCCCCCTGTAATTGCTGCGTAGTGGGGGTTGGCGATAAGGTATAGAGATGAATGGACTCTTCGGTGATTGCCGCACCACCTCGATTAGACGCGCGCTCCAAGGGGCGCATTTTACCCAGCCAAGGAAAGTGCTCACCAAACTCAAACCGATATTGTGGCACCTGTGCCGCACGCTGGTTGGCAGCGAGCAATTGGGCGCGTACCCACTGGATATTTTCCTGCAAAAACTGATGGCCGTGGCGGGCAGCGCAGCGCTGAGGAATACGAACTTCCACGCCGGATTGAGCCAATACCAGACCCAGGCGCTTGCGCCTTGCCGAACGCACCAGGCGGTAGGGAATATCTTCAAAAAAATATTCCCGCACTTCACTCATAAAAACCGCCTCAATAAAACCCGGTAAAGTTTATCCAGCGGCATGAGCCACAACTGCCATGGTAATTCGGGAGATACAACTCAGTTTGCCATTGGGGGCGTAAATCAGAATTTCCCACACCTGGCTGGTGCGCCCGATATGTACCGGCTTGGCCCGGCCAGTAACTTCACCCTCCGGCACAGGACGCAGATGATTGGCATTAATCTCCTGGCCAACGCAGTAAAACTTACTGGTATCCACCAGCAGATTGGCACCGATAGATCCCAGGGTTTCCGCCAACACCACATTGGCACCGCCATGTAGAATACCGAACGGCTGGCGAGTGCGATGATCCACCGGCAGCTTGCCCTCCAGGTAATCCTCACCGATTGCGGTAATCTCCAGGCCCAGATAACCGGGCATACACTGGGCGGTGCCACGGTTAATCTCTTCCAGGGTGGGAGTAACGTGCCAAATAGCCATGGGAATAACTCTCTTGAAAATCCAAACTGGGATCGGGGGAAATGACTGAATTGACTAGCCATATCAACCCACTAACTTCACCAGTAAAAAAAACCGGATGAAAAAAAGCCGCGCGGATAAAAACCCGGCGTGAAATAGTCTGGGCCGAAAAGGCCATAGCGGTGCAGTTCTAAATCCAACATGCGCAACTCCCATTCGAGTCGGCTGTGCTGGAAGTAAAGCGCACGCCTCTGGTTGTCGCTATCACTGTGCCTAAGGGCGCGATGTAGGGAGTAAAGCTCACGTTCTAAATTATCTCGGCGCCACAATAAATCGCGATATTGCTGCGCTACGCGATAGTCGGCCAAGCCACGCTGGTAATTCTGCAAAAAAATATCTGCGGTGGGCCCAGTGCATACCCCCTCATATTTTCGCCCCTGACGTCCCTGAGCGTAGCCATTTTCAGCAGTACAAAATTGTTCCACGCCCTCTTCGTGGCCCTGCAACCAGGCCTCACTGTCCACATAAATCTCGTAACTTTGGCATTCCTTGGCGATATCGTACACCAGCGCCTGGGAGCGCCCGCGGGCGCCGTCATGTAGGCCGCGCTCATACCAGAGCCCACTGCGGCAATCCGCCTCGGAAATAACAGCGCAACCACTAATAGCAGTGGCCAGAATCAACAGGAAAACACTCAGCTTTACAGGCATGGGAAGGGTCTCCCGATGGATTATTGTTTTGCAGATACCGCCTATCAGCCGAAACGTTTATCGGCGACGAACGGATTGGTCTGACGCTCCTGACCAAAAGTGGACATAGGACCGTGACCCGGGACAAAGCGTACATCGTCACCCAGTGGCCACAGGTGTTCGGTGATCGAACGAATCAAAGTATCGTGATCCCCCTGGGGGAAATCGGTGCGGCCAATTGAACCAGCAAAAAGCACATCGCCCACCAGTGCCAACTTGCTCGGACGATGGAAAAAGATCACATGCCCCGGGGTATGGCCAGGGCAGTGATGCACCTCCAGCTCCTGGTCGCCGACGGTCACGGTATCACCCTGCTGCAACCAGCGATCGGGGGTGAACACCTCCACTGAGGGAAAACCGAACATCTGCGCCTGTACCGGCAGCTGCTCGATCCAGAAACCATCGCCCTCGTGGGGGCCCTCAACCGGCAACTGCAATTGTTTAGACAGCGCCGCAGTGCCACCCACATGATCCAGATGACCGTGGGTAAGCAGGATTTTCTCAATGTTGAGCCCGCGCTCTTGCGCCGCTGCCAGAATTTTGTCCAGGTCGCCACCTGGATCCACCACTGCGGCACGCTTGCTATCTTCGCACCAGAGCAGGGTGCAATTCTGCTGAAAAGGAGTGACCGGGACGGAGTGAAATTGCAGCGACATGGTAAAACCCATCCTTATTCGGGAGTAGTAGCTAGTGCCGCGATTATACCGCGACTGCCCGCCGAGATCGCTGTGCGGATGCGCCTGCCTTCGGCTTGGTGTTTTGCAGAAGAGTGCTCAGGTCCTTGCCGAGCTGCTCCCACACCAATTCATTGCGCCAGTAATCCTCCGATGGCAGTAGCTGCGGACCGGCCAGGGCATTATCTGGATCGGACAGTGGCTTTGTCGCGTAATCCCGAAATACCGCTTGGTTGTAACTGGGGCTGAGAGGCTTAAGAGGCCAGCCGAGCAGGTCATTCGGATGATAGAAATTTTTCCAGCGGAATTGATACCCGCGGGAGGCCGTAGCCACCGCCTGGATCTGATCGCGCTGCCTGGCCCCAAACCACAGCGGCGTGCCGGCCCCGAGGGTATACCAATGGCTGAGGGTTTTCAGGCGCAAAAAGCGCTCCCGCGCGGAGCCCTTGCGCACCTCGGCTGGCCCGCCATCGCGCCAGACACCGTGGTTAACGCTGGGCCGCTGGGCATCCCACAAATAGTTGGACAAGCTAAGACAGCTGGCCGAATGACTGATAAGCAACACCGGAGCGCAATCGCCAGCGGCGGCTGCAGCCTTTTGTAGAGTTTGATAAATGGCTGTCTGGGTCCTCTCGTAGAGACCACTACGGCTATGGATATCCCCCAATTGCGCCGAGTTCTCAGCCAGGGTGTTGAGTAGGAATTTGCGCGCACGCAGACTATCCACCTCGCACTTGCGCATATCTTCAAATACTCGCTGGGTATTACCTGGCAGTGCTTCCACAGTAGGAAAAGTATCGCAATGAAGGCGCGCCCAGTCGTCATCCAGGGTTTCCCTGAGCATGGAAAACAAGTGCTTTACACAGTTCCTGTGTGCGGCATCCACAGCCGGCGCTGCCAAAACCACAATATCGGCCATAACTCCCTCTTTTTTATTATTGTTGTCGAAGCCGCACCTACTTCCCTGACGGCATCAGTTATTCACCAAATTTTTTTCGGAAATAACTCTGTTTTTTCATAATCCAGTGATCCAAGAATCCCCCACTGCGTACAAACGTTCGTGTATTACGGCAACGAATGTCAGCCGGGAAAGCAGATAACGCTGTCGGGTAGCTCTACGCCGGTCTCGGTGAACACAGGGATGTGTTCCTGACACCGGACATCGCAAGCCAAAAACTGGCCGCAGGGTCTCTTTCTGATTGTTTTGTCTCTTTGGGCTGGATCGGTAAGACTGACTGGATCCGCCGATCAATATACCGTCATAAGCAAAGCCACTTCTAGTATTAGCCAAAGAGAATCCAGCAAGTCGTCCTATCCTCGGCGCAAATCTGTCACAAAAGCGCTCCGCTAGTGCATAATATCCCTGTATAAAAATCAGACATTTAAAACAATCCTGCCCGCAGCGATGCTTTTAACTTCCAAATACAGCCTGCCGGACTGCCCCGAGCATACCCTGGTGCGCCCGCGCTTACTGGCACTGCTCGACGACAGCCACAGCGACCAGCTGCTGCTTGTGACGGCACCAGCGGGCTACGGTAAAACCACGCTGGTCACTTCCTGGGCCTCGGCGCAGGAAAATCCAATGGCCTGGTATACCCTTGATGCCAGCGACAATGAGCCGAGCCAGTTTTGTCGTTATCTGGTGGAAAGCGTGCATCGCGCTACCGGCAAAGGCGTACCGCAAACCTGTCGCTTATTGGCGGCGCCACAAAGCCCAGATCCAACAACTGTCATCAGTCATCTGCTGGGTGAACTGCGCAGCTTGCCCAGCGAACTGCGCATAGTGCTCGACGACTACCACCATATCGACAACCAGGCGGTGCACAGCGTCACTCGCTTCCTGTTGCGCCACGCACCTCCAGGCGTCGGGGTCCTTCTCACCAGCCGCAGCCAGCCGCCCCTGGGGCTGGCCACCCTGCGCGTACAAGGCCGCCTATTGGAGCTGGGCAGCGATCAACTGGCCCTGAATACCGAAGAGATCGCACGTCTGCTGAAGCAGCGCTTGCCATTTAATCTCGATGGCGACCGCGCCGCACAACTGCACCACCTGAGCGAGGGTTGGCCGCCGGCGGTACAACTGTTCGCCCTGTCGGTGCGCGATCGCCAAGAAGTAGACCGCTACCTGACGGAACTGGAACAGGGCCACAGCCATATCCTCGACTATCTGGCCGAAGAAGTGCTGGAAAGGCTGGAGCCAGAGCTGCGCGAGTTACTCGCGCGCACCTCGATCCTCACCCGTGTCAATGCCCAGCTGGCGGAACACCTGAGTGGCCGCAACGATGGCCAACAACTGCTGGAAGAAGCGGCGCGGCGCGGACTCTTCCTGCAGGCACAGGACTCCAGTCGCCAGTGGTTCCGCTTCCATCCAGTCTTCGCCCGCTTCCTGCAGCGCCAGCTCACCAATCGAGAGCAGCTGTTGCACCTGCACGCTCTCGCTTGTGATTCCTGGCAAGAAATGGGACAGCCGGTGGAAGCCCTGCGCCATGCCCTCGCTGGCAGTGACCGCGAGCGCCTGTGTCAGCTGCTCGATAGCCAGGGAGAAATACTGCTGCGCGGCGGGCAGTCGCGCCTGTTGCGTGATTGCCTGGAATGGCTCGGCAGTGAGGCGTTGCAGCAGAGTGCGCGCTTCACCCTGCTCTCGGCAAAAATGGCGCGGGAGAATTTTGAATACGACCAGTGCGAGAAAATGCTCGCCACCGCCGAGAGCTGGCTGCAGCGGCAGGATCCACAGCAATGGCGTCAGTTTGAAGGGGCTTTCGCCACCATGCGCGCCCAGGTGGCCATCGCTCGCGGCCAGACCCTGCAGGCCAAAGAGTATGCCGAAGAGGCCCTGGGACTTTTACAACCCAACCAACTAGGCGAGCGGATTTCGGCACTGCTTGTCACCGGTGAGACCAGTTTTTGCCTGGGCGCATTAGAGCCCGCCGCGACCCATATGTTGGAGGTGGAGGCCCTGGCCATCGCCGAGGGAGATATTCCCAGCGCCGCCTGGGCCATCTGCCAACAGAGTGAGATCGCCTTCGCCCAGGGGCTTCTACAAAAATCTGCCTCACTGCAGAAGAAGGTGTCCAACCTGGTGCAGAAACACCACCTCTCCACCCTGCCCATCGCCGAGTTTGTCTGCCGCCTGCTCGGGCAGCTGCAGTGGGAAAAGGGAGATTTAGAGAGCGCCGAGCACTCGGCCCGGCGGGGAATGCAGATCAACCGCAAAGTGGGTGAACACTGGCTACTGCCGGAATACACGCTGCTCCTGAAACTAGCCCAGGCACGCGGAGAAAAAGAGGAATCGCTGGAGTGGCTGGCCCGCATAGACCGCTTACTCTCAGATGGACGCTACCACCGCGACTGGGTTGCCAATGCCGATGCCGCGCGTATTCGCACTTGGCGCGCCCTGGACAACCGACAAGCCATTGCCAGCTGGTTGGAGCAAGCTGCGCCAGTTGCAGACAGGCCCAGTAATCACTTTGAACAGTGCCACGGCCGCAACCATGTGCGCGCACTGATTGAACTGCACCGCTGGTCCGACGCCAATCGCCTGCTGAGCCGCCTGCAACAGGTCGCGGAAGAGTGTCATTTAGTCACCGATCGCCTGCGCAACCGTGTGCTGGAATCCCACCTGTTGTGGCTGCGCGAACAGCACGGTGAGGCCGTGGAGGCCATTAGCGAGGCACTACTGCTGGCCGCAGGTAGAGGATTTCGCGCCAGCTTTCTACAAATTGGCAAACCCCTGATTGTGATTCTCAAGGCTGCGCTGGAACGGGGCTTGGATGAGGCGTCCACCGACAAGGCCCAAGTACTGATTAAACTCGCCCAGCAACAGCCGGAGTTGGACGGTGGCATTCGTATTGAGCTGGACGACACTATTATTCGCGAGATTCTCGCCAGCGACGCGGTACCGGATTTTCTGCGTCACTCACCACTCACTCCAAGGGAGTGGCAGGTTTTAAACGCTATTCATTCAGGCCTTTCGAACGAGCGTATCGCCAGGCACTTCAAAGTGGCGCCGAGTACCATCAAAACCCACATCCGCAGCCTCTACCAAAAGCTGGATGTCAAAGACCGCCAGGAAGCGATTACCCTGGCCGAACAAATGCTGCGCTCGGTGCAGGACCGCCCATAGGAATAACTGCGAGTCGGGGCACAGGGATGTGCGCAAAACTCCACTACAGGATTTCTCCACATCTCTATTTGAGCAGTTCCCGAAACTTGTTACTCCCGCTCTAAATCCCCCCGGTCAGCCCCTCCCCCCCTCTATGGGGAGGAGGAACGTGGCTCCGCCCTTCGCCATACTCACCCTATCCTTTCCTGAGTGGGCCCGCCCACCCTTCGAATAATGAGACAAGGCAGTAATCCATGAGCGGCAACAGCACCGAGTGGTGGCGCAACAGCGTTATTTACCAGATTTACCCCCGCAGTTTCTGCGACGCCAATGGCGATGGTATCGGCGACCTGCCAGGTATCACCCAGAAATTGGATTACGTGAAGTCCCTTGGTGTGGACGCTATTTGGATATCCCCCTTCTTTAAATCCCCCATGGTGGATTTTGGGTATGACGTGGCGGACTATCGCGATGTGGACCCGATTTTCGGCAATCTGCAGGATTTCGACCGCTTAATTGAGGCCGCCCATGCCCGCGGCCTGAAAGTTATTATCGATCAGATTCTGAGTCACACCTCAGATCAGCACCCCTGGTTCGAGGAGAGCCGCTGCAGCCGCGACAATCCCAAAGCCGACTGGTATGTGTGGCAGGACCCTAAAGCCGATGGCAACCCGCCCAATAACTGGGTATCTGTTTTCGGTGGTGGCTCCTGGCGTTGGTGTACCCGCCGCCGTCAATACTACCTGGCCAACTTCCTCAAAGAGCAGCCGGATCTCAATGTGCACAACCCCGAGGTGCAGGCGCAGTTACTGGCGGATATGAAATTCTGGCTGGATCGCGGTGTGGATGGTTTCCGCCTGGATGCGGTGAATTTTATCTTCCATCAACAGGCCCTCAGCGATAATCCTCCCCGCCCGCTTAAGCTGGATCAAAAAGGACTGCCGCCGGTCAATCACTACGATTACCAATGGCACAAGAACGACAAATCCCAGCCAGAAAACCTGGTGTTTTTACAGCGTGTGCGCCAGCTGATGGATCAATACCCGGGTACCGTTACCGTGGGCGAAGTGGGTGACGATAATACCCATAAGATCATGGCGGACTACACCACGGAACAGCGCCTACATATGGCCTATTCCTTCGATTTATTAACCGAGGATTGCAGCGCGCAATTCCTGCGCGAAACCCTGGAAAAGAACCGCGCGGTAATTGAAAAAGGATGGCCCTGCTGGTCCATTAGCAATCACGATGTTCCGCGCTCTATCACCCGCTGGAACCGCGGCCTTAGTCCGGAGCTAGCGCAAAAGCGCGCGCCCCTGTTCCTACTGATGCAACTTGTACTGCGCGGTAGCGTATGCCTGTATCAGGGGGAAGAACTGGGTCTGGCGGAAGCGGATATCGCCTTTGAGGATTTGGTGGACCCCTACGGTATTAACCTTTGGCCCGAGTTCAAAGGTCGCGATGGCTGCCGCACGCCTATGCCCTGGACCGATACCGCTGATCAAGCCGGCTTCACCAGCGGGAAACCCTGGTTACCGATTTCCCAGAGTCACCGGAACTTAGCCGTGAATCTGCAGCAAGACAGCCAGCACTCTATGCTCAACCAGTTCCGTGCATTGATAAAATGGCACCGGCAACTGCCCCAAAGTCTGGCAACCGCACAACAGGAAGTACTCGATACCGGCAATGATTTATTGGTGTTCGTGCGCCGCGCAGATAAGGAAGTGTACCTGGTCGCCCTGAACCTAGGCGCCACTGAGGAAAGCTACGCTCTGCCACAAGAGTTTTTTGGGGCCGAGGATATTACTCCAGGCCTGTTTGCAATGGAGCTGAGAGAAAACACGCTGGTTTTGCCCGCCGCTGGCGCCGCTGTATTGCGAAACAATAATTAATTTCAGGAATTAATTTCAGACTTTAACAGCCCGTCAAAAAATTTTACCAGCTGGTGGCAACAACCACCGGCTGCCAATTTCAGAAAAACGGCAGTATCTCTCCCAGGGCTATAAGTTGGTTTTTCTGTCTCTCTGCAACGTCATTTATCCTTTCGACGTCTGCTTCTCCGCCGGCCCAAAGCCGGCTTTTTTCTTTGCTTTATTTTACTTTGCTGTGCGCCTCATAGATCAGATTGCTTCCAGAGCTACCTTAGCCTGAGTTAAGGCCGTCTCTTTGTGGTCATCCCCCATATTCAGCCCTTCGGCATAAATGACCGTGACATCGTCGATGCCAATAAATGAGAGAAAATGCTTGATGTAGGGCACATGAAAATCAATAACAGAATCTTTATAGAAACCCCCAGATGTCGTGACCAAGACCACTTTGGTATCTCTAATCAAACCCTCTGGTCCATTTTCTGTATAGGTAAAAGTCACTCCGGCCCGCGCTAGGTGATCAAACCAAGCTTTCAGGGTAGATGGGCTACCAAAGTTATACATGGGTGCTGCAATCAGTACCGTATCTGCATTTTTGACCTGTTCAATAAGGTTATTCGAATACTCCGTTAGCGCTTTCTGGGTTGCACTTTTCTGCTCCTCAGGGGTGAAGAAGGCACTTACCATTTCACCGCTCAAATGCGGAACCGGGTTAATACTTAAATCCAACTCGGTGACTTCAGTGGCAGCCTGTCGTATCAGCCAGTGCTTAGCCAGTGACCTAGAAGTCGAGTGGTCCCCCAAGGCAGAGGCATAAACGGCAAGAATTTTGTGACTCATAGTCTCTCCAGCTAGTGAACATCAATGATGCGGAGACTATAATCTCTGCAAATTGGCAACTAAATTATCAATTTATGCAATTTATAATTGCATAAATGCAAAATAATGGACTGGAACGATCTTCGATATCTGATAGCCGTGGCAGATCACGGTTCCCTACAGAGTGCAGCCAAAGCCTTGGGGGTAAACCATTCCACCGCCTGGAGGCGTCTACAGGCCTTGGAAAAAGATCTTGGCTGCCAGCTTTTCGTGGCGGACAGGCAGGGCTATTTCCTCACAGACGAAGGAAATGCAGCTTTAGAACACGCCAGAAAAGCCGCCGAGAATATCAATGCCATTGCCTTGAATACCGGCATTAAAAACCTGGAAATGGAAGGCATTATCCGTATTACCTCAATTGGCTCTTACTCTTATGAGGTGGTTCCAAAACTCTGTGCCGCCTTTCGCCTACACCACCCCAAAGTTGAATTTGAACTCATAGACTCGGCGGAACATCTATCACTGGAAAAGAGGGAGGCGGACATTGCCTTTCGTGGATCACCTAGCGCTCCGGATAACCTCATTGCCAAGAAGCTCTTTGATATCAACTGGCATATTTTTGCCCACCCAGACTTGGTTAGCAGTCCAATGACACTGGATGAAATTAAGCAGCAAAACATTATTGGTTATCGCGGCTTAAGTTTGCCAATTGGTCGCTGGAGTGAAAAAACATTTAAGAATAGTCGCAAAGTAATTTACTGTAATTCGGTAATGGCGGCGGCAGGTGCAGCCAATGCAAAGCTGGGTTTTGCCATTTTGCCCGAAGGGGACCAAAAAATGGTGCAACCTTACAAACTAAAGAAAGTATTCGAGCTTAAAGAGTTTCAAAGTCATTTCTGGTTACTTTCTCATCCTCAAATGCGCAATTCAGCACGCGTTAAAGCCTTTTGGGACTTCAGTCTGGACACCTTTAAAAAAGGCTATCTTTAAGCTGATCAAGGTGAAAATTATTAGCTACCGGTATCCATCAGATCACAGCCTATAATGTTCAATTAATATGGATACACCGCCCAATCATTCAATAATGATTAGCCGTATTTAACCCCAACTGTCGTTAACAGGCGGACCATTCGACGGGAATTTTTTTTCAACAGGCGGAATCGATCCGTGCCAATACCCGGGCCAAAATCCGAAAGCGGAAACGCCAGTAAAGCCGACTTAAAAGGCTCCCAGGTTGACCTGCAGAAAGCCGATTTACCCTCCGTTTACCAGGCACTCAATACCTCACCTCAGGGGTTAAGCCAGGCCGAGGCCGAGACACGGCTGCAACGCTATGGCCCCAATAGCATCCAGGAGAAAGAACAAAGCGCACTACTCAAGTTTCTGCGTTTTTTTTGGGGACCCATTCCCTGGATGATCGAAGCCGCCGCCCTGCTATCGGCACTTATCGGTCACTGGCCAGATTTCGCCATTATTATGGCGCTACTCCTTTACAACGCCGTCGCGGGATTTTGGCAGGAGCACAAGGCCTCTAATGCCCTGGCCGCGCTCAAGGCCAGCATGGCGCCGCAAGCGGAGGTGTTGCGCGATGGTAGTTTTCATACCATTGACGCCGCCGATGTGGTTCCCGGGGATATTGTACGAATCAAGCTCGGCCAAGTGGTGCCCGCAGATGTGCGCTTTGTCGACGGCAAATCCATCAGTATCGATCAGGCTGCCCTAACGGGTGAGTCATTACCGGTCAGCAAAAAAATAGGAGACATCGGTTATTCCAGTAGTATCGCCAAGCGCGGCGAAATGACCGCCGTTACAATTGGCACCGGGCGTAATACTTTTTTTGGCCGCACCGCAAAGCTGGTAGCCGGTGCCGGCCAAGGCGCCTCCCACTCGCAAAAAGCCGTTACTCATATTGGCGATTTCCTGATAGTGCTGTGCCTGGTGCTGGCTTTGTTACTGGTAGGTACCCAGCTCTATCGGGATATCGTAGTGGCCCCCAGCTGGCACTGGTCGGACATTATTAATATTTTACGCACAGTCCTGGTGCTATTAATTGCCTCGATTCCCGTGGCAATGCCCTCCGTAATCACTGTCACTAACGCACTCGGTGCCCTGGCGCTATCCCGAAAAAAAGCCATAGTCTCGCGACTGGAGTCTATCGAGGAGCTTGCTGGGGTCGATATTCTCTGCTCCGATAAAACCGGAACACTCACCAAGAACCAACTAAGTCTGCACGACCCCAAATTATTTGTCGCCAAGAGCCCGGAACAGTTAATTCTCGCCGCGGCGCTCGCCTCGGAAAAAGGTTCTAGTGATCCGATCGATCAGGCAATTTTTGCCGGCCTCAAAGATAAGAAAGCACTGAATAATTACCAGCTAAAAGAATTCACTCCTTTCGACCCAGTAATCAAGCGTGCCCAGGCCCAAGTAGTCGATGACAGTGGAAATTCTCTGTTTTATTGCAAAGGTGCGCCCCAAGCGGTGATGCAATTGTGCAAGCTCAGTGGTGATAATGAAAAGAAAGCCTCAGACTGTGTGCAGGAACTCGCCGCACGGGGTTTACGCTCCCTGGGTGTGGCGCGTTCCAATGATGGGAAAAGCTGGGACTTTCTTGGCATCCTCTCTTTAGAAGATCCGCCTCGGGACGATTCCAAACAGACTATCAGTCGGGCCAGGGAGCACGGGCTGCAGGTAAAAATGATTACTGGCGACGACGTCGCTATCGGCAAAGAAATCGCTGCTCAGGTGGGGATTGGGCAGAATATTTACGCCGCCGCCGATGTTTTTACCGACTCGGAGAATATGGACCACTTATCCAAGCAGGTGGTCGATTGTGTTGAACGTGCCGACGGCTTTGGCCGTGTTTTCCCCGAGCATAAGTACGCAATCGTAAAAGCCTTACAAGAGAGAGGGCACCAGGTGGCAATGACCGGCGACGGTGTCAACGATGCGCCTGCCCTAAAACAAGCTGATTGCGGAATTGCTGTTAGTGGCGCCACCGATGCGGCCCGTGCCGCAGCGGCGATTATTCTCACTGCTCCGGGCCTCTCCACTGTAGTGGATGCTATCGACGAAGCACGCAAGATCTTTGAGCGCATTATTAATTATGTGCTCTTTAGGGTATCCATGACCCTGGATATTATGGTGGTGGTGGTGTTTGCCACTATCCTCTTCGGTTTTTCTCCCCTCACCCCAGTCATGATCGTATTAGTGGCACTGCTCGACGATATCCCCATTATGACTATTGCCTACGACAACACCCTGCTGCCTAAAGAGCCAGTGCACTGGGAAATGCGTGATTTATTACTGGGTTCGACCATTATCGGCATTTTTTCTATCGCACAAACCATGGGGCTCCTCTTGATTGGTATGGAATGGCTTCAAAATAGCCAGTGGCAATCCTGGATACCCCTGGATAAGTCTCAGATCCAAACGATTATTTTTTTACAAATTGTTGCCGGCGGTCACTTACTACTTTTTGTCGTGCGCTCCCGCTCTGCCTTCTTCGCAAAGCCACTGCCCGCAATGAAGTTATTTATCGCTATTGTCGGCACTCAGGCGCTCACGGTTTTAATGTGTGGATTTGGTTGGCTGGTACCTGCTATTCCCTGGCGTATTATCGGGCTCGTTTGGCTCTATATGATTTTGTGGATGTTTATCCTGGATCTGGTGAAGAAGCTACTCTACCAACGTCTGCAGGATATTTAATCCATTCTGTATGGATAAATCATTTAACTTATCATGAAGAAATAAAACTATGAATTGCTTCGAAGCATTCCAGGTGAAACCTGGCAGCAAGATACAGTTAGATAAGATCGATGCCAGTTTTAAAGATTGCTATAACAATCGCGAAGAGGCTCAGCCGGTCATTGATAAATTGGATGAAAGAATTCGCGCACAGCAGTATCTTATGTATGCTGAGCACAAGCGCTCTCTATTGATCTGCCTGCAGGGTCGGGATGCCTCCGGGAAAGATGGCACAATTAATCATGTGCTTGGAGCAATGAATCCCCAAGGCTGTACAGTGACCAGCTTCAAGCAGCCTTCTAAAGAAGAAGCCGCCCATGATTTCCTATGGCGATGTCACAAAGTCACCCCCGCACAGGGACATGTGGCGATTTTTAACCGATCCCACTATGAAGATGTATTAATTCAACGGGTGCATAATATGGTACCAGAGAGCATCTGGTCCAAGCGCTACGATCATATCAACCACTTCGAACAATTATTAGCCGACCACAACACCCTGGTATTAAAATTTTTCCTGCATATTGATGCAGATGAACAACTGAAACGCTTTAAACAGCGTATTGATGACCCAAGCAAACACTGGAAAATCAGCGAGAGCGATTATACGGAGGCAAGCTACTGGGATGCCTACACCCAGGCTTTTGAGGATATCCTAAAAAAATGCAGCCACTCTCATGCTCCATGGTTTGTTATTCCCGCAAACCACAAATGGTTTAGGAATCTTGCGATTGCCTCCATAGTGGCAGATGCAATGGAGTCCTTAAAAATGACTTTTCCCAAGCCCAGCGTGGATATCAATGAAATCAAGAGGAAATATCACCAGCTGGACAAAAAAGAGCTACAGGAAGGGCTAATAAATACCCTCCCTTCAAAAAACAAATGATCTTAAAATATAGAACCACTTGATCAACAAATCAGGACATAATACTACTGCCTACTTGCACACAATTAATCCTTTTTATCACCTAAATATTTAGCATTAAAAATTTTATCAAATGCATCATATACAGCAAGATGCAGCGTATCACCATGATCCAGCTGTTCAAAATAACCGAAGTGTATATTATTTTTATTACTATCTAACTTATTGAATAAAGTTCTTGCCAGCCGCTCCATGACCTCCCCTTCTTTCCCCACACCTACATAGACCGACTTATCATCACAGCAATCTTTAGGAACTTGTTTCAAAAGAGACTCTCCGCTCCACCACAAGCTTGGACTAATAATGATGTAATTATCGAAGAGATCTGCATGTTTAAATAGAATTTCTGTAGCCAAAAGCCCCCCAAGGGACTGGCCAATCAAAGTAGAATCTCCATTTACACGATAATTATTTTCAATTAGAGGCTGAACTTCTCTATCAAGAAAACCTATAAAATTATCCGAACCACCAGAGGTTGGAAACTCTTGCCTATCCAGCTTCTTAGCTGAGGGGAATGTAAAATCCCGTTTCCTGTCTACATTTACGACTCCAACAAGAATCGACTCCGGTAGCATATTAATCCAGGAAAAGGATCCAAATTGCAATAAACCAGCTATATGAACAAAATCTTCATTCATAGAACCATCTAAAAGATAGATTACCGGGTAACTTCTTTTAGTGTCGCGTTGATAACTCGCTGGTAGGTAAACATTCAACATGCGCTTTTCATCTAAGATTGCGGATGAAAAGCTTATCGAATCGCCAACTATCAATGGTGACTTGTCAACCTCTACCCCCAAAGAAAAAGAGGACATCAAAAATAAATACGCAAAAATCCAACATCTGAACATGAGCTCACCCCATATGAAATTTTATTTTTATTAATAAAAAAGTAAAGCTTACCCAAATTCACACCTATCAAACCAACAATGTTTAACTTTAAGCCAGCCTCAACCTTACTCGAGATACTACATCTATACGGGGGAACACTTAACCACAAAAACAACAAACTGAAAAGATATTGATGATGCAGAAATCACCTTCTATCTATAATTTTTCTAATCTTCCCTGATTTCTGACTAATTATACCAGGCTGCAGGATATCTATATTTAGTCTTGACGCAGACTCAAGCCCAAGGAATATCATACGAAGCGTTAGATCAAAACTAGTCAACTCTCTATAAAACTCACCCGCCAAATACTCTTTCTCCTGATCATCAACATTATCTTTAGCTTCAATTTTAAATGATAATTGATCGTGCCCATCAATCTTATCAATAATGCAATGGTAAAAGGAGCTGAGTCCAGGAATGGCTGTAACAATATTTTCCAACACAATTGGATATATATTTCCCCCATTGATTGTGAACATATTATCGCGACGCCCTCTGATGGGGCCCAAATAGGCTCCAGTTTGGCCACACTCACATGGCTCCTTATACATTTCAACCAAATCGTGTGTGTTAAAACGAATCAGAGGAAGAGCTTCACGTTTCAGCGCTGTTATTACTAATTCCCCTGTAACGCCATCTTCACATAACTTACCCGTATCTGGATCAATAACCTCTACATGAAAAAAATCTTCCCAGACATGTAAGTTATGATATTGGCATTCACTCGCTATTAGCCCAAATTCCGTACTTGCATACATGTTAATCAACTTGGCGTTGAATACCCCCTCATAGTAACTCCGAAAAGTCTCTGAAAACAATTCACCCACTACGAATATTTTCCTAACACTCAAAGACGCGGGCGATATGTTTTTTTCCAGACAGTAACGCTCTAGCCTCGGTAACAATGAAGGTAAGCAAACCATATAATTCAGCTTATCTTTTTGTAGACTCTGTAGCTGATGATCAATTCCTAGAAAAGAATCTGCAGGAATAGTGAGACCAAAAATTTCACTGGCAGCATGACAGATCATCCCACTAGGCCAAGGACCATAAGTCATTGCACATAAACACTTATCGAATGGTTCAACACCTGCAAGCAAATAGCTTCGAGCCTGAGAGATTATTGCCAGCTCAATATCTTTACGTGTATAAGGCACGCGCTTGGGTGCACCGGTACTGCCTGAAGTATGGCAATAACGAACAATATTGTCATAACTCATACTAACTTCTGACATAGAAGTTGAAAATACTTCCGAACTTATAATCGGTAGCTTATATAAATCTTCAAAACTTCTTATTTCCTCTATGTCAATGTTATTATTTATAATTAGCTTGCGATAATAATCAGATTTTTCAAAGGATTCTCGCAATAATCGCCTCACCTGTTCATCTTTTAAACTCTGCCTTTCAATTTCAGGCTGACTATTGACATGTAAAAATTCAGCTCGTAGCTCATAATAATTCATAAAATCCACCAATTAATCACTTATAGTACTTAATCGGTTTTTCAGCAGAAAAATGTACACGATGTAATTCTCGTCGTTGATTGTAATCATTGACGGCATAGTGTAAGACTTGGTGATTATTCCAAATAACCAAGGTCCCAGGACGCCATTGCACTCGACAATTGAATTCTGGTTTTTCTATATGCTGAAATAAATAATTCAAAAGCCCCATACTCTCATCGCATGTCATTCCCTCAAATTGCGAGGTGGTAGTTCGGTTTAAGTAGAGAAAAGGCTTACCGGTTACAGAATTTTTACAGACTGCTGGATGTATAGCAGATTCTAGTGGCATCAATTTTAGTGCTCGTTCTATACTTGAATCATCTCCATCTTTACCTTTTACTGATTTCTTCAGCGGCTGTTTTTTAAGCATCAACTCTGTCGTATGTATCACATTGAGTGAACCGACTAACTGTTGCATTACAGTTGACAGATTCTCATAAGCAAGCGTTGAACTTGTAAATAGGGTATCACCACCCCTAGGAGGAATATCAATACCGTACAATGCGATACCTTTTACCGGGTTGGAGTAATAGCCCTGATCGTGATGCCATATTCCTCCTGTATTTTTCTTTTCACCAGGCTCTTTAATAATTTTAGCAACTTGTGGATAACCCTCTGAGTGACCTTGAAAGAAGAAATAGTTCTTCTGAAGCTCCCCAAACAAGCTGCAGAACCTAACAAATGCCTGAGTATCCAGGTCCATATCTCGGATAACTAAAAGTTCATGTTCATGCCATAAATTTTTTAATGTTTTCTTAGTGTCCAGATCTAATTCAGAAATTTCTTTAGCGGAAATCTCAATACCAAAATTTCCTGTTAAATAGTTAAATTTCATAGAATGCTCTCTAATTGAGATGTTGTATATTGCGGCCAATTCACTAATTTTAATGCTTCTGGCAAATCGCCACTTGAACGCATTATTGCTGCCCTAGCTGAGCAAAAAGTCGCTGCTCGAATAATTTCCCTTAAACTATCCAGTTGGTCACTGATATTATTGAGAGCAGTCATTCCGCAGGGAACCAAATCCTGATTATTTCCTTCACACGAGAAACTCATCTGACGCACAGGTGTCGATCTAGCTTTTATTTCCTGGAATAGAGCCGACGATAACTGATGAATTCCTTTACAGTGGTTAAACGATTCAGCATTTAAATTATCCGGCAGTCCTCCATTCAAGCGATGATCCATCAAAATCAATATTTGTCGATCAAGCATTTCGGCTAAGCGATGGATAATTTCCTGCATAAACTCGGCAGAAGCTGCCAATCCAATTGCATAAAACAATCCGCCATGCCATGGACCTGATTCAAGAATTAGAGGGTTATCTGCAACGGCAGTGGCTTCGGAACGAATTTTTGCCTCTGAATAATCCAATAGGTCAAGGCAGTGGCCTAATATCTGGGGGGCACAGCGAACAGAATATCGGGCTTGTAATAAGCTTTTTTCACCCTCGATAACTCTTGAGGAGCGCAGGTAATCACGTCGTAACAGGGTAAGTAATTGGCCAGCACGAGCATAACTACCGTGCACCTCTCCGTAGCTCAACCCTTCGGAGAAGTGTTCATCTCCCGCCCCTATGGCCATGGAGGTTAATGCCACAGATTTGAAACAATCTCTTAATAGCTTTCTTAGCTGATAATCATGCTCAATAGCCCAGGAAGCCATCATAGCATTGGTATTTACAAGCCCAATGACATCACGGGGGCCTCTTGGCCCTTGTTCAAATAGTGGTGAAATAGCATGGGCCATGGAAATCAAATCACCACTGGCTCCAAGGCTCCCTTTTCGAGGTACCCTCGGAAGCGTTTCACTGTTGGCCAGCTTAAGAAGTGCTTGATAAGTGGAAGGATGGATACCAGATAAGCCGTGCGCTGTTTTTAGAGCCTGTAACTTTAATGCACGCCTGACTACCGATTTCGGTAATGGCGCACCAACACCAACTCTTAAGTACTCCAGAAGATTGACTTGTGTCTCTTTCCACTGATTTGGATCTAAGCGATTGCGTTCATTCTCTCCATAACTTGTGTGCAAACCGTAGATAGGGTTTCCATCATCTCCAAGCTGTTCCTGCAGTAATGCATAGGAGTGCTTAACTCTAGAAAGGTCTATGTCACTCGCAGTAATTGGATTATGTAAGTATCCCCACTCATACCAAGCATGTAGAGGAAAAGTTAAAACTGAATTGAAATTAGTTTCATAAGTTACCGCACTACCATTCGCTACCGCCGGATAGCTTAGAGATGATGTAGACACCCTGACTCCAGAAATAATTTGAATACTAGGAAGGCGAAGAAATTAGCATGGGAGTTGAAACTTGAAAAATAGATGTCGTCGCTGGTTGCCATAGGCAATATCTATGGCAACAAAATAAATGTCGATGTAGACTCAGCTTAAACACACTGGCTTTTTAAGTGGCTAAATAAGTTATACCTATGTTTCCACACGCTGATGAACTCAATTATTTTATTGAAGTTGCTAAAACAAAAAATATCTCAAGAGCTGCAGAGAGATTAGGGATTCGGCAGCCGAGTTTAAGCGCGGCTATCAAGAGGCTGGAAAGACAGCTTGGTACAGAAGTAATCATACGAGAAAAAACTGGTGTGCAATTGTCTCGTGCAGGGTTAAGACTATTAAAAAGTGCTCAACAGTTACTTGATGATTGGGATGAGGTAAAGTACTCAGCGCTGCGCGAAAACAAAGAAGCTGTTGGTCACTTCACTATCGGGTGTCACAGCTCCATCTCACTACATATGCTGCCTGAAAGGCTAGCCGGATTCATTGCTCAAAATCCAGGTATCGAATTAAGCTTCCAACACGCGCTTTCTCGGGAAATTGTCGAATCAGTGATCAGCTGGAAAATTGATATCGGCATTGTGGTAAATCCCGTATCCCATCCTGATTTGATAATAAAGCACCTCTGTCATGATATGGTGAGTTTTTGGCATAACCCTGAAAAAATACAGTCTAGGGACGTATTAATTTATGACCCAGCGCTGATGCAAACAGACTGGCTGATAAAAAACATGGAAAAAAATAACAAATATAAACAATATATTACTTCCTCTAGCCACGAACTGATCACAAATATGACACTTGAGGGGGTCGGGGTCGGTATTATTCCTGGTCGAGTTGCTCAAACAATTGGAAGAAATCAGCTTCAATGGGTTAGTAAAGACCAACCAGGCTTCAAAGATGAAATCTGCTTGGTGTATCGAAGAGAAATAACCCATAGCTTAGGTGCAGAGAAGTTAATTAAAGAATTTAAACTTACAAATTACAAAAAATTTGGTTAACAGAAGATATATTTAAACTACAAAATTCAATTATTTTTGAACTTCATTTTAAGTTTATTCGCGATAAAATATTGCCAACCATACCGTCGCCTCATCAGAGGATGTCTTAATCACCCGGTGCTTTCTTCCAGCCTTTATCAATAAGCAATCACCAGACTTCAGCTGACATATCTCCCCGCAGTCAAACTCCACCACACCATAACCACTCAGTACAAGCACCCATTCGTGTTCACTCTGATCATACCAACCTTCCTTCGGTGAAGACTGTCCGTATGAAACAATTCTTTCAATTCGTATAGCATCACTTTTTACGATGTCCTGGAAGTGCTCAACCTCAGTGTTTTTCGGAAGGTTTTCTAGAATATTTATCATATTTACTCCTGCCAACTAGAAAAGTGATCCATTAGATAATCAATGGCCATTCTCGCTCGTATTGGTAAAAAGCGGCGATTCTGATACACAATCCAGCTGCTGGCTCCGCGCCCCCAAAAAGGCTCCAGTACGGGCTCTAATAGCTGTGACTCTATAGAGCGGTTAAAACTGCTTTTTGGCATATAGGCAATACCTAGGCCTTTTTCACATGCGTTAACCACTGTATGGGCATTATTACTTCTCCAGCGTCCATTAACGCGAATAGACTCCTCGGTGCCTTCTATATCAAATATCCAGTTCTCATTATTCGCAACAATACAACTGTGCGACTTTAAATCCTGTGGGTGGATTGGCCTGCCGAATTGATCAAGATATTCAGTGCTGGCAACTGCCATCATCTGGCGTCCAGCCAGCTTGCGAGCCACCAGCCCAGAGTCCTCAAGGCGGCCATAACGGATCGCAAAGTCGATACCATCCTCTACAAAATTGGCCATTCGGCTGTTGAAATCAATGTCGATCTTTAAGTCAGGGTGTTGTAAGGCGAAATTCATCAGTGCTGGAGCCACATACTGTTCAGCAAATAAACCAGCGCAGCTCACGCGCAACGTGCCA
Source organism: Microbulbifer mixtoriginis (SeqCode) (assembly GCF_052467515.1). Taxonomy (NCBI): domain Bacteria; kingdom Pseudomonadati; phylum Pseudomonadota; class Gammaproteobacteria; order Cellvibrionales; family Microbulbiferaceae; genus Microbulbifer; species Microbulbifer mixtoriginis (SeqCode). The sequence goes on along the minus strand of NZ_CP174314.1, from coordinate 314,307 downwards.
CTCAGCTCATACTGCTGCAGGCTTAGCTGTTCATTGGCCTGTTGCAGACCCACAACCAGCTCTTTACAGCGCTGGTAATAAACAGCCCCAGCCTGAGTCAGGCTGACCAAGCGCGTTGTTCTAGCCAGAAGCGCACTCCCCAGACGCTCCTCCAAGCGAGCCACCTGCCGGCTCACATGGCTGGTACTGCACCCCAGCTGCTTGGCGGCCGCAGAGAAACCCTGGCACTCAGCTACAGCAACAAATTCGACTACACCGTCAAATGTATCCATACCCCACCATTATTGCTATTTAGCAAAAGTATTTCACAGAAATCTCATATTATCATCTTATCAGGGACAACCTAGAATCCTCCCCACTGAATGCTTAACACAGAGGACAGATTCATGAAGAAAGTACTTATTCCCGTAACCAACCATGCAACCCTCGGGGAAACCGACCAAGCTAATGGCACCTACTCCCCTGAGCTGACTCACGTCGTGCATGTACTTAAAGAAAATGGCATTGATTACGATATTGCCTCTATTAAAGGTGGCAAAGCACCACTCTACGGTACAGATATTGAAGGAGATGAGGTCAACAGCCAGGTATTGGCCGATGAAGACTTCCAGAACCGTGTCAACAACACTATTCCAGTAAACCAGCTGAATACTGCTAGTTACGATGCGGTGTTCTACCCAGGTGGGTTTGGTCTACTTTCCGACTTAGCAAGCAATGAGGACTTTGCCAAGTTATCTGCAGAGCATTATGAAAATGGCGGCGTACTTGCTGCCGTGTGCCACGGACCAGCTGGCCTGCTGCCTATCACTTTGAGCAATGGTGAAAGCTTACTGGCAACTAAGTCTGTGACTGCATTTACCCGAGAAGAAGAAATCGATTTTGGCACCATTGAAGATATCCCCTTTCTGCTTGAAGAAGCTATCAGCAGAAAATCTGCTCGATTTAACAAAGTGCAACCCTGGCAGGAATTTGTCATCGAGGATGGCCGTGTGATTACTGGACAAAACCCAGCCAGTGCACATGCTGTTGGTAAAGCGATCGTTAAACAGTTAATAAACTAGCCGTTAATAACGCATCAATAATGCTGGCGCAAACTGATGTCCCTGCGCCAGCTTTCCATAACCCTTCAGCTTCCATTGTGGGCCAACACAACTCATCTACATGAGCAGTTATAGCCTTAAAACCCCTTCAGTGAGGTTCCAGCAGTGCCTAGCTCAATTCTTTATCCGTCGCTAATGTTAATTGCCGGAATCGGCATCCCGGTGATGGCCACGTTAAATAGCGGTCTAGGTGTGAAGCTTGGCAGCTCGGCTCTCGCTACGACGATTTTGTTTTTTGTCGGACTGACCATCTCTATTATTTACTTATTTAAAACTGAAGGTTTCCAAGTAGCCGGTTTTCACAAAGATATCTCCTGGCACCTTTATCTCGGCGGGATATTAGTTGCGTTTTACGTACTCAGCGTCACCTGGGTTTCACCAAAATACGGCGTTGGCAATACTATATCCTTTGTTCTGCTTGGGCAGCTAATTGCTATTGCCGCTATCGATCACTTTGCTCTTCTAGGTGCACAGCAAAACAGCCTGGACCTCAAAAGACTTTGTGGGCTAGTGTTGATGGTTGCAGGTGTATTTCTAGTTGTTAAACGCAATACTTAACAGAAAATTGGAGATTAGACAATGAGTAAGCTATTTGTAATGGCTAAAGTAATAGTAAAGGCAGGAACTACAAAAGAAGCAAAAGAATTGCTTACTACTCTGGCGGTGAACTCTAAGAGTGAAAGCGGCTGTTTAAGCTATAAAATACTGGCTTCTGCAGAGGAAAAAAATACTTTTATTACGTTAGAAGTTTGGGACTCTATTGAGAGTGAGCAACTGCACTGGAAAATGCCACACTTGAAAAGAACATTAGAAAGATTACAACTTTTCCTTGTGGGAGATGTAAGAATTGAAAAATTTAGCAATATTTAATAACAACCGAAAACTCTGAGATAAAAAACAAACAGAATACACTCACATTTTCAAGACACGGAATTAACTAATAACCTCTAAACAGCACAACAGAAAATAAAAATATTTTATTAACCCCTGTAATAGCGTGTAATCAAATAAATATTTAACCGCATTGATAGTATAAATCATCTATTACAATATCCCTTCCTCTTAGAGGTACAGCTCCCAAAGAAGATGATTAGCAAGCCACCATGAGAAAAAGGGGAAGCCACAAAGCAGTTTTGCACAAAGAAAATGATTTTATCGATTCTTAATTGGCACTTTGTAATGAGAGATATACATTGAAAAGATTAGCACCCGCATTTGCTTTAATAATTTTCGCTAGCCCCAACATAGCGCAAGACAATAATTTATACATTAAATCATCCTACGGCATCGTTGACGCAGATGCCGATACCTTGCAGGTAAATTCTAGCTTTATAGCCGAAGTAACAAAATCCCAGGGATGGAATTTAATCCTAGGATTTCGCCTTAACAATTTCTTAGCTTTTGAGGGTGGATATACAGACCTTGGAGAAAGCGAAGACAACCAAAAAATATTAACTAGATCTCACTCTGACGAATATGATCCTAGTGGTGAACACCTTTATCACACCAACTACAAAGTATCATTATCAGGAAATTCTAAGACACTTGGGGTGCTCGTAACTACAGATATTACTAAAAAATTTCACGCAGGTCTTCGATTAGGTTACCAACAATGGAAAACGATCTATGAGTCAAAAGAAGTTTTTCTTCACCGCTACACTAGCGTAAGTAGTATGTCAAAATTCCGAAAACCCTACGAAGAAGTTCTCGCGATGAACTCCGAGAAAACGTCTTCGGATGGCAGCGATCCATACTATGGTGTTTCCTTTGGTTTCACCCATAATAATTGGGGGCTTAGTCTGGAGCACACGATCTACGAAATGAATCAGTATAAACCATCCCTATCTTCTCTTGCCATAACGTATAATTTCTAAAAATTAACGTTATCTAAATTGTACAGCCTAGTAGCCATATAAATTTTACTTACTAGGCTGTCTACTTAAGTTATAAAGTTAATTTTTCTAGGTTTGCAAAAGCACCTCAAACCAACGCAAGTCCTCCGGCCCCAGCTGAGCCAGCTTGACCAGCTTTTTATCTAGATAAATATCCTTATATACATGATAAACCGCTCGCTCGGTCAACTCGCGCCTGCGCTCGCTATCCAGCGCAGGGATTGAGCCATCGGCTAAATTGGGATCGGTCAATGGGTCGTGCTGGGCTTCAGTGGTTCTCAGCGCTAATTCCAATTCTTGCAGAATAGGATTGATCACCTTGAGGGTATTCGATTCGGAAAACTGCTTGGCAACATCTTCCTCTGCCTGACGAAGCATTTTTTTGCTCTGTAATTCCGATAGCTTTTCTCCGGCTGGGCGCAAGCCGAATTTATTGACCAGGCCACTCATACCGGGCAGCACCGCCTTGGCTGCCAGCCCGGCACCGATCAGGGGATTAAACACTGCGGCAACACCCCCAACTAACAGCATACCAACGGTCAATTTTCTATCGAGTTTGTCGATATCATCCGCCAGTCTTTCGAGCGAACTCTTTCCAGAATTTCCCCTTTCCAGGGATAACTCTACGGCGCTCTCCACCATAAATTTACGTAAACTCCCCTCATAATGGGAGTTGGGAAAGTGAAATATTCGGCGTTTGGGTAGATCATTTACCTCTGGGGCATCATCAGGTAAACAACGCATTGTGTGCAGAGTAAAGCCAGTTTGTGAGAGCTGATAGGGAATCACAAAGTAATGTTTTTCATCGTATCTCTGCATAAAATTCTCACTGCGCTCCGCAGAAGAAAATATTGGCAGTCCGGCAACTACTTCTTGAAAAACTTTTAAACTGCCGGTGATTTCAGCTGGCACTTTACGGGAAAGGTCAACCAGGCCCTTCTTGCCTTTATCGAAATATTGTTTCATATCTATTGATTCACAGAGAAATCGAGAAAAAGCTGGCCTGATCTGCAGTATCCGCATCCCCTCGGCCATCCCCCCCTGTGAAACACCTCCCTATGCCCTCTAATAAAAGCATAACTACCTTAGTAAATGACGTCTTTAGTTTGCCTCAGCATAAATCCAGGCTTCTATACCAGATTTCAATTTGGCGGCAACCCGCTGATAGGCATCCACTTCATAGGCATCAGACTGAGCAAGCTCTTCGGCAGAGATTTCAAAAACTGTACCCTCAACCGTATCAAAAGAACGCCCTGTGTACTTCAGTATGGGGTGAAACTCCTTGCCGCTAGTTTGCACAACTTGTGGATCTATAATTCTTATTTCAGAAAGCTGGTAACCAATTAAAGTATCCTCAGATCCTTGTAACTTACGGCCAAAAGTCTCCAGTTGTACATTCTCTTGCTGAAGAGTGCCATAGGTAAATAAACGCTCCATAAATTAACCCCTGATCCCGCTAGTGAATAGTTCACTAATGTGGCAAATCCGCTGGTACTTTATCGGCTAAAGACCCCGCTAAAGAAGTCTCTTTAAGATAATTCCTCAGATTGGAGCTCTAACGCCTATCAATCCCTTCGCAAACCATTCTTGCAAATGTCTGTGAGATTAATAACCAGCAATTCACTTATTCCTTTTTGATGTGACTGGCCCAAGACACGGACCTTACCATCCCTTGGACCTGCATTGGTGAAAACCTGTGCTAACCCATCCCGCAGCTGAGGCCGAGTATACGGGGAGCTGCTTTGGGGAAATCTCTGACCTGCGCCGTGCTTCTGATTGGGTGCTAGGGATACCGCACCCTGGCAGGCAATGGTTAGGCTCTAAATCCATGGTTGTTTACACGGCCCACTGGCAATAGAGAGGTGTGTAATGCATAACCGACCTTCGCTGCAAAACCATCAAATTATACCTACACGACAGAAAACATCCCTACAAAAGGTACAAGGAGCTCTACGCAAAAACGCTTCGTTCGCCGCTGCGCTGATGGTTGTTGGATCGGCAATATTGGCCCCCCTGGCCTATGCTGCGGATTATTCCAATCCCTATTCCCGCCAGGGCTCAAGGTATGTCGCTCATCAGGGGCATGGAGGGCATTATGACCGGCACTCCAGATATAGCAGAGATTACAGGTACCGGAGAGAGTATAGGGGACACTCCCGATACAATAGGAATCAAAGGAGCTACTCTCGATACAGCAGGAACCAAAGGGCATATTCTCGATACGGCAGATACCAACAAGCTCAACCACAAAATAGCCGGCATATGTGGTTTAAAGGCCATGTACAAGGTACACCGCGTATTGTGATCGACTTAAGTGACCAGATGGCCTACTTCTATAAGGGAGGACGTCTCGCCGGCATGTCCCCGGTCTCTACCGGTAAACCAGGCCATCGAACTCCTACTGGTAACTTTCGTATTTCACAGAAGAAGTACAGCCACCGCTCCAACCTGTACGGTCACTATATAAGCTCTCGTGGCCAAGTACTGCGCAGTAATGTGGATGTACGCCGCCATCGCAAGCCTGCCGGGTCTCGCTTCCGCGGAGCCTCAATGGATTACATGATGCGGATTAATGGCCCAGTCACCATGCATGCCGGTTATGTACCCGGTTACCCGGCCTCCCATGGCTGTATTCGCATCCCCTGGCATATGGCGAAGATTTTCTACCGCCACGCCAGAGTCGGCACAAAGGTATCTGTTGTGCCTTAGGTAAAATCTAGACACTTGTGAAAAGGCACCATAAAAAAGGCGGACTATTAAGTCCGCCTTTTCTTTGCCTGGAAAAACGCCTGCTATTGAGAGGCCTCTGCCCCTTCCCGCTTTGCGACTTCCATACGGGTGAAATACGCATGCGCTGCACGGTTTACATGCCGTGCCAGCAGTAATGTGGAAACCATAGTGGGCACAGCCATTACGGCGTACATGCCAATAATAATGCTGTTGACCGCGCTCAGAGAAGCCACCGCACCCAATACAATCAGTATCATATAGAGCCCGGTATAAAGGCCCTGCCAGCGGCCGCCAAAAAGAAAAACATAGCACTTCATACCGTAATACCAGCAGGTGACGATGGTGCTAAAAGCCAGTGGTAGGACCATTAGCAGTAGCAAAATTGGACCAAACTGCCCAAATACCTGAGAAAATGCCTGTGCAGTCAGGGTAACGCCGGCAATATCCCCTTCCTGCTGCCAAGCGCCAGTCAGTAGTATCACCAGGGCAGTGCAAGTGCAGATAACCAGTGTGTCTACAATGGGGCCCAGCATGGCAACCACGCCTTCTCGAACGGGCTCACGGGTTTTCGCTGCACCATGGGCTAAAGACTCTGTGCCTATACCCGCCTCATTAGAAAATGCGCCCCGGCTCACCCCTACTGTGATTACCGAACCCAGAGTACCTCCAGCAATAGCTTGACCGCTGAAAGCATCGGAGAAAATTAGCGCAAATGCTGCCGGTACCTGCTCCCAGAAGCTGGCAATTACCACAAGGGTCATGCCCAAATAAAGCAGCACCATGCCCGGCACTACTCTTGCGGAGAATTTACCGATACGCTGGATACGCCCGGCAATAACGTAGGCCGATGCAACAGCAATTAATAAGCCAATAACAAAATCAAAAGTGAGTGAACCTCCGGGCGCTACCCAACCCAAGGGCTCAGCAAAAGACTCGCGCAGTAGCTGCGTGGTTTGATTGGACTGAAACACCGGCAACATACCGCAGAGTCCCGCCACGGCAAACAGTACCGCGAGCGGCATCCAGCCTCGGCCCAACCCCTCGCGAATAACATACATGGGGCCACCTTGCAGTTCCCCGGAGGCATCGCGACCGCGAAACATCACCGCCAGCGTCGCTGTATAGAACTTGGTAGCCACCCCCACCAGGGCGGTTACCCACATCCAGAAAATCGCCCCAGGCCCACCAATCGTAATTGCGATAGCAACCCCGGAAATATTGCCCAACCCCAGGGTTCCCGACAGCGCTGTAGAGAGCGCTTGGCTGTGATTCACCTGGCCAGGGTCATTGGGGTCATCATATCGGCCACTTAAAAGCCCAATACTGTGCCCAAGATGGCGGTAGGGACGGCCACGAGAATAGATTAATAGCGCGAGGCCGCCACCAACGAGTAGCACTAATAAAGGGGGACCCCAGACAAAGCTGGCAAAAGCCTCTAGTGCCTGATCAATTGCAGGGAATATCGACATAATTTAATTCATTTCCGGTGAGATCCGCCCAGTCTAGGTACGCTCACACCAGACTGTCAAAATGCTGCCATAAAATTCCGTAGACCTATAAATGCGAAAACTTTGCGAAAACCTGGAATCCCGGCAATAAAAAAGCCCCAAATAGGGGCTTTTCTAACGATCTTTTACAACTTTTTATCAAGCTGTAGTAGTTGCCTTTAATGCGGGCTCGGGTTCTGAACTTTCCCTCACCAGCGCTACCGATATAGCGCCAAGCAACATACACACCCCCGCCAAAACAATGATGTAAATTGCCTGGTTTTCGAAAACTGTTTTCAATATCAAGCCAGCTACCAGGGCGGAAACAATCTGCGGTGCGGCGATAGTGAAATTAAAAATCCCCATATAAACACCGGTCTTATCCGCTGGCAGCGAGTCGGAGAGGATCGCATAGGGCATCGCCAGAATAGCGGCCCAGGCAATGCCCACACCCACCATTGGTAGCAATAATCCCAGGGCGCCACTGGGTACGGAAACTTCTGTAATCAACAGATTCACCTGTGTGGGATCGCCCCCCTGGAAGAACAGGAAGCTGATGTAGCCCAAACCGCCCAGTGCCAACGATAGGGAATAGGTGAGCTTACGCCCCAGTACCTGAGACAAACGGGCCAGGACAATGGAGAAGATCGCTGCGAACAGGGAGTAAGCAGCAAAAATAATTCCTACCCAGTCACCAGCAGCACCCTTGGCAGCAGCGATATGTGCGGGAATTTCTTTGACGCTTTCCAGGTAAGCTGGGTCAAACCACTTGGCCTCCACTCCCCAGACGTGTTGAGTGATCGCGGGCGTGGTGTAAACCCACATAATAAACAGGGCAAACCAGGAGAAGAATTGCACCAGGGCCAGCTGGCGCATGGTGCGCGGCATTTTAATTAGCAGCTGGAAAAAACCAATCAAGCGCTTTGCCAGTGGGACTTTTTGCTGTCTCTCCCGCTCAAGTTGCGCGGAGTCGAGACCTTTATAGGCATTGTACTGCTCCGGCGGATACTCCTTGGTGCGCAACACGGTCCACAACACACTGCCCAGCAGCACTGTGGCGCCGATATAGAAAGCCCATATAACGGAGGGCGCCACCTCTCCCGCACGAGCGGTATTCTCCAGACCGATCACATTGGTCAGAATAAATGGCAACATGGAGCCGAAGATGGCGCCAATGTTAATCAGCAAAGACTGTATCGAGTAACCCAGGGTGCGCTGCTCTGATGGCACCATGTCGGATACCAGGGCGCGGAAAGGCTGCATGGTCACGTTAAAGGCCGCGTCCATCAGGGCCAACATAACGCCGCCAAAGATAATGGGGGCCACTATCGCCACCACAATCCCGGCATTGGGCATAAACGCCATCCCCAGGGCTGCGGCGATAGCACCAAAAAGGATAAAGGGGTTGCGGCGACCGAAGCGACTCCAGGTCCGGTCCGAAGCTGAACCCACGATCGGCTGTACGATCAGTCCCATTAGCGGCGCCACTATCCAGAATAGAGACAGGGAGTGAAGGTCCGCCCCCAGATCAGACAAGATTCTACTGGCATTGGCATTTTGCAGAGAAAAGCCAAATTGCACCCCGAGAAAACCGAGACTGACATTCCACACCTGCCAAAAGGGCAAGCGCGGTTGCTGGGCTTGCGGCGCAACGGCGCTGCTTGCTGATTGGGTCATAGAGGTCACCGCATCACTAGTTATGCTTATTCTGCCATTCTCACACGCACTCCCGGAGCATCCATCCTCCCCCATAGGGGAGGATGCGGGCCAGATCCTTCGCTTTAGGATAAACTCAGGCCCATGCGTATACGCCGGGCCAACACGAAACTGTGAATCCTAATCAAGCAACTGAAGTCCCGCGCGATGATCCTAAAACTCCCACTCCTGCGCCTGGTGTGTCTCGCAGCTACACTCTGCCTGAGCGCTCAATCCCTGGCCGCTGAACAGCGCAACTACCGCGATCACACCATGAGCGAAGACTCACTAACTGTACAGACGAGTGAGGGCGAGGTCACCCTCACCCCGGTTGGTCCGTCAGCGCTATCGGTGCATTATCGCCGCGAAGGCCTGAAGCAGTTGCCCTCATTTGCGTTGGCCAGCGATTCTGCCGGCCGACCCGAGGCTACGCTGAAGCAAAAAGGGGACAAGCTCGTTTACCGCACTGGCTCGCTTACTGCAGTCATCCACAAGTCTCCCTTCCGAATCGAGTACTTGCGCGGTAGCGAACAAATCCTGAGTGAAGAGAGTGGTTTCTTTGCCACCGAGACGATGCGCGGATTCCGTTTCGCACTGTCGCCAGAGGAAAAACTGCTGGGTGGCGGAGAGCGGGTTATGGGGATGGACCGTCGCGGTCAACGCCTGCCCCTGTATAACCGTGCCCATTACGGATACACCACCGAATCCAACCAGATGTATTTTTCCCTGCCAGCAGTACTGTCCAGCAACAAATACATTCTGCTGTTCGACAACTCTGCCACCGGCACCCTGGATCTGGGCGCAAACGAAGAAGATATCCTGCAATTTGAAGCTGTAGCCGGGCGCACCGCTTACATCGTGGTAGCCGGTGATACTTATCCACAGTTGCTGGAAAATTATGTATCCACTACCGGCAAACAGCCCCTGCCACCCCGTTGGGCCCTGGGTAACTTCGCCTCGCGCTTTGGCTATCACAGCGAAGCTGAAGTCCGCGCAACCGTGGATAAGTTTGCCGAAGAAGATTTCCCCCTGGACGCCCTGGTGTTGGACCTCTACTGGTTTGGCCCGGATATCAAAGGCCATATGGGCAACCTGGCTTGGGATAAGGAGGCCTTTCCCGAGCCAGAAAAAATGATGGCCGACCTAAAAGATCGCGGCATCAATACCATCCTGGTGACCGAGCCTTTTGTCCTCTCCACCTCCGAGCGCTGGCAGGAAGCCGTGGCGAATAATGCCCTGGCGAAAAACCTGGCCGGAGAACCCAAGCGTTTTGATTTCTACTTCGGCAATACCGGGCTGATCGATGTCTTCTCTGAAGATGGCCGCGACTGGTTCTGGAATATTTACGACGGATTATTGGAACAGGGCGTAGCCGGCTGGTGGGGCGACCTGGGTGAACCGGAAGTTCACCCCTCCGATACCGTTCACGCAATCGGTATGGCCGATGAGATCCACAACGCCTTCGGCCACGCCTGGGCGCAATTACTGCACGAACGCCAAACGGCAAAGCACCCTGAGCGTCGCCCCTTTATTATGATGCGCTCCGGTTTTGCCGGCTCCCAGCGCTACGGCATGATTCCCTGGACCGGCGACGTCGCTCGGGAATGGGGTGGCTTACAGCCCCAGGTGGAATTGGCTCTGAGTATGGGCTTGCTGGGCTTTGGCTACACCCATTCAGACCTGGGCGGCTTTGCCGGCGGTGAGAAATTTGACCGCGAACTCTATATCCGCTGGTTACAGTACGGCGTATTCCAACCGGTTTACCGCCCGCACGCCCAGGAGCATATTGCTTCCGAACCGGTTTTCCACGATCGTCGCACCCGCGATATCCTGCGCGAGTATGTAAAACTACGCTATCGCCTGCTGCCCTACAACTACACCCTCGCCTTCGAAAACAGCCAGACCGGCATGCCGCTGATGCGCCCGCTGTTTTTCGAAAACGAAAGTGACCTATCTCTCCTGGACTACAAGGATGCCTACCTTTGGGGGCAGGACTTCCTCGTTGCCCCGGTCGTGGAAGAAGATGTGGATGAGGTCGCGGTAAAACTGCCCGGCGGCACCTGGTTCGATTACTGGACTGATGAACAATATTCTGGCGATCAGGCCCTGGTAGAGGTGAACCTGAAAACGATCCCTGTACTGGTGCGGGCCGGCGCCATTATTCCCACCATTGACGATATTCACAGCAGCCGCGATTACTCCAGTAAAAACCTGATCCTGGACTACTACGCGCACCCATCAGCAGCAAAGTCCGAGCGCTATGTTTATGAAGATGATGGCGCTACCGCGCAGGCTTTTGAAAAAGGCAAATACGAGAAGCTGCATTTCTCAGCGGAAAACAAACAGCAGGGTTTAACCTTCGCCTTTAAGCGTGAAGGAGACGGTTATACCGGTATGCCGGAATCCCGCAAGGTCAATTTAAAGATCCACAACTGGCAACAAGTGCCTGCGCAGCTCGATGTTACCGGCGAATCCCTGCCTATTTTCGACAGTGAAAAAGACTTTGCTCAGGCACCCCGTGGGGCCTGGTACAACAAGCGCAAGCAGCAACTGCTGGTTAAATTTGACTGGCACAAAGAACCGCTGGATTTAGTGCTCAAAAATCAATAATTCAGCAAACCGCTGTTCACTGACAAAAAAATTTAAAGTCATCAGGAAACAATGAAGAAGTTACATTCCCTGTTTATTGCCAAACTCCTTTCGGCTTCCCTACTGGGCGCTGCTCTATTCGGCACTGCCGGCTGCAGCCAGGAGAGCAGCCCGGAAGAAATACAGCCCGCTGAAAAAGTTGCGGAGAAAAAAGCTGTTATCTACCAAGTGCTACCGCGCTTATTTGGCAACACTAACAGTACCAACAAACCCTGGGGCACACTCGAAGAGAATGGTGTGGGCAAGTTCTCCGACTTTACCCCAAAAGCACTGAATGAAATCCACGCGCTGGGCGCCACCCATATCTGGTACACCGGCGCCCTGCACCACGCGCTCGTTGGCGACTATACGGAATACGGTATCAGTAACGATGATCCAGATGTGGTCAAAGGCCGCGCCGGCTCTCCCTATGCCATCAAGGATTACTACAGCGTAAACCCGGACCTGGCCAATAACCCAGCAGAGCGATTACAGGAATTCCGCGCACTGGTGGAACGCAGCCACGCGGCCGGCCTGAAAGTAATTATCGATATAGTGCCTAACCATGTAGCCCGCGCCTATCATTCTCTCGATAAGCCCCAAGGCGTGCAGGATTTTGGAGCTGGCGACAACACCCAGGTCACCTACGCCCGCAACAACAATTTCTACTATGTGGTGGGCGAAGACTTCCGCGTGCCCGTTGCAGAAGACAGTTATCAGCCACTCAATGGCGAAGCCAATGATCTTGTCGATGGGCAGTTTGTAGAGAGTCCAGCGAAATGGACCGGTAATGGCGCGCGCCGTGCACAACCTGCCATGCACGACTGGTATGAAACCGTCAAAATTAATTTTGGCGTTCGCCCCGATAACAGCAAGAACTTTTCTGAGCTACCCCAGGAGTATGCCGAGCGCGACTACCGGGCCCACGCCCAGTTTTGGGCAGACAAGAAAGTCCCGGATACCTGGAAAAAATTCCGCGATATCGCCCACTACTGGCTGGACTTTGGCGTGGACGGATTCCGCTATGATATGGCCGGTATGGTACCGGTAGAATTCTGGAGCTACCTGAATTCCTCCATCAAAATGCGCAACCCCAACACACTGTTACTTGCCGAAATCTATACTCCAGAGCGCTATCGGGATTATCTGCATCTGGGCAAAATGGATTATCTCTACGATAAAGTCGGTACTTACGACGCTATTCGTGCGGTCATGGAGAACAAGGGCAGCGCAGATAAAATCGCAGAGGTACAGGCAAGCCTGGTAGATATTTCCTCTCATATGTTGCGCTTTATGGAGAACCACGACGAGCAGCGTATTGCCAGCCCACAATTTTCTGGCAACCCAGAGGCAGGCAAACCTGCAATGCTGGTGTCTGCCGCGCTCTCTCCAGCCCCAACCTTGGTTTACTTTGGACAGGAGTTAGGAGAGCCCGCCAACAAAGATGCCGGCTTCGGCAAAGCCAGCCGCACCACCATTTTCGACTACTGGTCAGTACCTAGTGTGCGCCGCTGGAATAATGAGGGCGCTTTTGACACTGCACTGCTGACAAAAGAAGAAAAAGAGCTGCGCAGCTTCTACCAGCGCCTGCTCAACTTCTCCAAACAAAGCCCGGCCTTACTTGGCGATTATCTGGACTTGCACAGCTACAACCGCAAACAGGATAGCGGCTATGGGGAAAAACAATTTTCTTTTGCGCGCTGGAATAAAACGGAAAAACTCTTGATCGTTGCAAATTTTGATCGAGAGGCCAGCAAATTCGAACTGATGATCCCCAATGAGCTACTTAAACAGTGGAAAATGAAAGACGGCAGCTATGCATTAGAAGGGCAGATCAACAATGCGAAGCAACAGCTGGTTATCCAAAATGGCCAGGGCAGAATAACACTTAATCTTCTCCCCTTTGAAGGCCATATCTTCAAGCTTGACAATTGACTAGAAAATACAGTCTTTTATTGCAGAAAACCCGGCTCGAAGCCGGGTTTTCTGTATCAATACTAGATAATATTCACTGGGCTACCAGACTATAAATCAAGGTCTGATCATTCATCTGCACCTTATAGTTCCCTGTAACGGAGGTGTAAATATCAGAACCACCTTGCTCCAAAGTTCCATTAGAGTCACTATCACCATAGTTTTCACTCCAATCGCCACTCACATCAAACTTAAAACGCTGCTGGGATTGACCATCGAAGTTAACTGAAATTTCCCAAAGGTTGTCCGCCACTAACTGCATAGCCTCAGCTCCCCAGTTATTTGGCGTTCCACGAAAGTGTAGAGAGGCAAAATTAGAGGCATGGCTGCCGCAATCCACACAAGTCAGGGTATAACTGAGTGTTTTATCATTCACTTCAACAAGATAAGTACCAGACACATTGGTATAAATATCATTGCCACCCTGTTCCAGAGAACCATCGGCATTGTTGTCCCCGTAATTTTCATCCCAGTTAGTGCTTACATCAAATTTAAAACGCTGGTTGCTACTGCCATCAAATACAACCGTAGTACGCCAGATATTATCTGCTATCAAAGTCATGGCCTGGGTGCCCCAGCTATTGGGCGTTCCCCGAAAATGCAGTGCCGTGAAGTTCTGTGCATAACCTCCGTTGGGATCAGTCACAGTAATGGCGGCAGTGGCACTGTCAGTCAGGCCATCGTTATCCGTTACCGTTACGGTTTCTGTATAGGTTCCAGCGTTGGCAAAACTCAGGGAAGCACTAGCGTTGCTGCCACCACTACTCCAGCTATAAGACACCACACTGCCATCGGTATCGTTAGAAGCGCTGGCATCCAACGTGATACTTTCATTGACCGCAACGGTAACTGCTGAGGGAGTGACAACCGCAACCGGTGCCTGCTTTGAGGAAACTTCAGTTAGGCTGTAACTCAGGCTCTGGTCGTTGACTTCGATTCGGTAATTACCGCTCACAGAGGTATAAATATCTGCACCGGTCTTATCCAAAGTACCATCGGCACCATCATCGCCGTAGTTCTCTATCCAATCACCATAAATATCCAGCTTAAAACGCTGGTCCGCCTGACCATCAAAGTTCACAACTAATTGCCAGGTATTATCGCCCACTTGTTCGAATGCTGTACTACCCCAGTTGTTGGCGGTACCGCGAAAGTAAAGGCTGGGGAAACCAGGTTCAGCACAATCGTCACAAGGCGTCGCCAATTGCCCACCATGAATTGCCGCGGCAGAGTTGGCAGCGACATTAAAGGTGGCATAGCCGCTACTATCTACAGTAATCACCTCGCCACTACACTCGTTATCGCCCGCCAACACATTGCAATAATCCCCTGCAGGCATGCCGGTGTAGAGCGTCTGGTTCAGAGAGTCACCCTCATTATTGATCACCACAAATCCTTTGTTGCCACGGCCAAAGGCAATCTGGTTGTTGTCATTGTCCCACCAATTATTCATGGCAGTGCCATTGGTATAGTTACGAAAACCTACCATGTTGGCGATATTGCCCCAGCGATGCTGGCAGACCCAGGCACCATTTTGACAGTTATTCGGGCCACTGCTGGGAGGGCCAATGTCGGTATCGGTAAAGTTATACCCGGACATTACCTTGGGGTAGCCATAGGGATGAGCCAGCATAAAGACATTGGCCAGATTATATTTGGCTCCATCGTGATAAGTCAGATTCCCACCGCCACCATGGCCCCGCTCACGATCGTGGTTATCAATAAAATGAACGGCATCACTGGAGGAGAGCAGTCCCCAGCTTTCACCAATAGTGGCAAGATTTTTAATCTGACCGTTAAAGTTGCTGGCTACATCGGTGCCATATTTAAATTCAGTAACCCGGCCTAGAAAGGTATAATTGTAAGGCTGGATTTCTGAGGCCTCACCGGCAGCACCAATAACCTCGGAAAAAACCCAGGGGTTGCCAGCTTGATTCACAATTGCCTGTAAATCACCGGGGGACATGTGCTTGACGGCATCAATACGGAAGCCATCAACTCCCATGCCTTTTAATTTACTCAGGTAACCAGCGAGTTTTCCCTGCACATAACTGGAGCCAGTATCCAAATCTGGCAAACCACTCAACCGACAGCTCCACACATGATTGGCATCATTGTAGTTATTTATGGTGCAATCGGAGTGATAGTCGTTATCAGAAAACTCCGGATGGTCCAGCAAGGTCCACTGAGTGCCTCCCCAACCGGTGCCACCACCATTCCAGGCCGCCGTATGGTTAATTACCGCATCGGCGTAGACTTTTACTCCTGCTGCATGACAACGATTGATCATGCTTTGCAGTTCCTGCTCAGTACCGCTGCGACTGGTTAAGTTGGTATAAGTCACTGGCTGATAGCGCGCCCACCAGGTGGACAGGCTGATATGCTCATTGGGTGGAGATATTTGCACCGCATCAAAACCCTTAGGCCCAAGAAAGTTCTCACACTCACTGGCAATATCATTCCAGCTCCACTCGAATAAATGTACAAAAGCGGTACCGGCATTAACGTGGGCACTAGATAGTGTACCAAGTACAAGGCCTGTACTGGCCAGTAGCCTTTTTAGGGGAAATGGACTGTTCATTATTGCTTTCTCTTAGTCATCTTTTCGCTGTTATTTTTTATAAGCCAGGTATCTGAGCCCTCAATCACACAAACAGCGGATCAAGAGGACTAGATTTCCTGAATTTGAATACCAAAGTCACCGATTGAGAAACAGCAAGCTCTGAAGCTGAGAAAGGTTCTTCCAACAAAGGTTAAAGAAGCCAAGGGCACAACAGTCAATATGAGGTTCAAATTGCCAGGCATTCACGGCTAGGCTCAGCAGTCGGATACATCCCAGCGAAAAGCTGGTATCCCTGTGAGCAAATGACTGTCAGAGAATGACAGGCAAGGAAATAGATCAACCTAGTTATTGTTGTTATACCTAACTCAAAGAGTGCTTCTAACCTAGCGACTCTGACACAAGTGCCCACCCTCTCTGGGGTGTGACCTATTGCAGAGTAAAGAAATGGTACTAACGCACACATCCCCCTTCAGGGGGGGCGTAGTAGTTTTATCTGCAGGGATTTGAACTTAGTGGCATGAGAAGCAGTGCGGTGCTCAAAAAAACAACAGGATTAATTTTTAGTGGCAGCCAGTAAGTTAAGATGAATCTGTGAGGATGGAGGGCTTAAAACCCAGCATTTAAATCAAGTAACTTAAGCTGGTAGAAATCAACTTATGATAGCCAAAATATTTATAGCCCTAGTTACACAAGATTTATTGTAGTCACAAGCAGTATAGGGTTCTAACCTACCGCTTGTAGATAGCCCCCAAAATCTTCAATTCTCTCTTTTTCAAGACCACCCTTCCTGCTTAATAATAACCATTGCTGTAGCACCTGAATAACTCAGATCCTTTTCACATAAGTGATCAATTTGACCAAGGTTTTTAGCTCTTTGTGACTGTTATTTCTGGATCAAGCCAGATACAAGAAAAAATAATTGAGGTCAATATCTTAAGCCAACAAGTAATTATTAGGGTAGTGGTCACTATAACTACCACTTCAAATATGACATTGGTACCAAATTAATATAAGTTACTGATTTAGCTTACTTTTCAGAAAATTGATGTGAAATTGTCTCCGGAATAGTAATCACTTATATAGTGGTCGTGATTATCACTATATAAGTGTCAAGTTTCAGGCAGAAAATTTGAATACTTAAGGAAAAAAGCCCATCAACTAGAAGATCGTTTAATGGAGAAGCAAGCCAGAGAAAAGCAGTTTGCAGATTGTTCGGATATCGATACTGTCTTTGTATCTTCTTTTTTCGATAAATATCTTGCAGGCTGGCAAGCGTAATATCCAGCTGATAGCCTTCAATTTATAATTGCCAATCACGAATGGCAAAGAAGGCTTAATTTAGAGCAAATAAGGGCTAACAGGCATAGTGCATACAATGGTCTTTTAGGTGCGGTTCCGGGTGTTATTCTAACTTCGCTTTTTAGCTACTTTAATGACCCTAGCCCTAAACAGCCAGAGTCCACTATTAAACCAGCTGCCGAGAAAGGAACAGAGAAAAAACTTAACAAGTTAATGCAGCTGATCACCAAAGCATCGGATGATTGAGGCGTTACACCCAAGACTTACCTAATTATGACTAAATCTGAAAGTTTGCTAGAAGATATATTGAAAAAATTTGGCATCGCATTCGAGCGAATCCCAGAGTCAAATGTGCCAAATAAAAAAACACCTAACTACCTAGTTCCGCTAGGTGATATCGATAGTTACTGGGAAGTGAAGGAACTCGAACCCAATGAAGATGAAGAAGCCATCTCAAAAATTTTCGAAGCAGGGAAAGGTGAAGTATACAGCGTTAATTCTCGGAGAATAAGGAATAGTATAAAGTCTGCTTGTGAGCAGTTTAAGAATTACAAAGTAACTGACTCGCCTTGCGTAATAGTTCTTTATGATGCCAGGCCGTTTGCAACAAAAGATCTCCTATTTTATCCGGAATTAAAAACAGCAATGCTTGGCAGAGCAGAGTTTATCGCAAAGCATAATGGTGAAATTAAAGAAATATCCAGAAAAGGCGCCTTGCTAAAAAAAAATGGCAAAACGTATGTTAGCGCTATTGTGGTGATACACGACCATGCTAAAGAGGCTGTAGTTTTACATAATCCAAATGCAAAGATCCCTTTGTTAGAGTCATCACTAAAAAGATCACTAAATCACCACGAAGTAGCCAATTTCACTGAAAATTGCATTGCCTGGAAAAAGGTATAACAATGTTATCGAAACATCACATCTTCGGCGCTGAACTTGCAACAAGGTGATCACCTTTTATATCGAAATTAGATCAGACAAGTAGCTAAAATCATGGAAAGATACAAATACAACATTTTCGGTAGAGAAGTCTTAGTTGAAAGAAGCCAAAAATACTGGAAAACCTTCTTCCAGGGTTCTGAAGGTAAGCACCGAGACGCTGGAATATTTATTCCGCCAGAAATTACAGAAGCTGAGTTAACTCAGTACTTATCAGATCTCTGCCATGAGTGGGCAACTGAAAGACACCCATTTGTAGTACGTCTCAGCAAAAACAAGTAAACGGATATTCACAAAGAGTCCCGCCTAACAATCTCAAGCAGAATGTTGAGGGCGTTAATAGCACTTAGATATAAGACTTATCCACGTTTAGTAGATACCTTGTAGAGTTAAGTTTCAGCCTAACACAGAGACAGGTCTTCAGTAATCAATAAAATTTTAGCCATATAGGACAAATAAAAAGCATGTTAAAGAAGATCATGAAAGCTACATTGATTTATTCACTGTTAATGAGCCAAAGCTTAAATGCCTCTACTATTGATTTTAATTTAGAGAACAACGGTTTTGTCGGAAAATATTATCCATCATCATCAGCTGAGCAGCAGGTTGCTGTGTTGGTCCTGGGCGGGTCAGAAGGCGGGCTACCTGAAAAGCTCGCTCAGTCTGTTGTCGACGCAGGATATCCAACGTTGGCTTTAGCTTATTTTAATGCCGATGGTTTACCTCTAGAACTAGAGAAGATCCCACTGGAATATTTCACTGAGGCTAAGTCTTGGTTAAAGAGTCAAAATAATGTAAAACCAGATGAGTTAATAATTGTTGGCTGGTCTAAGGGCGCCGAACTGGCACTACTCTTAGCGTCAAAAGATGAGCAGATTTCAAAGGTAGTGGCAATAGCACCAAGCTCAGTAGTTTGGGCAGGCATTTTAAAAGACTGGACAAAAGTACCTGCATCAAGCTGGACGGAGAAAGGGCGGGAATTAACTCACGTTCCGTTTAAACCCTCTAGGCCGGTAAATGGTTTGAGGGATCTATATGCTCAGTCATTAGCGAACCGTGTTGATGGGAATAAAGCAGATATTTCTGTTAATGATATAAGAGCCAAAGTCGTGCTGATGACCGGCAGAAATGATGAAATTTGGCCGGCGCCTCAGATGGCAAATGATATTTGCGATGAAATGAACGCTAAGAGTGAAAATCAGTGTGAGCACATTAATTACAAGGGTTTGGATCACTTGCTAAATTATAAGTTTTTAAACAAAGGCACGGCCATCAACCATACGTTTACCGATAAACTTAAAGGTAGCTAACAAGCATAGCCAGCGGATGTGTATCTCACTGCTACTTTGGACATTATTTGTACGACATTAATCGTAGAGTGAGCTTAAGGCTACCATGGTTCTAGAAACGATGATTACTTGCCCCAAGTGCCGACACAAAAATACTGAGGTCATACCTATAAGTTATTGTATATTTTTTATGAATGTGGACAGTGCCAAACTCTGCTTAAGCCAAAGCCTGGTGATTGTTGCGTATTCTGTTCTTATGGCACGGTAAAATGTCCGCCAACCCAGCGGGAAAAAAACTGTTGTGGGTGACACATATAGAAAGGGTTGAAGTCGCGGCGAAACAACACGGTTGGAACTGCCTATGCTCCGCTCCAGCCGCCCCTAACCCGAACGCCATAAATCATGAACAGGCTCAGCACACAAGACACATAGAAATCTAACAAGTAATAGTGTAATCATGATCACTAGTTATCTAACAATCATAAGACGTAGGTCGCTCATAAAATCACACCTCTGCTTTAAGGGATATGATGCACGATGAGTAAATTCAAGTCGACTACCATCGCGATTTATGGCGGTGCTTTAGCGTTAGTAATTGGGCTCATTACATTTGCGCTAAATTGGAATGTCTGGGGCGGCGGTATGCCTGGGTACAAGATATTTCTATTTCCAGGAAACTTGACTCTTGTATATGTTTGGCACCCACTGCTAACTGAGGAAATAGATTTCTGGCCGAAACTCTTTCTCCACTCGCTAGGTCAATTTACAGTAGCATCTGTTATAGTTTGGTTAAATACTGTTACGATAAGAAAACTACTCGCTGTTCGTTCCTTGTAATTTGCAGAAGTAACTTTGATCTTACAGGCCTGTACTCACTGCGTTACAGTGGGTGTTTTACTCAAGTAGGGAAACATGAGAAAACTAATCTCCTCAGGTTCTCATCTGGAAGAGCCGATAGGCTTTTCCAGAGCGTGCCGAGTTGGAAACCTAATTTCTGTTTCTGGTACGGCACCTATCAAGGATGGCCAGACAGCTTACATTGGTGATATGTATGCTCAAACGAAGTACTGTCTGGAGCTTTCGATGAAGGCCATACTAGAAGCAGGAGGGAAACCGACGGGTATCATCAGAACCCGTATCATGCTTACCGATATATCCCGCTGGGAAGAAGCAGCAAAAGCACATGGAGAGCTATTCTCTACAATAAAGCCTGTGTGCACGTTTGTTGAGGTAAGTCGCTTTATAGATCTGGCATGGCTTGTGGAAACAGAAATGAATTGTGTATTGGGCCAGATATAAAAATTCGCTGAAGTACGCTCCACCCGTCACTGAACAAGTTTACGACGCGTTAATATTATCCAAACCGCCACCTTATCCCTGTATTAAGATTTTATATGAACTGGAAAGCACTAATAGAATTCGGAGCCCCTAGGCAATCTCATCAGCCGCCAATTATCAACTTGCTGATAGCTTCAGGTATATTTTTAGGGCTGATTCCTTGGCTTGTGCTGGATGGAAAATTCCTCCTAACAAAGGGACGTTTCCGTCCAGAAGAAATTCTTTTAACAGTCAAAGATCAACCTGTCTTTTTTTGGATTCTAGCCTTCTTCGCCTTCATTTGCGGTGTTGTGTGCTTGCTGTCTAGCGTTGGAGATTACCAACTGAATGTTCGAGCACAAAAACTTAATAATCGCAGGCAGTAAACTGGAGTTCTTACTGGTTCCTAGAGGACTGCTCAGGCAGCACCAGCAGCGAAAAATCATAATGAGAAATGGAACACTTGTATTAGTTTGTTTGACTCCACTTTTTGTAGTAGCCTCATATATATTTTATTAGACAAATGAATGTATCTCTGCATCAAAGGCGGAAACCATCTATAATCTTTCACTGATAAAAGAAAGCCAAGGAAATTCTCGCGAAGCTTATTACCTGTTCAAAAAATTGATGTATATGCTTGTGATAACTACGAGTTGAGGAGCAAAGCTCTCAATAAAGCCAAGTGCCTAAGAAAGTATTTAGACCATAGAACGGCAGCTAGTGATTCAAGTAAACCCATAATAATGTAGAACAAAGGCACTCACTGCTCTGTGTTCCACCTCTATAAATTAATATTAGTCTTCTCATTGTATATAAAAAGGATTTATATCATTGAACATTAACTTACGAGAAATAACAAAAGATAATTGGGTCGATATGATTGACCTTGATATCACAAAAGAGCAGGAAAACTATGTTGCTCTTCCATCAGAAGCTATTGCCGCATCCAAATTTAATGATCATTATATCAATAGAGGCGTTTATCTTGGGGATAAGCCCATTGGATTTATCCAATATTATCCAAATCATGGGGATGGCAAACCAAAGGAAATCTTTATAGATCAACTATTGATTGATATCAGCTTTCAAGGTCAAGGCTACGGTTCAGAAGCAGTGAAACTCGTATTAGCAGAAATAAAGAAACTTGAAGGCTTTGATTCTATATCCATTTGTTATGTTGAGGGACATGACATCATGAAACCTTTTTTCGAGCGTTTTGGATTTAAAATCGTAGATCAGGATGAATTCGATGAAACGATTATGGAGCTCCATTATACTTAAGGACACTTCTTCGATATATATTTCAGATAACGGCAGGGTTCATACTTAGCAGGTTAAACTGCTTAATGATTTTATAAACTGTTAAGGTATGGTGGCTGGCCTAGCAGTGTCAGCTACATATTTTTATTTATAAAATATACGATAAAACCACTATGAAGAAGACTTCACATTTAAAATTCTAGTAGTTAGTAGACCATGAATTTATCCAAAAATGCATCATCACTGATGGCACAGTAACTATTAAGAGAAACTCATACTGTGTTATCTTTATTGTTTTAGCAGAATTAAGCTTGCTAACTTTATATATCGCTAATATCACGCTGGATCTTGGTCCTGAGTGGGTTGTTCTCTGTGTATCTCCTATATTGCTCTCCACCTTAATTGGCCTAAGGGGATAGCTCTTCCCTGTGCAGACAAAAATAGACTTTAATAGAGAAATAGTGTTCATGAGAGGAATAACCCCATGGAAATGGAAGCCCATGTGCAGATTAAAATGGGGGCTAAAAGACCTATATATTTCAAGCTATATTATGAACACTAAGCACACACCAGCCGCAAAATTTAATACACTCTGTCTCAAAGCAGGATTGCGTGAATATGTGTTATTTGAAAGTATGGATGATTCGGCCATAAGAATGAAAGACTACATTTACGAGAATGCCCTCAATAAGAAAAGGCGTAAATAAACCCTCATGGAATAACTTATCTACCCACTGGTTAATCTCTGGAACACCTATAATAAACACCCCCAAGCACGCACAGCATAAGAAAAATACTGCCTGCGTAGGCCATTACTTCCAGAGGGGTTGGTGTGGCTTCGTAGCCAGCTATAGCAAAGAGTAGCTGTCCTGGGATTGAGTCCTCCCTTAATAGTTGGGAGCTATCCCAGAGGGGCTCTTGCCCAGGCAGTAAATTTGCTTGAATGAATAATTGCGTGGCCTGAAGAATCATTCCGGCTGCCAATATGGTGAGTAATATACAGGAGGTCATCAAAGTATATTTGGGTGATAGACTACATAAAAAGTAATAAAATAATGCACCTAAGCTATAGCCGATACCGGCACCTAGCAATGCACCGATTATTACGGAAGGTAAGAGTGGTGGGTGCAGCCAAAAGGAAGTAAGGTAAACATAAATTTCTGACCCCTCACGCATAATTGCGAGTGTGACTGCCAGTAGCATAGCGCCCTGTATGATGGGTAAATGGTATTGCTGCTTATGGTAGTTAAGTAACAACAAGGTGGTGACTATTATTAATAATATATAGATTATGATTAATATTCCGGCATTCACCAGCTCCTGGCCTGTACCATTTATTGCCTGGGAGACTCGCGCAAGGTTTTCACCATAGACGATTGCAGCCAATCCACCGAGTAATAGCGCGATATAAAACCAGCGGGCGCGAAGATCCAGCATTCGGGTAGTTGCCAATAGCACACTGAGTAGTATCGCCACCTCCAACACTTCCCGCAGTACTACCATTACAGAGGTTAATAACATAAGCCTTTCGCTACTGTGCGATAATTTTTCCCTGAGCCGTTATGGGATGGAATTCACCAAAAAACAGATATTCTCCCGCGGGCAAAGGGCCAATAAATAGCACTGCCTTGCTATTGCCCATGATCACTTTTTTTCGGTTGAGCTGGTAACTCTCAAATTCTTCTGGAGAGGCATCTCGATTGTAGATCACCAGTTTAATCTCCGTATCAGCGGGTACTATCAGTTCTGAAGGGTTAAAAAGATGGTTGTGGATTTCTAATTTCACAGTGGGTTTATTGGTATCTGGAGCGCAGGCACTGAATAGAATTGAAACAAAAATCCAAATGCCAGCAGTCAAGGCACCACTCTTTTTCTGCTTGTTATAGTTTTTTTTTCGCCCTTGTAAGCAACTAAGCATCCTTGCTCTCCTTTGCTTTTTTAAAACGCACGGTTATTGAAAGCCCATGGCCAAAATGTGACTGGCCGAGTTCGATTGAAGCTCCGTGAAGGCGTGCAATATGCTGCACAATGGAAAGGCCCAATCCGCAACCGGGGGCTGTGCTCTGATGGCGGTCGCCACCCACTCGATAGAACCGTTCAAAAACCCTAGGGTACTCTTTCTCTGGAATCCCCGGCCCGGAATCCTCCACTTGTAGAAGAATATCCCCTCTGATTAACCGGGTACTCACTTGTACATGGCCCTCCTCAGGAGTGTATTTCGCCGCATTGCGCAGGAGGTTTTTTAAAAGAATAGTCAGTGCGAAACGGTCGCCACGCAGAAATACCCTACCGCCCAGCAGTTCTACCTGTTGCTTTCTCTGGGCAAAGATCGGGTATTCCTCTGCCAATACCTCTCGTGCCAGGGCATGAAGATTGAGTATTTCAAAGCGCGCTGGGTAGTGTTCGGGTGTAGTGCGGAATAAATCCAGCATTTGCTCTACCAGGTGCGCCATACGCTGAACACTATCTTCCAGCTTGACCAGACTCTGGGGCATTACTGTTTGCCCTGCCCCCTCAAAATCACTCTCCAGATTATGCGCGTGTACCTGTATGGCGGCGATGGGCGTGCGCAGCTCGTGGGCAGCATCGGCGGAAAAACGTCGCTCGCGCTCAAAAGAGGCCTGCAGGCGCGCGAGTAACGCATTAATGGATTGCACCACCGGGAGCAGTTCCTGTGGTGGGCTACCCTCTGACAGTGGTGTCAGGTCTTCGGCGCGTTTGCTATGCAGGTCTTCGGCGAGTTTGCGCAAACTGGAAAGGCCGCGCCCCACTACAAACCAAATCAGCAACCCGGCAATCGGTAGGCCCAACAGTATCGGTAGTACTGCGGCAATCGCCAATTTTTCTGCCAGTTGGTAACGCAGGTCAGATCTCTCGGCAACGATAATCCAGTGGCCATTATCGGGAAAGTATTCTGCGAGACTGCGCCAACGATAGCCCGAGAAATTTATTTCCTTAAAGCCAACGGCAAATTCACTGAGGGGTTGCTTCGGGGCATCGGCGGAGCGCACCAGTAATTTCTTATCCTCCGACCACACCTGCATCACCATAGCCTCGGGCTGGGCCACCACCCGCTCGTCCCCTGTTGCCACCGGCATATCTGCCAATAACCTGGCGGAGGCGCTTAATTGGCGGTCAAACAGACGCTGCGCTTCCGCCATGGTATCGCGGTAGCCGTGCAGCGCCGAGACAAAATTGACCAGCATGATGATGCTGAGCAACGCGATCAGCAGAAAAATACGGATAGATTTCATGCGCCGCCAGCCGCTTCCAGTTTGTAGCCAACGCCGCGAATGGTCTGAATAAACTCTGGATAGATTTTTTTGCGTAAATTGTGGATATGCACATCCACAGTATTGCTGGAAACCTCCTCGCCCCAGCTGTACAGCTTATCTTCCAGCTGTTCGCGACTGAGAATATGGCCCGGGCGCTCGGCCAAGGCGCGCAGCAGGCTGAATTCCCGTCGCGACAGTTTTATTTCCTGCCCAGCCCTGGCCACGGTATGGCTGGATAAATTAATGGCCACATCGCCAATCAGGATTTCCGCACTGAGACCGCTGCCACTGCGCCTTTCCAGAGCACGCAGGCGCGCCAGTAGCTCGTCTACCGCAAAGGGCTTGGTTAGATAGTCATCGGCACCGGCATCCAGGCCCTGCACTTTAGAGGGGAGATCATCGCGGGCGGTGAGAATCAATACCGGCGAGCGAATCGATTTTGCCCGCAACCGTTTCAACACCTCCACACCATCCAGGTCGGGCAGGCCCAGATCGAGAATAATCACATCCGGTATCGCCGCCTGTGCCAGAGCAATGCCCTCACTGCCGCGGGCCGCGTGATCAACGGCATAGCCCCCTCTCTGCAGGGCGGTGACCATCCCCTCGGCCAGGGATTGGTTATCTTCGATCAGCAGGATGCGCATTGGCCTGGGCTCTTCAGCAATGAAAACAGGTAAGGAGAGCGCGGTGCAACGCCCTCCCCCCACCGCCAGAGCATAGTGCCTTTGCCGGGGCAGTGGGTGGCGTGGGAGCGGTTGTTGAATTGGTTGTTGAATGAAAAGGCCGGCGCGCTCAAAGCGCGCTGGGAGCCGTCTTATCCTGTACTGTTGGCGGAGTTTCCCCGCGGGCAAATTGGCGAACCAGGGGCAGTTTCTTTGCCAGCGCGCTATCTACCAGAGAGGGCAGGAGCGCATTGACCTTGATAAACAGGCGTTCGGGCCAGCCGATAAAGCGTCTGCGGCCGTGTTTACTCTGGAGCAGACGCAGACATTGGGCGGCGACAAATTGTGGCGAGTCGGACTTGTTACCGAGTGCCCGATTCAAGTCGTTGACTGCGTCACTGTTGAGAGGGGTATCCACCGCCCTGGGCGCCAGGTAGTGCACACGTACCTTACTGTCCGCCAACTCCCGGCGCAGGGTTTCAGTAAAGCCGTGCAGCCCCGCTTTACTGGCACCATAGGCCCCAAAGCCCGGATGACCGATATGACCAAAGGCCGAGCCGATATTAATAATCGCGGCGCCTTCGCTGCGTTGCAGTATTGGCAGCAGGTCGCGGGTCAGCGCCATGGGCGCGATCAGGTTGGTATGCAGCAGTTGACTGAGTTCCGCGTCACCAATATCGCTGAGCAGGGAAAAGGATGCGATACCGGCATTGTTGATCAACACATCCACACCAGCCGGTAATTGCTTGCAGCTGCGCACCAGCTCGGCGCGAGCGGCCCCGTCACACAGATCGGCTACCAACACCTGGTGCCGGTCACTGTGAGGTAGCTCCGCTTTTATCTGCTGCAGGCGCGCGGCATTGCGCCCCTGCAGTAGCAGCCGGTGGCCCTGCTCGGCTAGCAGACGACTGATGGCCGAGCCAATTCCGCCGCTGGCGCCGGTGACCAGCACCGTGAGCGTTTCTTTTGCTGTCATATCAAGCGGCCTCCTGCACGTTAAAGGGGTTGTCCAGTTCGCGGAAAATATCCCCATACAGGCGGTACATAACCCGCGAGCAGTGTAGGATCGCGGCCTGGTCATCGGGATTATCGATACGATTCATCAGCCCCTTGAAGAAGTCCACATGGCCGATATCCAGATCGCCGTGAGAGAGCAGATAACTGAACGCTTTGTTTGGCAGTCCGTGGGTTTTCTGAATGGCGCGCGCGGCTTTAGTGGCCACGGCGGTACTGGTGCCTTCAAGCACATGCACCATGCCGAAAAAGCTGATAGGGTTGCCGCGGGCGATATTGTCATAGGCGTAGGACACCATCAGTTCGGTACTCAGGTTGGGGCGGCCGTTGCGCACCGCTTCCGCATCGCCGCCACAGGCGGCAATATCGTTGAGCACCCACTCCTGGTGACCGGTTTCCTCCTCGATATATTCCGCAACCGCCTCGCGCAACCATTCCTGTTGCTGAGTCAGGCGACTACCACAGGCCATCAGCAGAGGCACCGTATGCTTGACGTGGTGATAGGCCTGAGTGAGGAAGGCCACATATTCCTGCAAGGCAATCTCACCCCGTGCGGCGCGCTGGATAAAAGGTACCTCCATCAGAGACTGGCGGGCGTCGGCAGTTTGCTGTTCAAGAAGATTGTAAAAACTCATGAGGAGATACCTCCATAAAGGCTATCGATAGAATTTTGGAACTGCGCGGCGATACGATCGCGGCGCGGGCGGCCATTGGCGGTGAGCAGGCCATCGGCAAACGTTAATGGCGCCGGCAGTGCGGTCCAGGTGCGCACCTGGGCGTAATCCGGCAATTTGCGATTCACCGCCTGCAACCAGCTGTCGAGCTGCTCGCGGCTGCTGCCGGGGCGTGCAAAAATCAGGGCGGCACAGTGGGGACGAGCGTCGCCGACCACCACGCACTGTTGCACTATCGGCTCCAGAAGTACCTCGCTCTCAATCCACTCCGGCGAGATATTGCGCCCAAAAGCGCTGATCAGGATGTTCTTGCAGCGCCCGGTGATGTGCAGAAACCCTTCTGCGTCTAACTCACCCAAATCACCGGTGGCGAGCCATTGGCTTTCACCACCCTCGGCACTATCCAGGTAACCCAGGTAGCGGGGACCACGCACCATCACCTCGCCATCGCGAATGGCGATATCACAGTGAGACAAGGGCCTCCCCACACTGCCTGGGCGATCGGCGCCGGGCACGTTCAGCGCAACCACCGAGCCACATTCGGACAAGCCGTAGCCTTCATAAACCGGCAGGCCAAGACTGCGCGCCTGCAACAACAACCGGTCCGAGACCTTACCGCCACCCACGGCGACAAAGCGCAGTGAGCTCGGTGGCTGCCAGCCGTTGCGCTCACTGTGTTCCAGCAGCGCTTTCAGCATCTGCGGCAGTAGGATCACACTATGGGGACGATACTCATCAATACAGCTCGCCAGCTGGGCTACATCCAGCCCCGAGCTGCCACTGAGGCCCAGACGCGCCGTAGTCGGCACCACCACCTCACCACCACGCAGCCAGCTACTGTAAGCCCCGGCCACGTTTTCCAGCAGGGTGGCCAGAGGCAGCAGGCACAGGTGCACACGGTTGCCCTGAGGATGCAGTTGCCGTGCCAGTACACTGGCGGTGGTGAACTGGGTTCGGGCTGACAAACAGACACCGCGCGGCGTGCCGGTCGAGCCAGAGGTAAAAGTAATTTTGGCAGTGTGTTCCGGCAGCGCCGCTGTCGCTTCCGCATGGATATCAATCAGGGCCATACCGGCCAGTTCAGCCCGCGCCTGCCCCACCATTTCGAGCGCGGTAAAGCGTTCGCAGCTATCGCTCAACAGGGCCTGCATGCCACTCACACGCAGGGTATGTGTCAGCTGCTGCTGGGAAAAGAAAACTGGCAGCGGCACCAAAGTGATCTGCGCTATCTGGCAGGCCAGATCCACCAACAACCAATTGGGACCATTGTCGGCGTAGAGCCCCAGCACGCGGATATCGCGCGCCTGCAGGTCCTCGGCGATTTCCTCGGCAGCCGCCAGCAGCTGCCCATAGCTGAATGTGCACTCCTCGCCCCGCAGCGCCAGCTGTTCGGGGTGATTCACAGCCTGCTGGCGAATTTGATCTATCAGTTGCATAGATTGGCACCTCCCGCCGAGGTTGTGAGCACAGGCGACATGGCCTGTGCCGAAGGGCGACAGGCCAGCAGAGTCTCGCGGGTACGAGGATTTGCCAGCAGGGCGCGGTGCTCGGCGACCATATCGATGGCGGTCACCGCCGGGGCCGACTCGTAATAACGCCCCCACTCGTCCAGGTTATCCCCCAGACGCCGGCCGTCGGCTTCACATAAAACCGTCTGCCGACCCACTAATTTCTGCAATAGGCCACGCACTTCCGCAGTCGCGGTATAAATGGCCCAATGCATACCGGCGGCGGCAAATAATTCAAACAACATTAGGAACAGCATTTGGCTGCCACCGCGGCTGGTAGAGATCAAATTGCCGATTTCGACAATCTCCGAGCGTTTTACCGGGCTGCCACTGAAGGCGGCAATCTCCTGTTCCACCGGATGGTCGAGATACTGTTCCAGGAATAGAGATCCGCTGTCGGCGCGGCGCAGCCCGAGGGCACTACTAAACGCGCTCCCCTGCCAAGCGGATAACAATAGCGGGGCAAACTGGTTCACCTGCGCACCATAGGTATCGGCAAACTTCTGCGCGATAAATCCCTGCACCCGGCTATGGCCTGCCTGCCCTATACGGGTCAGATCGAAATCCAGTTTGCGCCGCCGCAGCCTGCGCTTGGGCAATGCGCTCTGGTCCAGGTATTGATAATGTCTTTGTAGCGCCATTGAAAACCCTCTTTGGGAGTGTCACGGCGAGAGTCTACGGAGACAAAATTAAGGCAAACTTAAGAAACGCTGGAAAAACTCGCCATGTATCCCTCCCCCAGTCAGTGCTTGCCAAACCGTCGGCAGGTCTTGATCTGGCTCAATACGGACTTTCTCCTTTACTTCATCATGCGCCGCTAGCAAGGCCTATCTGGCGCGCTTTTCCTCGTATTGAGACGACAAATTCCCCGCGCCAGAGCCTCTCCGTGATAACTTAGACCCAGGAGTCAACTGCATAAGGCAGGGACCAGAAAGACCCATTGATCTGGAGGAAAGATGGAGCAGCAAAACACCGTATTCGTGGTCGTGGACCCCAACGATGACAGACATGTGGCCCTGGAACGCGCCCTGACCACTTCCCGCGGGCGCAAGCCCCAGCCCCGCTTGGCAGTGTTTGTCGCGGTGGATGGCGAAGCAGTAGATACCCGCGCAGTGAACGACCACCTATTCCGCGATGAATCCTGGTTCCGCGAGCAGATCCGCGAACCTATCTCCGAGGCCGGTCTCTCCTGCGAGATTACTGTGTGCTGGTCCAGCGACTGGCAGGCGGCCATTGTGCAGGAGGCCAAGCGCTGCGATGCGGAAATGATCTACCTGCCAGTGCACAAGAAATCCAGCCGCCGCTTTACCTTCGCTGAATCCAAATGGCGAGTGCTGAAAACCGCACGCTGCCCGGTGGTACTGATTCGCCCCGGCGCCAAGGCCGAGCGCAAAGTGGTGCTGGCCACCGTCAACTATCAGGCGAAGACCCTGGAGCAACGCCAGCTAAACCGCCAGATCAGTGAGCGCGCCACCTATATTGCCGGCCACTACGGCGCCGAGCTGCACTTGGTAAATGCCTATCTGGACTCCATGCGCTACCCAGATCGCGGCGCACTGGCCAAGCTCGCCGATAAAACCGGCGTACCCACGCACCGTATTCATGTGAAGCAGGGCTATACCAGCGATGTAGTGGAAGCGGTGGCTAAAGAAGTTGATGCGGATTTGGTGGTAATGGGCACTCTCAACCAGTTCGGTGAAACCGGCTCGCTGTTGCGCGGCAATACCGCCGAGCGGGTGATCGGCCAGTTGGACGTGGATGTGATGGTGTGCAACCAGTTCACCAACACGGAAGTGTAAATCCCGTTCGAAACTTCTGCGAAAAGCCCGGCAATCATTTGCTGGGCTTTTTCTTTCTTGGGCCGGTTAAAAACCAGGACTACTTTGATTTAGCTGAAAGCAGCAACAGATCCCCACCGGTATTAAAAGTCACACTGCCACCCTCAACTTTTGCACGCTCACCGGAATAGTAATCTGTTAACACCGTACCATCGGTAAACACACCTTTTACAGAAATGCGCTTCTCCCCACGGGGCAGCTCCATTGCCACCACTACCGGCTGCTCCCCCGCTAAAGTGCGAGCAAAAGTGTAGGGGTTATCGGCGAGTTTCTTGTGCACACCAGCGCCCACGGCGGGGTGTGCGCGGCGGAACTGACCGAGCTTCTGCCAATGGGTGAGCAGTGCACGAGTTTCAGCTTTTTTCAGATCACCCCAATTCATGGGGCTGCGCATGGCCGCATCGCCAAAAGCGCGAGCATCGGTCATGGGGCGCGCCAGCTCATCGCCGTAATAAATTTGCACCGCCCCCGGTGCCAGCATCAGTTTACTGGCGGCAATGCGGGTCTGTTGGCGCTCGCGATCGAAGGAGTGGTGGTCGTCGTGAGAGCCCAGATAATTGAGCACCCCCAAGCCCTTTAACGCGCCAGAATTCAATGCGCTGGAATAACTGGAGAAAATTTTCTCCGCGGGCTCGCCGGCCACCTGGGCAAAATCGAAGTTGATCAGACTATCGAAACCATACTGGTAAAAATCCACTTGTTGATCGCTGTAATCGTAAACACGACCAACGGTGGGACCATAGTTATTCACACCAAAGTGATAAACCTCACCCAGCATAAAGAAATCGCGATCATCGAGTTTTTGCTGTGGATGTTTTGCTTTCCACTCAGCCAGAGCCAGATCCGCCTCTTTTTTCAGAATTGCCCAAGCTTCGGGCTCGACATGTTTTACCGTGTCCACACGAAAGCCATCCACACCGTATTCCCGCACCCAATCGGTCAGCCACTTGATCAGATAGTACTTGGGCGCGCGCGGATAGCCGGTGCGCTCGAAAAATGCATCCAACTCGCTCAGTTCCTGTTGCAAGCGGCCCTCGCGCTGCCACTTATCCACAAGCTGCGGCGGCAGCGCCACGGGCTTATCGCTCTCGGTGAGGATGTCGGTGAGATTAGCGTGGATCGCGCACTCCACATTACCGGCGTAATCAGACCAATCGCACTGCGTGCCTTTGCGCAACCAGCTAGCGGGCCACTCCGGGTCCTTTGCGGTTATCGGGCCGGTGTGGTTGAGAATCACATCGAGTAACACACGAATACCGCGCTTGTGCGCGGCCTCTATCAGCTCCGCTAACTCGGCCTCAGTGCCAAAGTTGGCATCCACTGCGGTCCAGTCTTTGGGCCAGTAGCCGTGGAAGGCATAGGTGCGCTTGTCAGAGTCATTGTGACCGTGGATATTCTCAATGACCGGAGACATCCAGATAGCATCTACCCCCAGATCGTTGAAATAGCCCGCCTCAATTTTTTCGATCACCCCGCGCAGATCGCCACCGGCGAATCCGCGCAGATGGGCCCCGTCATCCTTGCGCCCGTAGGGAAAGTCATTGCCCTTATCGCCGTTATAAAAGCGGTCCGGCAACATAAAATAGATGGTGGCGTTGCGCCAAAAGGGATCAATTGGCCCCTCGGCCGCCGCTGCCTGAACAGCTCCCAGAAACAGACCTATTAATAAGCTGGTAAATTTAACCATTGCTCTCTCACTTATTCGCCGCGCACATTTTCACCAGCCAACTCTAATCGGCAATGGGATTCCTACATCCTCCCAAGTGGGGGCGTAGCCAGTACTTGTTTTCGTCACTTTCGCAAACAGCAGACGCACAGGATTTTCGCAATAGGCAAAAAGCGAAGTAAATCCCCTTTGCGACCGGCTGCGGCGGAGAGTAAGGTAAAACCCAGACACCACGGAGAAACCGAAGGGCTTTGCCGTGGTCAAAGGGTCACATTCTGATAGCAGCAAAAGGAGGCAGGGAATGTCGGAACAACAGTCTAGGCATGGGTGGATCATCGGAATTATTGTGGTGATCGTCGTCGCCGCGGCAGCCTATTGGCTGTGGACTGGCGAGGAAAAAAAGAAAGAAGTTCCCCCTACCAAAATTATTGAAGAACCCCAAAGCACCCCGGAGCCAGAAACTCTGGAGCAACCCCAGGAACAGGCCACCACGCCTGAACCCCAGGAACCCGCTCCGGTGGAAGAGCCCAGCAGGGAACCACCGCCTCCACTCAATGAGAGCGACAAGGCCGCTTATGACGACCTGATGAGCCTGGCCCCAGACAACGCCCTGTCGCGCTGGTTGGTAAACGATGAGGTGATTCGCAAATGGGTGGCTGCGGTCAACTCCGGTGCGCGAGGAAACCTGATCCACAAGCACCGCCCACTGAAAACCATACGCGGCCCTATTGTTGTTACCGGCTCCTCGATAGAGGGCTACCAATTGTCGCCGGACAATTACCGTCGCTACGATAAGCCTGTGCGCCTGTTCGCCTCAATGGATACCGATACTGCAGTGGGCCTTTACCAGTACTGGTATCCGCGCTTGGCGCAGGCCTACGGTGAGTTGGGCATGCGCAATAAAACCTTTCACCAGGTGGTGATTGAAGCCATCGATAAGGTACTGGCAGCCCCTGAAGTTGAAGGTCCTATCAAGCTAGTGCGCCCATCGGTCTACTTTAAGTTTGCCGATCCCAAGCTTGAGAAACTGCCCGGTGTACAAAAATTGATGATTCGCATGGGCCCGGATAATGCCGCGCGGGTGAAGGAAAAACTCAAGGAACTGAAGCAAAAACTGGAGGCCATGCCGGTTCAGCAGCCAGAACAGTCCCAATAATCTCTCAAAGATCACCGGGCCTTTACAGAGAAGGGCTCGGTGATACCGACTCTTCCACTTCGTCGTTTATACCCCCACACAGACCAACCTCTTACTCAATATATTCTGTCTCAGGCATGGGGTATATTTACCGGCACACTTGGCGGTTAACGGAGTACCGTCATCCGACGCTGTTCCAAGATTTACAGGCAGCGCTTGAGAAGCTCAGGAGGAGCTACCGGTTTACTGGGGCCAACCGGTAATTACCTGCATTTCAGCTTTAGCTCCCTCGGTATCCTAATCAGGGCTATTAGCGCCCATTGCAAAACTATTGAGGCTCACCTTGAAATATCGTTTCACCGGCCAGCTGCTGGCCGCCGCACTAATCCTTGTCACCTCACTCGCACAGGCAGCCCCAGAACTCTTATTCAGTACTACTCCCGAGTGGGTGGAAATATTAGAACCAGTAGAGTCAAAACGCCCATCGCAAGGCAGTGTGCGGGTGCACCTATCCAACTCCCAGCTTCGCCATAGGGGAAAAAAGCAACAGTATTACTTTCAGATCGTGGTCGAACCCCTGAATCAGCAGGGGGTCAGTGAAATTGCCGAGCTGAACTTCAGTTTCTATCCGGCCTTCCAAAGGCTGCAGGTGCACGATATCAGTGTACAGCGTAACGGTGAGCATCTAGATCGCTTGCAAAAGGATGGTTTCAAGCTTTTCCAGTCTGAGCAGGAACTCTCCAATAAACTCTACTCCGAACAATGGAATGCGCTGTATATATTGGAAGATATTCGCCCCGGCGATATTATCAGCTACGCCTATACCATTGAGGGCAGCAACCCGATTTTTGCCCGTAGTGATTTTGGCCGTTTGTACCTCTCCTGGCCTCAGGCAGTAGATCGTCGTTTTGTAAAAATTAGCAGCGACAAGAAGCTCAATTACCGATTTAACAAGCGCGAATATTCTGTCCAGCAAAGTCACCTGCAGGACAATCACACCTATACCATCGATCTGCGCGATGTGGCCGGAGTGCCGATGGAAAGTGAATATCCATACTGGCACGATCCGCTCAATTACTTCCAATACTCCAGCTACGACAACTGGGGACAGGTTAATGACTGGGCCCAGAACCTTTATCAGATCAATCGCACACTACCGGAGTCATTAAAAAACAAACTGGATAACTGGCGAGCACAGCTGGGGTTGGAGGCGGCAGTCAGCAAGGCGATCGAGTATGTACAGGAAGATATTCGCTATTTTGGCATTGAACTGGGTATCAATTCCCACCAACCCAGAACACCACAGGAAACTCTGGAGAAACGCTACGGGGACTGTAAAGATAAGGCCCTACTGCTGACCAGTATGCTCGCCCACTTGGGGGTACAATCCTATCCCGCCCTCGTGTCCTCCTCCCGCGGGCGGGATATCGGCAAGGATATTCCCTCCCCGGAGACTTTTAACCATGTGATAAACCTGATCGAACTGAATGGCCGGGAATACTGGGTGGATGCCACGGCTTCTGGCCAGGGGATTGATATAGAGAACAAAGGCTTCTTCGACTACGAATTGGCACTCCCTATTACTAAGCAAACCAACGCGCTAAAAGCCGTAAACCCAAGCTCGGAAAGTGTTGCCAATCTAAGTGCTCGTATCGAAGAACAATACGATATCAATGCGGCAGAAAATCGTGCGGAGCTCCGCGTAAACTCCCGCTTCTCTCACCGTAAAGCAGAGCAGGTGCGCCAGTTCTTCCTCTCTGCAGACACAGAGCAAATCAAAAATAGCTACACCAATTTTATTGCCGGATATTATCCGGGGGTGAACACCAGCCCCGAGATCACCTACAAAGACAGCCTACAGGAAAATCGGCTGGTGGTATCCGAGCACTATCAAATTGGTGACTTTGCCCAGATAAGTTCCGCACGTAAGATATTTTCCCTGTATGGTTCCGCCTTGGTACCCTATTTATCCAAGCCTCAGCACCCCATTCGTCAGAGCCCGCTGGCCCTGACACATCCCGTGGATATTCAGCAGAGTGCAAGGGTGAGTATTCAGGGGGAGTTGCTCTGGCAGGAAGAATTGGGCACAACCACGATCGATAATTCCTGGTTCAACTTCACTCGCAGCGCAAAGCTGGAGAACAGTGCCCTCCAGGTGGTCTACAACTTTAAATCCAAAGTCGATCATGTAGAGCCACAGGAGGTGCCTGAATATTTAGCCGAGTTCAATAAGCTCGACAGAGCGCTGCAATATAAATTCTGGGCCAAAGGGGAAGCTTCTTCCAAACGCAATAAGAGCCAGGAAATGAAAAACCTGATTAAATCTTTGATCAGGAAGTAAGCCATGAAGAAGCTGCTTTTTGTTCTCACTCTATTACTGCTGGCCTCTTGTGCCTCACAATCAACAATACATACACCGGTCGATCCCTTACAGGACTTGACCCGACAAGTGATATACGCACCCGAATCTGTGCAATACCCCACTTATTGGAGCGAGTACCTAAAGTCTCCTCAATCTCTCAATTCACTAGAAGCGCAGCGGCGTTACCAGGCAGAAATGACTGCGCTAGAGACAGGCCAAAAAAGCTGTGCAGAGGTAAATTGGCAAGAAGTTACCCAGCTCAATAGTATTTCTCTGCTGCCGCACCTGAGTGCCACAGAGTGCTATGAATCCATTGGTAATGACGAACTCGCCAGCTACCACCAAAATATTTTTAATTTTATTGCCAGAGGAATACTGTCAACGCGCAGAGGTGATACTTTCTATAGCGCTTATGAAGTGGCCAGCTGGGGCGATGCCGAGGACCTACTCAATATTTCCGGTTTTGAAATACTCGATAGCTATTTTGAATTTGCCGCGAGTCGCAGTGGTCTATACAGGGTTTACAATGTACGAGACCCCAATAACGGAAAAGTCCGAAAAATTTATTTTGATAACAACCGTTTTCTACATCGCCTGCTCGATATTCAATACCCATTCGCGGGCCTCTCCGATGCCCTGTATAAAAAAATACTGCTACCTCTGGCAGATTCTGACTATTCCGCTCTACACGCTATAGGCCAAGTTCAAGAAGCAGAAGGAAATTTCCAGCAGGCCGAACACACCTACTTGAAAGCCATTGGTATGGGCTCGCTCACTGCCAATATCAGCCTTGGTAATTTGTGCCTTGAGGGTAACAGTACAAAGTTCGCAGTGGATGAATGCGCACAACTCTTTGTTGCCGCCGCAGACCTGGGGCTGCAGGAAGGCAAAATTATGCTTGCCTATATCACTTCCATCGGCCTGGGAGTAGAAGTAGACACGGAGTTGACCAGCCAGTTATTGGCAAGCGCAGCGGAAACCCTACAACGGGGCGAAGCCGAGTACGCAATGGCCTTGCTATTAGCATCTGATCAATACGATATGCCAAGAGCTGACTTGGCAGCACATTACCTGCAGCTTTCCGCAAAGCAAGGCTATGCCCCGGCACTACTAGAGCAGGCGGGCACCCACCTAAAAGATAAGCCTGGGCAACAGAAAATTTTCACAAACCTGATCAGCCAGGCGGCTAAAGAAAACTATCCTCCAGCGCAGTATTACTATGGCAAGTACCTGCTTGAAGTGGCAGACGAAAATCAAAGCCATCAAGGCATGTATTTTCTACAACAATCCGCAGAGGCCGGCTTTCCCGCAGCCTTATATCTAAGGGGAAAAATTAAAGAAAATGGTCTCTACCAACAACAAGATGCACTTTCTGCGCTGAAAGACATCGAAGCAGCAGCCCTTCGTTGGCACTTGCCTGCACAATTACGTATGGGTCTATTCAACTCCAGAGGAAAAATTGTACGAACCGATCACGATCGTGCCTATGGCTGGTATGCCCTCTGTGCAAAAGCAAACAATCTCGATTGTGTAACCAACCTAGGTTATGCCTCCGCTCTAGGTGTGGGTGTTGAACAGGATTACCAGCGCGCAGCTAAAATCTACCAGTATGCCGCAAGCCAGGGTTCCGCAAGAGCCAGCTACA
Organism: Microbulbifer mixtoriginis (SeqCode); assembly: GCF_052467515.1. Taxonomy (NCBI): domain Bacteria; kingdom Pseudomonadati; phylum Pseudomonadota; class Gammaproteobacteria; order Cellvibrionales; family Microbulbiferaceae; genus Microbulbifer; species Microbulbifer mixtoriginis (SeqCode). Next base: position 276,352 of record NZ_CP174314.1, on the reverse strand, counting down.
ACCTTGGTTTACTCTACCAAAATGGCCAGGGAGTAGGCCAAGATCTACAGCAGGCTAAGACTTACCTGACGCAAGCCGCCGAAGCAGGTTCTGTCGATGCAATGAATGCCCTCGGATTTTTATATCTTTCTCAAGATGGGGATCAGCTGAATTATGCTGAAGCACTAGCATGGTTTGAGCGCGCCTCTAAACATAACTCTAAGTATGGTTTCTATAATCAGGGGCGCATGTATGAGAAAGGACTAGGCGTAGCCGCCAACAGTGAACGAGCCCTAAGTCATTACCGAAGCGCTTCCGAGCTTGGGCATACCGGCGCCTCCCTAAAACTGGCTAAAGCATATAGTGCGGGAGAGATCACAAATTATGACCTTAAAATGGCCCTGCATTATTTAAAATTGGCCACAGAACAAAGTGGCAACAAAACCATAAAAACGACTTTGCAAAAGTGTCAGAAATCACAATATTGCAATCAGATAGAAGTCGCAGAGTTAATAAGTCTCTTATCTACTGAAGAATAGTCACTCAAAACACATCTAGAATAAGTGACCAAAAAGAGTTTGGTCACTTTACTCCCCTCTTAGAACATTATTGACACTCAAGTGAAGCATTGCATATTTCTTGCACACAAATTCAATTAAATGCATGAGTACAGACTCAGAACAAAATTTTATTTCGCGGAGTAATATGTGTTTTATTCATACCATGGATATCCAGAATTTACCCGTGTCATAGCTTTCCGTAGAAACCTCAAATATTTATCTGACTTCACAGAATAATAAGCTGGCCTCCCTATAATTCGGTCCGAATTATACCAAATGTAATCGAATCGATCGGGACAGACATGAACGAGTCATTAAAGTTACTTACAGCCATAAGTTTATCCGCTTTTCTTACAGCCTGTGGAGGGGGAGGGGGAGGCTCCGATAATGACAGTAACAATGGTGGCAACCCTGTAAGTGGTGATACAAGTACAGGCACTGATACAGGCACTGATACAGGCACAGACACAGACACAGACACAGACACAGACACAGACACAGACACAGACACAGACACAGACACAGACACAGACACAGACACAGACAGTGATAAGGACTCACCAGGAGTGATCACTGGCGGTGAAGGGATTGTCACTGAAGATATAAAAACCTCAGCTTCCGGCCAGTTGAGTGATAACTCTAAAGCCAATCAAAATTTTGAGGAATCAGATCTTCAGGGAAAGTATGGCAACCTCAAAATTTCCTCAGATGGCAGTTGGAACTACTCTCTAAATAGTAAACTTGCTGATCCACTAAGTGCTAATGAAATTGCCACAGATAAGTTCACAGTTGGTTTTGGCAGTAACGAAGAAACCACAACCATAACCATATCCATAACTGGAACTGATGATCCCTATACATTTGATCCAGGTTCACCTCTCGCAAAAATGGTTGTAGATAGTAGGGAGCACGCTCAAGGAATTATGATAATAGAGGATATCGATGGCGATACTCCGAAATTTGTCGAAGGCACCTTCTCTGGCAATTATGGCGAATTTAAAGTTTCCAATAACGGAGGCTGGGATTACACTCTTAATAACAACACTAATAACTTGAAAGAAGGTGAAACAGTAGAAGATACCATCAAATTCCACTTAACGGATGGTGTAGAGCAGTCGGTTACGTTTACTGTAGCTACTATAGATCCGACAGAGAGCAGCATTGTATTTATTCTAATGAACTTCTCCGATGGGGCTGCAACAGACCAGGGCGATCTTACTCATATAGCTAACACTGTATTCAATGATGTAGATTCACTTGATAATGCTTATAGAGAAAACTCTTTCGGACAACTCAAGTTCCTTCGCCATCGTGTCAAGGATAAGTCATTACAGCACTATTGTTACGGTGAGCAAGGCAAGGAAGAAACTTCACTGGATTGCATCGTCTTCGACATTCCCGATAGTGAAAATGGCGGAATCTTGAGTATAGAAAATGCTGTTGCCCGAGCACAGGCCGGCCAAGAAGGGGAGTATACAGATGGTGGCTTTGAATGGCGTGATAAGGCTTATCAATGGGCAACAGACAATCTTTTTGATGAGAATGGCAAACCCCTAAATCTGCGCAACTGGCGTCATCAAGTTTTTATTTACCCAAATGCATCTTACAGAGCAGGTCTTGTCGGTGCAGGCATCGCCAGTGTCGGAGGTGGTATGAGCCTGGTCGCTTCCTTCGCTGATCAAAATGTCATGGGACATGAATTAGGTCACAATATTGGCCTCAGCCATGCAGGCCTCGACAGTAATAATGATGGAGACACTAACGACAGTGGTGATAGCGAATACGGTACTGACGGCTCCCTCATGGGCAACCGATCCCAATCAAGATTATTTGGCAGTGCTCACCGAGAGTATATGAAATGGTATGATCTCTTTCCTGAGTACACCGAAACTGTTGAGCAAGTTGTCCCCTCCTCCCAGGATTTAGAATTAGAAGCCATTGAATTAACAGCCGGAGAGCTTTCCGGCTCTCTGCCTCAACAGCTAAAGATAGAAAGTGCTGGCAGCCAAAATGGCGGAAATCATTATTACGTCAACTATCACATAGCTCACGATATACTTAACCCACGATCACAATTTGAAGGTTCAGTAACCGTTCATTATCTTAATGGTAGAACATCCAACCATGTTGCTGTACTTGAACAACCAGGTGACAGCTTTACCGACTCAAAAATTGGGCTCTCAATTACATATAAATCTAAGAACTCTTCCAGTAAATCAGCTGTTGTTAATGTAAGCTATGGACAATAGTTTCTGAGCAACTTGACCTATTCCAATCAGAATGGTTATTAAAAGGATAAATATTATGTTAAGAATTTTTACACTGATCGCGGGGTTGACTCTCACTTTCTTTGCTCAAGCAGAAGAGGTTGTAACTGGAACCCTGGAGGAAATCATCTCTGAAGATTTTGAGACTGGGAAAGTAGAAAGACGCTTCGCCTTGAAAGATGAGCAAAGTGGCCACTACTATTTTATTGAAGTAGATGAATTAAAACGCAAGGGCATGAAATCTGGAGACCGAATAAAGATTCGCGGTGAGCGTGGTGAAAGACGTATGCTACACATCCGGGAAACACAAAAACTTAAAGCCGAAGGAGAGGAATAATCCGGATGGCTTACCCTAACAGCAAACCAGTGCTTGGGTTTCTTTTGCAAATTATTTTTAGATCGTGAAAGTGGAATCGTAAACCTAAGCACTTACTTCTTATCGATTTTTAGCCCTGCCTATTGCAGGGCTTTTTACACTTCCCATTAATTCAGCCACCATCTCCCAACGACAATAAATGAAGCTGCTGTAAATGAGATTTAAAATTAAGGGCGCAACGGCGATTAAAATCCTTGATCCCCTCAATTTTATACTTATGTGCGAGTTCATTCCCCGATCGTAATTGCTCCTGGCTCGGATAAACACCCTTCCCGGTCAACAGGCAATTCCAGGATACATTCGGGAAATAGACATCCAGTTTTTGATCCAGTAGCTCATCAGTAATATTCTTGCCTGCCATCCAGGACATCAAGATTGAACGCAGGGAGGGAGATATCTTTTCATTAGTGCCATTGGCAATCCAATAATCTGTATCTGTTCTCGAACTAATACGGTAGTGACAGACGATATAGTCCCGCACCGCATCAAAACGAGCGCTGATACGATTATTAAAGTCATCCCTATATTTATCAGTATGATCACCATTGTTATAAGCCTCTATAAAGCGCACAACAGTCTCCTGAACCATATCAAGCGCCGTTGCCTCTAAAGGCTCAATAAAGCCTTGGGAGAGCCCCACCGCCAGGCAGTTCTTGGCCCAGTGTTGGGCAACCCGTCCCACCTTGAACTTTAATCTACGCGCCTCGACATCACTGTCCAACAACCCCAAGTGAGCGCGAAATTCCGTTTCTGCCTTGTCATCGTCGACAAAGCGAGAGCTGTAAACATAGCCGTTGCCATTGCGATTAGTCAGCGGGATTTTCCAGGCCCAGCCATATTTCATTGCAGTAGAAATAGTGTGCGGTGCATACTCCCTTTCCTGGTCTGTAGCAAATACAACCGCAGAGTCGTTAAACAGACTCTCAGCACTGCTGATAAAAGGAACTTTCAGGGATTGTTGTATAAGATTTCCACGGAAGCCGGAACTGTCCACATACAGATCCGCTTTGAGAACCTCACCGTCAGTAGTTTTCAGGTGATCAATATTCCCCTGTGCATCGAGCATGGCACCAGCCACTGTCGCCACCTTATAGCGAACGCCTTCCTGTTCTGCAACACGACGCAGGAACTGGCCCAATAAACCAGAATCAAAATGGTAGCCATAGGCAATTTCAAAAGGGAAGTTTTCCGGTGCGACTGGAGATAATTTTTGCCGGATCATCTCAGTTGCCAGAAAGAAGTGATCCGGGTGCCCCTCCAGGTCAACGCCCTTCCTGCGCAGATAACTATTATGAAAAAATGCCGGGATAGTAAATTGGTCCGGCTGGCCGACAAAGGGGTGAACATACTCGGTAAAGCCCGGCTTAACCGACCAATCCCTAAAAGTAATTCCGACTTTGTAAGTAGCGTTACAGGCAGGCATCCACTCCGATTCGCTAACCCCTATAGTCTCCATAAAACCTTTTAGTGGCGGAGTTGATCCCTCCCCCACACCGATAATCCCAATATCCGGTGATTCCACCAGGGTGATTTCAAACCCTTTATTCTGCCAATGGGTCGCCATCAGATTGGCGGTTATCCAGCCAGCGGTACCCCCGCCAAGAATAATTATTTTTTTACATTGATTGCTCATGGCAACTCTCAAAAATTCGGCACCGCACTTGTTTTCGGGCCATTTGATATTCCAAAAAAACCGCCCGGCAAGCGTAGCTCAGCGGGCGGTCTCTTATCACATCTCCGGTTTTACACCGAAAGAATCAGCGATACTTAGTAGCTATAGTTCAAGCCGAGGTAGAACTGACGCCCAAACTCAGTGTATTCACCGAGAACGCCATCTACTCCGTAGGATTTCACATCAGCCTCATCCGTAAGATTGTTCGCTGAGAAAATCACATCGATACCATTATCAAATGCGTAGGATATCTGTGCATCGACAGTGGTATAGGCCTGCGCTTCCACTGGTGTGGAGCTACCTGGTACCGGCATATTCAGGATAAATTCATCCCGATAGCGAACATTGACGTGGGAGCTGAAATTACCAATATCCCAGAATACTGTAGTGCTCCAGACATTTTCAGAGAGGCCCGGCAACGGCAGGTTTTCACCATAGAGGCTACCGCCACTCACTTCGGTTTCACTCTCAGTATATGAATAGCTGGCGGTCATACCCAAGCCAGCCCAAATACCCGGCAGCTGATCAAAGGTTTTGGTACCCGCAAGCTCAATGCCGCGAATATATCCGCCCTTGTCGTTATTCACGTAAGTTTCGAAGGCACCGGCCTCCAGGCCAACGGGAATTTCAATACCCAGAGAATCAAACAGCGCCGTTCGATCTGCTTGGCTGTCCAGGTAGATATACTGCTTTTCTACCAGGCTTTCGATATCTTTCCAGAAAATCGCTGCAGTTACCGCGCCGCCATCTTCGAAATAGTGCTCATAAGCCAGGTCAAACTGGTTTGCACGGAAAGGATCGAGGTAGGGAGACCCCTTGGTCCATACATTGTATTCAGTATCCTTCGTTTCGTTATTAACGCTGTTCCAGGAGCCAGCGCCCCCTTTCAGCTGCCCAACCGGCGGACGGCCCATCACTTTAGCTGCAGCAAAGCGAATATAGTCCTGCTCGGTCAGCTCAAAGTTCAAGTTAAGGGAAGGCAGGGTGTCTGTGTATTTGGGGCCGTACTCAACATAGTCGTAGCTATCTGAAGTTACACCCACGTCATCAGTAATTTCGATACCATTGCCAGCACCCACATTTTGGATACCGCTGGACTTCACATCGGTCTCGACAACCCGTACACCGAAATTACCAGTTACTGGAATACTACCCAGCTGGGTTTCAATATTGGCCATCAGGTAGTAGGCAAAAACTTCCTCTTTCAAAGCACCGGACTCAACGAAAGTCCAGTCCTGGCTAAATACCTTTTTACCTTTGTAATTACCGGCACCAAAAATACTGGTAGCCAGGGCATCCATATCGTTGACTACGAATTGTGGTATCCCATTAGTGGATTCAACGCTGACATAGCCGTCCAGTAGTTGCGGCTCACAATCGATGTCGGACAGGTTATCCGCACAGTAGTCATTGAATTGACCATCGCGACTACCGTAAAGGAAGGCACCACGCTCAGAGTCGAAAGTGCGCTCAGAGACACGGAATCCAGTTTCAATAGAGGCAATAGCTCGCCACTCCAAATTGAACTTGTAATCGAACTTGAAGGCTTCAACTTTATCTGTGTATTCGTGGGGGTACTCTTCGTAGCGCGACAAACGCATGGTATCCAGATCGGTGAAATCTACATCGGAGAAAACGCCTGAGGGAATACCGTCGCCATTGAGGGAATAGGCAAAGCTCTGCCCAGCAGCTTCCTCCCAGGTCTCTAAGTTACCATCGTCATCGTAGGTCAGGTCGTAAGCGTGCATGGACACAATCTGGTCCTTGCGCGTCTTGGTGCCCTTACTATAGGAGTAGTCAACGGCCAGGGTGTGGCGGTCACCTAAATTCCACTCCAGGTTCAGACCAATACTATCGCTGTCCGCCTGAGTGGATTGATCCTCCGAGCGGGATTCAAACCAGGGGCTGGAATGATCAACTGTTTTAGGGTCCGTAATAATTACCGTACCATCGGTAACCACACCGCCATTCACTTCGGTATCGGAAAGGGTGTAAAAGTTTGTATTAGCCAGGCCACCAACCGTAATACCGTGGCGAGTATCAACACGCTCAAAGTCAGACTTAAAATAATCTAACTGGGCCTTGAAGCTATCAGTAGGCTCGAAAACGACGCTGGCCAGGTAACCATTACGGGTATCGGTACCATCACCGGATTGCCACTGGAACGCTCGCGGTAAAGCATCTTCACTGCCATCACCATCGAAATCGTTCCCCGGCTCATAACCGATCTGGTCGTCTGCACCCGTGCGGGACTTTACAAAGCTATTCGGCTGCTCAAGGTGGGAATAACCCAGGGCGACGCCCACCTTGTCATCCATAAATTTACCCATGTACGACAGGGTAACGCGCTCACCGAACTCGTCGGCACCGACGTCGTCTGCTGCGTCGTTAAACGACATACGCACATTGGCATTAAAGTTGTGTTCTTTCTCGGCGTCGAGAGGATTGGCTGTTTTCAGCTCTACAGAGCCCGCTACACCACCTTCGATATGAGAGGCTTTCGGAGTCTTGTAGACCGCGGCCTGATTAATCAACTCAGCTGGGTACTGGTCAAAAGATATCCAGCGAGTACTTTCGGTATAACCACTGGTAGAGGCCTGCTCACGACCATTCAGGGTGGTCTGCAGGAAGTCGCCGTTCATACCGCGGATATTTAGCTGTGAGGACTGACCGTTGGATCGCACGGTGGTTACCCCGGGCAGACGGCCCAGGGCATCAGCGATTGATTGGTCGGGAAGAGATGACAGAGCGCCCGCATCTACCACATCGGCCACAACATCGGCGGCGCGCTTGGCTTCAACGGAGTCCAAAACGCTGGTGCGAATACCGGTAACTGTTACTTCTTCCAGTGTTTCCTGCTCCTGCGCATAGGCCCCAACCGAGGTGGACACGGAGGCCGCGATGGCAGCAGATAGCAAAGTGGGTCTGAGCGCCCCTTTACCTTTATTGGATAGACTCATCATCTTCTCCCTGGACTTATCGTTATGTTGAGACCCTGCATCCTAGGGCGGCCCCTAATCCATAACATCCTCCCCTGAGGGGGGAGGAGGTGGGAGAAACTGTGACTGCTGTCACGCGGCAATGCCGCTTAATTGTACGCGATAGAGTTAACGTAAAAGATACCTGACAGGAAAGGCGAAAAAGGGATTTATAGCTTCAACACTGTGAAACCTCCTGGAGGCCAGGGGTAAGGGGGTCCTGAGTATCCTCTCAACTATTTTTGTAGCGCCCCCGAAATGGTTGATCTCCTCTTTTCAGGGGCAAAATAGGCAAATCAGCCTTCTAACTGCACCGCAGCACCGATTAGAGCTTGGTAACCGGCATTCAAGGCATATACCGGCACGGCTTCCAGCCACGGTGCAACCCGACCCTTGTTAAGAAAGCGCTGTTCGAACTCACTTTCTGGCAGTAGCTCAGCGATCCGAGGCAGGATGCCCCCTCCCAGGAAAACACCACCGCGAGCCCCCATATACAGCGCAGCATCTCCCGCGGCACTGCCAAGGAAATTGAGGAAATCCAGCAGGGTTTCACGACACATAGGATCGGTATTATCCAGGCCACGGGCGCTCACATCCGGCGGTGTCAGTGCCTCAGGAGTGCGGCCATTTAACTCACACACGGCACGGTAAAGGTTCACCAATCCGCTACCAGAAAGAACCCACTCATTAAAAACCGGACACCGACTCTTCATCAGGATCTGCAGCAATTGCAGTTCGCGTTCAGTTGATACTGTCAGGTTGGCATGGCCACCCTCGCCTGCAAGCACATGATAGCGGCCATCTGCCTCGGCTAAGCCTGCCACGCCAAGGCCGGTTCCCGGACCCAGTACTACCATGGGCGCACCCTGTGGACGAGGCACATCCCTCAGTACGGTATAATCGCTACTGGACAGGCGCGGTAGAGACTGAGCCAGCGCGGCAAAATCATTAATCAGCTCCAGATGGGGGAACTGAAATTCCTCGGCCAGGGCCGTTGCATCAATGCTCCAGCCAAGGTTCGTCATATAAACGCGCTTTCCAGAGGGAGTCTTCTCCAGCGGGCCTGCAGCAGCAATACACACTTTCTCTGGCCTGGGCTGATCGAGGCTATCGAGCCAATGCTGCAACGCAGCATCAAATCCTTCAAAGCGTTTGCAGTCCACTACTTTCAGCCCCTCTAGCTGATAGCCCTCTGCAATTGGCTTGGCTATCGCAAAACGGGCGTTGGTGCCGCCGATATCCGCTACGATACTCGTCATAGTTATCCCTGTTCAGATCCCCAAAAAAAGGAATATAAGTTACGGGGTCAGAGAAGATATTGCCAGTCCCAAAAGTATTCCTACCGGACCATTCAACCCAAAAAGAAACCGGTTAACCCAGAGAGCCTCTGACATATTTGCAGTAAAATACCGAGTAACCACACTAATTAGACTACAAGCTTTTGATTGGTCACAGGAAAGAGCTTATTTAAGTTTAAGCAAAACTTTAGCGCGCCTCTGGGGCTACCGCCTTCAACGATGCAGCAAAGTCTCGCATCTCCTCTTTACTGTAGCGACTCAAAACCCGATTTTGCGATGCAGGCTGAAATTGAATCCCCACCCCTTGGCGTCTCGCCACTTGCGGCCGTACCGGACGAGGGCAAAATCCACCTCCACAATTGGGACAGACATTGCTCAAAATCTCCTCAACACAGGATTTGCAAAAGGTACACTCATAAGTGCAAATCATCGCTTCTACAGAATTAGGGGGGAGATCTTTATCGCAACTCTCACAATTCGGTCTTAATTCAAGCATTCTAGACTCCCTATATTGGCTAGAAATTTTTTGATAATAATCGTTTTCATTACTTGCTGTTTATGTGGATAAATTTACCAGTCCGAAAGTTGTAGGTAATTCATATTCCGTTATATCAGGCAAAGAAAAAACCACCCTTTTTTTTGCATAAAAATACAGACTGCTTTCCCAACCGGGACAAATAAGAACGCTCAAAGAAAACCGCCAATATTATCGCAAATTTTGCAAAAATAATGGTATAAAAATGACAATAAATCGTCATAATCCGTCATCTACGTCCGGAACGGAATACACAGCAGTTAATCTTTCGCTTCCCGACCTAGGCAATCAGCTTCGTAAGGGTTAATCACAGTCGCACATAATCAAGAATAATTTCTAGTAAAATGTGTTTTTTTCAGAAAGAAAAAGATTTATCTAAACACTTCCCTCAGATTCCACAACCAGAATGCGAGCCTCACCAACAGGATGAGCTACATGTTCCGTGCCCTCGGAAGCGTGGAATATATCACCAGGTCCAAGAAGTTCCGATTCGGTTCTACCTGCCACTTTGTAAAACATTTCTACTTGACCATCGAGAACAGCAAAGACTTCCTGGCCATCATTGATATGCCAAATATAAGGTTTATTAGTCCAATGCAGTTTAGTGGTAATCCCGTTCATATTTGCGATAAGTTGCGAGTCCCAGGGCTTACTACCGGTAAAATCTCTGCTACGCACTATTTTCATAATGTTTATTCCAATATCGCTTTATAAAATTTCCGGAACCATCATTTAGAGAGTCGGTAACTATAAGGCGGATTCTTCAGGCGCAGGGGAAGTCATGACACCATTTTCATCAGCCATTTTTTCTGCCAGCTCATCAACTCGCCTCACCCCAAAAGTCACCGTTGGTGGAATGCCCATCCCCAGATCGATGTCCGCAACACGATAATTACATCCCCTGGCTTTGAGAATGGCATTCACCTTCTCCTGCTTCTCAACCGCTTTGATAACGGTATTGGCTATTACTTCATCACTGCTAAAAGCGGTTACGGACTCATTGACCCTTTCACCGAGTTCCTTGGCTTTATCAAAAATACCCATAATTTCCTATTCCTTCTCTATTCATTCGCGGCCGAAATCATAGGTTAAATATCTATTTTTAGGAACCGCAAGCAGGTAGCCCTGACTCCACCTCGGGGCAACAACAATCAAAGGTTAAGACGAGCTGGTCACTTACAGCAGAGGCTTTGAGTAACCAGTTAAAAAGGGCCCATTAGTCAGCACCAGGCCTTTGTACAAAATAAGCTGACCACCTATTCATTAACCGGCAAATCCGCTGGATTATTCATGCCAAAACCTATTTACCCCTATAATTTTGAGACTCTCCCCCTCTCGTCTTGCCCACCCCAGATTGATATGTCACTATCATTTTTTTGAGGTTTGGTAACGATAAATGAGTGGGCGCAAGCAGTTCGATGAGTCACAAGTACTAGACAAGGCCATGCGCGTTTTCTGGGAAAAAGGCTACAAAGCAACTTCCTTGTCGGATCTTGAATCGGCCATGGGACTGAATAAATCCAGTATCTACAACACCTTCCAAAGCAAGGAAGGGTTGTATGGCCGCTGTCTGGAACATTTCCACACCCAATATGCCTGCGATGCTATGGATACCTTGAACCACCCGGACTTCCGAACAGCCATGGGCGGCTTCCTGGAAATGCTTCAGTCTGGTATCGAGAGCTCTGAAACTCCTGAAGGCTGTATCGCTACTATGGCAGCAATGGAGGTGGGTGCCAGTGAAGGATTTCTCGCTGACCTGGTAGCAAAGGGTACCAATGATATGCTGAACCGAATCGAAACCCGTATGCAGAAGGCTATTGACGATGGCCAATTGCAAGCCGGTGTCGATTGTGCCGCCCTCGCCGCGATGGTTATGGCGGTAAGCCGAGGCGTAGTGGCCCTGAATAAAGGCACGGGCAGTACCACAGCAGGCAAAAACAGTTACCAACAGCTATCCACAATTCTGGACCAGTATACACTTCCCTAAAAAAAGCCCACCCCAAAACTTCTTGCCTCTTTGGGGTGGGAATGGGGGTATTCCTGTGAGAATTAACTTTTAAAAATAGCGGCGTAATTCCAACTGAAAATAGTCGTCGTTACGCAAATTGTAGGTAGGGTCTTCTTCATCGGCATTACCGAAAAAACGCGCCTCAGCTTCCATTAACCAGCGGTCATTTAATCGGTGGGTCAGTTCCAGATTGGAAAAACGACTACCGTTATCCAAATCGGTACTTACTGCAAATAAAAGCTCCGTATCCTGAGTATTATTGAGAGCGTATCGCGCACCTATCGCAATGTCATTTTGACTGGCCGTAGACCAAGGTCCGGTACGATCATCAAATTGATACTCCATTAATATCCCAAGGTCTGAGACCGTTTCGCCAATACCATAAAATGTATATTCGAAACCACCGACAGCCGCTGTCTGGCGATCTTCACCGCGAGGTTTAAATGAAATAGCTTCAAACTTCCACAACCAATCTCCACGGGTAGTTTGGATGTCCACACCCGTCTGATCGATCTGTACATAGTAAGGCGCAAGTAAGCCATCTTCCGTAAGCAATAACAATGGATCCCGATTAGTACCGGAAAAATGGCTGAGGCCCAGGTCCCAATCTCCAAGTACATGGCTGTAACGAAAGGCCCAATCTATATGCTTCTTCTCCCGGTCAGATTGATAGACCGCAGCATCCTCATCCACCAGCAGCGGCGCACGCAATCGTCCTTCCCGGCCAGCAAATTGACGCTCACGAAAACCCAGTAAACCGTACACTTCCAGTGTTCCCCAATCACGCTCCATCAGGAGGTTAATCATGGGTTGGCCCAGCTTGTCTTCACCGTCGATATTTTCCAGTGCATCATCCTGGTTAATCACATCCACCAAGTGCACGGTTTCAGTAACTCCCCAAAATACTTTGCGCACCCCGGCGTAAAGCTCGAAACTATCGTAAGCTTTCCACCAGTAAAGCTCGCCGAGATCCGCGTGATTGCGATCATTATCCTCACTGTCCCAGCGCCCAAAGACACTGGCCACAACACGCTGGTTTCCATCGTCAAAATCCCGGTAGTACTCAAGATTTAAAGACGCAGAAAGACCGGCATCACTTTGTGCTGAATCCAAAGGGTCTGCGGTGAATGCGCGGGCCTCCAGGCCCGCATAACCGCTCAACTCATCCGCTCCAGCCGCATGACTCAGCGCCGCCAATAGTGGCAACAAAGTGAGTATTTTTCGGTTAACCATGGGCGCAATCCCTATTTTGCCCTGGAGAGACTATTTTTGGTGAAGTCGCGATCGGTAAAACCATTGCCAAATACCCAGTCGCTGTACAACAACTCCGTGGATTTACCAGTCTGGTGATTAACCATTTCCATTTTATTGGCTCGCCAGTATTGATCGGCGTACTGGTTGTAGTCGGAAATCGTAAGGGTCTTCATCAGGTCCCCTTTTCGATCATAGTAATCCGTTCTCCATGCGCGGTACTCCTCTGTATCAACCCAAAGGTGTTGAATGGAATAACCGGATTTAGGATCAACCGGGTCCAACTCCAGAACAAAGTGATCGCGGCCATCGAAAGACTCGTTGCGCAAATATTTGTAGGTGTATTTCTCCACCTCCTGTGAGGCGATATCTTCATAGGAGAATTCACTACCCATAAATGGTCCAGACTTGTTACTGGAGGAAATACGCTTTACTCGCTTTAAGGCAGGCAAATAGAGCCACTGGTCATCGGAGCCCACTTTATGAGTAAAGGACAAAAATGCTGTGCCCTTTACATCCCGAGGGTTGTCAAAAATCACCAGGGATTTATCTCCGTCATTTTCCTGCTCCAGAGTTTTGGTGCGCATAGCCCGCACACTCTCCTCACCATATTTATTGCGCAGGGTCATTGTAAGGCTGTTGCTGAGATCGCCGAATCCCAAGTCGCGGCGGTCCGCCTCCTTGGCAATTTCCAGACCTTTTTCTGCGGCCAGATCCAGTTCACTGGCAGAAACAGATAAAGCTGCCAGAGCCAGGGCACCTGCTAGGGCCCGTGTCAAAAACTGTTTTCTAGAGCGGCTGGGTTGCATAGTTTTGCTCCTTATTTTCAATAGAGGTAATATCGGGGTCGTATGCCTTGGCATCGAGCTTCATCAAGAGAATCGGAAGAAGTAGGAAATCCGCCAGCAAGGCCATCAAGATGCAAATTGCGGTCAGAAGTGCCATGGAGGAATTCATACCGAAGGAGGACTGGGCCAACACCATAAATCCGGCAATTAGAATGATTGAGGTCACAACTATCGCTACACCTACTGAAGAGAAGGCGTAACGCAGTCCGTCCTCCACGTTGTAGCCTGCACGGCGCTGGCGCAGGTATTTACTGAGGAAGTGCACTGTGTCATCTACCACAATACCCAGTGCCATACCGGTCACCATAGTGACAGCCACATTGACTTCAGCTACCAGTGCACCCCAGAGGCCAAATGCCAGGCCGGCCGGCAACAAATTGGGAATTAAGCTTAAGAAACCGAGTTTGACACTGCGCAGGGCAATACCAATCAGTGCAGAAATTAACACCAGCGCAACCAGAGTGCCCACCAACATGCCCTCCATATTGCGCTCGGCAATATTGGCAAACATGATCGCCGGACCTACGCCATAGGCAGTTACACCAATGTTTTTCTCCAGCCAATTACTGCCGGCATCAGCTACCACTTTGAGTTCTTTCGACTTGAGATTATCGAGAGTTACAATAATCTGCGTCGACGACTTAGCCACATTCAGCTGATTATTTAAATCCAAGCCATAGGGGAGAGACAGCTCGTACAGTAACAAATACTGGGCTGCCAATTCCTGCTCTTCAGGCAACCTGTAGTAGGCAGGATCGTCAGCATGCAGATTTTTGTTCAAGCGCTTGAAAGTATCGCCAATGGTATTGACATGGCGCACCCCAGGCTGGGCCTGCATCCACTCAGTGAAACGCTCCAGATTGGCAAGAAACTCCGGATTGCTAACACCATTGTTGTCACCGGATTCGATCGAGTAAATCAGCTGGTAAATACCAGAGAGGTTGTCATTGATATAATCTGAATCAGTTCGAAACTCCACAGACTCATCAAAGTAACCAACAAAGTCATCATTAATCTCATTGTTTGGAATCATTGCCAATAATCCCAACGAGACAATGACTCCCGCCAGTAGTATCGGGCGCTGACGGCGAATCACAAAATCTCCCAGAGTATCCATGGAGCGTCCAATTTTGGATTCACTGGCGCGACTTTTGGCCGGCAGTATCGCCATCAATGCAGGCAGTAAGGTAACCGATAAGAAGAAGGCCACCATCACACCCATCGCGGTAATATTACCCAGATCGTGGAAGGGAGGCGCATCGGAAAAGTTCATCGACAGAAAGCCAATGGCGGTAGTGATCGAAGTTAAGAACACAGGCCCCATGTTGAGCTGCAAGCTCTCTTTAATTGCATCGTGCTTGCTGAGTCCACGGCGCATTGCAGCAAACAGACTCACCAATATATGTATCGAATCCGCCACTGCGAGAGTCATAATAATGGTGGACGCAGAAGCGGAGGGCGGTGTCAATTTAACACCGATAAAACCGGCCAAACCCATGCCTGCGGCCATGGAGAAGACGATAACCAACAGCGCTGCAAAAGTCGCACTGAAGCTCCGCACCAACAAAAATACAACTGCAATAATCACCAGGTACATGAGCGGAACTAAGGTGCTCATATCTGACTGAGAGGCCTCAAAAAATGCATTACTCAGTAAAATAATACCGGTCGCATAGACCTCTACATCGTATTTTTCTTCAATCTCTTCCATCAATGCCTGTGCAGCTTCAGCCGCTTCAGGGGTTTCATGCATGGATTTTTGTGGAAGCTGGAAGGTGATATTTATCCCTGTAACGGAACCATCACTATTTACCAGGCGCTCCTTCAAGGTGGGATCTGCCAGCGCTACAGCCTTGATAGAGGCCAGGGTTTCTGCATCTAAATTGCTGGCATTTTCCACCAAGTCCTGTACCAGGAGATCATCTTCCTCGGCAATGGTGTGCTGGAAGTTGGTAATTGAATCCACCCGCAGCGCATAAGGTAACAACCAGGATTTCTCCGTCATCTCCTCTACGGCTGCCAGGGCATCATTGGAAAAGGCATTTCCGTCTTTAGGCACTACCGCAAACAGAATATTGTCATTCTTGGTGTAAGTGCGCTGGATTTGCTCATAAGCTTGTAGTTGAGGATTAGCTTCACTAAAGAATGCCCGGTAATCATTGTTGAAACCCAGAAATCTTGCTCCGCTTACCGCAAAGAAGGCTAACAGTAGTGCGCCAATGGCTACCAGCCATCGATATCGAATAAGCCAATCCGCATAATGGCTTACCCAATTCGAGGGTAATTGGGGGGATGACATTAAATCAGCTCCTTCAAACAACTTGATAGAAAATAATTAATCAACAACCTAAGCAAATGGGTATTTACTTACGGCCACAGAATCCCGTAGTAGCCAATATAAGATCAGCTACAAAATTTGATAAAAAGGCACACTAATGCCATCAGCCAAACCGTAAATATGGCCGAGACATCAATAAGAAATCATCACTTTATACGCTATAAGAACCGCTTATTTTTAATTAGCAGTAATCAATCATTAAGCAGAGCTTACTCTCCCCAATACAGAGGCGATTGCCAGAGGGCTTCAGACTTAATAAAATATCTAATTTACGTCGATGTAAATCTAACAGCAAATAGAATAATTATTTATATATGCCTAAGACATACAGATATATTAGTAACCTGCCTATTATTATCACTATAAATTAACTCGTTAATTATCCTCTAAGAAATAATTAGAGGGCTCGACAAGTTAAACATCCCTGATTGTTTCCAATCATTACTTTAATCACGTATTAAGGCCCAAAGTGATTGGTCAGCAATACCAATAATCTTGGACTCCGCAAATATTTTTCGACATTCCATTGTGCCTACTGAAACAGAGCACAACAGCTTGCCAAATCCATGACCAATCAGTATCACCCAGTCTCGTGAAAATCTTGCGAACCTCCTGTCATCCTCATTGTCTTGTGGTTACAGCTCTTTCCACAATCTATGCAGAACATCTTGAACCGTTCGGTTCAGCATGTCAACAACAGAATTTCAAAATATATAAAGGCAAGCCAGCTCGAGGGAGTCGATTGCGCAAAATCTGGGTTAGAATCGGCCGACGATAATGAGAATGAAGGAATTGTGCTGTGAAAAAACTGCTTCTGCCTATCGCAATCGGTGCATCGCTGCTAGCTACCCATGCTTCTGCAAACGACCCCAAGCCTCAGCAATTGCTGGAGAATACTGAGTCCAAAGTAATTGAGTGGCGTCGCCACCTGCACCAGAACCCAGAACTGGGCAATCGCGAATTTGAAACAGCCAAATATATTGAAAAACACCTACGTGCACTGGGCCTTGAGGTTGAAACCGATATCGCCCATACCGGCCTTGTGGGCTTTTTGAGAGGCGGTAAACCGGGGCCAACTGTTGCCTTGCGCGCGGACATGGATGCTCTGCCAGTCACCGAGAGAACCGATGTGCCCTTCGCTTCCAAAGCCAGAACCACTTACCAGGGTAAAGATGTTGGCGTTATGCATGCGTGTGGCCACGATACCCATGTGGCCATGCTGATGGGCGCTGCCGAGGTCCTGACAGGCCTTCGCGATGAGCTGGCTGGAAACGTCTTGTTTATATTCCAGCCTGCAGAAGAAGGCGCACCGGACAATGAAGAAGGTGGCGCAGAGCTAATGCTCAAAGAGGGCATCTTCAAGAAGTACAAGCCGGACGTGGCCTTTGGCCAGCATGTCACTTCCTCACTACCCACCGGCGTCATCGGCTATCGCTCGGGCCCGCTTATGGCCGCTGCCGATGAGTTCCGTATTACCATCAACGGCCGCCAAACCCATGGTTCACGCCCGTGGAGTGGAGTGGACCCTATTGTCGCCGCCGCACAAGTCGTAATGGGCACCCAAGCCATTGTCAGCCGCCAGATCGATATCACTAAAGAGCCCGCAGTCGTTTCCTTCGGACGTATTGACGGTGGTGTCCGCAACAATATCATTCCCGACAGTGTCTATCTGAACGGCACCATCCGTAATTTTGATATGGATAACCGTGCAGAAATTTTCAAACGCTTAAAAACCACTGCTAAGTTAATAGCTGAAAGCTCCGGGGCAAGCGCGGATGTGGAGATTCTGGAGGGCTATCCGGTAACAATAAATAATGCAGAGCTGACAGAAATGGCCCTGCCTATTTTGAGGTCTGTTGTTAGCGAAAAGAACGTAATCGAAATCCCGAAAATTACTGGAGCTGAGGATTTCTCCTACTACGCTAATGAAATCCCAGGCTTATTCTATTTCCTGGGGGTAACTCCAAGAGATCAGGATGCCAGCCAAGCCCCAAGCAATCACTCACCGCTTTTCTATGTGGATGAAGATGCTTTGCGTAAGGGTACTGAAGCGCTGACCCTGTTAACTTTGGATTATATGGCAAACTATAAAAAACAATAAAATAAAAAGGGCCTCTTTCGAGGCCCACAACAACAATTGTTCTTAAATTTTATTCAACCAGAAGCATAATTATACTTCTATTAATATCTCCCTGGTCATCCGTCACCGTCAACTGAAATGCTAAAGAAGTATATTCCTCATCACTTTTGTTAGGAGCAATAAATGTTGTTATCGCTGCACTAGCATTTTCTAGTGAAACCTCTGGCCCACCAACTTGCTGCCATTGGTAACTAATTATAGTTCCATCTTCATCTATGGAATTAGATCCATCCAGGGTGACAAGACTATTTTGTTTTACATTTAGTGGGGTAACGATTTGCGCCCTAGGGCTAGAATTACCAACTATTCGGATCGCTAAAAACCCCACCCCGGTATAACCATCATCATCTTTCACACTAAGAGTTACCATTATCACTCTCTGTGTATCAGCAGCAATCTCAGGAGCAATAAAGCTGGCGGTTCCGTCTGGATTATTATTTATCTCCAAGCCTGACGCGCTCCAATTGTAACTTACGATTTTACCGTCTGAGTCATAGGATTCACGACCATCCAATTGAACTAACTGCCCAGGCTTGACCTCTTGAGGCTCCCCAGGCACAACTATAGGAGCCTTCAAACCCTCCGCTATAAAAGCGATTGTTCTTTTTGATTTCTGCCCACCATTATCTTCTACTTCAACCTCAAATACATAACCTTTCAGTAACCCTAATGGCCCACCAAAGACAGGAACGGTAAAAGTAGCAACCCCACGTTCAAGTTGCATTAACTCAACAGGATCACCACTCAACTGAGACCAGCGGGCACTTACAATTTCTCCATCCATATCAAAGGATTCACTGGCGTCCAGCCTGACACTTTGCCCAGCTTTTATCGTTCCGATATTCTCAACCACAACAACCGGTGCCAAGTTAGTTCCCACACGTACTGTGCTTTGATCGATACTGACAAGACCATGATCGTCCTCAACCTCAAGCTCAAAAACCAACTCTTGCACTATGCCTTTTTGCTCAGCTGGAGCAATAAAGTTCACCACCCCATCCCCCGAGTCCATCAAGCTTACAGGCGCGCCAGAAAGTTGCTTCCAATGATATGCAACAATATTTCCATCAGGATCTGAAGACTGGCTACCGTCGAGCACAACCAGGGAGCCTCCACCAACAGATTGATCACCTCCAGCAATGGCTTGAGGCGGCTGATTTAATACTACCAAACTCCCTTTTAGAGTTATTAGTCCCTGTTGAGGGTTAGCGATAACAATATCAACGGCCCCATCACTATTTATATCTCCCGTAGCTATACTTTGTGGATTGGAATAGTTACCAACAGGAATATTTATTTCGTATTTAGAAGCCTCCAAATTCTGGATAAAATCTCCATAAGCGGTCAGAGAAAATCCCTCCTTGGGCAGCATTAATACCCTAGCGGATTCTTTATCTTGCAATAATGTAGTTAAAATTGGTCCAGGATTATTTTGTGTGGAGAAAAAAACAGGGATTTGCAACTTACGTTCACTATCCTGAAAAAAAACTGCCAAACCGGCTCCTGCAGCGCTATCCCCAAGAGAAACAACCACATCATTGAATCCATCGCCATTGATATCTCCCGTCGAAATACCATTAGCCTGGACTTTACTACCAAAATCATAATAGGCAATTTGGCTGCTAAACGGATTAGACTCCATTACCGCCAACTTTGTACTCAGCGGTTGCTCACTGAGCATCACAATATCATCGACATAATCCCTGTTGACATCCCCCAGAGTCAGCAAAGCGGATTCATGGCCCATCACAAAACTCAGACTTCTTACCTGACCAAAGGGCTGGGGTGCCTGGCGAATACTCTCAACACCATCGCTGGTTTTACTGACCCCAACAATCTCATTGACTCCATCTCCCTTTAGATCTCCAATAGCAATATTGGTAGCATAGCTGGAGAGGTAAGTTTCTCCGGCTGTCAAACCTCCATCTTCAGTTTGTAAAAAGGTTTCAATTTTTTCACCTGCAAACCCAATAGCAATATCCTTGCGACCATCACTATTGATATCACCCACTGCGAGAGACTTCGGTAAGCTCTCTGTCTCACTGGACAGAGGGTAATTTACTGCGTCTTGTAACTGTCCAGCCTGATTCTGAAGAAAGACTTTTAATTGGAAGTCATTGTCTGGATCAAAAGCCTGGGAAGTAATAATAGCCACATCATCTCGTCCATCATTATTCAAGTCAGCTACGGTAACAGCTTCAGCTCTGGAACCTATTGAGTAAATTTCGGCAGGCTGGAATTGAGCCTCACCACTTGCATTACTGGTCAGCAGTAACACAGTAGAAGGAAGAACGAAAAACTTTGAGAGCAACTTCAATTTCACAACATATCCTTGTGTAAATTTTCTTAAATAAGCAAATTTAACTTAACACAAATTTCTGAGAGCAAATGTGATCAATTATGGAATTGATATATCCAAATTAGCCCCAAATAAGCCCCAAATAAGCAGACACTGGTTCCAGCTTTTAGTATGGATAATACAAATCACAATAATAATATAAGAATAAAAATAACAACTTCACTCACAAAAAAAGATAAACTTTTCTCAAGCATCGCTGCTGAATAAAACGATAAAAGTAAACAGACAGTGAAAGAAAATAAAGGCGAAAAAAAAGCGGCCTAGGCCGCTTTTATTACCAACTACTCAAAATGCTAAGCGCTTTCCGAACGTCCTCTGCTGGGGCGGCGTCTCGGAGCTCTCTGTGGTTTTTGGCCATCACTGCGACCCGATTCAGCGCTGCGAGCCCTGCCAGTACCGCCGGAGCGATTTCCATTGCTTCCTTTACCTGCGGTGGCATTGCTATTGCGACCACCGGTTCCACGTCCTTCTGGTTTACCGCGACCACTTCCGCGATTACCACGGCGCTCATCGCTATTGCCACGAGCATCTCGTCCGCCCTCATTATTTCGGGAACCTACAGGGCGTTTACTGGCGTCAGGTTTTTGCTGGCCGCCACGCTTGGGGTTGCCAGAGGCTGGCAACTGATGATCTGGCTCAAAGTCCTCGATTTCCTCGCGGGGAATTGGCTTGCCAATTAAGCGCTCGATATCGCGAAGCTGCTTAATTTCATCGGCACTAACAAGGGACACGGCTTGCCCCTGGGCGCCCGCACGTCCTGTGCGACCGATACGGTGAACATAATCTTCAGGAACATTGGGCAAGTCGAAATTTACCACCTGGGGTAATTGATCGATATCGATACCCCGTGCAGCAATGTCTGTCGCAACGAGGATCTGCACCTTGCCAGCTTTAAAATCCGCCAGAGCCCGGGTTCTCGCATTTTGGCTCTTATTACCGTGAATAGCCGCTGCCAGGATGCCATCTCCTTCAAGCTGTTTCACCAGCCGATTGGCCCCATGTTTGGTACGGCTAAATACCAGTGCTTGATGCCAGCCATTCTCTCGAATCAGGTGACTTAACAGTTTTGTTTTTCGAGCCTTATCCACAGGGTGGAGCTTCTGTCGTACCGTTTTGGTAGTGGAGTTTCGCGGGCTGACATCAATCTCCAACGGGTCCTTCACCAGACCTTTGGCTAGCTGGCGAATCTCAGGAGAAAAGGTTGCCGAGAAGAGTAGATTCTGACGCTTGGCCGGTAAGATCCTCAGCACTCTCTTAATGTCATGGATAAAGCCCATATCCAACATGCGGTCTGCTTCATCTAAGACCAAGGCTTCCAGGCGATCAAAGCGGATTGCCCCTTGATTGTGCAGGTCCAATAGACGACCAGGGGTCGCTACTAGAATATCGGCACCGCCTCGCAGACGGGAAATCTGGGGATTGATCTTCACGCCACCAAAAACTACCGCATGACGCATTGGCAGGTACTGGCTATAGCTCTGCACATTATCAAACACCTGTGCGGCCAGCTCGCGGGTTGGGGTGAGTACCAATGCGCGCACCTGCCCTTTTCTGGCACGCTCTCCCTGGCTTAAGCGGTGCAACAGCGGCAATGTAAAACCGGCGGTCTTACCCGTGCCCGTCTGGGCTGCAGCCATAATATCACTGCCCTTCATTACCGCCGGAATGGCCTGGGCCTGGATTGGCGTGGGCTCAGTATAGCCCTGCTCTGCAACGGCACGGGCAATCTCCTGGGCAAGGCCCAGATCTTCAAACAACATAAATAACCTCAAACTGCGCCCTGGGCGCAATCAAACACATTCGCACCACGAAGGAGCAAATAGAAAAATCGGAGTTGGCATTCAGAGCAAGTGAGGCTCGATGCACACAGCCGTCAATTCACCGGCCAGCCGGCGCGCGGCATTCAGTAGAGGGTTCCGGGAAGAATTTAGAAAAGTTCACGGGGGGATACCGGTAGATTACCGGCCTACAAATGACGCAGCTGAGAAAAATCAGCTACAGCACTATACCATAATGAAACTGACTGTATAGTTCTCTCGGCTAAAACTGCTCTTCATAGGCATAGACAAAGGGGTTGTTGGGGACCCAGCCCAAGCGAGCGTAACATAGTTCCACGTTCGCAACTTGAGCGTCTATCTTTGTGATATCCAACCCCCGTTGCGAACCAAAGATGATGCAGCCAGGTGCTGCCGGGATACTCACAGCCATGTCAGAAAATAGCAATGTCAGTAATGAGCACCAGATAGAACTAATTACTCTCGGTAATGGGCGCAGGGTATCAATACGCCCCATCTGCCGCAGTGATAGCCAACTGGAGAAAGAACTGATAGAAGACTTATCTCCAGAAACCCGGCGAGACCGCTTTATCGGCGGCAGCTGTAAAGCCAGCCAAAAGCTGATTGAGCTACTCACCGATAACGACCATCAAGTTCATGAGGCCTTTATTGCACTCTGCACCAGCGACCATGCGCAAAGGGCCGTTGCTACCGCACATTACGCCGTAGATGCAGACGGGCTAGCCTGCGAGTGCGCAGTTGTGGTCCGCGATGATTGGCAGGGATTGGGGCTAGGTCGATTAATGTTAAAGCGCTTGATCGACTGCGCAAAAGAACAGGGCTTACAGCGAATTTATTCCATTGAGTCCGCCGACAATAAACGCGTGCAGACATTTGCCCGTTCCATGGGATTTATTTGTAAAGCCGATCCGAAAGACTACACCCTATTAACTTATACACTCGATTTGCAGGCTGGCCGACAAGCCAACGGCTTTGATACGGCCTCCAGGGAGGCCGGAATTAACCTAAATTAAATACACTCTTAACATTCATGGCGGTTAGCAAAGGTTATCTGGCTGCCGCCAGCCTCTCAAAGCCGAACAATTTCCTTTTGCGAGTTCACAATCTCCCCTCATCTTATCAACCTCATCTACAGATGACTATCCGGTCAGCATATTCATAGATCTCTTTAACTACTGGCATAGTCGATCGGGCACAAAGCCAGCTGTAAAAGCTTTAAACTCTCCTAAAGCAATCAAAGAAAAAGTGAAACTTTGCTTACATAAATTTTAGAGAAATGAGCAATTGCCAAAAATTGAATCAATTTAGCCTAACCACATGTAGTGCACCGCTACTAATACAACGTAATTCTTTCACTTTATTTATTTGATTCAACTAGATTTTAGCGACAATTTATGCCTATAAAAATGAAATCAATAAAACTATTTCTGACCATATCAATTTGTTTACTTGCCTCATCTTGCGCAGTGAACATTAGAGATTATATTGCAAGTTCAAAAAGCTTCCCTTACGATCATATAGTTTCAAATGAGCAGATAAAATCATGGGGATTCCATAAAAATAATTACTGTGACAAGCTAAGAAACTTATGCATTAGCTATTTCTCTGCTGACCCCCTTGAAAAAGGTAAAATTAAATACTCCATAGAAACTGACTCTGGCGATCAAACCAGCCAAGTTAATCTATCTATAAATAAAGAAGCCCTAAACAAACATTATTCTGGGACCATCATTCTTTTACATGGATTCAGAATTTCAAAAGAATTCATGCTTCACTCAGCATTATATTTTCGCCTCCTTGGATTTCAGGTAGTTATTCCAGACCTACTCGGCCATGGTGAATCTGAAGGCCGTAAGGAATATGGCGTTGGTGATAGCGAAGTGATTAACAGGCTAATTGACGAGCTTATCCATAAAGACCTGATAGAAAGTAAAAACATTTATCTTCTTGGAAATTCCATGGGGAGCCTTACTGCGGCGAGAATCACTCAATCTCGACAAGATATCAGCGGCCTAATATTACAAGCTCCCATGTTGGAATTTGACCAGGCTGTTTATAATTATGCCCAAGAGAATTTTCCCCTACTTAGTAGAGCATTCTCTGAAAAAGAAATAAAAATAGGAGCGTCAATGGCGCTAGAGGAAGCCAATATAAGCCTACTGGAAACACAAATTGAACCTTTACTAACCAACACTCCTGTGCCCGTGCTTTTATTTGCTTCCAATACTGACCCAATTTCACCCTATGATCACTTTCAAAACCTGCATCAGGACCATATCAAAATAGTGCTCCTGAAAGATAGAAATCACCCGAGTATGGCGGTTATTGGGGAAATTGAGCATAGCGCTCTACAGGATTGGCTTCCCAAGGCAAGTAATATCACTATTCAATACCATTAAACCTGCTGGCCTAGTATAGGAAGTAGCAAGGCGAAACTCACTAGTTCGGCCTTGCTAAAAAAGGCGATTAGCTATCCCTTGAAAAATATCACATTTCAGTTGAAGAAATCTTCACAAGCTAAGGGGCCGCTAAATTCTAAAAGCCCCTGAGGCATCTGGACAGACTCAACCAAATCTCCCTTTTTATACAAAGAGAAGTTAATATTAGCCTGCATGGATTTCATATACCTTTGCTCACCGCCAAAGATGATAACCGAAGGAAACAATAGTGGATAAAAGCTATTAATATCTGCTTGCGCCTCCATAACCAACTTATACTTTATTTTGTTTAGCTCAACTTTGAGACGACCAGCGCAAGCATCCAGCTCCCTCTTTACGGAGAGATTATTAAATGCTGGGTGAAAAATTAGATCATACTCATCTGAAATATATCGGCCTGCCCACATCTCGAAATTAGACTCTCCCAGTTTTGCTCCGGTAAACATATAGTAAAGTTCATCTGACAGGCCCATTGAATAGATCATTCCGGCACTAGATTCTTTGTCATACCATCCCTTATCCAGCTGTGCAAACCCCTGCCCTATTAGGGACTGACCTGCATCACTAAAGTTGTATTCAATAGGAGTCCCAACTGTATAGAGAAACCATCTTCCTCCAACTCCCGGCAGCTCTGGAATAATACCGAACGGTGTCTGACCTGGATTTAAACCATGCCAATAATGATGATGCTCCCCAGCCCAATGCATGGAAAAATTAAAGTCTGAGTGACTTACTCTAAGACCCTCCTCATCTGCCACAACGACCCCCGGAACCTCGTAATAAAAACCATCAGAGCCATCTGGATTAGACAAAGTTACTTCGTCCCGGAAAATATCATATTTGACCTCAACACCGCTTCTAGGTGAAAACGCCAAGTGGATATAGGCTTTAGGTGCAGGCGCAACAAAATCAGGGGCAATATAGGTTTGGAGACTTATCTTGAAGTATCCAACATCCGGCACCGCAATATTGTAAAACCATTGTTCTGCCCAGGTTTTATCTGACGTAGGTGTATGGGCCCGGAGATCCTCCAAAGTGGTTGCCGATAGTAAGGAACTGAAAGATCCAAAAAGAAATAAAACGAATACCTGAAATATTTTTCTATAAGACACCGTCTACCCTCTTTCTTAAACTAAATGAATAGAAAACCTCACAAAATCACTACAAACCTACAGAGAGGGCATACTAACAGCATGATTACGGACAAAGCTTGAAAACAAGCAGGCTATTTTTCAGGTTGAGAAGGTGCGCACAAAAATTCAATATTGCAATCAAAAGCTGGAAGCTCCTCAGCTAAAACCCTTATCGATATTCACCCCGAAATACACCATAAAACAAGGCCGATATTCTTCATCTCAAGAAGCGGCGTAAAACACCTCTTTTTTCACTCAGGCAACGCCTAAACTGTTTGGCAATTTCCCACCGGTTACTGGTAAGGCAAATAATATGAATAAATCCATCCCTTCACGCCTTCCTCTATTCATTGACGGCGACTGGGTGCAGTCCACTACCAAGGAGTGGCTGGATGTGACAAACCCCGCCACAGGTGAGGTTTTAACCCAAGCCCCCTATACCACTGAGGCCGAACAACTCCAGGCAATCACCGCCGCCAAGCAGGCATTCATTTCTTGGCGGAACACCCCAGTTCCTACTAGAGCACGTATTATGCTCAAGTACCAAGCTCTCCTGAAAGAGCACCAAGAAGCCCTGGCCGAGATTCTCGCAGAGGAAACCGGTAAAACATTTGAAGACGCCAAGGGGGATGTTTGGCGAGGCATTGAGGTGGTTGAGCATGCCGCCAATATTGCTACCCTGCTAATGGGGGAAACCGTTGAAAACGTTGCCAGTGCTATAGATTGCTATTCCTATATTCAACCCATTGGCGTCTGCGCCGGTATTACGCCATTCAACTTTCCCGCAATGATACCGTTGTGGATGTTTCCGCTAGCGATTGCCTGTGGCAATACCTTTATTCTTAAACCTTCTGAACAAGACCCCATTACACCTTGCAAACTGGCTGAATTATTTGAGCAGGCAGGAGCACCCAAAGGGGTTCTACAAGTTATCCATGGTGGTCGCGAGCAGGTAGATTTCTTACTAAAAAATCCGGATATTAAAGCTATATCTTTTGTCGGTTCCGTGCCAGTTGGGCGTCATATCTATCAAACAGGCACTCAATATTTAAAAAGAGTACAGGCCTTTGCCGGGGCAAAAAACCATATGGTAGTGATGCCGGATGCAAATAAAAATGCCACTATTAACAATATCATCGGCTCTTCTGTAGGGGCTGCCGGTCAGCGATGTATGGCTATTTCGGTTGTGGTATTAGTGGGTGAAGCGCAAAGTTGGATTCCTGAAATACAGGATGCGATGGCAAAGATAACACCCGGGCATTGGAAGAATCCACAATCCGACTACGGCCCCTTAATTTCACCTGCTGCAAAGGAACGTGTGCTGGGTTATATCGAGACGGGCAAAAAAGAAGGGGCGGATTGCCTTCTGGATGGTTCAAAAATTACAGTGGATGGATATCCCCATGGTAACTGGGTTGGCCCTACATTATTTGCCAATGTTACTACCGAGATGTCAATTTACACTGATGAAATTTTTGGGCCAGTGTTATGTCTGGTGAATGTAGATCACTTAGATGATGCAATAAAACTGGTGAATGACTGCCCTTACGGCAATGGAACTTCCATATTCACTGCCAGCGGTGCAGCGGCACGTAAATATCAGCACGAAATTCTTGTGGGCCAGGTAGGAATCAATGTGCCTATCCCGGTTCCACTACCTTTCTTTAGCTTTACTGGCTGGCGCAGTTCATTTTATGGGGATCTCCACGCCTATGGTAAGCAGGCCGTGCGTTTTTATACCGAAACAAAAACCATCACAGCCCGCTGGTTCGATTCAGATATTGAACATGCCGAACAGGCAAATATGACGATACAGTTAAAGTAACTGCACATACCAATAAAATTTAATTTTTTGGATAATGCCATGAATATAATCACAGCCTTCCTTGGTCTGGGGCATATGGGTGCCCCAATGGCTTTTAACTTAATCAAAGCTGGATTCCGTGTAAGAGGTTTCGATCCAGTAGAGGAGTTGCTTCAGAAATCTGTAGAACAGGGAGTTGAAAAATGTTCATCAGCAACAGAAGCGGTGAAGGGAGCAGATTTTGTTATTAGTATGTTACCCAGCAGTGCTGCGGTAGAGAGCCTTTATATTGAAAAAGATCATCTGCTGGAAGCTATCGAAGAGAAATCCTTAATTATTGATTGCTCCACAATTTCAGCAAGCAGCTCAAAACGCCTACTTAACGCCGCACGAAATAAAGACCTTCATGCAATAGAGGCTCCTGTTTCTGGCGGAGTCAAAGGGGCCGCTGCCGCAACTCTCAGCTTTATGTGTGGCGGTGAGCATGAGGATGTAGAACGAGCCAAAACAGTTCTACAGCATATGGGGGCCAATGTTTTTTTTGCAGGCCCTGCCGGAGCTGGGCAAACGGCAAAGATCTGCAACAATATGTTGCTGGCTATTCATATGATTGGCACCGCCGAGGCACTCCAATTGGGTGTGAATAACGGCCTTGATCCCAAAGTGCTAACTGAAATCATGGCGAAAAGCTCTGGCGCCAACTGGTCCCTACAAACTTATAATCCTTATCCCGGTGTTATGGATAGTGTGCCCGCTAGTAATCAGTATCGTGGAGGCTTTAAAGTGGGGTTGATGTGTAAGGACCTGGGGCTCGCTCAGCAAGCCGCCGACAATAGCAAAAGCTACACACCGCTCGGCTCACTGGCCAGAAATCTATTTGGCTTACACAGTCTGAAGGGCAATGAAGATCTGGATTTCTCCAGTATCCAAACAATTTTCAGGAAGGAGGCCGACCAATAGCTAGATTGTTCAGCCTCTTTCCCGATCTAACTCATCTATCGATCCTGGCCCGTAGCGGCTATCTGCACTTCGCGGATATTCACATGCTGGGGCTGGCTGTACATAAACAACGCCGTGCGAGCGATGTCCTCTGCATTAATGGCACCACCTATGGAGGCCTTCCACTCTTCGTAAGCTTTGATAATCTCTTCAGAAGTGGTATGACTCAGTAGCTCTGTCTCCACAGCTCCTGGGCATAGAGCCATAATACGTACTCCGCTTGCAGCAACCTCTTCACGCACGGTTTCGCTAATCGCCGACACTGCGTACTTGGTTCCGCAATAGGCAGCATGGTTGATGAATGTCTTCACGCCAGCAATCGAGCTGATATTGAGGATAGTACCGCGACCACGAGACTTCATATCGGCCAAAACAGCCTGCATGGAGTTCATCAAGGCGAGCACGTTGACATCAAACATCTCCCGCCACTCTTCAGCACTCTGGGTCTCTATGTTCCCCAGCAACATCTTACCGGCATTATTCACCAAACAATCTACAGGCCCATAAAGAGTCTCAGCCTCCTGAATTGCTGCAGATAACGCAGCAGGAACGGTGACATCGACCTGTCTGCAGAGGGTGTTCTGTAAATTCATCGCTTCTAATTTTTCCAAACGACGCGCCAATAGCAACAACGGATGCCCGGCATCCGACATATGCTGAGCTATTGATGCTCCAATTCCAGAGCTGGCACCTGTTATTACAATCAATGGCTTAGACATACTGACTCTCTCTTCTGCAATCAATGATTAAAGACTACGGGATAACCCTTTTGTATCGGCAGTATAGAATTTAGAATTAGGTCTATTAACTCAACTAATGTGAAATCATTGTTTGGAATTAATGAACAATATCTCTTGGCGAGCCATACGCGCCTTTATTGCTGTGGCTGAGCGGGGCAGTTTTACTGCTGCTGCGGATCATGCAGGTTTCTCCAAAGCTACACTCAGCCAACAAGTCTCCGATTTAGAGTCCACCCTGGGTGTTCAACTGTTACACCGTACCACCCGTAAGCTGCGGCTTACTGAGGTCGGTGAAGGCTATTACCAGCGATGCAAGCAGGCAATACAGCAACTAGATAGTGCCGCAGAGTGGGCAACACATGCCAAAGAGGAAATAAAGGGGAAAATTCGTATCAACGCGGTGGGTGGGATTATCGGCGAGGAGATTATTGCCCCCCTAGTCATTAAGTTCCAGAAAACTTATCCCGAAATACAAATACAGCTGGATTTTTCCAGTGTGCGTGTCGATCTCATTGAGGATCGTTACGATTTAGTAATACGTATGGGGCAACTGCCAGATTCCACCCTCGTAGTACGCAAACTGCATAGTATCAAAACCCGCTATGTTGCGAGTCCGGATTTTATCAAAATACGTGGCCCAATTCTAAAGCCCATTGACCTCTCGAAAGTACCCCTAATTTACGGCAGTGTTGACCAGTGGGTGCTAACGCGTGGTAAGACCAGGCATAAGATTGAGGTGGAACAGGGTATCAAACTGGTTAGCGGCCGGGCGATGCACCTTGCAGCACTGGCAGGACTTGGTGTAACTCGCCTGGCGGACATCTACGTCCAGGCAGATATCGAAAAAGGTAAATTACAGGAAATTTTGCCTGGATGGTCAGAGTCCACCCAGCTCTCTATGGTTTGCCCCCCGCTGCGCCATCAATTAGTTCGCGTACGTAGCCTGATGCAATGGCTAAAAGATCACTTTTCCAAAGAATATGAACAGCTACTAAAAAGGGAACCAGCAGAAGCCCAATAAACAATAAAAGATATGAACCTATATACAGTATTGCTTACAAACACTAAGCAATTTCATCCGTCCTTTCCTGCTCTTTTTTCAAACTGTCTGCGGGGCTTTCAGCGCTGCTACTATACTCAGGTTCTACCACTTCTTGCCTTTCAGTATTAATGAACGGGTAAATACAAAAGACCAGTGCCAGGAGTACCCAAAAAGCCGTTGCCTGTGCCATAGGTACAGTTAAATAAAGCCAAAATACCTTTTCACCTTTCAGCGCTGCATTAATATAGACCGCTGAGCCACCAAACCCTACCAATACGGGGCTGATATAGGGAATAAAGTTGATCCAGTACCCCTTTAAATCCTTGGCCATACGCTCACACCAGCTAACCATAAAAGGCAAAGGAAAATTAGCAAGAATGATTCCCAGTAAAACTTCAAGAAGCCCAACATTCCAGCCCAAGAGGAAGGCCAGATAAGCAAAGACCAGTATATTCAGGGTAATGCAGAACCATAAAACACCACGAAAATAAGCCACGCTATAAATCCCTTTTAAAAAATCTTCTGATTATTGATCATATCACCATTAGTTCCCAGTATCCTTGAGAGAGCAAAAACCATAGAGTTAATCTTATACATTGAATAAAAATATTATTACACTATCTAGAACGACCCAGGTAAAGATCCTTGCAGCTGTTCAATAGCATCCAGCTCTTCTTCTGTTAAGGCTTTATAACCCCGCAAATAGGGCCAACCATAGCCCCAACGGAATGAGGTTGGCAAGAATAGCGTCCCGCCAACTCTAACCACTACCAGCATCAACAACGCAATTTCCCTCTCCCCAGTTTTGGCAACACAAACTTCTAGGTCACGATCAGCCTCTTGCCGCTGCGAATAGCTTTCCCCCTTCCAATAGGCATGATCATGGGCATAGCAGCAATCAAGCCATAATTCACTCTGTTCAAGAGTGGCATCAGGAAAGATACTGCAACCATCGGAATGAAACTCCTGTATCTCCACAGCGGACAAGGGAATCACTTTTTACTGACTGCATTGGGTAAAACTAAATCTACTGGCTTTCTAGAATTTACATAATCACGGAATTCAGGAGCTACATATTCAGATCGCAACTCCCATATCCTCTTAAAGGGAATCATCGATAAATATGCAGTATATTGAAGAGTCATTGAGTCCCAGATAGTAAAATCCAGCCTGTTTGCCTTATATTGAAAATAGGCCTCCTCCCAAATTTTAAAAAACGATATACAAAACCAATGATTCTCAAAGTGTCAGCACTAGATAACGAATCAAAATCCTTCATCGCCTTCGCAAAAACATCTGCCATCGGACCTTCACAAATTGCCGCCACAGCTTCTCGATGAGCAATAGATATCTCATGCATAGAAGCAATTTTGGATTCTTTATTCTGAACTCTTATTAAAGCAGCAAGATAGACTAAGGACGCGACAACTGCGAAGGCTCCAACAAACTCGCCAACGGCACTTAAAGTATCCCACACCATAATCCGACTCTACCCCATCGAACAAGACGGTAATTTAAATATCTTTTAGAACCAACTCTTAGCTCTTACAGGTATACCAACAGATAACGCTCTACTACCAAAAGTATATAATCACCTAACTTAGAACGTTTATTTCCTCTTTATAGGCGTCTGGAAGACTGACAACCTCTAAGAAAACAAGAAGATGGTTAACGTATCCAAAACTCTAATATTGTTGTCATCCAACAGATCTCACCAATCAGAAACAAATATTTATACGCCTGAGCACCCTATATACAACCAGCCAACGACATAACCTTTAAATAAAAGTAAAAATAATCCCTCCACCATTAAATTTCAGAGATTTCAAATTAGTAAGTAAAAGTATCCACCAAGGATAAAGCGAGAAGGAAGAGGTGAAATATATCAACCTAAAAAAATCGCGGCATATTTGTTAAACATATTTCTATGCCGACAGAAAAAACAAGAGAGGAGAATAAAAGATGAGTTGTGAGCGAAATAATAAAGGTATTTCGCTCAGTTTCAGCTACCTAGCCGAGAATTTTCTTCACGTGTCTTCTAATTTTTCTGTGTACACTTCTATCATCAGCGATAGAACTCAGGAATTCCTTGTACTCACTTTTATTAACCGTACCTAGAGCTTTGCAATACCAGGCAAGTGTATCGATATGTAGTTTATCTACAGGCTGCCTAACATCCTTTTCCACTGCCTTGTAAAACCACTCCTGAATTACGGTTTCAGCAGCTCCATCGCGGACAACTTCCTCAGCGGCAAACCGTTGCATGATCATATCGTTACTATTGAGCAAATTTAGTAAGCGTGTAGTATGCAAGCTATTAGTAGCTACATGGCCTTCCATATTCTGCATCAATGCATTGCGCTTTTGATAAAAACTAAACTTGGTCAGCACATGCTTCGCTCGATTTCTAATCGCACGATTACCACTTTCACGCATTATCTTATTGATAGTGGGTGAATATTTTGTATTTCCAGATGATGAAAGCGTACGTAATAAATTGACGATTTCACTAATCACTTGCTCATCGCGTTGAGCAACTGTCATATTCGCCTGGTGTTTTTCTAGGAGAACCTGTTCAGCCACATCAAATAAACGTTCATCACTTAATCCAGATCCTGTAATACGATTAGCAGCTTTGGATAAGGCTAAGTTATCTTCGCCTTTTAGTTCCGCTATAAAATTATCTATCTCCTGATTAAGTAAAGACTGAATATCTTTTGCCATCCCGGTTAAAGGAGAAACACAAAAAATAAAAAAGATAAATAAATGGGTTAATTTCACAAAACACCTTCCATAGAGCTTTAAATTGTTGCCCTAGTAAACTAAGGCAACCTAAGAAAAATAGACTAGAGGTTAATTAAGGCTTAACCCACTTCCGCCAAATTACCCTTACTTTCCAGCCACTGTTTGCGATCCCCGGCACGTTTTTTGGCCAAGAGCATATCCAAAAGCTGATTGCTGTCATCGCCGGCATCAATATACAGTTGCACCAGGCGACGGGTATTGGGGTCCATGGTGGTTTCACGCAACTGCATGGGGTTCATTTCACCCAGACCTTTAAAGCGAGTCACCTGTATTTTGCCCTTTTTCTTTTCTGCGCTTATACGATCGAGGATACCCTGCTTCTCTGATTCATCCAGCGCATAGTAAACATCTTTACCGATGTCTATGCGGAACAGTGGCGGCATGGCGACATAGACATGACCGTTAGTTACCAGCGGACGGAAGTGACGTAGGAACAGGGCGCAGAGTAGTGTGGCGATGTGTAGGCCATCGGAGTCGGCATCGGCGAGGATACAGATTTTGTTGTAGCGCAGCCCTTCCAGATTGTCACTGCCTGGATCAACACCCAGCGCCACTGCAATATCGTGCACTTCCTGGCTGGCGAGAATCTCTGCGGAGTCCACTTCCCAAGTATTCAGGATTTTACCGCGCAGCGGCATGATGGCCTGGAACTCGCGATCCCGCGCTTGCTTGGCGGAACCACCAGCGGAGTCTCCCTCCACCAGAAAGAGTTCAGAGCGGGAGGTATCGGCACTGGAACAGTCCGCCAACTTGCCCGGCAGCGCGGGCCCCTGAGTGACTTTCTTGCGCGCGACTTTTTTTGCTGAGCGCATGCGTTTTTGTGCATTACCAATGCACAACTCGGCAAGCTTATCACCCTCTTCCGTATGTTGGTTCAGCCACAGGCTGAACGCATCCTTAGCCACGCCAGAAATAAACGCGGTGGCCTCACGGGAGGAGAGGCGTTCTTTTGTCTGCCCGGAGAACTGCGGGTCTGCCAGTTTGGCGGAGAGTACGTAAGAGCATTGCCCCCAGATATCCTCAGGGCCCAACTTAATACCGCGGGGTAATAAATTGCGGATCTCGCAGTACTCACGCATGGCATCCAGAAGGCCCGCACGCAGCCCATTCACGTGGGTACCACCCTGGGCGGTAGGGATCAGGTTAACGTAGGATTCGGCGGTAATCTCACCGCCCTCCGGCAGCCATTGCACTGCCCAGTCTGCCGCTTCGGTAGAAGCGGCAAAGCTACCCACAAAGGGCTCAACCGGCAATATTTCCCAGCCTTGATTGGCAGCGGCAAGGTAGTCTTTGAGACCGTCCTCGTAGTACCACTCGTCAGATTCACCGTCCTGCTCATTAATAAAAGTGACCGTCAGGCCGGGGCACAATACCGCCTTGGCGCGCAGTAGGTGGCGCAGTCGCACCACGGAGAATTTTGCGGAATCAAAATACTTGGGGTCGGGCAGAAAGCGTACACTGGTGCCTGTGGTGCGCTTGGCACAATTACCGACAACCTCAAGATCCG
Organism: Microbulbifer mixtoriginis (SeqCode); assembly: GCF_052467515.1. Classification (NCBI taxonomy): domain Bacteria; kingdom Pseudomonadati; phylum Pseudomonadota; class Gammaproteobacteria; order Cellvibrionales; family Microbulbiferaceae; genus Microbulbifer; species Microbulbifer mixtoriginis (SeqCode). The sequence goes on along the minus strand of NZ_CP174314.1, from coordinate 241,476 downwards.
AGGCCTTTTCCCCATCTTTGAAACCGATTCGGTGCACCTTACCATCCCGCTGGATGGTCACTTCCAACACTTTGGAAAGAGCGTTTACTACAGAAACACCCACACCGTGTAGACCACCGGAAAACTGGTAATTTTTGTTGGAGAACTTACCACCAGCGTGCAGGGTGGAAAGAATCACTTCAACACCAGGGCGCCCCTGTTCCGGGTGAATATCCACCGGCATACCGCGACCGTTATCGCTAACCGAGAGCGATTGGTCTTTGTGCAATACCACTTCAATTTTTTTCGCGTGCCCGGCAAGCGCTTCGTCGACACTGTTGTCGATCACTTCCTGGGCGAGGTGGTTGGGGCGGGTGGTATCTGTGTACATGCCCGGGCGCTTTCGCACCGGGTCCAGCCCTGTGAGTACCTCAATATCTTCGGCGGAATAATTGGCCATAATTGTTATAAATTACTGCTGGTTAAATAGAAATTCGACAATGGGATCGCAGTAACGCGCGAAGCCCTGAAAGCTGTGATCGCCCCCCTCCTCGACAGTTTGACGCTGCCCTTGATAGAAAGACTCTGCATCGCGGTAATCGAGGGTTTCATCGCCTCGCTGTGCCAAAAGCCAATAGCGGCTCAGCAGTGGACTGGGTATCTCTGCTTCCAATTGCGCCATGGTATCAACGTCCGCACCGCTTAGGCGATACTCCTGTGACTCACCACTGTAGGGTTGTAACACCTGGCCGACGTAGGCCGGCATAAAGCGAGATGGGCGAACGGCCGGATTGATCAACACCGCTGGCAAATGGTAACGCTCGCCTAGGTAGGTACACCAGAATCCCCCCATAGAGCTACCAACCAACCCTATTGGGCCACAGTTGTCTGAGTCAAAGAAGCCATCCAATAGGCGCAGCAATGATTGCTGAGCACTTCCTGGATAGGGGGAGACTTGTGGCGCACAGAAAATGATCTGTGGGTGGTCGGCAGCCAACCGGTCCCGCATCAGCTGGCATTTAAAGGACTGAGGCGATGAAAGAAAGCCGTGCAGATAGATCAGCAGCGGCCTTCCGTTGAGATTTTGTGTTTGCATAGTCGGGGATTATAGCGCCCCACGGCAGCAATGGGGTTGGCCTCCTCACAGTTCCTGCTCTTCCAGAGACCGATTACAGCAGCGATCTGTTCAAGCTAGCAAAAGCCCGGCGAATATCCACACGCATATCTGACCAAAAGGTAACACTGGTGAAACGTTCCAGCCGTCCACCCGGCCCAGAGGAACCGAGATTCTCACCAATATCCCGCCGATCGTGAAAATGCATTACTGCGCTGCCGTTACGATCGTACAAAGTACCTACCAGCTGTGCGTAGGCGCTCTGCTCTGTATAGACACGCCAAGTCCAGGGAGATGGATCTAGCGGTGCAGCCAGGGAAAAATCTTGCAGTGACAGGGATAGGGTGTAGTCGGCTTCCGCCTGCTCCGACACTTGCTGGGCATTGCGCGGTTTTAGCAGCTTATTACTAAAGCTCTGCGCCAACAGTGTATTCAAACGCTGTAGATCCCTCTGGTCCAGCTCGTAATCTTTTTCCCGATATTGGCGCCTGGGCAGGGAGGAGAATCGCTTGGTGTAGTCAATTTGAACCGGTGCGATATAAACCTTAGCACCACTGAGATCCAAGGCGAAAGCTGCCGCGACTTCATCGAGCTGGCTGGGGCGTGCTTCCAGACCATCACTACGATCCTGTAAAGTGGACTGCTGACTACAAGCCGTAATCAATAATAAAATTGCGAGGAGAGGTATAGAAAATAATTGTTGCATTTACAAGCTCCTGAATTTCCGAAAAATATCCATTCGGCGAGAGGCTCCAATCACATTATCTATCACCGTTAGGCTTCAAACCTCGGCAATTCTAGAAACCACACTTGAATACTTTATTGGCTCACCTTTCACCACGCTTTTCCCATATTCAAAAAGCACCGCTCAATACAGGTAATCTCATTGTACGGGGAGGATAGGGGAAAAACACAGGGGATTGGTTAAGAATGGTTTTATTTGGTTTTTTTGCTAAAAAAGAGAGGGGAAAATACATTGTGCTCAGGTCGCGCAAAATAGGAATGGTTGTTACCAATAGGCAGTGACCTGTTTGCTGCCTATTCCGAAAACATTGCATTCTTTACTGGGGAGCCAATAGCAAGGAGGAAGACTTGAGAGCTTTAGTGAAAGTACCGCTGCGAATTCGCAGCGGTTTGACTTAAATCAATAACCGGATGAGGCGAGATCGACACAATACTTGGAGATAGCCACCCGCTCCACACCGGTTTCGTAGGAGCCATCGCTATACAGTTCAAACCAGCGGTAGCCGGGCATCTCTTCGTCGACAGCGAAGGGGCCACTGCCGGGAGTAAACTGTACCGAAGTAGAGGGAGTGGCATGCAGACCGAGATGGCCTCGATTGCTGTCAAACTGCTGGTGTACATGCCCCCAAACCAAGGCTTTTACCTGGGGGGCCTGATCAACTATTTGCAAAAATGTCTCACAGCCTTCGCGCAGCATATGGCCATCAATCCACTTACTCCCCACAGGGACCGGCTGGTGATGCATCATAATAATCACCGGGTGATCGCGAGTCTCCCAAAGGAGCAACTGAAGGCGCTCCAGTTTCGCGCTGTCCAAGCCGCCACAAATCTGCCCTGTCACACTGGTATCCAACAGCAGCAGGCGCCAATCCCCCAAGGAGACCAAATCGATACAGCGGTTGGGGGCCAGTTTTTTCATGCGGGCACTCACATCGTGATTGCCGGGCAGCCAGTACCAGGGCATGGAAAGTATGCGGGTCTTTTCTAAGAATCGGCAGTAGGAAGCCTCAGAACCATTGGCGCTGATATCGCCAGTGGCGACCAGAGCCCGAGCATGAGGCTGCCGGCTTTGGAGAGAGGTCAAAACTTCATCGAGGGTGTGGCCGGTATCCAGACCCAATAATTGATAATCGGGCCTGCTGCCGATATGTGGATCTGTGATCTGGATAAGACGGTGCGAAGTCACCCCCAGGGGTGAATCCGACTTGTTGTGCTCGCGAATCACTTGCTCACCTTGTGTTCACATCCGTGTGTTCTGCAGCAGAATTAAAATCTCTGGCCATCCAACACCAGTTCAAATTCTGCACGACCATTTGCAAGACAGTACTCCAACCATTCACCAAGGAAGCGATTGGCTTGGGGTCTCTCATCTGCATGCTGCATACGGGGATTGGGATAGGCGGTATCCACTCCTTTACCACCCACCGGCCCGCGACCATTGGCTTTAATCACCTCCGCCATACACGCATCGTGGTAGAGGCGTACAGTCAAGTCGGGAGGTTCCAGCCATTGGCACTCGTTAAGATTTACCTCCGCCGCCAGAGACACCTCCGTGGTATATCTGGAGCGCTCCACTACTCTCAACACCAGAGTGCCGCCGGGCAACTGGTAGCGCCAAAGCGCTCTTTGTGAAAGCTCAGGCAACAATTTGCTCAAGCGCAGGTAGTTGGCGTCACAATCGGCATGATAAGACGGTAGATCGACTCGATACACCGCCCTAGCGTTGCCATTTGGCGACATTTTCAACTTCCTTTGCTGCCGCGCCTTCGCTTCTCCCAGTAGAGCCATTATCAACACTCCAATTCATTGGCCGCCGTGACTCAGATCTCAGTTTGCTCTATACGCAGGTAACATTGCGTAACGCAAGTGACGGTCAGGCAGTTGGCCTGTGTTTTGTTAATTTTGCCCGGTTTAACTGCAGCCACTGCATACAAATAATGGTGGCCGAATTATCGATAGGGTTCTCTCCTGGAGCATAGTCCCCCGCCATGGCGGCGAGTACCGAATCCCTGGAAAACACCCGCAAGCGGATATCTTCGTTTTCCTGCTCCAAACCAAAGTAACCTTCCGCACAGTTCAAGTCCACCAGCGCACAGTACAGGTGTAGCCGTTCGGAGCTCCCGCCAACACTGGGCATATAACTGTGGATAAAGTGCAATTCCTGCACTTTGAGCCCCGCTTCCTCCAATACTTCACGCCGAGCTACATCTTTTAGGTCTTCCCCGGCTTCCACCATGCCGGCCACCACTTCCAGACACCAGGGGCCTGCCGACCGCTCTAGGGCGCCAATACGAAACTGTTCGGTAAGCGCAACAAGGTCTCGCTCAGGGTCGTAGAGCAATACCCCTACTGCCGGACCGCGGACGAACAGCTCCCGGGTAAAGATTTCACTCCAGCCACCACGAAAAAGGCGATGGCGCAGCCGTAGCCGCAACATGGAAAAAAATCCCTTATAAACCGTTTCCCTGGAAACAACTTCTACAGAATCTGCGGAAAACTCTGGGGACAACCCCTTTTGACTCTTCATTTTTGACATTAGTTCGCTGACCTTCTGCGCGACTGGGGTCTGCATACTCGAACACTATATGACCGGGATGCAGCTGTTATACTCTGCGCCCACCGTACCAGCCCCTCTAGCAAGCGGCCATACGTAATATCTTCCTGGATTTTTTTAGAGACCGCACCACCATGAGAGTGCTCAATATCGCCTACCAGCAACTGCGCCGTTACGGTAAGACGCGGGTTAGCTGGGCACAGAAACTGACTTTTGGCCTGATCAAAAACGATCACTATACGCAGGTGTTCAGCGACCGGGATGTGGCAGCCTTCGAAGCGCCCTTCGGAATCCGCGACCTAGGGGTGAGCAAAGCCAATCGCCGCCTGTTAGAAACGGTTGAAGCATTTGAGCCCGACCTGATCATCGCCGGCCACTGCGACATGATCAGTAACGACACCCTGAAGGCGATCAAGCAACAACAGCCCAATTGCCTAATCGCACACTGTAATAACGATCCACTGTTCGTGCCCAGCAATGTTGAGCGTATCAAACACCGCGCCGAAGTGGCCGATGCCATCTTCGTCTCCACCGGCCGTCGCGAACTGAGTATTTTTGAGGGCATTAACGCCCGGGTTTACCATATGCCCAACCCGGTCGAACCCTCTATCGAAAACCTCAATAATGCCGAACGCACTGATCTGTCTATTGATCTGCTGTTTTGTAGCAACAGCAATGATTTCACCAAGCGCTTGCAAATGGTGAAAAATCTCAAGGATACCCTGGGAGATTCACTGAACTTCAAAACCTACGGCAGCTTTGGTGAAGCGCCAGTATGGGGACGAGACTACGATCGCGCACTCGCGCAAACTAAAATGGGACTGAATTTTAATCGCCAAGACACCCATTACTGGTACTCTTCTGCGCGAATGGCCCAGCTTGCCGGTAATGGTATTTTGCAATTCACCAGTGACAAGCTGCACTTCGACGAACTATTGCCTCCAGAGAGCGTAGTTTACTTTTCTGATGAGCAGGACCTGTTGGAAAAAATCCGCGATTTCCATAGCGACGATGCCAAGCGCCGTGCTTGGGCAGCTAAAGCCCGGGAATTTTTCCACACCGAAATGAACTCGAAGCTTTACGCCCAGTACATTGTTGAGGCCACCAGCCTACAGCCCTTTAGTCACGACTACGCCTGGGCCCGCGATATCAACTTGGATGGCACGCTGAAATAACGGGCCACCGGAAGAATTACACAGAATACGTTGGATTTATGAGTAGCAAACCAATTCGAGTGGCACAGGTCCTCGCCGGTGCCGAACACGGCGGTGCAGAAAATTTTTTCGTACGTTTGGTAAGCGGTTTGAACCCGCGCAATGAGATTAATGAGAAAGCCTTTATCCGCAACCACGATCACCGCGTGCAAGCGCTGCGCAAAGGGGGGGTTGAAACCGAGGGTTTTAAGTTTGGCGGCAAACTGGATTTTCTAGGCCGCAGAATCTACCGCGAGGCACTGAATAACTGGCAGCCAGACATCGTTATGACCTGGATGGGGCGTGCCACCATTATCACCCCCAACTCTAAAAACTACCTGCTGGTCAGTCGACTCGGCCACTACTACAACCTGAAGTACTACCGGCACGCGGATTATTGGATCGGTATCAGCAAGGGTATTTGCCAGCATATGATTGATGGTGGCATTCCCAGGGAGCGGATTTTTCATATCCCCAATTTTGCCGATGAAACTCCAGTAGAACCGCTGCCACGCAACAGTTTCGATACACCGGAGGACAAGCCCCTCATCCTCGCTGCAGGCCGTCTGCACATCAACAAGGGCTTCGAAGTCCTGCTGCACTCTCTGGCGCAAATACCTAATGCCACCCTGTGGCTCGCCGGCGTAGGTCCCGAAGAGTCCAACCTGAAAGCCCTGTGCCATAAACTCGGTCTGGACCAGCGCGTGCGCTTCCTTGGTTGGCGCAACGACGTCACTACCCTGATGCGCACCGCAGATTTGTTCGTATGCCCATCACGGCACGAGGGGCTGGGTTCAATTGTGATGGAGTCCTGGGCACACCGATGCCCCATTGTCGCCACCAATTCCCAAGGCCCGGGGGAAGTCATCAGCGATGGTCATAGCGGCCTGATCACTCCTATCGACGATGCCGATGCCCTGGCCAAAGCCATCCGCTCCGTGCTGGATAATCCAGAGTTGCGCCAGAGCCTGATCGAGAATGCTGCGGAAGTGTATGCGAATGGCTACTCGAAGCAGTTTATCGTGGACTCCTACATTGAGCTCTACAACACCCTGATGCAACGTGGGCGCCCCTAGCCCTTAGCAAAAATTGCAGACTGCCTTCAAAGTATTTTTTGCAGCCCTGCCTGTGCGGGCCGTAAAAAAATAGGCCAGTAAAAAATAGTAACTGGTAGTTTTCTGATATTTGAGGGGTTTCGCCGGCCAACGGCCGGCGATGAGGAGTCAGTTGGAGGGATTATAAAGAGCCGATAATTTTTCAGTTTACTGGTAGGCCTGAGGCAAATCCCTCAACAACTCATACACGCCCCGTGAGATCAGACGCTGGCGCTGCTCAATACTGTCTGGGCGAGTTAGGAGTTCACTGGCCCTGCCCCCCCAAATTATCGCGCCATCGGGGCGGCCAATTCCCACACTCATAATCACCAGCGGAGCATCGGTGAGTGGCGGCAGTTCCACGACATCCTGGGGTGCATTGCTATCAAACTGCTTGTCCCAGCTTGGATCTCGGGTATCGCCGGAAAAAAATTCATCCACCACAGCCACTTGGTAATCCACAACCATGTCTGCATTCTGGTCCTGGGCCACCTCTCGGTAACCGCGCTGCTGTAATTGCGCCGCCACTGAGTTGCGCATCTCCTCGTCTAGCTCTACCAATTGTGCTGAGGCATCCGCATCATTGAGTGGCGTCACTCCCCATTTATAGGTAGAAAAAGCCACCGGTTGGGCCCCCGTACTCACCCGCTCCACTTGCATTTCCTGGCACCCGGCCAAGAACAGCAGAGTCATTAATCCCATGGTTATATAACGCATAAATGCTCCTTACCTTGTTATTTATTTGACCGGTTCCGAATAATTATAAAGCTCTATTTTGGGGCTCCACTTATACCACTTGGGTTCCGCACGTGGGTAGAGTGGAAAGTGGCTACCGGATTCCACTTCGAACCCCATAAATGGCGGCTCGGGCGTGGCGAAAGCAATGCCCCCTTTAATTAGAGCCTGAGCAGACTCGGTATTAACATTAAGACCACTTTTCAGCCCAAAATTCACATCTACACCACTAGCGTTCCAAAAAACCGTATGCTCACGCACCAACGGGCGATATTCTGGCTCGATGTGCACAAAGATATATACCCGGTCCGCCCACTCTCCAAGCTCAAAGCCAGTAACCTCCCCCACTTGCACCTGCCGATAATAAACGGGGCTGCCCGCCACCAGAGAACCGCGCCTGGCTGCATCAAGTATTACCGTCAGGCCGGGTCGACTCATAGTTTCGGCAAGATCCTCCTTCGGGGCCTGAAGCTCGGCGTAGAACTCTGTCTCCGGCGGCCCGCCGCCGGGCTCCAGGGCGAGGTAGCGGCCGGTAATCAGTGTGTCCAGGTGCGCGACTTTACTGATACCAATCTGCGGGGACACCACCCAGATACGAGTGCCGGCACGGGCAAAATTGCCACCGCGATGGTAGAGCTTTGCTCGTGCCTGAACTTCACCGAGATCCCTGCCGAGGCGCAAGCGGGTTATTTCTCCAATTTGCACACCTTTGTAACGCAACGGAGCCCCTTCCTTAAGCCCCTCAGCGCTGGGTAAATTAATACTGATTTCAATCCCCTCTTCCATCGCCGCTTCGCGACTGCGATACAGAGGAAACTGATCGCCATTTTGCGCAGGTCCACCCTTTTCGTACTCCCCACCCCGGATGCCAAAAGCAACACCACCACGCAACAAAGACATCAACGAATCCGCCTGTATTTTGATGCCACTGCTCAGGCTCGCACTAGCGCGCAATCCACTGATATTCCAAAAGCGGGCACCTGGCCTAACCAGGTGTGCATAGCGCGGTTCAATCACCACATACACTTCTACGCCTTCGCCATCTCTGCGCAATTCCATCCCCTGTACCTTGCCCACTTCGATACGGCGAAAATATACGGGGGCTCCGCGCTGCAGTGAGCCCGGGTTGCGGGAGGTGAGGCGTAAATGCAGTCCAGGGACCCTAGGGTCCATTTGTGGTGCCGCAGCCCGCGCGGAAAAAGTGCGCTGAGAACGCTTCCCCCGACGCAGATCTACCTCGATACGGTTACCCTGAATTAATTCATTCAAGCCGCCGCTAAAATCAAAAGTGGGCGGCGCCAACCAGAAGCGAGTATTTTCACTGAGCAGGTCATCGGTCGCCGGGTCCATCAGGACACGCACTTCCATTCCATTCATACTCTTGTTGGCTTTAGCGCGACTGACTTCACCCACTTTGATGCCCTGGTAATACACTTTGGTACTACCGGGTGTCACATCGACACCTCGGTCAAAATTTAAAGTGACGGCAATACCCGCATCTGCGGCAGCGAAGTTTTTATATAACTTAAATTCTGTGCCATTGACCGCCAATGGCGACTGGCGCTGGGATTCCGGCGTGTAAAAACTGACACCACCGGCAAAAAGAGCGGCGAGAGATTCCAGGTTGATACTAATACCGCTGATCCCTCCTTCAATCGAAATCCCGGAGCTGTTCCAAAAGCGACTGCCACGATGCACCAAATAGCCGTACTCGCGCCGGATAAATAATTCGATACTGACTTCTCTACCATTTTCGTCGAGACTGTAATCGGCCACCTGCCCCACACGTAATTGACGGTAGTACACCGGTGAGCCCCGGCTGAGGGAGCCGAGCCGGCGGGATTTCAGTACCACGCGTAAACCGTCGCCGCGTATAAATGCCGGTGGACGATCCAGAGCGACAAACTCCCGCTTACGCTTGCCACTGCCGGACTCCACCGCAATGTAATTACCCGATAGCAAAGTCTCCAATCCGCTGATACCAGTAATGGAGAGCTCCGGCTTCACCACCCAAAACTCGGTGCCTTCAACCAACAGGTACTCGGCACTGCGGTTAAGACTGACTTCGGCCAAAACACCGTCGGCACCATTTAATTCTTTGGCATTGGGTACCAGGCGCACATCCTGCACTATGCCGATATCCACACCGGAATATTTCACCACCGTTTTGCCTTTCACCAGACCATCGCCGGAGTGAAATAGGATGCTCGCGTGCACATCCCCCTCAGCCATATCCTGGTAAAGTAACCAGGCGGCAATCAAACCCGCTACCAGTGGCAATATCCACACAAGCGGCAGGCCGTGACTCCTGCGCACTTGTCCCCGCTGAGGGCCTTCATAAGCGCTGGGTTCTATGGTGTCATTATCCACTGGCGTATTGTCAGCCATTCTCTGCCGCACTCCTGTGAGCCGTTTCCGGCTCTACTGCGGTTGCATACAGATCGCCATCATGGGCATCCCATATTAGGCGCGGATCGAAAGAACGCGCCGCCATCATGGTGACCACCACCACCGAGGCAAAAGCGGTACTGCCCGGCCCTGCTTCCACTCGGGCGATAAACCCCATGTCCACCAGCGCCGCCAGAATAGAAATCATAAACAGGTCAAGCAGCGACCAACGCCCGATCCCGGAAACCACTCGATATATTTTCATCGCTTGAGAGGGCACAAAATGCAATCGCAATTGGATCTGTACCAAGAGCAGTACCAATCCCAGTAGTTTCATTACCGGCACGGCGATACTGGCCACAAAAACAATGAGAGCGATGCCCCACATACCGCTGTTATACAGTTGCATAACACCGCTGATAATTGTGCTGGGTTCACCGGCGCCAAGGTAAACAACACTCATAATCGGCAGGATATTTGCTGGCAGTAACAACAAGGCACCGGTGATTGTCAGTGCCCAAGTAAGCATCAAACTGCCATCAATGCGTCCATAAACACTCGCACCACAACGAGGGCAGCGGCAACGCCCTCCCCGGGCCGGTAAAATAATCAGCTGATGACAGCTCAAACAACTGCTCATTCCATTTTGGAGGGCTTTCTGCGGGGCACTCATGTGGCCGCCTCACGCAGGACACGCCGCAGCGCAATTCGCTGCCAAATGGCATTTTGGTCGAAACTAAGAGAGGAGAGGTTTGCCACTAACATCATGGCACCAAAGCAGTAGAGCCCCGGCTCCACATCCATTTTGCCCAGGTCTCTCAATTTAATTAATGCCACCAGAATACCCAGCATATAGACATCCAGCATGCCCCACTCTTTGATGTGTTGATACCAGCGTACGGCAAAGGCAACCGCTCGATCCAAAAGCCTCCAGGCACTGCCACAACAAATAAATAACAACAATAGAAATTTGCCCAGGGGCGCCAGCACACTGCAAAACAAAACCAGAGACGCCAGCCAGATAAATCCTGCTTTGTAGAGGGAGTGAACCCCGTTCAATAGGGTATTATCGGCACCAAAAGAGAAAATTGAGAATTTGAGTAGTGGCAGGCTGGCAGAGGGAATAAATAACAACAGCCCGGTGAGACTCAGGGCAATGGTGTAATAGACACTGTGATTGCTATTGCGGTGCAGCGTGCAGCGACACCGGGGGCAAACCAGCTTTTGACCCGGCGGTGCCAAGCTGCCGGTCAATAGCAGGTCGCACTCGTGGCAGGCACGCTGCCAGGGTATCGGCTCTTTGATGCGCAGCTGATCCATGTGCCAGAGGTCCTTGCCTTATTCTGCACAATTTTTGCCGCATCCAAATACTTCGATGGCGCGTCTATTGCAATGTAGGGGCATTGCCCTATTCAATGTTGCCCTGATACTGCCAGGCAGATACCGGTAAACGCACATTCGCGTCGGTTTAACGAAGATATACCAAAAAGCCGAAAGCGTCGCCTCGACGCTTAGACTGGCCGCGGGTACACTCTCGCGACTGCTAATTGGGGAGACTGGCAGCACCACCGGACCATGCGAGCCAAGGGAACCCACCGAGAACCAGAACTCGAGTGCCGCTCCAGAGAACTGACAGAAGCTTGAAGACCGCACCCGCCACAGGAAGTTGAAACAGATGAAAAGAAGTAACCGCAAAGCGCCGAAAGGCCGCCAGTTGCGTCCACTGAAGAAACTAATCGCCGCTACCCTGCTGGGCTTCGGCGCCATGCAGGCCCAGGCCGACACCCTGTGGGATATTTATATGCAGGCGCTGGATAACGACCCCCAGCTGGCTGCAGACCGCGCGGGTTACCACGCTGGAATTGAGGCAAAAAACCAGCTGCGTGCACCTTTGTTGCCACAGGTGAACGCTCAAATCCAGGCTCTGAGAAATCACGAGTATTATCAATCAGGTCAAGCAGAACCCGTTAATGACGATGTAGATGACGTTGAGAATGTTGAACTCATTGATTTTCTTCAAAGAGACACAGGCACCTTTGACGACAGGATTTACAATGCCACCCTGAGCCAGGCGATATTTGATGCCCCCGCCTGGTTTGGCTATCAGCAAGGTAAGAAACTAACTGAACGGGCCACCGCAGAGTACAGCGCCAACCAGCAGGCTATGATGATCCGCGTAGCGACTGCCTACTTCGATGTATTGCGCGCCTATGATGTGCTGGAAGCGGCCGTCTCTGAAGAAAAGGCTCTGGCCAAGCAGCTGGAACAGACCCAGCAGCGCTTCGAGGTGGGACTGACCGCAATCACCGACGTCTATGATTCCCAAGCGGCTTTCGATAGCTCGGTTGCCCGCCGCTTAACGGAACAGGATAACTTACTCTCTTCCTTTGACGCCCTCTCGGTATTAACCGGCGGCTATCACGATGAGGTAGCTCCGTTAATAGAGAGTTTCCAGGTGGCGCCGCCGGTCCCGGCGGATCGTGCCGACTGGGTCGACTTTGCCCTCGCTAACAATTTCGATCTCAAGGCTGCGCGATTGAATGCCGAGGCAGCTCGCTACAACGCCCGCTCGGCTGCCAGTGAGCACCTGCCCACGCTGACTGGCTCAGTCTCTTACAATAAATTCACCTCAGAAGGTGACCAAACCAGAAGGGCAATTTTTGATGGAGAATTTCGAACCCGAAACCGAAGTACGACATTTCCTCGCGATTTAGACAACCGCGACACTACCGTAGCAATTACCTTAGATATTCCCATCTATACCGGTGGCCTGCTGAGCGCCAATCGCCGCGAGGCGCGCAACCTGTCCTTCCAGGCCCAGGACCTGCGCAACCTGACCGAGCGTAACACTATCCAGTCGACCCGCACCCTGCACCGTGCAGTAGTGACCGATGTTTCCCGGGTGGCGGCGCGGCAACAGGCGGTAGTCTCCGCCAAGAGTGCACTGGATGCTACCCAGGCGGGTTACGAGGTAGGCACACGTAATATCGTCGATGTGTTATTGGCCCAGCGGACCCTGTTTCAGTCACAGACAGATTATGCCAACGCCCTCTACGACTACATCATCAACACCCTGAATCTCAAACAGGTGGCGGGGCTATTGTCACCAAAGGATCTGCAAGAATTGGATAGTATGCTGAATCCGGCGCACAATGTGTTCCGTGTGGGCGAGTCCAGTCCTCCCGGCACACCAGCGCCTTCTAAGTAAGCGCCTATTTATTAGTAGTACCTCTATCAGTGAGTGGACTCTATGACACTCACTGATCTTTCAAAGGCATCAGACTCTCAATTTCATCCAGCAGACGTTGCAAAGCGCCACTATTTTCCTGTGCCACCACTCTGGCATTCTGTCCTGCAGCCATACGTTGGCGATCATTTTTCAACCAGAGACCCAGCTGTTCAGCTATGCTCGCTGCATCTTCGGCAATCACCATGCCGCCAGCATCCTTTAGCAATTGGGCAACGGTGGAAAAGTTATGCAGGAAAGGCCCGCATACCACCGGGATCCCCCAGGCTGCAGGCTCGATCATGTTGTGCCCGCCCACAGGAACCAGGCTGCCACCCACAAAGGCCATATCACTCGCGCCAAAGAAGCGCAGCAGCTCTCCCATCGTATCCCCCAAGAGTATTTGATCACAGACAGATGGCGCCCGCCCTTCACTGCGCCTAACCACCTGGAAGCCTCTTTCCTGACAGAGCCGTGCAACACTTTCAAAGCGCTGTGGGTGCCGGGGAACCAACACCAGCAGTAAATTTTCACTGTTCTTTTGCAATGCCCGATAGGCATCCAGAATAATTTCATCCTCACCGGCATGGGTACTTGCAGCCAGCCACACCTTGCGCCCCTCAGGCCCACGCCACTGGTGAGCCAGGGCCTGGGCCTCACTAACCAATCCTAAACCGATATCCAGATCGAACTTGATATTGCCACTGGCCAGCACCCGCGGCGCCGGCAAGCCCAACTCTAAAAAGCGTTGAGCATCCGCATCATACTGAGCGACGACCTTATCCAGATTTGCCAACATCGATCGGGTAAATCTTGGAAACTTTCCATAGCCGCGCGCAGATTTCTCGCTGAGCCGCGCGTTGGCCAGCAGCGTCGGTATATTGCGCTTTCTGCAAAAGTGCAGGAGATTCGGCCACAATTCAGTTTCCACAATGACAAGCATATTCGGACGCAAAGCCTGCAGGAATGGCTTCAGACACTCTGGCAGGTCGTAAGGCAGGTAGTAATGCAGTAAACGGCCGCCAAGGATAGGGCGCAGCGCCTCAGTCACCCGCTCAGAACCTGTGGGTGTGCTCGTAGTCACCAGCCACTGCCACTGAGGGTAGCGAGCCGCCAGCCGGGTAATCACCGGTATCGCCGCCAACGTTTCCCCCACGGACACTGAGTGCACCCAGAGTAAAGGCGCAGAACTAAGGCGCTTCGGCACTTTCCCCAATCGTTCAGCGAGGCGCCGCCGATACTCGGGCTGGCTGCGGCCGCGCCACCACAGACGCAGCAGAATAAGTGGCATCGCCGCTCGAAAAATAACGTTATACAGAACTCGCATCAACAAAAGTGCTTCACAGAGGAAAACAAATACTGGCAAGGCGTACCCGCCAGCTGTACTGGGTCAGGCTTCACTGCATATAATGAGTTCCCTGCCAGGAAGCCAAAACCTGGCCATCATATCATTGGCAGAACATTTTCTTCTTGGTCACTCGGAGCTGGTCACTTGAAAGTTGTGCAACTACTGCCCGCCTTAAACTCGGGCGGAGTTGAGCGGGGAACCCTGGATTTTGCCCGTGCACTGGTCCATGCCGGCCATGAATCCATTGTCATTTCCAGTGGCGGCCGTATGGTGGAGCAGCTACAGCATGAAGGCTCACAGCATATCACCCTGCCAATCCATAAAAAGTCCCTCACCAGCCTGCTACAAGTGCGCCCTTTGCGTAATCTGCTGCAGAAATTAAATGCAGATATCTTGCACGTTCGCTCCCGGGTGCCCGCCTGGCTTACTTACCTGGCCTGGAAAAAAATGCCCGTGGACAAACGTCCCCGGCTGCTGAGCACAGCGCACGGGCTCTACTCGACCAACCGCTACAGTGCGATCATGGCAAAAACCGAGCAGGTTATCGCTATCTCACAGTGCGTAAACGATTACCTGCTGGAGAACTACCCTAATGACCTACAGAGGCCCCCTCAAATTGTCTATCGCGGGGTCGATACCAAAGAGTTTCACTCACAAATTTGTCTCCCAGCTGGATGGGTGGAGCGGACTTGTATGGAGTTTCCACAGCTCCAAGGGAAACGCTGGTTGTTATTGCCGGGACGCTTGACCCGCTGGAAAGGTCAGGAAGATTTTATTGAGCTAATTGCTAAACTCGCCCCCTTAGCCCCCCATATTCATGGAGTAATCCTCGGTGGCAGCGAAGCGAATAAAGCCCATTACGAAGAAGAACTAAAAGAAAAAGTACGAAATCTGGGGATAGAGGATCGTGTCAGCTTTGTTGGGCATCGCTCTGATATTCGCTACTGGTACAAGCAGTCCGATTTGGTTTTCAATCTCTCACAACGCCCGGAGCCATTTGGCCGCACCGTTATCGAGGCCGCCGCAATAGGCACACCGATTATTGGTTATGATATCGGCGGCCCGGCGGAATCCCTGCAGGCCTGCTTCCCACAGGGTCTGGTCAATAAAGGGGACAGGCAAATGCTCCTCAAGAAGACCCTGGAGTTACTAGACACTCCTCAACAAAGACCCCAACTCACAGAAGCCTTTACCTTAGAGCGACAAGCCGCCCACACCATGGAAATCTATCGCACTATGCTTAACAACAATAAGAGAAATATGGCGCCATGATAGATTTGAACAATCGTGAACCCTTCGCCAGTGGAGGCAATCGCTTTTGCTATCAGCATCCGCAGGAGCCTCACTTGTGCGTCAAAGTGATGCGCCCAGGGCGCACTCAAATACTATTGGATAGGGCCCCCTGGTATAAGCGTGGACGCGGCTTGGATAGCTTTGACGATAACTTGCGTGAGCAGGAGGGCTATAGCCAAAGTGCCCTTCAACGGGATAGCGCCGGACTGTGGCAGCACCTACCCCGCTGGTATGGAATCCAGCAGACCAGCCTCGGCCCCGCCGCAGTGACCGATATGATCTTAGAGGAGAGTGGAACTCCGGCACCTACCCTACGCCAATATTTAAACAAACACGGCCTGGATGAAGAGGTGCGTATTGCACTACAAGAGTTTGCCAGCTGGCTCTTGGAATACGGTGTACTGACCAAAAACCTGATCGCGCATAACCTAGTCTTACGCCGAGAAAACGGGCGTTTGCAGATTTACCTAATCGATGGCTTGGGCTGCGCCTCGTTCCTGCCACTACCGAAATTTTCCAGTTTCTTTGCCAGGCGTTATATCCACCGCCGTATCCAACGTATGTGGTTGCGCGTGGAATGGGAAGTCTCCGACAAGAAGATACCCTGGCGAAAATTCGAGGCGCGCGGCCTGAAAGGCTAATTGGCCAATAGTCTACAACGGCGCAATAGTGCCCTGGCACATAAAAGATACTGATCCAGAGGCTGGCGAGGCGGCTGTGCTAACACTTCTTCCAGGTGTTCACTGACGACCCCCTGATCGATCAACCTCTGCACCGCAGCTCGGACCTTATTGGACTTATCCCGGCCGGGAACCCGAATTACCCCCACCCTCGCGCGGCTCTGTAAGGACTCAAACAGCATGGAAACACTATCTTCGCTCACCCAAATCTGCTCAGTCGTGGCCATCTGCTCCTGAATCCAACCGGGAGGACATGAGCGCCAATCGATAAAGCGGGCATTGCCCTCGGACAAGGCTTCCAATGTACCCCCTGGCGTTCGGCGGCTATTGGAAATCTGCCAATCAAGGGGTTGTCTTATCAGTGGCTCTATCTGTGCCCGGATAGCCTGAAGATCCCAGGAGTAGTGTTTACTCGGTCCACCGAGCAATATTAACCCCTTTCCAGCCTGAGGACCAATATCGGGTAGAGGCTCCGTTAGGGCACCCTGGCTTAGGATAATGTTCTCCAGAGGTGGTGGCCGATCGTGCTCCGGCACAATCGCAAAATCAAACCAGCTAAAAGGTAGCTGCGGACGATTTATCGACACTGCGCGACCACCGTAACGTCGGCGCGCGGCCAACATCGGCATACGGCTCTTGCGGCCGGTTCCAATTAGGAAATCCGGTTTAGGCAGCTGATCGAGTTGTTGTGCCCGCCCCAAGAAAATGCGCGAAGCGCTCAACTCTGCAGGGATATCAAAACTCTGTACCTGCCCAGCAAAACTTTTACCCAGGCCACAAACCAGCGCCGCACTCTGTTTCTCATGCGCCCGGTTACCATCGAGAAAACGCCATACCTTCAGCTGCAAAGCCAATGAACCCCTGCCAGTAAAAGGCGGCAAGCATAGCTTATTGCCCACTTGTCGGCGAATATGAGAGCACGGGATATGCCAATTGCGCCCCAAGGCCTAGGGGCAATATCTGGTACACTAGCGCGCATATTTTTGGGCGGCACAGCCCCTCCAGTGACAGGTAATGGGATACTCATGAATGTAACGGTATTTGGCAGCGGTTACGTCGGCTTGGTTCAGGCCGCAGTTTTGGCTGAAGTTGGCCACAATATTTTGTGCATTGATATCGATGAGAAGAAAGTCGAAGATCTGAAAAAAGGGATCATCCCCATCTATGAACCTGGCCTATCCCCGCTGATTGAGCGCAACTTAAAAAATAGAACGCTGAATTTCAGCACTGATGCGTCACAGGGCGTAGAGCACGGGGAAGTCATCTTTATCGCCGTCGGAACTCCTCCTGACGAAGACGGCTCAGCCGACCTTCGCCATGTGCTGGCAGTGGCCGAATCTATCGCCACTTATATGAGCGAAACCAAGGTGATCGTCAATAAATCTACAGTTCCCGTGGGTACTGCAGATTTAGTTAGTAGGGCCATTGCTGATCGACTGGCTACACGTAATGCCGAAGATATCCCTTTCGAAGTCGTTTCAAACCCAGAATTCCTTAAAGAAGGCTCTGCAGTGAGCGATTGCATGCGACCAGATCGCATCATTATTGGTACTCGCAGCACCTCCGCAGAGAATGCACTGCGTCAGCTCTATGCGCCATTTAACCGAAACCATGAAAAAATCATCACCATGGATGTTCGCAGTGCGGAGCTGGCCAAATACGCCGCTAACTGCATGCTGGCCACCAAAATCAGTTTTATGAATGAGATGGCACAAATCGCCGATCATGTGGGCGCAGACATCGAGCAGGTACGCCAGGGTATTGGCTCTGACCCCCGCATTGGCTACCAGTTTATCTACGCTGGTATCGGTTACGGTGGTTCATGCTTTCCGAAAGATGTGAAAGCATTAATTTCTACAGCAACTCAAATGGGGGTATCCCCAGGTATTTTGAATGCTGTGGAGGAGCGTAACCAAACCCAGAAAAGCTACCTGCTACAAAAAATCACAGAGCATTTTGGCGAGGACCTGAAAGGAAAAACCTTTGCTTTGTGGGGGCTTGCCTTTAAACCCAATACCGATGACATGCGCGAAGCGCCAAGCCGTACCTTGATGGAACAACTCTGGCAGCTCGGTGCAAAGGTTCAAGCCTTTGATCCTCAGGCAATGGAGGAGTGCCAACGGATATACGGTGTGCGCGAAGACATGCAACTCTGTGGCACTAAGGAAGTTGCGTTATCTGGGGCAGATGCCCTGATTATCGCTACCGAGTGGCAGCAATTTAAGGCCATTGATGCTAAGGCCGTTACCAAGGCGTTAACTAATCCGGTTATTTTTGATGGCCGTAACCTCTATGAACCCCAACACATGGCTGAGAGCGGCATGGACTATTATTGTGTGGGGCGCCCGAAAGTATAAGTGCCCTACAAGACATTGAGGGGCTTAGCCCCTCAGGTTCTCTCTTAGAGATTCCGGCCAGGTTCAGGCCTAAATTCACTCCTGCAGCGAAAAATATGGGTAGCAATACCAGCAACCACTATGCCAAAAATAAAATGGCCACTGGAGTAAAAAAGATAGGATTCAAAGCAATTCGCAATCAGCCAGAGAATCATAAAACCGATATAAAATAAGAAGAAGTCGCCAGGTAAAACACCCCGGCGCCAGCTTTTATAAGCCAATATGAATACCCAGCAATTGAGGACTCCCCATACCAACGCGCCCAGAACTCCATAGTTCACCAGTAAATCAAGATAACTATTGTGTAGATGCCCAATAGTATTTTTGAACTCCGATGGCATACCTTGCAGATTTTGAATAACGAGACGTCGACCTTTACCGCCCCAGCCAAGCAATGGGCGCTCAGCTATCCAATTCATCGCAGCATGCCAGCTATGGATCCTGACACCGATACTAGAATAGGGAATCGAATCAAGATTACCTGAAAGCAAAGCATCAACGGTGTTCCTCTCGAGCCCGAGGCGCTTGCTCACCACATCCCCAACTTTCACCCAAAGGGCGACCATGGCCACACCGATGACCGTCCCCCAAGCTATTAAACGCAACCAAACTCCCTTACCCTGCTTGCGAAGAACTATAAACACACAAACGATTAAGAGAGTGAATAGAGATACCGCTAAAGCAAACCAAATTGCACGAGTCTGTGAATAAAGCACGGCCAGAGCACATATACCAACAGCAATAACCCAGGCTAAGCTCGATATGGATAACAGTCCTGTATATCTAAATAAGCGACGAGAGAAAACGGCTAGGCCCAACAGTGCAACACCAAAAAGAATGGCGGTATGCTGGGCATTATGGAAACCAAATTCGACTCGCTGCCCCCTAGCCCCATCTATCCACTCAGCAAATCCCCCACCCGTTACCCAGGGTGCCAAAAGCAGAGCAAGTAGTGCCGTCAACCAGAGAGTTAAAGTATTGCGAGTACTGCCGCCCAACCAGCAGGCTATGGCAGCGAATACAAACCACTGCCCCAGGCGGTGAAATTTCGGGGAAGACTCGGCCCATTCTGGGTATGCCATTAACATACCAACCCAGGACAACATCTGAACTAATAAAGCAGCAGCGAAGAACCATCCGACTGGTGAATTGAGCCAGTTTCTTCCACGGGTAAAAAGTACCCAAAAAGTAAGAACAATAAATAGAGTTTTAGCGGTATCTGCAAAATCGCTCCCCAAAGGAAATAGTGCTGCATATAAAAGCAGCAGAGCGCCTCCTAGCATTTGCAAGTTTGTAGATACATCGATCAGCTCATTGCGCTGCCAAAATTGAGCAAAAATGCCTTTCCAATCCTTCGCAAGGTTTTTAATTGGTAACACCAATAACTCCCACAGCCCTTAATGACTTATTTACCAGCACCCCATTAAACAGGGGTAAAGATTGAATTCGCTATGCAACGCTTTCGATTCACACCAAGTCTGCAATGGGCAGACACCTATTGAGTACAGAGGGATAATTTACTTGAGCATTCTACGAGAACAACAGGCAGGGTACTACTTTCCCCTGAAGAGTGGTCAGGGAGGGCACTCTAAAGTGCCCTCCACCTGAAATTGGGAGGATCTGAACTTAGCCCAAATCTGGTGAGTTAGGCTACAGCAATATGGCTTGTGTCATGAAGGCCGGTGTCATCTACATCACTCAGCCAACCTCGGTGTGCGGTACTGCGACCATGCACTACATCAAAATAAAGTCCCTGCAAGCGACCGGTGATTGGGCCGCGGCGACCACTACCGATGGAGCGGCCATCGAGCATACTGATAGGCAGCACCTCTGCGGCAGTACCTGTAAAAAAGGCCTCATCGGCGATATAAACCTCATCGCGAGTGATACGCTTCTCCACCAGCCTGTAGCCACACTCCCTAGCCAATTCAATCACCGTATCCCGGGTAATGCCATCCAGGCAGGAGGTCAGCTCCGGGGTATAAATAATCCCATCCCTGACGATGAAAAAGTTTTCCCCACTGCCCTCGGCCACATAGCCCTCTGGATCGAGCAATAACGCCTCTTCGCAACCGTTGCGAATCGCCTCCTGCAGGGCCAGCATTGAGTTGATGTAATTACCGTTGGCCTTCGCCTTGCACATGCTGATGTTGACGTGGTGACGAGTATAAGAGGACGTATTGACCTTGATGCCACGCTCCAATGCCTCTGGGCTCATATAGCTGGGCCACTCCCAGGAGGCGACGATTACGTGGGTACTAAGGCCCTCTGCACGCAACCCCATCCCCTCAGAGCCGTAAAATACCATTGGGCGCAAATAGGCGTGCTGGAGATTATTTTCCCTGACTACAAGACGCTGAGCCTCATTCAGCTCATCCGCTTCATAGGGCATAGGGATATTCATGATCTTCGCGGAGCGAAATAAACGACGGGTATGATCCTGCAGGCGAAAGATACTGGCTCCGCGATCGGTCTCATAAGCCCGCACCCCCTCAAAAACACCCATGCCGTAGTGCAGGGTATGGGTTAGGACGTGCACGCGCGCATCGCGCCAGGGAACCAACTCACCGTCAAACCAGATAACGCCATCACGGTCGGCAAAAGACATAGGGCAACTCCCACTAATCCTGAAAAACAGTTTAATCGGGCAGCAGGACCAAGCCGGTTTTAACCGAGTAATTGCTGCCAGTTTGTTAGAACGGTCTTTCTTTCCGCTGTGAAACGGTCATCGCTCACTGTCCCTGGCAGTTGTTGTAGTGCCAGGCGATGACCTTCAGATCGGTAGGCTTTGTAGGCGTCGATCAGATGCTCGACCTGTTTGGCCGGCATCAGGCCCGCGTCATTCAGACTTTCGAGAATGCGAATGTTATCGGTGTATCGCACGATCGAGGGCGCAGTTTGCGCCCAGGCCAGAGCAGCATATTGAACCAAAAATTCAATATCGACAATACCGCCCGGGCCGTGCTTGAGGTCGAAATTTTGATCATTGCTTTTATCCAGGTGAGAGCGCATTTTATCGCGCATCCCAACCACTTCCTCGCGCAATTTCCCCTCATTTCTGGGCTCGCAAAGCAATTTCAGGCGTAGGGCCTCAAAGTCCTTGCAGAGCTGTTCGCTACCCGCAACCGGGCGGGCGCGCACCAACGCTTGATGCTCCCAGGTCCAGGCACTCTCGCGCTGGTATTTTTCAAAGGCTTTCATAGAGGTGACCAACAGGCCCGAATTGCCCGAAGGGCGCAAACGGGTATCTACCTCATACAGTGGTCCGCTCAGGGTACGGGTTTGCAGGATATGAATCAGGCGCTGCGCAAGGCGGGTATAGAAGCGCAAATTGTCGATACTGGTTGCGCCGTCGGTAGCAAGCTGGGGGTCCGCATCATGCACAAAAACAATATCCAAATCGGAGCCGTGGGATAATTCCAGCCCCCCAAGCTTACCGTAGGCGACAATGGCAAAGTGCATATCTTCGGCTGTGGCGCCGGCCGGCTGTCCATATTTATCCACCATTTGCGCCCAGGCTAGGCTAAGTGACTGCTGCAATATGCCTTCCGCAAGCCAGGTGAGAGAGTCGCTTACCTTCATCAGCGGTAATGCCCCGCTGACCTCTTGAGCGGCAATACGCAGACTCTGGCTCTGCTTGAAATAGCGCAGTGTTTCCATCTGCAGCTCCAGATCTGCTGGATCGACACGCAGCAGTTCGCGGCGAAGCTCATCGGCAATATCTTCAGCCGTGGCCGGTGCCAGCAGACGGCGAGAATCCAGTAGTTCATCCAACAGGATGGGGTGACGCGCCAGCTGCTCGGCGATTCGTGGGCTGGCACTGCACAGTTGTACCAGCTGGCTGAGTACTGGGGGGTTCTCATTGATAAGCACCAGGTAAGCGCTGCGGCGCAACACTGAGCGCACCAGGGGGAGTACTCGACCGAGCACCAACAATGGTCTTTCCTGCAAACTGGCTGCGGCCAGCAACAAGGGCATAAAGTGATCCAGGCGCTCACGCGAAGATGCTGGCAGTGCCACTACCATTGGAGAGTGATTGAGATCCCGCAGCAACTCCAGAGCCTCCGGCGCCGGACTGAAACCTGCATTCTCCAGGGTCTGCAGATTGATCTCTTCACTACTCTCATCGCCACAGCTACTCCACAATCCCTGCCACTCTTCCGCCACATGGGGCTCGGCAATCTCCTCCGGCGGTGCAATAACCGTGTCGAACTCTCGCTCCACCACATTGCGAACGGCAGCCAATTCCCTGGACAACTGATCCCAGTTGTCGCGACCTAGGGCGAATGCGAGCCGCTCGCGTTCTGCTGGGTCCTGCGGCAGCGCTTGGGTCTGCTGGTCTTTATAAGCCTGCAAGGCGTGCTCCACCCGACGCAGCAGCAGGTAGCAGTTGCCCAACTCATCGGCGACACCAGGTTCCACATGGCCGTCAGCTTCCAGCAAAGGCAGGATTGTTAACAAATTGCGCTCTCGCAACGCCGGCACACGTCCACCGCGGATCAACTGGAAAGCCTGCACGATAAACTCCAGTTCGCGAATACCTCCGCGCCCCAGCTTGATATTGTCAATCAACCCACGGGCGCGTACCTGTCGCTGAATCAGCGCTTTCATCTCGCGCAAGGCATCAATAGCACTGAAATCAATATAGCGACGGTAAGTGAATGGCCGCAACAGCTCCATCAACTCGGCGGCAACGCTTTGATCGCCGGCCACCGGACGCGCCTTGACCATGGCGTAACGCTCCCACTCGCGCCCCTGGGTCTGATAATAATCTTCCAGAGCGGCAAAATGGCTCACCAATGGACCGCTGTCACCGTAAGGGCGCAAGCGCATATCCACGCGAAACACGAAGCCCTCCGCCGTGATGGCATCCAGGGATTTAATCAGACGCTGGCCCAAGCGCTGGAAAAACTTCTGGTTTTCCACACATTGATCGCCATCGGTATGACCGGGGTCGGGATAGGCGAAGATCAGATCGATATCCGAGGAGAGATTTAGCTCGCGCGCGCCCAGCTTACCCATACCCAGCACCACCAAAGACTGCGCCCTCCCACTTTTATCCCGGGGCTCACCATAACGCTGTGCCAGCTGGCGGTGGTGCCACTGCAAAGCCGTGCTAATAGCGAGCTCTGCCAGCTCGCTGAGACGCAGACAGGCTTTGGGAATATCCCACTGACCGGCAAAATCGCGGAAAATAACCTCGGCGGTCGCTCGGTTGCGCAGCTGACGCAGGGCCAGATCTAAAGTTTCATCGCTATCAAAGCAAGGCAATTGCAGGCCCAGATCATCCTGTTGCAGTAGTTCCAAGAGGAAATCCGGTTGGCGGCAGCACTGTCGATAAAAGAACTCAGAACCGATAAAACTGCGTGCCAGTGCCAACCCAAGCGCTTTCTCTTGTAGCAACGCCTCTGCCTCAGCCGCCAATGCCGGGCCCGCCGCCTCGCGCCAGTCTTGCCACAGACTCTGCAGTTGCGGGCGCAGGGGTTCGGGGCAGATGGCGCTATCAATCATGGGAAATCGATCCTTATTTCCAAATGTGGAATTCTGCAGGGGCAGCTCTCCCGCCCCACAATTTTTAAACTCAAACTACCTTGGGAAAGTTGGGCCCAATTAAAAAGCGATATCCGGCGGCGGTGCCACACGCAATACTTCCGCCACCGTAGTCAGGCCAGCGGCCACTTTCTTGGCCCCCGACAGACGCAGACTGTTCATACCCTCGCGCATAGCCTGGCGACGCAGCTGTTGTAGGTCGCAATCGGGGGTGACAATGGTCTGCACCGCTTCGCTAAACGGTAGGATTTCATAGATCCCCTGGCGGCCCTTGTAGCCAGTGTTACGACATTCCAGGCAGCCCTCGGGGGCATACACTTTTTCGGGTAGAGGCGCTTTCCAGGGGCGAACCAGAGAATGCCAGTCTGCCTCATTGATGGTGTCTTCACGTTTGCACGAAGGACAGAGAGTCCGCACCAGGCGCTGGGCCATAACACCGAGGATGGTGGACTTAAGCAGGTAGTGAGGCAATCCCAAATCTAACAGACGAGTAACCGCCGTGGGAGCATCGTTGGTGTGTAGAGTGGAGATCACCAAATGGCCGGTGAGCGCTGCCTGTACCGCCATCTGCGCGGTTTCCAGATCGCGAATCTCCCCCACCATGATGATATCCGGGTCCTGGCGCATCAGGGTACGGATGCCCGCGGCAAAATCGAAGCCGATAGAATGGTGGACCTGAGTCTGATTAAAACTCTCCTCCACCATCTCGATAGGATCTTCCACGGTAGAGACATTCACTGCACTGGTGGCGAGCTGCTTGAGGCCGGTATATAGGGTAGTGGTCTTACCCGAGCCGGTAGGGCCCGTAACCAGCACAATGCCGTTGGGCCGCGCCAGCATCGTCTGCCAGCGGGCCAAATCAGTGCCGGAGAGCCCCAGGTCACTGTAGGAGCGCGCCAGTACCTCGGGATCGAAAATACGCATCACCAGCTTCTCGCCAAAGGCGGTAGGCAGAGTGGAGAGGCGCAGTTCCACCTCACTGCCATCGGGCCGCTTGGTTTTTATGCGGCCGTCCTGAGGTTTGCGCTTCTCCGCCACATTCATTCGTCCAAGGATTTTTAGACGACTGGTTACCGCCGCATTGACCTGATCGGGCAGTTCATGGATCGGATGAAGTACCCCATCGATACGAAAACGAATACGCCCCACCTGACGCCGCGGCTCGATGTGAATATCACTGGCGCGCTGATCGAAAGCGTGCTGTAACAACCAGTCGACGATATTAACGATATGCTGGTCATTGGCCTCCGGGTCTTTAAGGCTGCCCAACTCCAGCAGCTGCTCAAAATTATTCGCTGCAGAGGTACCCTGCAGTCCACTGGCGCCGGAAATGGAATTCGCCAGGGAGTAAAACTCCACACAGTAACGCTTGATATCTGCGGGGTCTGCCACCACCCGCCGCACCCGACGCCCACTGGTATGTTCCAGCTGCTCCTCCCAACCGTGGGTGAAAGGCTGGGCCGTGGCAACGGTTAACTCTTCTGCACCAGCCTCGACACATAAAATCTGGTGGCGCTTGGCGAACTGGAAACTCATTACCTCGGTTACCGCGCTCACATTCACTTTGAGCGGGTCAATATGATAGAGGGGGTGGTCCGCGCTCTCCGCCAGCCAGGCACTGAGTAGCTCGTCGCCCAGTAAAGTGCCTGGGCTCTTCTGGCTGGCTAGATCGCAACTGGCGATATAGCTGAGCGGATGCATCTGTGCCTGCTCCGCAGTGCGCGGAGTACCCACAATTCGGTTGGCATCGAGCCTGCTCACGTAGCCCTGGGCAACGAGGTCCTCCAGTATTCCACGCAAATCCAGTAACCTGTCCGCTGCTCTGATTTCTGTCATTGGCATGCCCCCTTATTCTCATATGACGACGCATTGTAGCCCTATCAATCGAAGCCGACAGTGCATCGTTAACGCACTAATACCGAAGTGGCTCCGATTGGGGTACCATGCCGCCGTTTCGCACCCTGAGCAATGGAGCTAACCATGGCCCTGTCGAATATTGCCAATTTGTTTGGCCGCTCACCGATCAAGCCGATCGAGAAGCATATGGCTACGGCCCACGAGGCTTCAGCCGACCTGATCCCCTTCTTCGACGCCCTCATCAAAGGCGACCTGAAAGAAGCGGAGCAGATTCAATTGCGTATCTCTGCAGCAGAGAATCGCGCCGATGACATCAAGAGAGACCTGCGTCTGCACCTGCCAGACAGCCTGTTTATGCCTGTCTCCCGCTCCGACCTGCTGGAGCTGCTGCACGCCCAAGACGAAGTGGCCAACACAGCGCAGGATATTGCCGGGCTGGCGGTCGGTAGAAAAATGCAGGTCCCTGAGAGTCTGCAGTCTCTGATGACCACTTTTGTAGAGAGCGCCGTGGCCACTTCCGCCCAGGCCCTGCGCGCGATCAATGAACTGGATGAGTTGCTGGAGAGCGGCTTTGCCGGGCGCGAGGTGACCATCGCCAAGCGTATGACCGAAGAGCTGGATGAACTGGAGCGCAAGTCGGATAAATTGGAAGTCGAAATTCGCGCCTCCCTGTTCACTATCGAAAAAGACCTACCGCCGGTGGATGTGATGTTCCTCTACCGGGTGATTGAATGGATCGGCGAACTGGCCGATCGCGCCCACAGCGTGGGTAACCGTTTGCAGTTGTTGTTGGCACGTTAGGGGGTTCAACGTGGAAATTCTTAGTCAATATGGCCATATTCTGTTGATATTGGCCTGTGTCGCGGGCTTTTTTATGGCCTGGGGTGTTGGTGCCAACGATGTCGCCAACGCCATGGGCACTTCAGTCGGCTCGCGAGCACTGACTATCAAACAGGCGATTGTTATCGCCATGATTTTCGAGTTTGCAGGCGCCTATTTAGCCGGTGGTGAGGTAACCGCCACAATCCGCAAAGGCATTATCGATTCTGATATCTTTGCCTCGCAGCCCGAGCTGCTCGTCTACGGCATGTTGTCCGCCCTGCTCGCCGCCGGCACCTGGCTACTGGTGGCCAGTATCCTCGGCTGGCCGGTATCCACCACCCACTCCATTGTCGGCGCTATTGTCGGTTTTTCCGCAGTGGGTATCTCCCCCGATGCGGTGGCCTGGGGCAAGGTGGGTAGCATTGTAGCGAGCTGGGTAGTCTCCCCTCTGCTGGCAGGTACTATTTCCTTCCTGCTGTTCCGCAGCGTGCAACGCCTGATCCTCGATACCGAGGATCCATTTGCCAACGCCAAGCGCTACATTCCTTTTTATATGTTCGCCGTGGGCTGGATGATCGCCATGGTGACCCTGACCAAGGGTCTGAAGCACGTTCTCAAAGACGCAGATATCAAGCTCAGCTTCCTGCAGGACGCCGGTATTGCCGCGATTGTGGGACTGTTGGTCGCAGGCGTTGGCGTCACCATGCTCAAGCGTATCAAGCGTGACACCTCCATCGAAGCAGAAAACCGCTTTGCCAATGTGGAGCGTGTCTTCGCGATCCTGATGATTTTCACCGCCTGTGCCATGGCCTTCGCCCATGGTTCTAACGACGTGGCCAATGCCGTTGGTCCACTGGCGGCGGTAGTCAATACCATCCAAGTGGGTGCAGTAACCGCCAAGGCAACTATGCCTTCATGGATTCTGTTACTTGGGGGCCTGGGTATTGTGGTGGGCCTCGCCACCTATGGCTTTAAAGTAATGGCGACTATTGGCCGTAAAATTACCGAGCTAACGCCCAGCCGCGGCTTTGCTGCAGAGCTCGGCGCCGCTGCTACCGTAGTTATGGCCTCCGGCACCGGCCTGCCCATCTCCACCACCCATACCCTGGTGGGCGCGGTACTGGGTGTTGGCCTGGCCCGCGGTATCGGTGCGCTGAACCTGCGTATGATTACCACCATCGCCGCTTCCTGGGTAGTTACCCTGCCCGCTGGCGCTGGTATTGCAATCCTGTTCTTCTACTTCTTTAAGGGATTGTTTGGCTAATTGCGGCTGCGCAATATCCATCAAAAAAGGGAAGCTCAGCTTCCCTTTTTTATTTCAAGCGAACCGCTCTTGTCCTGCTACCTAGCCAGAGCCCTCCTCATCACCCTCTCAAAAACTGAACTAAGCTGTCCCAGATCTACCCGAAACCGTCCCGCCCGCCGAGTAGCGATCACCGGCTGAGAATGAATATCGCCACATGACGACACGTGACACTACACATTGGACCGTTGGCACCTACCTGGCACAGCGCTTGAAGGATGTGGGTATCCGCCACTATTTTGCCCTGCCTGGCGATTACAATCTGGTGTTGCTCGACCAGCTACTGCTGGAGCCTGACCTAAAGATGATTAGTTGCTGCAATGAGCTGAATGCAGGTTATGCCGCTGACGGCTACGCTCGGGCAACCCAGGGACCCGCCGCAGCCGTGGTCACATTTTCTGTTGGCGGGCTCAGCATGATCAACGCAGTCGCAGGGGCCTATGCGGAGGATCTCCCTATGATTGCCATTTCCGGGGGCCCGAATACCAATTCGGAAGCCGAGTGGGAGTACCTGCACCACACTCTGGGCGAAGTGAACTACAGCTATCAGCGCGAGATGTACTCTTACGTTACCGCCGAGACCGTAATTATCCACCACCCCAAATTGGCACCGGCCGCTATAGATCGCGCACTGGATACCGCCATGTTGCGGCGCAAACCAGTGTATATAGAGGTCGCCGCCAATGTCGCCAATGCCCCAACCTCAGCGCCAATTCCGCGCGGCTTTGCCCGGCGCCCTACCAGCGACCCCGATTCCCTCGCCGCCGCTGTGAAACATATCGTCGATTTCTTAAATGGTGCCGAGCGCCCGGTTTTAATTGCTGGCAGCAGGGTGCGTGCAGCCAGTGCGCAAAAAGCCCTGTGCGATCTGGCCCATAGCTGTAAATATGGCCTCGCCTCTATGCCCGATGCCAAAGGCCTACTTCCCGAGACCCTTGAGAGCTTTATGGGTATCTATTGGGGCCCTGTGAGCACCCCTGGCTGCAGTGAGATTGTGGATACAGCAGATGCTCTATTATTTGCCGGTCCCCTGTTTACCGATTACACAACAACCGGCCATCAACTGTGCTTTCAGGGTGATAAAGCCATCCTGGTGCAACCTACTTCTGTTCAACTGGGGGACACCTGCTACAGCAATGTGCATATGAGGGATCTGCTAAATGCCCTTGTAGGACAACTAAGTGCAAACGATGGGGCCTTGAAGGCCTACCACAGGGTGAGCAGCCCTAAACATATCCCCAAACCCGGTAAACCTGACACACCACTCACCAGTAGACAACTGTTCGCACGAATACAGAAGCTGCTCGATCGCAAAAGTACCTTGCTGGTGGAGACTGGGGACTCCTGGTTTAACGGTATGGAGCTTTCATTGCCCGAGGGAGCACAGTTTGAGATTCAGATGCAATATGGAAGCATCGGCTGGTCTGTGGGAGCCAGCCTCGGCTACGCCCTCGGAATGAGCAAAGGGCGCCTGATCTCCTGCATTGGCGACGGCTCCTTCCAGCTCACTGCCCAGGAAATATCCACCATGATTCGCTACGGGGTTAACCCAATTATTTTCCTGATCAACAATGGTGGTTATACCATTGAGGTGGAGATCCACGATGGCCCCTATAACACGATTAAGAATTGGGATTACGCCAAGCTGATCGAGACTTTTAGTGCAGGGGAAGGCAACGCCTGGGGGTGTAGGGTCACCACCCAGGGCGAGCTGGATCAGGCAATCACCGAAGCCAAGAAGCGTAGTGGCCTGTGCCTGATCGAAGTGCTGATCGACCGCAACGACTGCAATGTAAACTTACTGCGTTGGGGCAACCAAGTTGCCCGCAATAACAGCCGGGCGCATCGTAGTATATGACAGCACTCCAAACGGTGAGGGCAATGTTTTTGTCCCCCATTTTCGATTGAGCAAGCTTCATTGAACGCTACTCATCGCAGTAAGTGGCAACCACTTCCATTTATTGTTCGCCCGCGCAATACTCACCAGCCACTAGCTATTTGCCGCATATCATCCGTTCCCGAGAAAGCATTCCCATGCCTTTATTGATCCTTGTCACCCTGCTCTGGGCCTTTTCTTTCAGCCTGATCGGAGTTTACCTCGCCGGTCAGGTCGACAGTTATTTCTCAGCGATGACTCGGGTTTTATTGGCCGCTCTGGTATTTCTGCCCCTGTTACAGTGGCGACGCTCTAGTGCTCGCGACGCCATTGTTCTAATGGCCATTGGTGCCGTACAGCTGGGGGCCATGTACCTTTTTTACTATCAGTCATTCCTGCTGCTGAGTGTGCCTGAGGTGCTGCTGTTTACCATATTTACCCCTCTATACATTGCACTGCTTTATGATCTGATTGAGCGACGCCTATCACTGTGGAATTTGGCCATCGCACTGCTGGCAGTCTGCGGGGCGGCCATTATCCGCTGGGACTCCCCCAGTGGCGATTACTGGTTAGGCTTTGCCGTGGTTCAGGGGGCCAACCTGTGTTTTGCCGTCGGCCAGGTTGCTTACAAGCAATTTATGCAGCAGGATCAATCTCTCCCGCCCAGGCAGACATTTGGCTGGTTTTTTCTAGGTGCGGCAGTCATTACGGTATGCGCATGGGCTTTTTTGGGCGAGCCCAGGTATCCACAAACCCTAACCCAATGGGGAGTATTGTTGTGGCTCGGCCTTGTGGCCTCCGGCCTCGGTTATTTCCTATGGAATAAGGGCGCCACCCTAGTCTCCGCGGCGACTCTCGCAGCTATGAACAATGCCCTGGTACCCGCCGGCCTACTGGTAAACCTGTTAATCTGGAACCGCGATGCGGATATTCCCAGACTCGCTCTGGGTGGATGCGCAATCGCACTGGCGGTTATCCTCAACGAGCGACGCAACAAAATAGGGGACAATTCCCATGGCGCCTATCGCAGTACCTGAGTTAAAGACCCAGCTTCGACAATTAATCGCCTGCCCCAGTGTCAGCGCCACCGATCCAGCGCTGGACATGGGCAACCGCCCGGTGGTGGAAAAACTCGCAGACTGGCTCGATACACTAGGGTTCACCGTGGAATTGATGCCCCTGCCAGACAGCACGAATAAAGCCAACTTGATTGCCACCCTCGGCGCACATGAGGGCGCTGAAGGCGGCCTGATCCTTTCCGGACACACCGACACGGTTCCCTTCGACGATGGGCGCTGGCATTCAGACCCGTTCATCCTGCAGGAGCGCGACAATCGCCTCTATGGCTTGGGCACCAGTGATATGAAAAGCTTTTTCCCACTGGCCATCGAAGCCGCCCGTAGCTTTATCGATAAACCTCTGCGCCAGCCCCTGACCATTCTCGCTACCGCCGATGAAGAGACCTCAATGACCGGCGCCAGAGAGCTGGTCAAAGCAGGGCGACCGCAAGGACGCTACGCGGTAATTGGCGAGCCGACTGGCTTGCGCCCGGTTCGCATGCACAAGGGTGTGATGATGGAGGCCGTCCGTATCACAGGACAATCGGGGCACTCCTCCAATCCTAGCCTCGGTGCCAACGCCCTGGAGGCTATGCACTTGGTTATTGGGGAGTTATTACGTCTGCGCGGGGAGTGGCAGGAAAAGTACAATAACCCCGGATTTGTCGTCCCCGTACCTACCCTCAACCTTGGCTGCATCCACGGTGGTGACAACCCCAACCGAATTTGCGGCCATGCGGAATTACAGTTTGACGTACGCCCACTACCCGGTATGTCACTGCTGGAATTGCGCCGTGAGTTAAATACAAGGCTGCAGGCATGTATCGACAACAGTAGAATTCATCTCGATATGGTTTCTCTGTTTCCCGGTACCGAACCCTTCGAACAGGATCCTAATTCTGAGTTGGTCAAGGTTGCGGAAAAGCTCACCGGTTACAGCGCCCAGAGTGTCGCCTTTGGCACTGAAGCCCCCTACTTGAAGAGCATGAATATTGACACTATCGTGCTTGGCGCCGGTGATATAGATCAGGCTCACCAACCGGATGAATACCTGGACCTCGATCGTATAGAGCCGATGGTAAAAATATTGCGCAACCTGATCGGACGCTTCTGCCTCTAAACCATTCAGGCCAGCCTGGCTTCAGTTAAATTTTTATCCGCCCCTTACACAAGCAAATATATCGACAGACGGAAAGGTATTAGTGACCGACGAGAACGCCTCCCTCAATTGGTTCCGCCATGCGGCGCCCTATATCAATGACCTACGCGGTCGCACTCTGGTAGTCGGCATTCCCGGCGACGGGCTCGAACACAGCAACTTTCGCAACCTGGTCCACGATCTTGCGCTGCTGGCCAGCCTTGGAGTCCGCCTGGTAGTGGTGCATGGCTGCCGTGCACAAGTCAACCGCGCCCTGCAAGAGCGCGGCATTGAGGGCCGTTTTCACGGCAACAAGCGTGTTACCGACCGGGAAAGCTTGGAAGTGATAAAAGCCGCAGTGGGCAGATTGCGCTTCGATATCGAAGCGGCCTTTTCCCAGGGGCTCCCCGACTCCCCCATGGCGCGCTCAGCGCTGAAGGTAATCTCTGGAAATCTGGTTACTGCACGCCCATGCGGCGTTCTGGATGGTGTCGACCTGGGCTGGACCGGCACAGTGAGGCGCATGGAAGTCAACACTATTGAACAGGCACTAGACCAGGGCGCACTGGTGCTACTATCCCCCCTGGGGACCTCTTTGACCGGCGAACTGTTCAATATTAATTACCTGGACCTAGCCGCAGAGGCCGCTAGAGTCCTGCGAGCCGAGAAACTGGTGCTGTTCCGCGAGCCGGCGCAATTGATGCTTGATGGTAATCCGATCAACGAGCTCAGTATTGTGCAGGCCGAGCAAGCCGCCACCCGAATACAGAGCAAAACCCTGCAGTGTGCCATTCAGGCCTGCAATTCAGGTATAGCCCGGGTCCACCTACTCAGTTACTGCCAGAATGGTTCACTGATCCAGGAGCTCTTTCGACGTGAGGGCGCCGGTACCATGATCTACCGGGATAGTTATGAAGTGGTACGCCGGGCGCGAATCACCGATGTAGGGGGGATTCTCGGTCTGATTCGCCCACTGGAGAAGCAAGGCGTTTTGGTAAGACGCTCACGGGAAAAGCTCGAAGCCGAGATAGATCATTTCACCCTGGTGGAGGTCGATGGTACACCCGTAGCCTGTGCCGCACTCTACCCTATTGGAGACGACAGCGACGATACTTCTGCCGCAGAGATTGCCTGCGTGGCAAGCCACCCAGATTTTCGTGGCGGTGGGCGCGGCGCCAAGCTGATGCGCCACCTCGAACGCCAAGCCCGAGCGGTCAATATCCGCGAGCTCTATGTGCTCACCACCCAAACCGAACACTGGTTTATCGAACAGGGGTTTGATCAGGTCGGGGTGAGTGATCTGCCAGCCTCACGTAAATCCCTGTACAACATCCAGCGCAATTCACGCATTCTGCGCAAACAGCTCGGCCAGGACGGTACGTCTTAACTCTCTCCTATCGCAATACCTATCCTAGTAAGTAGCGCAGTGGATCCGCACTGCGCGAAAACATCCCAGATATAGGCTTTTTTTGCTAAGCTGACGCTCTAATTTACACAGCCGGATGCTTGTACCATGCCCAGATATCGTTCCCGTACCTCCACCGCCGGACGCAATATGGCCGGCGCCCGAGCCCTGTGGCGTGCCACAGGTATGACCGATGCGGATTTCCACAAGCCGATTATCGCCATCGCCAATTCATTCACTCAATTTGTACCCGGGCACGTACACCTCAAAGATATGGGGCAGCTGGTGGCAAGGGAGATCGAGCGAGCCGGCGGTGTCGCCAAGGAATTCAATACCATCGCCGTAGACGATGGTATCGCCATGGGCCACGATGGCATGCTCTACAGCCTGCCCAGCCGTGAGATTATCGCCGACTCGGTGGAATACATGGTCAACGCCCACTGCGCCGATGCCCTGGTATGTATATCCAACTGTGA
Source organism: Microbulbifer mixtoriginis (SeqCode) (assembly GCF_052467515.1). NCBI lineage: Bacteria > Pseudomonadati > Pseudomonadota > Gammaproteobacteria > Cellvibrionales > Microbulbiferaceae > Microbulbifer > Microbulbifer mixtoriginis (SeqCode). Next base: position 207,247 of record NZ_CP174314.1, on the reverse strand, counting down.
CAAGATCACTCCGGGCATGCTGATGGCTGCCCTGCGCCTGAATATCCCGGTTATTTTTGTATCCGGCGGACCAATGGAGGCTGGCAAGACCAAACTGGCCGACCACAAGCTCGATCTGGTGGATGCCATGGTGATCGCCGCCACAGATACAGCCTCTGACGAAGAGGTTGCGGAGTACGAGCGCTCTGCCTGCCCCACCTGCGGTTCCTGCTCCGGCATGTTCACCGCCAACTCCATGAACTGTCTGACTGAGGCGTTGGGCCTCTCACTGCCAGGCAACGGCACCCTGTTGGCCACCCATGCGGACCGCAAAGAATTGTTCCTGCGCGCCGGACGAGAAATCGTCTCGCTGACCAAGCGTTACTACGAAGAAAATGACGAGAGCGCCCTGCCTCGCAATATCGCCAACCGCGCAGCCTTTATGAATGCCATGGCTCTCGATATCGCCATGGGCGGCTCGACCAACACGATATTGCATCTACTCGCCGCAGCCGAGGAGGGCGATATCGACTTCAACTTACAGGATATCGATCGACTCTCACGCGAGGTGCCGCAACTCTGCAAAGTCGCACCTAACACAGAGAAGTACCATGTGGAGGACGTCCACCGAGCCGGTGGGGTAATGGCGATTCTCGGCGAATTGGAATCTGCTGGGTTAATTGATGCCTCCCTGCCCACCGCCTACGGTGGCTCATTAGCGGATGCACTAAGGCAATGGGATATTTCTCGCACCGATCAGCAATCGGTGCATGACTTCTACCGGGCTGGTCCCGCAGGTATTCCCACACAGACCGCATTTAGCCAGGCCTGTCGCTGGCCAACTCTGGATGCCGATCGTCAGCAAGGGTGCATTCGCTCAGCTGAGCACGCTTATTCTGCTGAGGGCGGGCTGGCAGTTTTATTCGGCAACCTGGCCCCTAATGGCTGTGTAGTAAAAACCTCTGGTGTGGACGAGACACTGTGGCAATTTGAGGGCCCGGCCCATGTTGTCGAGAGCCAGGAAGAGGCGGTTGCCCATATTCTCGAAGGTAAAGTACAGAAAGGCCAGGCGGTAATTGTTCGCTATGAGGGCCCTAAAGGCGGGCCCGGTATGCAGGAAATGCTGTACCCCACCAGCTACCTAAAATCCAAGGGCCTTGGGGAACACTGTGCCCTGATTACCGATGGACGTTTTTCCGGGGGCACCTCTGGCCTCTCTATCGGCCACGTTTCTCCAGAGGCTGCATCTGGAGGGAATATCGCCCTGGTACAGGATGGCGATCCAATCCGAATCGATATACCAGCGCGCAAAATTGAGATTGCCCTCAGTGAAGAGGAACTTGAGAATCGCCGCCAGGAAATGGAGAGTCTAGGCCAGCAGGGCTGGAAACCCCAAAAAGAGCGCCCCCGCAAAGTCAGCAAGGCCCTAAAAGCCTATGCATTACTCGCCACCAGCGCTGATCGCGGTGCGGTAAGGGAAATTGATTAAGCAGATATACAGAAAATAGAAAACGGCCCAAACGGGCCGTTTTTTTATTGTGCAAGTTTATAGGTGATCCGATTGCGAACACCATACCGCTCGACGGGGTGGCCATCTTCCACTTGTGGCTGATATTTAAACCGCTCTGCCGCAGCCTGTGCCGAACGATTAAATACATTGGTTGGATTGCCGGCGCTGTCATAGCCAGCAACAACACGCACATCGCGCACCGCACCGGTTTTGCTTATCGTAAACTCCACAACTACATAACCTTCTATACCTCTGCGTATAGCCGTGCTCGGATAACGCGGTGTAGCCTTATAAACAGGCACAGGCTCTCTCGATACGATAGCTGGATTATTACCAGTTTCAGTAACCGGAGGAGTAATCGTTGGGATGGTATTTATAGTCTCCACTTCTCTAATCACCTCAGTACGCTCTAGCGGTGGCGGAATATCCTGAGGGCTCGGCGGAGCCTGATACTCTTGCTGGGTAACCACTTTCTTGTCGGTCATATCTATAGGTTGAATCGTCGGTAACGGCTTGGCCACCGGCTCCACAAAATTTGTGGAGATCAACTGACTCATTGCAAAAATCAAACCAAGAGTAATCAGAGCAGCGTAAGCCAAGCCTTTGGCATAACCAGTAAGCAAATGGGTAGGGAAAAAATCAGGGCTGGAAAATGGCGTGCAAGCTCTATCCATAACACCTCTCCTATTGTTATTAGGGCGCGTAAAAGGCATCTGAATGCCGAAATGGAAAAAGCTGATCAGCTGACTTTAATCATTAGCCAATTCACGAAAAAATGCAAATAGTTCGTAAATACAGGTTATAGCAACATTTAATATTACTGAAAGAGGAAATTGGGGCATAAAAAAAGCCGCACATCTCTGTACGGCTTTTCTGGGATTGAAAAGTAACTAAGCGGTTAAATTGCCAATTGCTTTTCCCTCTCCTGCTCACCCTTCACAAATTCCATCCACTGCTTGGCAAACTTCTCAGAGCGCTCATCTTTCGAGGCTTCTCTAAGACTTTTTATTGCCGCGTCATAGCGCTTCAGGTTGGCATTAGCCATACCTAACACAATATGTAGAGTGTCGACACGCTTGATCTTGCCCTTTGCCAGAGCTTTTTTGCCCATGGAAACGGCCTTCTCATTCTGGTCCAGGTCCAGGTAGATCCCGGCCAGGCGCGAGTAGATTTCACCCTTATCAGACAATTGAGCTGCAGCTTCCAGCTGGGGAATCGCTTTTTGCAGCTCCTGAGCCATCTGATACGCCTGAGCAAGCGTTTCCAGGTTCTTGGCTGTACGAGGGATCTTCTTCTCTTGGATACCTTTGGCAATCACCTTGGCACCTTTATAAGGCATTTCGTGCCCCATAAAGAGATAACCCATATTCAACAGGTCCCGATCCTTCTCCAGCGCACCTGCCAGATAAGCGGCTTCCATCATATGCAGCTGATCTTTATCGCGCTTCAGCTCGCCATACATAGCCGCCAGTGTTTTGTAGTACACAGGCTTGGGATAGTGCTGTACCAGCTTCTCAAGAACACCAGCTACTTTTTTGTAGTCGTTGCGCTCGAAGTACACGTACTGCTGAAGACCGTACCAACCTTCCTTGGGCACCTTGCCTTCTTTCTCATACATGGATACCGCAATATTGATATCCGCCAGCGCTTTGCTCTGATTACCAACCTGGTTATAGGCCTGGGCACGCAATGCATAAGAGTCGGCAGTTATACGATCAGAGACCTTGAACCATTTATTCAGGTAATTAATCGCCTGCTTGTAATCCTCGGTAACAAAGTAGAGCTGCGCGAGGGTAAACAAGGTTCCCACTTCAAGTGCAACCGGGAGGTTTTTTTCGCCCTGGTTCAGCACTTTCTTAAAGTAGGGGATGGCCTCTTTGTAGCGCTCGGTACTGTAGTAAACCACACCGAAGAAATTGTACATCTGAGCTATCTCATAGCCATTGTACCGTTTCTTACTCGCATCCATCTCTTGAAGTGCAACTAAAGCGCCCGCCCAATCTTCTGCATCAGCAGCTTCCTGGGCTTTCTCCAACTTTTTATACGCGGCTTCGCGCATAGCCGGTACTTTGCGGCTCTTCTGGTTGCTGGGCTTTTTTTGCTCCTGGGCCTGGGCAGAGGCGAAAGGTGCGGAAACACCCGCTGCTTCGAGCACGGTAACACTGAGTGCTGGTGCCAAGACCAGGGGCAATGCTACTGAGGTGCGCAGCGCGAGCTTGGACAAACTTTTGCTAATGCTTGTCAACTTCATAGTGCTTCCTCCTTAGTCCTTAGCCATATTAAAGCTGATCTTAGTCCGCACATTCGGGACTTCGGTCGGCTTGCCATCAACTACCCGCGGCTTGTATTTATACTTCAGCGCGGACTTGAGTGCGGCCCTGTTAAAAACAGAGGTGGGCTTGCCATCCAGGGTAAAGGCTTCGATCACAATAGGATCGCGCACAGAACCATTGGTGGTCACCGTATACTCTACGATTACATAGCCTTCCATACCCCGCTGAAGTGCACGGCGTGGATACTGGGGCTGAACCTTAACGATGGGCAGGTAGTCACCCTCACCAAAGCTAAAACCAGACAGCTTGACACCGCCAGACGCCTTGGGCGCAGAGATACTGATACCGCCATCGATGTCCGGCTCCTCAAACTCCGGCTCAGGCATTTCCGGCGGCGGAGTTTCAGGATCCTCCGGTTTCACCGGCTTGGTCGTGTCGTATTGTGTTTCGATCTTCTGCTCAGGCATCACCACATCGGCAACTTTGAACTGCTCCTTTTCCTCTGGAGCACCCATATTTGCCTGAATCAGCTGATGCATGGTGAAGATGAGGCCAAAGGTTGTGGCTACTGCCAGCGTACCTGCCCCAAGAAGTCTTACCGGATTCATAGCTGTTAACTCTTTTCTGTCGCGACCGAAACTTTCTTGATACCAATCTTCCTGGCTGCTTCCGCAATCAGGGCGATCTTTTCAATACTCGCTTCCTTATCGGGCTGAATCACCAACCACCCTTTCGGGTTTTCCGAGTAGAGGCGCTCCAGGACAATTCTTACCTGGCGCTCATCAACTTTCTCTTTGGCAATCCAGATCTCATCACTATTGTTGATCGCTACCAGAATAGAGGTGGCTTTGAGTTCTGCGGTTGTCGCTTCCGGCTTAACAACATCAGCACCCGGTTCCTTAATAAAGGTCGCAGTGACGATAAAGAAGATCAGCATGATGAACACCACGTCCAGCATGGGCGTGAGGTCAATAGCGCCGGCTTCTTCTTCTGCCGTATTTTGTCTTTTGCTCATAGCAACTCTCTTAGCGAACTTTCTCGTCAGGGGCCCTCAGGGAGCGCCCCTGGCGAAAATTTCTGGCTTGGCTAAACCTTCACAGCAAATAAGCTGGCCTATTCGCTGATGTGTGCTTAGTGATCCATGGTCAGATGATCTTCCAACAACTGGGTCTCACGCTCGGCCTTACGGGCGAGGTAGGTGTTGGCGAATACTCCGGAGAGGGCCGCAACCATACCCGCCATCGTCGGGATAGTTGCCATGGATACACCACTGGCCATCTGCTTAGCGTCACCGCCACCGGTAATTGCGAGAACATCGAACACGTTGATCATGCCCCAAACCGTGCCCAGCAGCCCGAACAGGGGCGCTAGGGCAACACAGGCCTGGATCATGTCCATATTGTCCTGAATCTTCTCGGAAACCCGGGAGATCATCGCGTAGCGGATCTGGTGGGAGGCCCAGGATTTGCGCTCACTGCGCTCTTCCCACTGGTCTACCGCACCCTGAACGTCACTCTTTAACGCTTTGTTAAAGTAGAAAACACGTTCAAAAATCAGCGTCCACATAAAGAAGGTCAGGCCGGCGATCAGGAACAGTACTGGCCCGCCCGACGCCATAAAGGCGTTGACGGCGGCCCATGCGTCGATTAATGCGTGCATGTTGCCGCCTCCTCTTATTTACGCTCGGCGTTTTCCGCCACGATACCAGCGCTCTGCTCTTCAAGAATATGCAGAACGCGCTTGGCACGAGCATTAACAATGGTGTGCATCAGTACAGTGGGGATAGCCACACACAGACCGAGAACGGTGGTGATCAAGGCAGAAGAAATACCACCAGCCATTGCTTTAGGATCACCAGCACCAAAGATGGTAATTGCCTGGAAGGTTACGATCATACCGGTAACGGTACCCAACAGACCCAGCAGCGGAGCTACCATGGCAATAATCTTCAGCAGGTTGAGACCGGACTCGATGGCCGGACGCTCTTTCAGGACCGCCTCTTCCATCTTCAGCTCGAGAGTCTCACCGTCGACACCTTTGTTCTCTTCCGCAACAGCCAGTACACGGCCCAGCGGGTTATTGGTGTTCGGGGTAGAAGAACGCAGCTGAGCATTAACCTTGGCACTCACGCCAGTCAGTACGATCAGGCGGAAGATAGCCAGCAGCATTGCGAATACACCAACAGCAGTAATGATGTAACCAACGATGTCACCCTGGTGCCAACGCTCAACGATATCGGGGCTGTTGATCATGGCTTTCAGGTAGGAGCCGCCGGTAGGACCAGTCGGGTCAACACCGAAAGCACTGAAGCCAGCGGTGGAGGCCTGTAAGCCTTCCGCCATCTTCTGGAAGCTGGCATCTGGCTGGCGAATCAGCTCGGCCAGCTGGTAGGCGTCATTCATTTCCAGGTATTTACCGTTGGAAACCAGGTTGAAGTTACCAACACGGACAACTTCCTGTTGAGCTTGCTCACCGTTGGGCTTGATCACGGTAGCGTTGAACTTAACTACTTTGCCGGATTCCAGGGTTTCACGTTGAACTTCAAACCACAGACGCTCGATTTCCTCGATTGTCGGCAGCTTGGTAGCACTGTTCATCTTGGCCAGCAGACCGTCGATAAATTCGGTACGGTTGGGGTACTGGGCGGAAACCAGGGAGGAACCAATGTTCGAGCGTAGATCTGCCGCAGTGGAAGACATATGGCCGAACAGCTCTTTCAGAGAGCCCAGGCGCTCGTCCAATTGCTGGCGTTTCTGATCTACAGCAACTTCCTGCTCCTGGTATTTCTTTTCCAGTTCAGCAGAGCGCTTTTCTTCTGCAGTGCGAGTGTCTTTAGCCTTTTTCAGCAAAGATTGCTGATTGGCCTTTTGGCGACGGAACTCAGCTTCACGCTGCTTGTGCTCTTTGGATTCAGCAACCTTGGACTGTTGAACCATTTTCAGCAGGTCATCGAGAGAAGCTGCTTTTTCCTGGGCGACAGCAGAGAAGCTGATCAGGCCAGCCGCTGCTGCAACTAGTACGCGTTTGGCGATAGAGGATTTCATTGCGCTGCCTCCGGAGCCGCGATCGGCATAGTCATGATATCGATAGTGGCCTGCTTCTTGGCGATTTTCAGACCGTTCATGAGAGCGCGGCGGTATTCGCCAGCATCGATCTCAACCCAGGCTTTCTGGCCTTTGTCATAGGCGAGGGAGATCGAGGAGTCGGTGGTCTGAGCCAGCAGGGCGATACGGCCGATCTGCAGCACGTTCACCTGGCGCTCTTGGCCATTTACGTTCAGGGTATCGCCGTAAGTGTCGATCTTACGCGCGTATTCCGCTTCGAAATTGTACAGCTCCAGTACCTGGCGGAATTTCTCCGCAACAGTAATATCGGAACGATCCATATTGTTCTTAACGCCTTCGAGGTTGGCCATACGCTCGTCCAGCTTGAACGGTGCGTCCAGTTCGATGAACTGCTCCAGGCCGTCCAGCATACGCAAAATCAGCGGCTGGATCTGACGTTCGATTACAGTAACGTTGGCAATGGACTCGTCCAGCTCATTGATCACTTCGAGCTGGTTGGCCAGCTGCTTTTCCAGCTGACGGTTGTACACTCGCAGACCATCGATTTCTTTATTGACCACCTTGAAGTCCTGCAGCAGGCTGCTGGTTTCTTCGGCAATCTTGTCGATGCGTTTTTGCGATGCCTGGGCCGCAGTGGTTTTCTGCTGGCCGACGGCGAGTACGTTATCGAGAGTATCCGCAGTGGCTACGCTGCCGTAGAGCGCGCCGGCAGACAGCGCAGTGGTCAGCGCCACAGCCATGAATCGCTTGGTTTTCATTAGACCCCCCAGTGGGTTCAATATTTCACAACATGGTCGCGATGAGATAGCTGCCACAACGCGGTGTCCTTTTGTTTTAAAAACATTGGTTAGAAGACAGCTAAGAGCCGCACATTGTAAACAGCCGATTTGATTATTCAAATGCCGATTGCCAGCATCGGCCCGCGTGGGTAGCAAAGTAACAACCGGGTAACAAGACCGGGTCGCTTGCACACATTGACGGCGCTATTCCCTGTGTTGGCTGTCGCAGAATTTAACAGATTGATCAACTTTTAATCAAATTGTTTTTATTTAAATCTGTCGTACTGAACTAATGCGTAGTTATACTCATTCTTGTCGCAAGCAGGGTAACACTCTCGTGCAACTTCGACCCATGAGTCATTAACTTCAGGAAAAAATGCATCTCCCGCCACTTCAGCATCTACTTCGGTAACATAGAGCCGCGCGGCATAGGGCATACTGAGGCAATAAATCTGTGCCCCGCCGATCACCATCAGCTCGCTGGCCCCTGCTTCCTGTGCGTGCTTATCGCCAAGTTCCAGTGCGGCTTCCAAGGTGCTTGCCACCTCAACACCGTCGGCCTGCCAATCAGGGTTGCGGGTAATCACGATATTGACACGTCCAGGTAGCGGGCGGCCAATCGACTCAAAGGTCTTACGTCCCATCACCACAGGCTTGCCCATAGTAGTGCGCTTGAAGAACTGCAGGTCGCCAGAAAGACGCCAGGGCAACTCGTTATCTCTGCCAATGGCACCGTTACGGGCCACAGCCGCGATTAAGGCAATCGGGGTATCCACAGTGTCTCTCCTATTCAAACCGCAACTGGAGCCGGAATATGTGGATACGCCTGGTAATCCTGCAGATCGAAATCCTCGAAACGGAAGGCGAACAGGTCTTTGACATCCGGATTGAGGTGCATTGTCGGTAGGGGGTGTGGTTCCCGTTGCAGCTGCAGATCAACCTGCTCCAGATGATTGGAGTAGAGGTGAGCATCGCCAAAAGTATGAATAAACTCACCTGGCTCAAGATTACACACTTGAGCCAGCATCAACGTTAGCAAGCTGTAGGAGGCAATATTGAAAGGCACACCAAGGAAGATATCCGCACTGCGCTGGTACAACTGGCAGGATAACTTGCCATCCGCCACATAAAACTGGAACAAGGCGTGGCAAGGGGCGAGCGCCATGCGCCCTTCACGGGCATTTTCTGCCGGGGAGACGCCCTCATCGGGCAGGTCCGCCGGATTCCAGGCACTGATTATCAGACGGCGGGAATCTGGACGGGTTTTCAACTGCTGCACCAGCTCTTCCACCTGGTCAATTTTACGACCATCAGGCGTGGGCCAAGAGCGCCACTGGTGGCCGTAAACTGGCCCCAAATCCCCATCTTCGGTAGCCCATTCATCCCAGATTCGCACCTTGTTTTCCTGCAGGTAGCGAATGTTGGTGTCTCCCTGCAAAAACCACAGCAGCTCGTGAATGATGGAGCGCAAATGACACTTCTTTGTAGTGATTAAGGGGAAACCCTCTGCCAAGTTAAAGCGCATCTGGTGGCCAAATACGCTCAGGGTCCCGGTGCCGGTACGATCCCCTTTTACTGTGCCGTTTTCGCGCACATGGCGCATTAGATCGAGGTACTGCTTCATTTCTAACTAGGCTCCGCCATTTACTTGAGAACGGTTTTCTTTGTTTCCACCCTTGCCTCGCCCTTCGGGCAGCGGCTGGGTACGATAGCTCCAGACCAATAGAGCGATACCGGCAATAATCATCGGCAGACTCAAAAGCTGGCCGCGAGTCATCCAGCCGAACAAGTCGAAGCCGATATGACCATCTGGCTCCCTGACAAATTCCACCAGGAAACGGAAAATACCGTAGAGCAACACAAACATACCGCCAACGGCGAGGCGCGGGCGCGGCTTGCTGGAGAACCACCAGAGCACCGCGAAGAGCACTAGCCCTTCCAGGAAGGCCTGGTATAACTGCGACGGATGCCTGGCCAACAGCTCCGGGTCCTTGGGAAAGACCATTCCCCAGGGCCCTTCTGTTGGGCGGCCCCAGAGCTCCTGACCGATAAAGTTACCCAGACGCCCCAGTCCCAGGCCGATAGGTACCAGTGGGGCGACAAAATCAATCAGCGCGGGGAAAGTTGAGCCAATTTTTCGGGCATAAATGACGGTGGCTAACATTACGCCAACCAGACCACCATGGAAACTCATGCCCCCTTCCCAGACTTTGAACAGAGAGAGCGGATTCTCCATCAACTGCGGCAAGTTGTAGAAGAACATGTAGCCGAGGCGCCCACCGACCACCACACCGATAGCGCAGTAGAGAATCAAGTCCTCCACTTCCGATTTAATAACTGGAGACCAGGGCCGAGTGCTACGCCGCAGTGCCAACCACCAGGCAGCAACGAAACCGAACAGGTACATCAGCCCGTACCAATGTACTTTTAAAGGGCCTATAGCAATGGCCACCGGATTGATTTCTGGATAAGTCAGCATGGGGGAATCGAGATTGTTGGCGAAGAGCGTATTATGGTCGCAAAGCGCCCCCCAGCGAAAGAGGCGCGCTAAAAGCCCACCTTCAGGAAAACACTATGTGTCTACTGTTGTTTGCCTACCGTTGCCATCCCGACTACCCGCTGCTACTTATCGCCAATAGAGATGAATTTTACGTCAGGAAGAGTGCCCCCGCCGAACCCTGGAAGAATGGGCCAGAGGGGAGACAAATAGTCGCTGGGCGGGATCTGCAGGCTGGCGGAACCTGGGCAGGGATCTCTGCGCGGCGGGTGGCCGCAGTGACCAATATCCGCGAGCCCGGAAGGGCAGAGCCTGAAAAAGTCCTATCTCGCGGGGAAATTCCTTATAAATTCCTAACCGGCGATGATTCCCCCGAGCAGTTCGCAGGGGAACTCGAAGGACAGCACTATCGGGGCTTTAATGCGCTGCTATTCGCACTGGATAAAGCCCCCCCCCTATACTGCGCGGGCAATAGGCATAAGCCCTTCGCTTTCTCTGCCGGAGTACACGGTATCTCCAATGGCGCACCCGATGCTCCCTGGCCCAAGGTGGAAAAGGGCAAGGCGGGGCTGGCACAAATTACACGGCAAATTGAAGGCCCCATTGGCCGGGAGAACTTTATTGAACCGGCCTTCAACCTGCTGCAGGACAGGGCCCCCGCTGCAGATGCGGAGCTGCCAGATACCGGCGTGAGTTTGTCAATGGAGCGCGCCCTGTCGCCAATATTTGTGCAGATATCCCAGAGAAAGAATCAACTGCCAGGCGGGCAAGATTTAAGCGACACTCTGCAAGGCTATGGCACACGTGCCAGCACCCTCATAGCAGTTCACCGGGATGGCCAGACCCAGTTATGGGAACAGAGCTTTTCCCAGGGCAATCCGTATGGGCCAATTCGCCACTTTTCCATCCCCTGAATCCTTTATCCCAAGCCCCTGAAATCTGTAGGGTTTTTAGGGGTTATTGAAAAAATTGGCCGTATCTAATCGCCCAAGCCCCGAAGCCATAGCAGACAAATTTCTGTCAATAACAGAACCATATCGCGGTAAGGGCTAAGATTTGCGTGCCTTCATCACAGATTACCAAGCCTCTTATCCTCAGAGGAAAGAAACGCCAAGCAAATTCCGCATTTATTGCCATACTTAGTTTCACAGGCTGAGATTGGTTGAGTTTCGCGCAAGCGTGACGCCAATTGTGGTCTTACATTAGAGGAAGTCGCGCGGGACGCATGACAAGTGCGAGTCAACGCTAGACACCTAACAGTCTCTGGATGGGCTCGCCACAGGTTCGGAAGGTATGAACGATCTGGCGTCCGGCATTATCCACAAGACAACACCGGGCCCCTGCAGTATCGCTGAGGTACCATGTCTTACTTCAACCCAGAGCAGCGCAAACGCAAATCACTACTGCCCCTGCTGGTGCTAGGCAGTCTCTGTGTCTCCATCCTCTATTACGCCTTTTCCGCTAACCAGAAAACGGTGCCAGTATTGCCGGAGAGTGCAGTACGCCCACATTTGGTGCACTGGCTGGAGGAAAACCCTGACGCATGGCCGGCCCAAGATCCCATTTTTAACCCGGCGGCAGTGCGCAGGATTTACCAGCGTACTAATTATCGTCTGCTGTGGTTTGATAATTACAACCTGAGTGACAGCGCCAATGATCTCCTCAAGCAGCTAACAGCTGCCAGCTCTGGCAATCCAAGCAGCATGGTGGATTATCGTTACCACCTGGGGTACTTCGACCGCACCTTACGGGACACTCCCCAGCGCCTGCAAATGGCCGCAGTACTGGATATTCTGCTAACAGACGCCTTCGTCTCTTACGCACAAGATACCCAGCTCGACAGAATCACCCCCAAAAGCCGTCCGCGCCGAGGAATTACACCGGTTCTGCGGGAGCACCAAGGATTTCGCATGGTAGCCTTCGGCAATGCCCCACAGCAGGCATCCAACGAGCCCAGCGGACGCAAGTACTTTCGCGGCTATGATCGGGCGCGCATGATCGGCAGTAAACCACGCAGTCGCTACTACTCCCGCGACTACAACACTGACAACCAACGCAGCTCTTCAAGGCCTTCCGACACTCGCCGCTATCGCACGCGCTACAACACCTCCAGTGACAGTGGTTCCTCTGGAGCGACCAGGGGCGGCAGCAGGGTTTACTACAATCAGGGCCGCAATAGTCATCCCCAGGAAAGAACCAGGGCAGCTCGCTCAGAGAACAGTGAGGGGCCCTATTTCGAAGAAAACACGCCTTACGGTAGCGACGTCTATGCCCTGCGAAACGAGCTGGAACGCCTGCGCAGAATCTCCGACAGTGGCCGCTGGCGCCCGATACCTCCGGGGCCGGTGATGACGATGGGTGCTCGCCACCCCCATGTGGCCCGCCTGAGAGAATTGCTCACCCTCTACGGGGACTATCAGAGCCGCTATAGCTATGGCGGAGGGGACCCCAACCGCTTTGACCGGGGCCTGCATGAAGCGCTATTGCGCTTCCAGAAGCGCCACGGCCTCAAGCCAGACGGAATTGTGGGCCGCGGCACACGCAAGCGACTCAACTTATCACCCTCAGCGCGAGCAAAAATTGTTGAGATGAATATCCTGCGCAGGGAAGAGCTTCCTGCCAGCCTTGGGGATCGCTTTATCCAGGTGAATATACCCGCGTACCGCCTCCAGTATGTGGAGAACAACCGGGTAAAACTGGCCATGAATGTGGTCGTGGGCAAGAAGAAACACGCTACTCCCGAGATCACCACCCGGGTCAGCAAGGTGGTATTCAACCCCACCTGGACAGTGCCACGCAGTATCCTGGTGAATGAAATTCTGCCCAAGGCACGCAAGAACCCTGCGGGCATGGAGAACATGGGTTACCGAGTCGTCAATGGCAGAGGGGAACACCTGCCGCTGACCGCTAGTAACTTGTCAGCCGCCGGTGCTGGGTCTTTCCTTATGCGCCAGATGGGTGGAGAGGAAAATATTTTGGGGCGAGTGAAATTCGAAATTCCCAATAAACACGATATTTACCTGCACGATACTCGCGCCCGCACTCTCTTCTCTCTCACAGACAGGGATTACAGCCACGGCTGTATCCGCCTGGAAAAACCCCGCCACCTGGCTGAGGCCCTTCTGCGCCCTCAGGGTGACTGGGACCAGTGGCGCATCGACCAGCTCACTGTCGGAGAGAAGACCACCGAGGTCGACTTAGTCCGCTTGGTTAAGGTCTATATCACCTACTGGACTGCCTGGGTGGACGGAAAGGGCCGGCTGAATTTTCGCCCCGATATCTATCGCAAGGATGGTTTGAGCGACAATCAATTTTGAGCAAGTATGGGGCGGCCTTCGGGGCCGTCCCTTAGCCTCCAATAATAACCCCCCATAGTCTTTTTCCTCGGCGCATAGCCCCGTTCCATTCCTCAAAATTATTTAGGGCTCAGGAGTCACAAGTTACCAATGTGAGCAGGGTGATCAGTCTCTCTGATCCGATTTCGCTTACTGGGGTGACTTATGGGTGCTGGCTATCTCTCCTCCTTGCAGAGCAAATCAATCCACAGTGGCACCATGGCTTTTATATTGGCCCTTGTGCTGGGGGTTGATAGCTCCCCGTCCTTGGCGAGCGCAGGGGCAGACCTTGATCTGCCTGTGCCAGGGAGAGATCCCTTTTCCCCCTATGGCAGACAGTACACTCTCCTCAGTGAGGAGCTGGCTCGCTACCAGACATTGGCCGAGGGGGATCATTGGCAACCGCTGGATGGCGGACAGCCAATTACTCCGGGAAGCCGGGGACCGAGAGTAGCTCAGTTGCGCAGCTTGTTAATGCTCTACGGCGATTTCCGCCCCAGGGATTTTCCCAGCAAAGGCTCCAAAGAAACACTTACAGGTGACGTCTACGACAAGCCCCTCCAAGAGGCTGTGCGCCGATTCCAGCGCCGCCACGGCCTAAAAGGGGATGCCCTGGTGGATGAGCGCACCCGCAGTCGCCTCAACACTAACCCGGATAAGCTGGTTCGGATTCTGGCAGCCAATATTAAACGCTGGGAAAACCTCCCAAAGGATTTAGGGCCCCGTTATATCGTCGTTAATGTTCCCGAGTTCAACTTGCGCTTGATCGACGACGAGCGCGAGCAATTCCGTATGAAAGTGGTGGTGGGCAAGCCCAAGCACAAGACCCCACAACTTACCACGCGCATGACACGCCTGGAATTTAATCCAGTTTGGCGAGTCCCCCCCAATATCGCCTTACGGGAGCTTCTGCCAAAGGGCAGCTCGGCACTGAGTGCCAAGGGCTACCGCTTAATCAATCATCGCGGCCGGGCGGTACCTTTCACCCGTGGAAATGTCGCCGCAGTGCGCCGGGGCCAGGTAACCCTGCAGCAAAAAGGAGGACCGGGAAATGCGCTGGGACGGGTCAAATTTGTGATACCCAACCGTCACGCCATTTACCTTCACGATACCAACAGCAAACACCTGTTCAAGAAATCTCAACGCGCTTTCAGCCACGGCTGCATACGCCTGGAAAAACCCCTGAAGTTTGCTCGCATGATGCTCGCCCAACAAAATCGCTGGAACAACGCCCGCATTGAGCGAGCGCTGATGAGCGGTCGTACCCATGGCGTAGCGCTGAAAAACCCTTTACCGGTATACATCGCCTACTGGACTGCCTGGGTGGATGAAAACGGCCAACTGCAGTTCCGCCCGGATATCTATCAACGGGACAAAGCCGGAAAAGGAGCCAGTCGTGGCTGAGTATCATCAATCTGGTGGGAGTTCACTATGGCTTGGTATCCCCGCCATCTAGGGTTAGCTGCTCTCCTGACAGTGGCCATTGCCTCGGCTGCCTCGATAAGCGGCGGCCAGTCTTCCAAGGGTGCTGCAGCTCTGGATATTGCCCTTATGGGAGACCAGCTGCGCAGCGAAGCCCTGCATTACAGAAACCTAGCCAAACATTGGCGCCCTATACCCCAGGGTGGCCCCCTGCAAGCCGGAGATAAGAACGAGAGGGTGCTGCAATTGCGCAAACTGCTCGAACTATACGGCGATTATCGTGGACAACCCGGCCCGGTATCATCTCCACAGAAGGACCCTATGCGCTTCGACAGCGCATTGCAGTCGGCACTTGAGCGCTTCCAGCGCCGCCACGGCTTGGTGCCAAGTGGTGTTGCCGAGGGAGAAACCCTCACGGCCCTGTCGGTTTCTCCCATCGAGAGAGCTGAACAGATGGTTAGAAATGCACAACGCTGGGACAAGCTTCCCTCTCAGAAAGAAGGGCGCTATGTGCTGGTAAATGTGCCCAACTACCGCCTGCAATTGGTGGAAGATGGACGTATCAAGCTGGATATGAAAACCGTGGTGGGCAAGAACAGCAGCCGCACACCCAATTTACACACCCGCATTACCAGTGTGGTATTCAACCCCACCTGGACAGTGCCGCGCAGTATCCTCATCACAGAGTTACTCCCCAAAGCACGGCACAACCCTGCAGCCATGCACCGCCGCGGTTATCGGGTCATCCAGTATCGCGGTGGCAAAACTTCCCCGATCACCGATGAGAGCTTGGAGAGGGCCGCAGGTGGCCACGCCACCATGCGCCAGGTCAGCGGGCCAGATAACACCCTAGGTAAAGTGAAGTTCGTTATTCCCAATAAGCAGGCCATATTCCTACACGACACCCAGGCGCAAAGCCTGTTCACAGAGCACCATAGAGCTTTTAGTCACGGCTGTGTGCGCCTGCATCAACCCGAGGAATTGGCCTATAACCTGCTAGAAACCCAGGGGTGGGACAGGACCCGCATCGCCGAGGCTGCAACCGGGGACGAACCTCTAAAAGTAGCCATCAAACCCGCCCCTAAACTCTTTATCGTTTATATGACAGCTTGGATAGACGCCGAAGGGCGCCCTCAATTCCGCCGGGATATTTATCACAGGGATAAATAGGACAATGCCCCAGGCGCCCCCCAAAAAGTGCCCCTGCTTTAGGAAAAAAACTAAATAGTCGCAAAAAAAATGATTTTTTAAGCTTGCCCACTGAATGACAACGCTGTCTCCTGTTTCTAATGCTAATTCCCCCGCCAGCAGCTACGAGAACGCAAAGGGAGTAGCATCCGTAAAAAAATTTACCAACGAAAGCCTTCAAATATTTCCTAATTAGCAGGTCACAATTTGTAACAAATGGTTATTTTTTGTACATTTTCCGCCGTACCCGGATGTGCTCAATCAAGGGCACCCCGAAGAGATTTAACGACGAGGCGGAATTATGAAGAATCCATCCAGACGTCGATTCCTGGCAGTGACCTGCGCAACTGCGGCGGCGGTCAGCGCCGGACCGACTTTCGCGAAAGTAGGTAGCTCCCGCACCCTGAAGATGCGCAACCTGCACACAGGGGAGAAGCTGGAGGCCGCCTACTGGAGCAACGGAAACTACAGCAACGGTGGTTTGAAACAGTTCAATAAGCTGCTGCGGGACCACCGAGCTAACGAAGTGACCCGCATGGACCCGAAACTATTTGATATCGTGTATAAGCTGAAGGAAAAGTTCAATTACACCGGTACCATCGAGATTATCTCCGGGTACCGTTCGCCCAAGACCAATGCGAAGTTACGCGCTGCGGGTCGGGGCGTGGCCAAGCGCAGCTACCATACCCGCGGTATGGCCTTAGATATCCGCATGCCCGGTGTACCCCTGTCAAAACTGAGGCAGGCGGCGCTGAACCTAAAGGCAGGTGGTGTCGGCTATTACCCGAAGAGTAACTTCGTGCACGTGGACACAGGCCCTGTACGTCGCTGGTAAGCTTATAGACATCTCACAAAAAACCCCGGCTATTGCCGGGGGTTTTTATTTCCTTTAGCCCTCAACGGCCGGTAAAGACACTGGCATCACATCCTTCTCCGATACTGGCACCTCTGTGGTACCAGTCATCAAACCTGCCATCCGCTCCAACAACTTGCGCGCTTTGGCCAGCTGCCCAAGCTCTGCCAACTCGAATGGATCCTCCATCTTTAACAATAGGGCCTCAAAATCTGAAAAGGCCTCCTCCAAAGCATTGACCTGATGGCGGTCAAGAAGCACCTCGGCCAGACCACCACCTCCGGAGGGGATCCAGTTAGACTGCAAGGTCGCCATAATTGCCAGTAGCGCCTGCTTCGAGTCTGCCGCGCGGCCACTTTCTACATCACTCTCCGAGCCCTCGGGGAGACGGCGCAAAAGCTGCTCATCAATCACCTGGGTATGTGCTGCGCGAATCTGCTGCAATCGCGCTACCGGTCCTAGGGCTAGGTACTCACGGGATAGGTTATTGGCCGAAGTGGGCCAGCGACGTGCCAGCCCGGCCATATCTTCTTCAATCCCCTTGGCAATCAGACTGGTTAGTTCACGGCGACGATTGACCGCCAAAGCCTCCGGCCTCTCTCCTTCGCTAACTGCCACAAAGTCTTCCGCCATGCGCTCACTTGTGGGGCCCCAGAGCATCACCTCAAGTGCGTGAAAGCCGGTGCTCGCCTCTTCGTGTGCTGTGAGGCGATGTTGTTTGCGCAGGTTTGTCAAAGTCAGTTCGATAGCGGTGTCGTTGACGATGCCGCTATCGGAATAACCCGGCACAGTATCCAGATAACCGGGCTGGGCGGGCCAGCTATCGAGTGCCAATAAGAGCTTGCGCCCTTGACTGCGCAGGTCCGAGGGCGAAAAAGCCAGTTGGATATAGGGCAAAGTTGCCGCAAACTCGCGGTGCGCATCCAGCCAGGCCAGCCTGGCCTCCTCCAATTGCTCCTCATCGGGCTGGGCAAGCAAGGCATCGACAGCTCTCCGCAACGTTTCCACGGAGGCATGAGCGTGCAATACCTGAGCCTGTCCCGCCTGCCAGATTGCCAGCGAGAGATCCGAGGCCACCTTTTCATCAACCTGTTGGGCCTCTGGGGCACGCTTCTGTTCCTTTAAAGGCTGAGAGGTTCGCTGTTCGCAGCCAACTACGATAACCAGTACTCCCAGCAATAGGGCTGTGGCCAGAGACCGAAGGCAATATCCGTTCACTCACTTCCTCTTTTCATGTTTTCCAAGGCCGCACTTTTCTCTTGGCCAAAATCGCCATTTAGCCCTGATCGCGCAAGCTAATAATTGGCCATCCACGCACTTGCGCCTCTGCTCGCAGTTGGGCATCTGGGTCAACCGCCACCGGATGCTCCACTTCCGTGAGCAGAGGCAAATCGTTGATGGAATCGCTGTAGAACCATTTCTCCCTACCCGCGTATTCAGGGTTTTGCGCCAGCCATTGGCGCAGGCGCAACACCTTGCCAGCCTGATAACAGGGCTCTCCCACGACACGGCCGGTGAAGTGACCCTCGTGCTCTTCAGGCTCAGTCGCCAACAGGGTATCCACCCCCAGGCGGGCGGCAATCGGCTCCACCACAAAGCGGTTAGTGGCGGTAATAATCATGATGTGGTGTCCTTTGCGACGATGTTCACCGATTAGCTCTTGCGCTGCCGGTAGCCACAACTCACTGATCACCTCCTGCATAAATTCACTTTGCAGATTCTCCAGTTGACCCCGAGAAATTTGTGACAGCGGCTCCAAGGCAAACTCCAGGTAGGCAAAGATATCCAACTCACCCCGCTGGTAGTCCTGATAGAAGCGATCGTTGCTCAAACGATAGCGTTCGCTATCCACATGCTCGCGCTCCACCAGAAACTCACCCCAGGCGTGATCGCTGTCTCCGCCGATCAGCGTGTTGTCGAGATCAAAAATTGCCAAGTGCATCGCCAACTCCCCCGTAAACTATAGATTCGCAAAGGCTATTTCACCGCCAGGGTAAAGCAACCACCACTAGAGTGGCGGTCGATTTTACCGCGCACTCGCCCCTATCACACGGACTGCGTCACTGAATTGCTGTAAACCCACCTCTGTGGAACAATGCGGGACAAGTAAGTGCAGCGCACGGCCGCACACAAAAGTATTGAGGACGGTATTTTGGGCGACGGCAAACCGGCACCTGCCGGGCGAAGAAACCGCCGTAAGCCTGCCAAGCAGTCAAATCGCAGCGACAACCCCAGTAGCAACAATCGCAACCGGGGACAGGGTGGCGACAACAGCAGCAATATAGACTCAGAGGGCTTTCGCCCCAATGTCGGTATCATTGTGCTGAATGCCCGCGGTCAGGCACTGTGGGCTCGGCGGGTAGGTGGCAAGGACGCCTGGCAATTTCCCCAGGGCGGTATAAATCCGGGCGAAACTCCCGAACAGGCACTATATAGGGAGCTATACGAAGAAGTAGGGCTTACACGCGATCAGGTCAGTCTTATCACCTGCACCCGCGGCTGGCTGCGCTATCGCCTGCCGCAGCGCCTGATCCGCCGGCGCTCTGAACCCCTGTGCATTGGCCAGAAACAAAAGTGGTTCTTACTGAAGTTAGAAGCCGAAGAGTCTTGCATCAGCTTCGACAACGGCTATAAGCCCGAATTTGACCACTGGCGCTGGGTGAGCTACTGGCACCCACTCAGTAAAGTGGTGACCTTCAAGCGCGAGGTTTATCGGCGCGCGCTGGCCGAACTGGCCCCACAACAAATTCAGCTGGAAAGGCGCTGGTTGCGCGAGCGGGGCGAGTAATTCCGCAGCATCAGCTGCACTCCAGCACCACCAAGCCCAGGCTCTCCTGGGCCTAATTCATTCTCCGTTGACTGGCGAGGAAAGGCCATTGCTCGGATCTTTGCGCAGTATCGTTCAGGAAGTTAACTCCGCCAGGGACCTGCCGGCAGTGCTTGAAATCATTGTGCGGCGAGTGCGCGAAGTGATGCACACCCGTGTCTGCTCTGTTTACCTTCGCGACAAAGAAACCGGCAACTATGTCCTGATGGCCACCGATGGCCTGCTACCAAGTGCCGTGGGCCAGGTGCAATTAGCACCCGATGAGGGCCTGGTTGGTAATGTGGTCACCCGCGAAGAGCCCATCAATCTAGAAAAGGCCGAGGCACATCCCGCCTACCAATATTTTCCCTCGACCGGTGAGGAGCGATTTAGCGCTTTCCTGGGCACACCGATAATCCACCACCGCGCAGTGCTCGGTGTCCTAGTTGTCCAGCAGGAAGAGCAGCGCCGTTTCGATGAAGGTGAAGAAGCTTTTCTCGTCACCCTCTCTGCCCAGCTTGCCGGAGTGATTGCTCACGCCGAAGCCACTGGCATGTTGGCTACCATCCGCCGACAGCGCCAGGAAACCCACTTCTCCGGTATTCCCGCCTCGCCAGGTGTCGCCATAGGTCGTGCCCATATTGTCACCCCCAGGGCCAACTTGGCCACCGTGCCCTACTCCCTGTGCCTGGACATCGAAGAGGAATTAATTTTGTTCCGGCAAGCGCTCACCTCCGCCAGAGAGGAGATTCGCGAAGTGGGAGAGCGTCTCAAAGACGAACTCAACCGCGAAGAGCGCGCACTTTTCGATGCCTATATCAGTATGCTCGACGACGATTCTCTCGCCGTAGAGGTTTGCGATCGTATTCAACAGCAGCTGAGCGCCCCCAGGGCCTGGGCCGAAGTCATGCTCGAACACGTGCGCCGTTTTGAGGCCATGTCCGACTCCTATTTCCGCGACCGTGCCGCCGACGTGCGAGACTTGGGAGCCCGTGTCCTCACCCACTTACACCAGCAACAGCAGAGCGAGCGCGATTATCCAGACAACACCATTCTGGTTGGGGAAGAGCTCACTGCCGCGGTGCTGGCCGAAGTGCCGCGGGAGAAGCTGATCGGTGCTGTTTCCGTAAAAGGCTCCTCCAACAGCCATATGGCCATCATTGCCCGCGCTATGGGGCTGCCGGCGATTATGGGCGTGCAAGACCTGCCCTACGAAACTATCGACGATGTGGATATGGTGGTGGATGGCTACCGCGGCGACCTGCACATTCATCCTGGCGTAGAGCTCAAACGCCGTTACGACGAGATCGTCGCCGAAGAGCAACAGCTCGCCCACAGTCTGGATCACCTGGCAGAACTACCTGCTGAAACTGCCGATGGACACCGGGTTCACTTGCTGGTCAACACCGGCCTGATGGCTGATGTCACTCGCTCCCTAGAGCGCGGGGCCGAGGGTGTCGGCCTGTTCCGCACCGAGGTCCCCTTCCTTCTGCGCGACCGCTTTCCCTCCGAGGAGGAACAGCGGGAAATCTACCGGGAACAACTCGAAGCCTTTGCCCCCATGCCGGTAACCATGCGCACCCTCGATGTAGGCGGCGACAAAGCACTGGCCTACTTTCCCAT
Organism: Microbulbifer mixtoriginis (SeqCode); assembly: GCF_052467515.1. Lineage (NCBI taxonomy): Bacteria > Pseudomonadati > Pseudomonadota > Gammaproteobacteria > Cellvibrionales > Microbulbiferaceae > Microbulbifer > Microbulbifer mixtoriginis (SeqCode). Next base: position 185,917 of record NZ_CP174314.1, on the reverse strand, counting down.
TGAAGAAACCAACCCATTCCTGGGGTGGCGCGGCATTCGCGTAACCCTCGACCACCCGGAAATTTTCCTGGCGCAGGTGCGCGCCATGATGAAGGCCAGCCAAGGGCTCAACAACCTGCGTATCATGCTGCCCATGATCAGTGGGCTCAATGAACTCGAAGCCGCACGCAAACTGATCGAACGAGCCTACCGGGAACTTCTGGAAGAAGATTATGAAATTGAGATGCCGCCGCTCGGGGTCATGGTGGAGGTGCCCTCGGCGATCTATCAGATTCGCGAATTAGCCGAGCGCGCTGATTTCATCTCAGTGGGCAGCAATGATCTGACTCAGTACTTACTGGCTGTGGATCGCAATAACAGTCGCGTTGCCAATATCTACCACGCCCTACACCCCGCAGTGCTGCGTGCTCTGCAAGAGATTGTCAGCACCGCGCACGCTGAGGGCACCAGAGTCGGCATCTGCGGAGAATTAGCAGGAGAACCCGGGGGCGCCCTATTGTTGGTGGCCATGGGCTACGACATGCTGTCGATGAACGCCACCAATCTACCGCGAGTAAAGGCAACTCTGCGCGCGGTACGCCAAGCAGATACCAAGTTACTACTGCAACAAGTGATCCAAATGGATTGTGCTGAGGAAATCGAGCACACCGTCGGCGCATTCCTACATAAAATAGGTCTGAAAGGTATCCTTCACCCGGCAAGTACCGAATAAACACCATCTATAAACAAAAAACCGCTGCCAATAGCAGCGGTTTTTGCACTCAGTGAGCGTGAGGAATTAGTCCTCAGACTCCGAGCGATAGGTATCGGCATCCAGCATATTGTCCAGCTCTTTCACATCACTGGGCTTGATACGGAAAAACCAACCGTCATCGTAAGGAGAGGAGTTTACGGTCTCCGGGGACTCTTCCAGAGTTTCATTCACCTCTACTACCTCACCGGATACCGGAGAGTAGATATCACTAGCGGCCTTAACAGACTCAACTACACCGGCCTCGTCGCCGGCAGCCAGAGTGCTGCCCACTTCGGGGGTTTCAACATATACCACATCACCCAGAGCGTCCTGGGCATGGTCACTGATGCCGATAGTAACTGTGCCATCCTCTTCCAATCGCGCCCACTCATGGCTGGAGAGGTATTTTAATTCATTGCGGATTTCGCTCATGCTGTGATCCCTTGATTAAGCATCTGTATATATTGTCTGAATGGCGCTGACACCTGTGGTGCCGCGCTTAAATAACCGATTTGCCGTTGCGCACAAAGCAGGGCTTAACCACCTTGACCGGCTGCAGTTTCTTGCGGATTTCCACTTCAGCGGTATCGCCGACGCTGGCCGGCACCCGCGCCAGGGCGATGGAGTAACCCAGGGTAGGCGAGAAGGTTCCGCTGGTGATGATACCGCGCTCTTCGCTACCGTCCACCATCACATACTGACCCCCACGCAGAACACCGCGTTCCTCGAGAACCAGCCCGACCAGCTTGTGTTCGATGCCCTTAGCCTTTTCCTCTTCCAGCACTGCGCGGCCGATAAAATTGCGGCTCTCCGGCGCCCAGGCGACGGTCCAGGACATATTGGCGATCAGTGGAGAGGTTTCCTCATCCATTTCATGGCCATACAGGTTCATACCCGCTTCGAGGCGCAGAGTATCCCGCGCACCCAAGCCACAGGGGGCAACGCCAGCCTCGGCCAAAGCACGCCAGAAACCACTGGCATCTTCGCCGGGCAGCATGATTTCCAGGCCATCTTCACCGGTATAGCCGGTACGCGCCACAAACCACTCGCCGCGGGCCACGCTCTGGAACACTTTCAGCGCATCAATCGCCGCAGTCCAGTCGATACCCAAAACTTCTTTCGTCTTGCTGAGAGCGTTAGGGCCCTGAATGGCGATCATCGCCAGCTGAGGTCTCTCAGTGAGAGTGACCTCAAAAGATTCCGCCTGCTTGTTCATCCAAGCCAGGTCTTTTTCGCGGGTTGCGCAGTTTACCACCACGCGATAACCGGGGTCGCGCAGGTAGACGATCAGGTCGTCAATCACGCCGCCCTTCTCATTCAGCATGCCGGTGTAAAGTGCCTTGCCGGGATTGCCATCGAGCTTGGCCACATCGTTGGCCAGCAGGTAGCGCAAGTAGTCGCGGGCGTCAGCGCCATCGACATCGACCACGGTCATGTGGGAGACATCAAACATTCCCGCATCGGTGCGCACCTTGTTGTGCTCATCCAACTGCGAACCGTAGTGCAGCGGCATATCCCATCCACCGAAATCCACTATTTTGCCGCCCATAGCGACATGTGTGTCATACAGAGGCGTTCTGTTTCCCATTTTAAAATCTCAGTCCGTCAGGTTCCGAAGCGGCGTATTCTAGCGGCTTGGGTACAGACCTTGCCAGCAGGCAATGGCCTGCGACATATCTGCACAGAAGCCTAGCAGCCATCGGAATCAAAACCTGTAGAGCCCGCCGGAGGCCGTCAAAGATTCCGTCGGGGCCACCGGCAGGGAAAGCACAAGCTATCAGATGTAGAAATTAGCTATCGCGCCCCTCTCGGCCATCACGACCCTCACCAGCCTCCTCAGTATCCTGCTCCTGCTGCGCAGATTCATCCACCTTGAGACCGTGTCTCTTTGAGCGCCAGCGCCACAGGCGCTTGGCCAGCTCCTGGCGATCCGGAGTTTTATCCGCTTCATCGACAATCTCTTCACCGAGCAGAGTCTCGAGAAGATCTTCAAGGGTAACCACCCCTTCCAGGCTGCCGTATTCATCCAATACCGCACTGATCTGCACCCGGCGCGACAGCATTTTCTGGAAGGCCTGATATATAGTGGCGGTTTCCGGCAGCATCAACATTTCGCGGCGGAACTCGGACAATTTACGTTCGCCCTCACCCTTGGCATAGGCGAGCAGTAGTTCCTGTTTAAGTACAAACCCCACCACACAGTCCTGATCGCGGTTTTCATATACCGGGATACGGGAGAAGCGCCCCCTTTCCACCTCCTCGTAGACCTCAGCCAGAGTGGCGTCCTCGGGCAGGGAAAATACCACAGTGCGCGGCGTCATCACCTCGCGTACAGAATGGTCGCGCAGGGTAAAAAACAGGTTACGCAGAATACTGGACTCACGCTGCTCCAGCTGGCCCTCGGCCTCCCCGATCTCCGCCATAATCGCAAACTCATCGCGGCTGAAGCCCGTAAGGGTGGGTCCGTGCGATAAGCCCCGTGTGAGCCACTCGGACATTTTCACAAAGGGGTAGAGCAACCACACCAGTCCGCGCAACGCGTAGGCAGTAAATGGAGCCAGCTGACGCCAGTAAACCGCCCCTAGGGTTTTAGGAATAATTTCCGAGAACACCAGAATCAACAAGGTGAGGATTGCGGAGGCAATACCCAGGTACTGGTTGCCAAAAACCGCTGCAGCCTGGGCACCAGCACCAGCGGCACCAGCAGTATGGGCAATAGTGTTCAGGGTAAGGATCGCGGCCAGGGGCGCATTGATATCCCCTTTCAACTTGCGCAACAGAGGCCCCGCTTTGTGCCCTTCCCTCTCAAGAAGTCTCACATAGGGCGTGGTGACGCTGAGAATGACCGACTCGGCAATCGAGCACAAAAAGGAAAAGCCGAGAGCGATAAAAATATAGGTAATTAAGAGAAACATATATCCCTGATTACAGCAGAATTAGAGCTGAATTCTTGCGCACTGTCCGTGACACAACAAGCCCAGAAAGCATCAAAGCCGCAATAAAAATGAATTTAACCGGCCAATCTTCCGTTGAGAGTAAGGCATTGGCCAGAAAAGCGTTTTATCCAGGACTTATTGCGTATACCTGGAGCCTCATGCCGTTACCGACAGAGGCTCCAGGACAAACCAAGTGGAGAGAAAGCCAACTCTCTCCAGTTGCCAACGAGCTTTACTTCGTTACACTGGCAGAGGCTTCGGTGCCCCTATTAGGTGCGGCAAAGCGCTCAACCCACTCACGCACCTGTCCGTACCAGTGCAACGAATTATTCGGTTTTAGTACCCAATGGTTTTCATCGGGATAGTAAATCAGGCGCGATTCAACACCGCGCTCTTGCAAAGTGCGAAACAACTCGAAGGATTGGCCAACCGGCACTCTTAGATCGTTTTGACCGTGAATAACCAAGCTCGGCGTCTTGAATTGAGCCGCATAAGTATGCGGTGAAATTGAGGGGTAAATCTCCGGGCTCTGCCAATATTCGCCAAAGCGAATCCCGTGTACCGAATAATCTGCTGCCAGCATGGAGTAGAGGTTATACACCGGAGCATGAATTACCAGGGCATTAAATGGATGTTCGCGACCCAATAGAATACTCGCCAAATAGCCACCGTAACTGCCTCCCGCTGCCACTAATTGATCCTTGTCTATCCAACTCTGCGATTTAAACCAATCGGCTGCAGCAATGGTGTCGGTATACGGCCGACTGAGCCAGTCTGGATTGATGGAATCTGCAAATGCCTGACCAAACCCGGAGGAGCCATGGAAATTAAACCAGGCGGTAACATAGCCCCAAGAGGCAAAGGTTTGCGCATTCCAGCGAAAATGAAAGGTATCGGTGACGGCATTGTGTGGCCCACCGTGGAGTAACAGCATTAATGGATACTTCTGATTCCGATCAAAGCCCGGTGGATAATGCACCCACATCTGTATATCGGCACCTTCCGCTCCGGTAAATGTCACCGACTCGTAAGTTCCCAGATCGACATTGGCAAATAAATCATCATTAAAGCTATCCAGCCGCTCCACTCCCCCATTTCTTGCATCAATACTGACCACCCTTGGCGGATAGAGAAAGCTCTGATTAATACCTACCAGAGTGCCATCACTGGCAACAGACAAATTACTAAAGTCGGTCGAATCGGTGATTACTCTTGGGTCGCCATTACCGACGGGCAGATAGTAAATTCGCCGAGAGCCCTGGTCGTCGACTGCGGCATAGAGACCACCCCCACTGGGTGCCCAAACCATACCATCCGTGGATCTATCCCATTCCTCATGTAAAACAGTGTTCTGCCTAGAGCGCAACCTGTGTACCACCAGGCGGCGCGTATCACCATAAAAACCCGATATAAGCTGGCGATTAAAGGCTAACAAACGGCCATCCGGTGAAAACTTTGGATTGAAGTCTGGCGCCTCATTGGCCAAGGTCAAATTTCTGGCTTTAGGGGAACCTGGCTCCAGCAGGAACACATCGAAGTCTGGGCGAGTACCACTTTTCTTGGAATCGGCCACAATAGCGAGGTGTGACTCGTCGGGCGATACGTCATAACTTTCTGCCCCCTGGATCCAGTTGGGAAGCTTTAAACCCGTCCTCAAAGTCAGATTTTCTACCGCACCGCCTTTGGCTGGGATTCGGAATACATGCGCCTGCCGCTGCTCATCTATCCAGTTATCCCAAAAAGAAAAAGGCAATGCATTCCAGACATAGGCAGACACCTTTTTCTCTTTTTCTTCCTTAACTCGGCCAGCCATTTCTTCCGGCGCTTTATCCGGCCAAATACGCGAGATAAAATAAAGGTGGTCCCCCACCCACTTTATCGATGAGACACCAGTCGGTACCTCACTCAAACGCACCGCCTCTCCGGGAGCAGCCATAGGCAATATCAAAATTTGCTTGATATCGTCATCACTTCGTTTGCCAATAAAAGCCAAATGTTTACCATCTGGGGAAAATACCGGCTCCGAAACACTGAGCCCAACAGCCGTTAATGGCCTCTGGATACCACCATCAGTAGAGAGCAACCACAGGCGGGTTTCCCCCTTATCCTTTTCAAGATCAAAAGTTGTCACAGGGGCTACTACCTGTTTACCAGAGGGAGAAATCACTGGAGTGCCCACGCGCTTTATTTTCCAAAGCACTTCGGCTGACAAGCGCTGAGCCTCTTCAGCTCCAGCAGCCATTGTTAGTAAGAGCGAGGATATCAGTACGAAAATACATCTCATAAGAGTTCCTTCCTGGATTTATTGATATTTTCGGAGGTATACGGGGAAACGCTTAGGACAAGGCGGAGAGAGAGAAAATACCGACTCCTAATCTCAACATTAACAGTCCATGCCTAATGCTGAGTAACAATGCAGAGAGATATTTTATGCCTTTTGTGTCAAACGCACCCTGGGGAAGATAGAGTACGCAATTATCCACTGGCCCACTATTCCGACCAGCTCTCAGGCCACTCAGCTCGTCTCAATCAATAAGGAAATAAAGGCTGAATCAGACCAATTCATTGGAACAAAGATCGGGTACTTTTTGTTAATTTTTCCATCCTGAGCCTGAATTCAGATAAACATTAACGATCCCTATAAGACATTTCGATAACCATAAGAGATCGCACTACGCGATAATGGCTTATCATCCTCCCTATATTTAAACTCTCTACACGGAGGCAAATCTTCGCGGACCTCTTAATGCGCTGTACACAAGAGCAATTATTAAGCCACTGAGTAACCCACCGATATGAGCGGCGTTAGCCACCCCAACGCCAGTTAATAGAGTCACAACACCCAGAGCGCACAATAGCAGCCACACCAGGGCTACAGTGAGAATTCCTGCAGGTATATCCCGCCACAAAGGCTGAAAACGCTGTAAAACCAAGGCGAAACCGACCAAGGCATAAACGACGCCAGACATACCGCCAAAAAGAATCCCAGGCTGCCAAAAATACTGGGCCAGATTGGAGGTGGCGGCGCCGAGCAGCACCAATACAACAAATAAAATACTGCCACCACGGGCCTCTATTGGCCTGCCCAGAATCCAGATCCCCAGGGCATTAAACAGTGCGTGGGGCAGAGAGAAGTGCACAACTGCTGGTGTGAATATTCTCCACCACTGCCCCCGCTCCAAATGCCAGGCCAGTGAGGATTGTGAAAAAGAGTCCGCAGCATTTGGATCGGGGTAAATTAATAAGCCACTGGATAAATTATTAACCTGTAAAAACCAGCCAAAAAAACACAGCGCAATTAATAAAAGGCTGAGTGGAGTCCTGTCCAACGGAAAACTTGGCAGGACAGAGACCGCATCACTGTGTTTTTTACCGGGATTATCCCCTGTATTTCCAAGCTGGCTGTCAGTTTCAGCCGCAGAGGTTTGCCCCTCTTCACTGCCAGACTCTCGCTCCTCTGCCCTCTGCATTTGTACCTGATCGAGATCCAGCTCACCAGAATCCCAACGCTGCAGTAGAGGCTTAAGCATTTCTGCCAAACCAGCATCCGGGCAGAGTAGTAACTGCTGATTTTTTTCCTCGGTGATACGCAAAGGTAACTGGTGGCGCTGGATAAACCGCGCCAGCGCACCAAGATCCTTGGAGAGGGGGAAACTGTAAACAAAAATCCACTGACTCAATTCGGGAAACCCTTAATTCCGGCTTGTGCTACGGAGGTAAATTATCAGCTGGCAGGCAGGCTGCTCTAACGGTTTTATTGATATACCCATCGGCCAGCTTTGGTCTGGCCGATGGGTAATTTAAGACAGATCCGATTTAAACCGCCATAGCCCGCAAGATAATACGCTTCTTTAGCATGGGACTGGCGTCCACCATACTCAAGCCGGTATTACGCAGCCAGCGCCAGTGCAAATCTCCAGCACCAAACAGGGATTTAAAGGCGCTCATAGCCTTTAATGTCGAGGCATTATCTCCACGGCGGCGGCGTTCATAGCGCGCCAATACCGAGGTATGTGCCGGCTCCAGGCCGCGTGACAAAGCGCGATCTATTTCATCGGTGAGTACGCGTACGTCCTGGAAGCCCAGGTTAACCCCCTGCCCCGCAAGTGGGTGAATACTGTGAGCGGCATCCCCAACCAGCACCGCACCGGGTCCGTGGTAGCGCTCTGCATGGCGCGCGCGCAGGGGGAAAGAGAAACGCTCACTGACGGATTCCACTTTACCGAGGCGGCTCTCAATGGCCTTTTCAAGATTGAGGGCAAACGCCTGATCATCCAGCATCAGTAATTCACGCGCGAGAGAATCATCCGCCGACCAAACCACGGCACAGTGGTTGTCGTCTCCGAGGCCGGCCATCGGCAAGAAGGCCAAGGGGCCGCTTTGCATGAAGCGTTGCCAGGCGGTGTGTCGGTGGGATTTCTCACAGCGGGCTACACAGACCAGAGCGGTCTGGTGGTAATCGGTTTCCTGGCAGCGGATGCGCAATAAATCACGGACCTTGGAACGAGCGCCATCAGCGCCGATCAGCAGGCGTGTTTGCACTATCTCAGCCTGCTCGCGCAAACCTTCGACCCCATCATCAGACTGCTCGCCCCGCGGCTGTAAATGCCAGAGTCCACAGTCGCGCCACCAGCTCTCCAAGCGGAAGCCATTAACCAGCTCAACGTTGGGCAGGGCCTCTAGCCGCGCGCGTAAAGCGGCGACGATAATATTGTTCTCGACGATATGCCCCAGATTGGGCAATTGCACATCGCGGCTGTTAAAGCGCACCGAGCCAGTGCCATCAGCATCCCAAACGCGCATCTCCACGTAGGGGCAGGCCCGTTGCGCGGAGATATCCTCCCAGGCTCCAACCTCTTCGAGCAACTCACGTGACGCCTGGGTAAGCGCCACAACCCGCGGCTCGTAGCTATCGGATTGCTGCACAGTGGTCTCTGGAGAAGCCTCCAACAGCGCCAAGCGCATATTTGGGTGGCGCACAGCGAGCAGTGCTGCCTGAGCCATACCCACCATTCCCGCGCCGACAATGGCAAAGTCCAAACGGTGTCTATTCATATCTAGCCAATTCCACTGTTGTGCCAAATTTAACGCCCATCGCGGTGCAACGCTTGAAACCCCGCCATTTTGGCTTGGGGTTAAAGCCCAAATCCTGCCGCCTGCCCGGCAAACTGCTGCCGCAGTGGCGGTACCAGTGTAAGGCCAAGCATCCCCAGTTGGCGTACTACTTGTTGGAAAGGGTTAGCCGAGGAAAACAATGCCGGGATTCGGTCACTGAAACCTACGGTTAACTGCTGGTCGAGCCTTCGGTTTTCCCCATAGGCCGCCAGCCACTCCAGCTGCCCCACTGCGCCACTCTGCACTTGCGACCGCGCCAGTGACTGGGCCAGGGCATAACAATCGCGCAGGGTCAGGTTAAACCCCTGACCCGCCACCGGGTGCAAGAAGTGGGCACAATTACCCAACAAAACCAGGTTGCGACGCCACTGCTCACGAGCCAGAGAAAGACTGAGAGGATACCCTTGTAGGGCCCCAGCTCTGATAAATCGACCGGCTCGCCACCCAAATTGCTGTTGCAAGCGCTGCAAGCGCTGCTGCTCTGGCAGCGCACAAACTACGTCGGCCTCCTCTTCGGCACAGGCCCAAACCACAGCGGCGCGGTGTACTCCCTCACGACGAGGTAGAGGCAACAGCGCCATGGGGCCGGATGCAGTGAAGCGCTCATAGGCAACGCCATCGTGGTCCCGTTGTAGAGCAACAGTAGTGACCAACGCCCTCTGTTGGTACTTTACTGTGTCAATTTCCATGCCCAGCTGCTTGCACAGCGGTGAATCGACACCGTCAGCAACAACCAACAGGTCACATTTCAATACCTGTTCCGAACCGCCATCCACGGCTGTCCAACGCAAGTTAGCGCCCTCACTATCCATGCGCACCGAAGTTACCCGAGCTGGGGAGATTAGCCTGACCGCAGTGTCATTTAGAGCATTGTGCAGGATGGGCCCCAGCGCCGCATTTTCGATGACTGCTCCCAGCATTCCAGCAAAACTGGCCTGCTTCTGTGCGCCTGCAGAGAGGGCCGCGCCAAAGGCATGGCCGCGATCACTCACCTGGATACGTTTGATTGGAGCACTGTACTCCCGCAGTGCCGGCCAGAGACCCAGCTGCTCAAACAGCTGCAGACTGCCGGCAGCAATCGCTGTGGCGCGGGTATCAAAGCTGGGCAATTGCACACTCGCTGAGGCATTGGGCAGAGCCCTCTGCTCCAATAACTGGACGCTGAGGTGAGGACAGAAATGTGCCAGCATCAGTGCCAGACTGGCACCGGCCATACCACCACCAACAATGGCCACATCTACCCGCTCTAGCGGCTCATTCATGGAAACCTCCCTTACCCAGTGGTCTAAATAGCTCTGCCCACTGAATAATAAAATCTCAAATTAAATTAGCGGGTCAGTAAATCCCGCCCATGGCGCATGGTGTACTCAATGTCTGCCACGGCTTTTGGAGCACCCTCAGACAAAACCCTCACACCTTCGGCAGTGAGCGCGACATCGTCTTCAATACGAATCCCCATACCGCGAAATTCCAGAGGTATGCGATCATCGTTTGCCGGAATATAAATACCGGGCTCTATAGTCATCACCATGCCCGCTTCCAACTGCCGCCAAGCGCCCTGTACCCGATAGTCGCCCACATCGTGGACATCCATACCCAACCAGTGCCCAACACGGTGCATATAAAAACGCTGATAGGCACCCGAATCGATCAGTTCACGAAAGTCTCCTTGCAACAGCCCCAAGTCCAGCAAGCCGCGTGTGATTACCTCAACACTGGCACCATGGGGCTGATCCCAGTGGTTGCCGACACAAACCTGCTCCATTGCTGCCGCCTGCGCCGCCAGGACAATTTCATACACTGCTTTTTGCGCATCACTAAAACGGCCATTGACCGGATAGGTTCGGGTAATATCGGCGACGTACCCCCGGTATTCACAACCCGCATCGACCAATACCAAGTCGCCATCGCGCATCCGTGCCTTATTGCTGCAATAGTGCATAATCAGGGCATTGCGACCGCTGCCGACTATTGTCGGGTAGGCAGTTTCCCTGGCACCAGCATCCATAAAGCTATGTAAGAGAGCCGCCTCCAACTGGTATTCGTAAAGTCCCGGCTGGCAGCGCACCATGGCGCAGTGATGTGCAGCAGCGCTAATTTCCCCTGCACGGGCCATCAAATCCAATTCCCGTTCGCTCTTGAGCAGACGCAGCTCGCGCAACTGATAATCCAGGTCAAGCATTTCCGGCGCCCCCTTGCTGGAGGGCGCCTCCTGTATCGCCTGTAGATAAGCGCGCAGCCGTCGATCCAAATGGGCATAGCGCCCCATAGGGAAGTAAATACGCTCTCGCCCTTCCATTAATCCGGGCAGAATATCGTCGAGGTCGCCGATGGGAAAAGCATCCGAAAGACCAAATTGAGCTACTGCGCGTTCTGGTCCCAGACGTGGCCCATCCCAAAGTTCCTTCTCTTTATCGCGCTCGCGACAAAACAGCAACGTGTCTCCCTGACTGCGGCCGGGTAGAAGCACCAGTAATGATTCCGGCTCATCGAATCCGGTTAAGTAGAGAAAGTCGCTGTCCTGTCGAAAAGGAAAGTAGGTATCACGGGAGCGCAGCTGTTCCCCAGCCGATGAGATGATCGCCAGGCTATCCGGGGCCAACCCCGCCATAAGCCGGGCGCGTCGCAGGGCATATTCCGCCCCGCTAATCAGCGGATCTTTTGCGCTTTCGCTGCCGCTCATCAGTGGACGGTGGGGCCGCTGCCGGAGTGGCTGCCGCGCACTTCGGTAAATATGTTGAGCACCGCAACCCGCACATACTCCTGCAACTCAATTAATTGCTGTTCAGCTTCTTCACTCTCTTCAACGTGATCGGCATCAACTTGGGAGATAGCTCCAATATCTTTGAGCGCCTCTTCACTGGTGGGCTGCATCTTTACTTCTGCTCCACCGATGCCAAACCCGTGTAAAAAACCCTCACACCAGTGCCCCAGGGCCAGAGTGCGGCTGACAATATCTTCATCGTCGCAGAGGAGCAGCTGAAAAGAGAAATCCGATCCACCCAGCTGCTTGCGGCTTTCCTCCGCCAATTGCAATAAGTCCCGATCTAGATCTGCGGGTACCGCCTCAAGGTCGAGCAACTCCGCCAGTTCTTTTTGCCAGCGTTTTTTATCCGGTTCGGCGCCAGCAGCCAACACGCCACAGGTAAAGCCGTGTAACTCACTCGGGTCCACCTGACCACCCGCGGAGAGAATGGCATTGGCGAGCTGCTCAAATCGGTTGTTTTCTGAAGTCATGATTACCGCACAGTTTTTCTTAATCGGGATGGATTCGATGCGCTGCGGTGGCAGCAGCAGGCATGAGAATCGGGGTTCTAAGGACAATTTTGTGATTGTCCACGCAGGTGGAGCGATTGACCCACCATTTCGCCGGCAATATAGTAGCGGAATCCCTCGCAGTCTGTCGTGTTGCGAACTCAGACGTAGACCTCAAACGCAGGAAATATGGATAAGCTGCAAGCGTTAGAAAGCACCGTGGATTCACTGATCGCCCGCTGCCAACAGCTGGCTAATGACAATCGTGAACTGCGCCGGCAGGAAGCCGACTGGCTGCGCGAACGCCAGCGCTTAATTAAAAATAATGAGGCCGCCCGTTCGCGGGTTGAAGCCATGATTAATCGTCTCAAAGGGCTTACGCAAGAATCCTGATGGCAGACTCTGCATTAACTTCTGAAACCGTCACCGTTTCCATTCTCGGCAAAGAGTACCGCGTTGCCTGTGCCGACGGCGAGCGTGCGGGACTACAGGCTTCCGCTCAATTACTTAATGAGCGCATGTCTCGAATCCGAACCACCGGCACCGTTATTGGCGTAGAGCGTATTGCCGTGATGGCCGCGCTCAATATTGCCCACGAACTTATCCAAGCGAAAGCGGAATTAAGCAGTATCCCCCTACAGAAAGAAATCCTGGAACGACTTCAAAATAAGATGCAAAACGCCCTGGGGGATACCGACCCAGAAAGCGAGGCCCAGTCATAACTTTTGCCAGCAGTGCCGCAAAACATCCCAATTTGCGGTTAACAGCCCCCCTTTCAACAAGTTATAATTAATACATACCCTGGGGTGTTGGCCAGCAGACTATGTCCTTGAGCCGATAATCTTACCCTGGTGGTTTCCAGCGGGTGCTGGTGTGCAGGTCCGCCATGTAGCGGAAAGCCTTATGTGCCCCGGAGACTGCCACCTTGAACCTTACGGTTCAAGGCTCCGTCTACAGCCGCACACTCGGGGTTTCCATTTCTTTTCCTATACTCCCCCAATTCATGAGCGAAAATAAAACGCAGCTGCGACGGCGTATGCGCGCGGGGCGGAGGCAGCTTAGTGCCTACCAACAGCGTCTGCATGGCCGCTCTGCCATCACTTTGCTGAACCGAATTCCGCAGATGAAGCGCGCCCTCCATATTGGTATTTACTGGCCAATGGATGGTGAGTTAGATGTTCGCCCTCTATTACAACGCTTTCCGAAGAAGCGCTTCTACCTGCCAATACTACCGGTGGAACCACACCCACACCTGGGCTTCAAGCAGTGGAATGGCAGCCCGCTACCTTTTCGAAACCGTTTCGATATTCCTGAGCCAGTGCGAAGCCCCAGCCGGGCCGCAGGCATATTAGACCTAGTGCTGGTACCACTGGTGGCTTTCGATCCCAATGGCGCCCGTCTGGGGATGGGCGCGGGTTTTTATGATCGTACCTTTGAACACAAACAATTGCTGCCCGGTAGTGGACCACTGCTAATTGGCGCCGCCCACCAATTGCAATGTGTGGATCAGCTGCCAACGGATAACTGGGATATTCCTCTCGATATGGTGGTGACAGAGAAGCGTATCTATCGTTGCCGGTAATTCGTGAGCAACAACTCTCTGACAAACATCACATAATGCCAAAGTTTTTGAGCACTCACCGGCCTATAAAAAACTAGCTAGGCGCAAAAGCACAAACAAAAAAGGCCGGACACCATAGGTATCCGGCCTTTTTTGTTGTGCTTGGGCAGAGCGCCCCCCGGCATCAGCCTAACGGGTAACCACTCCCTCTTGCAGAGCAGCTGGCGGTTCTTTTTCCGAGGCAAATACCTCGGTCAAACCACTAGTACTCAGCAGAACGCCCGCGACAAAGACAACCACGGCGATTGTCAGCGCATCGGCTTTCATTGGGACCATCCTGTACGATCAATTTTTTTGTTATATGCGTTTCACCCCGCTTATGACCTAAGCCATAGCAAAAGTTCCACGACAAAAGAAGATACTGAACAATCGTCGGAATAGTAACCGTTTATTGAATAATTTCTGCGTTTTTTGTCGCATTTTTGCTCAAGGGGGTTCGACAAAACTTAAACCCTGGTCTACTCGAAAAGAAAGTGAAGAGATACCTTTCTCGCCATGCCCCCAAATTGGGATCAGCTACCCAGAAAGAAGCTGTAAGCGGGATTTTCAGTTTCATCCCAAAAGGGAAACTGCAGTTGCTCCAACAGATCCAATAACTCCTCGCGCTCAGAGGGGTCAACCTGCATACCCGCTAGAACCCGGCCGTAAGCGGCACCGTGATTGCGGTAGTGAAACAGGGTGATATTCCAACGGCCCGCTAATTGCTCGAGAAATTTCCGCAGCGCACCGGGGCGCTCCGGAAACTCAAAGCGGTAGACCACCTCGTGGCACAAGCCCGGAACTCTCCCACCGACTAAATGGCGGATATGTAATTTGGCCATTTCATTATCGGTGAGATCTGTCACGCTATAACCTTTGCGCTCCAACTCTTCTACCAACTGGCTGCGGTCGCTGCCAGCAGAAACCTGCAAGCCGACAAAAATATGCGCCTCACCATCCCCTGCATAACGGTAATTAAACTCGGTGATAGCACGGTCCCCAAGATCGCGACAAAAGCGCAGGTAGCTGCCCGGTCGCTCTTCAATACGCACGGCCAGCACCGCTTCGCGTTTCTCACCAATTTCTGTGCGCTCACTGATATAACGCAGCCGGTCAAAATTAATATTGGCACCACTACACACCGTCGCCAGAGCCACATTGCGGCCACCACTCTGCTCTGCATATTTTTTTAAGCCGGCCAAGCCTACTGCCCCGGCCGGTTCGGCAATTGAGCGAGTGTCTTCAAAAATATCCTTGATCGCCGCGCAAATTTCATCGGTACTCACCGTGATCACATCATCTACTGTTTCACGCAACACACGGAAGGTCTCCTCGCCAACTTGTGCCACCGCAACGCCATCGGCAAACAACCCTACCTGCGGCAAGCGGACCCGCTCACCACTCTTCAGGGCCGCTTTAAGACAAGCCGCCTCCTCTGGCTCCACGGCATAGACACGGGTCTCCGGCCTCACATATTTAATGTAAGCCGCCATGCCCGCAGCAAGCCCGCCGCCGCCTACCGGGATAAAAACTGCCTCGAGATTACCTGAATGCTGGCGCAATAACTCCATGGCTACGGTGCCCTGTCCGGCGATCACATCCGGATCGTCATAAGGATGTACAAATACCAAGTCGCGTTCATGCACCAGCTGGCGGGCACGGCCGGCCGCCTCATCAAAAGTATCCCCGTACAGCACCACCTCAGCACCGCGCATACGAACGGCGCTGACCTTAATTTGCGGGGTGGTCTTTGGCATCACAATAGTCGCGCGCACCCCCAATTGTGCGGCACCCATTGCCAACCCCTGGGCATGATTTCCCGCAGAGGCGGCAATTACTCCGCGCGCACGTTGCTCCGGGGGCAGTTGCAGTAACTTGTTATAGGCGCCTCGAATCTTGAAGGAAAAAACCGGCTGCAGGTCTTCCCGCTTGAGCAAAATTCGGTTTCCCAGACGGTGGGACAACTGGCGCATTGGCTCCAAAGGCGTCTCAATGGCGACATCGTAAATGCGCGCGTCTAAAATGCGCTTGATATAGGACTTGGGCATGGCGTGTATCAACTGCCGTTGCGGTTAATTTCTGTGCGCGACTCAGGCAAGCGTAGTAGCAGGAGTGGGCGGTCATGGAGCCGCCGCAAGCGCAACACCGGCAGGCCAGTCTAAGCCTTGATCAGCATAATTGCCATTTTTTTAGATTTATTGCGCTTTTTTTTATCGAAAGAAATAGATAAAGCAGAAATAATTGCACAGGAAACTATCCAGCGTATGACCCAGGATGAACTGAAGCAGGCTACTGCTCGCGCCGCCATCGACTATATCTCCCCGCGCCTGGAGGCCGACTCCATCGTCGGCGTCGGCACCGGCTCCACAGCCAATTTCTTTATCGACTACCTGGCAGAGATCAAAGGCCAATTTGACGGCACCGTCGCCAGCTCTGAAGCCTCCGCACAGAGACTCAAGGCCCACGGTATCCCGGTCTATGAACTGAATAGCGTGGATGGCATGCAGTTTTATGTGGATGGTGCCGATGAGACTAACCCCGCCCTGGAGCTGATCAAAGGCGGTGGTGCGGCCCTGACCCGCGAGAAAATTGTCGCCGCCTGTGCTGAGGAATTTGTTTGTATTGCCGATGACAGTAAGTGGGTAGAGACTTTGGGCGATTTTCCCCTGCCGGTGGAAGTCATTCCCATGGCCCGTTCGCTGGTAGCCCGCGAGCTGGTAAAGCTGGGAGGAGACCCGGTCTATCGCCAGGGTGTAATTACCGATAATGGCAATGCCATCTTGGATGTGTATAACTTGAAGATCGAGCAACCCAAGGACTTGGAAGACGCAATCAACAATATCACCGGCGTTGTCACTAACGGAATCTTTGCCAAGCGCCCAGCGGATGTACTGCTGCTCGGCACCAGCTCTGGAGTGAAAACCATCACCGCTGGATAATCTAGAGACATTATG
The DNA here is from genome assembly GCF_052467515.1 of Microbulbifer mixtoriginis (SeqCode). NCBI lineage: Bacteria > Pseudomonadati > Pseudomonadota > Gammaproteobacteria > Cellvibrionales > Microbulbiferaceae > Microbulbifer > Microbulbifer mixtoriginis (SeqCode). The sequence continues at coordinate 169,324 of NZ_CP174314.1, read as the reverse complement.
GAAAACAAGAATAAGAAACTGCTGGCGGCACTGTTGGGTGCCGTGACACTGAGCGCGGGCTGTGCCACAAGCCCGCCGAGCAACCTCGATAATATCTGCTCTATTTTTCGTGAGAAGAAGAGCTGGTACCGGGAAGCCAAGGCTGCCGAGGAGAAATGGGGATCACCTGTGGCCGTTATGATGGCCATTCTGCACCAAGAGTCGCGCTTTGTGCATGATGCGCGCCCCCCGCGCACCAAGATCCTCGGCTTTATTCCCGGTCCTCGGCCCTCAGATGCCTATGGCTACGCCCAGGCACTCGGCAACACCTGGCGCGGATATCAACGCTCCAGCTTTAACTATGGCGCCGATCGAGATGATTTTGGCGACGCCATCGATTTTGTTGGCTGGTATAACAATACCAGTGCGCGCCGCTGCCAAATCCGCACTCGCGACGCTTACCACCTCTACCTAGCTTACCACGAGGGGCACGGCGGCTTTAATCGGCGTAGTTTTAAAAATAAAGCCTGGCTCAAGAAGGTTTCCCACAAGGTTTCGGCAAAAGCGCAGCGCTACCAGCAACAACTCAACAGCTGTGAGCAGTCTCTGCCAAAACGCAGGAAGTTCCTCGGCCTGTTTTAGCCCTGAGCCACCGCCGATAAAAATTGCTGCGGTGGCGGGGAATGGCGCCACAGCCGCTCTGAAACTGACTACCCTGAAACTAATGTCTCAGAGTTGATTGCCAACGCTTTCAATTACCGATGGATTCCGCAGCAACACCCAGGCATTTGAGCAGTGTGACTGGGTATTGCTCTGTAGAAGCAAAAGCGCCCCCCAACTTTCAGGAGTGCCCAATGAAATTCCCTTTTAAATATCTCGCTCTTTTCGCCTTGTTGCTCACAGTGCCCTTTGCGACCGCCCAGACAGCAACTTCACAGGCCGAGGCCCCAAAAGTCTCCTTCAGTGAACCTCAGCTCAAGCAGTTTGCTGATGCCTATCGCTCAATCGTGATGTTGAGCCGGGAGTATGCCCCCAAGCTCAAGGCCGCTGCAGATATCAAAGAGGCTGAAGCCCTCAACAAGGAGGCGCAGGGCAAGATGGTCGCAGCTATAGAAAAGGCAGGGTTATCAAAGAGTAAATATCAGGAAATTGCCAGCAGTATTAAATCTAATCCAGCCCTACTGGAAAAGGTCAATAAAATACTGCAACAGGGACACAACCAAAAACCGCAGTAATTCCGACACAATAACTCACTGCACTGCCAATCTGCTCAATTAACAAATAATTGGATTTCGTCGCCGGCCACTGGTCGGCGCAACTTTTCAATTGTGCCTACGTGTTTGTGCTAATTCCGGTCAGCTGGTTTTCAGAATAAATAAGATGCTTTATTGGTGAGTATCCACGAAGAAAAGGCTATTCGATGCTGACTCCCAGCACCCGACAGATCACCGATAAGTTGCTTGTTACCCAATTGCGGTCGAATGAGCCCCAGTCGTGAAGCCGGTAATAGCCATCATTATGGCGCACCCCCTCCTGAATAAACTCCACCTGTGTGCCGTGGCCTGGTAACCCCTTGGCAATAATGTCCTGAACCGTGCGTCGCGGCCACCCGGTTGCCTCTTCCAGGGCTGGATTGTTGGGGCGGGGAATCTGTTCAATCAGATAGGCGATCAACATACGCCGACAAATAGTCGGATTCAGCTGGCTTTCGACGGATGCTGACGGCATCGGGCCACTCCCTCATTGGCATGTTTAGGTTATTCTTATCTTATCTGACTTTTCAGTCTAATTTATAGCCACCCTACGAGACGCTTTATCCAAAAGCTGATCATTGGGTTTGTTGGACCATTTATACTCCCTACGCCTGGAGAAAAACATAGCCAAATACTGGAGGACTTGCTCCTCACGCAAAGAGCGAAGAAAAGTGATATTGCTACGACCACTTACACTCTATCTGATAAGTGGTGGCGATAAATCAATGAACATACGTCTAACTTCGTGGAAAAAGCTGCAATAGCTACAGTTTTCATTAGCGCTACTTTACCGTGCAGCTCGCCAGAGTTGCCCTTTTCTTACACCCGCTGGGGATAAACCTGACTTTCACGCTCGCTTTGCGCATAATCTCTGCTTGCACGTAAAAATTACACCCAGCAAACAAGATCACGTTGAGGGCTGAGACAGTGGAAAGCGAGACTCCCAAACTCCGCGATGCGGACCCAGGTATCCTCGCCGCAGTAGTTCGCGCCCAGCTGGTGGGCGCCCAGGCAGCGGGGCTGGATTGCCAACAGTTGCTGCGGGACAGCGGGATAGATCCCGCCCATCTTGAAGATTCCGACAGCCGCATCGGCCGTGAGCAGATGGCCAGTCTACTGCGCCTTGAATGGGATTTATTGAATGATGAGTCAGGCGGGTTTTTAGCCCGCCCCTGGCTACCGGGTACTTTTGCCATGATGGGCCACGCCTGCATCAGCTGCCCCAACCTGCGGCGTGCTCTATTGCGCTCAGCACGCTTTATCAGCATGGTCAGCGACGACCTGCATATCAAGCTGGTAGAGGATGGCGAAGAGGCCAGGCTGATCATTCATCACAGCAACGAAAAACAATTGCCTAATCAGATTTTCGTAGAGTCCATTGCCGTTATCTGGCTGCGCTTTTTCAGTTGGCTGGTTGATCGCACCATTTTGCTCGAACGGGTGTTATTGGCCTTCCCGCCACCGGATTACAATGAGGACTACTGCGATATGTTCCCGTGCCGGCATTACTTCAACCAGGCTGAAACCTGCCTGGTTTTTAATACCCGCTATTTACAAATGCCGCTGGTGCGGGATGAACAGCAACTGGCAGACTTCTTATCCAGAGCACCGGAGTGCCTGCTCACCCAATATAAATCTGACCACAGCTTTACCGGTCGTATACGCCGTATGCTGCAACAACAGAACAGTATTGAAAATCTCTCCCTCGACGATGTGGCTGCACGCCTGTTCACCTCCCCGCAAACGCTGCGCCGGCGCCTAAAAGACGAGGGCAACAGCTGGCAGGACATCAAAGACTCTGTACGCCGCGATATGGCCGTGTACCAGCTAAAACAGCAGGAAACCGCAGTGGCAGAAATCGCCGAACGACTCGGCTTTTCTGAACCCAGTGCTTTCAATCGCGCATTTAAAAAATGGACCGGCCTCGCCCCCGGCGCCTACCGCGAGAAATTTCGCAGCTGATTGCCAGCGTTAAATTTCCAACATTAATGGGCGTTTTTTATCGCTTCACAAAATAAATAGCCCCACAGAAATGTAGGGCTATTTGCTTGCCAAGATTGTGAAAATATCTATTCGCTATTAACCACTCGTACACTAATACGCTCATTGTTCATCGGCTGCGGTGTTGTTTGCCCTGTCTCACTTTCCTGCACAGGTTTAGCGGATCCCATACCGGTGGCCGTCATACGATTAGCCGCAATCCCCTTTTGCAGCAACAGCTCCCGCACAACATCCGCTCTCTCTTGCGAAATTTCCTGCTCTTTAATTTCATTGCCCTCCCCTTGTACATGCCCTTCAATAGCAACCGTAAGCTGTGGGTTTTCCTGCATAATTTGTGCAAGTGCATCAATATCTGCGGACTGGGGATCAAGAATTTTTGCCGTGCCCTTTTCAAACTTCACTCGCAGAATAAATTCCTGGTTCGGGTCCCGATCAAAGCTCTTCAAGTAATCCCGCAAGTTACTAGAGAATTTATCCGGGCCCAACTGAGCCTGGGCGCTATTTTCATTGGGAGGAGTATCGCCAGCAGGCTGTGAGGGCGCTTCCATAAAGGCCTGTTCCTGTGGAGTCTCAAAAGGCTGGCCTGCCGCTTCCTCCTGCCTACCCTTGTCCATGCACATATTTAAGGCATAGAGGGCAATTAGTACCACTAATAACGGAAAAAACCAGCTGCTAAAACTTACGGGCTTTTTCTTTTCCACATGGCCATGCAGGGCTTGTTCCCGAGGTTCCTGAGGCTTGGCATGGCCATGGGTAACCAGGGCGGCCCCCAGATTATCAAACCCTTTTACATCAAGAGCATCCAGGAGTGCATCAGGGACCTTGTTGCGTAAAAACTCTCTCTGACCAATTAAAAATGAAGCCAAGTCAGAGACATCCATTTTGTTGGCTTTTACCTGAGCGCCTAGCAGGGCCATCACCAGTGGCAACACCAACTTTAATAGGTGGCCACCTTCATTACCCGGCAGTTCTGTAGTGGCTACTTTGGTCACTTCTTCGACCCGGGTACCAAATACTTTTTGCAGCATGGCATCACCGGCTGGCAGTGAGGCTTCCAACTTTGCCTTATCTGCAAAATGCTGCAAAACACTGGGGAGATCAGCAACTTCAGTGTCCGTAACCATATTGAACAAGTAAGCCATACCAGTTTTACTACTGGCTTTATTCAGCATGCCTGCAAGAACAAATGCGATTCCAGTATCCAGTGCTGACTGACCTTTCTCTGCCGGAAGGTTGAGTGCAGATGCCAGGGTACCGATACCCGAGCTGCCCAGTTGGCTCGCCGCCAGTTCCAGTAGATTCTCTGCCATAGTCGATCCTCACTGCCAGACAACCGCAAGCTAAAGCCACTCTTTAAATGGTGTTGGTGATGAATCAACCCAGATAAAGGCTTTTTCCTGTGAGCCAAAACCCACAACTAAATTTTTCGGTGGGGCTATTGCGGCTTAAATACAATCTAATCGGCTGCTATTCGCTGGCCGAAAATAAAAAATAAAGCGCCTTATTTGAGTGTACGGCACACCACTCATCGAGTTAGTTTGATTTGGAATAAGTAAAGTAAAAAGATTCGCTGCATTAATTATCTGAGCTGACAACCACGTCACCCCCCCTGGCGTCTTTCATCATTGCGCCGAAACCCCACACAACTATGGTTGTACCCACAATCAAAAATAAAGAGGCCATAACCGTGCCCAGTGAAGCCTATATCTACGATGCAATCCGCACCCCGCGTGGCAAAGGAAAACCCAGCGGCGCGCTGCACGAAGTCAAACCCATCACCCTACTCTCCAACCTGCTGCGCGAATTGCAACAGCGCAGCCAACTGGATACGGCCAGGGTCGATGATGTGGTAATGGGGTGCGTAACACCTGTCGGTGAGCAGGGCGCTGACATCGCCAAGGTCGCCACACTCAGTGCCGGTTGGGACTGGGATATTGGCGGCGTCACCTTAAACCGTTTTTGTGCCTCCGGTGCCGAAGCTGTTAATTTAGCCGCCGCCAAGGTCCGCTCTGGCTGGGAACAGCTTGTAGTGGCCGGTGGCGTTGAGTCTATGTCGCGGGTGCCCATGGGCAGTGACGGCGGTGCCTGGGCTATGGACCCACAAACCGCCATAGAAACAGGCTTCGCACCCCAGGGCATCGGAGCCGACCTAATTGCCACGCTGGGGGGCTTTTCCAGGGAAGATGTGGATAACTTTGCTCTGCACTCCCAGCGCAAGGCTGCAAGTGCCTGGCAACGTGGTGCCTTCAACAAATCCGTAATCCCCGTGCGGGACCAGAACGGCCTGTTACTTCTCGATCGCGATCAGTTGGTGCGCCCAGAAACCTCCATGGAGGGGCTTGCCAATCTCTCCCCATCTTTTACTGCCATGGGCGACCTCTGCTTCGATAGCGTAGCGATTTCCCGCTACCCCCAGGTGGAAGCTATCGAACACGTACATACCGCAGGAAACTCCTCAGGCATTGTGGACGGCGCCGCCGCCATTCTTATCGGCAGTGAGCAGGCCGGAAAAGACCTGGGCCTGACACCCCGGGCACGTATCGTCTCCGCCGCAGTCGTCGGCACCGAGCCCACCATCATGCTGACTGGACCCGCTCCCTCCGCTCGCAAAGCCCTCAGGGCTGCGGGCCTAAGTGCCCATGACATAGACCTGTACGAAGTCAACGAAGCCTTCGCTGCAGTAGTGCTGCGCTTCCAACATGAATTGGATATCGACCCGCAGAAGATCAATGTCAACGGCGGCGCTATCGCTATGGGTCATCCTCTCGGCGCCACTGGTGCCATGTTAATTGGCACCGTGCTTGATGAATTAGAGCAACGTCAGTTGCGCTATGGCTTGGTCACTCTATGTGTAGGTGGCGGTATGGGCGTGGCAACTATTATCGAAAGAGTCTAGGGGGAAAATATGAAATCTATACGCTTGGAAAGAGACAGCGATAACATTGTCCACCTGATTATGGACAACCCCAATGCCTCCGCCAATGTAATGGATCGGGATTTTACAGACTCACTACAGGCCGCGGTGGAGGAGATAAAACAGTGGGACTATGCGGGGATTATTGTTCGCTCCACTAAAAAAACATTTTTCGCCGGCGGCGATCTCAAGTCCCTCTATGCCGCAAAGAAAAGTGAGGCTCAGGAGTTTTTTAACTCTTGTGAGGCCCTTAAGGGAAACTTGCGCTGGCTAGAAACTCAGGGCAAACCTGTTGTAGCGGCAATCAATGGTGCCGCTCTCGGCGGCGGCTGGGAAATTGCCCTCAGCTGCCATCATAGGATCGCCTTGGAAGAGAACTCAGTAAAAATAGGGCTACCGGAAGTCACCCTTGGGCTGCTGCCTGGTGGTGGAGGCTGTGTACGTATGCCCCGCTTGCTAGGTATTCAAAATGCACTGCCCTTCCTGCTGGAAGGTAAGCAGGTAAAAGCCAAGCAAGCATTGGCAAGTGGTTTAATCCATGAGACAGCCCAAAATACCGGAGAGCTGCTCAATAAGGCTCGGGACCATATCCTCAGCAACGGTGAACAACAGAGCCTACAGCCCTGGGACCAGCCCGGTTACCGTATGCCCGGCGGTGACGCCAAAAATCCTAAAAATGCCCAGCTGTTGATGATTGCCCCCGCCATGCTGGAAAAGAAAACCCACGGCTGTATGCCCGCTCCTGAAGCGATACTGGCGACGGTTATCGAGGGCGCCCAAGTGGATTTCGACACCGCCACGCGTATCGAATCGCGTTACTTTGTCGACCTCACTTGCGGTCAAGTAGCAAAAAATATGATCGGCACCTTCTGGTTTGCTCTTAACGCGCTGAAGGCCGGCACCTCTCTCCCACCAGCCGCACGCGAATCGAAAACCACAGCTATCAAAAAGATCGGCATACTCGGGGCCGGAATGATGGGTGCCGGCATTGCCTATGCCTGTGCCAGCAAGGGCATTGAGGTTGTGCTGAAAGACATTTCCACCGAGGCAGCCTTAAAAGGTAAAAACTATGCAGAAAAGGCACTGCAAAAACGTCTGGAGCGCGGCCGAACAGACGAGGCACACGTACAGACTATCCTGTCTCATATTCACCCAACAGATAATGCCGCCGACTTGAGCGGTTGTGAGCTGATCATTGAAGCAGTGTTCGAGGACCGAGAGTTAAAAGCCGAAGTTACCCGCGAGGCAGAAGCCCAACTGGATAGCAGTGCTGTCTTCACCTCCAACACCTCCACACTACCAATTACCGGCCTGGCTCAGGCCTCTGCTCGGCCAGATAACTTTATCGGCCTGCATTTTTTCTCCCCGGCAGACAAAATGCCGCTGGTGGAAATCATCTGTGGTAAGCAAACCAGTGAAGAGACTTTGGCCCAGGCTTTCGCCTTCGTTTTACAAATCGGCAAGACGCCGATTGTTGTTAACGATAGCCGAGGCTTCTTCACCTCTCGAGTATTTGGCTGCTTTACCAATGAGGGAATTGGCATGCTTGGCGAAGGGATAAATCCCGCCACGATTGAAAATGCCGCATCCCTGGCCGGATTCCCAGTAGGGCCTCTAGCTGTGAGTGATGAGGTCTCTCTCACCTTAATGGGAAAGATTCGCCAACAGACAATTAACGACCTGCAGAAGGAGGGTAAAAGTGTCCCCACACATCCTGCAGAATCTGTAATTGATCATATGCTGGAACTTGGCCGCGCCGGCAAGTTGGCGGGTGGCGGTTTTTACAGCTATCCAGAAGGGGGTAAGAAACACCTTTGGCAAGGCCTGCAGCAGGAGTTTCCAGCGGCCAAACAACCCCCTGTTGAGGATATCAAGGAGCGCCTGTTATTTATCATGGCCATAGAGACACTGCGCTGCTACGAAGAAAAAGTGCTACGCAGCGTGCGAGAGGCCAATATCGGCTCAATTTTTGGTATTGGTTTTCCTCCCTGGACCGGCGGAGCCCTGCAATATATTAACCAATATGGCGTTGAAGCTTTTGTACAGCGCGCCCAAAAACTTGCCGAAACCTACGGGGACAGATTTTCTCCCCCGGAAACATTAATAGCACTCGCCGAGTCCAGAGAGGAGTTGAAGGATACCCATTAGTCACATAAAGACTGCGAAGTCACTGATGAGCGAGAAGACTCAGCAGAATTATCGGGGCTGCCACGGCCGGGCAGTCCCGCAATTGCACAAATGCGAAGAGTCTACAATTCCAGATAATAAAAACGAATGTTGGAGTTCAGAATGATACCGAGAACCGTTTACAACGAAGACCACGAGCATTTTCGCGATACCGTGCGAAAGTTCCTCGAAAACGAGGCCATCCCCTTTCACAGCCAGTGGGAGAAAGATGGGCAGGTCGATCGTGCTCTTTGGAATAAAGCCGGTGAAATGGGCTTTCTCTGCCCTCAAATCTCCGAATCCTACGGCGGCCTTGGGCTGGACTACGGCTATAACTCTATTATCGATGAGGAAATCGCCCGTGCAGGTCTTTCTGGCATCGGCTGGGGGCTGCACTCCAATATTGCCGTACCCTACATTATTAATTACGGCAGTGAAGAGCAAAAAAAGGAGTACTTACCTAAATGTATCAGCGGTGAAATTGTAACGGCCATCGCCATGACAGAGCCCGGCGCGGGTTCCGATCTGCAAGGAGTAAAAACAACCGCAATCAAGCGTGGCGATCACTATCTACTCAATGGTTCCAAGACATTTATAACCAATGGCCAGCACGCCGATCTAGTTATCGTTGTTGCAAAAACAGACCCCAGTGAAGGGGCTTCCGGAGTAAGCCTGTTATTGGTTGATGCCAAATCGGAAGGATTCAAAAGAGGCAATAATCTAGAAAAAATTGGCATGAAAGCTCAGGATACCTCCGAGCTTTTCTTTGATGATGTCAGAGTACCCCAGGAGAATTTACTGGGAGCTGAAGGCCAAGGTTTTGTCTACCTAATGCAGGAATTACCGCAGGAAAGACTCAGTGTAGCTATTTTTGCCATTGCCAATGCGGAAGCAGCATTAGGGTGGACTATTGACTATGTACGAGACCGCAAAGCCTTTGGAAAACCGATAGCCGCGTTTCAAAATACACAGTTCAAGCTGGCGGAACTGGACAGTGAACTCTCTGCCCTCAGAGTCTTTGTGGATCGTTGCCTGGAACTCCATTACGAGAAAAAGCTTGATGTAGCCACTGCAGCAAAAGCCAAATTACTCGCTACCGACTTCCAATGTAAGATGCTGGATGAGTGTGTTCAGCTCCATGGTGGATTCGGCTATATGTGGGAGTATCCTATTGCCCGATCCTGGGCTGACGCCAGGGTACAACGTATTTATGCAGGAACGAATGAAATCATGAAACTCATTATTTCCCGTGAAATTCTCCGTGATAACTAAATGCAATAACCCGGCGGTCTACACTATCGCCGGGTTCACCCTGCCACTGTATTAATAAGAGAACAATTAATCGCCGGTCCAATTTACGATTTCAACTACACCAATCTCTATTTGCCATCAACTAATAAATATAACTTTTCTACACAATTCGTTCATACTTGTCATACAAAAGATTAATTACATGTTTAACTTCTGAAAATTCCTTTACGTAAACCTCCAAATAATAATATATAAAATAAGTAATGAATAAATCTATCACCCCCCTGCAAGGCCTACGTATACTCGATTTCACCACCCTGCTTCCAGGTCCATACGCCACTATGTTATTAGCGGACATGGGTGCAGAGGTTCTACGTATAGAGTCGCCGAATCGTCCGGATATGCTTAGGGGGCTTCCACCTATGATCGACAGTGAAGATCCCGTTTCCGCAGCTCATGCAACAATTAATCGCAACAAAAAATCTTTGGCTTTAGATTTAAAAAGCCATGAAGCAAAGAAAATTATTGAAAAACTACTTTCTGAATACGACATTGTCATTGAACAATTCCGCCCAGGAGTCATGGATAAGCTTGGTTTTGGCTATGAAGACCTCAGTGATATACGCACAGATATTATCTATTGTTCAATCACCGGATACGGACAAGATGGCCCTCTTAAAATGCGTGCTGGGCATGATATCAATTATCTTGCACTCTCAGGGCTCGCCAGCTATTCCGGTCGGCAGAGCAGCGGACCCAGTCTGAGTGGTATGCAAGTTGCCGATATTGCCGGTGGATCCCACCATGCAGCCATGGCAATTCTTGCCGCCGTGTATCACCGCCAACAAACAGGCAGCGGCAGCTATATCGATATCAGTATGACCGACTGTGCCTATGCTTTGAATGCCATAAGCGGAGCCAGTGCTCTCGCAAATGGTGGAGATCCTAAGGTGGAAATGGAACTGCTTAACGGTGGAAGTTACTATGATTATTACCGTACAGCCGATGACCGCTATCTATCCGTTGGTAGCCTTGAACCTCAGTTTGCCGAAGCTTTCTTTCAAGGAATTGGGCATCCGGATTGGATGGTTCGGGTACTAGAGAGCGATCAGCAAGAGAGCTTGAAACAAGATATCTCCGAGGTTATACAACAACGTAAGCTGAGTGAATGGATTAATGTTTTCTCTGATCTCGACGCCTGCGTTGAGCCTGTTCTCAACTTTAGTGAAGCAACAGAAAGTAAATTGTTCAAAGAGCGGCAAATGGTTGTAAACGCAAAGACCAAAAGTGACAGCCCTCTCCTACAGATCAACACGCCCTTCAAGTTTAATGGAAAGAAAAATATACAACACCAAGCAGGCTCCAAACTGGGTGCCGATAGCCGATCCCTACTGAGCTCACTAGGGTTTAACACTAAGGACATTGACCGACTAATTGCTCAAAAAGTTATCGCTTAGACAACTCAAAAAACTGCCAGATGAATAACATGATCCAGAATCGCCCGAATATTCAGATGCATAAGAAATATTTGAAGTAAAGCAGTGAAAGGTATTCGCTGAAGAACTGCTAAGCCTACAATTCAAGTCGTATTTACATCCTTCGGAGGTTTTGAGGTTTTGAGGTTTTGATCAATTGTAAATGATAGCAGTCAACTTTAAGGACTCTTAGGGTTTATGCCCCCTATGCTATTTCTCACTTAAATAGCGTCAATCAATAGGCAAAATAAAGCAACTATAACAATCATAAACAGTGAACACATACAGTATACCATAATCATAAAATCAATGACTTTGGCGTAAAAGCGTAACTCCAATCTGCGATGAACTACTAAACTTTAGAAGTTATGAGACCTGAAAAGCATACAAGTAGCTTTACTCTTAACCAAATATAACCTTTTGAAAAAAACTGTATTCCAAAAAGGCTTTCCTTTTGAAAACGCTACGATTAATACTCGGCGACCAGCTCAACCATAAGCACTCTTGGTATAAATCAAGCAGTCCAGATATTTTCTACCATATTGCCGAGATACGACAGGAGACAGATTACGCCATTCATCATATTCAAAAAGTGGTTGCCTTTTTTGAATCCATGCAAACGTTTGCCGAGTGGCTGAAATCACATGGTCATCAAGTCATTTACTATCAGATTGATCACAAAGAAAATCGACAAAATCTTAAAGAAAATATTCGACAAATAGTTGCTCAGCTAGATATTCAGAAATTTGAATATCAACTACCTGATGAGTATCGCCTTGAAGAGCAACTAAATACAATAGTTCAAGAGTTGCAGATAGAGTATAAAGCCTATGACACAGAACATTTTCTAACCACCAGAAACTACTTAAAGGATTTCTTTAAGGGAAAGAAAACTCTCTTAATGGAAAGCTTCTATCGCCATATGCGCAGGGAAAACAATATACTTGTCGATACAAATGGGAATCCTGAAGGAAACCAGTGGAATTTTGATAAAGGGAATCGAAAAAAATGGAGTGAAGATCCTCAAATTCCCCGACAATACCTATTTCGAAAGAATGTGAAAAAAACACTTAAACGTATCCAAGCCGCAAAAATAAAAACCATTGGTTCTATTAACGCCAAGCATTTTACCTGGCCAACAAGTAGAGAAGATAGCCTCAAAGTCCTTAACCATTTTTGTAAATATCTTTTACCACACTTCGGCGATTACCAGGATGCGATGGACCCCAACGAGGCCTACCTTTTTCATAGCCGCCTGAGTTTTTCTCTTAACTGCAAATTACTATCCCCCAGTGAAGTTATCAATCGCACTATTGATCATTGGAATTCCAACAAGAAGGAAATTCATGTGAATCAAATAGAAGGGTTTGTCCGGCAAATTCTTGGCTGGCGGGAGTATATGCGCGGCATTTATTGGCAAGAGATGCCAAACTATACGAAGATCAACAAACTACAAAATCATAATTCGCTGCCCAATTTCTATTGGACAGCGCAAACGGATATGTACTGCCTTAAAAGCGCTATCAAAAACAGTCTTGAGCACGCCTATGCCCACCACATTCAGCGTTTAATGATAACTGGTAACTTTGCTCTTTTAACACAAACCGACCCAGACCAGGTAGATGCATGGTATTTAGGGATATATATCGATGCTATTCAGTGGGTAGAGTTACCGAACACTCGCGGTATGAGTCAATATGCCGATGGCGGACTGGTCGCAACAAAGCCTTATATAAGCAGTGGCTCGTATATCAATAAAATGAGCAACTATTGTGATAACTGCCGATACGATGTAAAGAAGAGAGTTGGTGAAGATGCATGTCCCTTCAATAGTCTTTATTGGAATTTTCTCTTAGAAAAGCGCAACTATTTTAAGAAAAACCCGAGAATGTCTATGATGTTCAGCCTCTTAGATAAATTGACAACGAAGGAAAAAAAAGATATCCAAGCTCAAGCCAGTAGTTTCATAAATTCTTTAAGCTGCAATTAGAAAATTCACTCGTCTGCTCCAGCCAAGAGGCTTAAATAAAATAACCTCGCAACCATCAACACTGCAGGCAGTAGTTCACCTATAAGTTGGTTTTCAAAAAAACGAAACAATAAAGAAAAGAAAGAGGAGGAATAAGAGGGGGCAAAAATTTAAATTAACCCAAGATACAATACAAAAGACAATACATATGGTATCTCGGGCTAACTCAATATGTGCTAACTGTGGTCCATGGCGCTATTTAAACATCAGCTCTGGGTTCACCATAGTTTTCATTTCCAGCACATTACCGTTCGGATCTTCGATAAAGAAGGTTTCCTGTTCGTACTCACTGCCAACGAAGCGACGATATGGCTTATCCAAGTACTCCAGGCCAGCAGCTTCGATACGAGCTTTCAGGGCTTGGAATTCATCATCCGGCAGGTGAATACCGAAATGGGGAACAGCTACCGCTCCCATATCAACCTTATGGCGTACGTTCGGCAGCTTCTCTTCACTCTGATGCAAAGTAAGTTCATTGCCCCAGAAATCGATATCTACCCAGCGCCCTTCTTCGCTGTTTCCAGTTTTACAGCCAAAAACGCCACAGTAAAATTTCTTGGCTACCTCAAGGTCCCCTGCGGGGATTGCAAGGTGCAAGCAATTGGATTTCATAAAACCTCCCACTCCCGGCCGCTCTTCTTCATCCCGCTGATTGACATATAATCACAAGCCAACACCCTGGGGATAGATTTCTCAAGCAACCAATTGGTACATACGGGGTATAGCGACCCCAATTTATTATTTACGCCACCAGGGCCGATCAAGGGCTTCCCAGATGACATCCGGATAACAAGGCAGCTGCCAGAGCCCCGAGAGACACATATTGCACCTATTTATAGGGCGGTTCGTGAGTCTCTCCCACCAAGTGCTCAAAAAAACAACAGAAGGCGTAATCAGGTCACTACTAACCGGCAAGCCTTGAAATATCCTCCTAATTGAGTGCAGTACTTTAACACATGTGTTGCTGGGAAGAACTGACTCTGATTAATAACGAAGTTACTCACAAGTCACTCCTACATCAGGGCCCACTATTAAAAGAAAGCCATACATAGAATCTTCAGGATGCACCTCAATGGTGCATGCTAGTAGGGTGACCCATGCACAAGGTGTACTCAGCTCCGCTTAATACAGTTCCCTCCAAGTCTTTCCACAACGCTTTGCCTTACAAACTCTTGCACCTTATTAGTGCTCCCTGTACCGCCTGGCGCCCTATTTGCAGGCAGCAGGTATTGGTCCACAACCTTTCCTTATTAAAAAGTATCGGTTCAACGTAACCAAAAATCAGGTCAGCCCTTCAATAGGCCTTTTTCCCGGTTGTAGGCTTACCCAACCGCTAAAAGGTATTTAGTTTTTATTTTTAAAAATTTATTAGTACTTCATTGCTTTAAGGCTACTCACCTAGAGGCTATTGCTGAAAAAAAATACTGGAAAACACTCAGTAAACTCGGGTATATTCCGCGACTATTTTTTAACCAACTGCCGACCCAAGTGTCGGCCGCCAGTGCGGTTTCCGCCTGTCGCTGTAACAGAGGTAATACAATGAAACCAACCAAGCCCCTGCTACTACTGGCCTCCGGCCTGTTGTCTGTAGCTGCCCAAGCAGAAATGACTTGGAGCGATAACAGCCTCAGCCTGTTGTATGGCCGCGACTATGAAATGAACTACAGCCTGACCACCGATGATTCAGAGCGCTCTGTAGTGACCTTTGAACACGCCAGTGGCCACAGCTGGGGAGACCTGTTTATCTTTGCCGACTATCTGCATTCAGAAGATGGTTCAAAGGAGCTCTATTCAGAAATTTCTCCGCGTCTGAGCCTGGGGAAGCTCAGCGATCGTGAACTGGCTTGGGGGCCGGTAACCGACGTATTAGTGGCAACCACTGTAGAGCTGGGCAATATGGATGACCCCGATCACCTCACAGCCACAGGCCCGCATTTCACCAACGTTCTGACAGGTCTCGGTTTCGACCTTGCAGTTCCGGGTTTTTCCTTTGTCCAAGTAAACGCCTACCGCCGCGATAACGATGACAAGGCCAGCAACGAGCAGCTGACCCTGGTTTGGGCCATGCCATTTACCCTGGGAGACTCCAGCTTCGTATACGACGGTTTTATCGATTGGACCAGCGCCGCAGAAAATACACACCCAAGTATGAATTTCACTTCCCAGCTCAAATGGGACGTGGGCGCCAACTGGGGTGAGCCGAAAGCCCTGTATGCCGGTATTGAATACGTGCATTGGAATGACAAATTTGGGTTCAAAGATGGAACCTTTAATACCGACTCCAACGAGCGCAATGTTAACCTGCTAGTAAAGTACCACTTCTGATATGAAACCCTCTGATATCCAAACATCAGCGACCCCAGGGTCTGGTATTCCCCAGGCGGGCGGCGACGCCTCTTTATTGGAAAAGCTGTTCAAGCTGTCTGAGCGTCAGACAAATGTTCGCCGGGAAGTGATTGCCGGTGTAACCACTTTCCTGACCATGGCTTACATCATTTTTGTAAACCCCAACATCCTGGCGGCGGCTGGTATGGATAAGGGCGCCGTGTTTATGGCAACCTGTCTTGCTGCTGCGATCGGCTGTCTAATTATGGGGCTGTACGCCAACTACCCCATCGCACTGGCGCCGGGAATGGGCCTCAACGCCTTCTTCGCCTATGTAGTGGTGGGCGAAATGGGCTATAGCTGGCAGGTTGCCCTGGGTGCAGTGTTTATATCAGGGGTAGTGTTCCTACTGCTTAGTATCTTTAAGTTGCGGGAATGGATAATCGACAGTATTCCCACCTCCCTGAGGCAGTCCCTGGCAGCCGGTATTGGACTGTTCCTGGCGATTATCGCCCTGAAGAGCTCAGGGATCGTGGTTGCCAGCCCCGCCACCCTGGTGACTCTGGGGGACCTTAAGTCTGTTGAAGCTATGCTGGCTGCTCTGGGCTTCTTTATTATTGTGGCTTTGTCCTACCGCCGTATGCTCGGCTCGGTAATGATTGGCATTCTCGCAGTTACCGTTATTGCACTGGCTATTGGTAAAGTAGAGTTCACCGGCCTGGTCTCCGCACCACCGAGCCTGGCGCCCACCTACCTCGAACTGGATATCGCCGGGGCATTTGAAGTGGGTATGATCAGTGTAATCTTCGCCTTCCTGTTCGTAGACCTGTTCGATACTGCCGGCACTCTGCTGAGTGTCTCCGACCGCGCCAAGCTTCTCGATGAAAACGGTAAGTTGCCGGGCATGGGCAAAGCCCTGATGGCAGACAGCTCCGCTTCTGTAGTCGGTTCTGTTCTGGGTTCGTCCACTACTACTTGTTACGTTGAGAGCACCGCGGGCATTACCGCAGGCGGACGCACCGGTCTGACTGCAGTGGTCTGCGCTGGTCTGTTCTTGCTGGCAACCTTCTTTTCCCCGCTGATCGGGATGATTCCCGCTTATGCGACCGCCGGAGCTCTGCTGTATGTCGGCGTCCTGATGACCTCCGGTCTGTCTTCCATCGACTGGGATGACATCACCGAAGCCGCTCCGGCGGTGATTGCGGCAGTAATGATGCCGTTATCATTCTCTATCGCTCACGGTATTGCTCTGGGCTTTATTGCCTACGCAGTCATCAAAACACTGAGCGGGCGCAGTAAAGACGTCAGCATCAGTGTCTACGTGTTAGCGGCTCTCTTTATTGCCAAGTTCGCCTTTTTCTGAGGGGTACACAGATGAAAAAGCATTTTATCAGCGCACAGCAACTGCTGATTGATTCCTACGCGCTTGCCGAACAAATCTATCAGAGCGGCTTCCGCCCTAATTACATCGTTGGTGTATGGCGTGGCGGCGCTCCGGTAGGTATCGCGGTACAAGAATTGCTTCATGTGATGGGTGTGGATGCGGACCATATCGCAATCCGAACTTCCTCCTACCTCGGTATCGGCGAGCGCGACAAGAAAGTCCGAGTGCATGGTCTGAACTACCTGATTAAGCGCCTTGAGTCCCACGACTCCCTGCTGATCGTTGACGATGTGCACGATTCCGGCCTGAGTATTGAACAAACAATTGAAGACCTGCGCGCAGCCTGTAAAAAGAACACGCCAGAGATTCGTATCGCAACGCCTTACTACAAGCCGAAAAACAACAAAGCGAAGCGCGAGCCGGATTACTTTATCCACAAGACTGAAGAGTGGCTGGTATTCCCTCATGAGATCGACGGCCTCACCCGGGAAGAAATCCTGGAGAACAAGCCTGAACTCGCCCCTTACGTTGACCGGATTGCTACCGCAGTCTGATCTTCTTTGTTACCGGGGACTCAAGTCCCCGGCACTTCCCCTTCTTTATCGTTGAGTTGTCAGTACCCTTACGACTCCTCTCGCTCCACCTCTTCCGGTCTAAAAACTACGCTAGAACCGACAAGCTACAATCAAGCCCCATACTTCAAACCTTTCTCAAAAGCCCCCACTTATGCAACTAAAGTTAGTTTTAGGCAATTTATTAAATAGAAAAGTTGGTCCAGAATTAAGAGGGCCTTAAATAAATTCATAATGTTGCTTTAGGGCTTCAAATGGTAACAACGAACTATTTAAAGATTGTCTAAGATAACTGTCCCAATTGTCGGAAAATAAAAATGAACGACAAACTTGCAGGGCTCAGCCAAACACAACTCGATGCACACTGGATGCCCTACACCGGTAACCGGCAGTTCAAACGAGACCCACGAATGATTACAGCCGCTGATGGGTGCTATTTCACCAGTGCTGATGGTCGCCAGATATTCGATGGCCTTTCAGGCCTGTGGACCTGTGGCGCGGGTCATAATCGAAAAGAAATCGCCAAAGCCATTAACCAGCAGTTGGAGACTCTAGACTTCGCCCCCTCCTTTCAGTTTGGCCACCCCGGCTCCTTCAAGTTGGCGGAACGAATCACTCGCTTAATGCCGGAGGGCCTCAATCGGGTATTTTTCACCAATTCCGGCTCTGAAGCAGTGGAGACCTCGCTGAAGATTGCCCGTGCCTATTGGCGCAAAAGAGGACTGGCCAGCAAGACCAAACTGATTGGTCGAAGTAAGGGATATCACGGAGTGAATTTTGGTGGAGTTAGTGTCGGCGGCATCGGAGCCAACCGAGCCATCTATGGTCCGGCGCTCTCCACCGCTCACCTTCCCCATACACTACTGCCGGAAAATCGCTTTAGTCGCGGACAGCCTGAAAATGGGGCACACCTTGCCGAATCACTATTAGAAATTATTGAGCTACACGATGCTAGCAATATTGCCGCTGTCATCGTTGAGCCAATGGCTGGCTCTGCCGGTATTTTACCCCCACCAGAAGGCTACCTACAGCGACTTAGGGATATTTGCGAGCAACACCAAATCCTACTGATTTTCGACGAAGTAATCACCGCATTTGGCAGACTGGGCACTGCTACAGGTGCAGAGCTTTTTGGCATAGTTCCAGATATTATCAACATCGCCAAGCAACTCACCAACGGAGTCATCCCCATGGGAGCCACGGTGGTGCAGCAAACGATCTATGAGACGTTTATGCAGCAAGGAGGAGCCGACTACCAGTTGGAGCTGCCCCATGGATACACTTATTCAGCGCACCCAGTAGCCTGTGCAGCAGCACTTGCGACCTTGGATCTTCTAGAGAGAGATAACCTTTTCAAGCACTCAGCAGAGCTTGCCTATCTTCTGGAAGAATATATACATCAGCTGAGCAACTTGCCTCTGGTTTACGATATCCGCAACTGTGGCCTAGCCGCCGCGCTAACGATTGAGAGAGCCCCAGGGGAGCCCTTATTACACCCATTCCGCATTGCCTTAAAGATGTGGGAGAAAGGCTTTTATGTTCGCTATAGCGGAGACACCATTCAATTGGGCATGCCATTTATTACACGCCGTGAAGAGATTGATGGACTGGTAAACGCCCTCGCTGAGTCTGTTCTTGAAGTTGCTAACGGTCAATAGCGTTTTTATTCTGTTAGCGGCTTCCCCCCTTGCTAAACAGCAATTCACCCCATAAGAACAACCCCTTAACGCTCAAGCCCTGCTAATAAAATAATCCCGAATCTACATGGGATATAATTTTGAAGACTAACCCACTTTAACCGCTTTTTATTTGGGCCATTTCATCTATTTATTGTATAGCACCAATAGTAAGATTCTCGGTGCATAAATTGCGGACCAATATAGAATCATAGCAATAACAACTAACCGATCGGTGAGACCACCATGATCAATCAAACCAAGATTAAAAGATTAAGACTTATTACCACTCTCTTGTGCAGTATCATGTTCGCTGCCTGTGAGCAAAAGCCAGGTAGTACAGAAGCCGCACAAACTTCTACAACAAAACCTGTAACAAGAGCGGAGATCGCGGGGCTATCTGAGAAATATGCAAAGCTGAGAAAACAGCAAATTGCAGAGGTAGATTACCAACTGAGTATTCATCTTGATCGCAACGGAGAAAGTTTTTCCGGCACAGTTGTAACTGAAATTGAATTCAACAAACCCTTACAACAGCCTCTAACTGTCGATTTCTCTGGAGGTACTGTTGAAACTGTACAGGTGGATAACCAAAAGACTCCTTTCAGTTACAATGGACATTTTATTCGTATTGATAATACACAGCTGCCCAATAAGAAGCATACAATTACAATAAATTATCGACATCCTTATTCAAATAATGGGTCGGGTCTATACCGATTTAAAGACGCTATAGATGGTAGAGTCTATTTATACACTGATTTTCAACCCTATGACGCCAATCGCCTTTTCCCACATTTTGACCAACCGAACCTTAAAGCTCGATATACACTAGATGTCACAGCGCCAAAAGAGTGGATAGTAATCAGTGCGGAGCGGGAACATAGAGTAGAGCACGAGGGTGAAATAAAGCATTGGTTTTTTCCACAAACTCCAAAGTTCTCATCCTACATATTCTCATTACACGCTGGGCCCTACCATATTTGGGAGGATAACGCCAAAGGTATCCCTCTACGCCTGATGGCCCGTCAGAGCCTGGCACAATATGTTAAAACCGAAGACTGGTTTACCTTCACTAAGCAGTCCTTTGCATTTTTCCAACCCTATTTTGGAATAGATTACCCCTTTAATAAGTATGATCAGATCCTGGTACCCGACTTCAATGCGGGTGCCATGGAAAATGTGGGAGCAGTCACTTTTAATGATGCCTACGTATCTCGTGGAGAAAAAACCCAGGCCCAGCGTATGCGCTTGGCCAATGTTATTGCGCACGAATTGGCACATCAGTGGTTTGGCAATCTAGTGACCATGAACTGGTGGGACGATCTTTGGCTAAATGAAAGTTTTGCCACTTATATGGCCAACCTATCTTTAGCAGAGAACAGTGAATTTTCCAATGCCTGGGAAAATTTTTATCTTGGTACTAAACAGTGGGCTTATTACTCCGATCAAAGGCCCACTACTCATGCCATCCAGCTACCAGTAAAAAATACCGAAGAAGCTTTTAGCAATTTTGATGGTATTACCTACGGTAAAGGGGGCTCTATACTCAAACAATTACCCTATTTCCTCGGTAAAGAAAAATTTCGTCAAGGCGTTAGCAGTTACCTGAAAGAGTTTTCTTACAAAAATTCTACACTTGATGATTTTATTAATCATCTGGGCAAGGCCGCCAGCATCAATCTGGAGGAATGGCAACAACAATGGCTTTATCAAGCCGGTCTTAACACTATTGAAGCAAGTTTCGAATGTGAAAATGATCGGATTACCGACCTTAGTCTGACACAGACAGCTCCAGATGATTACCCGACGCTACGCGAACAACGCACTCAGCTCGGTTTCTATCGTATGGATGAGGGGATTATGAAACGCTATGCCACCCTGTCGGTAAGGTACAGCGACGCATTAACCAAAGTAGAGAGTGCTAAAGGGTTATCCTGCCCTCAAATTCTCTATCCTAACGAGGAAGATTGGGCTTTTGCCAAGGTAACTCTTGACTCAATCACACTGAAAAATATGGCTCAATACCTCCATGCCATTGAAAATCCTTTCACCCGTCTTATGCTGTGGCAAAGCCTATTCGACAGCGCCTATGATGCAAAGCTCCCCCTTGATGAATACATCAGTTTTGTTATTAATAATGGTGTCGTCGAACAAGATATCAGTGCTATTCGACTCAATGCGCGCTATTTAAATTATGTCCATAGTTATCTAAACCAAGTTCCTATTGATCAACAGCGCCGTAGTAAAATTCTAAAAACTATGGAGGATTTTGTGTGGGAGCGGCTACAGCAGGCACCTGCAGGCAGCGATCAACAAAAGACTTGGTTTGAGCTATTTACCGAAATAGCTCATTCGAACAGTGCGCTCAACAATGCCAAACTATTACTGATGGGTGAACTCTCAGTTAAAGGACTGATCTTAGATCCGGATATGCGCTGGGATTTAATTCACCTGCAAAATCGCTATTTATATTCTGATTATGAACAAGCTATTGCCCGTGAACTAAGCAAAGATAGCTCAGACAGATCAAAACTGAATGCCATTGCTGCCGAAGCGGTAAGACCTTTACCAGAAATCAAACAAAAATGGTTAGAAAACTTAATTCAGCACAGGGATAACTTCAAGTTGAGTGAACTGCGCAAGGCCTCTTATTCTCTATTTAAAGATGAACAAATCTCCCTATTTAATAATAACAGCGAAAAAATCCTTTACGCACTGGAGCAAATTAATAATGAGGATTCCTCAGAGCTAATCAGTAGCTATACCAATATTTTTCCCCTAATGTGCTCAGATAAGGGCGCTCAAAAAATAAGCACCACTCTTGAAGAAAACCCTCAATTTAAGCCCACACTGGTTAAAGCATTAAAAAATCATCTCTACACCAGTGAACGATGCATCAAAATGGGGCAAGCTTTACTCATCAAGAATAAAGGATAACATTGGATTCTATTTTTATAGATGCCCTGTAGAGCGCACAAAAAAATAAAAGAATCAATACTATAAGAATATTTAAGGGCCTCTGGGCCCTTATTTATTGAACTCGCCTTCCAATGGATAAATGCCTATAAAACAATGAAAACAATTACTACCCAACATAATTTAGCCCTGCATAAATTAAACATCAATGGTATCTATACTTAAAATAACAAAGGCATCTCTATGTATATAGCGGTTCAAAAAGACGATCTATCAGATGGTACCGTCGTAGAGTTATTGGCGCAGCACCTAAAAGAAATGCAACAGCACTCCCCCCCTGAAAGTGTGCACGCCCTCAAACCAGAAGAGTTAGTTGATCCCAAAATCACCTTCTGGAGCGCAAAGATCAATGGCGTTCTAGCAGGCTGTGGCGCCCTCAAGGAAGTCTCCTCTACTCTGGGAGAAATCAAGTCAATGAAAACCAGCCAATCTTTCCTACGCAAAGGTGTCGCTAAAGCTGTATTACAGGAGATAATAAATGAAGCCAGAAGACGAGGTTACAGTGAGGTAAAGCTTGAAACTGGTAACAGGTTAAATTTTGCTCCAGCAATAGCACTTTACTATCAAAATGGCTTTAAATCCTGCGGGCCATTTTCCAACTATAGAGAGGATCCACACAGTCTATTTTTTACAAAAAAACTTAGGCTGTAAGCAAGCTTTACCATTTAATTTAAGGGAAGATACAAACATATGCCTTACTTTAGAAGAGATTTTTTAAAAATTATCGGAGCGGCACCATTTATACTAGGTGGAATGGAGGGGAAAGCTGGAACAGGGCAATCTTCCCATAAACTACGATTCATTAAACTACCAGACTTAAAAACAGCCGTTCAGGAAATATACCCCTCTGTATTCTTTGAAGAAATCTATATTTCAGGTGGTTTTATTCCATCATCTAATTCCATGTTTTATGGTCTAGCACCTACAGATCGCACCTATATATTCTCACCCCAAACCAAAACTTGGCGAGATGGTCCACCACTTCCAGAAGCTATACACCATCTAGGTATGGCTGCAAACTCCAAATATCTTTATGGCATTGGAGGTTTCAATGGAGTAAAAAACAATGCTTGGCAGGCCAAGGCTACTGTTTATAAGCTGTCCAACAGTGAAGATATCTGGACCTCTGGGCCCCGCTTGCCCGCTCCCATGGCCGAAAGCATCTATGCCAACACATCAAAAGGCATCCATGTTATCGGTGGAAAAACACCTAACGACCAACTTAAAAATAGCGATACGAAAAATCATTATATATTGATAGACAATGCCAACTGGGAAACTGCAGCTCCGGCGACTATCAGCCGAAATTCCGCAGCAGGTGCGGCATTAAACAATAGAATCTATGCTATTGGTGGGCGCCAAGCTAGCAATGGAAATAATAAGGCTAGGAATCTCTCCTACGCGGAAGTCTATGATCCCAGCTTGGACAAGTGGAATAAAATACGACCGCTACCCCAATCACTTGCCGGGCTAACTGCCACACCATTAAAGGGAAAGATAATAGTTACCGGTGGAGAAGCCTTTGGCCCCAACGGTTACTGGAAAACAGGCTCTGCATTTAACTCGATCTGGTCATACAACCCAATTAGTGATCAGTGGAGAAAAGAAATCTCTCTCCCTATGGCTCGCCATGGACACGGTGCTGTTACAATTAACGATACCATTTATATTATTGGCGGAGCCGCTAAAGTTGGTCCACAAGAGACCTTAGCGTCGACTATAAAAATGAACTGGAAACCATAACCCCTAGATTTGTAATTTTCCGTATAAGCTTGGATTAATTATGCTTAAAAAAAGAGAATATCCCTTTCTACCGTCACAAAAAGGCCCTTATGTACATTCTGTTATCCATGAAAATACGCTCTACATTTCGGGCTTGACCGCACAGGGAACCACTTCTCAGAAAAAAGAATTTTTAGATCAAGCCCAAGAGGTACTCTCTCAGATAGATAATATCCTGGAATACGAGGGGCGGAACAAGTCTGATCTCATTAAGTTAACAATCTTCATAAAGGACATCGAACAGACCAGTAACCTGCGCAAAGCGTTATTTCAGTTTTATGACGGAAACTTGCCAGCCTGTTCACTAGTAGAAGTTTCTAATCTGATTCACCCTGACCTAAAACTAGAGATTGAGGCAATAGCGGCTATGGTATAAGGCCATCAAGGCTAGAATCACCATTCGCCTCCCCGAGGAGGCCCATTACGCTCTACACCGAGATAGCCTATATATCTATCCCGTATCTCCCGCACATACTTAACCGGCTCCCGACCCCGTACATAGCCAAAGCGACTCTGGCGATAGTATTCAGGCTTGGATAACAACAGCATGGCCTGTTCTACATGGCCAAACCATTGATTGGGATCTAATTCCATGCGCTGGGCAAGGGCTATAGCATCACGTACATGGCCATGGCCGGCATTATAAGCAGCCAAAGTAAAGTATATTTTTTGCTCCTGCGAAAGCATCTGTGGGAAGCGTTGATCCAGCCAATCGAGATAGGACACTCCCGCACGGATGCCATTCTCAGGCTCATAAAGATTATCAACCCCTAATTGGCGAGCAGTACGCGGGAGCACCTGCATCAGACCTTGAGCCCCGGCAAAGGAACGGGCGCGGGGATTGAACTGGCTTTCTTGGTACATCTGAGCAACCACCATGCGCCAGTCACGATCCGTTTTATCCGTATATTTATGGACTATAGGATCGTAGGGTGAAAGTGAATCACTACTACTGCGCAGGCGATTTTCCTGATGGCGAAGAATACGCTTTTTCTCTTTAAAGTACTTATTGTAAGTAACATTAAAAAACAAATCGCGATTGTGTTTATTTAAAAAGTTATTTAATTTTCCCAGCAGCTGGCTTTGATCAGCACGCACAGCCCAGGCTATTTCTCTGACACTGGGCAATTCAGCCACCACCCTAAAATCATCGCGATAAGTGCTCTCGATCGCAACCAGATGAGAATCTGCAATCGTATAGGGAAATAACCCCTGAGCAACGGCATCGATTAAATATTCGGTTGTTGCGCCTAGCTGCTCAGATATCTGAAGTGGGGCGATTCCCTGCTCCCGCTGCAATACCACCATCTCTGAGAGACTCTCACGGTAGCTGGTTTGTGGGTTTACAGCCACCATCTTTCCCGACAGCATTTGCTCTAAGGGCACATCACCTTGCAGGGAGATATCTTTGCTTGGAGCAATCAGCTGTTCAGTCACCTCAAGGTAGGGGCGTGTAAAAACGAGCCCCTGCTTACGGCGCATCTCGGTAATCGTCAGTGACGAGGCGATCATATCGCCCATACCTGCCTGCAGGGCATCTGCTAAATCCATATCCGCATCGGGCACGACCATACTGAGGCGAAGCTTATGGTCACGAGCAAATTTTTTCAGCAGGTCATAGTCGAACCCCATCAATTCCCCACGCCAAATAAAGTAAGAAGCTGGATGATTACGGGTCAGTACTCGCAGTGTGCCATCCGCTAAAATACCCTCCCAATCCCGCATCATTTTATTGGAGTTTTGCCCGGCCAATACCAATTCTGCCGTCAGGAATTCATTGAGCTCACGTCGTAGCTCTATGGCATTGAGACGAACTGCCCAGGCAATATCTCTGCTGGATTCCAGCTGATCGCTGGCAGCGAGCTGCGGATAATCGGGCAAAAGCGCATCGGCCAAATTACTGTCCATCACGGTTGCCTGATACTTACCTGCGACAACAGCATCTAACAATGCGCTGTTTGCCACCGCACCATCCAGGAGCGTGACCTTATAGGCCTGATCTGTATCTTCACTCAAGGTTTCGGCATAGGCACTGCCACGGCGAACGGCTACCTCCTGTAGCGGGCTATTCAAATCGCGAAGCGTAATTACTAGTTCATTCACCGTTTGTAGCGGCCGTGTGAACGCCACCTGCGAGCGTCTTTTGGCCGTGCGGGAAAAATTAGTGGCGATCACATCACCTCGGCCTTCTGCCAAAGCGGGGACCAAACCGGAAAAGTTATCCACATAAACCCACTGGGGCCTTAGGTTGCGGCTGTAGGCAAATTTCTCTGCAAGCTCCCGCCACTCTCCCTGCGGCAAGCCAGAACGCGGCAGGGCATCCTCCTCAGGGCCTCTGGGAGCAAGTAAGCGCAAGATGCCTCGCTCCTGTAAGGCGGGTAGGTCTCCGAGTTCCGGGTAGTTCGCAAAAACAATTTCAGGTTCTTTAGTGGGTTCAGCGACGACCTGTTGGGGTTCAACCTGCTGTGATTCTACTTGTTGAGAAGAGCGCTTTTCACAGCTTACTGAACACACAAGAGCGACGATCAGAAAAGTTATCGCGACTATTTTTTTATGCACAGTTCAACCTTATTTCAGCGAAATTGTTATTGTTATCCATCCACTTTTTGACTAACTAGCGAATTAGTGCGGCGTAGAGTATTACTGTCGCCGCAAGGCGTCGGCGTCTAAAGGTATTTAAAAACAAATTCTGACTTCTGTTCGATGTCTTTCAATAGTTAAAAAGCACCGGGTAAGGCGTCATCGTTATAATGTTAGTAGTTAAGTAGTACTCCCCCTTTATCAGGAAGAAACCCAACATCAGTAACAATAAGCCAAATCGTACCAGTTTTCCGCAGCCTCAATAAAAAAGCCCGGCAAACCAAATTGCCGGGCAAATATACGTTGGCGACTATGGGTTGTCTCTTACATCAAGTGACAGCCCCTCTATTATTCTGGGAGCATCTTATTGTTATTAGCTGGATTTAGGCTTGCCCTGTAGCTCCGCCAATCTCATTTTTATTTGTCGGTTCTCCTCCTCATCCGGGAGTTCGAACATCAGCGGCTTTGCCACCCGGGCAAAGTATTCCGCATTTTTCTGTTGATAGAGTTCTTCTGCCAGCCACTGAGCAATATGGAGCTCCCGCGGTGCGCGCTTATAAGCTTCTTCAAGCTTGGATAGATATTCCTCACGGGGATAGCTCAACATTTCCATAGCCATGGCCAGACCAAACCAGTGAGAAGCATTCTGAGGCTCTTTATTCACCAGGTAGTCGAACTCTTCACGGGCCTTTTTCAGACTGCGTAAATCGCGGGCATCGTTGGGCACCGTGGCCTGTTGATTCACCGTCAGCCAAGCGTGGGCACTCAGGTACCAGGGTTGCCGGCGATCCTTTTTTGGCACACTGGCAAGCAAATGACTGGCCTGCGGAAAATCCCCTATACGCAGATCCGCACTCGCCTTAATGGCAGCCAGCTCAGTGCTGTAGATCCCTGTGTGGTAGGAATAGGTAATCAGATCGTCGAGGGCTTGTAGGTTGTAACCAGACTGGGCAATAAAGTTCGCCAGTACATTTACTGCTTCCCGCTTTTGCAGGCGCTTCACTCGAGGTGTCACCTCTTTAAAATCAGCAGGGATATCCCCACTGACCACCTCATATTCCCCTGAGTCAAATGCGGCTACATACACTTTTTCAAGCTCTTTTACCGACATTCCCAGGGCTTTCTCCAGTGATTTCACCGGATCTGCACCATCGTTGTAGTCTTTGACAAACTGCTTAAATTCTTCCGCCTTATCGCCCTCCATCATCAACCAGTGGGACAGCAACCAACCGCTGGCATAGATATCGGCTTTCTCCTCGGGGTCGGTATCGTACACCGTTGCACGCAGCAGCCGGTCGAGCGGCATCAAGCCGGCATACATCAGAGTCTGAGCGCGCTCCTGGGGAATTTCGCCCAGTTCATAACGCCCCTTTTTAGGGAAGGACATAGTCGCCATAAATTCGGCAAAGCCCTCGCTATACCAGTAGGGGAAATGCGTGGTATTGCCGTTATAGCTAAGGAAATGGGTATATTCGTGAAAGAGAAATTCACGGGCCTTAAGCTGTTTTTTTACACTGCGGCCATCCAGGTTCACCAGGGCATAACTGCCCTCGGCGGAGGTATCAAACAGGCCGTTGGTCATCTCCGCCAACTCAGCCCCAACCAGACCCGCATAGGTTTTGCGGTCCCCGGCTGCATAAATTGTGAGCTTAGGGACGCTAGGGTCTACCTCCAACAGCTCTATGGCCACGGCGCGATAGCGCTCCAGATCGGCCACCAGGGTTTTTACCGCTTTGGGGTCGCCATCGGTAATAACCCGAAAGTTTTTACTGTCTACCTGATACCAGATCTCCTCGCCGAGGTAGCGGGATGCAGCATTGGCAGACAGTGAGAAAACGAAAAAAAGTACTAAGAAAACAGCTGAGCGAGAAACCATAGTTCAGGCCACCGAGTCATTGTTGCCGAAGCCCTCCGTGGCCAAATCGTAGAAGCACACATTACCGGTTTTTATTGATCAAAAAAAGATCAATATGAATAAGAAATGAACTTTTTAGGCGATTTTTATGTGACCACCTGGACAAAGTGAATTTAAAAAAGTCGATATAAAAACCTAATGGGGGCAGCGACAAACTACGAGACAAGCGTCTCATTTTTTAATCAAACAGCATACAAATACGCGGCCGGGTTCTATATATTGCGCTCCTGACCAATGTATTAATCATGGTCAAAAAATAAAAATAATTTACTTTGATGAGAGAAAAAAATGAAAACTACACCACTACTGGCGCTGCTTGGCGGCGCTATGATGTCAGCGCATGCCTGGTCGGCCCCTGAATATATTTCCGACCTGGATATTACCTCTTTCGACGGAACGGTACTCGATGCCAACCTGTTTGTGCCGGAAACCCCGGCACCAGCGGAGGGCTACCCTACCGTGATCTTCACCAACAGCTGGGGCTTGGAAAAACGCCAGTACCACTTCCAGGCCAAGGAGCTGGCTGAAAATGGATACCTGGTTTTGAGCTACTCCACCCGCGGCTTTGGCCACTCCGGTGGACTGGTGGACGTGGCCGGAGAGAACAGCATTGCCGATGTGGGTGTGCTGATTGATTGGCTCGAATCCAATTACTCCGTGGGCAAACTGGGAATGGCTGGTATTTCTTATGGTGGCGGTATTTCCCTACTAAGCGCCGCGCAAGACTCTCGTATTGATGCGGTTGCTGCGCTGTCCGGCTGGGCCGATGTAGTTGAAGCGCTTTACCCCAATGAAACCGTTAACTTGGTCTGGGGTAGCTTACTTGTCACCACCGCCTTCGATAAAGAAGCTGAACTTGAGCAAGTCTGGGATGACCTGCGCAGCGGCCAGAACATGGAGCAAGTTATAGAGTTCGGCGCCAAACGCTCGGCAATAAGCTATGTCGATCAACTAAATGAAAATGGCACTGCAGTACTAGTATCGAATAACTTTGCCGATTATCTTTTCAAGCCCAACAGCATGACAGACTTTTTCTCCCTACTTGAGGGGCCCAAGAAGCTAATGCTAAACCCTGGTACCCACGCCATTACCGAGACACTCTCTGGCAACGATGGACACATTTGGTCTACCAGCTTCCGCTGGTTCGATCACCACCTGAAGGGCAAAGACAACGGAATCAACCGCGAACCTAAAGTGGACATGACCGTGCGTATCAGCAACAAGCTGGAGCACTATGAGGACTACCCAGTAACCCAAGAGAGCACCACCTGGTATCTACAACCACGCTTTACCATGTTCAATAGCGGCAGTATGGAGAGCGGTAAATATGATGGCTGGAGCTGGAGTAATGAATTCCACGGGGGCTGGGATACCTTTGCTGGTACCGGTATCCCATTGGTTTCCGATGCCTTAGAAGGTTTCGGCATTCCGGTATACGCTCCTATGATGGCAATCAACGGTTACTATGCCATCGAATACAAGTCACCAAGGCAGTCTGAGACCCTGAAAGTCCGCGGCGCACCAAAGCTAGAGATGTGGATCGAGCCCAGTAAGAGCGAGGTTCAAATGAATGTACATCTCTACGATGTCAATTTCTTTGGCCTTGGCCGCCTGATCACCCACGCACCAATTACTGTGCGCACTGAACAGCCAGGTAAGAAGCAAAAAGTGGAGGTTGAACTGTTCACCACCAGCTACGATGTGCCTGCTGGTCACCGAGTAGTTATGGCTATTGATACTCAAGGCCCTATTTACAAGAAGCCACAAGATACCAACTACACCATCACTGTGCCTTATAGCAGCAGCAAGGTTTCCAGTTTAACTGTCCCACACCTGTAAACTTTCACAGCCATCACCATGCCCAGCGCTTGATCGCCGGGCATGGCATTCCCCCTGGATCTATCTCAACGCCCACAGCCCCACGTAATTTTCCGCCAAAGCGGTACAATGGCCTTTTTTTTGGCCAAGTACCCCATCGCTCTATGAACAAGAAGATACCGCTCGCCCTGCTGAGCGCGGCGCTGTTATCAGTAACAGTCGCCGGGTGTAACCCGGCGGAAAAGGCCCCGCAGAAAATCGACCAGGAATCCAGCGCTCAAATGACAGCCCTGGACATCAGAGAAGCGCCTGAGGGCAAGCTTCCCCAAGGAGTAAAGCCCAGCGCCTACCACCTGGACCTGACTCTCGATCCTCGCAAAGATACTTTCAGTGGCCGTGTCGCTATCGACATTCAGCTGGACCAGGCCGGCAACCATATCTGGTTGCACGGCAAGAACCTGTCGGTAACCAAAGCCACTGCGCAACTGGCAGACGGGCGTGAGGTGCAAGCCAGCTACCGCGAGGTCCTCGACAGCGGCGTCGCTACGGTTGAATTCTCCGAACAACTGCCGGCGGGCAATTTCACTCTGCAGCTGGATTACGCCGCAGATTTCGATCGCAATCTAGCCGGCCTGTTTAAAGTGGAAGAGCAGGGCAATGCCTATGCCCTGGCCAAGTCTGAGTCCATCCAGGCGCGCAAATATCTGCCCGGTTTCGACGAACCCGGCCTAAAGGCGCCCTTCTCCATCAGCCTCACTGTGCCCGAGGGCTACGCCGCTATCAGTAATGGGCCGGAATTAAAACGCGAGACCGTGCCGGGCGGCATGGAGAGAGTGACTTTTGCCACCACTCCCCCCATGTCCACTTATCTGCTGTCCCTCTCGGTAGGTCCCTTCGATGTGGTTGAGCGCGCAGCTATTCCACCGAGTAAGTACCGCAAGGACCCGATTCCCCTGCGCGGTTTTGCGCGTCAGGGCCGCGGTGGCGATATGAATTACATCCTCGATATCACCCCCAAAATGGTGGAGACTTTCGAGAATCAACTGCAGCGCCCCTACCCCTTTAAAAAGCTCGATATTATCGCCGCGCCGCAGTGGCCCAGTGGCGCCACCGAGTTGTCTGCAGCCATCACTTATCGCGAGCAGCGCATTCTGGTGGGCGATAACCCCGCTCCCGGCGCACGCCTGGCTTTGGTAGAGGTACACGCCCATGAGATCGCGCATATGTGGTTTGGCAATCAGGTGACTCCCCCCTGGTGGGACGACCTGTGGCTAAAAGAGGGCTTCGCCACCTGGGGCGAACCACTGGCCCTGCGTATTATGGAACCCGAGGGCGGCCACGACCTAAACGCCGCCACCTACGCAATCGGCGCTATGCAGTTGGACTCCCTCGCCAGCACCCGCGCCATTCGCGAGCCTGTTAGCGACAACAACAATATCCGCAACGCCTACGACTCCATCACCTATTCCAAGAGCCTGGGCGTTATCAATATGGTGGATAACTACTTCGGCGCGGAGAAATTCCGTCCGGCCTTGGGCCGCTATCTGGAAGCTTTTAACGGTGGTGAGGCAGACTCCCCTTCTTTCTACAAAGTGATCGGGAAGGAAACCAGTACCCCGGAACTGACAGAGACTTTCCGTAGTTTTGTCGAACAAAAAGGTGTACCGCAACTGGAGCTGGCCCTGGACTGCAGCAATCCGGCCCAAGCCAAACTGCATGTCACCCAGAGCCGCTACAAACCCCTTGGCTCCCCTATTGCTACAACCGCACAGCAGTGGAGTATCCCCTTCTGCTTTAGCAGCGACAGCGGCACCCAGCAGTGTCAGATACTGACCGGTAAAGAAGAGACCCTGGAACTCGCTGCAGGCAGCTGCCCCAGCTGGGTAATGCCCAACGCACAGGGCAGCGGCTACTACCGCTGGAACCTGCCCGAGCCCCAGTGGCAGGCCCTTACCGAGCGCTTCACCCAGTTCGCCCCTACGGAGCAACTTTCAATTATCGACAGTGCCTTCGCTGCCTTCGAAGCCGGTAAGCTACCTGCTCCCCGCTTGCTCGACGTTGTGCGCCAGTCAGCGAAAGCAGACAAGCGCCAGGTAATTACCATGCCTCTGCGCTACCTGCGTAAGTACCGCGATAATTATCTCGACGATGCCGAGCGCTTGGCTTTCCTAAACTTTGCCCAGAACCTGTATCTGCCACTATTGAGCAACAGCGCGAGCAGCGAAGATGCTGACCAGCAAATGCTACACAGCGCCCTACTCGGTTTTATGGCACTGGTGGCAGAAGACCCGGATACCCGCAATCAGTTAATGGAAAAGGCTACAGCCTTTACCGGCTTTAACACCGAGCGCGATCCCCAGGCATTGAACTCCGACCTGTACGAAGCCGCCCTGACCGTGGCTATCCAGGATGCCGGAGAGGACTTCCTCACACACCTGATTAAAGTGCGCACCGAGCTGGATGATCCACGCTTTGAAAACGCCAGTGCCAATGCCATCGGCAGCAGTAATAGCCCCAAGCAAATAGAGACTATCCAAAAGTTAGCACTCAGCGAACAGATGGGTCCGCGGGAGTCTTTTGCAATGATTCGCTACGCCCTGGCGCAGCCGCTGGTGCAGGAGCAACACTGGGCTTGGCTGCGCAATAATTTTGTCCAGGTTGTGGATAAAATCCCCGCGCAGATCCGCCGCCATACACCCGCATTTGCCAATGCCTTCTGCGATAAAAAACAATTGGATGAATTGCAGCAGCTATTCGCCCAGCACGGCAAGCTGACGCCCGGCTACCAGCGC
This sequence comes from Microbulbifer mixtoriginis (SeqCode), assembly GCF_052467515.1. Taxonomy (NCBI): domain Bacteria; kingdom Pseudomonadati; phylum Pseudomonadota; class Gammaproteobacteria; order Cellvibrionales; family Microbulbiferaceae; genus Microbulbifer; species Microbulbifer mixtoriginis (SeqCode). The sequence goes on along the minus strand of NZ_CP174314.1, from coordinate 136,433 downwards.
AGCCTGGCGCAGACTGAAGAGCGTATTCAGTTGTGTATGGCATTGCAGGAAAAAGGCCAGTCGCTGATGGAAGCTCTGCCAAAATCGGTAGAGCTGGCAAATAAATAAACCGCTATTTTTTGTTATTTATCCCGTACAGGGTGAGGAGATTTCCCCACCCTGTACACGCTAAACCTTCCAACCAATAACCTGTGCAGACACCCGAATATTGCACCGGTACCCTTCGATAGTTTTTTTCAGCTCTCGATTTTGTTGTGCTTGCGCAGGCGGAATGCCAGCCAGATCATGGGCAGACCAAAGATAATGGCATAGGCCCCGATCACCCATACCAGTGCCAGGGCTCCGGCTCCAGGGCTGACCAATATTGCCAGACCAAAAATTACCGAGAGCACACCGATCGCAATCAACAGCCACTCGTTGTCGATTTCCTTGCGCAGTCGGATCGCTCCAACAATTTCAAATATTCCCCGCACCAATGCCCAGGCACCGATAAAAATCACCAGTACCAAAGCGGTTACCTGGGGAAACATAAAAGTCACAATACCCGCAGCCAGGCTGATCAGGCCAGACACAATCAGCCACCAAAGAGGAGTGCTCGCATGCCGCCCCATAACTGCCGCCACCAAAGAAAAAATACCATCGAGCAGGGCATAGATACCAAAGAGCAAAACCAGGGTAAGTAGTGACAACCCCGGCCAGATAAATGTCAGCACACCAAAGATTACCGCGATAACACCGCGCAACAGCAGTAACCACCAGTTGGCGGAGAGCACCTTCAATATGGGGCCGGCGGGGATAGGAGAAGTATCAGTGGACATAAGCAGTCCCCGGGTTACAGATCAGCATTGAGTGAAGCGCCAGGCTGTGAAGCCTTGCAGAGCCGAACATATTTTCCCTGGAACCAGCAAAAATAAGGGAGCGGCGGCCCACGGCCGCGACCAAATAGTCGACTCTGCAAAGACTATGATCGCGCCGCAGGCCGCTAATTTCAGTGTAGCCCTTAACGACAAATAGGCGCAGAAATCTTGTGAACGTAAAAATCAGGCAAGCGAATAGTTAGAGGGCGGGTGCTTAGCATGGATGGGTTTTAGCGGGAGAAAAAAGGATTCAGATAAGGAGACAACCGGCAGCCCTAAGGCTGCCGGCGGAGGGTATGGGTCAGGCCAACTCGCCGATCACACCGCGCAGTTTATCCACAATCGCATCGATCTCGTGTTTTTCGATAATCAGCGGTGGGGACATACACAGAGCATCGCCGATACCACGCGCCATTACCCCAGATTCCCAGGCCATAAGGGAAGCCTTGCCTCCGAACTTACCTTTGAGGTTTTCAGGGGCACGTAGCTCGATAGCACCAACCAGGCCGTAGTTACGCACATCGATCACATTGTCCATATCCGCCAGGCTGTGCAGGGCATTTTCCCAGTGCTGCCCGATTTCACCAGACGCGCGCGTGAGCAGACCTTCGCGCTCGTAAATATCCAGAGTCGCCATACCCGCAGCGCAGGCCACTGGATGTGCGGAATAGGTGTAACCGTGGAAAAATTCCACCATACCTTCGGCGGCTGCATTCATAACAGTGTTATGAATTTCGTCTTTTACAAACACCGCACTCAAAGGCACCGCCGCATTGGTAATACCTTTCGCGGAGGTGATCATATCTGGAGTCACATCGAACTCGATAGAAGCGAAAGCGGAACCGGTGCGGCCCCAACCGGAAATCACCTCATCGAAAATCAGCAGCAGATCGTGCTTGTCACAGATCTCGCGCAGGCGCTTCAGGTAACCTTTGGGTGGCAGTACTACACCACCAGCACCGGCAAACGGCTCGACAATGACCGCAGCAATTTGATCGGCACCGTGGAAAGCCACTAGGCGTTCCAGGTCTTCCGCCAGCTCTATACCATGCTCCGGCAAACCGCGACTAAAGGCGTTGCGCTCAATATCCAGAGTGTGACGCATATGGTTCGCTTTCACCGGCTGACCAAAGCCCTGGTAATTGGGAGCGATACCGCCCACGGAAATACCGCCAAAGTTCACCCCGTGGTAGCCCTTTTCGCGACCGATAAACATGGTGCGAGTGCCCTTGCCACGCGCACGCTGGTATTGCAGAGCAATTTTCAGCGCGGTCTCTACGGCCTCGGAACCGGAGTTACCGAAAAATACATGGTCCAGGCCATCGGGAGTGTGCTTCACCAAGCGCTCGGAGTATTCAAAGCCCAACTCGTGACCAAAATTGAAGATGGAGCTGTAATCCAGGGTTTTCGCTTGGTGATAAATAGCTTCGGCAATTTCTGTGCGGCCGTGACCGGCATTGCTGCACCAGAGACCGGCGGTGGCATCAATAATCTGGCGACCACCTTTTTCGGTGAGGTAGATACCCTCGGCGCGCTCAACAATCCGCGGGGCAGATTTAAAGGTGCGGTTGGGGGTAAAGGGCATCCAGAAAGCGTTGGTTGGCATTTCAGACATAAACTGTATCTCCGCAAGTTCCCTGAAACTTCAAAATATTTACGTTGGGGAGCCAGCGACTCCCACGAATTTTTTCAGGCGCTTGTGCAATCTCAGACAAGCGCACGGCACTGCCGTTCGAAACTAAAAATCAGGCGCCGAAGCAGCAGTATTTGGTTTCGTAGAATTCGGCCATGCCTTCGACACCGCCCTCGCGGCCAATACCGGATTCTTTGTTGCCGCCAAAAGGCGCTACGGTGGTGGAGAATACCCCGGTGTTACAGGCAATCATGCCGTATTCCAGCGCTTCCACCACACGGTTCGCGCGGCGAATGTTCTCGCTCATCACATAGGCAGCCAAACCGTAAGGGGTATCGTTAGCACGGCGGATCACATCGGCTTCATCGGTAAACTTCTGTACTGCGGCGATGGGACCAAAGTTCTCCTCCTGAGCCACCCGCATAGCATCCGTGACATCGGTCAGCAGGGTGGGAGCGAAATAGTTTTCTCCATTGGGCAGCTGCTCACCGCCAATCTCGATTTTCGCCCCGGCTTCTACCGCATCCTGTACTAGGTCCTGTACCCGATCCACCGCGCGACGATAAATCATCGGCCCCATGCTGACACCTTCTTCGGAGCCATGGCCGATTTTCAGTGCGGCCACTTCGGCACGCAGCTTTTCCACAAACTCATCGTGTACCGACTCGTGCACATAAATGCGATTGGTGGCCACACACACCTGGCCAGCGTTGCGGAATTTGGTCGCCACGCAGGCCTGCACCGCCGTCTCCATATCTGCATCGTCGAATACGATAAAAGGCGCATTGCCACCTAGTTCCATGGACATCTTCTTCACGGTGCTGGCGCACTGCGCCATCAGCAGCTTGCCCACGGCGGTGGAGCCGGTGAAGGTAAATTTGGCCACGCGCGGGTCCTGGGTCAGTACCTTGCCGATGCCCGGTGAGTCACTGCCGGTCACCACATTGATGGTGCCCTTGGGAAGACCCGCTTCCTCTGCTAGCTGGCACAACGCCAATGCGGACAGTGGAGTCTCCAGTGCCGGCTTGATCACCACAGTACAGCCGGCTGCCAGCGCCGGTGCCGCCTTACGGGTAATCATGGCGTTGGGGAAGTTCCAGGGGGTGATGCAGGTCACCACACCCACCGGCTGGCGGATGGTGCTCAGGCGCATCGCCGGATTGTGGGTAGGGATCGTCTGGCCGTAGGCTCGGCGACACTCTTCAGCAAACCACTCGATAAAAGAGGCGCCATAAATAATTTCCCCCTTGGCCTCCGCCAGCGGCTTGCCCTGCTCGAAAGTGAGGAGACGCGCTAAATCATCGCTGTTATCCATAATCAACTGGTACCAGCGCTTGAGGATGGCGGCACGTTCGCCGGCGGTGCGGCGGCTCCACTCCGGGAATGCGGCGCTCGCAGCTGCTACCGCCGCCTCTGCATCCTCCGCTGAACCATCGGCCACTAAGCCCAGTACTTCGCCATTGGCCGGATCGCGCACCTCTGCGGTGCCCGCAGCATCCCGCCACTCTCCATCGATATAGTTCTGAGACTTCAACAGGTTTGGATTCGCCAGTTCCACCGGAAAACTCCTGATAATTTACTGTTATTAATGGTATTGCGGCGATTCTGGCCGCAGCAGCCCAGGGAGAATAGTAGTATTTTTCGAACTAAAGTTTATATTTATCAAACTTAAGGGTGAAGTGGTTTGTCCACTCCAATCCCCACTCCGCGGGCAGTGCCTAAGCTACGGCAAACTAACTCAAATAACACGGGATAAATCGGCAGATGGGCAAGACAAAAAGCGCCTTGGGCGGGCGCCTCAGCGATATAGACCTTCGCCTGTTACGCGTTTTCCGTGAAGTGGTGCGCGCCGGTGGCCTGGCGCCTGCAGAGGTAGCGCTCAATATCGGCCGCTCCACCATTAGCGTACATATTTCCGACCTGGAAGCCCGCCTGGGTATGCAATTGTGCCTGCGCTCCCGCGGTCGTGCCGACTTCAAACTGACACCTGAGGGGGAGTCACTCTTCGAGGCCATCCTCGAATTGGATGGCCATCTGGAGGCCTTTAAAAGCCAGGTGAATGCCATTCAGTCTCACCTCACCGGAAATCTGCGTCTGGTGATGCCAGACGATGTGCTGGAGATACCACAACTGGATTTACCGGCAACCATTGCCCACCTTCGCCAACAGGCCCCCCAGCTACACCTGGAGGTACAACTTGCCGCCCCCCAGGAACTGGAGCTGGAGATACTCGCCGGCCGCGCCGATGTGGGGATTAACCCCTTGCACACACGTCGACCAGGCTTGGAATACCAGCCGCTATTCCACCACCAATCCACACTCTACTGTGGCGCCCAACACCCATGTGCCCAAGCGGATCAGGTCAGCGAGGAATTACTTACCCAGCAGGAACTGGCAGCCCCCAGTCATGCCGTGCTCTCTGGCGCGGCTCACCTTTACCGATTATTTCCCAACCGTTCCACCGCTAACCATATGGCCGCGAGGCTAGCGATGATTCTATCCGGCTGTTTTGTGGGCTTTCTACCGGATTATCTCGCACAAAAATATGTGGCATGCGGCAAGCTGAAGCCGCTATTGGCCGAGCGTTTTCACTACCGCATTCAGAATGCTGCAACTTTTAAAAAGAATGCAGCAGACCACCCAGCTGTGCAGCTATTTTTGCGGGCTTTAGTAATTAAAAACTAACTACCGGCAAAGCCACAGTAGCCTAAATTGGTCTAGGTTACTGCTTCCCAGATGAAAGACCTATAAGCCATTAATGACTGGCAATAAACCCAAAGGTTTGCACTGTTATAAAAATGCAGCATATATACAATGACTGCGTGTCAGAATGAATCACATGGAAGCTTTATGATCGACTTTGAAAATTCACCCATATTCAAACTGAAGCCTATTGATATCTCAGAGGCTAGAGATGATTTCAATAAATTTTTAATTGAAGGTGAATCTATCTTCGCAGGGTTCAAAACCATTCGCGATCAGGTGGTTTTTACCAACAAAAGAATTATCGCAGCCAACGTCCAGGGAATTACCGGCTCCAAGGTCGACTACACATCACTGCCCTACAGTAAAATACAGGCGTTTTCTGTAGAAAGCTCTGGCACCTTTGACCTGGACTGTGAAATCGTGGTGTATCTCAGCGAGGTGGGAAAGGTCAAATTTGAAATCAAAGGGTCTTTTGATCTTATCCAATTTAATCAATATATCAGTAAGTATGTACTGGCTTAACAATATTGAAGGACATCACAATTTAGGCCTTCATTTTTAATGTTAAGTCGGTATATTTAAACCACCACAGATTTTATACACAAGAGAGGGAAGTTCATGTCACACATGTGGTTAGAAAGTTTGATTACCGAGAATGCACAGCAAGGGTTTGAATTGGCCATGAAACTATCCAGAATGGGAGTGAAATACACCCAACCTTCGGATGAGGTCAGAGGCAAGTTGAGAGCTTCCTACGAGGAAAACGCAGATAGCTTGATCGCCTCATCCCAGGTAGTTGCCATCAACTTTCAGACAGTAGCTGCCGCCAATAACTACTGGCGCGGTTAAGAGATTTCAGCGCTTTACATTGAATTTGAAAATTAGCCAAAAGTTCTGTAAAGCGCCTCTCCCCTACCTCACCATAAATATCCAGTCAAGCTTTACCTAAATAAAACCAATCTCCCAGGCTGATATTCAACAGAATTCACTATAAACATCTAGAAACACCAGCATCCCCAATTTTTCAATCTATATTGCAACTATTCTTTCTTTTGGATGCCCGTGGCAGAGAAACCTTGATCTAGACATTCGCATAGATATCGATAAAGGTAAGGCTCAATTGAGTGGATCACATTGCCATTGGTACCTATCTCCTTTTGGAATATGGAGTGGTTATAGACATGAGTGAGCAAGAAGAGCGACTTGTTACGGTCTGGGAAACCCATACAGCAGCCGAGTTTGAGCTAAAGGATGCTGATGCTGCTATCGCCACTATGACCGACAACCCTGTTTTAATTCACGTCCCGGTAAACACAGGTGCAACCGGAAAGGAACCCCTGAGGAACTTCTATAGGGATATTTTTATACCGCAGATGCCGGCCGATGTTAGCCTGGAGCTACTGACTCGCACAGTAGGAAAACACAGAGTTATCGATGAGTTTATCCTGCATTTGACACACTCCCTGCGTATGGATTGGTTCGCTCCAGGTATCGAAGCCACGGGAAGGAAATTGTCTGTTCCCCATGTTGCAGTAATTGACTTTGACGGCGATAGGATCAGCTCAGAACATATCTATTGGGATCAAGCCTCTGTACTTAAACAAATGGGACTTTTGGATAACCAACTGCCAATTATTGGCAAGAGTCAATGCGAGCGGCTACTGAATGTCAATGCCCCAGCCAACGAACTCATCCCATAAAGTATAAAAGCTAATAAACGGTAATCCTTAGCAGTATTGGGCTTTCTTCTAGTGCGCTCACCTCTCTTTCGCCAGCCGGTGAGATTGACCACTCTATGCCAGCCATTGTGCTTCATTCAAAGTTTTGCCCTAATGCATCTATAGAAGCTCTCTACCGCGTCAGAGTGGTATGGGCATATCAAAAGGGGGAAGATATCGCCTTTCTAGGTGCCGCCTGGCAAGGTTTTAGCCCTGGTACCTGAACAGCAACTGCATTAAGTCCCCACAATAACTCTCGAGGAAGTAAGTGTGCGAACCCTGGGCAATTTCTTATGGTTTATTCTTGGCGGAGTCTTTATGGGCCTCTGCTGGTGGTTTTTTGCACTAATCGCCTTTGTCAGCATTATCGGTATTCCCTGGGGTAGGGCCTGCTTTGTAATGGGCAAGTTCTCATTCTTTCCCTTTGGACGTGAGGCTATTTCACGCAAGGAGCTGACCCTAAACGAAGATATTGGGACCAGTGGACTTGGCTTGATCGGCAATATCATCTGGTTCCTATTTGCCGGAATTTGGTTGGCGATTGGTCATTTGGTACATGCTATTGCCTGCTTTGTAACCATCATTGGTATCCCTTTCGCCATTCAACACTTAAAGCTTGCAGGCATATCCTTATCACCAATTGGAAAAACGATTGTAGTGACAGAAGTAGCCCAAGCTGCAAGGATGAAAAATGCTGAGACGATAGTTTCAAGAATGAGAGGAAACATCTAGCCACTTAAGAATAAGGCCTTTCTGATAAGTGGTTTCAATGAGACAAGGTGATCAATGAACCTTTAAGCCATTAGTACCAGATAGCTTTATTTAAATAGCAGACAATAAATTTATTAATACTGCATCTCCCTGTGATTCTACAGCGTCTTACCGTGAGTGACATAACAACCGTCACTCATTTTAATGAACACAGGGAGTATAACAATGAGAAAACTTACCTTAATTTTAGCTGGTACATTTGCTTTAGCTGTCAACTCTATTGGCTACGCCACTGAAAAACCCATAATGCCAGAGCAGGACACACCAGCAGCCCAAGTAATGCTATTTGGTGTTTTTCATTTTCATAATCCTGGATTGGATTCAGTAAAGTCAGAGGTAATCAACGTACTGACCCCCAATAACCAGCGCTATTTGGAGCAACTTACTAGCAAGCTTGCAGATGAGGGGCCCACCCATGTATTAATTGAATGCCCGCCGACACGTCAAAAAACAATAAATCGTAAATTCACTTCCTATAAAAATGGCAACCACGATCTCAGTGTGAATGAGAATCAGCAGCTGGGGTTTCGTATAGCGGCAAAGGCGGGACTGGATAAAGTACTTTGTTATGACGAAAGAAATGTTCATTGGAAAGGTGCTGAACTAAGAAATTATATGGCTAAAGAAACACCGGAGAGAAAAAGAATTCATGACAAACTTATAGAGAAAATCGGCAAGGATACGTCTCACAGACATAGTACTTTATCTTTAAGCCAGCTACTTAAATTTAACAATGCTCCCACAGAGGAACATGATAATATGAATTTATATATATCAAGAAATGATATAGGTGCGGGTAAAGGTTTTATTGGAGCCGATGCAGCAGCCAGCTGGTGGCACCGTAATTTCCGGATGTACGCTAATATACAGGCCAAAGCCCAGCCGGGAACTAAAGTAATTGCTATCGGTGGCTCAGGTCATACTGCTATCCTAAAGACCCTTCTAGAGGTTGATAAAAGTCGCCGGGCTTGGGATGTTAATGAATACTTATAAAAAATATTAGAAATAATAAATGGAGAATTAGGGGAACAATGAGAAATCTTATAAAGCTCTTGAGCAGTATCATAGCCCTGGCTTCTTGCTCAAGTTGGGCTGCAGAAAAAGAAGTATCATCCAGCCCTGAAGTACCGCAGGCCCAGGTAATGTTATTCGGTACCTTTCATTTTGCAAACCCTGGCCGGGATACAGTAAAGTTAAATGTTATCGATGTGCTAACGCGAGAAAATCAAGCCTATTTGGAGCAATTAACCGAGAAACTAGCCGGTGAATCCCCCACCCATGTGATGCTAGAGTGTGACCCAAGTAAACAGGAAAAGATTGATAGAAAGTTTCAATCTTACCTGAGTGGAAAACATAAACTCGAAGTTAATGAGCACCAACAGCTGGGTTTTCGCATTGCAGCCAAAGCGAAACTGAATGGTGTTATTTGCTATGATGAAAATCAAGTGCACTGGAATGGGGAAAAACTCATGAGCTATATGAGTACCAATGCGCCTGTAAGAAAAAAAATGTTTGATGCCCAAATAGCAGATTTTGGAACTTTAGCTAGTAAGCAGCACAAAACACTCCCCTTACGACAGTTGCTCCAAATTGATAACTCTCTTGAGAGAGACAGAAAAAATATGAATTTATACCTTATGGTAAATGATATTGATTCTGGTGAAGGTTTCTCAGGAGCAGATGCGTCAGTCAGTTGGTGGCATAGGAATTTTCGCATGTATGCCAACATCCAAGCTAAGGCTCAACCAGGAACCAAGGTTATCGCAATTGCGGGTTCAGGTCATACCGCACTTATGAAAACACTTCTGGCCACTGATCTTCAGCGCGAGGCCTGGGATATTAATGATTACCTCTAGAATTCCTACCCAGCTTATTTATCACTAACAATTGAGAGTAATACTCATTCCAATCCATACCCTTGGATATCACACTACATATAGTGTGATATCCAAGCTTAGCAAAAAATAGACACACAAGAAATTTTAACTTTAGTTTTCCCTCCCTAACTACGTGTAAGATAGTTTATTTTCAGCTCAGGAATTACCATACAAAAACAAGATTACATCCACCTTAATAATCATACCTATGATTTTGCTATCAATATTTCTATCTAGCTTTTGGAATAAATTCTTTCTCTAGAGCACTCCTGTCCCACCCTCCAGTGCTCGCTGCAGCTTCATAGGTACTCTGCAGAAAAGCCAATAATGTTTCATCTGGTGCAGTAGACTTCCTCACCTCATCATAAGGAAGGATAAATTCAGACAGCTCCTTTGAATAAAACGCAGAATCCGGACTAACCTCTTGACCCGAAAATTTATCAGATGCAGGATACGTATAAGAATAAAATGCAGCATCTTTATAACCTCCTCCGCCGGGCCAAAACCCAGCACTACTGACTTCATGAGAGTATGCCTCTTGAGCAGCCCAGTCAGGGAAATTTGGAACGCCTCCAGGATGCAGAGGTGCCTCTCTGCCAGAGAAACGTGTAACCGCTAAATCAAAACTTCCCCAGAAAAAATGCACAGGACTGCATTTCCCTATAAAACGGGAACGAAACTCTTTAAAAACTCTATCTATTTGCACTAGCGCCTGCCAAAAACGGGTTGCAAACCTTGAGTCATAATGACAATGATTCCTATCCTCTTCAAAGGGGATACCATTGGCAATCTCACTAGGTGTGGTATAGATTTCAACTGAAAGACCAAGATCCCTCATTACATTTATAACCGCCATATAGAAATCGGCAACGCACATTGGCGTTAACGGTATGATACGCCTGCCACCATCACTGACCAATATTGAAAGTTGATGCTCAAGAAGATCAAATTCAATAGAAAAAGCTCTTCCATCATAGGGGATCAGAGAGGTATTCAATCCCCTTGCTGATATATAAAAAGGCACATGCCAGGAGTGATTTGTCCAAGGTGTCTGAACCAAGCGAATCTTACCAATGATCTGTGTCCACAGATGTAATGTGGCCACAGTGTCTGACCAATCTTGAAAGTGAAGTTCAGGCCAATCTGAATTCTTAGAACGATTTGAAGGCATCTTCATATTTCACTCCGATCACTCACAACAAATAAAATAAAAGACTACTGCCTCAGCAAAAAATAAGCAGCATTCGGAAAAATCCACAACAGTAACATTATCGACACCAAATGATTCTCTACATGCCAACATAACTTATAAATACATTATTAGTGTCACCAAGCAAATTCCCACGCCTTTGACTTGCAAACTACACTCTTCAGTCGAGAAACTAATAAGTTAATCGCGTTACCCCAAACATACCAACTCTAAACAACTGAATACCTGTCACGCATGAGCCGCAAAAGCCATACTGTTCTATTAGTCCCCGGGATTTTTGACCGGGGTACCTCTCTGTTAAAAATGCAACGTATACTTTCTGAAGCAGGCTATAACACACATTACATTCACTTGCGTTACAACTCAGGTTGGCACGGTATGGAGCATTTATCCGCTCAATTAATGGCAAAGATGGAGAATATACTTAAGGGAGAGGAGACTTGTACGTTGATAGGATTTAGCATGGGGGGAATTGTCGCGCGCTATTACCTACAAGCCATGAGCGGTATTGATAAGGTGCATAAATTTATCTCTATTGCCTCTCCACACCATGGTAGCTATTGGGCAAATTTTCTGCCATATAAAGGAGGGAAACAGCTACGCGTGGGTAGTGACTTCTTAAAATCTTTAAACAAGTCAATACACCTCTTGGAACAAACCCAACCTGTCTCAATTTGGACTAAATACGACATCACCATAATGCCACACAGCAGTGCCCAGCTGGGAATTGGTGTATCTTATGAGGTTCCGGTTATCTTACACAGATTAATGCCAATGAGTACTAAAGTTATTTCATTGATGAAAAATGAAGTCATAACAGGTATGGAGTAAATATATTTTATGAATAGCCTCATTAAGAAATTCTAAATGCTTAATATGCCTAGCCTACTTTCACAGGCAATTAACTATGAGTAATTCAGATAAAGAGACCGCCAAGCCAGAAAGTGCCATCCAGAATTATTACCGTAAATTCGAAAGCTTTATTGCACTACTTCTCACCTTTATCATTATTGTAATTGTTATTATCGCCATTAGTCGTCTTGCCTATTCTGTATACTCCATGCTATTGATCGGCATGAAAGATCCTCTTGATCACAAAGTATTCCAGACTATTTTCGGTGAGATTATTACCTTACTGATTGCACTGGAGTTCAGCCACACCCTGCAATATGTGGTAACCAAGCAGCAGAGTATTATTCAAACTACCGTTGTAGTCTTAATTGCTATACTGGCGCTTGCGCGTAAGTTTATAATTCTGGATCTGGATAAAGTCAGTGCGGGAGAATTAATCGGGCTGGCAGCTGCGACTCTAGCACTAGGATTAACCTACCTAATACTGAAAAACAAAAGAAGTAATTACTAAGTTTTACACTATATTAGCAACTTTAAATTGGGCGAAGTGCTGATTCACCATTCGCCCAATTAAGACTAGCTCTATATACTAGTTATCATTCTCACGTAATGCATGATGTAACCGCACCGGCTTTGTTTTGCGCTCTTTCTTACTACGTAGGCGCAAATTAAGCATCTCCACTGCCATCGAGAATGCCATGGCAAAATAGATATACCCCTTGGGTACATGCACATCAAAGCCCTCTACCACCAGGGTAAGTCCAACCATAATCAAAAATGCCAGCGCGAGAATTTTAACCGTTGGATGGCGATCGACGAAGTCACCTATTGGTTTAGCGGCTACCAGCATAACCATTACTGCTAGGACAATGGCGACAGCCATAATGGAGATTTCATCTACCAGACCTACGGCAGTAATCACAGAATCGAGTGAAAATACGATGTCGAGAATGGCAATTTGCAGGAGCACCATGCCAAAACCGGCGGTCCCCAGTGAGGCCGAATCAGTCTCAGCACCCTCCAAGCTATTGTGTATTTCATGTGTGGCTTTAGCGATCAGGAACAAGCCGCCTCCCACTAAAATAATATCTCGGCCGGATATCTCCATTGAAAAAATACTAAACAGTGGCTCTACCAGCCCCATAATCCAGACGATGGAAAACAATAATGCTAGGCGCATTACCATAGCGAGGGTCAGGCCAATAAAACGAGCCGGTTCGCGCTGATGGGGCGGAAGGCGTCCAACGAGAATAGAAATAAAAATAATATTATCGATACCGAGAACTATTTCCAGCGCTGCCAATGTAGCCAGAGCAACCCAGGCTTCCGGGCTGGCTATCCACTCGAACATAAAAATTCCTTATCCATTAATTATTCTGAAATGCTCTTCCCGTAACTAGGGGAGGCCAATATGGCACAGTCAGCACCAAACTTTATCTTTTGTAGTCACCTGACTTCTCTACTAACTCAGTGTTCAGAAGAGAGTGTCAGGGAGTAGGCCATATTAAGCTACTCTATTCGCCTTGACGCAACCAGATCATGGCCTTATCTTCAGAATCAAATACCTTATACTCACCGCTGATAAACCAGCTCCCCACTTTACTAGCTATTTTCATCCAGCGCTTCTCAGAGATTACCGCAATCCGATTAAACTCACGGCCATGAGATAACCCTAACTTTAAATCGTCCCAAGCAGCGCGCGGCTCCCAACCCTGTAACTCCTTGGCATCCATTAGACAATCAATCTTGGGGTTTTCTACACCGGCAATAGCCGAGTTGAGCATGGGTACCATGGTCTGGTAATCCTCATGCGTCAGTTTTCCGCGAGCTCGCAGAGTCAAAAAGAAGTGATTGCCTTGTTGCTCCAAACCGATAGAAACACCGTGAGGTTGATCGCTCATAGGTCACCCTTAACTGACGTTTTCTACACAGGATAAGTTAGCTTTCAATACACACTCTAAATAAACACTTAGAAGTCGTTGCGCCAAAAATTAATGCTTTATTTTTATCAGGCTAAGAACATTACTTCTGCTTGAAGGAATACAATTTGGACACATGAAAATAGCTATTCTTCACAGGCTACCGGCCGTGATTTTCCGCATTGCCAACAATAGTCAAAGGCCGCCCCGTTCTCTTCACCACAGCTGGGGCAGGTCCAGCCTCTCTGTTCAGCTTCGGCATCCTGTAATAGCTGACAGGCCCGCTCATAATCTCGGTCTCGCTCCAACCAAAGTTCCGCCCAAGCTTGGTTCGGGGCCAGCTCTCCAGATGCACCCTGGGCAAATTCATTTTTCAGTTTGACCGCTATACCGGCAACTTCCAGGCGACTTTTAACCAGCTCCACCAGGAGGCGGTTTTCATGGGTATAAATGAGTTTCATGAGGTAAGAGGCCCTGTTCCAGAACCCCCAGAATACTCACAACCAGTAGATGAACCCGATAGATAAGCTCTATTCCTCTGTTGCAGCTGTGCAATCTACATGTCGACAATATTCTTCATGGGGTACCGTGATGATTTCCAGAACACTTTCTACGGTATTCAGTGCTGCCCGGCTATTAATAAGTACCCGCCCGGAACGACTGGCAATATATTCCAACACAGCCCTCCCCCTAGTACTTTTGTAAACCGCCAAAAGTTGCCCCTTTTCCACCGCATCGCCATGCCGGACAAATACTTCCATCCAATTGCCAATCAAACTGTGGACCTGTGTGGTGCGCATTGCCTGGGCATATATTCGCTCCACACTGACTAGCCCCGCAATCTCTCCAAACCTGGGGGCCTCCGCTGCCCGTAGAGGTGTTATTCCGCTGACAGCCAGGATAACGACAAACAGGCAGATTTTTCTCAAGCCAATTCTCCTCAAGCTGGTTTTTCCACGGACTCCAGCCCAGTTTATGGGCCATGTCGCCGAAGGCATTTTTAAAAGGCGATAACTTAGGTATAGCTGACTAAATAATTCACGCCAGATTGAATAGCTAGGTGACAGGAAAATAAAAGGGGTGATAAATAAACTAGCGAGGCAAAGAAAGGGCCACTATTTGTGGCCCTTTTGTAAATTTATGCTACTAAGATGCAGGAAGAGTGAATCTAGCTGAGATCTATCCAAGTGGATTTTAATTCACAGTACTTATCCAAGGCGTGCAGGGACTTATCCCGGCCGTTGCCCGACTGTTTGAAGCCACCAAATGGGACAGTGATATCCCCGCCAAAGTAGTTATTGACCCACACAGAGCCCGCATAGATATCGCGGGCCATACGATGGGCGCGGCCCAAGTTGTTGGTCCAGATACCTGCCGCCAGCCCGTAGATGGAATCATTGGCTATGGCGAGCGCCTCCTCCTCTGTTTCAAACTCGATCACCGACAGTACCGGGCCGAAAATCTCTTCGCGGGCGATGGTCATTTCGCCAGTCACATTGCGAAATACGGTCGGCTCGTAATAGTAGCCACCGGCCACCTCATCCACCGGCTGACCACCACATACCAGCTGCGCGCCCTGCTCCAGGCCCTTGGCCACGTAGAATTCAACCGTATCGAACTGACTGCGATCGATCAGCGCACCCATTGCGGTATTGGGATCTTGTGGGTGGCCGGGCTTAAAGCGCTCAGCAGCCTTGCTTACCTTTTGAATAAACTCATCGGCGATGCTCTTTTCTACCAGCAGGCGTGAACCCGCAGTACAAGTTTCCCCCTGGTTATAGAAAATGGCCAGTGCTGCTGCATCAGCGGCCTTATCCAAGTCGGCATCAGCAAAGACAATATTCGGGCTCTTTCCACCCAACTCCAGGAAAGTACGCTTCAAGTTTGACTGACCGGAATACTCAGTGAGGGTCTTGCCCACTTCGGTGGAACCGGTGAAGGTGAGGCAGTCGATATCCATATGCAGGCCCAGCGCCTTACCCAAGCTACTACCTGGTCCCGGTAATACATTCAGTACGCCATCGGGCAGGCCTGCTTTCTTGGCCAAACCAGCCAATTTAATCGCTGTCAGCGGGGTATTGGAGGCCGGCTTCAGAATCACACTATTGCCAGTGGCCAACGCCGGCCCCAACTTCCAGGCGGTGGTGGACAATGGGAAATTCCAGGGCACGATTGCCGCCACCACCCCCAGCGGCATGCGGGTTACCAGACCAAGCTCACCTGGGCCTGTAGGAGCAACTTCATCGTAGATCTTGTCGATGGCCTCACCACTCCAACGAATAGTGGTGGCTGCCCCGGGAACATCCACGGCCATGGTATCGCCGATGGGCTTACCCGCATCCAGGCTCTCCAACAGGGCAATTTCCACTAAGTGTTCTTCGATCAGTTCGGCAAATCGCACCAGAATTTTTTTGCGCTGCATCGGCGGCATTTTCGACCAGACACCGGACTCAAAAGTCTCGCGTGCCACATTGACTGCCAGATCGGCATCCTGTGGACCGCAGCTGGCGATCTGCGCCAACTCTTCACCATTGGCGGGGTTATAGGTGGCACGAGTTTCCCCAGATAGAGCATCTACATACTCGCCATTGATAAAGGCTCGGCCTTCAATCTTGAGTGAGGCCGCCAGAGCCTGCCACTCCTGCAGGTTTTGCGGGATATTATTTTCTTCTTTCATGGCACACCTCGTCTGAGACTATTAGTTTTTTCAGGTTATATCGAAAATGTGATCACAAATCAAAGGGGTTGCTGGCATCCGGCTTATTGTGGCTTGGCAAGTACATTAAGGGGCCCCAAGAGGCAGGCCCCTAAGTAGAATTACACGACCTCAGTCTCCACCTGTAACCAATCATCCTGTAACTGCATCATCAGCTTGTCGCCGTGATGCAGCTCACCGACGCCCGCTGGGGTGCCAGTCAACACCACGTCGCCGGGTTCAAGAGTAAAGTAACTGCTGATATAGGCCACCAAATCGAGTATCGGGGTGAGCATATATTCAGTTTTACCACACTGGCGTTGCTCGCCGTTTAGCCACAGCGAATAACTGAGCTTGTCCCAATCCGGCAACCAGTCCAATTTGACGAAAGAAGAAAGGGGGCAGGAATTATCAAAGCCCTTAGCCTTTTCCCAGGGGTGCCCGGCTTGCTTCAGTTGTGCCTGTAAATCACGCAAAGTGAGATCCAGCGAGAGACCCAGCCCAGCAATTGCCGGGGGAACTTCTGTCGCATTGGCGTCGGTCAATTTCTTACCGATCAGCAGTGCCAACTCACCCTCGAAGTGACAGCTGCCACGTCCCGTGGGCAGGTGAATAGGTTTGGCCATTTCTACTGCCGCAGTAGCCGGTTTGATAAACAGCAACGGCTCCTCAGGTACCGGATTATTCAACTCGGCGGCGTGGTCGGCATAGTTGCGCCCCACACAGATAATCTTGCCCAGCTTGTAAGGAACTTCACTGCCACAGGTAAATTGGTGTTGGTACATAAATAAATAAGATAGTTAGGATAGGAATTTCGAATAAAGCGACATAACCAGCATGTGCTATGATCGCGCCTTCGCCTGACTTCGGCACCTCTTAGAAGTGGCAAAGCACTTTTTACATCGCGTTACCCGCACTCAGTGAAGAGATAGTTTATGGCTCCGCACAATTCCGATCAAAGAAAGTCCCTACAAAAAGACAAGATTCGCATCCTGCTACTGGAAGGTGTACACCAGTCGGCTATTGATCTGTTGGCCTCCCGTGGCTACACCAACATAGAGTTTCTAAAAACTTCCCTGCCCGAAGATCAGTTGATCGAGAAGATCGCGGATGCCCATTTTATCGGTATTCGCTCCCGCACCCAGCTGACCCGCAAGGTGCTAGAAAATGCCCCGAAACTGGTTGCCGTTGGCTGTTTCTGTATCGGAACCAACCAAGTGGACCTGCAAGCGGCCACTGAGCTCGGGGTTGCCGTATTTAACGCGCCTTATTCCAATACCCGCAGCGTGGCGGAGCTGATTATCGCCGAGACCATCTTCATGCTGCGCGGTATCCCAGAGAAAAATGCCGTGTGCCATCGCGGTGGCTGGCTCAAATCCGCAGTGGGCTCCTTCGAAGCCCGCGGTAAAACCCTGGGGATTATCGGTTACGGTGCTATTGGCTCGCAGGTATCAGTCATGGCTGAGGCCATCGGTATGCGGGTGAAATTTTATGATGTCATCACCAAGCTGCCGTTGGGCAACGCCAGCCAGGTAGGCTCTTTGCAGGAGTTACTGCGCGAGTCCGATGTCGTTTCCTTGCATGTACCCGAGCTGCCCTCTACCAAAATGATGATGGGTGCCGAAGAAATCGCACAAATGAAGCCCGGCGCCATACTGCTAAACGCCTCCCGTGGCACCGTGGTAAATATTGAAGCCCTGGCAGAAGCCCTCAATAGTAAGCACCTGGCCGGTGCCGCTATCGATGTATTCCCGGTAGAGCCACGCGGCAATGACGATGAATTTCTCTCCCCACTGCGCGGCATCGACAACGCCCTGCTGACTCCCCACGTGGGCGGTTCCACCATGGAGGCCCAGGAAAATATCGGCACCGAGGTGGCGGAAAAACTGGCGCACTACTCCGATAACGGTACCACCACCAGCTCTGTGAATTTCCCCGAGGTGGCACTGCCAGGACACGCCGGTACCCATCGCCTGCTGCATATCCACAAAAATGTCCCCGGTGTATTAAGTGCCATTAACCAGGTGTTCTCAGATAATGCCATCAACATCTCTGCCCAGTACCTGCAGACTAACGAGACAGTGGGTTATGTGGTGATTGATGTGGATGCGGCTTACTCGGACCTAGCGCTGGAAAAACTGAAGAATATCCCCGGCACCCTGCGCTGCCGCGTGTTGTTCTAGCTCCCTAGAAAGCCCTCTATGGACGGGTGTGCAACTCCTCTGCCACCCGTCTTTCTGCGCCCTCAGCTGATCGATAAAAGGATTGATCCACCATGGCGCTCACTTCTACAATAGCAGCTCCTATTCTGTTGGTTCAGTCCCACACGCACCCTCTCGCATGACCGGGCCCAAGCCAACATCGCATTTTCCATAGCAGGTGTTCCCTTGCGCAACAACGATACCGCCACTACCGGCTTTCTCGCCGGCGTTGCCGCCTTCCTTATTTGGGGGCTGGCCCCAATTTACTTTAATCAGCTACAAGGCATTCCCGCAGCTGAGATCCTCGCCCACCGCAGTATCTGGTCCTTCGCGCTGGCGCTGCTGATTATGTTACTGCTGGGGAAATTGCCCGATCTTATCCGTACTCTGCGCGACCACAAGAAAATGCGGGTGTTGGCCCTTACTACCGCACTGATTGGCGGTAACTGGCTGGTATTTATTTGGGCTATTAACAATGGCCACCTGCTGGAAAGTAGTCTCGGCTACTACATCAACCCATTAATCAATATTGTCCTGGGGGTTTTATTCCTAGGGGAAAAATTGCGGCGCCTACAATGGTTGGCGGTGGCGCTTGCCGCCATGGGTATTGTCCACGAACTCTGGCAGTTCGGCCGTGTGCCGGTCATCGCCCTATTCCTGGCTGGGTCTTTCGCCCTCTATGGGCTTGCGCGCAAACGTGCGCCGGTGGAAAGCCTTACCGGACTGGCCATAGAGACCCTGTATATGTTGCCGGTAGCCTTGATCTACCTGCTTTGGAGCGCCAGCCCCACCAGTAACTTATTGAATAACGGCTGGGAACTAAACAGTCTGTTGGTGCTGGCCGGCCCCGTCACACTAGTGCCACTGCTGTTATTCACTATTGCTGCGCGCAGGCTGAACTTATCCACGGTGGGATTCCTGCAGTACATCGGGCCCTCACTAATGCTGGTGGTCGCCACCCAAATGCTTGGTGAGCCATTTAGCGAGGGCAAACTCACTACCTTTATGTTTGTATGGATGGGTCTAGCGCTCTACTCAATGGATGCCCTGGCGCAAAGACGCAAACTCCATTTGCAGGGCAAGGCCTCACTTTAAGGATAAGCTTCGCCAGCCCAGTGTGTGAAAATGGCGGCTACGGATAAGGATTAAGTACCGCCATGCACCAACCCCCTCGACTTTCAATCGATAAGTTGCCGCTTGGCCGGCAGCAGTTACTTACGGTGCTAATCGCCATACTGGCTTGGACCCTGCTCCTAGGACTTTACTGGAAAGGTACTTATCCAGAACTGCTGGTGCGCACCAGCAGTTCCGCACTGGCCGCGCTGCTGTCTTACAGACTGTTGGAACATTGGCCCCAAAAGTTACCGCAATCATTACCGCGCTGGGCCCTTCAAGTTGTTGGGGTAGCTCTATCCATACCCTTGGCCTTACTGACCGTCTACATGGGCACAGCAGAAGAAGGTGGACCCTCATTTTGGCAAAACCACGACCAGCACCTGGGCTTTCTTGCCATTATGGTAACCGGTGTATTGTTTGCCCCCTGGATCGCCATGTCCGCCCTATTGCGCCAGCGAGATGAAATAGTACGCGAGCAGGCCAGACAATTTGAACGTGCGCGGGGCGCACTGGAGCGGCAGGCACTGGATAGTCGCTTGCGATTGTTACAGTCCCAGGTAACGCCACACTTCCTTTTTAATACGCTCGCCAATGTGCGTGAGCTGGTGGATTCCGCCTCTCCACAGGCACCAGCACTACTGGACAGCCTGATCACCTATCTGCGTGCAACCATTCCACAGTTAGATTCAAGCCAGAGCACTCTTGGCCAAGAACTGTCCCTGGTCAAAGCTTACCTGTCCCTGATGGAAATGCGCATGCCCGATCGCCTGCATTTTTCTATCAATGCCGATGAAGAGGTTCACTCAGTCCCCTGCCCTTCTTTGGCATTATTGACCCTTGTTGAAAATGCCGTTCGCCACGGCATAGATCCCAGCGAAAGCGGCGGTGAAATAAAAATACGTGTACTCCTACATAAAGGCATGTGCAGGGTAAAAGTTCAAGATACCGGGGTGGGCATGCAAGGTAAAACCAGCGGAATAGGAACAGGACTTTCAACATTGCGAGAACGTTTACGCCTTACTTTTGGGGAAACGGCTTCGCTGGAATTATCGGCTCTACAACCTCGGGGAATGCTTGCAGAAATCCACTACCCTATCGCCAGGAAACAACACTTATGACTCTGTGCACTGCTACCGCCCTGGTCGCCGATGATGAGCCCCTACTGCGTCAAGCCCTTATTCGCAAACTTGCCGCCCAATGGCCCGAATTGGAAGTTGTGGCGGAGGCGCGCAATGGCCGGGAAGCCATAGAGTTATTTGAACTCCACCAGCCGGATATTTGCTTTCTCGATATCCAAATGCCGGGTATTTCCGGCGTTGAGGCAGCACAGGAAATTGGCCGCCGCGCCCATTTGGTCTTTATTACCGCCTACGATCAATATGCCGTGAGGGCCTTCCAGCAAGGAGCCCTGGATTATCTGGTTAAGCCTGTGGAAAGCGACCGACTAGCCAACACCGTGTCTCGTCTGCAAGAACGCCTGCAAATGACAAGCTCAGTAAAAAACAGCCTTCAGTCGTTGGAACAAATTACCGAGCAGTTTCAAAAGACGCAACCAAGCATTTATTTGCGCTGGATTAAAGCCTCCATTGGAAACACCCTGCGTTTAATCGCGGTAGAGGATATCCACTATTTACGTTCCGATGAAAAATATACGCTAATAGCCTGGAGTGAATCACATGGGAAGACATCTGAAGCACTGATTAAAACGCCTCTAAAAGACCTTTCTGCCCAGCTGGACCCACAACATTTCGTACAAGTACATCGCTCAGTAGTCGTTAACTTTAAAGCCATTCAACATGTCATCCGAGACGGAGATACAGCTCAAATACATTTAAAATATTGCCAGGAAGTTTTGCCTGTCAGCAGACGCTATATGCACTTATTTAAGCAAATGTAAGCAAAGCAAAGATTGGTTTTATACCTCGGTAATTAAAAGAACTTAAAAAGATAAGATCTGAAGTCTAGGAATTAACAAAATGGAAGTTTTATAGATCCGGGCTTACTCTTGGTTTATCTCCAAGATCAACGATTGGCAAAAAAATGCTGAAAGTTTTCGCCAAACTTTTCCTGGCCATTCTACTCTTCTCAATTCTGTCTTCTCATTCGACAGCCAAACAACCTGAATCCCTTCGTCACTATCCTCCCTATGTGGAAGACGATGGCAAGATGCATATTTACTTCTGTGGCACCGGAACCCCGGACCCGGCCTATCAATGGCTGCGCCACCCTGCCTGTGTAGCAATACGCAGTAGTGGAAAATTATTCCTAGTTGATGCGGGTGAAGGTACGACAGCGCGTATCGGCCAGCTGGATCTTAACTTGGCTCAAGTGGACCCTATATTTATTACTCACTGGCACTCCGATCATTTTGGGGGTCTGGCAATGGTGATTAATGAATCCTGGTTTGTAGGCGCCAGCAAACCGATCAACGTTTATGGGCCCTATGGTATTTTCAACATTATGGAGGGGATCAGGAAGAGTTTTGGACCCGATATTCTCTTTAGATCAGCAAATAGACAAGGGATACTCGATCCCGTTTTAGCTGTTGCCACTCCACACCTAATAAATATTGCCGGAGATCAATCGGAAGTTATTCAGGAAGTCTGGCACCATGGAAACACTACGGTTTCTGTCTTTGCCGTACATCATGAACCCGTATTTCCAGCATTTGGCTATGAGATACGTTTCGGTCCTTGTAAAGTCATTATCACCGGAGATACCCATGTATTCGATGGCCTGGAAAATATTGAACGTGACGCGGATTTATTAATTTCTGAAGCCCTCAGCTATGCTCAATACATTAGTAAACTCAAGCAAACGGGGAACAATCGCAGGGCACGACTTCGCTATGAAAAAGCGGATCAAATCATTCATTATCACTCTAACACCCTAGATATTGCCAAAATGGCAACTAAAGCTGGAGTAAAATCTGTAGCTTTGACTCATCTTATTCCACCCCCGGTAACGGAAGCCGATAAAAAGGAATTTATTGCCGGCATGAGCAACTATTACACGGGCCCTATCAGAGTAATGGATGACTTAGATAAAATAACACTTGCAGATAGTGGACGCGGACAATGTAGGGTGGAGTATCCATCAGACAGCAAGAACAATAAAGCAAGTAAAAAACCCACAAATAAGCAAGACATACAACATAAGCAATCAACAGAAAATAGCGGCTCTCAACTCTAACCTGAAAATCATATGGAAACTCCTTATGAAGTCTCTTCAAACTATGATTCTTGTATCTGCTTGCCTAACACTTCCCTTAAGTGCTAAGGGAGAGGCAGATATTGGTGGTGTAACGTTCGAAAAATTAGTGGCTTCAAGCAAAGACTGGGAGGGGCATAAACTCCCTGAAATGAAACCGGGTCAACAAGAGCTAACTATTGTTCGCGTAAAAATCCCCCCAGGAAAGCAAATGCCAGTACACAAACATCCTGTTTTAAACGGTGTGTATATTGAGAAAGGCACGTTGACTATTGTTCTTCCTGGACAAAAAGAAACACTAACTCTCGGAGAGGGAAAAGCTTTTATTGAGGTCACCAATAAATGGCATTATGGTCGCAACGATGGTAGTGAACCAGTAACCATCATTCTTTTCTACTCTGGCCCTGAAGGGGAACCAACAACCATTTTCAAAAATCCAGAAGAAAAAATAAATTAAGGCAACATAAAAAATAAAATTTAATGGCTACTCACATTAGCCTGTCTCGTTAGCGCACCAAAAATCGCCAGCACACTTAAGGCTGGCGATTCTATCAAGTCAGAAACTTTACCCCACCCGATGTAAGGCACAAATTTTATTTCCTGCAGGATCACGCAAATAGGCAATATACAATTTGCCAGCTACACCCTCACGTATTCCAGGAGGATCTTCACAAGCAACCCCG
The DNA here is from genome assembly GCF_052467515.1 of Microbulbifer mixtoriginis (SeqCode). Lineage (NCBI taxonomy): Bacteria > Pseudomonadati > Pseudomonadota > Gammaproteobacteria > Cellvibrionales > Microbulbiferaceae > Microbulbifer > Microbulbifer mixtoriginis (SeqCode). The sequence goes on along the minus strand of NZ_CP174314.1, from coordinate 112,985 downwards.
CCATTAGCAAGACCTGCTTGATGCCAAGCATCAGCTTCTTCAGTACTCTTTGCACTAAAACCTATAGTACCGCCATTGGCATGAGAAGCTACTTCCCCATCAATAGGCTTGGAAATAGCAAAGACACCGGTTTTAGTGAAGTAAAAGCAGCGACCTTTTTCATCAATAACACCTGGCTCATACCCCAGAGCACCTAAAACAGCATCATAAAATGCTTTAGACCGCTGAACATCATTAGCACCAACCATGATATGACTAAACATTACACCCTCCTGTTCAATAGTAAATGACAAGACAACCTGTAAGGTTATCTAGGTAGTAATAACTGAGTTCCTCTTACTCCACGTCTTCTCCAGTATGACTATCATCTACCCCGACTAAAAATTGGTCAACACTTTATCGCTGCATACTGCCATTCAACGCTCTCATTCAGCATTCCGTCAATCTCCAGATAGCAACACTAATAGCCTAAACATAAACTCTCGAACAAAAAGAGGCATAGAGAATAAATATTAATCAACTATCAGAAGATGAAGTTTAGATTAAATGCAAGAGGGGAAAAGTCGATATCAGCTGTTATAGGCAACATGAAATCATATAGGGCAAGCGAAGACGAAGAATATGTGGGCTAATCTGAAAACACAATGTTAATGGCACCATCTAATAATATCCTTATTGCATGATAATGCTCTATGTATAGGACTCAAATAACGTTTTTTAGGAAAACAAAATGACTCAAATAAAGTATGCCAAGAATTGAAACCAACTCAAGTAAAGAAGCAGTCGTACATAAAGTCTAGAGGACATCATGAGTAACAAAAAAGAAACACGAAAAACCACAGTCAGTTTATCTGAACCTTATGTAAATGTGAAAATTAAAATATCTGCTTTGTGGGCATCAGTATTATTTTGTTATATATATGGAGATTTCTTTGGACTGTTCAAGATAGGAAAAATTGAGAGAATTATAGAGGGATTCGGCCCATTCGGTGCAGTTACTCAAGGTTCACTGCTTTCAGTGGCGATAATAGTATCAATACCATGCATTATGGTTGCACTAACCTTAATGCTAAAGCCGAAGATTTGCCAATGGCTTAATATAATTGTTGCCACAATATTTATTATATTCTTGGGTGCCACAATGCTCATGTCATCATGGTACTTCTATTTTTATCTAGGCTTTATTGAAATCACTCTTAAGTTAGTAATTATTTGGCTGGCTTGGCAGTGGCCTAAAGAAGAAACATGATAATAAGCAGAATAATCAATAAGAACGCAAGATAGAAAATATAATTCCACCTCAAACTTTTCATACCTTGATTTCAACATGCTTGACCTGGACCAAAAATATCGATCCAGGTCAAGCAGGCAGAACCTTCATACAACCACCATCAACAAGCACTTTAACTACCACTAACATAGTTGTTTTTTCTCAAAAAAAGGAAATCTCTTCAACCTTATATTTCACTTCAGATATTTTAGGGTTTACAAAATTTTCAGTGTAACTCCAAAAAATTACTTTTTAAAAATTGACAACCCATTCAATTTTTTCAGAATTAAAATACACCTACAACGGGCCTTTCTGTTTAAGCCACAAGCTCCCAACAACAATCCATCATAATTTTTCAGCCATGGAATAGTGTCAGTAGACTGCTGACACGGCACAGGATTGTAAATACTTATGATTTTTCCTTAGGAGCTGAAATAAAGTACATATTACTTGAGAAAGAAATTCGCCTCTCTCGACTCTTCCCCCCTCAATCATTTTCTTACCCTTGTTCACCTCCCTAATTATCGGAGAAATCCTTTGGTAAGAATCTCCCTCTCTCTTTGAAAAACATGAGACATGTGATGAAAGGCTCAATCAATAGAATTACCGAGCCCAATAAAGCCTCTCAATGTAATAATATGAGAAAATCAGTGGAAAATTAGCATAGATAAAATTGGGGAATGAGAGGCTTTTTAGCCTATCTATTTAACCAGTCATCCATAGCAGCCAGTATCTGATGCCTATAGGGCTGGGTTTCATTGATCATTTGGTGGCGGGCACCGCGAATTAATACTCGGTGGCAATGCGGAAAACGATCGCGAATTGCGCGCATATCATAGCGCCAATCCACCGTGCCATCACCGGTGCCCTGTACCACCAAGATCTTGCGTGGATTGCGTGCGCTTTTGGGGAAAGTCTTGATCCAATCCACCATGGCGCCGAGCCAACACATGGAAATTACCCTGGATTGCAGGGGGTCGCGCAGGGCCTGGCGCCGGGAGAATTCGGCATCGTGGGTATTAATCGTGAACTCTCGACTGGGTTCACTAATAAACAAGCGTCCAAGATAGTACTTCCATTTCACCAGAAGCCAATTGGCCGGGCGCACCAGAGGAGCCAACAGAAAAACCTTATCTAGTGGCTGTTTACGACTGTATTGCAAGTGCGCTAATAAGGCAGCACCACCAGTACTTTGCCCCAGGGCGTGCCAAGGCTTGGGTAGTTTCCCTTCGGCAACCGATAAAAGACGATCAAATACCTGGCGATATTGCAGGAAAGTCTGAATAGCCACCCGCTCGCCGCTGGAGAGGCCGTGACCAGGAAAATCGAAAATCACCACATTGAGATTGCGCTCGAGGCCAAAACGAATCGCTGGTCCATAAATACCTGTGTGATCGAAATAACCATGACAGATAAACAAGGTACCGCGTGGTTTTTCAACCAGCCAATATTGGGACACCAGCTCAAAGCCCGCCGCAGTAAAAGTGCCGACACCGGTTTTATAGGAGAGAGGAAAATGTAAGTCGTAAAAATTTCGGTAATCTTGCATCTCAGTCAGCAGCGGTGCCGTATCATTGGCAAAGTCCAGCTGCGGCAGCTTTTGCCGCAAAGCCGAGTAGTCCGGACGCTGAATTACCGGGCTACTTTCGTAGGTGTTGATGTCTTGCAAGGTTTCCATTGAACCAATGGTACTGCATTTTCACTGGGTGGGAAGAGACAGGCTGAGTGAATAGTGACTTAAATATGAAAAAGGCGGACACAATATCCGCCTTTCTTCACTGCAAAATAAGTAAGTGCTTACTTGATTTGCGGTTCCAAATCGCCAGCGGCATAACGCTCACTCATGGCATCGAGGCTGAGCGGACGAATCTTGCTGGCCTGACCGGCAGTACCGAAGGCTTCGTAACGCGCAACACAAATTTCCTTCATAGCTTGCATAGCAGCCTTGTAAAATTTGCGTGGATCAAATTCTGACGGGTTCTCGGCCAGGAAACGACGGGTGGCGCCGGTGGAGGCGAGACGCAGGTCAGTATCAATATTGACCTTACGCACACCGTGCTTGATACCTTCGCAAATCTGCTCCACCGGCACGCCGTAAGTTTCGGGGATTTCACCACCGAACTCATTGATTACCGCCAGCCACTCCTGAGGCACAGAGGAAGAACCGTGCATCACCAAGTGGGTGCCTGGGATACGCGCGTGGATTTCCTTGATACGATCAATAGCAAGGATGTCACCAGTAGGTGGGCGGGTAAATTTATAGGCACCGTGGCTGGTACCACAGGCGATTGCCAGGGCATCCACCTTAGTTTTTTGTACAAAGTCCGCAGCCTCTTCCGGGTCGGTCAGCAGCTGATCATGGGATAGCTTGCCCTCAGCACCAACACCGTCCTCTTCACCGGCCATACCGGTTTCCAGGGAACCCAGGCAACCCAGTTCACCCTCAACAGAAACACCACAGGCGTGCGCCATATCTACTGCACGCTGAGTAACATCAACGTTGTATTCGTAGGAAGCCGGGGTTTTGCCGTCCTCACGCAGGGAGCCGTCCATCATCACAGAGCTGAAACCCAGTTGGATAGAACGCTGGCACACTGCCGGACTGGTGCCGTGGTCCTGGTGCATTACCACTGGAATTTCAGGGAATTCCTCAATGGCGGCCAGGATCAGATGACGCAGGAAGGGCGCACCGGCGTATTTACGCGCACCGGCGGAGGCCTGCACGATTACTGGGGAGTCGGTTTCCTTGGCCGCCTCCATAATCGCGCGCATCTGTTCCAAATTGTTTACGTTGAAGGCCGGTACGCCGTAACCATGCTCGGCAGCGTGGTCCAGCAATTGGCGTAGGCTGATAAGAGCCATATTAAATTCCTTTCTCGTCTACTCGTCGTATTTGTAATTTTTTGCTTTTATTGCCTTCCACATTTAAGAGGAGGGCATTATTGGGTACTCAGTCTTCGTCGCGGGACTCCAGGATGGCTACCGCGGGCAGCTTCTTGCCTTCAACATATTCCAAGAAGGCACCACCGCCCGTGGAAATATAAGATACCTTATCGGCAATACCATATTTATCCACAGCCGCAAGGGTGTCGCCGCCGCCGGCAATAGAAAAGGCATCACTATCGGCAATGGCCTTAGACAGATGTTCAGTGCCAGCGCCAAACTGATCGAATTCGAATACGCCAACAGGACCATTCCAGATAATGGTTTTCGCGCCCTTAAGAATCTCCGCCAGCATTGCAGAAGATTGTGGACCAATATCAAAAATCATATCGTCTTCAGCCACGGCATCGGCGGCCTTGGTTTCCGCTACAGCTGCTTCGCTGAATTCCTTACCGGTCACAACATCAACGGGCACAGGAATATCGCACTTCTGCATCAAACTCTTAGCGGTATCCACCAAGTCGTGCTCACAGAGAGACTTGCCCACCGGCTTGCCGCTAGCGGCAAGGAAAGTATTGGCGATACCACCACCCACAATCAGCTGGTCTACTTTATCCGCCAGACTCTCCAATACGGTGAGCTTGGTAGACACTTTAGAACCACCCACTATCGCTACCAATGGGCGGGCTGGCTCGGCCAGTGCCTTCTCCAGAGCATCGAGTTCGGCTGCCAGTAATGGACCGGCGCAAGCGACTGGAGCAAACTTGGCCACACCGTGTGTGGAAGCCTGAGCGCGGTGCGCAGTGCCAAAGGCATCCATTACAAAAATATCGCAGAGTGACGCGTAAGCTTTAGCCAGCTCTTCGCTGTCTTTTTTCTCGCCGGCATTGAAACGCACGTTCTCCAGCAACGCCACATCGCCCTCAGCCAGCTCGACGCCATCGCGCCACTCTTTGATCAGGGCCACTTCGCGACCGAGTAGTTCACTTAAATGCGCAGCTACCGGAGCCAGGGAGAATTCATCCGAATACTCCCCCTCTGTAGGACGGCCCAGGTGGGACATCAGCAGTACTTTGGCACCAGCATCAATGGCGGCCTGGATAGTGGGAAGCGCCGCGCGAATACGGGCGTCAGAAGTTACCCGACCAGCTTTCACCGGTACATTCAGGTCCTCGCGAATTAGTAGGCGCTTACCCGCAAGCTCCAGATCTGTCATCAATTTGACCGCCATTCGCCAATCCTCTTCTACTTCGATTAACTGAAAATGTGGGCGCGGAGTATATCAACTGCGCCGCACCACTGCCGACAGTTAAACAAGGAAAAACATGGCAGTTTTAATGTCAGAGCCAGAAAAGATCGAAATTCACTCTAAGCCTGTTTGGCAGAAGCACCTGTAGGCACCTAATGCCAAACTTATAGCCGCGCTCATATAAACTCCTAACTCCATACGCGAGCTAGGTATTTGGCAGAGAAGCTGCACGAAAGACTCAACTAGAATCTATGGCTTGAGAGATTCAGCCTCACCCTTACGACTCGCGTTCTCTTGCCTCTCTGCTCTGTAACCCATTGATGCAAAAGTTCTTTTCGCTGAAAAGCCACACCGCTAGAATCGCCGACCCCATCGAATAAGCACTACTACACAAGTCCCGGCGTATACCACGGTAGCGGCGGGGCACATATGGAGATTTCTTACCTATGGAACAATCCGACAGCGATATAGTCTTTCAAAGTTACGGACGCTGCTGCAACAATGAGGAATTCTTTAAGGACTTTTACGATCGCTTTATGGGCAGCTCCGCGGACATTCGTAACCTGTTTGCCAATACAGATATGAAGGCCCAGCGGCATTTGTTGCGTAACGGCATTATGCAATTAGTGCTTTACTCCCGTGGTATGTCTGATACCAAACTGCGCGCCCTAGGTAAAAGCCACGACCGCACTGGCTATAATATTCGCCCAGAATGGTACCGCCTGTGGCTTGATGCCCTGATAGCCACCCTACGCCAACATGACAAGGCGTTCTCCCCTGAGATCGAAGCGGCATGGAACCGTGCCATCACACCAGGAATCGATATCATTCGCCAAGCCTACTAAGTCATTAGGCTTTTTAATGGGAGCCACCTACGCGTAAAGCAGCGTATTTGCCAGGTGCTCCCTCGCCCGCTATAAGAACTCAGTAATAAAGCTCAATTCATCGTGCATCAATATAGGTCTACAGCAGACCCACTAACTCTTTAGATCGTATTGCACAGGTAACTGCTCCATGAACTAGTGTCGTATTTATGGAGAAAGCAGCAAACTATTAGCCAATCTGTTTTCAGAAAAAATTTTATAATAAGAAACTCATAAGAGACTCAGCGTTAATTGCCTGCTACTCAAAAGCGCCCCCAATACCGATTATTAGGATTATTCGACAAGGAAATACTATGAAAATTGTACGAAAGTACAGTGTACCCCTGACACTGATTCTGGCTATATCTGCCTGCGGAAAAGCACCAGAAAATAATAATCACGAACAAAACTCTCTCAGTTCAGCATTAACCTCCACAGCAAGTGCCACAGCTCCGCTTTCCATCAATTTCGAGAAATTTACCCTGCCGAATGGCCTGCGCGTTATCGTTCATGAAGATCGCAAAGCTCCCATTGTTTCCGTGGGAGTCTGGTATCACGTTGGTTCCAAGGATGAAAAACCTGGACGCACAGGTTTTGCCCATTTATTTGAGCACTTGATGTTCAGCGGCTCAGAAAATTACAACGACGAGTATTTCAAACCTTTTGAGCAGGCCGGTGCCACAGGAATGAACGGCACTACCTGGCTAGACCGTACCAATTACTTTGAAACTGTACCGACCAACGCACTGGACATGGCCCTTTGGATGGAATCCGATCGAATGGGCCACTTACTGGGAGTGATTACCCAGGAAAAGCTCGATGAGCAACGCGGGGTGGTACAGAATGAAAAGCGCCAAGGGCAAAACCAACCCTACGGCAAAGTTTGGGAGCGTATGCAAAAAGCGATCTTTCCCGCCAATCATCCCTATTCCTGGACCACCATCGGCTCGATGGAAGACCTCAATGCCGCAACCCTTGAGGATGTGCATGAATGGTTCAAACAATACTATGGTGCAGCTAATACCGTATTGGTCCTAGCTGGCGATATCGACGTGGAAACGGCCAAGGCTAAAGTGAGCCACTACTTTGGCGATATCCCCGCCGGCCCTCCCCTAATAAAGAAAAAGGCCTGGATTGCAAAACGGGATCAATCCAGCCGCGAGCAAATGTTCGACCGCGTAGCCCAGCCCCGCCTGTATAAAGTCTGGAATACCCCCAACCTCACCCACGAAGACGCCAATGCTATTGCTCTGGCCGCAGCAGTGCTCGGTGACGGCAAGAATTCACGCCTGTATAAGCGTCTGGTTTACAAGGACCAAATCGCCACCAATATCAGCGTGGGCCTGCATGAATTCGAACTCTCCTCCATCTTCCCTATTACCACAGACGTCAAGCCCGGTGTAGCGCCTGCTAAGGTGGAAGCCGCCATTGAGGAAGAGCTGGAGAAATTCCTTGCCGAAGGGCCAACCGAGGAGGAGCTGGCCAGGGTAAATATGAGCGAATACGCCTCAATGGTGCGCAGCCTCGAGCAAGTCGGAGGCTGGAGCGGTAAAGGGGTACTCCTTGCCCGTGGCGAGCTCTATAAAAACAGCCCCAATGCCTATCTGGATGCACTGAGTGAGAAACAAAAAATCACCCCACAAAAGGTTCGTGAAGCTGCACAGAAATGGTTGTCCAGTGGTGATTACAATCTTGAGGTTCTGCCCTTCCCCGAATACAAAGCAACCAAAAGCGGGGCTGACCGCAGCAAACTACCTGAGACGGGCAATTTCCCCAGTGTACCCTTCCCCAAGCTACAAACAGCCGAGCTTTCTAACGGACTTAAAGTAGTCCTGGCTGAACGAAACTCTGTACCTGTCGTGGATCTACGCCTGCAGTTTGATGCCGGATATGCCGCAGATCAAGGCAACAAATTGGGCACATCCAGCTATGCGATGTCCATGCTGAAAGAGGGCACCAGCAAACTGGATGCACTGCAGATCAGTGCGAGAGAGGAAATACTGGGTGCTCATATTGGCGCAGGAGCCGACATCGACACTTCTACCGTGCGCCTCAATGCCTTGAAAACCAACTTAGATGACTCCCTAGCGCTATTCGCCGACATTGTTATGCACCCGGCTTTCTCAGAAGAGGAAATTGAACGTAAACGGTCGCGCTGGATCGCTGCTATTCAACAAGAAAAAACTCGTCCAGTACAAATGGCGTTACGCAGCTTACCGCCATTACTTTATGGAGAGGGCCATGCCTACGGCGTACCATTTACCGGTTCCGGTACAGAGACTTCTATAGAGTCATTAAATCGTGATGACTTGGTGGACTACCATAAAACTTGGCTGCGTCCAGACAATGCCACCCTAGTTGCTGTTGGTGATATCACCCTCGAGGTATTAACACAGAAATTGGAACAGCATTTTGCCGATTGGAGCGCACCAGAAAGTCCCCTGCCCCAGAAAAACCTTACACGAGTAGCACATCCTCAAAAAGCCAGTGTCTATCTAATTAACAAGCCTGACGCAGAACAAAGTATTATTATTGGCGGCTTGCTGGCGCCCTCCGAAAAGATTGCTGAGCGCGATGCGATGCATATGATGAATGATATTTTTGGCGGCACATTCACCGCTCGCCTAAATATGAACCTGCGCGAAGATAAGCATTGGGCTTATGGGGCTTATTCCTTTTTAACGGGAGCGAAAGGCCAGCAGCCATTAATGATCTATGCACCGGTACAAACAGATAAAACCAGAGAATCCCTGCTAGAACTGCAGACTGAGTTGCGCAGTTATATCAGCAAAAAACCAGCTCAGGAAGAGGAGTTGCAAAAAGTAAAAAATAAAAGTGTCAATGAGTTACCAGGTAGCTTTGAAACCATTAAAGCTGTTTCCAGTGCAGTTTCGAGCATAATCACTTATGACCGCCCTCTGGATTATATGGATAGCTATGCAGAAAAAATCCGCAATGTAAACCTTCAGGCAATACACAAATTGGCCCAGGACACTATCAAGCCAGATCAGTTTATCTGGGTGATTGTTGGTGATAAAAGCAAAATAGAAAACGGTATTCTTGAACTTAACATTGGTCAGATTATTGAACTCGATACCAATGGCAATCCGATAGAAAAAACAACCCTGAACTAGCCCCCTAATACTGACCAGGCACACAAAAGTGTGCCTGGCTTCTAATTCACACACCTTTAAAACTAAATTTAAATACTTAAGTATTATTTTTTATTTTTATACCCGCCGTAAAGAAACGTTTTCAAATGAAAACCTTTCAATGAAAAAACCGCCAATTTTTAACCAGCTATTAAAAATATATTTTTTTAAATAAAAAGCACGTTTTTGATTCCTCAAAAACTAAAAGGTTGTTATTTTTCATGACGGGGAAAGGCGGGATTTGCTTCCCGTAAGGATTTCCTTTCCCCAAAAATAAAATAATATCTGTTAAGGAGTAACTCATGAAAAAGGCCCTTTCGATATTTGCCAGCGGCGCCCTGGCATTAAGCCTAGCGACATCTGCCACTGCCGAAGACAAGCGCTATATCGTTACATTCAAAGAAGGCAAGGGGGAGTCCGTCAGGTCTCTGGTTCAGCAAAACGGCGGCCGTAAAGCGCTTGACGTTCGCAACCATAACGCTATGGCTGCACACCTGCCGGCAAAAGCATTAATGGCACTACGCAGGAACCCCAATGTCGCCTTTATTGAAGAGGATCTGAAACGTTATCCACTGTCTCAGGAAGTACCTTACGGTATCCCTATGGTACAGGCAGACCAACTCAGCGATTTACAAGCTGGCAACCGTACCGTATGTATCATTGATTCCGGTTACGACCTGGCCCACGAAGACCTGTCAGGCAATGCCGTTACTGGTAGCAACGATCCAGAGGGTACTGGCAACTGGTATGAAGATCAAAATGGCCATGGTACCCATGTAGCCGGCACTATTGCCGCCATGAATAATAACGCTGGCGTTGTGGGGGTAATGCCTAACAGCAATATCAATCTGCACATCGTCAAAGTATTTGGTGCTGATGGCTGGGCTTACTCTTCATCCCTGATTGCCGCTGCAGAAGATTGTGCAGCGAATGGTGCAAATGTAATTAATATGAGCCTCGGTGGTGACAGAGCCAGCTTCTTTGAGAGACGCGGTTTCGATAATCTCAATAAACGCGGCATTCTCTCAATTGCCGCCGCTGGTAATGATGGCAATACCCGTCATAACTACCCTGCCTCTTACAACTCCGTTGTCTCCGTAGCAGCGATCGACAGCAACAAAAACATCGCAGGTTTCTCCCAGCAAACCAATCAGGTTGAACTCGCTGGGCCTGGCGTGCAGGTATTGTCCTCCATCCCCACTGGCAGCGGCCAGGCAGCCACCCTGGAAGTAGCAGGGGCTGAAGTCGAAGCCGCAGCTATGACTGGTACTCCCATTGGGACGATTACCGGAGCCTTGGAAGATTGTGGTACCGCTGAATCTGCCTGCGTAAGTGCAGCAGGTAAAATCTGTCTAATTCAACGTGGCAATATCAGCTTTGCTGATAAAGTTCTGAACTGCGAAGCCGGTGGTGGTGTTGGAGCGATCATCTACAACAACGTACCCGGAATGCTTTACGGTACCCATGGTGGCGTGGAGACTCATATTCCTTCCGTGGGTATTTCCGATGCGGATGGCAGCGCTTTATTAACCCAGCTGGGTGCCAGTGCCACGATAGAGACCGAAGCACAGGATTACGCTTACTTTAATGGCACCTCCATGGCGACCCCACATGTTGCTGGTGTAGCTGCTCTGGTTTGGAGCCACTACCCGAACTGTAGCAATAGCGAAATTCGCACAGCCCTGCATGTTACCGCAGAGGACCTGGGTGATGCTGGCCGTGACAATGCCTATGGTTATGGCTTGGTTCAGGCCAAAGCCGCATTTGATTACCTGGCGGCCAATGGTTGCACCGGCTCCATGTAATTCTGATCAAACCTTCTCAGATGGGGGAGCTTATTGCTCCTCCTTTGGGAAGGATTCAACCTCTGATTAGAATTAGCAGTCAGCAGCTGAAATAATATGGCCTGTTATTGCAGGAACAGCCAAGTGTGCTCTGAGCTATAGCTTTCCAGAAATAGAAGCTCTAAATACTTACATAATGTTTAATATTTTATAAGTATCCAATTTCCCCAACAAAAATCTGCTCGCCAGGTTATAAAAGGCCAGAAGTTGCTTCTAGCCTTTATCTACAAACACTATTTACCAGCCACCTGCTTTACTTGATCATTAAGGACCGCGTGTTGCATGCCGATGGTCCCCAATGCCTCTACAGGCAAAAATACCTTGTTGTTTGACTCAGCCATTTTATCTAGGACTTCCAAGGTTCTATAAGCCAGATATTTATCCGTCACCGATTTGGCAAGCAGATCATTGACCTCTTTCTGTCCAATCGCTTTTTCACGGGCAATGGCACGATTCATTTTTTCCCTCTCCAAATCGCGCTCCATCTGTATCTTCTGAATCTGAAATTGAGCTTTTTCCTGCTCTATGAGTTCACGGCGCTCGGCCGCACGCTCTTTAGCCTGAGTGATGACCTTAGGAAATTGTATATCCGCCAGTCCCAAACGCTTAATCTCTATGGGTGTGCCTTTTAGGGCTTTGGATACCTCATTAAACAGCTCGTGGCTCAGAGACTCTCGGCTTGAAGCAATCTCATTGATGGAGTACTTGGCTACAACACGGCGTACCACATCTCTAATTACCGGCTGTGCATAAGTACCATAAACGCGATTTACCGAAATATTGTCATTGTCAGGCGGAATACGATCGAAAACACTATCGATAGCCTCTCTACTGATGGCACCGGTCATACGTACATCAAAGCTCATATTAAGCTGATCTTTGGGCATAAAGACTTTAAATTTTTCCAAATGACCAAAGTCTGCAATTGTCATTGTGACCAACTTGTCACAATAAAACATACACATATCCAAGCGAAACTTGGAAGGCGGTACCACTTCGGGCTTGTAGCCACTCTCCGTTAACACCTTGCCAACATGTGCAGGCGGCACTTCTACCCGCTCACCACAAGCGGACAACATAAAAAGGGAAGCCGCCAGGCCCGCAACTGAAACAAAACGCATTTTCAACACCAATCAATGAAAAAAACAAGATATTGTATTTACTCACATACAACAAGACAGAGAAATTAAGTAAAAGATGTTATAATCGGTAAAATTTAAATCTGATTTATCGAAATAAAAAATATGCAATTAGAATTTATAACCGCAACACTATTTAATCTCGGCATCAACCTAATCTACACAGTTTTGGCTCTTTTTATTGGAATAATCGCCTTAATAACAATCGACAAAAAACTGCTACGTACAGTAGACATCGAAGGTGAATTGAAAAATGGCAATATCGCAGTTTCTATCTTTGCGTCCACAATTTTGATTTTTGTTGCCATCATTATTTCTTTCGGATTGAAAGGGTAAAAACGTGTATAAATGGATTGTCCCCTTGCTTATTTTCTCTGTGCTGTTAACGCTGCCAGAAATTCTACGCAATACAATTCAAAAGCCTGAATTAAAACCTTCGTCAAAGCAGCCCCTCAATTCAGCAAGTAGGGCCTATGGTTCTACTAACGCTGACACCATAGATCGCCAAAATGGGGTGGTAAGAGTAGTGGGTACCAGCTATCCACTATCGGAAGAAACGATCCAACAGGTAGTGGCCAAGCGTTCTCTTGAGGAGAGCGCACAGGTTTCCATCTGGAACTGGCAAGGGCTAGAGGCAGTCACAGCCACTGCAAGAGGGCTGGATAAACAGCACCATTTTGCCAATAGTTACCTGGTGGGCTTCAAACCTTTCCAAACCCGCGAGCTTTGGGTACCGCTATATACTTTGGCGATGCAAAAGGAGTATCAGTACGACCATCTACAGTATGCCGGACTTTCCGATATCTGGCAGACATCCCGTCAGGCTTATTATCAAAAGCGCGGCGACTGCGAAGATCATGCCATCTTACTGGCCGACTGGCTGATTGAGCTGGGCGTGGACGCGCGAGTAGCACTAGGGACACACAAAGGCCAGGGACACGCCTGGGTAGTTGCCATATTGGATGGCCAGGAGTACCTACTGGAAGCCACCAGCAAACGGCGTCAGACCAGCTGGCAAGCGATGCCATTGGCAGCCCTGGCAGAAGGTTATGAAGTAGAGTTCCAGTTTAATCGCCATTTCTTCTGGGCAAAACGCAATTCCGCCTCTACGAGAAAGTATCGCGGCAGTCACTGGATAAAAAAATCTCAGTTCATTCGCAGCTGATCTTGCCTGGGATCGCCCGGCAATTATTCCGGGTGATCTCAGGCTTAATCTCAAACGCGACAAGACTCAGATTGGTGAACCCGGTGGCATCGCTTTAATGTCCCCGGCTTTTACTTCAAGTTCACCGCGCATGAAAGATTCAATGCGTTTGGCTTGGAAATAATAATGGGCATTGTATCCCTGCGAATCTTCACCAAATAATTTTTTCTGCCCAAGTGCCAATTGGAATTTGGCCAGCTGTAATTGTGCCTTGGCTCGTATCGATTCAGCGGCAGTGCGATCACTAGCAAGCAGCATCAGCTTCTGGATGTATACATGGTTGATACGCTGGTGAATTGACGCGTGTAAACCGGAATACTGTTCATTATTTAGAGCTCCCGTCGTAAGCCTCTCTAATAGGCTATCGAATGCGGGAATTTCACTACTACGTGCATTCTGCTGATCCATACGTGCCGCCCGCTGTGGGTCCATCAGGATCGACAGGGTGTGACCCGCTGCTGCTTCGGCCAAAGCCACTGCGTCGAAGGCAACACCGGTGTGAGAGGGGAAGCTCTCCCTGGTGCGTTCATAACCATAGGATTTGGGGGGAATTAGCTGAAGAACCTGTTCTGACAATGCCAAAAATTCTGGCGACAGAGTTTCAACTAGCGCATCCATGGCTTGCTGTTGGCGCTCAGCCGGTACTAGCGTGTAGCTATTCTGCTCAGCGCCGTTATATAAGTAATCGTAATCCAGCCCACCAATCAACTTGCCCACAGCTTCGGCCTGATAGCGATGCCCGTAGTAAACTGGCACCAGGGTCTCCTCCAAGTCAGAGCGAGGCGCGGATTTGGGATTTGCCGCGCGAGAGAAATTATCCAGAGCATGGCGGCGCAGCTCGGTCAAACGGCTGAACTCTTCCAGGGGATCCCTGCCGTTATCCCATAAATGGGAGGCTGCATGAGCATTGTTTATCGCGCGGGAATCGGGGTCAGAAATAAAGCGCAGCTTTTGCTTCTCCGCTTCTTCGATGATGCTATCCAGATAGGACTGTTCCTCCCCGCTGTTTCCGTAGCCATAGCGAATTGCTAACTTATCCCAATCGCCAATACCAGTGGCATATGCCTCGGAGAAATCCAGCTCGGTGTCCAACAGGGCAATCAGCGGCGCCGGATAATCCATCACGGAAGCGCGCTCTACGGCACTCGCGGCAAAATTATGCGCAAGACCCAGGGTATGCCCCACTTCGTGAGCAGACAGTTGACGAATTCGAGCTAACGCCATCGCCTGCAAGGCCTGAGTATTAGCAGATATATCGGAATAGGGCTGCAAAAGCCCCTGGGCGATTAGAAAGTCCTGGCGTACACGCAGGGAGCCCAGAGTTACATTACCCTTGAGAATCTCGCCGGTACGGGGGTCAAAAACAGAATACCCATAGGACCAACCGCGGGTGGAGCGGTGTACCCAATTGATTACGTTGTAACGCACATCCAGCGGATCTACACCTTCCGGCAAGATTTCCACGCGGAAGGCGTCCTTATAACCAGCAGCAGTAAAAGCCTGGTTCCACCAACTGGCTCCCTCTACCAACGCGCTGCGTACAGGCTCCGGCACACCGGAGTCCACGTAATAAACAATAGGCTCAACCACTTCATCACTACCCGGTTTTTTCTCCAGGCGGTGCCGGTAGATAAGGCGCTGATCCAGTGGCTGGTCAATTGCCGTAGCGTAATCACGGAAAGTGAAGGGGAAATAACCGCTGCGGCTGTGAAATACCCGCGGCTGGTACTGTTTATCAGGAAGCTCTATTAGAGAGATATGCTGACGCAGCGAAACCAGAGTGGGAGTTGGCACCACTTCACGCAAATACTTACCAGGCTTGCTACCAGAAAAAGTCAGTTGAGCCTCAAACTCACTGTTCTTGGGGAAATTTTTGGTGCGGGGCAAGTAGATTGCAGACTTGGACTTATCCACAGAGTAATTGCCTTGCTCCGCCTGTTTCAAGCGAGCACTAATACCGTGCTGATCGCTGAGCAGGAAAGGGGTAAAGTCCACCAGGGCAACGCCATCCTCCTGTGCCAAGGTTTCAAAACCCCAGAGCACAGAAGAGGCAAAAGCCTCCTCCACCGCGCGGCGTTCTGCCAGGTTTTCTGATTCAGCGCGATAGTTGGCGTTCACTTGGTGCATTAGCACCCTGTTACCCACACGTTGGAACTTAACCAAACGGCTCTCGCCTATCTGGTTGCGGTCCAGACCCACAGGGTTGGATCCAAGCCCCTGGGCCAGACCAGTGAGAAGCAGCAGTTCACGCTCAAACTCATTAATCTGCAACAGCACCCGAGCGCTGTTTTCATCCCAATAGAAATCGTGATAACCACTGTACTTGCGCATATCCGCCGTGTACTCGGCGATATCCCCAGACCGAGCCACTGTGCTTAACAACACTAAGCACAGAGCCATCAACTGCCTGCTGAATGACATTTGCCATCCCCCAATTCTTAATTATTTAGAGCCAATACCCTGCAGCACCATCACCGCATTGGACCGCGGCCTAGGGTAGCACTTAGAGAAGTCCCGATCTGTATAAAAAATAACCTGCAATTTTTTTCCTATTCTCTGCATCTATTCACAGCCCCTACCTCGTCTCAATGGGAAAGGTACAATACAGAGATATAAATATGTGGAAGCCACTTGCGATATCAGCCCTGATCAGCCTGGGTGGAGCCAGCCAAGTTATGGCACTTGAGTCCATTCATATCGATACTGACAACTGTGAGTCCACCCTGGATTACACCGTAAAAGTGGGGTCCGATTTTTTCGAAATACACGAGGATAGCGATAAGCAGCAATTGGTGTCTTTTCACTCACCTGCACAGCTAATAGTAAATGGAGACATGATCACCCTGGATGATCAACAACAAGAGCTGTTACAGGAATATCGTCAAAAACTGCATGCAGCCGGCCGTGATACCTTGCTAGTCACTTTAGAGGCCGTAGATATCGCTATGGATGGCTTATCTATTGCTATTAGCGCCCTGGCCGGGCCAGATCATCCAGAAAATCAGGAGCTTAAGCAGTTCTCTGCAGATTTAGTCCAGCGCACCGAAGATCGTCTCAATCGCGAGGGAGAAATCTACTATCTCGGCGATACTGAGATTGGTAACTTTATCGACGAGACGATTTCCAAAGAATTTGAGCCCCGCATCGAACGCTTGGCCAAGGATGCCGCAGGAACTATTGCCTGGCACGCACTCAAGGCAGCCTTCACTGGCGGTCAGAGTATTGAGGAGCGTGTTACCGAGGAAGCGGAAGAACTACTGGAACAACGCGCTGAGCAAATTGAACACACTGCGGAGCAGCTATGTGCTTCCCTGCAATCCATCGACCGACTGGAATCAAAAATTCACCTGACAGTGCCCGCATTGGGTGATTACGACTTGGTTAAAATAAAATAATTCTACCTCTTTTATCCCCCCAAACCTGGCCGCTATGCGGCCTTTTTTTATCTATTACAAATCCCATCGATTGGTTTTAGAAAGGAAAACTAATCCTCACTTAATGATAAAGCACTTAAAAATAATCTGCAGGTAAATCTATCTTGAACATTCTTTAAAATCAAAAATATTTTCTTACGCAATAATCAGATAATACCCTGCAACAAAGTAACTTTTACCCTGTAAAACTTTTAATAAAGTCTTTATTCAGTATTGAACTATTAAAATATAAAAATAATATTCGTCCAGTATAACTTACAAGCAACCATGCATTGAGAGCTTGAAATCCACCATATCCTGGCTCCTCCCCCGCTCTCAAAGCATATTTTTTATTCTTTACTAATTTGAATTAGTACGTACATCTAAATAAACGGGCAAGCCTTCTTGACCAGCATGGTCTACCGCTATAATTTTATATCGATAATTAACACCCTGCTCCACATCAGAATCCCTATAGAATAATTGACGAGTTTTATCTATTAGTTCCTCACCACGAAAGATCTTATAGTGAAGTACGCCGCCATTTTTGATGGTTTCATTCCAGGATAATTTTACCTGCCTATCAGAAACTGTATATTTAAACCCTGTAACTTGAGCGGGCGGTGGATGGTTACCAAAAGTACAGGGTACTATATCCCTACCTAAGCCGTCGGTACATTGATCAACATACTTATCTTTCTTTTTCGAGGCATTCCAGTTTGTGGATTTTCCACCGGTACACATATTGTCAACACAGAAAGGGATATCATAATTAATACAGGTTCTACAAGTATCAAAACCATAGTTATCAGTGAAAGGTATCTCAGCCTGATTCAACGCAGGGAAATAATTACAGACTAAAACATGTGCGCCGTCATTATACGCAGGGTTATTGGAGCCTATAACACTATCGCACTCTGCCACAGCACAGCCTACATAGCGAGTTTCCCCATGACATACTTGGGCCCAATGCCCGCAGGTGTCATCGTGACATCGCATCGCATCCCAGTCATAAGCGTGGCTTTCAGCATACCAGGATTTAACTGATCCGCCCCAATGGTCAGCATCATATTGCGACGCTGGTGGATTAGATATGTAAATTGAAACATTTTCTCCAATTGCAATATTACCAACAGGAAGAACGAAAGAAACTTCGTCTTTAACTTTCTCAAAAGCCTCTCGAATACCAGCAGCTCCATTTAAGTGACCAAAGTAACAAGCTGATGCTCTTTCTTTCGCCACTTTAGCCAAGGCATTATCCCAGAAAAGAGTCTGCATATTACCGGCGCTTTTGGGGGCATTATCCCCCTCACCGGCCTCACCTTTAGCACATCTCTCACGATATTCATTGTGGGTATCCAGCATTACACGTTTCTGCTCCACTGAGAACTCAAAGGATCCATTGCCACTAGGGTCAACTGTAACAACAGAAAAAACAACGGATTGTTCCGCACCATCAGTTAATGTGAAAGTGATGGTATCAGTGTCCGCATCCCCAGCATTAAGACTGTGTACTTTGTCATTAAGGATATATTCCCAATTACCAACATTGGTAATCCTAAAATCACCATAATTCCCAGCAATAATACTCTCATTAAACCCTGGGGTATTGCCGTCAACATCTATGATGGTCAAAGTACCCTTGGCATCTTCGCCGCTCCCCACGAGCAAAGTAGCTAGAGGGGTTTCAGGGCTAAAAGTGTAAGCATCATCCGCACCTGTCACCTGGATAGTAATTAATGTGATGTCATCACCTGTTCCGACACCAATCATAAATTCATCAATTACCAATTCATCTGCGCTCAGGGGGTCGGCCAGACCCGCATCCAGGGTATAGCTCCAGGTACCATCAAGAGAAACATCAAGCAGACCGTACTTTCCCCATTCAGTAAGCTTTTCAAAAGTTTGCTCGGCATCAACACTGTCAATCAACTTACCAGAGGTAGAGGTCTCATTATCCTCGCTAACGCTACCTTCACCACCACTAATGGTATCGGGATCGGGATCGGGATCGGGATCGGGATCGGGATCGGGATCGGGATCGGGATCGGGATCGGGATCGGGATCAGGATCAGGATCAGGATCAGGATCAGGATCAGGATCAGGATCAGGATCAGGATCAGGATCAGGGGTGCCACCGCCATTATTATCAATAGCCCCAGGATTATTATCTTTCTCGCTATCAGAACCACCTCCGCCGCCCCCGCAGGCAGTCAACAGAACGGATAAACAGATAGCCGTTATTAGCTTGAAGGAATCATTCATTTTAGCCCCAAGTAACAAGTTGTAATTTTTAATAAATTGGGGCGAATTATAGAGGGGCATTTTTGTCATTCTGTGAAGCATGACATATATTTTGTAGCAGCCTAACAAGCAATTATCTGATCACGCTGAGAGCTGCATAATTAACGAAAATATTATTTTTTATTCATTTACTTTTATAAAGACTTGACTTCAACTAAAAAAGGAAACTTCTCACCTTAATATTAACCGCAAGCACTGAAGGAAATTTATATTCGAAGGATCAGGCATTCACCGAACTTTTTAGTTGGCTTTAACTTATAAAAATACCTACGATTTTTTGATAAATTTAATTGCATCATCGGCACTGACTTTTGCATTTTCAACATGAACCATATGTCCAATATTTTCATAAGTTATCAATTGACTGCCAGATATTTTACCTGAAAAGTAGCGACCCACCTCCAAGGGAATAATGTGGTCATCCGCACCCCAAATAAACAGAGTGGGAGTCTTGATATTTTCAAGACCGTTAAGTGGTTGAAAATTTACAGTGGCATTAGCCACCAAATTAAGAACTGTTCCCCGGTTTTTTTTATAACGGGAGAGGAGGTAGATACGTTCCACCATTTTTTCAGGCAGCGCCGCTGGGTTGTAGAAAAACCGTGCTTTTAACATTCTTCTAAGCAACCCACGGCTACCCAGATGAGAGACAAAGCGTCGCCCCCAGTGACTAAGTACAAATCGTGCCATAGCTGGAGGCATTTCCAACCCCTTGCCACATTGGTAACCACCCGGTGCAATCAAGATGGCAGCCTCTGCAGCATCGGGATGTTCAATCAGGTATCGCAATACTGCGTTGCCTCCAAAGGAATGGCCAACCAACACAAACTTTTCTAAGCCCATTGCCTCAATGAAGCGCCCAATAAAATCCGCCAGGTGTTTGGGGGTATAGGTGCCCCCCGGCAAGGGATCTGTGAGCCCATGGCCAGGGAGATCCACCAATATCAGGTGGTAATCCCTAGCCAAAACTTTTGCCCACTCTCCCCAACCCCCTAAGGAATCACCACCACCGTGAAAGCACAACAGCAACGGACGCCCCTCCCTGCCAACTTCCCGATAATTCACCGAGAAACCATCGGCAAAAGCCAACTGGTTGTAGGAAAAATTGGACAATTCATTACGGTTCAGATTTGGGCTAAAAAAAGCGATCCCCAGTAACCAGACAAAAATCAGTAAAAGTATTAAAACAATCCAAAATGTCATACTCACGACAGGGTCTCCCTGGCCCGTGCTGCTTGTCTATAAAATCGGTGTGATCTGATAAAGCATCAATTCATCGAAGTGAAAGTCAGCCCTTTAAGACTGGTCGAAGCAACAGCCACATAAAAGTGCATCAATAAAATCATAAATAGGCCGCCGGCCAAGGTAAGCCAAAACCGGTTATAGCCCAGACGACGCATAGACAGAAACCAGGCGCCAAGATTTAATAACTGCAATACTGCAGATAAGCCAGCCAGCAGTGCCGCTTCGGTATAGGCCAACCAATTGAGATTAAATGCAAGAGAGGGAGCCTGAATAATCACCGCTGCGGCCCCCAGCAAGGCTGCAGCCAAGCCAACATTGCGCACCGAATCGAAGGTGATTTCCAGTGCTCTTGGGTAATCGCTCATCTGCTCCATGCGCCAATGTTCTCAGTTCAGCCCACTTTAAAATTCATGGGCCAACCAGAAGGATAGACTGCATTCAGCAGTGGAGTTCTGAATCCTCTAGGGAAAACGAGCACAACGCTTAGTCAGTATTGCCACCGCACAGAGTGGCAACGCCCAAAAGTTGATCTCTCCAAGCGGGAATTAGAATCACTTGGCCTCAAGCACCTGTTCCATTGCTCGACGAATAGAATCCAGTGACAAAGCAATATCCTCTGCCGAAGTTGCCCAGGACGAGACACTGAGACGTAACGCCACTCTACCCTGCCACACAGTAGTACCAAACCAGCACACACCCTCCTCCTGCACTATACGCACAATCTGCTGCAAAGCGGATTCATCATTGATACTGGCCACTACCTGATTCAGCACTACCTCATTGAGAATTTCAAAGCCTAATTTGGCCAGTCCATCAGCAAACTGACGGGCAAATCCACAGCACCGCTCCACCAGAGCGGCCACCCCCTCGCTGCCCATCTCCTGAATTGCCGCCCAGACCTCAACACCTCGGGCACGGCGGGAAAATTCGGGAACCATATCCTTCGGTGGCACCTGAACCCCAGCCTGTAAATATGGCGCCTGAGTAGTCATAACACGATGTACCATCTGGGCTTCACTACAGATAGCAACACCACAGTCGTAGGGTGTATTTAGCCATTTGTGCCCATCCACCGCCCAGGAGTCCGCTAACGCCACTCCCGCAGTCAGGTGCCGCTGTTTGGGTGATGCCGCCGCCCACAAGCCAAAGGCACCATCTACATGTACCCAGGCCCCAGCCGCCCTGGCCATCGGGATAATTTCTTTAAAGGGGTCGAAATGACCAGAGTTCACGTTACCTGCCTGCAAGCACACGATGGTGGTTTCATCCAGCTCGGGAAAAGTGTCCACCCGCACACGGCCCTGATTGTCACAAGGAGCCTCCACCAATTGATTCTTGCCAATACCGAGAATCGAAAGGGCTTTATGCACTGTGACATGTGATTCTGCAGAGACGACAATCCTCAGCGGTGGGGCTCCGGCGAGCCCCGTTCTCGCCAAATCAATATCCATTCTCTCATATTGACGGTTGCGCGCTGCAGCCAAACACACCATGTTTGCCATAGAGGAACCAGTGGTAAATCCAACACTACTTTCTTCTGGTAACTCTAATAATTGCAGCAGCCACTGGGCGGCTATTCGCTCCAAGTAAATGGCCGATGGTGCCGATGATTCGAGTACCGCTACCTGGTCCCAGGCCGCATTCAAAATAGAGGCCCCCATTGCCGCAGGTGTGGAACCTCCAACCACCAAACCAAAAAAGCGACCACCGGTACTCGCCACAGTGGCGGGGGAGGCGTAATGATGGAGATCTGCAATCACTTGCTGAGCATCCTGTCCCTTGTTAGGCAGGGAGGAGTTTAATCTTTCCAACTCAGCCAACTCCAAAGATGATGGGCTGACTCTTTGTTCTCGAATACCAGAAATATACTCCTCAGCACACCGCGCTGCCTCAGATAGAGCTTTCAACGATTCTAAATTACTGGTGACTTTATTGTTTCCCATCTATCCACCTCATACTTCCTTTTATCAAATTTCTTCAACATTCTTAGGCGACAATGGAAATTTCGCAACAAAAATTAAAAATATCGATCAGATATAAACCGTTGAAAGAACCTCAACGCATATCTAATCAAAGTAGACGCTCTATAAATAATTTCTCGAAATAAAATCCCAGGTTTGCTCACAAAGTAACTGATGCCCAGCGGGGTTAGCATGGAGACCATCCTCAGAAAGCAGTGGAATAATCTCAAGTGCGCACCATAAACTTTCAAAATCCAGCACAGGGACTCCCTCACTAAAGGCAACTTCTCTCACCACCTGACTATAAAGCTGTGCATCTTTACGAAAGAAATAACTATCACTGTCACGATAAGGCGTTGTTCTCTGCTCATCGAAAGGAATACCCGTCATTACAAAGCTGGGGGCAATCGAATTAGATGCTTGCAGTAGCTCTAAAATCGCTTGACGAAAAAAATCTAGAGTTACCGTATTCTGTGCTTCTGCCCCACCAGTGCGACAAATATCATTAAAACCTGGGTAAAGCCCTATTAAATGTGGCCTTCTCACAGAAAGTTCCAATGATACCCGCTGAGTGAGCGATACAACATTTTCACCAAATATTCCCAGGGCGTAGACTAGGTTTTTGGGATTCAAAGGTTCGAAGCGGAAACGAATCCTTTGCACGAAACCGCCCAACTCGGTATCACCTCGACCATAGATAGAACTGGAACCAATAAAAGCGATTTTTTTGGGTACTCTTCTATTCATAGGAATAACCTATAAGGTAAATTAACTTATATATTCGCTAGAGGTCATCACCAATAGAAATTGAGCTCCAACAATATATGAAACAAGATCTTAAAGAGCCGCCATTCAAAATAGCATTAAATTTATAATTTAACAGGCGGTTAATATACCCACTTACCGCCTGCACCAAGATTCAACAATCAAATGATATTCGATAGTTATGCAGGAATTTCTTAAGCCCAAGGCTCGAGAAATCGATCACACGAGAATCCACCCTCCTTCGTGCCCATTTTTTTCGAAATGCATCCTCTAATATCCATTGACCCAGGGTGCCAGCCAGATGATTGCGTCTCTCACTCCAGTCTAGACAAGACTTGCATAATGGACGCCGAGTGTTTTTCAATCCACCAATATCAACACCTAGATTACGGAAAAATTTCTTGCCGTTTTCAGTCAATTTCGTACTCTGAAACTCTTCGATGATGACACTTTCTGCCACTAGAGAGTCGTATAGGGCTACGCCGAGACTTCCTGCCAGGTGATCGTAACAAATTCGAGCTTTCCTAACATCGGGGTCTTTAGGACCAGTATCAATACTTCCTTGCATCGGAGTACTACCGATATTAAGTAGTTTCTCTAGTAACTCTGCTACCTCATAATCGCGCAATTGAAAATACTTATGACGCCCTTGTTTACGCACCACCAGTAAACCCCCTTCGGTGAGTTTGGATAAATGCGTACTCGCTGTCTGAGCACTGATATCAGCTTCACAGGCCAACTCAGTTGCCGTCAGGGCTTTGCCACCCATCAGTGCCATTAGCATTTTCGAGCGAGTCTTATCACCAATCAAACCCGCCACCAGAGATATATCAGGCTCCATAGACACACCAGATAGTTCGTTGTAGATCGAAGCATAAAAAAATTAGTGTCATAGAATGCAATGAATTTCAAACAGAGGCAAAACCTATGACGATCACCTGTTTTATCGAGTATCGTATTAATCCCTATCAGCTCTATGAATTTAGACAGTATGCGGAGAACTGGGGTAAAATTATCCCTGAATGTGGAGGAGAGCTAATAGGCTATTTTCTACCCTATGAAGGCACCAATAACCGTGCATTTGGCCTGATTAGTTTCGATAGTCTGGCGAGCTATGAGAAATATAGAATACGACTGAAATCATCGGAAGGTGGCCATGACAATTTTCTATTTGCTCAAAATCAAAAATTTATCCTGGAGGAAAAGCGCTCATTCCTCACAGCAGTTCCATCTACTTATATACGCTTGAGGGGAGGATAAACTGGTGATCGCGGTAATTTTTGAAGTTAAACCTAAAAATGACAGCAAAGAAGTCTACTTTTCCAAGGCCCGGGAACTGAGAAAGTATCTCAAAAATATAGATGGATTTATCTCGGTGGAGAGATTCCAGAGCCTCCACAACCCAGACAACTTTCTCTCACTTTCTTTTTGGCGGGACGAGCAAGCCGTACAATCCTGGAAGTGCCAGAGCCAACATCGGGAAGCTCAGAAATTGGGTAGAGTCAGTTTCTTTGATCACTACCGGATACGGATTGCCACAGTAATAAAGGATTACGATATTCATCGAGCCGATGATCAGTAATTGGCTCTTTTCTTCCAAATTCAACCACTATCCTCAATGGGGGAGCATACTCTCCCATTGAGGGGGTTTTAAAATATCAAATGCGCACAGTCCAGAAGAGACGAATAACATTCGCAGAGAAACTATAGGCAGGTTCACTTCCCGGAGTAATAGCCGTACTATCACCATGCACCGTAACATCGAGGAAATCCTCGTAGTCAAACAGGATATGATCCCAATATAGGTTTATAGTATTCCTGCGATTAAGCAGGGACCAGCGTTGTGGCAATTCATAAGATACACCTATACCAAGTGCTAGCGTGGTATAGTTACTCAACTCTTTGTCACGTGCTCGAAAACTGGTAGCTTTCGAATAGGGAAACAAGTCGCTATAAAAATCGGCACTGGTTTGCTGGTAATAGCGTATCTTACCTTCAAGGATCCATTCATCCTGCTCTTCTAGCGGGTGAGTGTAACGAAACTCGATATTATCCGCCGTTATTCCCCAGCTATCCGCATAGCGGCGATACTCACCTTTTATTGATGCACGGTAAGGTAATCGATATTTTAATCTAATAGCTACCGCATCACTATTCCTGGTCCTTGGATAGTCCTCAGGTTGATAACTAAATCCCTGCGGAACTGTTGGATCAAGAAAACGTACAGTCCTATAAGGATTATTCAGATAACCTTCATCGGTAACCGTCTCTATGCTTAATTCAGCAATTAATTTTTGTGTAAGAATCTGATTCCAGCTCACCCCATAGCGACGGTGTTGAGCTTCATCAGAAAAATACTCATCATCATTGCGAAAAACTTCATCACTACCATAGCTGACACGAAGATCAATAGTACTTAGGTCGCCAAAGAATCCTTGACTAATGCCAAAGCCAACTGTTTGGGCTTCATAATCACTCTCCGAGCTATTGGTATAGCCTAAATTGATGGTGGTTTTATCCACCAAATAATCCACCCCGAGAGAGTACTGATCGCGCCGTTCAGTATATTCACTTGCAGTTGCCTCAACATCAATAGAGGCCCCGGAAATCATATCTACATAGTAATTTGCGGAAAAGGAAACATTGTTGCCGATATTCTTACGAATTAACACTGAAGGGCCATCAATGGTCACCCCTCCACCACTATAGGCATGGTACAGATTATCAGCTCGCTCCTCAGGTAACACGGCAGCAAAAGCGTAAGTAGGCAAAAATAACCCTACTGTAAAGAAATAACGTAACAACTTAGTTACAACCACATCCGCCTCCACTACCACCTTCGGCTCCCCTGGCCGCTTCGCGGGCTTCATAAACATGGTTCATATAACTGGCGGCGACTGGATCTCTCTCAAAACCCATAATCGGGTCCGCCAGATATTGACGCTCATAAGGAGCCACCCAGGGCGTTACTGTGCAGCCACTGAATAGCGATACCGCCAACAGCGGCAACAAGTAGCGCAACATTCTATTACTCCCGGATTAATTCCTTAATGATTTTCTTATAAGCTGCCTCATCGCCATCGCGATAGCCTTTATGGATATGGCGAACATTGCCATCTCTGTCGATAAAAACAGTACTCGGCATAGCATCAATACCGTACATTTTGCTCACCTCACTGGTGCTATCGAATAAGATGGGGAAGTCCACCGGTATTTTTCCCAGTAATTTCTCTGCATCAGATCGATGTGCATCTACGTTTACGCCCCAAACCTGGAATCCAGCAGCGGAATAACGCTCGTGCAACTGATCTAATAAAGGCATTTCCTGGCGGCATGGCCCACACCAGGAAGCCCAGAAATTTAGCATAATTACTTCACCGCGCTGCTCCGCCAGGCGCAGGTTCGCGCCTTGGTTAGAAGCCAGCGTAAAATCTCGGGAGGGTTCTGCGGCACTAATACCTATCGACGATATTAGTAATATAAAAGCAGCAACGAGTCGTAACATATTAAAAATCCTTATTGACTATTCTTTTAAAAAACTAGAAAAATACAGTAAAACCTAATTGGGTTGACAAATTATGAGTGGATTGTGCCTCCCCAAATAATTCATGTTCAAATACGTGATCACGTACATCAAAGCGTAATGCCAACCAATCATTGGCCAACAAGCGCACTCCAGCACCAAAGTTGTAGGTAAAATGCTCTTCATCTGCAAAAGAGGTATTGCCGGCACCACTCACCAGATAAAAATCTGTATTGAATGCCCAATCATCTGAAATGAAGTACTCTCCTTGAAAAATATTCCAACCCAGAGAGAAATTGTAATAGCTGAGTTCCCGTTGCTCATCGGTCAACAGAGGAGCAGCACCACTTAAACGCTCAAAGCTGGATTCACCCAACTCAGTTTGCGCATAGGTGCCTTCCATAAAGATATCTTCAGTAATATGGTAGGAAACAGAGGTGCCATAGAGGGCATTAGATCCAAAGTCTTCTACATTGATGACTCCGGCAAAGATGCCCAATTCAATATTTTCACTGTCGATCAGTGCATCACGTACCTCTCGGCGCTCCAAGTCTGAGACGACAATATCTGCAATAACGTCTTCACCTTGCTGGGCGACACAGGCCTGAGCACTAAACAGCGCGGATAGGGTTGCAGTGCCTACAGATATACGTCGAAACCAAGTTTCCACTCGACTATCTCCTGATTATTTTCCCGCGAGGTGAGCAGGTAGTGGTTTGTGTATTCCGCTTTTATGGCAAAGCGGCGCGATAGATACGTTTTTATGCCTATGCCTGCCAGCATTACTGTGTCCTGACGATCTTCCGTAGCAATAATGGTTGCGTTAGGTGATGTGATATTTAGACCAGCACCAAGTAGAAAATAGGGGGATAATCGCCAACGCGGGAACGGCTGATGCAGTATTGCCATTTGATAAACCTGGCTATCTGAAAATTCACCAACAGCCTGAGTAGCACGCAATTCGGTAGCTAAATTAGAGGTAAATTGGTAACCGATTCTTGTCGCCAAGGAATTAGCTCCGGCAAAATCGCCATAGGATAAGCCCAGATAAAAGAAACCCGCCTGCACATTTCTAAAATCGGGAAGGGAAACCCGCACCAGCTCACCCTCCTCACCATAAATGTTTTGCAAATCCGCAACTCGTACCCAGCCAGTCTTATTGTGCGCAGCCAATACCTTTACCCAATCGGTGCGGCGTTTAAGCAGCCAAATTTTTTCACCATATTCAGCCACATGAAAAATCGGATAACCGCGGCCAGGGCCTCGATACATATTGATAAATGCGTTACCAACGGTAACTTGCTCTGCGTCATCCGGTATCTTGCTCACCACATTGATCGCAGTGGGAATTACCGCTTCTGATTTTTCCTCTACCGTGAGGAATCCCTCAGAGACATCTCCCGAAGATTCACCGACTCTCAGACTCTCGATCGATTGTGTTTCGCCAACTTCCTCTGCAAATACAAAGGAAGAAAGGAAGTTGACTCCGAACAGCAGGAAAATAAAAAGATAATTCTTTAAAATAGACATGGATCAGTCAGCCGGTGCCGCAAAAGGATCGTTATAGTACTGAGCGCCGATATCCAGCCACTCTGCAATTAAACGTAGTTCAGCCGGATTTAAGAGTCCCGTATGCGCACCACCGGTCGAAAAGATAGGAAAAAAAGCACTTTCTGCAGCAGTTTCAGCCATGACAGAAGAAGTAGTTACAACGATCATCACCGGTATAGGATTTCCATTGGCATCGAGAATCAAGTTACCATCTTCATCGGTTTCAAATACCGGGTTGCCCTGATTATCCGTCTCCTGCCTCAGCCGTGGAGTTAAAATTCCACCGACAAGATCCAATATCGGGCTATCAACTAGTAGTTCAGCATAGGAGGTAAACCAAGCATCGTTCACAGAAGACGCGCTTGCGGTCAGATCCAGCTGCGCGGCGGGAACTCGTGTAGCACCAGCGGCATCTACCGGCGAATGACAAGCAGTGCAGGTATTATCACTAATTACCGTACCGGCATTATCCACAACTTGACGTGGCAGATCCCAGATTGGCTGAATGTGCTGCTCGTAATGAATAACACTGCGGCAATTGCTCCCCCAATTATCCAGGCAGGCTAATGGAGCGGGGATTTCAGTCAATAAATCAGCGTAAGCCAGAGAAATATCAGTGTCTTTAACGCGAACTGCTGGATCGGTCCAGACATCAGAAAAGTGTATATCACCTTTTAATCCAGCTTCTCCAACAATCCGAGCCAATAACTGCGCCATGGTTTCACCCATTTCCGCCAGTAATGCAGGCTCGGTATTTATAAATGGCGCCGCTGAAGTAGGAGCCCCACTCCAGGCAGATTCCAGCTCCATATCAACGCGACCATGAACCACTTCACTCTCACTGGTATGGCAGCCCACACAGCTGCGTACCTCACCGGGTCGTAACTGTAACCAGTTATTGTGTTGTTCAAAAATTCTCTTACCCTCGGCATCTATCACTGAAATTGCAAAGGGAGTATCGGCAGGTATTTTGACCCGTACCGAACCATCCGGTTGAATAGGCGTATAGCCCAGGATTTCACGCATACCCTGACTGCGATTGCGACCAAAAGCCGAACCGTCAAAGTCCAGGGTGTCGTCATCTGGGATCGCTACAGCTTTTACAATACGGAGAAAACGTGCGGGACGCTCATCGGCAGTAGTCATAGCAGGATCAGCGAGAGTTTCTATTCCCGCTATATCCTCACCATCAAAATCGTAGACACTACGGATATCCAAAATGCCCACAGATTCCTGCACTAGATCGCCATCTACGTCTATTCCAGGAATTGGGTCGGGAATATAAGCCGGCTCCGTGCGGGGCTCCAGTGTCACCCCCTCGGAAATCATTTCACCCTCTTCCGCGACGATAATGGGTAGTTGAGTACCGGCCACGTAGTCATAAATCCACAGGCCGTAAAGAGGATCAGCTAATACCGGTTCCTCTTCTTCCCCTAAATTTTCTGGGCAGGGACGTAGCAGTTCCGTCTCTTCCTCCACAATGCGGCATTCACTCCAAGATACCAACAACCTGCTGGTACCATCGTAGAAAGGCCAAGCTGTGGAGAATGTGCCATGGGGAGAGAGGGTTCCATCAGTTGTGACCTCAGCAAAGGCGATAGAGGCCTGACCAACCAGATCCCCCTCACCGCCGGCTTCACTATAGGCTTCGCTGTAATTTATTCCATCAATAGCCACCAGATCGCCGCCATAACTTACTCCCGAAGGCGAACGTAGGTTGACCAGTAAACGGCCATCAGGCATTTCACGCGGCCTGGAGAAAGTGGCTAGTGAATTTTCAGTGCCGGTCTCTTGGCTGTGATAACCATAATGAAAAGATAAGTCACTACCATCCGGTTTAATGGTATATAGGCTTAAGCGGTCTACACCGGCGGCATTATCCCAACGATTAAACAGGATACGTCCATTATTCAGTACTGTGGGATTGAGATCGTGGCTCTGATTGAAAGAGATCTGACGAATATCACTGCCATCCGCCTCCATCACATGTAAAACAAAAGCGGGCTCATCCTGATCATCTGTCAGGGCAGAAAACTGTGGCTTATTATCATCCAATAACAAAGCGCGGGCACGACGCTGGCGACTAGAGGAAAATACAATACGCCCATCTGGCAAAAATGCCGGGGCAACATCCTGCCCTTCCTCTGCAATCAGATCGGACTGTATGACTCTTTTCAGCTCTTTGGTTTCAAGATCATATAACCAAATATTCCAGGTAGGCTGTTCATCGTCATCAACATTTTCTAATTCTGGTGCGCGCATGGCAAATACCAAACGCTGTCCATCTGCGGAGGTATTGAGATCTTTAACATCGTAATCACCGGTAAAAATTTCTGCGGTAATTACTGTCTCTGCAGCACTTGCTGTAGCACGATCTTTCAGAATCAGTTCAGCACCGGGGAAAAAATCCTGGGGCTGGTATTGGTTATCTTGCTCTAGGGCTCCTTCATCATCCTTATTAAGCTGGCGACGCACGAAGGCAATAGGGTAATCCACCACTACAGGATCTTCCGCCTGCTCCCCACTACTAGAGGAACCGCCACCACCACTACAAGCAGCCACCAACAGTAGTAGTGGCACTGCACGCAAAGATTTCATTATTTTTTCTACCCAGCATAGGCACCAGCAACATGCCGGTAATATTTGCAGAAGGCCCTTCATTATTTCTGTGTGCGGTTTTTGCCGCCGAGGGTAATTCTCGCAAGTTGCGCACAAAAAGTTTGCCAACTGGGACGCAAATATTAAAAGTCATTCTGACAGTCCTGAAATTCGCTTTTAGTATGCCTTGACATACCCCACTGACCCCATCGACAAAATAAACCAATGAAAAATAATTCGTCTCGAGCGCGTGTGATCCAGCTCACAGTGGTAGGCGCAATAATCGGGGCCGGCCTTTGGAGTGCCCCAGCCCTTGCGGCCCCTCAGGATCAGGCTCTGCAAATTCACAGCCGTATCACCGGCACAATTCCCTCTGAAAGTGTATTGCTGGATATGGCCGAGGACATCGCCAATGGCGATCCTGCCAGTGCTGCCTATACGGCAATGCAACACGATGACTTTTACAATGTGACCCTGAAAAATCTGGCCACACCTTGGACTAACGAGGAACAGGATGTGTTTGCGCCGTTAAATGATTACAGCGCAACCGTTATTGGTATGGTCCGGGACGATATGGATTTTCGCCAATTACTGTCAGCAAATATTCTGTATACCGGAAATGTCTCCGGGCTGCCAAGTTACAGTACCAGCAACAATAATCACTACGAAGCTCTGGAAGCTGGTGGTTATTCCCTGAAAGAAAATCTCACCAGACAAAGTCAGTCTTCCCTTAATGGGCTTCCGGCCGATGCTACTGCCGGTGTGATTACCAGTCGTGCCGCAGCAAAGGCCTTTTTTAGTGCTGGCACCAACCGCGCCATGTTCCGTTTTACCATGCTCAACCATATGTGCCGGGATATGGAGCAGGTGCAAGACAGCACACGTTCACCGGATCGAATTCGCCAGGATGTCAGTCGCAGTCCAGGGGGGGATAGCCGGGTATTTCAAAACAACTGCGTCAGCTGTCACAGCGGTATGGACCCTATGGCCCAAGCCTTCGCCTATTACGATTATGTCTACGATGCAGACAATGACCCAGAGGGCAACAACGGGGCACTCGACTATAACGGTGCAGGAGATACAGATCCGGAAACCGGCAGTCGCGTGAAAGCTAAAAACCACATTAATGCGGCAAACTTTCCCCACGGATACCAGCTTCCCGACGATCGCTGGGACAACTATTGGCGTGAGGGCCCCAACCTGCATCTTGGATGGAATAGTGCCCTATCCGGTAGCGGTAATGGGGCAAAGTCTCTCGGTGAGGAGTTGGCCAACAGTCGTGCTTTCGCCAGCTGCCAAGTCACTAAAGTATTTCGCCAGGTGTGTTTGCGTGATCCTGAAGATGCCAATGATCGTGCACGTATAGAAGCCATCACTAACAACTTCAGCAGCTCCGGTTACAAACTGAAGCAGGTATACGCCGATACTGCGGTTTATTGCGCGGGAGATTAATAACAATGAAAATTTTTAAGAACCTGCAAATATCTACCCTTTTATGTACAGCAGCATTCCTTGCCGCCTGTAGTGGCGGCAGTGGCAAAGATACAGAAGAGCAGCCAAATACGAACCAATCCAATAACGGCACCAGCTATTCAGGCCCAGCACCGGAAACTGAAGATGTCAAACAGTACAAGCGCTATATCTGGGATAACCTGGCCGAACAGAATCGCTGTGGTAGTTGCCACGTAGAGGGCGCGCAGAGCCCCCATTTCGTACGCGGTGACGATATTAATGCAGCTTACGATGAAGGTCGTGAACTGGTAAACCTAAGCCTCCCGGAAGAGTCACGCCTGGTAACCAAGGTGGGCGGCGGGCACAACTGTTGGCTCTCCAGCGACGATGCCTGCGCTGAAATTATTACCAATTATATTGAAGAATGGGCTCGAGCCAGCGGCGGTCTCAGTAATACAGTCACACTAACTGCCCCAATTGAACGCGATGTGGGCGCGAGCAAGAGCTTCCCTGTCTCCAGTAGTAACTTCGGCACTACCGTTTACCCAGTATTGCGTAACTACTGTGCCAGTTGCCACAGCGAAGATGCCGCGCTCACACAAAAACCCTACTTTGCTAGCTCTGATGTGGATCTCGCCTACGAGGCGGCGAAAAGCAAAATGAACCTGGATACCCCTGCGGATTCACGCTTCTCTGTACGCCTGGGTAGTGAATTTCACAATTGCTGGGATAACTGCTCCAGCAACGCAGCGGAAATGACGGCGGCTATCCAAGCCTTTGCCGACAGCATT
The DNA here is from genome assembly GCF_052467515.1 of Microbulbifer mixtoriginis (SeqCode). Lineage (NCBI taxonomy): Bacteria > Pseudomonadati > Pseudomonadota > Gammaproteobacteria > Cellvibrionales > Microbulbiferaceae > Microbulbifer > Microbulbifer mixtoriginis (SeqCode). The sequence goes on along the minus strand of NZ_CP174314.1, from coordinate 79,778 downwards.
GCCCCTACTGAAGTCAATCCGAATTGGATCCTTAGTAAGGCTCTGCTTCTCACCGATGGTATTGTCGCCAGCAGTGGTGGCCGTATAGAAAATAATGCAATCGCCCTATATGAATTTAAAACCGGTAGTGGCACTACGGCTTATGACACTTCCGGGGTAAATCCAGCCATTGATTTGGCTCTTTCAGGCGATGTGGAGTGGATTGAGTCCTGGGGTTTGCAGCTTAAAGGTGGTAAAGCCCAGGGCGCTACGGCAACCAGCCGTAAGTTATACGAAACTCTCACTGCCACCGGCGAATACTCTATTGAGGTTTGGGCTGCACCAGCCAATGTCACCCAGGAAGGTCCCGCACGTTTGGTTACCTATTCCGGCGGTGACGATATTCGCAACCTCACCCTAGGCCAGGCGCAGTACAGCTACATATTCCAGAACCGCAGTGACAGTACCGATGCGGATGGAATGCCAGCTCTGATGACTGATGATGCAGACCAGCTGGTACAGGCGAGTTTGCAGCACGTGGTCGCGACCTTTGACCCGATCAACGGCCGTAAACTCTTTGTAAACGGCGCAGATACTGGGGAAATGGACCCCAGCGAAGCGGGGCTTTTGAGCACTTGGGACGACACCTTTGCCCTAGCGGTTGGTAGTGAAGTAAGTAACGGAAATAGCTGGCAGGGTTCTATCCGCATGCTGGCGATTCACTCTCGCGCACTCTCTGCCGATGATGTTGCCACCAACTATGAAGTAGGTGTCGGAGAAAAATACTTCCTGCTGTTTAAAGTTGAAGAACACACCGGCATTGCCGAAAGCTACGTAATGTTTACCGTTCAGCAGTTCGACAACTATGCCTACCTGTTCAGTGAACCTACCTTTATCAGCCTGGATGAAAGTGTCGATCCGAAAGGTATCGCTATCGAAGGCATGCGTATCGGTATTAATGGTCGCGAAGCGGAAGTGGGCCAGTCTTGGGCTAAATTATCCGCCGAAATCGATGATAGTTATGTGCCCCTGCAAGGCCAGAAGCTGTCGAGGCTTGGCACTATCATTACCCTCGATAAAGGCCCCCTGGAAGATGAATTTTTCCTTACTTTCGAGCGTATCGGCAACGCTAGCTTTACTCGTGTAGAGCCCACACCTGCCGCACCACCGGAGCCAGCAGACCTGGAGGCCCAACCGCGTATTGGCCTGCGCCGCTTCGAGCAGATTAACGCCAGCCTCTCTCGCGCCACCGGCATTTCCAGCGCCCACCCGGATGTGATGGAAACCTGGGAAGCCGTGAAGCGCCAGCTACCTGTCTCCAGTGATATCAGCGGATTCCTGGCTGCACAACAAATGGGTATCACCCAACTTGCCGTGAAATACTGCAGCACCCTGGTGGATTCCAATGCGCGCGGAAGTTATTTCCCAGGTTTTGATTTTAATGCTCCTGCCAATACAGCTTTTGACAGCGCTAGTAAACGAGCACTGGTGATTGATCCATTAATGGAAAGCCTATTGGGCCACGAAATGAACTGGCATGACGGCAGCCACTCGCAGCTGTCTAGTGCACCAGACCTGGGCACCGTAGAAGCAGAATTAAACAGCCTGATCAACACCATGACTGCCTGTGGCAATGGTTGTGAAGCAGATCGCACCGAGACCACGGTCAAAGCCGTATGCGCCGCCGCCATGGGCAGCGCTATGATCCTGATTCACTGATTAAAAAAACGGGCTGCCGCCCAGGTACGGTTTTAAACACCGTACCTGGGAAGATTAATCACAGCCTAGACAAGATTGTCGAAAGAAAATTTTCAACAATCTGCTAAAAATTTAAAAAATAATTTACCGGCACATCGGATAAAAAATCCGCAAAAAACTATGAGCAAGAAAAAACATTTTGAGCTGGACCAGCCCCTACGCCACCCGGATCACCACCGCCCGGTAACCCGTCGTGATTTTCTCGCCCAGGGCTTCCGCGCGGGTATGGCGACAGTATTAGGTGGCTCTGTATTCAGTATGTTTGCCAACCCACATAATGCCCACGCAGCTCTGTCTGCCGACCTGGAAGACCTGCGCAAGAGTAACGGCGGCCCCTGTGATGTTAGCGCTTTTGGCGCCGGTAAAATCCCATTTATCTGTTTCGACCTCGCCGGTGGAGCCAATATCGCTGGCTCCAATGTATTGGTAGGCAAACAGGGTGGCCAGATGGATTTTCTCGGTACGGCCGGCTACAACAAACAGGGGCTGCCGGGCGATATGATCCCCTCAGCCGGAGAAGGATTTGTTAACACCGACCTGGGCCTTGCTTTCCATAGCGACAGCGGCATGTTGCGCGGTATCTTGGAAAAAGTGAGCTCCGGCACTGCTACCGCTACCAACGGTGCGGTGATCCCGGCACGCTCGGAAAACGATACCGGCAACAATCCTCACAACCCCATGTACGGAATCAACAAGGCCGGGGCCAATGGTTCCCTACTGGCCCTGATCGGCTCTCGCTCCAGTGATTCCGGTGGTAACTCCATGGCTCCGTCGGCAATGATCAACCCTGAAGTTCGCCCCACCAAAGTGGACAGGCCTTCTGATGTTACCGGCCTCGTGGATGTGGGCGATCTGGTGGGACTGCTCAGCCAGGAAGACACGGTTGCAGTGATGGAATCCATGTACCGTATTTCTGATGCCAAGCTGGGTAAGGTAAACACTCGTGTGGGAGCCGATGCGATTATCAAGGATATGGTGCGTTGCGGTTATATGAAGAGCGCTGACCTGGCGGACCGCTTCGGTAATCCCGCCGATCTAAACCCCGAAGCCGACCCGGATATTGTCGGTCCCTCCGGTATTTTTACCAGTGCTGAACTGAGTGGGGATGGAGAATTCCGCAAAACCGCTTCAACGATGAAACTAGTGGTGAATGGCTATGCCGGTGCCGGCACTATCACCATGGGCGGCTACGACTACCATACTGGCGACCGCGCCACCGGCGAGATGCGCGACCTGCGTGCCGGTCGCTGTATTGGCGCCTGCCTGGAGTATGCTGCACGTCGCAACCAGCCACTGATGATTTATGTCTTCAGCGATGGTTCGGTTTTCTCCAACGGAATGATCGACGACTCTGTCGAAGGTCGTGGCAAGGGTGTGTGGACCGGAGACAATCAGCAAACCGCTGCTTCTTTCTTCCTGGTATACAACCCCGCCGGGCGTCCGCAATTACTCGGTGGCAGCGTCGACGAGCAGGCAAGGCATCAGCAGCTGGGTTATATGCGTTCCTCCGGGGACGTGGAAACGTCTTCAAGTCCCGCCGCCAACAACGTTAATCTACTGGTAGAAACGGTAGTCATGAATTACCTGGCTTTACATGGTGAACAAGATAACTTTGAAAAAATCTTTCCCAACCACGGTCTCGGTAGCGTTACCCTCAGGGACAGCATGACCGCTTTTGCCCCTATAAGATAATGTGATACTGAGATGTTGCGTTTTATTCGATCTCTCCTGTTTGGTGGTGCCGCCCTCTGTGCGGCACCGGTATTGGCCGAGTGGCACTATGCCGAGCGTGCAATCATGGGCACTGAAGTCCGCCTTCAGCTCTGGCACGAGAATGCCAGTGAGGCTGAATACCTGATCGAAAAGGTAATGGCAGAATTCCATCGCTTAGATAACCAGTTGTCACCCTACAAGCCAGAAAGCGAGCTATCCCTCGTTAATCGGGAGGCAGGCAAAACCGCAGTCAATATTTCCGATGAGCTGCTTTCTCTGGTGGATAAGTCCCTCTGGTTCAGCCACCTGACCGGTGGAGCCTTTGATATCAGCTACGCTACTCTCGGCAAACACTATGATTTCCGCAACAGAAAACAGGCAGACTCAGCCCTTACTGACTCTCTAATTGAGGCGCTGAACTACCGCCACTTACATTTGAATAAAAAGTCCAAGACCCTGCGTTTTGGTCACAGCAAAACAAAAATTGACCTGGGTGGAATTGCCAAGGGGTATGCTGTGGATAAAGCCATTCAGATTCTCGAACAGGCTGAAATCTGCTGTGCCAGTGTCAGTGCCGGTGGCGATGCACGTATGCTAGGCGATAAACGCGGTGAACCTTGGCTGGTAGGCATTCGTCACCCGCGAGAAAAAAGCAAAAGTGCCGCAGTAATCCCCCTGAGCGACATTGCCATTTCAACTTCCGGTGACTACGAGCGCTTTTTTATCGATGAACAGCAAGAGCGTATACATCATATTTTCAATCCAAATACCGGAAAGCCCGCAGACACAGCTGTTGGAGATAGCGATAAATTAATCAGTGTCAGTATTATCGGCCCAAGGGGTTTTGATACCGATCCACTTTCCACCAGCGTATTTGTGCTGGGTAAGAAAAAAGGACTGGCACTCATTGATCGCCTGCCCCAATTTGAAGCAGTGGTTATCGACAGTAACAAACGTCTGTTCTTCAGTCAGGGACTGGCAAATCCACAATAATCGTTACAACGTCGTAAAAAATTTGCCAACGGGATCACACCAGATAGCTGCGCCCCTGACATAATTTGCGCCCATTACACAATAAAGCCAAAAGCAAGCGAAAGGCCTTCCATGGGACGCGTTCTCCAGTTGTTTATTTTCTCACTCGCCCTCTTCACAGGCGCAGCGTCTCAGGCTCAGCAAGAGTCTTTTTCTGCTGAAAAGCTGGAAAATCTAAAGCGTGATGTTATTAAGTTAAACCGGGATTTATTAATCCTGGAGGAAGACCTGCTCTACCCGGCACAAAGCCAAGTGGCTTTTTATGTTTCTGTGGATGTCGGTCACTATTTTCAGTTGGACGCTGTGAAATTACATATCGACAATAAACTCACAGCCAGCCATCTGTATACCGATCACCAACGCAGTGCCCTTGTACGCGGTGGTATCCAACCCCTGCACAAAGGCAACCTGAAATCTGGTAACTACACCATTTCCGCTTTCTTTACAGGTCTTGGACCAGAGGGACGCGAGTATAAGCGGGGCGCTACTCTAGAGTTGGAAAAGACCGATGAGCCCGTTGTTATCGAATTGCGCATCTCAGATAAAACCGGCAAACAACAGCCGGACTTTGAACTCATTCAATGGCCCACGCCCTGATTACCCATGAGCTACCGGCCCCTCTCCCGCATAATATCCCTCAGTGTCGCTTTGCTAGGTGCCAGTTTACCTACTTATGGCACCGAGACCGAAGTTACCTCGGAAGAAACAGCGCCTCAGGAAAAGACGCAATCCGAAGACAAAAAGTATCGCCAAGCTCAGGATATGTCCTACGGGGCAACCCTGTATGAGTACTTTCAAGGCAATAATTTCGATTCCCTCAGCACCCTTCTTGTCGCCAAGCAACGTGATTCAATTAAAGTTCACCGCGACAGTGCTGCGTTGATCGAAGGGGGAATCAGCCTCAGTTTTGGTCTGCATCGGCGCGCTGCCGAACTTTTCGAACTACAGCTTCAAACCGGCAACCAAGATACAGATTCCAAACTGCACCAGGCAGCCTGGCTGAAACTGGCAGAGCTGAACTATTTGCAGGGTGACTTTTCCTTAGCGGCAAAAAATCTGGAAAAGTCTGGAGCCATAGATTCCTCTACCCTCCCCCTTAACCTGGCCTTGCGCAGTGAAGAAATCTCCACAGCCCAGGAATTCCTTAAAAGAGCCGATCTGCCGCTGTCAGAGCGCCTACTCGGACACATCAATCTAGGCGCAGCCTTAGCCCGAAGAGGAGAGTTAGTTGCCGCCGCCGAGGAATATCGCTTCGCAAGCACACTGGCGACTGAGCAGGATGAACCCTCAGAGGATATCCTGATACTCGCGGACAAAGCGCATATCGGCGCTGGCTACGCTATGGCATTGTCAGAGCAGTTTTCCCAGGCCCAAGCTGAATTTTCCCAAGTGCGCCTGCACACCCCCTGGGCAACCAAAGCTCTGCTCGGGCTCGCTTGGTCTTCGATCAACAGCGAGCAATACCAGGAGGGGGTAGATGCCCTGCGTTTTTTATTGGCAGAACACCAACACAGTCCCGCCGCACGGGAGGCCAGGGTCGCCCTGCCCTATGCCTATGAAAAGCAGGCTGAACGCAATAAAGCCCTAAGCGCCTATAGTGATGCAGCCACATATTTCGAGAGCACATTGCAGCAGCTGCAGCACTTACAGCGGAAGCTGTCTTCAGAACCGCTGGCGGACGCCAGTCAATTTAGCCAGTCACAACGCTACGGCTGGCTACAACTGGCTCAAGCCGCACCCTTACTGCGGGACAACCAGCATTTTCTCTTACCCATTTTACAGAGCGATCAATTCCAACTGCGCCTGTCGGAGCTGCGCGACCTGCAGCAGATGGATAGAGTACTCTATGACTGGTCACAAAAAATTCCACAATTGCATTCATTGATCGAAGAGCGTCACCAAAGGCGCTCCGGCATTATCGGGCAGTACCAGAGCGCAGAGTTTGACCAGCAACTGCAAATCGCCAAGCAACACTACCGCAATCTCAACGATGCCCTGGCCCAAATAGAAGGGGAGCGTGACGCACTGACTCTGCTCGAAGCTACCAGCAACGGGGAGGGTGGAAATAACAGTGAGATATTCGAGATGCTGGAGATACTGCAGGGCGCTGAGCAACGCTATCAACTACTGCGCAGTAACGGTAAGGGGTCCGACTACCAGGGCGAGACCCTGGCTAAAGCCCGTGGCATTTTATTATGGCAAGCCAGCGAACAGTATCATCACCGCTTGTGGCAACAGCGCAAAACTCTGCAACTACTCGAATCCAGCTTACGCGATGGTGAGAAGCAACTAGGTAAAACCTCTGCAGAAGTGGGCCGCGCACCGCAATTGACCCAGCTAACAGAGCGTCTGGCTAGCACTGCGGCGCAATTATCCGGCCAACGCGCAGCCATAGCCAAAACGGCTTCAAAGGTCGAGGCTGCCCTACGCCGGGATATTATTGCTGAGCTGGAGCGAGAGCAGTCGCGGATTCACAGTTACCAGGCCCACACCCGCCTCGCTATCGCGCGCTTACAGGATGCCTCCATGCTAGAGGCCGCCAGCCAGCCTCCGCCAAAAAACCCTGAGAAAAATACTCAGGTGGAAACGCAAGATGGCGAAAATACTCACGAAAAAGGCAAAGCCACAGTAGAGAAAATAACTGAGGAAAAGACCGCAGAAGCTCTATTGCCCGATAATGAAGGGGGGCAGAGTGAATAGGTTTGGTTCCAGAAGCTTTTCCCTGCGCCTGCTCACTGCCGCTATCTGCTGTATCAGTACCGCCTGCAGCAATCAGTCCGCACTGACACTTGCAGATCTGCCCACGGCCACGGCTGCTTCCACTGAAGAACCTGTATCAGCTCCCCCTGAGTTGATATCGGTTGATCTCGCCACTCTCGTGCAGAGCTATCAACAAGCACTGGCCAGCCAGCCAGACCCGCAGATTCGCACACAGATTCGTTTGCGCCTGGCCGATCTGGAAATGGAGCGACTGGAGCAACATCAGGCGGATAACCCGGAAGTTTCAGTCGGTTTTGCCAGTGCGGTGCAGCACTACCAGACACTCGCCAAAGAGAGCCCCCGAGACGACTATATTCTCTATCGTCTGGCGCGAGCTCGTGCTATGGATGGCGAAATGCCAGGCGCATTGCAAGCACTGGAGCGCATCGCCCAGGGCGCACCTGAGTCACCGTTTATGGGGGAGGTTTTATTCCGCCGAGGCGAAGCAGCTTTCAATCGCAAGGAATATTCGGCAGCGGCACAGGACTTCCGCGCATTGCTGGAGAAGGGCGAAAGTCCATTTTCCGATAATGCCCGCTATATGCTCGCCTGGTCAGAGTTTAAATCCAGCGATTACCGCCGTTCCACGGAGATATTTCTCGAGTCTCTGGATATTCTGCAGCAGCGTGCCAGCGAAGCAGAGTTACCTCTGGGCCAGAAGCGCCTGCGCGAGGATAGCCTTCGTGGCCTGGCCCTGAATTTTAGTTATCTGGGCGGTGCCGAAGCTATCGAGTCCTTTAATCCCGATGGCAAACCACGAGGTTATCAGCACCTGCTGTACAGCGCTCTGGGCAATTGGTATCGAGAAAAAGAGTTATTCCGCAACAGCGCGGATACCTATCTGACTTTTGTTAAGCACTACCCCAATAGCACTGAAGCGCCATCATTACATTTGCAAGCTATTGAAACACTGCAAAATGGCGGCTTACACGATGAGGTGCTTCCAACCAAGCGGGAATTTGTACAACGCTATGGTATTCGCAGTGAGTATTGGCAGCAGGCAGAGACAAGTCAGCGCGAAGCCCTGGCACAGTCACTGCGCCCCTGGCTTGAGGAGTTAGCCCAATTTGACCACGCGCGCGCGCAGGAACTTGCTCAGTTAGCGACCAAGGCACCGGCTAATAAAAGTAAACAAAAACAGCAGCTCAAAGCTCAGTCTCGCAAAGCTTACCTAGCGGCAGCGGAACTCTACCGGCAGTTTTCACAGACTTTTCCACAGGACCCCCGCACTCCACCAATGGTTTTCCTGATGGCCGAATGTCTCGAGCAGGCTGGCGACTACGCTGGAGCCTGGCGCGCATACAGCCAGGTAGCCTGGGAATATCAAGACAAGAAGCATGGTGCGGAGGCTGGTTATGCAGCCATTCTTAGCTCGGCACAAGTGCATAAAGAAACACCGGGGCAGGATGCCGAGCAAAAAATCCTGTGGCTGGATCGCAACATTGAGGCCAGCCTTAAATTTGCCCAGAGCTGGCCGCAGGATAAAAGAGCCTTACCAGTACAACTATCTGCCGCAGATAAGCTGCTACAACAGTCACGTTTTGCCGAGGCTATTGCCGCCGCACAAGCTGCAGATAAGTGGCAGCCACCAGCGTATAAAGCTCAGCAATTAAATATCGCGATGATCCTGGCTCACAGTCACTTTTCATTGAAAGATTATATGGCTGCGGAAGAAGCCTATACCCGTGCGCTGAATATACAGCCTAAGGATAGCCATTTGCGCGAGGACACACGCAAGCAACTTCAACTTTCCATCTATAGGCAGGCAGAGTTGGCACTTGCGCAACCAGCACTCACCGAGGATGGCAGAGAGATTCCCAGTGAGGAGGCGTTGCGCCACCTGCTGCGAATCAGGGAGAGTGGACGCAGCGAAATTGCAGCCACCGCCCAGTATGACGCGATCAATTACCTGATGGAATTACAGCAGTGGCAGCGTGCCAGTGCTGAACTCGCAGACTTCCGGAGTTTCTATCCTGCACATCAGCTGGCACCTACCCTCGCCGCCAAGGCGGTCGTTATTTTTGAAGCCTTAAAAATGCCTGCCGCTGCAGCCGGCGAATTACTGCAACTTGCCCAAAATGATCCCGACCGAGAAGTACGTCGCCAATCCTTATTCCTCGCGGCGGAAAGCTTGCAAAAAGCAGGTGAGTATCAAGGTGCCATTGAGAGTTACCGTAACTACAACAAGCTCTGGCCAAAGCCTGCTGAACAACGTCTGGAAGCGCAATATCAGTTAGTGCAACTGTACGCGCAAACCAATCAACCTAATAAACAGAATTATTGGCTACAGCAATTAGCAAAAAATTCAGAAAAATCCCCTCGGGGCCGCTACCTGTCCGCCTATTCCCAAAGCGCATTGGCAGAGCAGAGCTATGAAAAATTCGCTTCATTAAAATTGCACTTGCCGCTAAAAACCAGTCTCGCCAATAAAAAGCGCGCGATGAAAACCACCGTGGCCGATTATCGCAAGGTTCTCGAGCTGGAAATTGCGGAGTTCACCACCCAGGCCAATTTCCGTTTAGCTGAAGTTTATCGGCAGCTCAGCCATGACCTGATGGAATCTCAACGCCCCAAAAACCTGAATGACCTTGAGTTGGAGCAGTACGAAATCCTACTGGAAGAGCAGGCCTTCCCCTTCGAGGAAAAGGCGATAGAGCTGCATCAGGCCAATATTCAGCGCACCAGTGATGGAATTTACGACGACTGGGTCAAACGTAGTTTTGCCTCACTCGGCGAACTGTTACCCGCACGCTACAAAAAACCGGAAGCAACCCTGGAGTGGAGCCATGCACTGCATTGATTTGCGCAATTGCCCCAGTGGTATTTTTCGCCTCACAGCAACACTACTGATTCTGGCGACACTCAGCGCCTGTGGCAGCCTTCCACTTGGTAAAAATGCTCAACAGAAGGACGCCTCAATTGAGCATGTAATTACCGAAAACCCCTATTTGGCGAATGCCAAGCGGGTTCCCAAAGAGGCCAGCGTCGCTATGGCTCAGGCACACGAGAGCTTTAACAACGGAGATAGCTCAACCGCAGTGCAGCAGCTACAGCAGGTCATTGAACGCTGGCCAGAGCTCTCTGGCCCCTGGCTAAACCTCGGGATAGTACAGCAGAAAAGTGAACAGGCCGAGCATGCGGAAAATAGCTTTCGCAAGGCGATTGAGGTCAATGACGGTAATGTATTTGCCTGGAATCAGTTGGCTGCACTACTACGTGACGCAGGCCGTTTCGAAGAGGCCGAACAGTGCTACCTGCAGGCGCTGAACCTTTGGCCCGACTTTAGCGATGCGCACCGCAATCTGGGTATTCTCTATGACCTCTATCTAAACAGGCCGGAAGAGGCATTACAGCAATACCGTTTGGCCCAGAGCAGTCGAGAACAAGGAGACAAATTACTCGACGCTTGGATATTGGAACTGGAGCGTAGACTCTGATGCGAGATAAATTAATTATTCTAATGTCCATAATTTGCGCCTGCTTCACCGCCCGTGCGGATGAAATTACCACACTGGAATCCACGGTAATCGGTAGTCAGGAACAGCCCAAAGTGCTGTATATCATCCCTTGGAAGCAAGCCGACAGCCTACAGCGCCTTGATAGTTCTCTGGCCCAAAATTTTAATACCGTTTTCAAGCACCAGGAGCTCTCAGAATTCAAACGGGAAATTCAACTGCTCAGTGCCAAGCCGGTTGTTGAAGAAAAAAATGAATAGAAAAAATAATAATACTCATCGAGCACCACAAACTAATGTAATCGTGCTTTTTTGCTGAAACTCAGTACTCCAGTGGAGCAGGGATAAGCCACCGCAGGTATTTCACTTATCAGGAGTTTATTGTAGAGCCCTCATCCGACTCCACAATATTCATCATCATGCCCAATGACCATGGAATGGCCGTTTGGCAAAAAAATATCGCTAATTAAACACTTACTTCTGTGGAGACACTCATCATGGAATTTACTCAGGCGTTATTGCGCTTTTTCCAGACTGGCGGCCCTTTTATGTATCCTATTGCCCTAGTGCTGGTTATCGGCCTCGCTATGGTAGTGGAACGCTGGATTTTTCTTTCCCGCGCTAAGAGCGCCAATCGCCGCGCTTATCTGCAGGTATTACCGCTACTGCAAAAACGCAGTTATCAAAATGTATTACAACTGGCCCGAGACAACGATGCTGCGATGGGTCGCATTGCCGCCGCCGGTATTAATACCCTGCAATTCGCCAAGCGCGAGGAAAATATTGCATTGGCAATCGAAGAGGGCATCCTCGAAGCAGTACCGCGCCTGGAAAAGCGCACCAACTACCTGGCTACCCTGGCCAATATTGCTACCCTACTCGGTTTATTAGGCACCATTATGGGCCTTATCGCAGCGTTCACCGCTGTAGCCGCTGCCGACCCTGCGGAAAAAGCCACTATGTTGTCTACCAGTATCTCCGTAGCAATGAATACCACCGCATTCGGGCTTATCTCAGCAATTCCCCTTCTGCTATTTAATTCCATGCTACAAAACAAGACCAATGAAATTGTAGATAGCCTGCAGATGGCCGGAGTAAAGTTCCTAAACCTGTTGACTATGGGCCGCCCACAAAAAACGGAACAGCAGCGCGCAGTGAATGCCTGAGGGCTCTCGCCATGTTGAAATTAAATATTCGTCGCCGTGGACACGAGGAAGCAGAGCTGGACATCACCTCTTTTATGAGCCTGATGACTATCCTGGTTCCTGTACTGCTGCTCAATATGGTGTTTTCCCATATCTCAGTTTTAAAACTCAATCTTCCTGGCATCAGTGATGGAAGCAGTAGTGCAACTGAACAGGAAAATCGACAGTTGGAACTGGTATTACGCACCGCACATGTTGATATCAATTACCCGGCAGGGCAACTAGTCAGGCGAGTGGAGAATATCGATGGTGAACCAGATATGGAAACGGTTTCCCTGATACTGCAGCAAATAAAGCGTAACTTACGGGAAAAATCCATCGAGAAAGACGACTTGGTCATTCTCTCGGAAAAAGGTACATCCTATAAAACCCTGGTGGCAGCTATGGATACCGCACGCAGCTATCGAGCAGTAGTTGCCGCATCAGTCGTCGATGCCGAGTTGTTCCCACAGATTTCCCTGGGCGATGCCCCCCAGCAAACAACCGTAGTGGGGAAATAAAATGATGCTTAACGCAGCCGCCAAATTACAGGAGCGGCGTCAGCGACAGAAACGACAGCAATCGAAGCTCAATCTGGTTTCTCTAATGGACATTTTCACCATTCTGGTATTTTTCCTGTTGGTGAACTCCACTAGCGATGTACAGGTTTTGCAATCAGATAAAACCATCAAGCTACCCAAGTCCACTTCTCAGCAAAAGCCGGAAGTCACTACGGTCGTGAGGGTCAATAATCAGCAATTATTCGTTGGTGATCGCATGATCGTAGGCATTAACGATATTGACGCTGGTAAGGAAAATATCGAGCCCCTCTTGAAGGAACTGGAGTACCGCGCCGAACGCGCCGGTGAACTCAGCGACGAGCAAAAGCAAAGGGGACGCTCGGTCACCATTATGGGTGACGAGCAGGTTCCCTATGAGTTGCTCAAACAGATTATGCAGACCTGCGCCCAGGCAGATTACCGCGATATCTCTTTTGCTGTTGAGCAGACAGCACCAATAGATCCCGCGGGGGTGGAAAGCTGATATGAGCACTGCAACCAGCCGCTATGCCCCCTGGCAACTACAGGAAACCCTGTTGCCCTGGTCTGCTTCCAACCAGGAAGACCAGCGCTTTATAAAGTTCCTGCGTGCAGGGCTTATTGTCTTCGCCGTTTGCGGTTCCATCGTTACCTTTGCTCCAGTGCCGGAGCTGACCCGGGAACAGGCAGAGCGAGTGCCACCACAACTGGCCAAGGTTATCCTGGAGAAAAAGGAGCTCCCCAAGCCGAAGCCCAAACCCAAGGCCAAACCGAAGCCTGAGGAAAAAAAACCTGACGCAGAGAAACCCAAAGAAAAACCAGAACCTAAAAAAGTCGAGAAGGAAAAGCCGAAACCGGCTCCGAAACCCGAGCCCAGTAAAGTAGAGACACCCCCTGTTGCCACTATACAAAAAGCGCGGGAAAAAGCGGCGAGCAGCGGCATCAATGCCCTGGCCGACGATTTATTGGATATGCGTGAGAGTTTTGATACGGGTGAAGTTACCCGCGGTCAGCTCAGTGCCGGCAGCGCCACTGCTGCACAAACACAGCGCAATATGATCAGCGACAAATCCAAAACTTCGAGCGGCGGTGTCAGGGCCGGGAGCATCAGCACTGACACGGGAGGCGTATCACTGGCGGGCCGACAAACCACCCGGGTTGAGCAGGCTCAGGCGCAAGGCTCCGCCAAGCAGGCGGCCAGGAGAGTCAGAGGTGAGAAGTTGGCGCGAACTGACAATGCCATTCGCGGCATAATGGAGGCCAATAAGGCGGCAATCAATGCGATCTATGACCGTGCCTTACGCCGTGATCCCACCCTGCAGGGTAAAATTACCGTGCAGCTGGTGATTGAAGCAAACGGCACTATTTCGTCCATCAAGTTGATTGAGAGTGAGCTGAACAACCCCGCCCTGGAGCGCAAGCTGCTGGCGAGGATCCGCATGATTAATTTTGGTTCTGCGGATGTTAAAGCCACAACCCGCAATTACTCCATCGACTTCCTGCCATCCTGATTGGGGTTTTGGATAAATGACATTGGCACAGCGGAGCAACCCTTTACAGCTTGCTCGCTGTGCCAATTTCTTTTCCGCACTGATTAATTCAAATCTGCAGCGTATTGTCGCAGTAGCTGTAGAGGTACTATCTCCAGAGCTTTCACATGGGTACGCTGTAAAAAAACTCTCGGTGCCCTATCCTGCTGCTGGGCCTCCAACCAGCGGGCGGCGCACAGGCACCAGCGGTCTCCCGGAGCCAACCCCGGAAACCCGTACTCCTCAATCGGCGTACTCAGGTCGTTGCCACGGCTGCGGGAAAATGCCAAGAACTCATCATTTACTTCCACACAAACCGTGTGGGAGCCTTGATCCTCTTTGCAGGTGTTGCAGCAGCCGTCGCGAAAAAAACCGGTCATTGGTGCCAGGCTGCAGGGAATAAGTGCATCGCCAAACACATTAACCGAACTATCCATCTCCATTATCAGCCTTCCCCCTCGGTGCCATTGAGTAATTCGATATCCACCAGCTGCCAATGCAGCCCATTGCGCTGCATAATCAACCGCAGTTCTGCCCGGTTGGCCTCCCCGTAATCCGCACTCAGGTGGTTAATATCGGTAAAACGCCATTTGAGACGTCTCCAACTGCTCTCAGGCTTTTCTTCAGAATCTTGCCGGGTCTGCGGATAGGAATCTGCCTGGGGTGCTGTGTCCTGGCCAAACAACTTTCGTTCCATTCCCTGTAAGTCCTCACCGCCACGCAACAGGGCTGCGACCCCCTCTGGGGTTACAAACTGTTGCATTAATGGGCCCATGACAAAATTCGCACCGGCGGTTAGTAGCTCATCAAATTCCTGTGGAATTGAATTGCCTATAGAAGAGCGCAGCTGTTCCTGTAAACGGACTCTTAAATTGTCACGCAATACCGGAAAGTCCACGTAGCGTTCCAGCGTATCGATGCTCTCTCGCCTTTTTTCTGGCTCCTGCGCACCCGCCATTTGCGCCGCACGTTGCAGTTGTTCCATTGCATAAAAGGGCAGTGCCACATATCCAGCTGTGATAACCATTATTATCACAGCCCCCGCCCATAGAAATTTCTTCATTATTACCTTTCCTCTTTACGTCTAAGGCGAATTTTATGCTGAGAAAGATTCATCACCTAATTTGCCGCTGTACTGGCGTGGCATTGTTCCCACAACGCGCCTGTGCGATATTCGTCTTCAAGGCTCTGCACATCCCAATCCGTTAACTTTTAATAAGGAAATCAAACAGGATGAGTGATATTTATAAAGCTCCCGAGTCCCAACTTGCCGAAAATAGTGAAGCTGGCGATTTTGGATCACTCGAGAAAGGCATTGCCGGTGATTATTCCTTTTCTATTGGCGAAGCCATCAATGAGGGCTGGCAGCTGTCGAAAGGCAAAAAGCGCACAGTTTGGTTTGCCATTATTCTTTATATCATCGCAATTGCTGCAACCAGTTTTGTTGCCGGTCTACTAACTGGCTACCCAGCATTTGATCTGACAGGGGCCGCTAGTGCATCCCTCTCATCAACAATCATTTATAACTTGATAACCGGAATCGTAGGGGTTCCCCTAGCTGTGGGGATGATGATGGTGGGCATCAAGATCGCCAGAAAAGAAGAAACCTCTGGTACTGAGGTTTTTGCGCACTTCGATAAAATAGTACCCTTATGTGTGACTTACATCATCATGAGCATATTAGTGGGTATTGGTTTCCTTCTACTGGTAATCCCAGGGATTTATCTGGTCATTGCCTATATGCTGGCTCTCCCCCTGGTAGCTGACCAAAATTTAGGCCCCTGGAAAGCTCTGGAAGCATCCCGCAAAGCCATTACCAACAACTGGTTTGCTTTTTTGGGCTTCTTTATTGTATTAATTCTTATCTATCTTGTAGGTGGCTTGGCACTGTTGATAGGCCTTATCTGGGCTCTCCCATTAGCTTCTATTGCATACGGCGTCGCCTACCGCAAAGTTTTTGGTGGCCCTCAAGGTTCCTAATTTGTAGCATCTAACAGGAGTGGTAGCTTGCTGGATACCACCTACAACGTCGAAACCCCTGAGGGTATCGATCTGCGTGCACGGGCTGCAGGGCCTGTGCCGCGCATCCTCGCCTTTGCCGTGGATGTGTTTTACCGCACCCTAATACTGACCGCACTGGGTATAGGTTTGGCCTTTGCCGAAACTGCCGGTATAGGAATCTGGCTGGTCTGCTCCTTCCTGCTGGAGTGGTTCTACCCGGTGTTTTTCGAAGTGCTGCGCGGCGGCCAGACACCGGGTAAGAAGGCCTTCGGCCTGATGGTAGTCAACGACAATCTCACCCCCATCTCCTGGGGTGCTTCCATAGTGCGCAACCTTTTGCGCTTTGCCGACTTTCTCCCTTTCGCTTACGCCACCGGCGTTATTGCCATGACCCTCGGGCGACACTTCCAGCGCCTCGGTGACTTGGCCGCCGGTACCCTGGTGATCTACAAGGACGAGGACAAGGTGCCTGTAGCCCTACCGGATACATCGCCTCTTCCACCACCCCGCAATTTCAAACAACAGGACCAGTTGGCCCTGATCAGTTTACTGGAACGCCACGAAGACCTGAGCGAAGCGCGCCAACAAGAGCTGGCCAATTTACTCGAACCCGTTACCGAGAAGAGAGATAGCGCTGCGCTGGAATACCTGCGCTCTGTGGGTAGTTGGTTATTGGGCGGCAGGGGCTGAGGGGTTATGAGACAGAGAGATTTTGAGAATCGCTACCGCGACGGCTGGGCACAGCTGGAAGCCTGGCTGAAAAGCGATAGCAAAAGTGCGCAGGCGAGCGCCCTGGATCTTCCGGTCGTCTACCGGGAGCTGTGTCAGCAACTGGCGGTGGCCAAAGAGCGTCAATATACCAGCCGCCTGATCGACCACCTCAACAAGCTGGTTACAGCGGCCCACCACCGAGTTTACCGCCAGCAAACTCTGCGCCGCAAAGGTTGGCTGCACTATCTGTTGGCCGGATTTCCCCAGGCGGTGCGCGCCAATGGCCGCGTAGTGTTGTTGGCAACGGCACTGTTTTTACTGCCCGCCCTAGTGATGGGCATCGGCACCTACAATAACGACGCACTGATTTATGCGGTGATGTCGCCAGGAGACGTATTATCCTTGGAATCGATGTACGATCCCGGCAACCGCGTGCTGGGGCGCGAGCGCGGCTCCGATACCGATCTGGCCATGTTTGGCTTCTACATCAAGAACAATATTGGCATTGCTTTCCGCACTTTTGCCGGGGGCATACTGTTCGGACTCGGCTCCATCTTTTTCCTGGTCTTTAATGGGCTATTTATCGGTGCGGCTTTTGGGCATATCACGCGAGTGGGATTTGTCTCCACGTTTTACCCTTTTGTGATCGGCCACGGCGCCTTTGAGCTGACCGCCATAGTACTGGCCGGCGCCGCGGGCCTGTTGTTAGGGCGCTCGCTGGTAGAGCCGGGACAACACCGCCGTTCTGTGGCGCTGCGCCTGGCCAGTGTCGAGGCCATGAAAATCATGTACGGCACTTTCCTGATGCTGGTGATCGCCGCCTTCCTCGAAGCCTTCTGGTCCTCCAGTGCTACCACGCCCATAACAATTAAGTTAGGTTTCGGCGCCCTGCTGTGGCTGCTGGTATTCGCTTACTTCGCCCTGGCTGGGCGCGGGGATTCCAGCCATGCAAGTTAAAAATATGGCGGTAAGGGCACGCCTGCGCTCGCCCTGGGAATCCATCGATCTGGGTGTCGCCCTGGCACGCAAGCACTGGCTGCCGATGTTTCTGGTCTGGTTGTTGCCGGCAGCTTTGGTACTGGGTGTCTTGGCCTGGTTCTTCCCGGCTCATCCCGGCTGGTCACTGTTCGCTCTCTGGTGGTTAAAACCGGTGTTTGACCGCCTGCCGCTGTTCATGATCAGCCGCACTCTGTTCGGCGCACCGGTATCTGCACTGGCAGCACTCAAAGAGTTTTTCCGCTACAACCGCACCGACTGGCTCGCCTGGATCACCCTCCGTCGCCTGAGCCCGACCCGCTCTTTTGATATGCCGGTCACTGTACTGGAGCAATCCAAAGGCACCGCTCGTAGCGCGCGTATCAGTGTACTGCACCGCAAACACTCCGGTGCGGCCACCTGGCTGACCTTGACTGGTATTCACCTGGAATCCTTCTTCCTCATCGCAGCCTTTATCTTGATTTATCTGTTTATTCCCGAGCAGATTGTGGCAAATATCCAATGGATTCCACTGATTCGCGGCGAGACCCTGGCGCTGGAATGGGCATCCAATATTCTCTGTTTACTTATTATGGCGGCGGTGGCGCCATTTTATATCGTCAGCGGCTTTTGCCTGTATATCGGCCGGCGCATCGAGCTGGAAGGCTGGGATATCGAGATTCAATTCCGCGATTTGGTCGAGCGCTACCGAGACGCTCAACGGGCTGGTAAAAAGACCGCCACTAGCACCTCCCCCCTAGCCGCTCTGTTGTTACTGTGCGTCCTGGCCGGCACCTCCCTGGCACCGGCGCCACAGGCCTATGCGGAAACGTTGCAAACCCCGGCTCAAGCGCAACGACATATTGACGAAATTCTCGCCGGAGAGGATTTTCACAGCATTGAGCAGGAGAGCGGCTGGCGCCTGAAAAAAATTGAAGAAGAGCGAGGAAAAATTCCCGAGTGGATCATTGAGCTATTCGAATGGCTATTCAAATGGCTTATGCAAAACTCTCAGGAGACTGATGATTCCTCAGACATCAACTGGGGAGCACTGCTCGCCAAGCCCATTGAGTTACTACTTTGGATTGGCGTGATTGCCGGCTTGCTCTATCTGGGGTGGCGCCACCGCGAAGCCATCCTCAACAGCTTGCGCTGGCAACACAAACCCAAAACAAAACCGGTAGCGCCAGAAACCCTGTTCGGACTCGATGTACGTCAATCCAGCCTGCCCGACGACGTATGTGCGGAAGTAATGCGCCTGTGGCGGACCGGCGATCAACGCGCCGGTCTCGGCCTCCTGTATCGTTCCACCCTGTCCCATTTAATTGAGGATTTCCAGTTCCAGTTTGGCGACCACCTTACCGAAAGCGAGTGTGCCCAGCTGGTAAGCCAGCGCCAGCGATCACCACAGGAAGCGCTGCGCCCAGTCAGCGCCCCACTGAGCCAGTTTGTGCAGCAACTCACCGGCAGTTGGCAACAGCTGGCCTATGCTCATCGCCCCCCCGCCGATGAGCAGCTGGGCGGCCTGTGCCAACAGTGGCAGGAGGTGTTCGGCAATGACCGTTAAACGTCTAGTAATTGGCTTCGCCCTGCTGCTCTGTGCGGCACTGGTATGGTTATTTCTCACCTTTTTTGAACGCTACACAGAAGAAAAGGATCGCGGTTGGGGGCCTGAGGCGCGGCGCAATCTGTTTCTGGCGGCCGAGCACTACTTGGCGCAAGTAGGGCTGGAACCGCGCCAGGCAGAAAATATCTCCGTCCTGAATGGGCTGTCCCCAAATGCGACTCTGTTTATCGCTAACTCCAACCAAGCTTACAACTCCCAGCGGGTTGAGGAGCTACTGCAATGGGTGGAAAGCGGGGGGCACGCCATCGTAGTGGCACATACTGCAGGGTTCGATTCCGAGAAAGGAGGCAGTGCCGAACGCGACTGGCTGCTGGAAAACCTGGGCGTCTCCATCGTAGAAGGCCACGAGGAATATCGCTTTGAGCATCCCCTGCAGCCACTGTTGGGCGAAGATGCCGAACTGAGCCCGGAGCAGAGCCCCGGTGAGGCTATGCGCGAATACAATCGCAAAATCGACGAAGCCGAAGAGCAGACCGAGACCAAAAAGAAAAAACCCCGCAACCCTGATGTTGAACCGGAAGACTTGATCACTCTGCCTACCGCCGGTGGGGCTGAGATTCAATTACATTTCGACGCAGGCCAACTGCTCTATCACGAGGGGATCGATAACAGCAGCGCTGAGGGCGCACCGGTATTCTTCGCCAAGGTATGGCGCGAAGACGAAGCCGCGCCTTTTATGCAATTTGAGCGGGGTCAAGGGGTTATCACCCTGCTGACCGATAACACTATCTGGCAATCCCACCGAATCGGCCATTTCGACCACGCCTATTTCCTGCAGCTTTTGGCCGGAAGTGGCGATTTCGTCTTTCTGACCCGCCCTCGTTTCGACTCCCTGGGTTTTTTAGCGAAAAAGTACACCTCTGAGTTTTTTATCTCCGGCCTACTCGCCTTGCTCGGCTGGCTGGTTCTACGTGCGCGCCGCTTTGGCCCGTTGCAACCTCCGCCTAAGATTACCCGACGCTCACTGTTGGAGCATATCTCCGCCTGCGGCCACTACTACTGGCGCGACGACCAGTGCGAACGGTTACTGCGCGGCCAGCGCGAAGAGCTGCTGCGCCGGCTCGGCGCTGCGGACGCCAACGCCAAGACCAAGCGCAAACTGTGCCAGCACCTCAGTGATGCCACCGGCCTCAGTGAAACCAAACTGGTCGCCTGCCTTTGGGGCACACCGGCGACCAGCGAAGAAACCTTTACCGAACAAATGCGCAATCTGCAGCGTATAGAGGCAGCCCTATGAGTGATACCACCCTGAACCCAGAACCAAAAACCCACACCGAGGCACCGGACTGGCAGGCTGCCTCAGCCCAACTGCAACTGCTACGCAACAATATCAACCGCCTGCTGATCGGTCAGGAGCAGGTCGTCGAACAGGTGTTGGTGGCCTTGCTGGCTTCCGGCCACGTATTGCTGGAAGGCGTACCCGGCCTTGGCAAAACCCTGTTGGTGCGCACCCTGGCCAGCTGCTTTGGCGGTCACTTCCGCCGCATCCAATTCACCCCGGACCTGATGCCAGCTGACGTGACCGGCCATGCCATGTACAACATGGGCGAAAGCCGCTTCGAAGTGCGCCGCGGCCCGGTATTTACCAACTTACTGCTTGCGGATGAAATCAACCGCGCCCCGGCCAAAACCCAGGCAGCCCTGCTAGAGGTGATGCAGGAGAAGCAGGTCACAATCGATGGCAAGGCATTTCCCGTACCCAGCCCCTTTATGGTGCTGGCCACCCAGAACCCTATTGAGCAAGAGGGCACCTATCCACTGCCGGAGGCGGAGCTGGACCGCTTCCTTCTCAAAGTTCTGATCGACTACCCCAGCCTGGAGGCCGAGCTGAAACTGGCCGCCGCTGCCAGCAGTGGTCGCATCGAGCAGCACCTGCGGGAGAAGTCTGCCGGCGAGATAACCGTGGAGCAGCTGCAACAACTGCAAGCCCTGGTACCCCAGGTAGCCCTGGACCAGCAGGTACTGGATTACGCCGTGCGCCTGGTGCGCGCCACCCGCGACGCCAACCAGTTGCGCAGCCCAGCGGGTCCCCGCGCCAGTATCGGCCTGTTGCAGACCGCACGTGCCAGCGCCCTGTTGCAGGGGCGGGAATTTGTGCTGCCCGACGATATCAAGGCGATGGCGATACCCGTCATGCGCCACCGCGTGAGCCTGTCCCCAGATATGGAAATCGATGGTGAGACCACCGACAGTGCTCTGGCCATGATTATCGATAGCGTCGAGGCGCCGCGACTGTGACACAGGATGTCGCTGCAACAGAGGTTCCATACGCAAAACCTCAGCTCGGAAGGCCCGGGCCCAGCCACCGCCTGGTGAAGCTCCTCGGCTACTGGTGCCTGGCTGCGCTTACGGTGAGCGCCGCGCGCATCTGGGCACCCCAATCTGCGGAGCTGTTGCAGTCCCTCTGGTGGACAGTTGGGGGGCTACTGATCGGCGCGGCGCTGTTGGATTTCCTCACCGGACGCAAGATTCTGGGCCTGGAGGGCCAGCGCAAACTGCCCGCTAATTTGGCCCTGGGCGTGCGCAACTGCGTTCATTTGAAGTTGCGCAACCATGGCCAGAGGGCCCTGAAGCTATCGGTATGTGACAACGTACCGCAACAGCTGGGCAGCAACGGATTACCACGCCAGGCGCTGCTGGAGCCTGACCAGGAGGTTGCCATTGAGTACAGTCTGGTACCCCATCGCCGTGGCAGCGCCGAGTTTGGCCGAATCGAGGTGCTCGCCGACTCACCCTGGGGCCTCTGGCAAACACGCCTGTGGCTCGGCCGCGAACAGTCGGTAAAGGTCTACCCCAATTTTCTCGGCATCTCCTCCCTGCAGGCGCTCTCCACTGAGCAAACTCTGCGCCACCTCGGCCTGCATCAGCAGCAGCGCCGCGGCGAAGGCATGGATTTTCGCCAGCTGCGCGAATACCGTCAGGGCGACAGCCAACGCCAGGTAGACTGGCGCGCTAGTTCACGCCTGCACAAACTGATCAGCCGTGAATACCAGGACGAGCGCGATCAGGAAATTATTTATATGCTCGACTGCGGCCGTCGCATGCGCGCCAAAGATGGCGAACTGAGTCACTTTGATCATGCCCTCAATGGCTTGCTGCTATCCGCCTATGTGGCGATAAAGCAGGGCGACGCCGTGGGTCTGCAGGCCTTCGCCGCCGCACAGGACAGCTCCGGCGGGCAACTGCCACCGGTAAAGGGTGAGAGCGCCATCAACCTGTTGCTGAACAATGTCTACGATCTGCACTCCGGCACTGGCAGCGCGGACTACAGCGGCGCCGCCCAGCAACTGCTGGGTGCCCACAAGCGCCGCGCACTGGTGATCCTAATTACCAACCTGCGCGATGAAGACAGCAGCGAACTGCTCACCGCAGTGCGGCTGCTCACTCGCAATCACTTAGTGATGGTGGCGAGCCTGCGGGAGACTGCCGTAGACCGAATGGCACAAAAGCCTATCGGGGATTTTTCCGAGGCCGTCGAAGGCGCAGCCGCACGGGATTTTCTTCGTCGCCGTGCGCGCCTATTGCAACAGTTACAAGCCTGTAATGTACTAGTGGTGGATTCCCGTCCGGAGCTTTTGCACCAGGCGCTGGTGGAAGCCTACTGGCGTTTGAAACGCAGCGGCAAAATCTAACCGGTAGTGAAAGCCGGGAATTCAAAGTATTTGATGTAAGAGGTAACCAAAGAGTGATGTTATCGATGTCCTAAAAAAATAATCCCACAGTATAGGGAGCTTAAATTGACCATGTCCCAAATCACTATCGAGCGACTCAGCAGTGCCGAAGTAAAGACTTCCCCTTTCCCCCATTTCTACCTAGAGCGCTCCCTGGCCTCCGATGAGGCCAGCGCCCTGATCGCAGACTTCCCTCCTCTAGACAAAGGCGGCAGCTTCAATATCAAGGATGTCAAAACTTCGGAACGCCTGCGCAGTTTTGTCGAACAATTTGGCAGCACAGAGGTGCGAAGTATTCTCGGTGAAAAATTTGCGCTGGATCTATCTGATAAACCGATGATGGCCACCCTGCGCGGATACTCCCGAGCCAAAGATGGGCGTATCCATACGGACTCCAAAACCAAACTCATTACCGTACTGATCTATCTGAACAATGACTGGTCTGCGCCCACTGGACGCCTGCGTATCCTGCGCAGCGGCAAAAGCCTGGACGACTACAGTGATGAACTACTACCGGGACCGGGCTCTCTGGTGGCCTTTAAGGTAACGGATAATTGTTGGCATGGTTACCCTAGTTTTGTCGGCAAACGACAGGCGATCCAAATAAATTTTTTAAGCGGTGATAAAGCGAAGAAAAAACATCAGTTTTTTCATGGCATCAGCGCACGCTTAAAATCTCTTTTGCGTTAAAAAAATCGGATAATAGTTTTATCCGAATGCGACTGTACAAATTAATTAACTTGCAAACAGAAAAATTTGTTACCGATAGTGGCACTTTTTACAGCCAGCGGGTAATCTGTTGCCACTTGCCTTCGGGAATTTATTAAGTCTATCCCGGTAACTTCAAGAACCTTATTTATGAGTCGCCCGCGCACCCGTAAAAACCGCCCTCACCTGCCACAGTGGCAGGCACTGCTGCTTTTACTGGTGTTTCTCAGTGCCCGTGGTTTGGTTCCCGCAGGGTTTATGCCCGCCGCTTTTTCTGCGGGCACCCCCTACGATTTTTGCCACGGCGACAGCCGCAGCGCTCTGTTATTAAATGCCCTAGCCAGCCAGGCTCAGGACCATCATCACAGCCATGGTGGTGGGCACGGTGAGCACAGTGGGCACAACCACGATGCACTGACCGCGCATTCTTTTGCTGACAATCACTGTAATTTTTCCGCCGCTGCCAGTCTTGTCCATGTACCTGCATTAGACCTGCATTTCGCCAGTGAGGGGAATATTCTCCCCCTTTTCAGCAACGGCATTAACACCGCTCTTTCTTTATACTACAGCCGCCCCCTTATCCGCGCCCCTCCAGTTTAAAACCTCGGTTTTCTTATTTTTCAAAAACTAAATAGTCGAGGCCTGTTTCTGCGCTTCGCTGCACTACCTTTGCCGGTAATTTTTCTGGTTGGGATATTGCAACAGCCGTAGACCCGCTTCACTAAAAAAACTGGAATTCCCGCTGCTTAGCCGGCGGGAACAAACCCGTGCGCGCTATTTTTACCGCGCTCCCCATGGCCGTGCCTGACCTTCGGCCCAGAAACGGATAAGTCACAATGCGAAAAGTTAAACTCCAAAAGAAAAAGCCATTACACACACCACTGAGCCTGGCAATTATTGCTGGTTGCACCTTTCCATTTTCCCTAATGGCCAGTGAGGGAAATGAAAAAAAAGAGGGGGAAATGGAGCAGATGGTGGTCACCGGAGTAAAAACCGAACTGCCGCTCAACCTACTGACGGACCCGAAAATGCCTCGACAGCCCCTACCAGCTAACGACGGCGCCGATTACCTAAAAACCATTCCCGGCTTTTCCGTGGTGCGCAAAGGCGGCACCAGTGGCGATCCGCTGTTGCGCGGTATGGGGGGCTCGCGCCTGGGCATGTTATTGGATGGAGAGTCTCTTATGGGTGGCTGCCCCGGCCGTATGGACCCACCTACCGCCTATATTTTCCCCGAAAGCCTCGACGAAATAGAGGTGATTAAAGGCCCCCAGAGCGTCACTCACGGACCGGGCAATTCCGCCGGGGTAGTGCTGTTCAACCAACAGCGGGAGCGCCCGAGCGAACCCGAATGGGATATGCATGCGAGCCTGCTTGGCGGCAGCGCCGATCGAAAAGACGGGCTCTTTGACCTAGCGTACAAAACCCCAGAATTTTCCCTGCGCGGTTCGGCAACTTCTGCCTCTGCAGATGATTATGAGGATGGCGACGGCAATCGGGTGCACTCCGGTTACGAGCGCTGGAGTGGCAAAGCCAATCTGGCCTGGACCCCCGATGATGACAGCCGCCTGGAATTCGAAACAGCTTTTAGCGATGCCGAAGCGGCCTATGCCGACCGTGGAGTAGATGGCAGTAAATTTGCACGCGAGAGCTACAAAGCCAAATACCGCCGCAGCAATATCGGCGCTCTGCTGAATACCATCGAAGTGCAGATCTATTACAACTATGTCGATCACATCATGGATAATTACAGCCTGCGTAATCCCTCGGGAATGGCTACCAATCCAGTCGTCATGAATTTAGACAGCGAAACCATTGGTGCCAAGCTGAGTCTGCAGCTGAATCCTGCGGATAACTTTGAGCTGACAGCAGGCCTGGATACCTGGGAAAACAGTCACCGCGGACGCATGAGCATGAATCAGACGATGGTTGATTACCGCCAGCGCAACTGGAATACGGATGCGGAATTTTCCCAACTGGGCATTTTCTCCGAAGCCAGCTGGCAATTCGCTCCGGATCAACGCTGGATCGCCGGCGCCAGACTGGATGACTGGGAAGTACGCGACCTGCGCGAGACGATTTCGTTATCGATGATGTCCTCGGTCGATAACCCCACCGCTGGTGAGAGCCGCTCAGAACAACTGCCCAGCGGTTTTATACGCTATGAATTGGCGCTGCCAAGTACCTCCACCAGCTCTGCCACCCTCTACGCCGGGCTCGGCTACAGTGAGCGCTTCCCGGATTACTGGGAAATATTTTCCCGCGAAGCAGCAGATTCCTATAGCGCACTCAATATAGAATCAGAAAAAACCAGTCAACTGGATATCGGCACTATCTATCGCACTGAAAAATTGTCTGCCAGTATTTCCGCTTTCGCCAGTGATGTCCGCGACTACCTGTTAGTACAGAATGATTACCAGAAGGCTGCGGTGATGTCAGGCATGGGCACCATGTCCTCGATGGGCAACGCAATGGATATGGGGGAGCCTGGGGATAAGCGTACCGCTGCGGTAATTCGCAATATTCAGGCGCGCACCTGGGGACTAGAACTAGATGCCAGCTATCAATTAAACGAAAACTGGCGCACCGAGTTTACTGTCACTTCAGTGCGTGGTGCCAACGACACAGACAATACCACCCTGGCCCAACTGCCCCCACTGGAAACACGCCTGGGGCTGCACTATGAGCAAGCTCAGTGGTCGGCGGGTATTCTGTGGCGGGCTATTGCCAGCCAGGATCGCGTCGATATCGGTAAGGGTAACATTATCGGACAGGACTTTGGGCCCACGGATTCTGCCGACGTACTGTCAATTAACGCAGGTTGGCGCCCAAGCCAACGACTGCTATTCACTGCAGGGGTCGATAACTTACTAGATGAAACCTATGCAGAACATGTCAGCCGTGCGGGTGCGGAAATTCCCAACTTCCCACAGTTGGATAGGGTTAATGAGCCCGGCAGGACCTTATGGATAAAAACCATTTACCGTATTTAAAACACGATGACTAATTAACTGGTCTGAAAAACCGGACATAGTATGTTAAGCGGGAAACACCTCAAATTTCCCGCTTAACATAAATTTATAGTTAAAAGCGATAGGAAAAATTAAGACTTAAAGTACGTAAGTGCCCAAGGTTCACTCGGTAGACAGAATTAATATCGTTGTAGTTGTATTCTATGGAAGTATCAAAATCCTGGTTCCACATAAACCGATAGCCGGCCCCAAGATTCCAGAAAGAATCGCTGCCACTGGCATCGATCACATGGTAATAATGGCCGTCGTAATACCAGTCTTTTTCCTTGTCATAAATATCATATAGGTGCCACTTGTCTTTATTGTGATACCAATAACCATATTTACGCACATCATTCAAATCAACATCGGCATAATTCCACCCCGCCATCCAGTAGAGACACTGAACGTAACAATTCAGGGTAAAATCCACTTTAAAATTGAGCCCCACCTGATTAATTCGCACGTGATTATCATCAAAGCGGGAAAATTGTAAATTCACCTGCCAAACACCCACGGCGGGTGTCACGCCAACGCTGACATAACCAAAAAAATCCCGCTGATCATTGAGCTGTAATTCCCCTGAACCCAGTCCCAGCGTGGTAATAATTCGATATTCACCCGACTCAATACCATCGAAAGGATTATTCCATTCGACTGCAGTGGCCGCTGGTGATAACAGTAAGGCCAAGACACATAACACCGTCTTCATTACATCCATCCTTGCAGCACGACGCTTTTTAATTCATCCCCCTTACCAAAGCTTAGCTGTCATGGTTATCCACCTCAGAAACTTATCCGAATCGAATACCAAATTTATATGGATAATGATCCTTAAAGGCTTTCCACATCAATGATGGCCCAGATACCACCGGCAAATGCTGGGTTATCCCGCAAATTGTCGACGTCTTGAGGCTGCGGCATCGGCTCTCCAGCTTGCCGTAATTCTTCCAGGCGTTGAAAAATAGTCTCCGCCATTTTTTGTAGAGCGGCATCCAGAGTTTCGGCATAGCAGTGACAATGCGGCAGGTCGGGTGCTATGGCACCAAAGCCGGCGTATTCAATGTTGTGAAGCACAACCGGATAGCGCATTAGAAAATTCTCTTATACATTGGCTTTCCAAAGCGTAGACGGGTTTCAAAACTGCGAACGAAATATGGCAAGGAAAATCAACAAATTCCCCAATAAAATAAACTCTGCGCAACCGCACCTATTACTTCAGAATAAACCGAAAGCTGAATAATTAATTTTTGAATTTATTGTCTAGGTTGGAGTTGAACCTCATTGCGAGGGTTTGCATTATTTAGCCGGAATGGTTATTGGAGGGGCGACGCCAAACAACCTAACCACTGCGACATTTAAACCTTATCAAGGTGCGAACGACGAAAAATTTAGCGCGGCATTCTTCCGAGAAGTGCCCTACGGGAAAAAATCATGCCGTTAAGAGTGCGCCATAGGAATTTTTGATTTTCTGCCTCCGGCTCCACCAGGGCATCCTGCTGCCGCTGTAACCAGGCAATCTCCTGTTCCAGCTGTCTGCGTAAACAGCGGGTTTCATTCAGATCTGAAGCTTTGCGGCTCACCTGAAGAGGCATAACGCCGGCCTTTTGTGCTGGTTTTAAAGGTTGATAAAAAATAAATAGAACCCCCACTGAAGTGGGGGCATGGCAAGCTTAGTTCACTGGAGACTCTGCATTTAGCAAATCCTGCCAATCGTAAGATGCATCACCGATCACATAGAAAAACGGATTCAGCAAAGAATCTTTGCTGTTATAACGCAGCAGCTTGAAGGAATCGTCCACCACTGTGCCACCGGCAGCCTCAACCACCGCCTGGGCTGCGGCTGTATCCCACTCACAAGTGGGTGCGAGCCGCGGGTAGAGATCAGCGGCCCCTTCAGCCACCAGACACAGTTTGAGAGAGCTACCCATGTTTTTACAGACCACCGCACCCAATTTGGATTCGATACGCTCTACCAGTTGATCCACGGCGCCGGCACCATGGCTGCGGCTAGCAACCAATTCCACTGCATCACCAGCTTCCAGGCGCGGCTTCAGCGGGCGCACATGAATTTCTGTATCGCCGGAAAGCGTGCGCTTAAAGGCACCATCACCCTTGCCACCAGCATAGGTGATATCCAGTACCGGCACATGCACCACGCCCAGCACAGGTTCGCCATTTTCAATAAGGGCCACATTAACGGTGAACTCACCAGTGCGACGAATAAATTCCTTGGTGCCATCCAGCGGGTCCACAATCCAGTACCGCTGCCACTGGCTGCGCTCGGCAAATGATGGCATTTCCTGCTCTTCCGATAATACCGGTACACCGTCAATCAGCTGCGCCAGAGCAGGGGCTAAAATTTTGTGTGCCGCTAAATCCGCAGCTGTAACCGGCGAGTCATCCGCCTTGGTGTCCACCTCCAGCTCAGCAGTGCTGTGATAAACCTCCAAGATAGCTTCACCGGCGTTTTTGCAGATTGCAATCACCTGCTCCAATAATGCCTTATTCATTAAAACTCCCTTATTTTTCAGGTGGTGAGTATAAAGTCTCAGGAGGGGAAAAGGTCCTTCACCGACAAGTAGCGCTCACCGCTGTCATAACTAAAAATCAATACGCGGCTACCGGGCGCAAATTCGCCCTCGCGCTTTTTCAGCGCGGCCAGGCTCGCACCTGAGGAAATACCCACAAAAATCCCCTCCTTCAAAGCGCACTTACGCGCCATTTCAAAACTGTCTTCTCCATTTACCAAAATGGTGCCATCCAGCATTTTGGTATTGAGTATCTCGGGAATAAAACCGGCACCAATCCCCTGCAAGCGGTGCAGCCCTTTATCACCACCGCTGATCACTGGAGAATTTTCCGGTTCGACGGCAAAAACCTGCAACTTGGGAAAGGATTCCTTCAGTACCTCTCCACAACCGGTGATGTGGCCACCGGTGCCAACCCCAGTAATCAGGTAATCGAGCCCCTCAGGGAAATCTGCGAGGATTTCTTTGGCAGTGGTGTCACGATGCACCTGGGCATTGGCACGGTTACAGAACTGCTGCGGCATCCAGCTGTTTTCATGCAGCGCCAATAGTTCCTCGGCTTTGGCGATAGCCCCGCCCATACCCTGCTCCTTGGGAGTAAGCACCAACTCAGCCCCCATAGCTTTCATCACCTGGCGCCGCTCCAAAGACATAGATTCCGGCATGGTGAGAATCAATCGATACCCCTTAACCACTGCCACCATGGCCAATCCGATGCCCGTGTTGCCGGAGGTGGGCTCGATAATCACACCACCGGGCTGCAAAGCACCGCGGCGCTCTGCATCCTCAATCATCGCCAGGGCAATACGGTCCTTGATACTGCTGCCGGGGTTAAAACGCTCTACCTTCATCCACACTTCGATATCTGGGCGAAACAGATGATTGATACGCACATGCGGGGTATTGCCGATGGTTTCCAGAATATTGGCTGCCTTCATTGATGAAGCTCTCCGTTAATGGCTCTCACGGCAGACAGGCAGTCCACCGATTAATATTTTCCTGTGCGCAGATAGTAACCCAGATGTGCGCTGCCCCAAGAGACCCACAAGGAAATCCCAATGGCACACACGTATAAATTCCTCTGCAAGTAATCGCCTCCCTCACAAGGAACTGGTTTAACACGGAGTTGTGAATTCATGGCGATCCGGTTGGTGGTAACACGTCTTTGTGCCACATTTAGTGACTGGCTTCTTTCCGATAAACATAAAACCAAAAATAAAGGCGCTGCCATGAATCCGAATATGACCTCCGATGCCCATGATGCAACTCATGCAAGCCTATTTATGCCTGTAGCATTTATATTCTTTGCCGCTCTTTTTATGCTCCTCGACAGCATGGCAATTCAAGGGCTGTGGATGGCTTCGCTGAAAGCGCTGCCAATCGCCATTCTCGCCCTGATGGCGATGCGGCACCTGGACGGGCTCACTCGCACTCTGACACTTGCGGCCCTGGCTTTTTCCGCACTTGGCGATGTACTCCTGGAAATGAGGTTTGCCCACCAGTTTATCTTTGGCCTGGGTGCCTTCCTGGTGGCACAACTTCTCTATGCGGCCAATTTCCTGCGTTTTGCCGACTTCCGCAAACGCCGCAGTCTGATACGTATCTTGCCTGTTCTGCTGGCCGCAGTGGGGCTGGCCCGCTGGATACTTCCCGCTGCGGGGGAGCTGGCGCCAGCAGTGCTTCTTTACTTGCTTGCCATTATTGCCATGGCCCTAGGCGCCGGGGCTCACCGGGGCAATTCCGGGCTGCTATTCGCCGGTGCACTCACTTTTATGCTGTCCGACGCATTGATCGCTGTGAATAAGTTCATAGCACCGCTACCTCTCGCCGACACAGCAATTATGCTCAGCTATTACGGTGCTCAGTTTGCCATCCTGTACGGCATACGCCGTGCCCAGGCATAATGCCCACCTTCATACTGGGGATATTTTGGGAAGGCTACAATTTGGCTTCCCACCCCCACCACAGAGAGGTAGACAGGCCCCATGCTCGACTGGCGAAGTATCGACACCGTACTGCTGGATATGGACGGCACCCTGCTGGACTTGCACTACGACAACCATTTCTGGCTCGACCATCTACCCAAACGCTACGCCGAAGTACACGGTCTCGATCCCGAGCGGGCCCAAATAGAGCTGCAGCGGGAAATTGATGCACGCCGCGGCACTCTGGAGTGGTACTGCCTGGACTTTTGGGCGGAAACTCTGAAGCTGGATATCCTCGCGATACTGCGCGAGATCGAAGAGCGCATCGCCCTGCGCCCCCATACCGAGGCCTTCCTGCAGGGACTGCGACAACTGCGTAAGCCCACCTATCTGGTCACTAATGCACACCGCCATGGACTCGACCACAAACTGCAAATTACCGGCCTCGAGCCATGGTTTGACGACATCATTTCCTCCCACGATTATGGACATGCCAAAGAGAGTGGAAGCTTCTGGCACGCCCTGCGCGAGGAGGTGGCCTTCGACCCGGAGCGCACGCTGTTTGTTGACGACAACCAGAGTGTGTTGGCCGCCGCACAGGACTATGGCATCGCCCACCTGTTGTGTATCCGCCAGCCGGACAGCCGCGGCCCCAAACGGCATATCAGCGACTTCCCGGCGATTCATCACTTTGATGAAATTATGTCATTGCAACGCAGTAACAAAGCGCAGTAACAATAAGCCCGCATAACCCGGGCCCAAGTTTATATTGATCAACAGGATTCGATGGAAAAAGTACGTATCGACAAGTGGCTCTGGGCCGCACGCTTCTTTAAGACCCGCAGTATCGCCAAACAGGCTATCGAAGGTGGTAAAGTGCACGCCGATGGACAGCGGGTCAAAGCCAGCAAAGATCTCACCGTTGGCGCGCTTTTGAGTATCCGCCAGGGCTGGGACTTGATTGAGGTGGAGGTTATTGCCCTCTCCGACCAGCGTCGCGGTGCCGATATCGCCCGCACCCTGTACCGCGAGACCGAGGACAGCATCGCCCGGCGCGAAAAGGAGCGCACTGAACGCCAGGCAGCCAATGCGGGGATTCAGCGCGAGCGACCCAATAAAAAGCAGCGCCGCCAGATCCACCGCTTCCTACGCGAGCAGGAGTAGGCTCAAATGACAAAAGTGGTGAAAATTCCGCCATTTTTATCTATAGCTGCTAAACTGCCCCCACTTAACCCGATAGAAAACAGCCACGATGAAACGACTGATCGCCATCTCCCTGCTGCTTCTGCTCGGAATGCAGACGGCCCTCGCCGATAGCCGCGAACACGAGCAGCTCAAGCGTTCGATAATCAAAATTTACACCACTGCCGCCGCCCCGGACTACTTCAATCCCTGGGCGTTGCTTAACCCCAAGCAGTTATCTGGCTCCGGCGCGGTTATCCGCAACAAGCAGATCCTCACCAACGCCCACGTGGTGGCCAACGGTAGCTTTATTCAGGTGCAACGCCACGGCGACGCCAAGAAATTCCGCGCCCGAGTGAAGTTTGTCTCCCACGACGCCGACCTGGCTCTGCTCACCGTGGATGATGACAGTTTCTTCAAAGACACCCGCCCACTGACACTGGGCACACTGCCAGACCTGCAAGAAGAGGTCACCGTGTACGGCTACCCCATTGGCGGCAAGTCCCTGTCGATCACCCGCGGCGTACTGTCCAGGGTGGAACACCAGTACTATGCCCACGCCGAAAGCTATCTGATGGCCGGCCAGATCGACGCAGCCATTAACCCCGGCAATAGCGGCGGCCCGGTCATTTCCGGTGGTCGTATCGTCGGTGTGGCCATGCAGACCAACCAGAGCGCCGAAAACCTGGGTTATTTTGTGCCTCCCAGCGTAATCGCCCATGTACTCGAAGACGCCAAAGACGGCGAACACCAGGGCTTCCCCGAGTTGGGCCTGGTGACCCAGAGCCTGGAGAGCCCTTCAATGAAGAAGGCTGCCGGTCTCAGCGAGGACCAGGACGGCGCAATGATCGTCAAGGTATTTAGCGACTCCCCCGCTGCTGAAATTTTCCAACCCGGCGACGTGTTGCTGGAAGTTGATGGCTTCGAGGTTGCCGCCGATCGCACCGTCGAATGGCGTGAAAACCAGCGCACTAACTACCATTACGCGGTGGACCGCCATCATGTCGGCGACAAATTACCGGTGCGCTTTTCCCGCAACGGTGAAGAAAAAAGTGCGCAAGTGGCCCTGGCAGCACCGCCACCCTCCCGCGCCCTGGTGGTGGGTGAGCAATTCGACCAGCAGCCGCGCTATTACATTTATGGCGGCGTGGTCTTCGTGCCTCTGAACATGAACCTGATCAAACGGTGGGGCAAGAGCTGGCATTCCAAGGCGCCAATCGATTATCTCTATGCACGCAACCAGTGGAGTGACGAGAGCCGCCGCGAGCTGGTGGTTGCGCTCAAGGTCCTGCCCGCCAACGTCAACCTGGGTTACCACGATTGGAAAAACTGGATTATCGATTCGGTGAATGGCCACAATGTCGCGGACTTCGACGAGTTTGCCCAATTGATGGAAACCAACAAAGAGAATTTTGTAGAGCTGCGCGATCGCTCCGGCTATCGTATGGTGCTAGATCACGCCGAAGCTCAAGAACAAGAGGCAATGATTCTGCAGACCTACCATATCCCCCAGCGCCACTCGCAGGGGCTGTTCAGCAGACTGGCCAATAAAGAGGAGTAAGGCCCGCTGTGTGGGCTATGGAGAAGCCGTGAAACAACTGAGAGGAATCCTAGTTGGCAGCCTGTTGCTGGCTGCCCACACCAGCGCCGGTGAGCTCTATCGCTGGGTCGATGCCGATGGCCGTGTGCACTTCAGTGATCGCCCCCCGGCCGAGGGCAAGGCCCAGGATATTTCCGGACAATTGGGCCCAATCAATACTGCCAAGGCCACTCGGGTTCAGCGCAGTCTGATCACTTCCTCGGCCACTGCCCCCGAGCGGGAATACCAGCAGCGCCAGCAACAAGAGCAACAAGCACGCCAACAGGAGCAACAGCGTATTTGCACGAAAGCGCGCCAGCGCCTGCGTTCACTTAATGGACGGGTGGCCTTTATCGACAAGAGTGGCAAAGAGGTGCGCTATTCAGAGCGGGAGCGCCAGAGAATGGCCGAACAGCTCAAGCGGGAAATCGCCAATCGCTGCGGGTAACCCTTCCCCAGCCAACCTTAGTATCCGGTGCCGGCGCCACAATTACCCGCGCCGGCTACCATTTAGACATATCCACCTCTAAAATCCCGCGGTTTTAATACCGAGGCACTCGATCTATGTCCGATCAGCTGGAACGCTTTATCTTTTCCCAACACGATATTCGCGGGCAGATGGTGACCCTCACCGACGCCTACCGCGAAGTGCTCAAGCACAATCCACTGCCTGCACCGGTAGCGCATTTGCTGGGAGAGTTTCTCGCAGCCGCCTGCCTACTCTCCACCACCCTGAAATTCGAGGGCATATTGAGCCTGCAGGCCCGCGGTGAGGGCGATGTGCCGCTGATTATGGCCGAGTGTACCCACCACAGTGATCTGCGCGGCATTGCCCGTGTCGCCGGTGGCGCCCAAATCAGTGAAGAGGCCAGCCTGAGCGATATGATCGGCCCTCGCGGTGTCATCGCTATCACTCTGGAGCCCAAACGTGGCGAGCGCTACCAGGGGGTGGTCCCACTGGAAAAAGAGAGCCTGGCCGGGTGTCTGGAGGATTACTTTGCCCAGTCGGAACAACTGGAGACACGCTTCTGGCTGGAGTGCGATGGCAGCAACGTGGGTGGTATTATGCTGCAGGTGCTACCCGGCAATAATGCCGCCAGCGCTGAGGATAACAGCGACGCCTGGGAAACCGCCCTGCACCTGGCAAATACCGTGACCCCTCAAGAGCTGTTCGACGTGCCCCACGACGAGCTGATTCACCGCCTGTTCCACCAGCTGAAACCGGCTACCCTGGGCACCGACACTATTCGCTTCAAATGCAGTTGCTCACGGGAGCGCAGCGCACGCGCCCTGGTCTCTCTCGGTGCTGAAGACGTGTACAAATTACTGGAAGAACAAAATGGCGAAATCGTCAGTGATTGCCAGTTTTGTAATGCCCAATACCGCTTTGATCGCGAGCAGGTAGAGTCACTGCTCAATGCCCCACCCCACACCCTGCACTAGGGAAATTATTGCCAGTGCTGAGCAGCCTCAGCTACTGGCAATTCGCAACTTAGAACACAAAAATTCACAAAATCTATAAGGTAAAAATACTACATAGATCTTATGAATCCAAAATGCCTTAATTTGGGGTGACAGCGCTGTCAAAGCGCAAAAAGTGACCGTGTTTGCTACCCGCTTATTTTGAATTTTGCCATAATGCGCCCCCCAAATTTTGCCTGGCTGTCTAATACTTGGACGGCTCCTATTTTTTACTATCCAACATAACATTCACGGGTAATCGACGAATGGCACAGATCGACGACACCGCGCTGGTTTATAAAAACCTTTCACCAGCAAAATTGGTAGAGCTGGCTCTTAAGCGCGGCGAGGGTAAACTTTCCGACACCGGCGCGCTGGTGGCTGAAACTGGTGCCCGCACCGGCCGCTCCCCAGCGGACCGCTTTGTTGTAGAAGAGCCCTCCACCGCCGATAGCATCGCCTGGGGCAATGTGAACCGCCCCTTCCCACAGGACAAGTTCGACGCACTGTGGGACCGCGTAGAGGCATTTGTAGCCGGTGACGACACCTTCGTGCAGCATCTGCACGTCGGCCAGGACGAAGACCACTACCTGCCGGTTGTCGTAACTACCCAGACCGCTTGGCACAACCTGTTCGGCCGCAACATGTTTATCCGCGCCGAAAAGTACAACCCCAAGGCGAAGGAAGAGTGGCGCATCCTGCACGCTCCCAACTTCGTTTGTGAGCCAGAGCGCGACGGCACCAACTCCGAAGGCTGCGTCATCATCAACTTCGGCCAGCGCCGCGTGCTGCTGGCAGGTATGCGTTACGCCGGTGAGATGAAGAAGGCGATGTTCTCCGTGCAGAACTTCCTGCTGCCGGAAAAAGACGTGATGCCGATGCACTGTGCCGCCAACGTTGGCAAAGACGGCGATACCTGCCTGTTCTTTGGCCTGTCCGGCACCGGCAAGACCACCCTGTCCGCTGACCCTGAGCGCTACCTGATCGGTGACGACGAACACGGCTGGAGCAAAGGTGCAGTATTCAATATGGAAGGTGGCTGCTACGCCAAAACCATCGACCTGAGCCAAAAGAATGAGCCGGTAATCTGGGACGCTATTCGTTTCGGCGCTATCGTCGAGAACGTAGTCACCAACGAGAATGGTACCGCCGACTACTGTGACACCAGCCTCACCGAGAACGGTCGCTGCTCTTACCCGCTGGAGCACGTAGAGATGCGCCAGCTGGAAAACCGCGCCGGCGAGCCGAAGAACGTCGTCTTCCTCACCTGCGATGTATCCGGTGTACTTCCCCCGGTATCCATCCTCTCCAAAGAGGCTGCGGCATACCACTTCCTGTCTGGCTACACCGCGCGCGTAGGCTCTACCGAGCTGGGTGCAGAGGCCGGTATTCACCCGACTTTCTCCACCTGCTTCGGCGCTCCGTTTATGCCGCGCGCCCCGCGTGAATATGCGGACTTGCTGATGAAGCGCATCGAGGACTTCGGCTCCAAGGTATACCTGGTAAACACTGGCTGGACCGGCGGCTCTGGTGACAACGGCAAGCGTTTCCCGATCCCTGTAACCCGCTCAGTAGTTGCGGCTATCCAGAGCGGTGCACTGGAAGGTACTGCCACCGAGCATCTGGAAACCCTGAACCTGGATATTCCTCTGGAAGTACCGGGCGTCGACAAGTCCTACCTGAACCCGCGCGAAGCCTGGGAAGACAAGGCTGCCTACGACGACCAAGCCGGTAAGCTGGCCAAGCTGTTCGCCGAAAACATTGAAAAATTCAATGTCAGCGATGATGTGAAAAACGCCGGTCCCAAGGCCTGATCGTCTGGATATAGCCTTCTTTTAGAGGCGCAAAAGCCCCGCCACCGCAAGGTGCCGGGGCTTTTTTTGTTTTTCAATCCCCCAGTAAGAGGTCGATTTTTGCGGCTATAGTGTTTAAAGAAGCGCCGACGAAATAGGCGTCGGCACGAAGACTTTCATGTCTCAGGCATATTTCGGAGCTGTAGCCGCACCCCATGACTGAAGGCAACTCTTTTACCCGCTTCAGGACACTCTACCCCCACCGGCCGCCCGGCCGGCGAATCAATTTTGTGGTGGTGGCCAGCCTGACGCTGCTACTCGCCGCAATGTTGGCTGCATTGTGGCTGTGGCTATGGCTGAAGTCGCAGGAGAAACCCTATGTCGAAACCCGCGGTTATCGTATCGCCAGTGAAGAGAGCTTCAATCATTTCTTACGCAATGGTGAAAACCGTACGCGGGTACAGGCACTCAGTGACTACCTAAAGAGCCAAGGGGTAGGCGAAGTGACTGCAGTGAGCAACCTCCTACGCCAGGGTCGCGAATGGCTGGAGCTCGAGAAGCCACCATTCGCACTTCCGCCGCAGGGTGAGTGGGCCAACATGGTCTCCACTTTGAAACTACTGCGCGATGAGATAGTGCCTTTAATCGGTCCAGTGGCGGTAATTTCCGGCTTCCGTAGCGACAGCTACAACCGCGAGCTGGAACACACCGACAAATCTCGCCACCGGGCATTCTGCGCCCTCGACCTGATTCCAACCTCCCACATTAGCCAAGGTGAACTCGCGGAAGAACTACAAGCTCTGCATGCACGCCTGGGTCCAGAGAGCAATTTCGGCCTGGGTCTCGGTAAAGAGCTGCTCTTCCATATCGACACCTGTGGCTACCGCACATGGCAACTGGTGGATTGAAGCATGGCTATACAAGACAACAGTGATCGTCCGACGGGCAATATACGAAACCAACGGCGCAGGTTAATAATTCTGGGAGGGCTACTGCTCATCGCCATTATTATTGTGCTGTTATTCACCTCGGAGAAAACACGGGATCTGGGAGAACGGCTCATCAGCCCTATCGAACTCCTGCCGCTGCCGGGGATCCCCGAGGTTTACGATATCCAGGGCTACCCAGCTGCCTCCGAGCGAGTGTTCAGCCGCTTCCTAAAACAAAATGCAAACCAGGCTCTGTTCGACAAGTTAAAGAACTTTCTACAGATCAACCGAGTGGACCAGGTAGTAAGCCCGTTTGAGCTCCTGCGCCAGGGCAGCGACTGGCGGGATCTGGATGAGCCCCCTTTCGCTATTCCTCCGGTGGAAAACTGGGGCTCAATGATTTACACCCTCAGGGTGCTGCAGCGGGAGATAGTACCGCGTATCGGCCCTGTTACAGTGGTCTCCGGCTGGCGTACCACCAGTTACAACAGTAAGGCCGGTGGCTCCAAAGGCAGTAAACATTTGCGCTTTTGTGGCCTGGACGTAGTGCCGCAAAATAAATTTACCCGCGAGCAGTTGGTTCCTGTCTTGAGAGATATCCACAAGCACAAAGGCAAGGAATGGAATATGGGGCTGGGAATCTATAAAGGTATCCGCTTTCACGTTGACACCTGCGGTTACAGGCGCTGGTAAATCCCCCCAGCTTCTGCTTAGATAGATCGCAAATTAGGCGCCCGATACCACAGGGCTTTGCAGAAGTAGAGGGAATCCCAGTGCAGGAAAAATTAGAAAGGCGCTCATTTATTCTTTCGCTGATACTAGTATCAATAGCTTTTTTAGTATTGATTAAGCCCTTCTTTACGCCAATTTTTTGGGCTTGTGCCA
Source organism: Microbulbifer mixtoriginis (SeqCode) (assembly GCF_052467515.1). NCBI lineage: Bacteria > Pseudomonadati > Pseudomonadota > Gammaproteobacteria > Cellvibrionales > Microbulbiferaceae > Microbulbifer > Microbulbifer mixtoriginis (SeqCode). The sequence goes on along the minus strand of NZ_CP174314.1, from coordinate 40,841 downwards.
TCGCTCTGATCTTTTATCCCGTATACCGGCTGTTGATGCAGCGCTTTCCCAATTCCCCCAATTCTATGGCTCTGCTGACGCTTTTTATGTGCGTCATATTGTTGGTAATACCGGTGCTGGTGGTGGCCACTTCTTTTATCAATGAAGCAGTGACCCTCTATCAAAAGGTACAGGAAGGGCAAATTGATGTCTCTAAATCCCTGGAGCAAGTGCGCAATGCCTTCCCACGAGTGAACGATATGCTCGAGGGTATCGGTGTAGACATCGATGAGGCAAAACAGCGCCTTCTCGGTGGCGTGATGAATGCCGGCAGCTTTATTGCAAAAAATGCCATAGAAGTTGGGCAGAACACCGTTAACTTTTTTGTCATGCTCGGCCTGATGCTCTACCTCACCTTCTTTTTGATTCGCGATGGCGACAGGCTGGTCAATTTAATCATTCATGCACTGCCCCTTGGGGATGAGCGCGAGCATCTACTGCTGGCCAAATTTGCCGAAGTCACTCGCGCCACAATTAAAGGCAATCTGGTTGTCGCGATTACCCAGGGCAGCTTAGGCGGTATTATTTTCTGGGTCCTCGACCTGCCCGCGCCACTGCTTTGGGGCGTACTGATGACCCTGTTGTCGCTGTTACCCGCCGTTGGCGCAGCACTCATCTGGTTTCCCGCAGCGATCTATCTGTACGGTATCGGTGAGCCGGTTAAGGCGACCATTCTGTTAGCTTATGGGTTTACCGTTATCAGCCTGGTCGACAACCTGTTGCGCCCTATTCTAGTGGGGCGGGACACCAAGCTGCCAGATTACCTGGTGCTATTTTCCACCGTGGGCGGCCTGATATTGTTTGGTATCAGTGGCTTCGCCATGGGCCCCCTGTTAGCAGCCCTGTTTCTGGCTTTCTGGGAAATCTTTATGCGGGAATTTGTCCATCCGGAAGATATGCTGATGCCCCCTAAACCGGAAAGCAAAGATATGCTGATGCAGCATAAAAAAGATAATGCGTAATTAAGACCCTCTTATTATTGGTGCGCTGCGAGAATTCTGGACCGGTCTTCTCGCAGCGCCCTGAGACACTGGTTGAGCTTACTCATCGGTCCCTAATCCACCATCTGCACTTCCCCATCGACCCTGTCTAGATCCGCAATCAACAAAATCATCTTGGCGAAAGTCAGCGCCATAGCCAGCACCACCCGATCCTAACCAGCACGGCAAGTTCCCAACTAAAAACCAATAACAAGCATTGCTAGTACAGTCATAAAGTACAGTGCCAACCACAGCAGTGCGGGAATTCTCACTACGGCAGCCCTACCACCAATCTGACGCGGTGTAGCTCGCAAATAGTCGGCCTTATAGCGTCTGATAATATGATTCTGTACTAACTGCCAAAACTCTCTGAGAACCTCTTCACTGCGCGCAATATCTACCGTACTTACGGGGATAAAGGGATAAAGGGATAAAAATCACGAAGGTCTAGATACTCTGCAATCAACTCACGCGCGCGATCACCTTCATCCTGTTTCCAAAAAATCCCATTCAGATAGACACGCTTGAGGAGATTGACCTCCCGCACTAGCAACGTCATGTGCTCATTAAAACGATCCGAAGTCATATTGAAGGAAAAGGCTAAAATAAACGCCACAAACGTTGGGTAGCTGCAACAACACCGCTGTTAGGGGATTCGATGTCGTCGAGAATATTGGATCCCCAATAGACACCCAAAGCCAGGGTGAAGAACACTAGCCACACGGTAAACAGGTAAAGCAGCGACAAGGAAAGTCCATAAGCCTTATCGCACAAATGCATAAGACCTCGCCCTCCATATCAGAAAAGTCTGGCTCACACAGTGGGCACTATTCAGTCACTCTTGGCAAAGATGACAGTTACAGAGGGTCCTCACCCTGCAAGCGTCATATAATTGTTGGAAGCACACAGCGGCAATAGCATAGACGCCACCTTTGCCGGAGCGGATGACCCTATGAAATATTGGCTTACCCTGATTGTCGCCATAATACTCAGCGTACCGCTGATGGCGTTAGAGGTCGGGCAAAAAGCTCCCGAATTCTCCTTAAAGGGCACAGATGGAAAAACCCACTCGCTACAGGACTACGTTGGAAAAAGTGCGGTAGTAATCGCCTGGTATCCCAGAGTCTTTACCAAGAACTGCACAATAGAATGTAGATCCCTAGTTAAACACGGTGAGCAAATTCGTTCCTTTAACGTTGCCTATTTTATGGCTAGCACCGATGAACTCGATGAGAAAGTCCGGTTTGCCAAGTACAATTCTGCTGACTTCCCCCTACTAAGCGACCCCACGGGAGAAGTCGCCAAAGCCTACGATGTCTTAATACCCTTTATAAAACTCGCCCGGCGAGTGAATGTATACATAGGTAAAGATGGCACCATTCTGAAAATAGACAGAGATATCAACCCCGCCACTACGGCTGAGGATATCGTCAAAAATCTAGAGAAACTCGGCGTGGAAAAAGCAGAAAGAGCAGAACAGTAATTAAGTTGCTTGCCAGGGAAGCTCCGGATTGCTTATAAAATCCAGATTTTTATAACTGTCTTTGAATAATTCACTCAATAAAAAAGAGACTCCAGAGCAACATTGCTGCCCCTCAATATCATCGAGTCAACTTTAAATACCTCAAAAGACCCCAGACTTTTTTATAAAAGCACCAACTAGATAAAGCTCAACACATTCAAGCAGCCTTCAGCTTAACACAATCATCACATATCTATGACTGCTACCTATTTGGCTCCCTCATCATTTCACAATTTATAACTCTCAGATTAAGCAATCTATAAAAACACTTTTTCCATAATTTCCCCACACCCATAGTTCAGAGAAATATTTTAAAAAAATCTCAGAAGCCATAGTAAAGACTCACAAACGGTCACTACGCTGATACACCTACTAACGCCATATCCAACTACACAAGTAGAAGCACCGTCGTACCAACATCAAAGATGAATATTTAAATAAAAAATGTATTATGCGAAAAATTTTTCACGACCAACTGGAAGTTTATGTATGAAAAGGATAACCAACCTCTATAGAACACTACTTATTTCTACAGTATTAATTAGTGCATGCAGTGGAGGTGGAAGCAAAAGTGGCGATTCATCTGAGCCAACCCCAAGTCAATCTACACCATCCACACCTTCAACCGGGGGCGACACCACAGGCCAGCCCTCCTCCCCATCAGCAATCACTCTACATGGTATTTTCACCGAGGACTTTAAAGACTTTCCTGTCGTAACTGTCAGAATTGGTGAGAAAGAATATATTGCCGATCAAAAAAATAATAATGAATTTAGTGTTGAAGTCGACTCTAGTCACGAAAATGAACTGGTAACTTTTTCGGCCAAGGGTTCTATGCCCAACGACTGGGATTTCGAATTCCGCTCATATGCCGGATCATTTTCAGACATAAAAGATAAAGCCATTAACAATGAAGTAAGTTATTTAAATAATAACCCTGCATTTGCAGTAGGAACTTTCACTGGTGTCATGGCAGACCTTATTGACTTGGCAAACAATGGAGAACTCATTACTTCAGCCGAGGATTTAAAAAAATATACTTTCGAAGTCCCACTGGATGAAGCCATACAGCTAGCCGCCTATATGAAGGCCACTATTTCTAGCGCCACAACAGATAAAAACAACTACTATTTTCCTGTTGATAAATACTCCAATACCAAAGATTTCATCAAAGACTTTCAATTTTCCATACAGAAATCTGAAGATATAATTAATCAAAGCAAAAATACTCATGATATCTATTTAAAATCTATTAATCATTTACTAGAAAATAAATATTTGCGAGATCAAAGCTACAAACTCAATGCATCTGAAGAAATAATTTTCTCTACAAGAAGAACTGATTCAGATGCCATTTTAGATACCGGCCTCATTGAGCTAAGCACACAACACCAAACTAGTGGATCAGCAGACTTATCAGAAGTAGGAAAGTTTACTCTAAGCACGGATGAATTTGGCAATATAAGCGGCTCTCTCATCGGAGACTCTACATGGGAATACTATATAGAAGAGAGCTGCGTAAATATGCGGGATAGAGAGTTTGAAGCAAAACATGCTTTCACAACACCTTATAGCCAAATAGTAAAAATCGATTTTAAAGGTATGTGTGAAGGCCCTGATGGGGACTACGAGAGTACTGAGAGCAGATACTTTCATGTAACTGACACTAAGCTAACTTTCCCTTGGGACTCCCTACCAGAGGAATTTTATGCAGCCTCTTATCACCCAGAAACATATAAAAACTGTGACTGCGACATATTTCCTGCAAAGTTCACCAATAAAACTGAGAGCACCGGGGAAATAGTTTATGGTGTATCCTCAGAAAACAGTGAAAAATATTCATACACCTTTGATAAAGATCTAAGAGTGAAGTATGAGGGGGGCACTGAAGTCCGCTACATTCCGCTTGGGTTTTTCAACAAAACACTGAGGTTTATTGGTATAGGCAATAAACCTAATACCGATAAAAAGAAAATATTCTCTGGATTTATGATGGAGAAAGTATCTAAAAATATACCCACTCCTATTAGGCTTGAATATAATGCACCCTTTCTCACTGACTATAACTATGCACTAACCTATAAAGATAACGGAATTTTTCATATCGAAACGTTGTATCAGGAACAACCATTGACAGAATCCAAGTGGGGCATCAGCCCGAGAATAGGCTCCTGGGAAAAGGTTGAGAATGATACCCTAATAACTAAGCACTATTATGATCCATCACTGGACACTGAAGAAAATGGAACTCTTCCTTATCTAGCCTCTTGTGAAGGACAATCTGAAGAATGTGTTTTATGGAGAGAGAGAGACACAGAGCTGCTAGACATCGATGAGAATTTTTATTATATCCGAGTGACTCAAAACGCTCTATTTTCCATCCCAGATTCCAGCAGGATAGACTACCGGGGCGGCTATATCGGCCGATTTAAAAAAACCGATATAGAAAATTAGTTTCATCAAATACTTTAAGCTCGTTGAATCCCAGGACTTATAACTATTGAGTCCTGGGATTTAGCCACAATCACTTTCAAATCAAAATCGGCAAGAATCTTGTACATTACCGACCTTAGGATGATAAACAAGAATAGGAACCTTGAACTAAAACAACACGGATATTACGGGGCCACTACCAATTTGACCACCCCACTCTAACAAACCTCAAGTCACTCGATAACAAAAGAGATCCCAAAACAACACTGCTGCCCCTCAAAATCATCGAGCCACTTACAAACGCTAAGGGTTTCCTCACCCTTGCTGGATTTCACCACATGCTCAAGTAAATAATCTGGCTTACCGGAATTAAAAACACGAATATCTGCCGCCTTCAGTGCTGAGGCATTTTCAGCCCAAACCAGCTGGTCATCGGTCTTTCCCACTACATCCTCACCAGCCAATTCACAAATTTTTCGATTTCCCCATAAATACTGCTCATCTCTACTTTTTACCCAGAATAGGAATGGCACACTATCGAGAACACTTAACTCATCAGCAGTCATGAACTTTCTCCAGGCTTCTATCAATACATTTAAGTGGAATAAATTAATATTGGTAGAGAAGCCAAAAAAAGTATGTACTTATTCAGCGATTAAGATTTAAAAGAAATATCCGCTTAACTATTTATAAAGCTTTTCCTTAAGTTAAGCGCTGAGAAATTCTTAACTTCCATTAATTTCTAACTCCTTTAACTTCCTCGTCAGAGTATTGCGGCCCCAACCCAGTAGGTCCGCAGCATCCCGCTTGCGTCCAGCGGTGTGCTTTAGGGCGATTTCTATCAGGGCCTTCTCGAAGGCCGGTACGGCCTCACTGAGAATTTCCTTGCGCCCGGCGCTCAGTGCCTGATCGGCCCAGATACGCAGGGCTTTTTGCCAGTCCAGTGGCGTTTCGATTTCATTACCCTGCTGATGCAATTCCTGCGGAAGGTCTTCAATATGTACTTCACGGCCGGAGGCCATCACGGTAATCCAGCGACAGGTATTTTCCAACTGGCGCACATTGCCGGGCCAGTCGAGACCGGAGAGGTACTCCTCCGCATCTTTGCTGAGAATTTTCGGCTCTACGCCGAGATCGGCGGCGGCGGCATTAAAGAAGTGACGTACCAACCGTGGAATATCCTCGCGCCTGTCCGCTAGGCGCGGGATATGAATCCGAATCACATTCAGGCGGTGGAACAAATCCTCGCGGAATTTATGCTCGCGCACCAACTCCTCCAGGTTCTGGTGAGTGGCAGCGATAATACGCACATCCACTTTTACCGGTGTATGGCCACCTACTCGATAAAACTCACCATCTGCCAACACACGCAACAGACGCGTCTGTGTATCCGCCGGCATATCGCCAATTTCATCCAAAAACAGGGTGCCGCTGTTGGCTTGCTCAAAACGACCCGCCCTCTGAGCGCTGGCGCCGGTAAAGGCACCCTTCTCGTGTCCGAATAGCTCCGACTCCATCAGGTCTTTGGGAATCGCGGCCATATTGAGGGCAATAAACGGCTTGTTACGGCGCGGGCTGTGATTGTGCAGGGCCTGAGCCACCAGCTCCTTACCGGTTCCAGATTCACCGTTGATTAACACGGTAATATTGGAATGAGAAAGGCGCCCAATAGCACGAAATACTTCCTGCATGGCCGGCGCTTCGCCAATAATTTCTTTGTTGCTTGCGCCATTATCCGGCTCCGCACGCTCTTCCTGGGCTTGTTCCTTGGCGTGTGCCAGCGCGCGACGGGTAACCGCTACCGCTTCGTCGATATCGAACGGCTTGGGTAAATATTCGAAGGCCCCACCCTGATAGGCAGCCACGGCGCTGTCGAGATCCGAATGCGCGGTCATGATAATAATCGGCAGGCCCGGCCGTTCCGCCTGGAATCTCTCCAGTAATTTGAAGCCATCGGAGCCCGGCATGCGGATATCACTGATCACCACATCCGGGGAGTCGCTGTAAAAATCATCCAGTGCGCGATCACCACTCTCGTAGCACTGGGTCTCAATCCCCTCCCGTGACAGCGCTCGCTCCAGTACCCAGCGGATTGATCGGTCGTCGTCAATAATCCAAACGCGATTGCTCATTCTCTAGGTTCCTGTATTGGCTGATTCGGTAACAAGTGGCAGATAAATCTGGAATACACTGCGGCCTGGTCGGCTGTCGCATTTAATTAAGCCACGGTGTTGGTTGATGATGTTTTGCGAGATAGACAACCCCAGTCCCGAGCCTTCGGCGCGCCCGGAAATCATCGGGAAAAAAATACGCTCGCGGATCTCCTCGGCAATACCGGGGCCGTTGTCTTCTATTTCGATACGGCAAACCAGCGGGCAGTGGCGCCGACCAATCGTGAACTGGCGCTGTACCCGCGTACGCAGCACCATTTCACCATTGGTGAGACCAATACTCTCATCGATGGCCTGCATGGCATTGCGGGCGATATTCAACAAGGCCTGGATCAACTGCTCGGGGTCTGCCGGCACATCGGGGATAGAGGGGTCGTAATCCCGGCGAATCAGTAGTTCACCCCCACATTCGGCCTCGACCAGTTGTGCCACCCGCTCTAGGATCTCGTGCACATTGCTGGGCACCAGTTGTACCGGCTGGCGGGGCCCCAGTAGTCGATCGACCAGATTACGCAGGCGATCCACCTCTTCGATAATGATCTGGGTGTACTCTTCCAGGGAGGCGTCAGGCAGTTCGCGCTGCAGTAACTGTGCGGCACCGCGAATCCCTCCGAGGGGGTTCTTTACCTCATGAGCCATACCCCGCACCAAGTTGCGTGCGGTCTCCTGGGTACTGAGCAACGCATCCTCGCGCGCAATGCGCAACAGACGATCCATCGGCTGCACTTCCACCAGCAACACCCCCAGCTCCGGTACGGGGCTGACGGAGTAATCTACGGTGCGCGTTTTTAGGTTGTGCAAGCGCCAGTGGGCGCGCCGCACCGTGAATTTTTCCCCTGTGAGGAGCGCGTTGTGCAGTGCTTTTAGTGCGGCGTTAGATTCCCTCACCACCTCCTGCAGAGGTATACCCTCAACCCGTGCATTGGAGGCAGCCAACAGATCCTCGGCGGCATTATTCAGGTAGCAAAGCGATAACTGGTCATCCAGTACCAGTACCGCTGAAGTTAGGCTGTCTAGTAGCTGACGCAACTGGCGATCATTGAGCATTCAATCGTTTCCGCTTTTCATCGAGGGGCCAGGACAATCTCCTATGCCCGGCGCGATAACCCCTTGTATCTAGCCAGTGCAAAAAGCAAACCAAAATGGCGCACGGAATTATTGGGAGGCACTACTCAACCCACTTGGTCTTAGGGGTTTTAAACGATTCAGCTGACACATGCACCGAAGCACTTGAGATAGTTTACCCCTATACGCACCATTTTAGTGCGCAGAACAAAATTCAACCAGCAAGGATAAAAACGGCGACCCCCACCAAAAAAGAAGTTATCGGTGAGGGCGTTGAGGGCGGGGCAAATTTAGGGGCTGGGCTGGGCTTGGGGGATACCCGGCCCAACCGGAGCCCTGGGGGCTTGCGGTGCACGCGGTGCCGAGTTGTCAGGCAATCTGCCACCCGGACGTTTCACATAGAGAGTCACCACCTGAGATTGTGCCAATACCTGGCCCTTGGAGTCGGTGAGTACCGCCTGCACAGTATGAGTGCCGCGCTCGAGCAGGGAGATATCCAGGCCCGCTCCAGAAGAGCTACCCTGCCAGGGTTTGCCATCGACCACCGCAAAGAAACTCGCCCCCTCTGGATACACCGGCTGCACGTCTACCTGTAGTGGAATAAAGCGCTGCCCCGGCGGGATGGTGGCGCCATCCAGGGGACTCACTATCTGGATAGAAACCGGGCCTGTATAGCCCTCCTTGCCGGTGTCAGTCTCATCTTTTGGAGACAATTTGCGAGTTGGCAGGGTTCGCGGCAGGGCAATGGGCTGAACATTGATGGGAGCCAATTGCACCTCCTGCGCCTGCCCATTGGGTGGTGGCGTATCGCTGAAAGTCACCTGACCATCGGGGCCGACGACCTTATAAATAGTACTGGGGGTATTCCCACCATCGGTGCCGGCAAAGGCCACCAGGGGAACAGCAAGGAAAAGGGCCTGAAGCAGTTTCATATTTTCCATCACTCACTCAGCCGCGAAGCGGTAGTCCTTGTCTCAGCCCAATACGGGGGCCGCAGTCTCAAAGGGGCAGGCTTTTGGGTCCAAGAGATACAAAATCGACCATAGACGGCAAAAGCAACCAACCCGATCAGTGTACCTCCAATAAAAAAGCCCGCACCAGTAGGGTGCGGGCTTTTCGAGAACGACTCGACGGCATCGGCGTGATGCCGCTCGCCATTACACGGAGTAGTACATATCAAACTCGACCGGGTGCGTGGTCATGTTCAAGCGCTCTACTTCTTCGCGCTTCAGGTCGATGTAGGCATCGATGGCGTCGTCGGTGAATACACCGCCTTCGGTGAGGAAGGCACGATCCTGATCCAGAGCATCCAGGGCGCCTTCCAGACTCGCCGCAACGGTCGGGTACTCGGCCAACTCTTCCGGCGGCAGATCGTAGAGATCCTTGTCGGCGGCATCGCCGGGGTGGATCTTGTTCTTGATACCGTCCAGGCCCGCCATCAACAGCGCAGCAAACGCCAGATAAGGGTTGGCGGTCGGATCCGGGAAGCGGGTCTCGATACGCTTGCCCTTAGGAGAAGTCACGTAAGGGATACGGATAGACGCAGAGCGGTTGCGCGCGGAGTACGCCAGGATAACCGGGGCTTCGAAGCCAGGAACCAGACGCTTGTATGAGTTGGTAGATGCGTTACAGATCGCATTCAGGGCGCGCGCGTGCTTCACGATACCGCCGATGTAGTACAGGGCAGTCTCGGACAGGCCCGCGTAGGCATCGCCGGCAAACTGGTTAACGCCATCCTTAGTGAAAGACTGGTGCACGTGCATACCGGAGCCGTTATCGCCTACCAGCGGCTTGGGCATAAAGGTCGCGGTCTTGCCGTAGGCGTGGGCCACATTGTGTACGGCATATTTGAGGATCTGCACCTCATCCGCTTTCTTGGTCAGGGTGTTGGCGGCAACGCCGATCTCACACTGGCCAGCGGTGCCCACTTCGTGGTGGTGTACTTCAACACGCAAGCCCATCTGCTCCATAGCGGAACACATAGCGGCACGCACATCGTGCAGGGAGTCAACCGGGGGCACCGGGAAGTAACCGCCTTTCACTCCGGGGCGGTGACCAATATTGCCCTCACTGAAGTTATGACCGGAAGACCAAGCCGCCTCTTCGGAGTTGATCTTGTAGAAGGCGCCACCCATTTCGGCGCCCCAGGTAATATCGTCGAAGACGAAAAACTCGGGCTCTGGGCCGAACAATGCGGTGTCACCCAGACCGGTGGACTTCAGGTATTCCTCGGCGCGCAGCGCGATGGAACGCGGGTCGCGCTCGTAGCCCTGACCGGTGATCGGGTCGACGATATTACAGCGAATAATTACGGTGCTTTCGTCGGTGAAGGGATCGAGGAAAGCGGTATCGTCATCCGGCATCAGGATCATGTCGGACTCGTTAATGCCCTTCCAGCCAGCGATAGAGGAGCCATCGAACATCTTGCCCTCTTCGAAGAACTCGTCGTCAATCTCTGACACGGGCACAGATACGTGCTGCTCTTTACCCTTGGTGTCGGTGAAGCGCAGATCTATCCACTTAGCCTCACTCTCATTAATCAAACCGAGCGTTTTCGCTGACATTGCTGTCCTCCAGGTCTTGAAAAGTATTTGGTCGCTATGCCTATACTGCTGGCATTCGCTCTTTACCTGGCGTGAAATAAAGCAAAGAGTGTGCCAAATTAGGGCAGTGGCGTCGCAGCGGCGGCTGGTGCCGGTGCGGGCCCCAGTACTGGGCCGACTGGGGCAGGATAGATGTATTGTGGCTGTGCAGCCATAACTAAATGCACCACAATGGCACATTTATACTCCAACTTGCTCACAAACAGTGCACAACCAACTTGCGTCCGGCTAGTTTATAATGCCGCACCTTCTATCAACATGCGGTACCCCACGGATTCCCATGCACTTTGTCGTCAAATTTTTTCCCGAGATCACCATCAAGAGCAATCCGGTGCGCAAACGTATGTCGCGCCAGCTCAAGGACAACCTACAGCGCCTGCTGCGCCAGCTGGACGACCGTATCCAGGTGCGCAAAGACTGGGAAAAGATCGATGTGATCGCCCCGGACGCCGTGGCCCACCTTGGCAGCCGCATTGAAGAGGTGCTCTCTCACACCCCCGGCATTGCCAACTTCTCCCGCGTGCGCCAGTTCCCCCTGGGCGACCTGCACGATATGTACGAGAAGACCCTGTCGGTGTGGGGCCCAGCCCTCAAGGACAAGACCTTCTGCGTGCGGGTAAAACGCACCGGCGATCACGACTTTAAATCCCTCGATGTGGAACAGTACGTAGGCGGCGGCCTCAACAAGAATACCGGGGCGGCCGGAGTGAAACTGAAAAACCCGGATATCACGGTCAAGCTGGAGATCCGCCACGACAAACTCAACGTGATCGAGGAACAGCACCCCGGCCTCGGCGGCTTCCCCCTGGGTACCCAGGACCCGGTGCTGTCGCTGGTCTCCGGCGGTTTCGATTCCACCGTGGCCAGCTACCTGACCATGAAACGCGGTATCCGCACTCACTTCCTATTCTTCAACCTGGGCGGGCGCCAACACGAACTGGGCGTTAAGGAAGTGGCCTACTACCTGTGGAACAAATACGGCGCCTCCCATCGGGTGCGTTTTGTCACCGTGCCCTTCGACGAAGTGGTGGCAGAAATTCTCGAACGCGTAGACGACTCCCACATGGGCGTGATTCTCAAGCGTATGATGCTGCGCGCCGCAGACGTTATCGCGAAAGAGCTGGAAGTGGATGCAGTAGTAACCGGTGAGGCCATCGCCCAGGTTTCCAGCCAGACCCTGAAAAACCTGTCAGTAATCGATAGCGTCACCAACACCCTGGTACTGCGACCACTGATCACTACCGATAAGACCGATATTATCCGTACCTCCCGGGCCATCGGCACCGAGGAGTTCGCCGCCAATATGCCGGAGTACTGCGGTGTTATCTCGGTAAAACCCACCACCCGCGCCAAGATTGAAAAAGTGGAATCCGAGGAAAACCGCTTCGATTTCACCATCCTTGATCGCGCCATCGGCAACCGATCGATTCAGAATATCGACGAGGTCATCGAAGAAGTGGACGGCGAGGCGCCGGAAGTGGAGATCCGTGAGGAGGCCGGCAACGCGGTAATCATCGATATCCGCCACCCGGATGAAGAAGAAATGGACCCGCTGGAGCTAGAGGGCGTTGAAGTAGAGACGATCCCCTTCTACCGCCTCAATAACAGCTTCGCCAAGCTGGATCAGGAGCGCGAGTACCTGCTTTACTGTGCGCGCGGCGTGATGAGCCGCCTACATGCCTCTCACTTGCTGGATGAAGGCTTCCGCAATGTGGGCGTATTGCGCCCACAGATCCCGCACCGCCCCGACGGCATCAAGAAGTAATTGCCCGGCGCGGGCGGCAGATTCGCCCGCGCCCTACCTGCTCTCTTCTTCTGGTCGCCATTCTGAACGCGACCGGTGATTTTTTACTCAAAATCACTCCCAATTGTCATGCGGCCCCCCTATAATCGCCGCCTTTGGCCGGAATGCTGCTGTAGAAACCCCGCAGGCCCCCGCCCCGATTTACCAAGATTTAACGCCCAGAGGCCCCCAGTGATAGAGAATCTGCGCAATATTGCGATTATTGCCCACGTAGACCACGGCAAAACCACCCTGGTGGACAAGCTGCTGTCCCAGTCCGGCACACTCGACCGCCGCGACGAAGGCGCCGAGCGGGTCATGGACTCCAACGACCAGGAGAGAGAGCGCGGCATTACCATCCTCGCCAAGAACACCGCCATTCGCTGGAACGACTACCGCATCAACATCGTCGACACCCCAGGGCACGCCGACTTTGGCGGTGAGGTAGAGCGCGTACTGTCCATGGTCGACTCCGTATTGCTGTTGGTAGATGCGGTGGACGGCCCCATGCCGCAAACCCGCTTCGTTACCCAAAAGGCGTTTGAGCAGGGCCTCAACCCCATCGTGGTGATCAACAAGATCGACCGCCCCGGCGCACGCCCAGACTGGGTGATGGATCAGGTTTTCGACCTGTTCGACAGCCTCGGCGCCACCGATGAGCAACTGGACTTCCCGGTTGTTTACGCCTCCGCTCTGAACGGCATCGCCGGCCTAGACGATACCGATATGGCCGACGATATGACGCCGCTGTTCCAGATGATCGTGGACAAGGTTGAGCCGCCCAAGGTAGACCCAAAAGGCGCCTTCCAGATGCAGATTTCCGCCCTGGATTACTCTAGCTATGTCGGTGTTATCGGTGTTGGCCGTATCACCCGTGGCACCCTGGCCCCCAACCAGCAGGTGGTGGTACTGGACCGCGAAGGCAACTCCCGCAAGGCGAAGGTTCTGCAGGTGATGGGCTACCTGGGCCTTGAGCGCACCGAAGTGGAACTGGCCAGCGCCGGCGACATTGTGTGTATTACCGGTGTGGGCGAACTGAATATCTCCGATACCCTGTGCGACCCAGACACTCCGGAGGCCCTTCCGGCCCTGAGCGTGGATGAGCCCACCGTGAGTATGACCTTCCAGGTGAACGACTCGCCTTTTGCCGGTCAGGATGGCAAGTTCGTTACCTCGCGCAATATCAAGGAGCGCCTGGATCAAGAGCTGATCCACAACGTAGCCCTGCGCGTTGAGCAAGGTGATTCCCCGGACAAATTCCGCGTATCCGGTCGCGGCGAATTGCACCTGTCGGTACTGATCGAAACCATGCGTCGCGAAGGCTTCGAGCTGGGCGTCTCCCGTCCGGAAGTGGTGCAGAAAGAAGTGGACGGCGAGATCCAAGAGCCCTACGAAGAGGTGGTGATCGACGTTGAAGACCAGCACCAGGGCCCGATTATGGAAGAGCTGGGTCTGCGCAAAGCCGAACTGACCAATATGGAGCCGGACGGCAAAGGCCGTGTGCGCCTGACCTTTATCGTGCCCTCGCGCGGCATGATCGGTTTCCGCAACCAGTTCCTGACCCTGACCAGCGGCTCCGGCATCATGACCAGCATCTTCGACCACTACGGCCCGGTAAAACAGGGTGAAGTGGCCAAGCGCATCAACGGCGTACTGGTATCCATGGTGAACGGTAAGACTCTGGCCTACGCTCTGTTCGCCCTGCAGGACCGTGGACGCCTGTTCCTCGGCCACGGCGAAGATATCTATGAAGGCCAGGTTATCGGTATCCACTCCCGCGGCAACGACCTAGTGGTAAACCCCACCAAGGGTAAGCAGCTCACCAATATTCGCGCCGCCGGCACCGACGAAGCCCTGACCCTCACTCCGCCCATCCGCCATACCCTGGAGCAGGCGCTGGAGTTTATCGAAGAGGACGAGCTGGTTGAGGTGACTCCCAACCATATCCGCATACGCAAAAAAATCCTGCAGGAAAATATGCGTAAACGCACGAAGAAATAATTAAAATTTTCTTCAGCTTAAAAAGGGCCCTGTAGGGCCCTTTTTAATTTTTTACACTTGGTGACAACCTACACCGAAAACTTAAGCAAACTAGAAAAAAATACTTTATCCGGGCAGCCAGCGTTTATTGCTATTTATTTTTGGAAAGTGCTGACAACGACACCTAGGCAACTGCCCTTGGGTATTATCCAGACCAATACTATTTTTATTTTTTTTGCTTACATCATAAAAATTAATTCTTAAATAACTCTAATAATTCGACCATCACCACCAGATACTTATCACATTAACCCCTATGCCATAGAAACTGATTTTATCCTGTAAAAAGCGGTTTACATCTTGATTCTTTCACTTTTCTTGCACAATTTATCGGGAAAAATGATCTAGTCACGATGGTACTCTCAGTTTCAGATGGAACTTTTATCCCCCGGTTTTTTTCCAATTTCCTCAACTATAAAGTTTAGTTCTATAACGCTAAGTTTCATCGTAATTAAGGCCCATGGGAGGTCACTGTAATGTTTTCTTTCCTGCAATTTCAGGATCGAACAGGGATGTTGGAGGGGGGCCGCAATGAGCGCGGACTCGGATTTAAAAAAGTAGCAACACTTGCTGCGGCATTCTTACTGAGTGCCAATGTCAGCGCCCAGGAAACCAAACGTGTTTCTGCTTACTGGGCCGACTGGGAGTATTGGGCCGACTCCTCCTTCACCCACGACAATGTGGATTTTTCCAAACTGACCCATGTGCAATACGCCTTTGCCTGGAATGACGAAGAGGGCACCATCTACTTTACTGATCCCTATGTCTTTTACGGAATGGGGGCTCAATCTTTTTCCGGCGGCGCCGGCAATGGTCCGGTCAAATGCTCACCGCCGTTCTGGCATCCCTACAGCCAGTACGATGCAAGCAAGCAGGACGCAGTCTGCCAGAGCTGGAACGATCACGAATCCGGTTTCGTAAAGTCGGTACACGACGATGGTGCCAAGGCGATTCTCTCCGTAGGTGGTTGGACGCTCTCCCATAAAGTCTCTGAGATGATGGAAAGCGCCAACACACGTGCAGCATTTATCGAAAATGCGGTAACCCTGCTAACCGACTGGGACTTCGATGGACTCGACCTCGACTTCGAATATCCGGGCTATGCAGCCAACGGTGGCCGTTCGATCGACAAAGAAAATTTCACCACACTACTGAAGGAGCTGCGTGCGCGCTTCGATGAAGTAGAAGCCGAGACCGGCAAGCGCTTGGAGCTAACCGCCGCCGTCGCTTGCGGCCCATCGATTGCGCAAGAGGGCTACGATTTCGCCGAGGTCGGCGCAACACTCGACTACGTCAACCTGATGACCTACGACTTCGGTGGCGACTGGGATTCAGTAGCCCAGCACACCTCGCCACTTTACCCCTATGCCGGCCAAGTCAATGAGGGCTTCGACGCGGACAGCTGCCGCAATATGTGGATGACTGAAGGCAATATCCCGTCAGAAAAAATCATCCTGGGCATGTCCCACTACGGCCGCAGTGTCGCCGGCGCCACCGCGATCGGCGAAGCCGCATCGGGGCAGGATGTCGCTCACTGGGGTTCCGACACCGAGACGCGTTACTACCAGATCGTTGAGAAAATGCAGAGCGACGCATCATTCCAGACCGCCTACGACCCAGAAGCAGTCACTCACTATGGCTGGTTCCCGGATGGCGGCTTCATTTCCTTCGAGGACACTACCTCAATCGCCGAGCGCTCCCGTTACGTGGTCGAGAAGGATCTGGGCGGTGTGATGATCTGGCAGCTCAGGGGCGGCATGCTGCGCGAGAATAACCAATACCAATACCCACTTCTGGATGCGGCGCTAGAGGTCTTCGGGCAAGGCGGATCGAGCTCTGGGGATGATGATGACAACGGAGACACTGGAAGTACTGGCGACACGGGTGACACTGGAAATACCGGTGATACCGGGGGCACCGGAGATACGGGTGACACCGGCGATAGCGGCAACACAGGAAATACTGGAGACACTGGCGATAGCGGCAGCACCGGAAACTCTGCCTGCGAAGCGTTTGAGCAGCCCTATGCTGGCGATCCAGGCTATGCGGTCGGTGATGTTGTTGTCTTCGAAGGTGTCGCCTACGAATCCACTCATGCGCCAAACTGGTGGTCTCCGAGTGCGGCACCATCGCTGTGGAGTGAAACCACCTGTCAAACAAGCGGCGGCGACTCTGGCAACGATTCCGGTACAGGGTCAGACGATAACAGCGGCACCAATAATGGATCTGGCGACAATACAGATAACGGTTCCGGTGACAACACAGACGGAAATTCTGATGGCAACAATGGCGATGAGGGCTCGGCAGATTCCTGCCCAGTGTTCCAACAGCCCTACGCGGGTGATGCGAGCTACGAAGTTGGCGATAAGGTAACTTTCGAAGGCCAGGTATACGTCTCTACCTTCGGACCCAACTGGTGGTCTCCGGCTGCAGCGCCGCAGTACTGGGAAGCGAGCTCCTGTCAGTAAATATCTTTAAGATTTTACTTTTCCAGGAAACAAAAGGGCCTTCGGGTCCTTTTATTTTTTACATAAAATATTCAGACCTTTTTTCTTAGCCCTCCCTTTTCAGACCTCAGCTTCCAACCCTTTTCTTCTCCGCACTCTGTTGCCTAGGCGCCATTAGCCCAGATTTTCAGCCAATCACGGTAGTGCCTGTAAGCTTCAGGATTAAAATTTTCAGAACAACTGTTCATAAATCCATGAGAAAACTGTGTTTTATGTAAAGTCACCATCGGTATATTGGAGAGTTCGCGGGAGAACTCCAAAACATTAAAGGAGGGCTCTTTATTTGCCAGAAAAAAGTCTACACTTCGGGTTGGCCTCTCATTGAGAAGATAGCGAACCCTGGAACCATAGAAGCAGGCTGTTTTTTTAATAAATTCAGCTTGATCACTACAGGCTAACATCCAAGCGACTGTTGCTCCCACACTAAATCCCAGCAGATTATAACTATAACGCTGCTCTTTAATGTAACTGCTTACATAGGAATAGTACCTTTCCAGGCCGCATTCGCTGATAAAATATTTATATGCGTCCCCCTCGATCTCAAAGTTCATCTCACTACCGGAGTAGGGATCCAGGATTGTATAACCCTCAAAAGTTCGCAAACAAAGGGCGTCCAAGGCTTCTGTCCGCCCCCAAATATCAGAAACAACAATTACCTTCATTAACATTAATACCTTGTAGTTTTTACAATTTCCGAGGCAGCTGCCTTCCTGACAACAATAAATTAAAACTAAACCCCATGAAGATACTTAAATTTAATGAAAGCACCAAAGAATCAAAGGTACTTGCTATTCACCATGCTAAAAAACTCGAAAATGACCTCCTTCTAGAGCTTGTATCATCCAGAAAAGAAATAGAGTCCTCTGGGGAAGCCACCCTAGTAGCCACAGGATTTTGGGATATGACCGACTTATCAATTGAAGACCATGCCAGTCATAAATCCATTGAATGTGTTGATAATGTCGAGTTTTGGATGCACAAACTTTTTAACAAAGTGTATGGTTAAAATAGTTACAGAACCCAGTGGCAAGAAATATCTAACAAGAGATAATCGATCATCATATTCATTTAAACTGACTTAACCGCCAGCCATCCAAATTTGCTACAGGGTATAATTTCAGCTCCAGGAATCAACCTGGAAAGTTGTACTCTGCTATAATGAGAGGACTCCACACCTTTGTCTGTCAGAATGGAATTCTCTGAAACCCGCTTTATACCAAAACCAATTTTCTGATAAAACACCACTCTTTCTTCGATAGATTGTTCTGAGAAAACACTGACAATCAATTTCCCTTTACGCTGGCATACACTCTGCATTACTTCGATGACTCTACTCGCTGGGTAAATATTACCAACCGTGTTATACATAGATATGGCGATAGAGTACCTACGCTCCGATGTAAATGTCTTGGCATCTGCAAGTAAAAATTGGAGGTTTCTTATTCCTTTACTCAAATTTCGTGCACTCGCAATATGCCCATGGTCATTATCTATTCCCAATCCGAGTTCAAGACGATCGTTTAATAGCCTGAGATGACGACCATTACCGCAACCAAAATCTATAAGCGTTGATCCCTCGGAAACCAGATTTCTTAGAAAACGATTCTCCTCATCGAGATAATTACCCAAATCAGAGTATTTATATACCTTGCGAATAATGTCATCAATTTCGTATGGAACCGACTTAATTGCCATGCAATAACAAATTAAAATAACTTCACTGCTTTTATTTTAAGGTGTCTATATCACTTTTCTGAGAGCTACAGATACACTTTACTTTTACTTGAGAAAACGCTTCAACCCTGTATCAGGATGACAGCCCTGATAAAAAGCCCGCCCCTTGCCATGCGGCACTACTGCCACTTCGTGACTCAACAAAAGTTGCATCCCAGAGGCGAAGCGACTCGCATAACACTGCGCAGCCGCATAAATAGCTTTATGGGTAGGGTGGTGATGTACCCAGTTTTCCAAATCCGCCAGGGATGCAAACCAAGCAATAGTTTCAGTGTCCGGCCTGCCCAGTGCAGGATGCTCATCATTTAACAGGCGAGCACTAAGACAGCGCGATTCTATTGGGTTTGACTGCAAATAATGCACCCCCTGTTCATACTCGGAACACAGAGATTCCCGGTAGGCATGCCGCTCCGCGGAACTGGCTGCCGAGTACCCTTGAACTGTACGAATCATACATAAATTACCGGGAAGAGATATTTCTGTATCTGACTGTTTCCCAACCGGTATTGCCCGCAAGGTTTGCAGTTGCCCCGGAAGCCCATCATTCTCCGCCGCACTAATTCGATCCCGCATCGCACCCCAGTAAGCGTGTTCATGCTGCTCACAAATATCAAAGTGGCGAAAAATCCCCCAATCAGCCACAGGTGTGGAGGAAGATACTTCAAAGTGTGAGCGTGGAGCGGCTAACGCCTCATACCAAAATCCCGACTTACTCTGAATAATTTCCCGTAACTCAGTAGCTTCTTCCCTAAGCCATTTCCCCATTGATTCATCGTTGTCCCAATAGGCTATAGCAATATCGTTATAAGCTCTCTGAACATCGATGTGTCCCGCCCGCTCAAAGTGCAGCAAACCTTTAGCACTGGATAAAAACCTGGCCAATAATCGGAATAGCGAATCGTCACGTTGTCCACTCGCAAACTGTAAGCCAACCTGGCACTGGACATACCAATGGTTAGAGGGAAGCTCTAGCTCCCATGCGGGGTAGGGAGGCTTGAAATTCACTGGACGATTTTTCAAGCTTTATTCTCTCCTCGTGCTCAGCTTTGTAAGTGCCTAACTTCTAGTTAAGGCACAACTTCTTCAGCCTTCTTCAAGGCATTGTGAAAAGGCTTAATTAGCCCTTACTAAATAAGCACGACAGTACACTTTTGCGATCAGGTAATCTCACACCGTGTAGAAACGCCGCTCAACCCTCTCCCACTCTCCAAGAGCAGCGGGAGAATGTAGACATACCGTCAGTTGATCAAATTCACCGGAATACTCATTGAGAACTTCCAGGGCCTGGTGTGCGGAAATGGCATGGGGAAATCGATTGGTACCCGCACCCAATGCGGGAAAGAGAATTCGCTTCAACCCCTTCTCCCTCGCAAGGCACAATACACTCTCATAACAGCGCCGTAGCTGGCCAATGGCCAAAGCGCCCCATTGATCACCACTGCTCCACTGCGGCGTAACCGTGTGCAGCAGATAATCCACCGGCAGATGGTAGGCATTAGTTAGCCGCGCCTCACCTACGGCACATTTCAGTTGCCTACCACACTGAGTCGCAAGCTCAACGCCACCCTGTGCATAAATCTGCGCCGAAAGGCCGCGTCCGCGAATAAGATGTTTGTGCGCGGGGCACACCAGTGCGTCCCCACGTAATGTCAGGATATTGCCCCAAGTCAGATGAATTTGTGTCACGGTTTCTCAGTTCTAACGTTTGCTTTACAGATACTGTAGCTCGCGGCTTTGGTCATCGGGCGAATCCTCCTATACTCGGCGCAGCTTCACTCTGCCGGTGAATTAAGTGACAGGAATCGCGCTTACGACCGACGGAAGTTGCAGTCTGTACAGGAACAGAGACGACTATGAACTCAGGGTATAACAAGCATCACACCGCACTAGACGCACCGGTGGCGGAGCTGGAGCGCATCGACCTGCGCCGCCGTATCATGGCCTCCTCCTACATGTTAATTTTTGCCATGGCAGTAACCGGTGCCATGGCGGTTATTGCCCTGAGCGCCGCCGATATTCTGCAGGCCACGACCCTTTCCGCCGCCGCAGTAGTGATACTCTGCTCCTATGTCACCATCAATGTGATGGGCCCCAGCCAAAAAACACCGCTGCTGGTAGGCATTCTTTTATTGGTACTCTACTTTTATCTGCTGTTATCCGGCGGGGTTAACAACACTGGCCTAATGTGGGCGGTGATGTTGGTACCAGGATTTATCAATTTATACGGCTATAAGACCGGCACAATAGCGCTGATCGCCATCGGCTCAGTCACCGCTACGGCTCTTTTCTACCCGGACTTCCCCGGCCTGAAAGCGGAATATGACACCGCCTATCGCGCACGTTTTATTGCGGTTTTTGGCGCTCTTACCGCTCTCACCGCACTACTCGACAGCAGTCGCCACCACACCCAACAGCTACTCGAACGCCTCACCGGTGAACTGGAAAAAAGCGCCTCCACCGATGCTCTCACCGGGCTGGCGAACCGCCGAGAGGCCTACCGGGCTATCCACGATATGGAACGGCGCAACAAGGCGTTACAGGGCCGCTACGTGATACTGATTGGCGACCTGGACAACTTTAAAAGCATTAACGATACCTACGGCCACGGCTTTGGCGACCGCATCTTGCAGGACGTAGCGAAAATCCTCGGGGAAAACACCCGCGCAGAGGATGTTGTTGCACGCTGGGGCGGAGAGGAATTTCTGTTGCTGTTGCCCAATACCGATGTGCGCGGCGGCAGGGTGCTGGCAGAAAAACTGCGTCGCAAGGTCGAGGCCCTGAGCCGCCGCTACGTACAGCCGGTAAAAGTTTCCATCAGTTTTGGCGTGGTAGAGGGGAGCGGCAACCCTCACAACCAACTGCTGGCGGAGGCAGACAAGCGTATGTACCGGGCAAAGAACAGCGGCCGCAACCGAGTAGTAGCCGCCTAGGTCAAGTGATAAGGTCGCGCAGGAAGAAGCCTACAGCGAATGCCAGCGCGGCGGCACCGCCACCAAATACCAGGGTCTTGAAGCCCGCCATCCAAACCTTTTGGGAGAATACCAGGCCCTTGCACAGACCGATGGCAAAGAAGGTTAAAGCCGCCAGAATAACGCTGCTGTAGAACTGTTGTGACGAGTTCAGTGGCGAGAGAAGGTAGGGCAACAGCGGCACGGTACCCATGCCAATAAATGCGAAGAAGGTCACCAAAGCACTGCCCAGAGGTTTGCGTTTGGTCCGACTGATACCGTATTCCTCCGCCAACATGGTCTCAATCCATAGCTGGCGATTGGCGGTAATGGTAGTGACGATCTCATCCAGCACCTGCCCGCGAAATCCCTTGCGATGGAATATCTGGCGAATCTCCTCTCGCTCTCCCTCGGGTACCAGTGCGATATGCTCGCGTTCGATACGCGTAGCCGCCGCAGCTTGTTCACGCTCCACGCTGACGGCCTCGTAATTGCTCACCGCCATACTGAAGCCATCCGCAATCAGGTTGGCGAACCCCATGACCAACACCACCGACTCGGAAAAACCCGCGCCGAAGGCACCGGCCACTATGGCAAAGGTGGTAACGCAGCCATCGATAGCCCCCAGAACAAAATCGGAGACCCGTTGAGATTTCGGCTCTCGCCCCAGGCGGGCGTGGATCCGCTCTGGGCGGTGCTCCTCCAGCAGCTCGCGCCGAGACAGCGCTCCCTTTTGCTCACGTCCCGTCATAGCAGAGGCCCAGCAGGAGCACCTGACCGGGATTTACAACGGAGCTATAAAGGCCGGGGACTCGCGTATTCATACCGCGCATAAACACCTCATAGTCCCCTATCCGATTTCCGCTCATTGCCTTGGCCCCGGCCAATCCAGTTTATTTCACGATAAAACTGCCCCTATCGACACCGGTATTTCCGGTTTTAGCGTCATAAGCGTAAACCAGAATTTCGTAGACACCGGGTAAATCTGTGGCGAAGGGCGCACTAAAGGTATTCATACTGTCCTGGATTTTCAGTGGCACTGTGGCAAATTCGCCTCCATTTCGCTTCACTATCGCAGTGACTTCAATCTTGCTGCCATCCCATAAGCCACCATCGGTGAAGGAACAACCACACATCATCACCACATTGGCGCGGATCTCGAATGGACTCTTATCCAAACCGGTGTAGAGGTGAGTCTGTGGGCTGAGCAGGTCCACCACCATGCCGGGGATTTCCACAATCAAGCCCTCGCCACCAATAGGCTTGCCGGGCACCAACCAGGTCTGGGTCTGCGCCACCACGCGGGCCTGCTTTTTGATGTAGGGGGCCAGCACCTCAATGGTAAGAAAAACTGGCTCACTAATCTCCAGATTAGCGGTGAATTTAGCCGCCCCCTCGGCGATAGGCACATAGCGCTCACGCGGGGTCTTCATAATCTTACCAGTATCGCCGGTGCTCCCTTGAGTCAGGCCCTGTGCGAGAATTTCCCCAGTATCTGCCGCACGGATAATGACCATGGCACCCCCAATGGAGGAACCGATAAATTTGGCATCCTTGGCCTTGGCACGCACGGTAATTTCGGTAGAAACCGCCTTAGTATCCGTCTTGGCCCAAAGTGGAACAGCAACTAATTGGGCAATTAACAAACATAAAATAATGATAATTTTTTTCATACACAGCCTTTTTTAAGTTCTAATTCCTTCCATAAGCTAGACACCTTACTTTCAACAGGTGATATCAAAAGACATTCTCCTCTTTGGGGTCATATAAATCAAAACCAAACGATTTTCATATTAGGTATAAATTTTACATTACAATAGTTCCGCGATGAGAAAGAGGCATTGCTTAAGGACTAGTTACTGAACAAACATGGTTTCCTTTTATGTTGAAACTGGCCGGTCAGCTAACCAAAAGACTATTCTTTACCTTAACAACTTTATCTGGAGCCTATGCTCTTACGGCCTACATTTATAACAAATGCTTCCCTCAATCAGTCACCTTTAACAGAGAATTTATCTCAAAAAGATTTGTTAGAAACTTAGATCATCTGCAAGATAAAGACACAATCAAAGTACTAATCATTACGGGCGGGGGCGTTCGCGGACTTATCCCCCTCTATGTCCTGCAATATATAGAAAAAAACCTAGGAAAACCGATTAATGAAGTATTTGATGTTTTTGCCGGAGTATCCACTGGAGCCGTTATAGCAACTGGAATCAACATCCCAGGTAAAGCTATTCCAGACTACTATGGGAAAAATATTTCTCACCTAGACTACCTAATCAATATTTATAAAGATGAAACGACTTATATCTTTAAATCCCCCTGGTATCACAAGCTGCTCACCGGGGCTGGGCTCTTCTCACCAGCCTATTTCGGCCGACGCCTACATGAGATCATGGAGAAATACTACACAAAAGATTTAAAATTTAATGATTTAGATAACTACGTTATTATTCCAACATTAAACATAGATAGCGGAGAAATCTTTTTATTCAAAAATCGAGGAGATGCGGCCCTAGATTTACCCACAAACAGCCTATACCAACTGGTAACAGCTGCAGCTAGTGCCGAGACGGCTTTCCCTCCAGTCTCTTTTGAATCGATGAAGTCCAACTTCCAATCTTCCTTCAAAATTTACCCAACAGCTAAAGAAAAGGGTATTTGTTGTGTATTTGCAGATGCGGCTATAGCTATAAACAACCCGTCTAGTTTAATTCTAAGAGACATTATTCATGAATTCCCAGAAAAAAAATACTACATACTGGTCTTGTGCTCTGGATACCCAAAACTACTAAGCTCAAGTATGAAGTACCACTCGCTGAGAAAATGGGGACGCATTCACTGGGCTCATGATGCTTTAACCAACATACAGCGCTCTATGGATAAAAACCAACTTTACACTTTAGAAATTGCCAAGATTCTTTCCCAAAAGGGGCGTATCGAATACGATTTTCTCAACGTAGATATTGACCATCCTTTCGTGGGCATATTCGACTATGACTTATTGCATCACCTAAAATATTACTCAGAAAAATTAATCAAAGAGAATAAATGTAGCTTAAGAAACATTATCCGACACCTCAACCGAATGGATTAACGTCGTCCTTAAAAAAACCTGAAAAACCTGAAAAAATCTTAAGTCAACCTAATAATTCTGGGAAAACAATTCTTTAACTCCCTCCAACCCACATAGTTCACTGTCAAACTTTCCCAACAGTTTCAGCTGGAAATTTACCCAGCAGTTCCGATGTGCTCTTAAGGTTTAATGAATAATGAGAGCTTTAATTTTTTCTCTTTGGCCAAACAATTAAAAAATGGGAAATGTAAGAGTCACCCTCATAAAAAAGCCGGGCAATGCCCGGCTTTAATTCAATAACCAAGTTAGCTTTTAAGCGCTCTTAATTGAGTCCACCCAAGCAGCCACTCGGCTCTCCAGGACTGGTACCGGCAGTGCACCGCCACCCAGTACGGTGTCGTGGAAACCGCGGATATCGAATTTTTCGCCCAGCTGCTCCTCGGCCTGCTTGCGCAGTTCCTGAATCTTCAGCATCCCGATCTTGTAGGCGGTAGCCTGACCCGGCCACACCAGATAGCGGCGTACTTCGGAGCGCACGGCTGTTTCAGGAATCGCGGAGTTTTCCAGGAAGTATTCTACCGCCTGCTCCTCGCTCCAACCCTTGGCGTGCATGCCGGTATCCACCACCAAGCGGATAGCGCGCCACATTTCTGCGGTCAGATGACCAAACAGGTTGTAGGGGTCCTCGAATGCACCCATCTCCTTAGCCAGTTTCTCAGAGTACAGGGCCCAGCCTTCTACATATACGGTGAAGTGCGCCTGGGTACGAAACTGTGGGATATCCTCCAGTTCCTGCGCAATGGAAATCTGCATATGGTGGCCGGGG
Organism: Microbulbifer mixtoriginis (SeqCode); assembly: GCF_052467515.1. Lineage (NCBI taxonomy): Bacteria > Pseudomonadati > Pseudomonadota > Gammaproteobacteria > Cellvibrionales > Microbulbiferaceae > Microbulbifer > Microbulbifer mixtoriginis (SeqCode). The sequence continues at coordinate 15,111 of NZ_CP174314.1, read as the reverse complement.
TTGCCCTCGTGGTAAGCCACAGTTTCCATATCGGTCGTGGAGTAGGCACTCATGTCAGACAGGTGCGCATAGTAGATGCCAGGGCGAGAACCATCTGGAGTGCCCGGGTAGTAGTGCTGGGCACCACCATCCTGCTCGCGGAAAGATTCCACCCGCTTAACCACCAGCTCAGCCTTGGGCAGCAGGCCGAAGTAGTCCGGCAGCTTTTTGGTGATGTCGTCGAGGAAAGCTGTGGAATCATCCAAGTAACCCTGGCGGCCTTCGTCGGTATTGGGGTAGTAGAACTGACCATCTTCACGGATAAAGGTGAAGAACTCCTGCAGGTTGCCATCGTAGCCCACCTGCTTCTTGATGGTCTCCATCTCGCTGCGAATACGCGCTACTTCCTTCAGGCCGATATTGTGGATTTCATCGGCGGTCAGGCTGGTAGTGGTGGTATTTGCCAGGCGCTGGTTATAGTAGGCCATACCATTCGGCAGACTGCTGGCACCCTGAGGCTCTGCAGAGGCCTTCTGCACATCTTTCTCCAGCCAGGCAACCAGGGTCTTATAGGCTGGCAGGAACTCAGTCTCCAGGGCCTTGCGCGCGTCTGCGGTCAGCTTATCAGCCTGCTTCTGGTCAATCTTGCCGGCTTCCAACAGTTCAGCGACTTTGCCTTTGGCTCCGGCCCATAGGGGGGCGTCCTCACCATCGGTGAAGGGGGCACCGTCGATCAGCTTGCTGGACTGCTCGATCGCGCCCTCGTAAGCGAAGCGCGGTGGGCGAATGCCCTCTTTGGCAGACTGCTCAGCGCGCTCGCGCAGCTGATTGATAGCCCGGGAAATACCGCCGATACGGGCGATATACGCCTGCATATCCTCGATATTGTCCACCTTGTGGAAGTTCAGCAGAAAGTTGGGCAGTTGCGACTGCACGCCGCCCATCTGCTCAAAAATATAGCCATGGCGCTTAAAGGGCTCGGCAGCTTTGGCCTGCTCAAACTGGTAAACCCAGATATCGTAGGACGTTTTCCCTTCTTGACTCAGCTTGTCGTAGTCGAAGTTCTTCTTCAGCTCTGCAACGGCCTTTTCCATCCAGGCCAGCTGGCGCGCCTCAGCGGCTTCGCTCATATCGTCGATCTGGTCGTACTGCTCCTTGCGGCCGAGATAGGACAGCTGCATGGGGCTGAACTGCAGCTGCTCTTCGTAACGCGCATCCAGCCATTCGGTCAGACGCTTGGTCTCAGCCACCGCATCAACGGTTACAGGGGCCTCGGCAACGGCACTTTGAGCTTTGTCGGCATTCGCTCCTGCTTGAGCGCTCTTATCGCCCTGACAGCCCGCAAGGATAGCGACAGCCAGCAGGCTGGGGATCAAAGGGTTGTTCAGCTTAATCGGCATTTTCCTATCTCGGTCAAAAGTTGTACAAAAAAACGCCGCTAACTTTGACACGAAATCTTTGAACTGTCGATTCGAGCTCTTTCAAACGCTATATCTGCGCGTCGAGACGAACAGCCTTGGTGAGGATTCCGCCTAAGATAGCGGACCATTGGGGCTCTGTGTTATGTCTTCGGCTCGGGGGAGCTGGGATCGGGCCACTCGGGCTTCTGCACAATATGCAGTTCCCGCTGGGGGAAGGGAATCGTTAAGCCCGCGCCCTCCAGGGCGGGTTTCAAGCGCTTCATGAGAGTCCAATAGACATCCCAGTACTCAACAGTCGGTGTCCAAACCCGAACTTGCAGGTTCACCGCACTATCCCCCAGTGCGCGAACCGCGAAGCTCGGCTGAGGCTCCGGTAGAATTCGCGGTTCATCTGCCACTAGTCGGCGCAATACCTGCATACCCGCCTCGATATCGTCTCCGTAGGCGATGCTCGCCACTATTTCGACACGACGAGTCTGATTGTGGCTGTAATTAGTGAGGGTCTGCCCCCAAATGGTGCTGTTCGGTGCTGTAATTCGCAGGCCATCGCTAGTATCCAACGCAGTGGTAAAAAGACCCACTTGACGCACTGTGCCCATGGTCTGGCCAAACTGAATCACATCGCCGACACGAAAGGGGCGCAAACTCAGCAAAATAAAACCGGCCGCAATATTTTGCAGGGTATCCTTTAAGGCCAGCCCCACCGCCAAACCGGTGGCACCGAGTAAGGCGATCAGACTCGTGGTATTGATCCCAAACACATCCAGAACCACCAGCGCCCCGACAATATAAATGGCCCAGGTCGCAATATTGCGCAACACCGGCACGAGTGTCACATCGAGCCGGCTGGTTAATCGATTTATAGCGCTTCGCGCCAGGTGGGCCACCCCCAGAGTCACTGCAATAACCAGCACTGCGGTCGCAATCCGTAAAAAGCCAGCAGTGAAAAGGGGCCCGTAACTTTCACCAATACCATCAAGACTCATAGGGGGCCTCCTGTTCATTGGCAAACGCGCAGATAAAGAAGATCGGAACCGACTAACCACAGCGGTTATTTACTTTCTAAAGTAGTCCCGCCGCCTCGGCTTCATCCAGGCAGCGCTGACGCGCAGGGCAAGTGTGCAAATGGTCATTAACCATCCCCGTGGCCTGCATATGAGCGTACATAATGGTAGAGCCAACAAAACTAAAGCCGGCTTTTTTAAGCGCTTTACTCATCACATCAGATTCCGCTGTACTGGCCGGTACCTGCTTGAGGGAACGGGGTTTATTCACGATCACCCTGCCGTCGGTAAATTGCCAGAGAAAGTCAGAGAGTGTTTGCCCTTTCTCCCGCAGTGCCAGAGTTGCGCGGGCATTTTTAACCGCAGACTCCACTTTGAGACGGTTGCGTATGATTCCCGGGTCCTGCAGTAACTTTTCAATCTTGCGCGGCGTATAGCGCGCAATTTTTTCTGCATTGAAATTATCGAAAAGACGGCGATAGTTTTCCCGCTTATTTAATACGGTTATCCATGACAGCCCGGCCTGGGCCCCCTCCAACAGCAGAAACTCAAACAGGGTGGCCTCATCGGTTACCGGGCGACCCCACTCCTCATCGTGGTAGCTTTGATATAGCGGGGTGGACAGGCACCAGCCACAGCGTTTCTCTTCCATAACAGGTTCCTAAAATTTATTTTCCTTAATCTCAAGCAGTGACGGCGCTCAGTAACAATACCGAGCACAGCCAGCAAAAAGGAGAGGACTAGCGCTATTGGGCTCCGGAAAAGAAATAGTGCTGAATCAACTGCAGAACCAACAACAAGGAAACCAGGATAAAAATAATATTACTGCGATTCACTTTATCTCCAATAATTTTTGCTCTACTAACCAGTCGCGACATTCGCACAACATGGCATCCAATGTCACCTCTGATTGATAACCGAGTTCGCGTTCTGCCTTGGAACTGCTAGCTACAACCCGACGCGTCACCAGGGTGGCCTTTTCCGGGGTAATTACCGGTTCCTTACCACTCACACGCGACCATACATCAGAGAACCAGGCGATAGACTGAATAACGAAGGCGGGAGTTGTACGCTTCGGCACAGGCTTGTGCAGCAGCTCGGCTATCTTGCCAAAAAATTCCAGAAAACTGGCATCGGTGCCGGCGAGGATATAATTCTCTCCACAGCGACCCTTTTCGACCGCCTCGATATGCGCCCGAGCCACCGCCCCGGCATGACAGAAAGACCCCCAACCCGGCGGCACGCCAGGCAATTGGTTTTTATCGATTAGAAAAAATGTCTGCGCCCAACTACTGGTGTCGAATTTCCCCACGATTGCACAAGGATTGAGAAATACCGCATCCAATCCCTTGTCGATCTCTTTGCGTACCGCTATTTCTTCACGCTTTTTGGTATACAGATAATGATGGCGGGGATCGTCTGCACGCTTTTCGCTCTCTTCGGTGATCGTATCCTTGTGGTAACCGTAGGCGGAGATCGAACTGGTCACGATCATACGGCCAACATTTTTCTCCCTAGCAACCTTTGCAATATTCGCCGCCCCCTCCACATTGTCCTTCCACTGCTGTGCATTGCCACCGCGCCACATGCTGGTATTGGCCGCCATATGGAAAAGGGCATCGACATCGTCAGGAATAGCTGAGCGCAGTGAGTCTGAATCGTTCAGGGAGGCCTCAACCAGCTCTACCCCCATGTTGCGCAGCCTCTCTGTGTTGGAGGTCTTGCGATGCATGGCGGTTACCCGCCAGCCATCGGCTTTCAGTTGCTCGACAAGGTTGGCACCGAGAAAGCCGCTGCCCCCGGTCACGAATGCATGTTTCATAGATCCACCGGATGATTATTTTTTGTTATTCATACCCAGTGATAGCCTCTGCCAAGACTTCCGCACCCCGGGAGGGTAAACCGCAGGCAGTACTACAATCTCGACAAGGTGGGCTGTGCACCAACACTGTTGCTGATGCAGCCCCAGGGTTAAACCCAATCCGTAGTGTCTGAACGGGGGCACCAACACGGCCCCCACTATCTACACATTGAGTCGATGGGAAAGGTTACTCGATTTTCATTCCCAGCTGGTGGGCGAGGAAGCTCCATTGGTTGGCGAAGTCCTCCACCTGCATCCACACCGGCTTGCCGGCACCGTGGCCAGCCCGGGTCTCCACCGCGAGCCATATCGGCTTTTCACAGCCCTGATCCCGCTGCAGCGCGGCCGCAAACTTGTAGCTGTGCCAGGGCACTACACGATCATCGCGGTCGGCGGTGGTGATCAGGGTGGCAGGGTAGCAAGAGCCCTCACGGGTATTATGAACCGGGGAGTATGCATGCAACGCCTTAAATTCCTCGCGGTTTTCGCTCAGACCGTAGTCACTGGACCACTGGCGTGCGTTGGCGGAAGCGGTGTGGTAACGCAGCATATCGAGCACACCCACTACCGGCAGTGCCGCGGCAAACAAGTCCGGACGCTGCACCAGGGTCGCGCCGGCGAGTAATCCACCATTGGAGCGCCCACTGATACCCAGCTTCTCTGGAGAGGTAACTTTCTCCGCGATAAGCCACTCGGCTGCGGCGATAAAGTCATCGAAGACATTCTGCTTCTGGGTCTTGGTACCCGCCTGATGCCAGGCATCACCGTACTCGCTACCCCCACGCAGGTTGGCCAGCGCCAGGGTACCGCCCATATCCAACCAGCCCACAAAGCGGTTGTAAAAGCGCGGCAACTGAGCGGAGTTGAAACCACCATAACCATACAACAGTGTGGGGTTGGAGCCATCGCGCTTCATACCCTTCTTATGCACCAAGAATAAAGGCACACGGGTACCGTCCTTGCTCTTATAGAAGTGCTGGCTCACAGTCAGTTCGGAAAAGTCCGCCGCGTATTTTGGCTGCTTGAACAGCTTGGTTTCACCGGTCTGCACATTCAGGTGATAGATACTCGGCGGGGTAATGAAATTGGAGAAAGAATAGAAGGTCTCCACCTCATCCGGCTCACCGTAAAAGCCCTTCACAGAGCCCACGCCGGGCAATTTCAGCTCGTACTGCTTCTTACCATTGGTATCGGTCACCAGGACCCGCGACTTGGCATCTTTCAAGTAGTGCAGCACGAACCGGTCCCCAATATAGCTGGCACTCTGCAGGGCGCTGCCTCCCTGCGGCACCAGGTCACGCCAGTATTTCCGTTGTGGCTTCGCCAGGTCGATCGCAATTATCCGACCCAGCGGTGCGCCCGCACTGGTCTCGAAGAAGAAGGTACTGCCCTTATTACCGAGAAACTGATAGAGGCCATCCCAGTCATCCAACAGCTTGATGACCCTGCCGGTGTCATCGCGTAAATCTCGATAGTAAAAGCCGTTGGAATCATAACCATCGAAAATGGTGAACAGCAGATAATTGCCATCATCGCTTACCTCGGCATCAGGGTTACGAGTGGGATGATCGGTAATACGGTATACCAATTGGTCGCGCTCCTGGGAGTCTCCCAGGCGGTGGAAATAGACAGCGACCTGCTTGCTATCATCGGCACTGCCATCCTTGTTGAATGGGTAACGACTGTAATAGAAGCCCGATTCATCTGGGGCCCAGCTGGCATCACTGAACTTGATCCCAGTCAGTTGCTCCTTTAGGTCCTTGCCGGTCTTTAAGTCGCGAATACGGTAGTCTGTCCAGTCCGTGCCACCATCCGAAATTCCATAGGCCAGGTAACGCCCCTTGGGGCTGACCTTAGGTCGTTTCGCTGCGATGGTGCCATCCTCACTCAAGCTGCGTGGGTCCAGCATAGGCTTGCCATCCTGGGCAAGCTCCCCGGCACGGTAGAAAATGTTCTGATCCCAGTCGCCGTTGTTGTAATCGTAGTAGTAGTTATCGCCTTTCTTATAGGGCACGCCATAGCGCTCGTAGCGCCACAATTCAGTGAGGCGATCGTTGATCTTCTGCCAGCCTGGCAGATCCTTCAGGCGAGGTAACGCATGCTTGTTCTGTGCCTTGACCCACTCCTTAACCTCTTCATTAGACATATCCTCCATCCAACGAAAGGGGTCGGATACCTCAACACCGAAGTATTCATCTATGTGCTCAATAGTCTGACTCTTGGGGTAGGTTTCCACCGCCTGCACAGCGGCTGTGGCCAGAGCCCCAACCAGGAGTGCCATTAACTGTTTCTTCATACGGTATTCTCGGTTTCTCTGCATGAATCAGTCCGCTAATCTAGGCGATTTACTCGCAGGGTTCCAGAGAGACAGAGAGGTCTGAGATGAAAGGATTAATCCAACGGGTCAGCCACGCCCGCGTAGACGTGTCTGGCCAGTCGGTGGGTGCTATTGAGCACGGTATACTCTTGCTGTTGGGAGTGGAGTCTAAAGACAACCGTGAAAGCGCAGACAAATTACTGCATAAGGTACTGAATTATCGGATTTTTCCCGATGAAAACGGCCGTATGAACCACAATGTGCAACAGGCCGCTGGTGGGCTCCTTGTCGTAAGCCAGTTTACCCTAGTCGCTGAAACTGAACGCGGCCTTCGACCCAGCTTCAGTCGCGGCGCCAGCCCACAACATGCCGAGGGCCTGTACGATTATTTTCTTGAGCGTGCTAATGCCGAATTTACACCGGTAGCCAGCGGAATCTTCGCCGCAGATATGCAGGTGTCTCTTCTCAATGACGGCCCGGTTACCTTTATGCTGGAAACCTAAAGTCCTTAAGAGTTTCATTCGCTAAGTCTGAAGTGCCGGGGCAAATCCTCGTAAACTTATTAAGTAAAAACTGCATTTTTATAAAATCGTCTCACTTGAAAGATTCCACCACCAAGGAGAAAAACCGCATGCGGTTAACGGTAACAGAAGATATTTATCTGGAATTTCTACAGGAGAAAGATTCCCAGGAGCTTTTTTATCTAATAGAAGATAACCGCCTACTTTTGGAAAAATATTTGTACTGGGCAAAGTCTGTACAGGATATGGAGTCGACCAAACAATATATTTGCCAGCGTATTTACAGTAAACACAATGGCTCTGCCTGGCACAAGATCATTTTTAATGACCAACTCTCCGGAATAATCGGTGTCAAAGAAATTGATCAGAAAAACAAGTGTGCCGAAATTGGCTACTGGCTCTCGGCTCACTGCCAGGGCAAAGGTGTAATGGCGAAAGTTGTGGCGAAGATTTGCGAAGAACTAAAGAGGCAAGCTGGTGTAGCCCAGATAAAAATACACTGCCTTTCTGAAAATACCGCTAGCATTGCGGTTGCAAGACGGGCCGGTGGAATCCACAGTAGCACCATCCCCGCATACCTTACGATCGATGGAAAGTCCCAGGATCTAATGATCTACACCGTCGCCCTCTAACAACATCCACCAGTAAAAAATATTATATAGAATTTACTCGGGCTGAATCGTTACCGGACTCCACTCCAAGCCATCAGCCCCCTGACCAGCCTTAAAAATTCTCTTGATTTCCCACTTGTCGGTATCTATTTCGACCACCTTCCCGTCTCTCTGTGATCCGGCATATAGATACTTACCATCGGGGGTAAAGAGTAGTGAAGCCGGTTCCCGTGCAGAGGCAGCGCCTAAGTCAATACTCTTAAGCTCTTTGCGGGTTGCCGCATCGTAAATCACCACCCGGTTTCCCTGTAGATCCGCAACTGCAACCAGCTTCCCTTCGGGATGGAAACTGATGCGAATGGGGAGATAACCAACATCAATGACATCCTTCTTTTTTAAACTAGCCGTGTCAAAGATGAAAATATTTTTTGAGCGATTATTACCTATCCATAGCTCTTTCCCATCGGGACTGACCCATACCGCCTCAGGACCATCACCGGCCGGAAGAGTCTTTTTTAAGGTCATAGTGTCCGTATCGATCACGCTGAAAGTATCCGAGCCACGACTGGTGACATATGCAGTTTTAGTATCCGGAGATAAAGCCAGTAGGTGGCTTCCTATCTGGTCTGTTGATACAGAACCGAGTACCTTGCCTGCGACAGTATCAACCTTAATCACATCATGAGTTTCTTCAGTGGTCACGATAAGGTCATCACCACTTCCCAGCCAAGCAATACCATGAGGGCCCATATGCGGGCTAATATCGATAATGCTCAAGCGTTTGCCCGTAGCCACATCAAAGACATTTAACTCTTCGCCAACGTAGCCATCTTCCAAATAGGAAACCACCACAACCTTTGATTTATCCGGGGACAAAATAAGTTCATGTGGAGAGCCACCAGTTTCCGTTCGCTTGATTTCCTTCCCATTTTCCAAGTCAATAAAGCTGACTGTCCCTTCATATTTATTGCCCACTATTAGGGTACTCGCAAAAGTGAAACTACCCAGAAACAGGCTCAGGAGAATCAAGCTAGAAAGAATCGACCAGCGCATTAGAGCACCTCACCACTTGGTCCCAACTGCAAGTTATTCACACGGCACAACTATTTAGGCGCCTATGACCTGTCAGTATAGTTAAAAGTGCAAGACACCCTCTGGCTAGGGCCTAGAAACAGGCTCTGACTGTATAGTTTTATAAGCTCTAGTGTTATTTGAGCTAATTACTAACAGAATCCATGGATAGAGCTGTGTATAACTCAGGGATATCCACGCTCAGGCCCCTGTTTCCGCGGTGCCCTTTTCAACGGGTAAAAAAACACCAGCCATTTATCCACTTTCCACCGCTTGGCGTTATTAACAGAAAGTCTGGATAGACTTGTGCATAACTGCGGTATATCCGCGCCAGGCCCCGTGGTTGCACAGGTTCATTAAAACGTGCAAAAAATCACCGGTATTTTTATTGGTATTTCTGCGCCGTTTTTTTCAACGCAATGATTTTTCTAGGTTAAAGAGCACTTTTTAATTTCAGGTGTTTTTTTGGTGGTGCTTGGGGTGCAGATTAAATAAAGCGCGTTATTTTTTTGTATTTTCATTTTCTCCTTACAGAAAAAATTTAAGAAAGTGCTTTATTTATAGGAGGGAAGGCTCTTCAGAACTTTTTAGAGCCTGCGCTTTTTTCATTGGCTTTTACCGAGTTGGATTTTTCGGCGGGAGTGTTGCGAGTAAAAATTCGATTGGGTTTTTTATTTTTTCTGTATTTTGAATTTTATTTTTTATTCTCTGTTTTTATTTTTTTATGCATTCAATTTTTCGTACATAAAAAAAGGGCCACCCTATTGGGTGGCCCTTTTCGGATTAGAAGCCTGACGATGACCTACTCTCACATGGGGAAGCCCCACACTACCATCGGCGATGTTGCGTTTCACTTCTGAGTTCGGCAAGGGATCAGGTGGTTCCACAACTCTATTGTCGTCAGGCAAACTGGCTTGGGTTGGCGTTGGTCTTATAAGCAATTTTGCTTGGCCTGCCGCGTTATCGCTGTTTGCCTCGGTCTATTGACCGGCGATAACCCCAAATAAGTCGGTAAAACAATCTGTAGTAATACACCGCAAGCGATCATTGTGTGTCTTTCATTCCACAATCCGCTAGCTTAGCTAGTCGTTAGTAACCATCTCTGTTGTATGGTCAAGCCGCACGGGCAATTAGTACTGGTTAGCTCAACGCCTCACAACGCTTCCACACCCAGCCTATCAACGTGGTAGTCTTCCACGGCCCTTTAGGACTCTCAAGGAGTCAGGGAAATCTAATCTTGAAGGAGGCTTCCCGCTTAGATGCTTTCAGCGGTTATCCCGTCCGAACATAGCTACCGGGCAATGCCACTGGCGTGACAACCCGAACACCAGAGGTTCGTTCACTCCGGTCCTCTCGTACTAGGAGCAACTCTTCTCAAATTTCCAACGCCCACGGCAGATAGGGACCGAACTGTCTCACGACGTTCTAAACCCAGCTCGCGTACCACTTTAAATGGCGAACAGCCATACCCTTGGGACCGGCTTCAGCCCCAGGATGTGATGAGCCGACATCGAGGTGCCAAACACCGCCGTCGATGTGAACTCTTGGGCGGTATCAGCCTGTTATCCCCGGAGTACCTTTTATCCGTTGAGCGATGGCCCTTCCATACAGAACCACCGGATCACTATGACCTACTTTCGTACCTGCTCGACATGTCTGTCTCGCAGTCAAGCGCACTTATACCATTATGCTCATTGCATGATTTCCGACCATGCTGAGTGCACCTTCGTACTCCTCCGTTACTCTTTGGGAGGAGACCGCCCCAGTCAAACTACCCACCATACACTGTCCTCGATCCGGATAACGGACCAGAGTTAGAACCTCAAACATACCAGGGTGGTATTTCAAGGACGGCTCCACAGTAACTAGCGTTACTGCTTCAAAGCCTCCCACCTATCCTACACAAGTAGGCTCAAAGTTCAGTGCAAAGCTGTAGTAAAGGTTCACGGGGTCTTTCCGTCTAGCCGCGGGTACACTGCATCTTAACAGCGATTTCAATTTCACTGAGTCTCTGGTGGAGACAGCGTGGCCATCGTTACGCCATTCGTGCAGGTCGGAACTTACCCGACAAGGAATTTCGCTACCTTAGGACCGTTATAGTTACGGCCGCCGTTTACCGGGGCTTCGATCAAGAGCTTCGCCGAAGCTAACCCCATCAATTAACCTTCCGGCACCGGGCAGGCGTCACACCCTATACGTCCTCTTACGAGTTTGCAGAGTGCTATGTTTTTAATAAACAGTCGCAGCCACCTGGTCACTTCGACCGGCCTCAGCTTAGGGAGCAAGTCCCATCACCAAAACCGGCGTACCTTCTCCCGAAGTTACGGTACCATTTTGCCTAGTTCCTTCACCAGAGTTCTCTCAAGCGCCTTGGTATTCTCTACCTGACCACCTGTGTCGGTTTAGAGTACGATTCACTATTGCCTGAAGCTTAGAAGTTTTTCCTGGAAGCAGGGCATCAACCACTTCACCCACAAGTGGGCTTCGTCATCAATTCTCAGCCTTAGGGACCCGGATTTGCCTAAGTCCCCAGCCTACAACCTTAAACATGGACAACCAATCGCCATGCTGGCCTAGCCTTCTCCGTCACTCCGTCGCAGCAATAGCGAGTACAGGAATATTAACCTGTTTCCCATCGACTACGGCTTTCGCCCTCGCCTTAGGGGTCGACTAACCCTGTCCCGATTAGCGTTGGACAGGAACCCTTGGTCTTCCGGCGGGGAGGTTTTTCACCTCCCTTGTCGTTACTCATGTCAGCATTCGCACTTGTGATACCTCCAGCAGACCTCCCGATCCACCTTCAACGGCTTACACAACGCTCCTCTACCATGCTCCTAAGAGCATCCGCAGCTTCGGTTACCAGTTTTAGCCCCGGTATATCTTCCGCGCAGGCCGACTCGACTAGTGAGCTATTACGCTTTCTTTAAAGGATGGCTGCTTCTAAGCCAACCTCCTAGCTGTCTGGGCCTTCCCACATCGTTTCCCACTTAACTGGTATTTGGGACCTTAGCTGGCGGTCTGGGTTGTTTCCCTTTCCACGACGGACGTTAGCACCCGCCGTGTGTCTCCCGCGATTGCACTCCTCGGTATTCGGAGTTTGCATGGGGTTGGTAAGTCGGGATGACCCCCTAGCCCAAACAGTGCTCTACCCCCGAGGGTGAGACGCGAGGCGCTACCTAAATAGCTTTCGAGGAGAACCAGCTATCTCCCGGCTTGATTAGCCTTTCACTCCGATCCACAGGTCATCCCCTAATTTTTCAACATTAGTGGGTTCGGTCCTCCAGTTGATGTTACTCAACCTTCAACCTGCCCATGGATAGATCGCCGGGTTTCGGGTCTATTGCCTGCAACTAAACGCCCTATTAAGACTCGATTTCTCTACGGCTCCCCTAAGCGGTTAACCTTGCTACAGACAATAAGTCGCTGACCCATTATACAAAAGGTACGCAGTCACCCCGAAGGGCTCCTACTGCTTGTACGTATACGGTTTCAGGTTCTATTTCACTCCCCTCTCCGGGGTTCTTTTCGCCTTTCCCTCACGGTACTGGTTCACTATCGGTCAGCTGGGAGTATTTAGCCTTGGAGGATGGTCCCCCCATATTCAGTCAAGATAACACGTGTCCCGACCTACTCGATTTCACTCTAAATGCCTTTTCGTGTACGGGGCTATCACCCTGTATCGCGGTACTTTCCAGAACCTTCCACTAAAACATAAAGAGCTTAAGGGCTAATCCCCTTTCGCTCGCCGCTACTCAGGGAATCTCGGTTGATTTCTTTTCCTCCGGGTACTTAGATGTTTCAGTTCCCCGGGTTCGCCTCCATAACC